>NZ_BGOW01000087.1 GCF_003851125.1 Sulfuriferula multivorans | reverse complement strand
CGCTACGTTAAAAACGCTTCCTCATTCCTGGCCGCAGTCCGCATACGCTGCTTGGTGCTTTGGCTCGCTATCTCGTGACGACACTATCTAGCTTGCGTTTGGTTTTTTTATGCCGGCACGTCTAATCAGACATCTACGACACCCCCTCATAAAAACCCCATCCCAATTCTCCTGCTTGCGAACAAAGCAAAGTCGGCCGACAAAAGCCTGTCCCGATCTGCACGCAACGCATTCCCTACCGCAAATCGGATTGCGCGCGAATAGGACCTCAGATCATTGTTCGCCAGGGTGGCGAGCATATCCGGGTCGGCGCCTAGAGCCACTCCCACCGAGTCGCAATAATCACTAAAAATCTGACTCGCCACATCCCGTTGCTGCTCGCGTGTGAACGGCGGTACCTGGATGACATGAAAGCGTGACGCCAGGGGGGCTGATATGGCTTCGTTGGCCGTGGCAATGAAGATAATATGCGAGGCATCGAATTTCAGCATCATGCATTCATCCTTGAAGGACCTGGCTGTCTCGGGCTCAAGCAGATCCAGCAGGACCGGCTCGATCGGGTCGCCGACGTGGCCGGCGATTTTATCGATTTCGTCCAGGAGAATGACCGGAGAGCAATAGACATTACGGGACAACGCAAAGAATATCTCCCCAGGCATCGCTTCTCGGTAGTGTGCGCTGGTGCCATTGATTGAGAAAGCGCCTTGCAGGCCTCCCGCGCTCAGTTTCTCGTAGGCCACCCCCAGGGCTTGGGCCAGCGCCGCAGCGAAAAACGATTTACCCACGCCGGGCGGACCTGACAACAAAATGGGCGGTAACCGAAATTCGCTCTCCGGCAATCGGGACTGCAAACGCAGTTCGGTATCGATCAACTCGATGGCTTCCACAAAATTCGGAAATTTGACGCGCAACGCACGCAGCTTGGCGTCGATACCGGGGAGCAGCGCATTGTTGAAATTGAAACGCGACCTATTCCGGATACGGGTTTTGGTGAAGGTGGGCAGATAACGGGCACCGCCATTTTTGAGTACGTCGTCAAAGGCGTCCTGCACTTTGGCAATACGATCCGAATGACCGCCGGTCCATTTTTTGAGGGCCGCTTTGACCGAGTCGATATCGAATATCTGCACCGGTTCAGTATCGGGCGTATCCGGAAAATTCAGCTTTATGGATTCTTCGAAATAATCGTAGGATTCGATGGGGATGCGATCCCAAGGACTCGGTTCATGTTGCATATCGGCTTTAGCTGCGGCCTGTTCCGCTTCGCGTATTTTTTCTTCCATCGCCTCCCGTTGTTCGGCCATGTGTGCCAGTTGAAACGAGGCCGGCACCAGCAACTTTCCTTGCGGGTCGATGATAAAACCCGCATCTTTCCCATCGGCGAGACGTTTTTTAGTAGAATTGGCATTGCTCATGGTGATTTCCTTCCTCATAAAAGTGATTTCTGTGAGCCGGCGACGGATGCGCTAACATCCGTCGCCACCCCTTCCTGCTTTTCCCTCATCCAGCGTTTTCGATGATGAGGATCTTTTTCTGCTGATCCAGCTCCTGTAATGCCCATTCGATTAATCCCACGATGCCGGGCGCTTGTGGCCCCAGCACAGCGGCTTTCAGCCGATCGTTGGTGGCAGCCGGTAATTGCAGCAGCAGTTGTTTGGCCACATCACCGCGGCGAATCTTGCCTTTCACGATGACCCGCGTGTCGTCCTGGAATCCGTTAAGCGGAGTTGAATGGGTGAGTTTGAAAAATGGGGGCATGGTGGTCCTTGCTTTTGGCTATAAGTATAATACTAACATAGTATAGAATATATTAAGTAGCTAAAGTTATTTGACCTGCTACGACTCAACCCTTAAATTCAGTGATTACTCAGGAGTGCTTACTACGTAGTTTGCAGACGCTGTGAAATTTGTGGGCCAGCTGGTGCTGTTTAATCTCAGTAGCTTGCAGAGTGAACTGCAGAGGGTCTCGTGCAATGGGTGCATAGCATGGTGAAATGCTTGCAAAGGTCCCACTGGAATGCCCAAAATGCGCCACTCATAATGTGCGGTAGTCGTAATCCGAGCTGATAGTTCGCCGGTTTGTCAGATGCGGCTGTCACATTTCCCGTATGACGGCGACGCCATCTTTGTCGAGTTGGCGGGCAGCAGTGGCATGCCCAAGATATCTAAGACCACGGAACGACGATCCTTACAACTGAATATGCGTATCCGGCTGACTCAATCGATGATGACGATTGCCATCTGATTGTAGTAGGGTCGAACTTATATTAGTTAAATTGTTAAGCCATGCGAAACCCTCGCATTCAGGGAAAGGAGAGCCAAGATGAATATCTTGAAAAAGCTTGAGCATAGGCTCGCCAGCAACACGGGCACTCCGCATCATGACGTTTTTAAAGAACTGGTCCGGGCGCTGTGTCTGAAGAAAAAATTTGATTTGGCAGCATTGTACGAGCTGCCCTACGATGATTTCGATTTAGCTATTTCAATCATGCAAAACTGGCGACTGGATCGATACACAAAAACCAAAGCGCGGCTTCGAATTCTTCTCGATTTAACTGGTGAATAAATATTGCGCCGGTTACAGAATCATTCAACGGTGGCGAGCGTATTCACCCGGCTTCAATATTGGCAGTCAAGCGGATAGGTCAAGTTTGAACCAGCGTAATACGCGTTACGCCACTGAAGTGTTTCAATACTGGCGCAGCGATTCAATCAGCTTTCCTGTCTTCCCAAGCAGCAACCCAAGGCATCACGTCGTCTGCCGGCATCGGTTTGGCAAACCAGTATCCTTGGGCTTCGTTGCATTGACACGCCATCAAAATAGCCAGTTCCGCATCGCTTTCGGCCCCTTCCGCAACCACTTCCATCGATAGATTGTGCGCCAGCGATGTGATCGCGCGCACGATCGATTCGTTGGCCGGGATGTGGTCGATACCTTGAACAAAGGACTGGTCGATTTTGAGTCGATCAATAGGAAATCGCCTCAGGTAATTCAGGCTGGAGAAGCCTGTGCCGAAGTCGTCGATCGCCAGAAAAATTCCCATACGCTTCAATTCGTTCAGAATGGCTAGCACGGCGCCGACGTTGTGCATCACGATGCTTTCCGTCAGTTCGAGTTCGATATGGCTGGGCGCGATACCGGTTTCGTTCAGAATCGCCCGCACTTGCTCGACGAAATCGGCCTGACGGAACTCGAGCGCGGAAATATTGATGGAGACCCTTAGTGTTGCGTGGTGGGCGTCGATCCATTGCCGGCATTGCCGGCAGGCTTCGCGCAGAACCCAGCGTCCGATTTCCACAATCAAGCCATTTTCTTCTGCCGTCGGAATGAAATGTACCGGAGACAGCAACCCGTGCTTGGGATGGCGCCAGCGGATCAGCGCCTCCACGCCGACCACCTGGTTTGTAGCCAGACAGATCTGCGGTTGATAATGCAACACAAATTCGTTGTTTCTTAGGGCTGCCCGCAGGTCGCTCTCCAATGACATTCGATCGGGACTGTAAATCGAAAGACCTGGAATATATTCCTGGAAACCATTTCGACCCTTGGTTTTCGCTTCGTACATGGCGGTATCTGCCTTGGCGAAGAGGCCGTCGATTTCGGCATCGTCAGACGGAAAGATCGAGGTGCCGACACTGACAGTGACGTATAACTCCTTGCCCATCACCTGGAACGGCTCTCTCATGGAATCAACAACGCGCTTTGACAGCATGCTGATTGAGCCGGCGTCTTGCGGCGTATCCATCAATATCGCAAACTCGTCGCCGCCCAGGCGGCCCACCGTATCGCAATCCCGGGCACAGGATTGCAGGCGCTCTGCCAGGGCGACGAGGAGCATATCGCCGAAACGATGTCCCATAGAATCGTTGATCTGCTTGAAGCGATCCACGTCGATAAACAGCAGTCCGACCAGCGTATCCTTGCGAACCGCTTCCCGGCACGCCTGCGTGAGGCGATCGTTGAACAGCATCCTGTTCGGAATTTTGGTCAACTGATCGTAGTGCGCCAGGTAATACAGTTCGTCCTGTTTGCGACGGGTGATATCCTGGAGCAGGTCATGCCCATTGGCGATGCCGGCGTATTGTTCATTCTGGGTCACGATGAATCCGCTCACCATGTGTTGCATACCGGCATCAATAATGATCTGGGCGACGTCATCGATGCTGCTTGCTGCGTCGACCATGATTGGGGTTTTGGTCTGGTACGTCATCTGCTTTGTGTTCAGGAAATGGACAATGGTTTTATTGCCGTATACTTCCCGGACGTAAGGACGGCTGAAAAATTCCAGAAAAATGTGTCGGTCAAGAAGGGTGATCGCCTTGTTCGCGGAATCCACCACCGGTAGGGCGTAGAGGCTTTCTTCGTCCAGGAAGCGATTCACTATGTCCATGCAGATCGTGGTTGTCGCGGCCGGCGATACATATCTGAGCAGACGACGAACAGACGGGCTGTCGGGCAATTCAGAGGCGGCGATGTTAGGGTATCGATCCATTCTTGTTCCGTTCCTCGGTCTTGCTGATTCTTCCGCAACCATGGATGCCAGACTATTTTGATCCAGTGTGGGGTGGTACTTGATTAAGGTCAGGTCATCGAGCATATTGTTCTTTCTTGTAGATTAGGCCATACCAGATTGGCTTGCTTTTACAACTCGTTTGCATAAGTCAAGCCACAATATGCTATGGCTGTATTGCATTCTTATTACTCAGCATGGATGCGCATTGAAAATTGATCAATCTGCGGCCCTTCGTATGTACCAAACCAAAAGGACCTCTTACAAATCGTCCACCTGAATTGACTCGACCTTTTGCATATAGCGATGTCGTCGCTGTTTTTAAGATTGTGGGTCAGGCTTCATCCGGAGCACCGAGAATCAGAACGGTTTTATGTGCTCTTCCGGTGGGTTGAGTAACAAAGACATGCGTCATCCTGAACCGCACGGATATGTATTGCACCACGCAGGATTTGGCACGCTTCGAGTTGCCGCATCGGGTACGGCGTCTTGCTCAACTTTCTCAAATGGGATATCAGCCCAGCTGCTGCAAACCGCCAAGCCGATTCACCAATGTCGACGGCGTCACTCATGACTACGCTAATCCGTCGTCCTCAGATTGGGCTGGAGTGCATGCTGCACTGTACTTTGTGCAGCATGCATTGCGACGAGGTACTGGAAGCCCCCGTGTTACATATGCTCCTCATTCCTAGATATGCGATGCTTGTGGTCTCTACCGTTATCCTCGATGCGTGTCCGCACATCATCCGTGTCTACAGGCATTGCCGTCGCGGATCGAATTTTGGCTGACGCGATCAGAACAGCATTGTCGTCGTTCACGGCAGGGACTTTAACCTCGACTTGAATACTTCGTGTCTCATCCGGTTCCAGTCGCCCGATCGTTACCACGACCTCCCTGCCGTGCTGTGTGACGGTATCACCCAGCGTACCTGCAAAAGCGGCACCCTTCGGCAACGTCACTACCGCTTGCGTACCGTTTAGCGCGTAGCCCGTACGGTTGTTGACGCTTAACGTATAGCTCAGCTTGGTTCCGGGCGCCACAGTGCGTGGGGCCGAAAGTTTCGCCTTGAGGGTTTCGTCCACTTCCGGTTTGGTCACTGTGAACGTGTCAAGCAGGGCGGAGGTGCCTTCAGCCGGCTCAGATACGACCTGCCCGGTTGCAGGATCGATCAACGTGTCTGGAATCGGATCATTGAGCGGAACGCTATTCACGTCAGTGCCGAAGGGCGCCGGATTGGCGGGGGTTGCCGATGAAGTGGCTAACAGCGGCTCGGACATCTGGTAGAGCGACAGCTTGTTGTGGTTGATCACGACGTCAGCAAAAGAAAATACTTTTGCTTTGAAGCGTGCCGTGATCTTGGGCCCCTGTCCCGCGTTGGGCATGAAAGGCGACATCTCGGCTCCGGTCAGATGATCATCCAGCCAGGAAGCCGGCCCATTGGGGAAGGTCAATCCCGGTCCGTAAGAGTAGCTGCCCGTTGCGGCGTCGTCCTGATCGACACCCTTGCCTGAACCGCGCGTGGCTTCCAAAGCGTTGTCATGGCCACCTTCTCCGCCTGCGCCCTCGACCAGGTAAATCACTCCGTCGGGGACGGTATTGCGCGTCCCGTCAAAGGAGTTGTCGATGGCTACGGCCGGGCCGCCAGCCGTAGTCGGCGCGTCGGCGACGGACGCTAGCGCGCGCAGGGGATAGGTGCGCTGATAGTTATGCTCGTGCCCGTTGAACACCACATTGACACCGTGGTCCTCGAGGAGTTTGGCGATGCGACGCATCTGGAAATTGCGCATGGTCAAATTGCCGGACGAAAACGATGGGTGATGGAATACCACAATTTTCCAGGTTTGTTTGGTCGAATCGAGGTCTTTGATCAGCCACTGGCGCAGGATGCTTGGATACTCGGGGAAACTCGTCGGCGCACTCTGATAGGTTGGCGCGTAGCTCAGGAGCGCGTCGAACAAATGGGGGTTGCCATCCAGAAACACGAAGTGGGCGTTACCCTGGTCGAACGAATAATTGCCCATGGAGTCGATCTGACGCTTGCTTCCTTTGCCGGTATCCACGCTGGTACTGGCGCGGAACGCCTCGATGGCGGCGGGCGAATTATAGGTGATGCCGTTGTACTTGAAATAGAAACCGGTCGGCGCGCTGCTGTCGCCGTTGAAAATGTTTTGCAGATCGACACCGAGGGGGCCGTTAAGCGGGAAGTAGTAGTTGTTGAAATATTGCAGCGCATCACCCCCACCTGTGCCGCCGCTGAACCGGCCGGCGTTTGCCGTGCCGAGCAGGTTGGCGCTGATTCCCGTACCGCCGAGATCATGGTTCCCTGCAACGATGTAATAGGGAATGTGGCGAATAAAAGGGGCGCCGGTTTCGTTCGAGCTGATGTCGTTGTTCCAGACCGGCATCCAGAAATCCCGGTAGTTCCCTTCAGCACCATCGAAGTACACATTGTCGCCGGTATTTAAAGCCAGATCAGGCTTCGGCAGTTGCGGAACGCCAGGAATGGACAGGTTGTGCACCTCGTACATTTGATGAACGATGCGCGCTTCGTAGTTGACTCGACGAGCCGGATTCGAATTCGGTAAGGCAGGGAAGAAGCCCTCATCCCCCATGACTTCAAAAGAAAAGCGCCCGTTCTGCTTGCGGGTATGGAAGGATGCAGCGAACCCGTCCGCAGGTAGACCCGGCCCGGTCACGCGATAGTAATAGGTCGTATCGTATTTCAGACCCTTGAGGACCGTATAGTAGTTGACGTTTGCGCCCGACGCGGTAGGTGGCTTTGGCAGGGAAGGATCGGCGCTCAGATAATCATCCACGACGCGACCTTTTGTCGTTGCCGTAGCGCCGTAATTTTGGCTCTTGCCGTATTCAACTGTATAAGATGCCGGATTCGGTGTCGGCTCATCCGTCTGCCATGCAATCACTTTGAGGTCGTGGGGTGCGAAGTTGCTCGCGTCTCCCGGCTGGATATAGGGTTGATACGTGACTTCCATAGCTAGCAATGGGGCAGAGTCCATGGTTGCGAAAGCCGCGGCAATCATTACTGCGATAGTGCTTTTTTTCAAAATCTGTATAGGCATGATGTTCTCCATTCACAATTTGAGCGGCATATGGACTCGGCAGCGCTTGCCTGCAATGAAGCAAAGTAGGGGATGCACTTATCCGACAGCATGAAATTCAAGCTGTCGGACGAGCATGCCGGATTAATGTGACGGGATATGAGTCCGGTCAGGACTAGAACATAGCCCGGATGTCTCATCTCGGTTGTTTCCTTGTCTCCCGGTAGTTTGAAACAAAATGAAGGATGAACTTTAGCGAGGAGGGTGTTGGCGTACGCCTCCATTGATTCATTTAATATAAAGGCGGCTCCATGACTCGCGATTCCGCGCTCCCAAAAAAACGGTTTTACCCACTCCAATTTCACCAAAATTGTTGCAGTAATGCCTGAGTAACAATTGGTAGGCAGCATAAGCCGTCTCAACTGTTAGCCCTGTCAATCAAAGGACGCTGGATGTCGCAAGTCAAACAAACCCAGCCCGCGCAGCGCGGCTTCACGCTGCTGGAATTGCTGGTGGTCATGGTCATTATCGGATTGCTGGTGGGCTATGTCGCCCCCAAGTATTTCGCGCAGATCGGCAAATCGGAAGTCAAGGCCACCAAGGATCAGATTGATTCACTCGGCAAGGCGCTGGATCAATACCGCCTCGACACCGGCCACTACCCCACCACCGAACAAGGCCTGGCCGCGCTGGTGACCAAGCCCGCCAACGAACTGAAATGGGATGGCCCCTACCTGGCCAAAGCCGTGCCGCCCGACCCGTGGGGACGGCCCTATCTGTACAAAAACCCCGGCGAGCACGGCGACTACGATCTGCTGTCGCTGGGCAAGGATGGTCAGGCCGGCGGCACCGGTGAAAACGCCGACCTCACCAACTGGTAACCCGGCATGCGTTTCAGCGTAAAAGCCATGCGCGCCGGTGAAGGCCTGACGGCCTTGTCCTTCGATGCCGCGAACCCGGTCGACGCCACCCGCCAGGCCGAACTGCAAGGCTATACCGACGGCATTGTGGTCTTGATGTACATGCCGATCTTCGACCTGGCCGGGAGCATCCAGTGAGCGCTAACCCGACCCTGACACTGCTGCCGCCCACGGCCGCATCCGAACC
>NZ_BGOW01000086.1 GCF_003851125.1 Sulfuriferula multivorans | reverse complement strand
AGATCCTTCATCAGGCTCTGGTAGCCGGGGTTGTAGGAAATCACCAGCTGGAAATCGGGATGCGCATGAATCAGCTCGCCTTTTTTCTCCAGCGGCAGCACGCGGCGGTTGTCGGTCAGTGGGTGGATCACCACGGTGGTGTCCTGGCGTGCTTCGACGACTTCGTCGAGGTAGCAGATCGCGCCGTGACGCGCTGCGATGGCCAGCGGGCCGTCCTGCCAACGGGTGCCGCTGGCATCCAGCAGAAAGCG
>NZ_BGOW01000085.1 GCF_003851125.1 Sulfuriferula multivorans | reverse complement strand
CGCGCTACGTTAAAAACGCTTCCTCATTCCTGGCCGCAGTCCGCATACGCTGCTTGGTGCTTTGGCTCGCTATCTCGTGACGACACTATCTAGGAATTTAGCGCTTATGGCTGGGCGTGGCTGCCGGCCGACGTCCCTTTGTTCCGCTGCCTCGTACTCCAGTTCGCTATTTCCCTTTGCCCGACGCAGCCTCCCCCCGCCCGAGCAGGTAATCAAGAAACGCCCGCGCCACCACGGAGAGCTGCCGGCCTGCCGGATAGACGGCGTACCAGTGGCGCAGGATGGGAAAGCCCTGCACGTCGAGCACCGCAAACTGGCCGGGTTGATTGAGCGTGAGCGTGTGGCGGGATAAGGCCGAGATGCCCAGGCCGACAAGAATGGCCTGCTTGATTGCCTCGTTGCTGCCCAGTTCCAGGCGCGGGCGGATGGTGATTCCCTGTTCGGCAAAGCGCCGTTCGATCGCGTTGCGCGTGCCCGAGCCTCTCTCTCGCATCAGCCACGGTTCCTGAGCCAGGCGTTCCAGCGTGATTTTCTTCTTGTGCGCCAGCGGGTGGTCCGGCGCGGCCAGCACCACGATGGGATTGTCCATGATGGGGGTGGAGATGACGTCGATGTCTTCCGGTGGCTGGCCAAGAAAATACAGGTCGTCCAGATTGTCGGCGATGCTGGCCAGCACCTGTTCCTTGTTGGTGACGCGCAGGCTGACGTCGATGCCAGGGTATAGCTTGGCGAATTCGCCCAGCAGGCGCGGGGCGAAATAGGAGGCGGTGGTGATTGCCATCAGGCGCAATTGCCCCTGCTTCAACCCCTGTCGTTCGGCCACCGACATGGTGTAGCGATCCATGATGCTGAAGATTTCACGGGTGGCCTGCGCCAGCTGCTGGCCGTCCGGGGTCAGGTAGATTTTCTTGCCGACCTGCTCGATCAACGCGACGCCGACGGTTTCCGTCAGCTTTTTCATTTGCATGGAAACCGTGGGCTGGGTGAGAAAAAGCTCTTCGGAGGCACGGGTAAAACTGTCCAGGCGGGCGATGGCCTCGAAGATTTCCAGCTGGCGGAAGGTGGTGTGGTGACGCATGGGATTCGTACCGGGTTATATATCGATAGATAAAAGTCTATCGTATAAATAGAAAAAATCGACTGTTATTGATGGTTTAACTCCTGCATCATGCATTCCATCGTGCTGTTGCCGCTGGGGCATGACACGAAAACTCGATCCCTTTGCTGGAGGAAATCATGGCTGTAAAAACTTATAACGCCGGTGTGAAAGAATATCGGCAGACTTACTGGACGCCGGAATACACACCGCTGGATACCGATATCCTGGCTTGCTTCAAGATTACCCCGCAAGCTGGCGTGGACCGTGAAGAAGTTGCGGCCGCTGTGGCTGCCGAGTCTTCGACTGGCACCTGGACCACGGTGTGGACCGATCTGCTGACCGATCTGGACTATTACAAAGGCCGTGCCTATCGCATCGAAGACGTACCCGGCGATGACACCTGCTTCTACGCTTTCGTGGCTTACCCAATCGACCTGTTCGAAGAAGGTTCCGTCGTTAACGTGCTGACCTCGCTGGTTGGTAACGTGTTCGGCTTCAAGGCGCTGCGCGCCCTGCGCCTGGAAGACATCCGTTTCCCGATTGCTTACGTGAAAACCTGCGGTGGCCCACCTCAAGGTATTCAGGTTGAACGCGACAAGATGAACAAGTATGGTCGTCCGCTGCTGGGCTGCACCATCAAGCCCAAGCTGGGTCTGTCCGCCAAGAACTACGGCCGCGCGGTATACGAGTGCCTGCGCGGTGGTCTGGACTTCACCAAGGACGACGAAAACGTCAACAGCCAGCCGTTCATGCGTTGGCGTGATCGTTTCGAGTTCGTGCACGAAGCTACTATGAAAGCCGAACGCGAAACCGGTGAGCGTAAAGGCCACTACCTGAACTGTACCGCGCCAACCGTGGAAGAGATGTTCAAGCGTGCTGAGTTCGCCAAGGAAATCGGCGCACCGATCATCATGCACGATTACCTGACCGGCGGTCTGACGGCCAACACGAGTCTGGCTAACTGGTGCCGTGACAATGGCATGCTGTTGCACATCCACCGTGCCATGCACGCCGTGCTTGACCGTAACCCGCACCACGGTATTCACTTCCGCGTATTGACTAAAGTGCTGCGTCTGTCGGGTGGTGATCACCTGCACTCGGGTACCGTTGTCGGCAAGCTGGAAGGCGACCGCGAAGCCACGCTGGGTTGGATCGACACCATGCGTGACGAATTCATCAAGGAAGACCGTTCACGCGGCCTGTTCTTCGATCAGGACTGGGGTTCGATGCCTGGCGTGCTGCCTGTTGCATCCGGCGGTATCCACGTCTGGCACATGCCTGCGCTGGTCAACATCTTCGGTGATGACTCGGTGCTGCAATTCGGTGGCGGTACGCTCGGCCACCCATGGGGCAACGCTGCTGGCGCCGCCGCTAACCGCGTCGCGCTGGAAGCCTGTGTGGAAGCGCGTAACCAGGGTATTGCCATCGAAAAAGAAGGCAAAGAAATTCTGACCAAGGCCGCTGCGCACAGCCCGGAACTGAAAATCGCCATGGAAACATGGAAAGAAATCAAGTTCGAGTTCGACACCGTGGACAAGCTGGACGTCGCCCACAAATAATCGTGACCATCTGCCGGGGCGATGCGTCCCGGCATGTCAACCCAATTCAGGAGTGATGCTATGAGTGAAGTATTGGACTACAACTCCCGTCTGAGCGACCCTGCCAGCCGGAAATTTGAAACCTTTTCCTACCTGCCTGCGATGGACGCTGCAAATATTCGCAAGCAAGTGGCTTACCTGGTGTCCAAAGGCTGGAACCCGGCCATTGAACACATTGAGCCGCAGTACCTGATGGATTCGTACTGGTACATGTGGAAACTGCCGATGTTCGGCGAAACCGACGTGGAAAAAGTGCTGGCCGAAGCTGAAGCTTGCCACAAAGCCAACCCGGACAACCATGTGCGTCTGATTGGTTACAACAACTTTAATCAGTCACAAGGCGCTTCCATGGTGATCTATCGCGGCAAGACTGTTTAATTAAGTCGCGGCGCGGGCAACCGTAGCGAAGCCCCCGCTGCCGTGAGGCTGCGGGGGCTTTTTGTATGTATAAAAACAAATCGTTTAGACAGGATTTACACGATTTTTCAGAATCAACTGGTTGAAAAAGCGAGCCTGAAAAATCCTGTTAATCCTGTCCAATGAAGCATTTATTCTCAAGCATGGAGTTCGACATGAGCGACAATATCGCGCAGTACCGCATCGAAAAAGAACCTTACTACCGGGGCGTGGCCGACGAAGTCGCGCTGTACGAAGCCGCCTACTCGGTGCGCATGCCGATGATGCTGAAAGGCCCGACCGGCTGCGGCAAAACCCGCTTTGTTGAATACATGGCGTGGAAACTCAACAAGCCATTGATTACGGTGGCGTGTAACGAAGACATGACCGCCTCCGACCTGGTCGGACGCTTTCTGCTGGATGCCAGCGGCACCCGTTGGCAGGACGGCCCGCTGGCCATCGCAGCGCGTCACGGCGCGATCTGCTACCTCGACGAAGTCGTCGAAGCACGCCAGGACACCACCGTGGTGATCCACCCACTGACCGACAACCGCCGCGTGCTGCCGCTGGAGAAAAAAGGCGAGCTGATTCATGCGCATCCCGATTTCCAGCTGGTGATTTCCTACAACCCCGGCTACCAGAGCCTGATGAAGGATCTCAAACAGTCCACCAAGCAACGTTTCGGCGCACTCGACTTCAACTACCCGGCGCATGACATCGAAACTGAGATCGTGGCCCACGAAACCGGCGTCAGTGCCGAAGTGGCCGGCAAACTGGTGTCCATTGCAGAACGCGCGCGCAACCTGAAAGGCCACGGCCTGGACGAAGGCATCTCCACGCGCATGCTGATTTACGCAGGCAGCCTGATCGCCAAGAACGTGGAGCCGACCGCTGCATGCCGTATGGCATTGGTGCGCCCGATTACGGATGACCCGGACATGCGCGATGCGCTGGATGCGGCAGTGAGTACGTTCTTTTAAAGGTGGCTGCTGAAGCAATTTAGCCGTAGAAACCACAGCGGACGGAGAATGCAGAAACAATTCGACGCGCGGCAGCGCGCGCAACCGGATTTCGCATTCTCCGTGACCACTGAGGCAATCATTAAGGTATAGCCATGTCCATTAATCTGGAAGACTACGAAGATACACTGGGCGAACTCTCGGAAAGCTCGCGCCTGATTTTGCAATCCGCGTGGCACGATGCAGTGCGCGTATTCAGCCCGGCTGGTCTGGATCATTACCTTAAGGGCGCCAAATCTTTGCGTAACCTGGGTCGCGGTTGCGATCTGGTGGCGACCTATGTCCAGAATGCTCCCACCATTGCGCGCGGCTTAGGGGAGGATGTGATTCCCGAACTGGTGCACAGCGCCATGATGATGGCGTCGAAAACCAGCGGCACAGTGATCGAGCTGGTGCTGGCGACGGCGCCTACCGCCGCCGAACGTCTGGGCGATGCCGAGCTGTTCAGCAAGTATCTTCAGTTGCTTAACGTGCTGCTGGCCAGTGCGCCGCGCGGGGTCAAACCCATGCTGGAAAATCTCGATACGCTGTTCGGACAACTTACCCTCGGCGGTTTACGGCGCTGGGCGACCTGGGGCGCACAGGCGCACCGTACCAATTACGAGGAGCAGATCAAATATTTCGGTCTGCAAACCCTGGAATCCAAGGCCATCCTGCAACAGGAACGCAAGGGCACGCTGTTCGTCGACGTACAGCGCCGCATCAATATGTATTTGCGCGCGTTGTGGGGACGGGACTTTTTCATGCGCCCCACGTCGGGCGACTTCGAAAAGCGTGAAGGCTACCGTCCTTATATCGAAGACTATCTGATGCATCTGCCTGATGCATTCGACGATTTCATATTGCGTAGCCAAGATGGCAGCGAGCTGGGACGAATCCCCGGCCTTGAGTTGTACCGCGCCACCGCTGCACACTGCGCGGCGCACATTGTTTACACGACTGCTCCGATTTCGGCAGAGAGCCTGAACCCGATGCAGATGGCGGTCATTTCAGTTATCGAGGACGCACGCGTGGAGCGCCTCGCCACCAATGCTTTCCCCGGCATGGGGCAGCTGTGGGCGCATCTGCACACGGCGACGCCGGCACAGCCAAAAACCTTTGGCGACTACCTCAACCGCATTGCACGCGCGCTCGTGGACGCGACGTATCAGGACGACCATCCCATCGTCAGCCATGCGCGCGAGCTATTTGGCGCTGAACAGGGCAGGCTCGCCGATAACCAGTTATCGTGGGATATCGGGGTAACGCTGGCGCACGAATTGAGCCAGTTGCGCATCCCTTACCAGCCGCGTACCGATCTGCTGACCGCACCGTACCGCGATGACAACCGCTATTTCTGGGAATTCGAGGAATTCGATTTCGACAAGGCGGCGGGGGCTGGCTATGACACCATCCAGCAAGTGCGCAAGAACGTCAGCCTGATGGAGTTCGTCAACGAGATCGACTGCGAGCTGGCGGGCGACGATGCGCAGGAAATCTGGGTGCTGGGCACCGAGCTGTATCCGTATGAAGATATGGGCAAGTCCTACAACGAGATGGAGGGCAAAGAGCCGGTTTCCGCGCCCTACCATTATTCGGAATGGGACTACCAGATTCAGCTGGAGCGGCCGAGCTGGGCAACCGTGATGGAGAAGCGCGCCAAAGCCGGCGACATGCAAATCATTGATGACATTGCCGCGCAGTACAGACGCGAAATCCAGCGCATGAAATTTCTGCTCGACGCAATGCAACCGCAAGGCGTGCAACGCATCCGCAAGCTGGAAGACGGCGACGAAGTAGACATTAACGCGGCCATTGCCGCGATGATCGATATGCGTATGGGCAATCAGCCCGATCCGCGCATCATGATGCGCTCGGTGCGTAAAGTGCGCGATATTTCAGTGATGGTGCTGCTGGATTTGTCCGAATCGACCAACGACAAGGTAGCCGGGCAGGAATTCTCGGTGCTGGATTTGACCCGTCAGGCCACGGTGTTGCTGGCGGATGCCATCAACAAGATCGGCGATCCCTTTGCCATTCACGGCTTCTGTTCGGATGGCCGGCACGACGTGGAATACTATCGCTACAAGGATTTCGACCAGCCTTATAACGAAGTTCCCAAGGGCAAGCTGGCGGGCATGACCGGCCAGCTTTCCACTCGCATGGGTGCGGCCATTCGCCATGCCGGACATTACCTGAAACAGCAGCGCTCATCCAAAAAGCTGTTGCTGGTGATTACCGACGGCGAACCCGCCGACGTGGATGTGCGCGATCCGCAATATCTGCGCTTCGATGCCAAGAAGGCGGTGGAGGAGGTTGCCAAGTACGGTGTGACGACCTATTGCATGAGCCTGGATCCGCGTGCCGACCAGTATGTGTCGCGCATTTTCGGCGCGCGTAATTACATGGTGGTGGATCACGTCGAGCGTCTGCCGGAGAAACTGCCGATCCTCTACGCCGGGCTTACGCGTTAATTAGGAACACTGAACATCTCCTGCCGCGCTGTCGTGCTGATGGCCAGCACCGCCGGGTGAGTCAGACGACGTTCGGTGGAGATGGCGTAAAACTGCTCGGTCACCTGGTCGGTTTGGCCCAGCCGCACGCTCCCCGTCTGTGCCTGGATCAACTCGGAGATGGTGCTGGGCACGGCGTAAATCCCTGCGCCTTCTTTACCAAATGCGTTGAGCAGGGCGCTGTCGTCAAATTCACCGACGATACGTGGGCGAATGCGCAGTTCATCGAGCCAGCGCATGAGTTTCGGGCGCACGGCGGCATCTTCGCCAGGCAGTAATAGCGGCGCGGTATCGAGTAACTGCGGAAAATGGCCCGCATGGGTCGCCGCCAGCGCCGGCGCCGCCAGAAAAGTGAGTCCGCATTCCCCAAGCAAGTGGCTGAATCCGCGCACATTTAATTTGGTTGGCATCGGGCGGTCAGCAATCACCAGATCGAGCCGGTGCACCGCGAGTTCCCCAAGCAGGCTGTCGAGACGCCCTTCGCGGCATTGCAAACGCGGCTTTTCCTCGATGCGCATGGCCGGTTCCAGTAGCTGATATGCCACTGACTTGGCTACCATATCGGCAATCCCGACGCGAAATTGCATGCTGCGACTGGCGGGCTGCTGGCGCAATGCCTCCTGCAGCTCTTCACCAAGCACAAATATTTCTTCGGCATAGCCGAGCACCATGCGCCCGGCTTCGGTCAGTTCCAGCGTGCGTCCGACGCGACGAAATAATTGTGTGGCAAGCGCCTCTTCGAGCACACCCAGCTGGCCGCTGATCGATTGCGGCGTCAGATGCAGACGTTCGGCAGCCTTGCCTACTCCGCCGGCTTTGGCGACGACCCAGAAATAATGCAGATGTTTGTAATTCAGTGCGCTCATGATTGCTCCAGTATTTCGAATGATCATTAAAGTATATTCGAATAATAATGATTCTGAGAGCGTATAGAATTCAGTAGTCGTTTATCCGTCAGGAGCACCAAACATGAATCCTCTACATTCAATGAATTCTATCCCCGTGGGGCAGGGCGCTGAAATTAGCGCACTGTCGACCAACAAGGTCATCCGCAACACGTACATGCTGTTGTCCGCCACGTTGCTGTTCGCGGCATTGACTGCCATGGCAAGCATGGCGCTGAAGCTGCCTCACCCCGGAATTATCGTTACGCTGGTGGGGTATTTCGGCCTGCTGTTCCTGACCAGCAAATACCGCGATAGCGCAACCGGACTGGGTTTTGTGTTTGCGTTGACCGGCTTCATGGGCTACACCTTGGGCCCCATCGTCAGCCATTACCTCGGCCTGCCCAATGGTGGCCAAACAGTAGCGATGGCGATGGGACTGACTGCCGCAATTTTTCTTGGGCTATCGGGTTATGCCCTGACCACGCGTAAAAACTTCAGCTATATGAGTGGTTTCCTGATGGTGGGCATGATCGTAGGCATCGTCGCCAGCCTGGGCGCGGTGTTTTTCGAGTTGCCGGCGCTATCGCTCGCAGTGTCGGCCATTTTCGTGTTGTTGATGTCGGGCATGATTCTGTACGAAACCAGCAATATCATTCATGGCGGCGAAACCAACTACATCATGGCCACCGTGGGCCTGTTTGTAACGATATTCAACCTGTTCACCAGCCTGATGCAGTTGCTGGGCTTTATGAACAGCGATGATTGATTACATATTGGTTTGGTGCGGCACAAATGAAATCCATTGAACACTTCCTTGAAACACTGATCTTCACCAGTCGCTGGTTGCTGGCACCACTATATCTGGGCCTGGTCGCAGCGATTGTGATGTTGGTGTGGTACTTCGGCATCGAGTTCATGCATCTGATTCCGATGGTGACGCGTGGCGAAGGCAGCGTCGTAGTGGGGGTGTTGTCGCTGGTCGATCTGGTTTTGGTCGCTAACCTGCTGATCATCATCATTTTTGCCGGGTACGAAAATTTTGTGTCCAAAATTAACGTGGGCAACCATGAAGATCGTCCAGACTGGATGGGGCACGTGGATTTCGCTGATCTGAAAATGAAATTGATCGGGTCTATCATTGCCATTTCGGGGATTGAATTGCTCAAGGCGTTTATGGCGGCGGGCGTTTACACCAACGAACAGATGGCGTGGAAAGTGGGTATCCACCTGACCTTTGTGGTGACCGGGGTGATGTTCGCAGTGACTGATCGCCTGGGAGGTTCGAAAAAACACGGTGCGGGCGGCTGAATAAATCACGCATATTTCATCCATTGCAAAAGGAGTTGCCATGAAACGCATTTTTCTGTTCCTTGCCACCAACCTCGCCATTGTGCTGGTGTTGTCCATCACCTTGCGCGTGCTGGGTGTAGAGCCCTATCTCACAGCGCAAGGGCTGAATCTGGGTTCGCTGCTGGTATTCGCCGCAGTCTTTGGCATGGGGGGTTCGTTCATTTCGCTGGCGATTTCCAAGTGGACCGCCAAGCGTTCGGTCGGTGCGGTCGTCATCGAGAATCCGCGCACGCCTGCCGAAATCTGGCTGGTGGGCACGGTGCGTCGCCAAGCCCAGCAAGCCGGTATCGGCATGCCCGAAGTGGCGATTTACGATTCGCTCGAAGTGAACGCATTCGCCACCGGCATGAACAAAAACAACGCGCTGGTGGCGGTTTCCACCGGGCTGCTGCAATCGATGACCAAGGAAGAAGCCGAGGCGGTACTGGGTCACGAGATATCCCACGTTGCCAACGGCGACATGGTGACGCTGGCGCTGATTCAGGGGGTGGTGAATACTTTCGTCATGTTCCTGTCGCGCGTGATTGGACATACGGTGGACAAGGTGGTGTTCAAGACCGAGCGCGGCACCGGACCGGCGTTTTTCGTCACCATGATCATCGCCGAACTGGTGCTGGGTATACTCGCTTCCATTATCGTGATGTGGTTTTCGCGCCAGCGCGAATTTCGCGCCGATCGCGGCGGTGCAACCCTGGCCGGACGGCCGCACATGATTGCCGCGCTGGAGCGCCTGAATCAGGTACACACTGCGCCGTTACCGGAAAAAATGGCCGCATTCGGGATTGCCGGTAGCGTGGGCAGCGGCCTGAAGCGCCTGTTCATGACCCATCCGCCGCTGGAAGAACGCATAGCCGCATTGCGCGCCGGCGCATGATGCCGAGCCCTCTGCCGTGCGCGAGCTAAGCGGTAATTCTTTCGCGCGCCGGATCATGCTCGGCGTGTTTCTGGCCGGGCTGGGGACGGCAGTGTATGTCGTGCTCAGCCCATTTCTGGCCTCGGTGGCGTGGGCCGCTATCCTCGCCTATATCAGCTGGCCGGGTTATATGTGGCTGTGCCAGCGTCTGGGTGGCCGCTTCAATATCGCGGCCCTACTCATGACTTTGCTGGTTGCTGTCGTACTGATCGTTCCCATGCTTGGCTTTGTGGTATTGCTGCAAGACGAGTTCCTGGATGGCGTGCATCAGGTGGCAGACCGTCTGGCGCGCGGCGATTTTCATCTGCCCGACATGGTTCTCAGGTTGCCGTGGATTGGGTCTGAGCTGCAGGACTGGTTGGCGCGTGCCAGCGCTGATCCGGGGGGAATCAAAGTGCAGCTGCAACAGCTGCTGGCAGGTTTTCGCGTTGAAACCGTTGCACTGTTGGGCGGGGTGGGGCGCAATCTGATCAAACTTGCGTTTGCGCTGCTCACGCTGTTTTTCCTGTATCGCGACGGCAAACGCGCGCTCGGCCAACTGCGCGAGGTACTGGCAGACATGATCGGGCCGCGTATTCACGGTTACTTCGATGCGGTGGGCAATACCACCCGCGCAGTGCTCTATGGCATCGTCCTCACCGCGCTGGCGCAGGGCGCACTGGCCGGGCTCGGCTACTGGGCTGCGGGCGTCGATTCGCCGCTGGCGATGGCGGTATTCACTGCCACCATCGCGCTGATCCCGTTCGGCACGCCGTTCGTCTGGGGCAGCCTGTCGGTGTGGCTTTACCTCAACGGCCATCACGCCGAGGCGATCGGCTTGTTTCTGTGGGGTGCACTGGTGGTGAGCTGGGTGGACAACCTGATTCGCCCCATGGTCATCAGTGGCGCCACGCGCATCCCCTTCGTGCTGGTGATGTTCGGTGTGCTGGGCGGCGTTGCTGCATTTGGTCTGATCGGCCTGTTTATGGGGCCATTGATATTGGCGGTGGCGTTGGCCGTGTGGCGCGAATGGCTGGAGGACAGCCGCGCCGTTGGCCGGAGCGGTCTATAGCATATTAATCTGAAGGAAGTTTTCCATGAATGGTATCGAGTCTTTTGCCACACCGGGCATGTGGGCGGGATTTGTGGTGTTTGTCATCGCCATGCTGGCACTGGACATGTTCGCTTTGGGCGGGCGTCATGCTCACAAGGTGAGCGTCAAGGAAGCGTTGGGCTGGTCGCTGTTGTGGGTGACGTTGTCGTTCGCCTTCGCCGGTTTGCTGTGGTGGTATCTGGATGGTAGCGCCGGACGCGAGGTGGCCAATACCAAAGCACTGGAATTCATCACCGGCTACCTGATCGAAAAATCCCTGTCGGTGGACAATATCTTCGTGTTCCTGATGATATTCAGCTACTTCGCGGTGCCGGCCGAATACCAGCGCCGCGTGCTGCTGTATGGCGTGCTGGGGGCGATTGTGCTGCGCGCGATCATGATCCTGCTGGGTGCCTGGCTGGTGGCCGAGTTTCACTGGATTCTTTATGTGTTCGGCCTGTTTCTGCTGGTGACCGGCTTCAAGATGCTGGTATTCGCCGACCAGGAACCCAGCCTGGAAGGTAACCCGGCGCTCAAATGGATGCGCGGCCATCTGCGCATCACCCCGGACTATCACGCCGAGAAATTCACGCTGCTGCAAGACGGCGTGCGCTGGTTCACGCCGCTGTTTCTGGTGCTGATCCTGATCGAGACCTCCGACGTGATTTTTGCGGTGGACAGCATCCCGGCCATTTTCGCCATCACCACCGATCCGTTCATCGTGTTCACCTCGAATATTTTTGCCATCATGGGCTTGCGCGCCCTGTATTTTTTGCTGGCGGACATGGCCAGTCGCTTCCATTTGCTCAAGTATGGGCTGGCGCTGGTGCTGGTATTCGTCGGCGCCAAGATGCTGGTGGCGCACTGGTACAAGGTGCCGATCGGGCTGGCACTGGGGGTGGTGGGTATTATCCTGCTGGCTTCGGTGCTGGCCAGCCTGGCGGCAACGCGCAATGGCAAAAAAGGTGGCACGGCTTCGTAATCGCGGGCAAGTCAGCTAAAATGCCTGCCTGATCCACACCGGGCAATACCATGAACCAGCCACAAAATCGTCACGCATTGCGCATACTGCATTGGGTCGAAAATGTCGGTCTGATTGTGATCCTGCTGGCCACCCTGGTGGCCAGTTTTCAGGAATTGCAGGTCATGGTGGCAGCGCGCAAAGTCACCTTGACCGACCTGCTGCTGCTGTTCCTGTATCTGGAAATTTTTACCATGCTCGGCCTGTACTACAAGCAGGGCAAGCTGCCGGTACGCTACCCGATTTATATCGCCATCGTCGCGCTGGCGCGGTACATCGTGCTGGGCATGAAGGATATGGACGAATGGCGACTGCTGGGAGTGGCTGCTGCGGTACTGATGCTCACCCTTGCCGTGCTGGCGCTGCGCTATGGCCACACCCGCTTCCCCTACCGTGAAGATGGCGCTGACGGTGAATAAACAAAGATCAAAATGAATACACCTCTAATCGCCTTGTGGTGGGCAGCAACAGCGACTGAGAAGTGATGCAGTTGCGGCGTTGATGCTCAATCGCCGGCGTGGTTTTGAAGCCAAAGTGGTCTCCACGCACCGTACTCCCGCCCTGCTGTTTGACTATGCCGCCAGCGGCGCGGCGCACCTGCCGGGCATGCTGGCCGCCCAAACCACCTTGCCGGTGCCTTCCAAATATCCGAAAAGCATGGGTTCACTGCTCTCCATCGTGCAAATGCCCAAGGGCATTCCGGTTGCCACCTTCGCCATCGCGAAGCGGGTGCAGCCAACAGCCGCGCTGTTCGCTGCTGCGCTGCTGGAAGCATTCCGCACCGAACAATCTGCGACCGTGTTCAACATGAGCCTGCCGGAAGCCTGACCGATAAACCCGATGATATTGCCCGCTGCCACGCTCGGCATGCTGGGCGGAGTGATCGCGTTTGGTCTGATCGGCCTGTTTATCGCCCCACTCATCCTTGCCGTGACGCTGTCAGTGTGGCGCGAATGCCTGGAAGATAGCTGCGTGGAAACAAAAACAACGTGGAAATAAATCAGGGCGTCGTTCGGCTTATCCAGGCAATGCATCTACTTTTATGAATGTATTTCGTAAAAAAGATTAATTTTTGTTCTGCAATATTCGAGCATACACTAGCTTGCAGAAATTCCGCAGGGGCGGGTATGTTCGGGAATGCGCTTAATCTGATTGAGTCGATGCGACCACCTTTGCATTGAACTTAGTTGTATCACCCTGGCGTCATGCCTTTCCCCTGATCCGATTAACTAAACGCTGATGGCTTATTTGCCAACGGCAAATGCCACGCGTCGTTTGTTTTGATCATCAAGCTGCAAAAAAGGCGGCCTGTCATAGGACAGGCTGTTGGGCGCTTTGCCTGCCGCACATACGCAAGGGATGACGCTGAATGATGGATAAATTTATCGTACTGCTGGTTGCGCTGCCATTGCTGACCGCTTTTGTGGCGCAGGTACTGTCAGACAAGCTTGGGCGCCGTGTCGTGATCTTGAGTGTGGCGGCCGGGACCCTGACTTTTGCTCTTGCCGTGTTATTGCTGGCGTTCAAGCTCGGCGGTCATGGCGCCAGCCGTATCGTGCTCGCGCCGGTGTGGGGCAGTCTACTGTTCGATCCCCTGACCTTATTGATGGCGGTGGTGATATCCGGCATCAGCTTGATGGTGCATGTCTATTCCGTGCGCTACATGGCCGAGGATCCTGGATACAGGCGGTTTTTCGTGCTGCTCGACGTCATGACCGGCGTGTTGTTGCTCACCATTGCGGCGGGCGATCTGATTACCTTGCTGGTGGGCTGGAATCTGATAGGTGTGGTGCTGTTTTTCCTGCTCAATCACAATAGCCGCAGCCTGCAAGCCTATCGTTATGGTTTTTGGTCGTTCATCACCTATCGCTTTGGCGACGTGCCGATGGTATTGGCCGCCCTCCTGCTCTACCGCGCATTCGGCACCTGGTCGTTACCGGACATTTTTCAGCAGATTGCCGCCCACCCGGGTGCGCTCACCGTCTTTGGTTTGCCGTTGAGCGAAACGGTCGCAGGGTTGATTGCGCTGTCGGCATTTGCGCGTTCCGCGCAGTTTTTGCTGCATACCTGGCTGCCCTATACGATGGATGGTCCGACGCCGGTGTCGGCGCTGATGCATGCCGGAATCGTCAACGCCGGTGCCTTTATCATCAACCGGTTTGCACCGGTGTTCGTCGAAGCCAACGGCGTGTTGCACTGGGTATTTCTGGTCGGCCTGGTGACGGCGGTCATCGGCTCGGTGTTGATGCTGTCGCAAAACGACATCAAAAAAGCGCTGGGTTATTCAACCATGGGGCAGATGGGCTTCATGGTGATGGAATGCGGTGTGGGTGCGTTTTCGCTCGCTGTTTTCCACTTGATTGCGCACGGCTTGTTCAAAGGTACGCTGTTTCTAGCTTCTGGTAGTGTCATCGGCAAGGCGCGCCACGACGACGGCGTGCCCAAGGATGATCTCTATACGTTTGTGATTGAGCGACGTCCCACCGCTTATCGTCAACCGTGGATACTGATGGCAGCGATTACCTTGGCGGTGCCGGCGTTGGTGTTCGGCTTGGCACATTGGCTGGTGACAGACAGCTCTGTGATTGAGCAGGGTGCGATTATCCTGCTGTTTTTCGGCTGGGTCACTGGTGCCCAATTGCTGTTTTCCATCCACCGCATGGACAGCGAAACGCCCTGGCGTCTGGTGACGCTGGCAGTTTTCTCGCTGACCCTGGTGGTACTCGGCTATACCTTCATCAGCCATGCGTTCGATCTGTTTTTGTACCCGGACGCACAGTTTCGCGCACGCATCTACGCGGCGGCCGGCATTTCCCAGTCCGAGTTTTACATACTGGTTGGCGTG
Organism: Sulfuriferula multivorans; assembly: GCF_003851125.1. GTDB lineage: Bacteria > Pseudomonadota > Gammaproteobacteria > Burkholderiales > Sulfuriferulaceae > Sulfuriferula > Sulfuriferula multivorans. The sequence goes on along the minus strand of NZ_BGOW01000085.1, from coordinate 12,078 downwards.
CTCACGGCAGTCATCGTGTTTGGCTGGATGCTGGCCTACCGTGCGGCCAGTTATCACAACGAAAGGCCCAAACAACCGAAACGCAGCTGGCTCGATTTTTACGCGCTGGTTTCACGCGAGCTCTACATTGCGGATGTGTATGCGTTGCTGGGGCGCTGGCTGATTGGACTGTCGGCACGCTTGAATCTGTATCTGAGGTGGATTTGATATGGCAATTCTGAGTCTGCTTGCAATAGGGATATTTTTGCCGCTGTTTCCGCTCAGCATGGTATGGACAGCCTTTTTCAAATACGTGCCGTGGGCGTGGTTGCGCGCACTGATACTGCTTGCCTGGCCTCAAATCGGGTTGACCATTGCATTTTCCACGCATGCGCAACTGCCTCAGTGGGCGGCGGGATGGGGGCTGTTGACGGCGGCGTTGTATGCGCTGCGCATGCTCACCCTGCGGGATTTCAGCACGTGGATTGCATTCATCGCGGCGTCTGCGTTTGCCTTGCTCTGGATTGGGTTGGTCAACGGCAATAGCGAAGCGGTGTTGCGTTTTCAGGGTCTGGGTTTTTCAGCCTCCTTCATCATCGCGGCCGCTGTGGTACCCATGCTCAAAAACCGCTTGGGGGCAGCCTATGGCGGCTTGCATTGCGGTATGGTGCAGCGTTTGCCACGGTTGGCGGGCGTGTTGGTGCTGGCCGTACTGGCGGCGACTGCGACACCGCTGTTTCCCTCGTTTTTTGCGCTGATGGCGGTGTTGTCAGAGGCGTCGTTTATGACTGCGGTGGGTGTGTTGATGGTCTGGCTGTTGTGGAGCTGGGCCGCGGTGCGGCTGCTGCAGGGGTTTTTGCCTGGCGTGTGGTCACGCGCGCAAACACCACCCGATTTGAGTCTGCGTACCACGTGGCTGTCTGGTTTGGGATTGGTAACGCTTGCGGGTGCCGCTACGGTACTGAGCAGTATGGGATTTACGGGAGGATGGTAAATGAGCCTGGCGCTTGATCGCAAGTTAAAAATTCGTGCCATGGTGTACGTGGCAGGGGAGCCGATTCCGTATTTTTGGCCGATGCGTAACTTCATTCACCATAATCCATTGCACGGTCTGGAAAAACTGCCTTTTGTGCAGGCTGTAGAAAAGGGCCAGGCGCTTTTTCATGGCAGGGGTTTTCTGCCGCGCAAGACGTACCAGCGCTTTTTGCAGGAAGGCAAAATTGACCGCGCCAGTCTGCTGGCGGGGGTGCAAGACTTCGTCGCCACGCGGAGCAGCGTGCCGGGTGTGGATTTGTCGCATTGGCTGATGACACTGCTCACTCAGGTTGCCGAGCCGCTGAGTAAGGCATGCGTCATGGCCGGTACGCGTGACGTGCACCACGCACTCAATGGCAAGCTGTCCGAATGTGCGTCGTCCGTCGACATGGCTGAATTGTCCGCCTGGCTGCACGAAAAGGTAGATGGCGCGCGGCCGATATACGAGGCGGTTGATACCCTGTTTGGCACGCATATTGGCACGACACTCGACGACTTGTTGATTAAAAGCTGTCTGGATTTTTTTGACGAAGGTCAGTCAGCCTGGACTATGCCCGGGCGCGAATCGGGGCTATTCAACGCCTGGCGTGAATTGTCCAGGCGCAACGTCAGGCTTTTTTTGCGCGGCGTGAATATCAGTCAAATCCTGGCGCAATCGAGTACTCCGGAAGGCGTGATTGCCTACGTCATGGATACGCTTGCCGTGCCGGAAGCGCGCTGGGCGGACTATTTTTCGCGCGAGCTGGTGCACTTGCATGGTTGGGCCGGTTTTATCCGCTGGCGTTCAAACGCCAAACATTACTACTGGGGGCAGCATTATCCGGCCGACCTGGTTGATTTTCTGGCAGTACGGCTGGCGCTGGGATTGGCCTTGCTTAAAGAGGAAACCGGGTCGAATGTCCCCGGCAGTGCGCCTGAATTGGCGCAGTTCATAGACGCCCACACTGCGGAAGCTTTCCTGCGGTATGAGTTCTACAGCGGTAATGTGGTGCCGCAACTGGCAGCCAAGGTGGAAGACGCCGTACTGCGTGGCAATCAATCAATTATCAGCCACGTGTTTACCGCTTATGTCGAACGTAAACGTGCTGATGAGGCGATGTTGTTGGCGCAACGTCTGCACGCCTGGGGCACGCAGGCGTCGGCCGCTTTTCGCCTGACGTCGTTATCAGTCGAGGCGCTGGACAGTTTGCTCGCCACGGTCCAGGCATTCGAGCAGGCCGAGGGCATGTTGTGGTTGCGCGCCATGGAGGCACGAGCGATGCAGGTGTTGCTGCGCGACCTTGACGTCACGCCGCCAATACCGCGTGACAAGCGTCCGTTTGCGCAGGCGCTGTTTTGCATCGATACCCGTTCCGAACGTATCCGGCGTCAGCTGGAGCACATAGGCGATTATCAGACCTATGGCATTGCCGGTTTCTTTGGCGTGCCAATCGGCATACTGGAGCTTGGCAAGGGCAGCGAAACGCATTTGTGTCCGGCTGTGGTCACGCCTAAAAACCTGGTGCTGGAAATGAACGCCAGCGGTCCTGTTGACGAATCCGTAGTGGGTGTATTTGAACACGCCCTGCACGAGCTGAAAAACTCGGTGTTGGCACCGTTTGCTGCGGTGGAGGCCATCGGGCTGCTGTTCGGTTTCGACATGATAGGCAAGACAATTATGCCATTGGCCTACAGCCGTTGGCGTCGCAAACTGTTCCCCGCCAAGCAGATGACGCGTCTGCTGCTGGACAAGCTGGGCCGTGAGCAGGCGGATTCTATCCTGCGCGCGGTACAGCGTGCCGTCATTGTCAAAGCGGTCGAACACGAATTGGGTTTGCCGCCCGAACGCATTACCGACGACTTGGTGCGTCAGTTGCGTGAAACGGCGCTCACCAACCAGTTGCCGAGCGATGAATTGGCACATCAGTTGAGCCTGGAAATGGCTGCGTGCAATGCCTTTGTTACGCGACTGCGCGACGCCTATCGCATCAACCGGCGCTTTTCGCGTCTGCAATTCGAACGCCTGGGCCGGATTGGCTTTACCACTAACGAACAGGCGCACTTGCTCGGGCAGGCGCTGCGCTCCATCGGATTGGTGGAGCATTTTTCACGTTTTGTGTTGTTGGTCGGACACGGCAGTACGTCAGAGAATAATCCGTATGAATCCGCGCTCGATTGCGGCGCCTGTGGCGGCAATTCAGGAATTTTTAACGCACGTACCCTGGCGCAAATGGCCAATAAGTCGGAAGTGCGGCGACGCTTGCGCGAGCAGGGTCTGGATATCCCTGCCGACGTGTGTTTTGTGGCCGCATTGCACAATACGACGACTGACGAAATCACCATTCTGGACCGCGAGCTGATTCCGCCCGCGCACCTGATTTACCTCGAGCGTTTGCACAAAGGGCTGAAGGCGGCGTCCCGCTTGTGCGCACAGGAGCGCATGGCGACACTGGTTCCGAGCGACACCGGCGTCCCTCCGGACGCCAATGCATCGAGCCGCCTGGCGTTGCGCAATGCCAGCGACTGGTCGCAGGCACGACCGGAATGGGGGTTGTCGCGAAATGCCTATTTCGTCATAGGGCGGCGCCAGCTCACCCAGCGCGCCGGTCTGGCAGGCCGTGCCTTTCTGAATTCCTATGACTGGCGCGTCGATCCCAAACGGCGTTTGCTGGAGTCCATCCTGACCGGCCCACTGGTGGTCGGGCAATGGATCAACATGGAGCATTATTTTTCTACGGTCGACAATGAGCGTTATGGCAGCGGCAACAAGGCGTATCACAATGTCGCCGGCCGCTTTGGCGTGATGACCGGCAATCTGAGCGATTTGCGTACCGGCTTGCCTGCGCAAACCGTGCTCAAGGATGGCCATCCTTATCATGAGCCGCTGCGACTGATTACGCTCATTGAGGCGCCATTTGAGCACGCCCGCAGCGCGATAGAAGGCGTCGTTACCATCAAACGCCTGGTGCAGAATGGCTGGATACGCATGTTGGTGCTGGATCCTGAAACCCGCGCACTACATCTTTATGACCACGGAGCATGGCAACAAGTGGATTTGCCTGACGCGTTTGTTCTCGAACCCACCGGGAGTGATTGAAGCATGAATAACCTGAATCTGAGTACGCTAAAAAAACTCGAAATTATTTTGGAGGGTGAACATCAGGTGTTTGCCACCGACTTGCTGGAACGTGCTGGCGTGACCGGCTATACCATCGTCAATCATCTGTCAGGAAAAGGTGGCCACGGTTTTCATGAGGGGCACGTGATGTTCAACGAAGACTCGGTGTTGATCATGATCATCACCGCCGTATCGGAAGAGCTGGTGCATCCCATACTGGAAGGCTTCGCGCCGTTTTTTAACGAACATACCGGCGTGATTTTCGTATCCGATATTCAGGTTAACCGTCTGGTCAAGTTCCAGGGCTAAATGCAGCGTGCCAGCAGTGCGATGTGCGTTTACGCGTCGACTTCGGCTTGCGGGATTTTTATGAAGCGACTGCTTTCCTGCAGCACAAAATCCTTGAAAGCTGCCGCCGCTCCCGAAAAACGTTTGCCAGTACGGTGCACCAAATACCAGTCCTTGACGATGGGAAAGCCTTCCACATCCAAGATGGCCAATCGACCCAGCGCCAGCTCCAGCTCCAGTGTGTGGATCGATACCATGCCCAGGCCCAGCCCTGCCATGACGGCATGCTTGATGGCCTCGTTACGGCTCATTTCCATGGTGGTCATCATGCTCAGGCCGCGTTGCTCCATGAAGCGTTCGATGGCGTTGCGGGTGCCGGAGCCTTGTTCGCGCACGATAAAGTGCTCCTGCAACAGCCTTTGCAGCGAGATGCGACCGGCTTGAGCCAGCGGATGGCTGGGCGGTGCGATGACCACCAGCGGGTTGCTCATGAACGAGTCGGCTTCCAGATCCAGCCCGCTGGGGGGCGTCCCCATGATCGCCATGTCGGGCAGGTTGTCGCCCAGTTGCCGCAATAGCGTAGCGCGGTTGGCCACGTCCATATTGACGGTGATGCCGGCATGCTGGCGGCAAAATTCGGCTAGCAGATAGGGCGCGAAATATTTTGCCGTGCTGGTCACTGAAATATTGAGTGCGCCGTATTTAACACCCTTCATTTCGTCCAGAACCATGCTGATGTCGTCGAATTTTTGCGCAATGGAACGGCTGAATTGATACATCTCGCGCCCGGCCTCGGTGAGAAAAATTTTTCTGCCCATGTGCTCGAACAAGGCCATGCCGACATCCTCTTCAAGCTGCTTGACCTGGGTGGAAACAGCGGGCTGTGTCAGATGCATTTCTTCTGCAGCCCGGGTGTAGCTGGCGTTGCGCGCCACGGCTTCGAATAAACGGAGCTGCCTGAGTGTGAAATTCATACTGTCCTCCTTGAGTGTAGAGAATGGCGCATTATCCATTCAGTAAGATTAATGTATTTCATAATTATTATTCATTTTAAATTATGTCACGATTTATTTATAGTGGGTTCACTGCTGGAGTCGGGCTGAATCTATATGGCCGGAGGTCGGTGTTTGAGAGTTGCCGCGTGAGTAGTGCGTCATTTTTTAAGTGTTCCTTGAAAGGAGAGTGTGATGAGCGTCAAAAAATTTAATGCGGGTGTGAAGGAGTATCGCCAGACTTACTGGATGCCGGAATACGCACCGCTGGATACCGACATCCTTGCTTGCTTCAAGATTACCCCGCAAGCCGGTGTGGATCGTGAAGAAGCGGCCGCTGCCGTGGCTGCCGAGTCCTCCACCGGCACCTGGACCACGGTGTGGACCGATCTGCTGACCGATCTGGACTACTACAAAGGCCGTGCCTACCGCATTGAAGACGTACCCGGTGATGACACCTGCTTCTACGCCTTCGTGGCTTACCCGATCGACCTGTTCGAAGAGGGCTCGGTGGTCAACGTATTCACCTCCCTGGTCGGTAACGTGTTTGGCTTCAAGGCCATTCGTGCCCTGCGTCTGGAAGACGTGCGCTTCCCGATCGCATACGTGAAAACCTGCGGCGGTCCGCCCCACGGTATTCAGGTCGAGCGCGACAAGATGAACAAGTATGGTCGTCCGTTGCTGGGCTGCACCATCAAGCCCAAGCTGGGTCTGTCCGCCAAGAACTACGGCCGCGCCGTGTATGAGTGCCTGCGCGGTGGTCTGGACTTCACCAAGGACGACGAAAACGTCAACAGCCAGCCGTTCATGCGTTGGCGTGATCGCTTCCTGTTCGTGCAGGACGCAACGCTGGCTGCCCAGGCCGAAACCGGAGAGCGTAAAGGGCACTACCTGAACGTCACCGCTCCAACGCCCGAAATGATGTACGAGCGTGCCGAGTTTGCCAAGGAAATTGGCGCACCGATCATCATGCACGATTACATCACCGGTGGTTTCACCGCCAACACGGGCTTGGCCAATTGGTGCCGCAAGAACGGGGTGTTGCTGCATATTCACCGCGCCATGCACGCCGTGCTCGACCGCAATCCGCACCACGGTATTCACTTTCGCGTGTTGACCAAGATTCTGCGTCTGTCCGGTGGTGACCACCTGCACTCAGGTACGGTCGTGGGCAAGCTGGAAGGTGACCGCGCCGCAACACTGGGCTGGATCGATTTGATGCGCGAATCGTTCATTCCGGAAGATCGCTCGCGCGGCATCATGTTCGACCAGGACTGGGGTTCGATGCCTGGCGTGCTGCCTGTTGCATCCGGCGGTATCCACGTCTGGCACATGCCAGCGCTGGTGAACATCTTCGGTGATGACTCGGTGCTGCAATTCGGTGGCGGTACGCTCGGCCACCCATGGGGCAACGCTGCTGGCGCCGCCGCTAACCGCGTCGCGCTGGAAGCCTGTGTGGAAGCGCGCAACGAAGGTCGCGAACTGGAGCGCGAAGGTAAGGAGATCCTCACCAATGCCGCCAAAGACAGCCCGGAACTCAAGATCGCCATGGAAACCTGGAAAGAGATCAAGTTCGAGTTTGACACGGTGGACAAGCTGGACGTCGTGAACCGTTAATTTTCGATGGCTTAATTGCGCAAATTTATTTGTGCCTACCGTGTCGGCTGGCCGGTAGGCGACTCAAGAAAGGAATAGCAATGTCTGATATTCAGGATTACATCTCAACGCCAAAGTACGAAACATTCTCGTATCTGCCCCCCCTGGCACCGGAAAAAACGCGTCGCCAGATTGCGTATATGGTCAGCCAAGGCTGGAATCCGGGAATCGAGCACGTAGAACCTGCTCGCGCAGATGCCTACTACTGGTACATGTGGAAATTGCCGATGTTCGGCGAACAGTCGGTCGATGCCATCATTTCCGAACTGGAGGCATGCAAGCGTGCGCACCCAGGTCACCACGTCCGTCTGATCGGTTATGACAATTATTCGCAGAGCCAGGGCAGCTCATTCGTGGTATTCCGCGGGTAGTAACCAGCTATTTAACGGGGCATTCAGTTGACGATCCTGTCAGGGTCGAGTTGAACACGGAAGGATAAAAGCATGAGTGATGCGATTGCAAACACGGCAGCAACACCTCGTTCAGCGCGCGCTGCTGCGTTGGCGCGGCGCCAGGCATTGTCGCAAAACGGGCGTGCCGCGCTGGCGGCAAAACCGCCACAAGCGGCAGCGCGTCCTGCGGCGACTCCCCGCCCAGCATCGGTGATAGAGAAAGCCCCGCCTGTTGAGACCGCGCCCAGCGTTATGGCAACGGCAGGTCTGTCCGGCAAGGCGCTTTCACGGGCGCGCCGCGAAGCGCTGTCGCACGGTGGTCGGGCTGCGCTGGCTCAGAGCAAAACGAGTGCGCCCGCTATGCGCCCGGCAACGGTGCTTGCGGCCGAGCCGGCGGCATTGGTCGAGGCGACAGATTGCGGTTGTGGTTGCAAAGGCAAAAACAAGCTCGACGACAGCAAGGACGAAACTGAACAAGCGCTCGACGCCGTGTGCAACCTGGTAGAGAGCGAACCGGTTGCGCCGGCCGGCTCGGCGGTTTCGGCGGTACGCAAGCTGTGCCAGGAGCGGCGCAGTGCGCTGGCCAGCCAGGGCAAAACCGCCGTCAAGTCAGTGTATAGAACTGCCGCATCTGTGCAGCGCAGCAACGGCAAGTCCACGCCCATGGCGGGCATGAGCGGGCGCGATGCGGCACGCGCACGGCGTGCTGCCTTGTCCCACGAAGGACGCGGGGACAGTCAGGCAGCGCGGCCAGCAGGACGGGTGCGTCCCCAGGCGCCGGGCAAGGTGGAATTAGGCACGACCCTGGCTGGCACCAGCGTGACCGGCACTCAGGTCGAGCGGACCGGGAAGGTGACGGGTAACGAGCCGGGCAGCTGCCGCGCCATTACCGGCACGGAATACATCGGTGCCGAGCAATACGAAGTTTTGTGTCCGGTCATGCCCGCCCCGTCACCGGCCAAGGTCAGCATCAGCAACACAGGTCGCGGCCAGCGCGTCAGTGGCGCGGGCCTGGATCGCAGCGAACAGATGACCGGTGGCGAAGCGGGTACGTGCAAGCCGGTGACCGGCACCGAATATCTGAGCGCGGACAAGTTTGAGTCGTTCTGTGCGGCGAAACCGCTGCTCGCGCCTGCCAAGGTAAACCTGGCATCGACACAGGCCGGGTTACCGGTAAGCGGCACGCTTGTCGGACGCAACCCGAAAGTGACGGGCGATGAGCCGGGCAGCTGCAGCAGTAAGCTCACTGGCAGCCAGTATGCGCAGGATCAGGCGGCCAGTGCCTGCCGCAGCGGCAATAACGCACCGCATAAAGTCAGTGTGATGAGCACCGTCAAGCAACAAGCGGTGACCGGCACCGACGTTGCGTCGAGTGAACTCATTACCGGCGCTGAGCGCGGGGCGTGTGCCGCAGTGACTGGTACCGAATCCAATGGTCTGCTCCAGTATCAGGCATGCAATCGCGCGCCGCAGGCGCTGCCCGAAAAAGTCGGTCTGATGCGCACACGCCATGATCAGCAGGTATCCGGCACCATGGTCGAGCAAAGCAGCAAAGTGACTGGCGGTGAGCAGGGTGGCACGAAGATGATTTCCGGTACCGAATATTTCAATATGGATCCGCGCGCGGGCTTGAACGATGCCGCACAACAACAGGCTTCACGGGCCCTGATGGCCAGTCGCGGCGCCCAGGCAGGATTGGCGTTGCGCGCCGCACGCGGTGAAAACGGCGACAAGGTGACCGGTGCAAAGCGGGGTGAAAGCCAAGTATTGAGCGGCACGCCTTATGCCGGTACGTATCAGCGTGTGTCGCAACGCGGTGCCAATAGCAATCCGCATCCGCTCAGCCGTGCTGCGATGGATGCTCCGCGAATGGAATCATTGCCGGAGCCTGCGCCAGTGCGTGGGGAGTTCAGTATCGCCACGCCGTCGCGTACCGCGCGGGACAGCAGCTTGAGTCGGATTACCGGCACTGCGTATGGCGCAGTCGGCCGGATTACCGGTCCGGTGAATCTGGCAGCCGGACTGGTATCGGGTACGCCTGAATTTCGCCATCAGGAAGGCGGCTCGGTGCTGATGGCGGCACGAGGCTCGGCACCTGTTGCCGACGACGACATGCGTAGCCGTCTGACCGGCGACGGGCGTGAGGGCGGATTTGCGATTACCGGGGCAGCCTGGCGGCGCAATGAAAGCGTGACGGGCACCGAAGGCGATGCAACGCGTCGCAATCCCACCCTGCGTGGAGAGCAGCGCAGTCTGATAGCGGGCGCAGCGCAACTCAAGGACCGTGAAAAGCCGGCGCTGCCGATAAGCCGCATTACCGGCAGCAGCGGTAATGATGCCAAGGGTTCCGCTATTACCTACTCCGGTGGCGCGCGCGGTTGACGCAACGTCTATTACAAACTTGAACAGGTCTTAAACGCAATGAATACGAGAAACCGACCCGGGCGCAATCCCGGCCTGCAGCCCGCAGCAAGACGCCCGCCTTACGGTCTGGGTACGCCTGCTGGTGCGCTGCCGGCGCGTCACGGTCTGGCCTTGTATGGCAGCGCGGCGCAGACCGCGATTGAGTGTAATACCAACTGCCTGGTGGAGAACGGACGGCTGCGTCACCATCCGCTATCCAATCAGGAAGAAAATCAGCGCCTACTGGCGCACGAATTAAGTGTAAAGGGTCGCTTCGATAACATCGTGCCGGTGCTCAAACGCATCGCGGGGCTACAGCATGAAGTGGATTTCAGTGACCGTGCGCAACAGATTGCGCGTGAACAACTGGGGTTCGAACTGCCTGCGCAGATTCTGGCCGATGCCTGGATAGCTGATCTGGATATGCGTGCCTTGTATGGCGAATGTGTCATGCAAACAGTGAGTCTCATGGCGGCGCAGGCGGAGCTTAACAACCCGCATCGCGGTACAGACGAAGCCGTCGCATTTTTTCTGGATAGCGGCTACCACGCGGTGGATATCTCGCCGTGCTCGGATGGCCGTCTCAAGGGGCTGGTGCGATACATCCTGCGCCTGCCGGATGGCGCGGTGCGCAGCCGCAAGGCTTACGCTGGGGCGATGTTCGATGTGGACGCCAATGTCAAACGCTGGATTGAAACCGAACTGATGCGGTTTCGCGAGGGTCGGCCGGTCACGGCTGACGCCGGCACCCGTTATCTGAAGGTGGTGGTGTATCACTGGAGCAGCTCGGATCCGACGCACGAAGGGTGTGCCGCGCATTGCAGCAATGTGACCAAGGCAGCGGAAGCAGGGTTGAAGCGACTGGGCGAGTTTCGTCAGGCGATAGAAAACAGTTTTTGCTGCGGCGCATCGGTGGACACCCTGCTGATTGGTGTGGATACCGATACCGATGCGATCAAGGTACACATACCCGACGCCAAGGGCGAAATGAGCCTGCACCGGTTCATCGACAATATGGAGCTGTATCAAAGCAGCGCCAATGATGATCCCAGTGCCGCGCGGCTCAAGATCTACCGGGCAATCCAGGCGGCCAGCGCAGTCGGTGGCTGGGGCAGCGGCGAAGGTGAGCCGCATGAGGGAATGCGACGTTTGATTGCAACGCTGCTGATCAACAACCTGTCGCAGATCGACTATGTATGCAGCTACCGGGGTGGCCGTTATGCCGACATCGGCCATGCTGAACGCTTTATCAGCGTGGGTGACGGCTTCGAGGAATTCCAGTTGCGTAATCTTGCGTACTTTGCCCACCTGTATACGGTGGAAGAAGGCGCGACAGACATGGATGTGGGCATCAGCATTTTTGGCAAGCTGAATATCAAGCACGGTTTGCCTGCGCCCGTGGCGATTCACTATCGATACGACAGTCGGGTGCCGGGTTGCCGTGAGCGCACGGTAGAGCGTTGCCGCCGGGTCAAGATGGCCATTGAATCACGCTATACCTCACTCAGCCAGAAAGGTCTGCTGGTTTGCGGCATGACCGTACAAGACAAGCGTCCGGGCAGCCCGATAGAGCGGGTTGATGCGGAAACGCCATAAATTGGCACAGGAGAGCAGTAATGAAGATTTGCCAGGTAGAGAAAACGCTGGTTTCGACCAATCGCATCAAGGATTTGGGGCATCGCCCGCTGCTAGTTGTACGGGAAAAAGTGGGCGGCCCGCGTCAGGTAGCGGTCGATGCTGTCGGATGCATAGCGGGAGACTGGGTGATCTGCGTGGGCTCGTCGGCCGCGCGTGAAGCGGCGGGCAGCAAGGACTATCCGAGTGATCTGACCATAGTCGGAATTATCGATCACTGGTCGGAGGGCTGACATGGAGATCATGCGTGTGGTGTCGGAACTGGTGGCGACGCGGCGCGTACCGGGATTGCAGAATTCGTCGCTGCGCGTTCTGGAAGACGTCCAGGGCAAGCTGAGCGTGGCCTGCGACCCGGTAGGCGCGCCACCCGGCAAGTGGGTGATCACGACCGGTGGCTCGGCTGCACGTATCGCAACGGGTGACAGGGCAATCCTGACTGACTTGACGATTTGCGGAATTATTGATGCATGGGACGCCGGTAACGGCAATTGAGCAGCTTTTTTTAACCGAGAAGGAGTTTTGAAATGGCAAACGTAAGCGGAATTGCACTGGGCATGATTGAAACCCGTGGCCTGGTTCCGGCAATTGAAGCGGCAGATGC
>NZ_BGOW01000084.1 GCF_003851125.1 Sulfuriferula multivorans | reverse complement strand
CAAGGCGGCATGGGTGTAGGCATCTCCGCGCACCGGCTGGCGGGCGCCGTGGCGCGGCTGGGCGCGGTCGGCACCATCGCCAGCATCGACCTGCGCCACCATCACCCCGACCTGCTCGCGCAGAGCAAACACTGCCGCGACAAGACGGCACTCGACCAGCTCAACCTGCTCGCCCTGGACCGGGAAATCAAAGCCGCCCTCGCCACCGCAGGCGGCGCCGGCCTCGTGGCAGTCAACGTCATGAAAGCCGTGGCCGAACACCCCACCCTGGTGCGCCAGGCCTGCGCGAGCGGCGCACAAGCCATCGTCATGGGCGCCGGCCTGCCGCTGGACCTGCCCGAACTGACCGAAGGCTATCCCGACGTAGCCCTGATCCCCATCCTCTCCGATGCGCGCGGAATCGGCATCGTCCTGAAAAAATGGATGCGCAAGCAGCGCCTGCCCGACGCCATCGTGATCGAACACCCGCGCTACGCCGGCGGCCACCTTGGCGCCCCCAAACCGGAAGACATCAACGACCCGCGCTTCGATTTCCCCGGCGTTCTGGACAGCGTATTCCAGCTGTTCAAGGAACTGGGCATCGAACGCGAACAAATCCCGCTCATTCCGGCCGGCGGCATCAACACCCACGAAAAGATTCGCGACCTGCTCGCCCGCGGCGCCAGCGCGGTACAGCTCGGCACCCCGTTCGCAGTGACCGAAGAAGGCGACGCCCACCCCAACTTCAAAAAAGTGCTGGCGGAAGCCAGACCGGAAGACATCGTCACCTTCATGAGCGTCGCCGGCCTGCCGGCGCGCGCCGTGCGCACCCCGTGGCTGGCCAATTACCTGCGCCGGGAAAGCAAGCTGCAGGACTGTGCCAAAAGCCATCCGGAGCGCTGCGCATCCGGGCTGCATTGCCTGACCCAGTGCGGGCTGCGCGACGGCATCGCGAAAGCCGGACAATTCTGCATCGATTCACAACTGGCTGCCGCGCTGCGCGGCGATATCGGCAAAGGCCTGTTCTTCAGGGGCTCGGAAAGCCTGCCGTTCGGTGCGGCCATCCGGCCGGTGCGGGAACTGCTGGAATATCTGCTGAATGGCAGGATGCCCGCGCTT
>NZ_BGOW01000083.1 GCF_003851125.1 Sulfuriferula multivorans | reverse complement strand
CTTCAGGGGCTCGGAAAGCCTGCCGTTCGGTGCGGCCATCCGGCCGGTGCGGGAACTGCTGGAATATCTGCTGAATGGCAGGATGCCCGCGCTTGCGGCGGTTCACGCTTAGCAACAGCAGTCGATGGGGGAGTACAGATTGCGGAGCGATGAAGCCGCAGCAGCGATCCCCTTAGCGCTTTCGCAAAGGGTCGAGCAGCGCGGATAAACCGTTGTGATCCAGTTCCTGCATCAACGCCAACAGACGGCCGATTTCGCCGGGCGTAAAGCCTGTGCGAGCAAACCAGTTAAGGTAGGGTCCGGGCAGATCGGCAATCAGGCGACCTTTGTACTTGCCGTAAGGCATTGCGAGCGTAACCAGGCGTTGTAGATCTTCGGGGTTCATTGCTATCTGGATTGTTGGCGCGAGTTAACGCGATTGAAGTGTGAAAAGAACGGGCGCGAATACATTGTGCCTCGCGCCGTATGGGCTTGGAATAGATGTTTCCGGCACATACCAGTCAGAGATCAGCAACCAGCATTTCAACTCCACTAACCATTGCGGTTGCATCTTGGTCAGTGTACTTTCCCCAGTCGCCATGGGCTGCTTTGTTCCCAATTTCAGCCCAAGCCGTGATCTGCTTTTGCTTTGCCATGTTGTATGCTCCCGCTTTGCACAAATCAGCGTTCATTCGGTCAAGCGAACCTTCGGTGACACTGAACTTCTCAGCCAGATCCTTTAGCGTGGACTCAAGAGATACTCTCGCAAGAATGCATGCAGGATCTTTGTATCCAGCGTGAAGGAGCTCCTTCGCCTGATCAAGGGCATCTGTCCAGACCTCGGCTTTCGCAAGCGATCTTATATTAAATAAATAACCCCCTTCATAATCTTCTCGTGCTGCTTTAAAGATAGCTTGGCTATCGAGAAAATCGGATTCCCATCCGTTAAATTCTGTGTAGTGCGTTGCGAAATTTTGATAATGAATGCTTCTCTCTCCTAGACAGTGTCGTCACGTGATATGTTAAAATAGTTTTTTACATAAACTGCGGTGGACGCGAATGGCTGATGCCTATCAACGACATGACATC
>NZ_BGOW01000082.1 GCF_003851125.1 Sulfuriferula multivorans | reverse complement strand
ACGCTTCCAGCATGTTTAATGAACCGCCGTATGCGGAACCGCACGTACGGTGGTGTGAGAGGGCGACGGGGGCAACTCCGTCCCCTACTCGATGCTGCCTGAGGTGTTGTGATCGCAGGGAGGTTGTGCGATTCAATCTAAAAACCGCGATTCATGCCACAGAGAACACGGAGGACACAGAGATGAAGCGGTTTCGGGGGTATCCGCGATTTTGTGTAAACGGGAAATCGTTTAAAGCTGCGGCATGCGCTCATCGAACATGATCGTGAACCGATTTAACGCGGCCT
>NZ_BGOW01000081.1 GCF_003851125.1 Sulfuriferula multivorans | reverse complement strand
GGCCGCGTTAAATCGGTTCACGATCATGTTCGATGAGCGCATGCCGCAGCTTTAAACGATTTCCCGTTTACACAAAATCGCGGATACCCCCGACTATTCGCGCTTGGCTTATTTGCTGCAACCAAAGAGTTTACCAATGCACACTCTGCAGACTTCTCCATGGTGTTTAGCGTCAATCGCTCAACGCCCAGCTTCGATCCCTTGAAGCACTGAGGCGCGCTCGGATGTCCGGTTAGCTGGTACGAGGTGCAATTGATTTGATTTGGCAAAAACTACGTTAGTTGCAGGAGATCGTTATCGTGGACATCATTGCTATTACCTCATTTGTTTTAGGCCTTGTGAGCTTTGTTGCGTCTATCGTGTTTTTTGTAGTTGGCACTCGAACCGAGCGACACAACCAAAAAATTCTTAATCTAATAAATGGGGCAATCCAAAGCTGGCAGGCCGAGATCATAGCTTCGAACATCGAATTGCTTAATTCAAGGGTCGAGGTTGTCGGAAAGAAGGTCGCTCTTGAGGACGCAAAGGCCAAGCATACATTTCTTGAGCAGCTTTCAGAACGCATCAAGTACATAGTCGAGCATCCGGCTCTAGACGATCTTGGACCAGGACAATCTCACAACCTGAAGCTACTTTTAGAGTGTTTCGAGAACGCCACCAAGCCCTCCGTCCCGCCCGATGTGCTTGAGCGCATGCTTGTGCCGCCTGTCGCCAAGGGCTAGTGTCATACTCTTTCAATTAATCTTGCCCGATACGCCCAATACTTATGGTGCGCACATCACCCAATCTGCCAAACTGCCGATGTACAAGACCTGTTCGAGCGGAGGTATGGGAAGGGGTGTAGCCGTGAGGCTTCTCCTTTTCCTAAATAGGCCAATTGAAAATCGCGAACATATAAAGGAAGCTGGTCATGAGCGAAGACGACGAAGCGATGGAGTATCAGCAGTTCCGAGTAGACCTTCTGAACTCGAAGTTCAAGGGAACCCATTCTGAGCAGCAAATGATTGAGCGGCTGATCCAGTTGTGTCAGAAGAGGAACAGGTATGCTCTGCGCGGGCTGGAAAACGCCAAGCTTACCTATGCCCCAGATTCTCGAATGGTGAACTCAATTTGGCAAAGTGGGGCAATCTATGTCATGACCAACGTTGCTTCACCTTCTCAAATCGGTCCGGATGGCACCGATAATTTTGGACTCTGGCGAAATGGGGGGTATCCGCGATTTTGTGTAAACGGGAAATCGTTTAAAGCTGCGGCATGCGCTCATCGAACATGATCGTGAACCGATTTAACGCGGCCTT
>NZ_BGOW01000080.1 GCF_003851125.1 Sulfuriferula multivorans | reverse complement strand
GCGACTTCCGCCTGCCGGGTGCCGGCGACATTCTGCACGCTGGCCTGCTTGATGTTTTCCATCGCCAGCGCCACCTGGTCCATACCCACCATCTGCTGCTGGCTCGATGCCGCAATCTGCGTGGCCGCCTGTGCCGCTTCATGGATGCTCTCAGCGAGCAGGCGGATGGATTCGCCGGTCTCCGTGGTCTGCTTGACCCCGGCCTCGACCGCCTTGTGACCCTGTTCGGTGGCCAGCACGGCGGCGCCGGTGGCTTTCTGGATATCGCCCAGAAGCGCGCGCACCTGGGCGGTGGCCTGCTTGGACTGCTCGGCTAGGCTCTTGACCTCCTGCGCCACCACACCGAAACCCTTGCCGTGCTCGCCGGCTTTGGCTGCTTCGATGGCGGCGTTCACCGCCAGCACATTCGACTGCTCGGCCAGGTCGTTGACGGTGGCGATGATCTCGCCGATAGCCTGGCTTTGTTCGGACAGCCGCACGATGCTTTCGGCGATGGATTCCATTTGTTCCTGGATATGCTGCATGCCGGCAATCGCGTCCTCCACCGCTTTGCTTCCGGTCTGCGAGACTTGGGCGGTCTTCTGCGCGCTGTCGGAGACGTAGCGCGCCTTCTGGCTTGCCACCTGGGCGGTCTGCTTGACTTCCTCAACCGTCGCCGTGGTCTCGCTCACCGCACTGGCTGTCTCGGCCGCGCCGGAGGCAACCTGGGTGGTGGTGGCTAAAATCTCG
>NZ_BGOW01000079.1 GCF_003851125.1 Sulfuriferula multivorans | reverse complement strand
CCAACGAACTGAAATGGGATGGCCCCTACCTGGCCAAAGCCGTGCCGCCCGACCCGTGGGGACGGCCCTATCTGTACAAAAACCCCGGCGAGCACGGCGACTACGATCTGCTGTCGCTGGGCAAGGATGGTCAGGCCGGCGGCACCGGTGAAAACGCCGACCTCACCAACTGGTAACCCGGCATGCGTTTCAGCGTAAAAGCCATGCGCGCCGGTGAAGGCCTGACGGCCTTGTCCTTCGATGCCGCGAACCCGGTCGACGCCACCCGCCAGGCCGAACTGCAAGGCTATACCG
>NZ_BGOW01000078.1 GCF_003851125.1 Sulfuriferula multivorans | reverse complement strand
TTTCCGTGCGGATACTGCAATGCTTGAAGCGGATTTTTCCCCCCACTTGATCCAGCAATTTAGGCGCTGTTAACGGTGAAGAAATTTCCATAGTTCGTAGGATAGGCTAAAAAAGTGCAACACAATGAAATTATTAGAATTTTTATTTTTAAAATAAAAATAGGCAGCTATTTGACGCAATATCTTGCGTCAAATAGGATGCCTACATTACTACAAGGGCTTCCCCAAATTCGCAAGTGCTGTTGATGTTTTTTAGTTCATCATTATTTCCTGTTCTGTTTCGTTTCAAATCGCGCTGCTT
>NZ_BGOW01000077.1 GCF_003851125.1 Sulfuriferula multivorans | reverse complement strand
AGCAGCGCGATTTGAAACGAAACAGAACAGGAAATAATGATGAACTAAAAAACATCAACAGCACTTGCGAATTTGGGGAAGCCCTTGTAGTAAAATTGAGGGGCTCGCCGCGCTTCTCGGCGAGTCCCGCTCGAATGCCGGGTTAGCCCTCGGCACGTTCAAGGAGCGCCACAACCTGCGGGCTTCCAAAATCACGGGCACTGTCCAAAGGCGAATTTCCCTTTGCATCAGTTGCTCTAACATTTGCACCCGCACTAATAAGGGCAACAATTGAACTTTCTTTCCCTCCAGTAACGGCAAGATGAAGTGGTGTGTGGCCATTAACCGATAACGCATTAACATTTGCTCCGTGCTTCAATAACGAATTAACTGCAACTGAACTACCGCACACACAAGCAAGGTGAAGCGGCGTCCAATTTTCTGTACCTGTTGGCTCTAACGGTGAATCATACTTCAACAATATTTCAATAATCTCAGCTTGATCATTAGCCGCTGCCCTGTGAATTGGCAACCAACCAAATTTATCAGGTCGAGCTATTAATGCACCAGCGTGACACATATTTCGAACGCGTTTAACTTGGCCTTCAATAATGGCTTTAATAAATGAATGATGAGCAGGCTTGCGTGGCATTTTAAGGGCTAACGT
>NZ_BGOW01000076.1 GCF_003851125.1 Sulfuriferula multivorans | reverse complement strand
GGTTCGGATGCGGCCGTGGGCGGCAGCAGTGTCAGGGTCGGGTTAGCGCTCACTGGA
Source organism: Sulfuriferula multivorans (assembly GCF_003851125.1). GTDB lineage: Bacteria > Pseudomonadota > Gammaproteobacteria > Burkholderiales > Sulfuriferulaceae > Sulfuriferula > Sulfuriferula multivorans. The sequence continues at coordinate 5,588 of NZ_BGOW01000076.1, read as the reverse complement.
TGCTCCCGGCCAGGTCGAAGATCGGCATGTACATCAACACCACGATGCCGCCGATGATCACGCCGATCACCGCCATCAGGATCGGCTCGAACAGGCGCGTGAACCAGTCCACCCAGCGCGCCATTTCTTCATCGTAAAAACCGGCGATGCGCTCCATCATTTCGCCCATGCGCCCGGTACGCTCGCCCACGCGCAGCATGCGCAGGCTGACCGGCGTGGTGAGATGGTGCGCTTCCATGGCCTGCGAGGTCGGCTTGCCCTCGCGGATGTCGGTGGTGGCGCGTTGCAGCAGGCCGCGCAGCGTCGGGTGCAGCAGGCCTTCCACCATCTCCAGCGCGGTGACGACCGGGATGCCGCCGTTCAAGAGCATGCCCACGGTGCGATAAAAGCGCGCCAGCTGGTACACGCGCATGCGTTCGCCCAGCGCCGGGATGCGCCACAGCTTCAGTCCCACCCAGCGCCGCGTGGCAGGCAGGCGCGCCAGATAAATGCCCAGCCCCAGCATGCCCAGCACGGCCATGCCGATTTGCGGCGCGTGGCCTTCCATGAATACGCCACACTGGATCAACAGCCGCGACATCAGTGGAATGTGGCCGCCCATATCGTCGAAGATGCGGCTGAATTTGGGGACCACATAGCCCATCAGGAACAGCGTCACCAGGCCGCCGACACTGACCAGCATGACCGGGTAGATCAGCGCCGACACCAGCTTCTTTTTGACGATGTCGAGCTGGGTCTGGTAGGCAATGTAGCGCGCCAGCGCTTCCGACAGGTTGCCGGTGCGCTCGGCGGCGCGCACCGAGGCAATGTAGAGCGCCGGAAACGACAGCGGAAATTGTTCCAGCGCCTGCGACAGGGTGCGGCCTTCGTACAGCAGCGCAATCACCTGGCCGATCGCGCGCTTCACTTCCGGGCGGTGTTCCTTTTCTGCGAGGGTCTCGACCGCCTCGACCAGGGGCAGGCCGGCATCGAGCAGGGCGAGCAGTTCCTGGCTGAACAGCACCAGCGGAAAGCGCGCGTGGCGGGGCGAGAACAGCGCCAGGCTGGTGTGCGCGGCTACGGCGAGCACGGTATAGCCTTGCAGTTCGGCCTGGCGGGTGGCGTCGACCGGGTTCGCGGCATCGAAGGACAAGGCCGTCAGGCCTTCACCGGCGCGCATGGCTTTTACGCTGAAACGCATGCCGGGTTACCAGTTGGTGAGGTCGGCGTTTTCACCGGTGCCGCCGGCCTGACCATCCTTGCCCAGCGACAGCAGATCGTAGTCGCCGTGCTCGCCGGGGTTTTTGTACAGATAGGGCCGTCCCCACGGGTCGGGCGGCACGGCTTTGGCCAGGTAGGGGCCATCCCATTTCAGTTCGTTGGAGGGCTTGGTCACCAGCGCCGCCAGGCCTTGTTCGGTGGTGGGATAGTGGCCGGTGTCGAGGCGGTATTGATCCAGCGCCTTGCCGAGTGAATCGATCTGATCCTTGGTGGCTTTGACTTCCGATTTGCCGATCTGGGCGAAATACTTGGGGGCGACATAGCCCACCAGCAATCCGATAATGACCATGACCACCAGCAATTCCAGCAGCGTGAAGCCGCGCTGCGCGGGCTGGGTTTGTTTGACTTGCGACATCCAGCGTCCTTTGATTGACAGGGCTAACAGTTGAGACGGCTTATGCTGGCTGTCAATTGTGACGCTAGTATTACCGTCGTGATTTTTATGAAGGCTCGCTATCGGACCAGTCAGACGTAAGGCGCTTGTATCCCGCAGTCCATGGCGACAAATCATCCCGCACACCACGGAAGCCGAATTGCCTGCAAAATCTCGCCAGTGGTCGGATCCTGAGCGAACGCCACCAGGCCCATCTTTGCCGCTACCCATTCCGGGCTAAGTCGCACGGATAGTTGCCATGTGACGCGCCCATCGCGATCCATCGATAGCGGGCCATACCATTCGCGTACCACGCTGTCGTGATGTAACTGCCGGCCCTGATTTTCTCCGGCCTTGATTTTGGATTGCAGATTGTTTTCATACAGGGCGACATAGAGCGCCACCCCGCTGCGTGCTCTGGCATTCGCAGTGACCTGCAATTCATTCGAATCGGATGGAGACAGTGTTAACGTGATCCATGCATGTGCCGGTTGTCTGTTGATTTCGCCGACGGCACGTGAAAATGAATCGCTTCCCCACGCACGAAAATCCTTGCCGTTCAGCATTACCTGTGGGGTATAGACGATAGCCGAGTGATTCAGCCGGACCATTTCCCTTTGCCGGGTTGAAAATTTCGATTGCGCAAAGCGATCCTTCCACCCTATGTAGTCCCAATAGTTCACATGCAATGCGAGTGGAATAACACGCTCGCTGCTTGAGTGATCGGCCGTCAGGCCGCTTAGCCAGCGATCCGCCGGCGGGCAGCTGCTACATCCTTCCGAGGTATACAGCTCTACCAAAGGGATTGGCCAGGAACCGCTGGAAACCGAGCACTGCGCGGCGGCAAGTTGGCCGGAAAAGCAAAAAAGCGTTACCAGTACGCAGAAGCGCTGTGCAAAAAAAATTGTTTGTCGAAAGTGTATTGCCGCTAGCGTCATGGGTAGGCTCCGGGATTCCACGTGTAGAAATGCAATGGGTAAAACATTTCCAAGGTTCACCATCCGCTTCCTTGCCGGATATTTGATTGAGTAGAGTTGGCGGCAGATTTCTTACAAGAAACAATCTGCGAGCTTGAATCAACGCGGAGAACTATTCCGGATAGATTGGGCGGAGAAATCCGGCTGGCAAGAAAACGATTCGGCATCGGTAATGATATGCTGCCGTACCCGGACATGATTATTGGAATAACGACCATGCGTCTTGATGATGAGCGCGAAAGCGAAAATATTGGGGATCGCCGCGGCGATGGTGCCGGAGGCGGTTTCAGGATTGGCGGGGGCGGGTTAGGAATCGGTGGTATTTTGCTGGTGCTGGTGGTGAGCTATTTCACTGGATTCAGCCCATCCACGCTGCTTGGCCTGGTGCCTGACAACGGTCAATCGACTACGCAATCAGTAGCGTCGCACAAGCCTGCTGCCAATGATGAAATGGCCACCTTCGTCTCGAAAGTGCTCGCCGATACCGAAGACACCTGGCAACAAATTTTTCGCGAGTCAGGGCGTCAATATCACGACCCGAAACTGGTGCTATTCACCGGGTCAACACCCACCGCGTGCGGTACCGGCAGCGCTGCCATGGGTCCGTTTTACTGTGCGCTCGATCAGAAAGTTTATATCGATCTGGCGTTCTATCAAGACCTGAAGGATCGCTTCCAAGCGCCGGGAGATTTTGCCGAGGCCTACGTCATTGCCCATGAGGTCGGCCACCACGTGCAGAATCTGCTCGGCATCTCCGGCAAGGTTCATGCGGCGCAGGAACACGCAGCCAGCGAAGCACAGGCGAATGCACTCTCAGTACGGCTGGAATTACAGGCGGATTGTTTTGCGGGGGTATGGGGAAATCATGCCGATAAAATGCGGCACATTATCGAACCGGGAGAAATCCAGGAGGCGCTCACCGCAGCTTCCGCCATTGGTGACGACAGGTTGCAGCAACAGTCCCGTGGCTACGTTACCCCAGAAACCTTTACCCACGGCACCTCGGAACAACGTGTGAAATGGTTCACGCGCGGTATCGAAACGGGCGATCCGAAGCAGTGCAATACATTCGGGAAGCAGAGTTTATAAGCTTGGGAGGTTTTTCTACAGAGTCAACGTCAAAGAAAGGGGCTGCGCGCTTTGCGCAGTCCAACTTGAGGGTATGGGTCACACACAACCCACATCAGATGCCGGATATACGACTGCACGCAATTCCAACCAGCCAAATGTATCGATCAGTTTTCTTGATTTTGGGAGAGTCCATATGTAGGGTTAGAGGTAATGTGCATATGCCCTCGTAACCTTGCCATCTTGGTTGAAATGAAACACCTCTGCGGATGGGCCACGGACACCATTGTAGTAGAGGGTGATGCTGTTAACGCCGACAAGCGTGGCCACCAATTCAAAATGAAGATTCGGAACCGATTGAAGAGCTTTAGCCCAATAGGAACCCACAGCTTTTTTGCCCTTTAATGTTCCTGACTGCTCACCGACCACCTTAATGATTACAGGTGACGACAATTCAAAATCATCAGTGTAATGAGACAGAATTCGATCAAGGTCATGCTTGTTCCATGAGGCTATCCAATCAGCCGCAAAATGGTCAGCAAATGCCTTGTCGATCATAATTACCCCTAACGCAAAATCGAGGAGCTGCGCTCTTTTGCGCAGTCCCTCTCGAATGATGGGTTGGGCGTCATTAGGCAAGCGCTTCTTCTGCCGCAGCCCGCGCGTGAATGGCCGTGGTGTCAAACAGCGGAACCCTGGAATCTTGCTGGCTGACGAGAAGGGATATTTCTGTGCACCCAAGAATAATGCCTTCTGCGCCTTGTGATGCCAGACTTCCATGATCCGCCGATACTCGCTACGTGAATCGGGCAAGACAACCCCAAGGCACAGTTCTTCGTAAATGATGCGGTGGATAGTATCGCGGTCTTCCGCGTTAGGGACAATTACTTGAAGCCCGTGACGGTCGCTCAAGCGGTCGCGGTAGAAGGCCTCTTCCATCGTGAACCGTGTGCCGAGCAGGCCGACAGTGGAGTGGCCGGCTTGTTTGATTTCTGCAGCGGTTGGATCGGCAATGTGAAGCAGTGGAATGGTGACAGCCGCCTCGATGCTCGGGGCCACTTTGTGCATGGTGTTTGTGCATAAGACCAAAAAATCCGAACCCGCCGCTTCGAGCGAACGCGCTGCTTCGGACAACATGGTTCCAGCCGCCGTCCAATCGCCAGCGTGCTGTAGTCGCTCGACATCATGGAAATCGATGCTGTACAGAACGATTTTCGCCGAGTGCAGCCCACCCAGGCGCTCCTTGATAGTTTCATTGATCTGTCGATAGTACGGGACAGTTGACTCCCAACTCATGCCGCCGATTAGGCCGATGATCTTCAAGAATACCCTCCGGTAATGAATGGTGACGCCCAACGTGCGACTAAGAGGCGCGCCCCGCTTGAGCGCAGGGTTGGGCGTCGGGTACTCAAAGGCTGCGCCCGTCAAAATGCCCCACCTTGATAGGTGACAAGTCGACACCATCCAGGCAACGGGCGTTAATAGCAACCATGTAGTTACCAGAAGGCGCTATACCTTCGCTATATGGCGCACACCCGCATTTTGGGCAGTAGCGATGTTTAATGGTGTGCTTGTTGAATGTGTATGTGCCCATGCCGTCCTCGGGGCTGAGCAAACGAAAATTCTCGCGGGTAATAAACCAGTGAAGCGAACCACGCTTACTACAAATTGAGCAATTGCACTCCATGATTTTCTCTAGATTTCCTTCGGCTTCGAACGCGACCTGCCCACAGTGGCAGCTACCTTTGTATATCATTGGATCGCTCCTTTCGATGATTTTGTTTCAGGCCCCTGGTATTCCAGTGGCCCCGATTGTCTGACGCCCAACGAATGAAAGGGACTTCCCCGTCCCGAGGCAGCGGAGAAGTTTCCGCGAACGGCAACCAGTGCCATGATGGAATTTCGATCAT
>NZ_BGOW01000075.1 GCF_003851125.1 Sulfuriferula multivorans | reverse complement strand
GCCTCACGCCAGATCGCCTCTGGCAACGCGGACCTGTCAGCGCGTACCGAATCGCAGGCCAGTTCCCTGGAAGAGACCGCCAGCTCCATGGAAGAACTCACCAGCACCGTCAAACAGAACGCCGAGAACGCGCGTCAGGCCAACCAACTGGTGGTGTCGGCCTCCGATGTCGCAGTCAAGGGCGGCAAAGTAGTAGGCCAAGTGGTTGACACCATGACCTCCATCAAAGACAGCTCGCGCAAGATCGCCGACATCATCAGCGTGATCGACGGCATCGCCTTCCAGACCAACATCCTGGCCCTGAACGCAGCAGTCGAAGCTGCACGCGCCGGCGAACAGGGACGCGGCTTTGCCGTGGTGGCCGCCGAAGTACGCAACCTGGCACAACGCAGTGCCGGTGCTGCCAAGGAAATCAAATCATTGATCGAAGACTCCGTCGACAAAGTCGACGTAGGCGGCAAACTGGTAGACGAAGCCGGCAAGACCATGGAAGAGATCGTCAACTCGGTCAAACGCGTCACCGACATCATGAGCGAGATCGCCGCGGCCAGCCAGGAACAGAGCTCCGGCATCGAACAAGTCAACCAGGCCGTAGGCCAGATGGACGAAGCCACCCAGCAGAACGCCGCGTTAGTGGAACAGGCTGCGGCTGCAGCCGAAAGCCTGCAAGACCAGGCGGGCAAACTGGC
>NZ_BGOW01000074.1 GCF_003851125.1 Sulfuriferula multivorans | reverse complement strand
ACTATGGAAATTTCTTCACCGTTAACAGCGCCTAAATTGCTGGATCAAGTGGGGGGAAAAATCCGCTTCAAGCATTGCAGTATCCGCACGGAAACGCAATATCTGCAATAGATCAAGCGCTTCACCCTATTTTATTGATCCGGCCTGATTTATCCGTGATTCATGCTGCATATTTTACGCGTGCATCCTGGAAGAACTTTATCACCCGCTCGGGTGATTTCTCC
>NZ_BGOW01000073.1 GCF_003851125.1 Sulfuriferula multivorans | reverse complement strand
GCATCTGCCGCTTCAATTGCCGGAACCAGGCCACGGGTTTCAATCATGCCCAGTGCAATTCCGCTTACGTTTGCCATTTCAAAACTCCTTCTCGATTTCGGTTAAATTCGTGTCTGTCTTACTCTGCCGGGCTGGGCAGGATGTTTTCAACTTCATTGTGTACACGGGCAATGATGTGCGCTGCCACCAGTCCGTCTCCCACGCGTTCGCACGCATCGGCACCGGCGCGCACGGCAGCATTCACCGCGCCCGTTTCGCCGCGCACCAGCACGGTCACGTAGCCGCCGCCAA
>NZ_BGOW01000072.1 GCF_003851125.1 Sulfuriferula multivorans | reverse complement strand
CGTTAGGGAGCTCGCCACGTGGACACATCCACTCTTGCAAATGAAATCGCTGCGAAGGTCATCGCTGACACTTCGTTTTGGGTTTCTGTTGTTGGGCTTGTTGGCGTTGTTGTGGGAGCAGTCATCACTGTTGGAGGAAACTTTGTTCTTCACTGGTTTCAAGACAAACCACGCCGGGAGCTTGACGAAAAAAGAAAAAAACTCTTGGACAAAATGCTTCGCGATTTACGATTCAAAGAGCATTGGCGCAAACTCACAACGCTGTCTCGCGTAGTCGGTGCAGATGAAGAAACAACAAAGCGACTGTTAATTGAACTCGGAGCCCGAGGCTCCGAAAAAGACGATGATTTATGGGGGTTGCTTGAGTACCACCCACTTGAGAAGCTCGACCAATAGCTCCCTAACATGGCGTTCCAGCGGACCGGCTGCAAGCGGCGCTGCGCGCCACTCGCAGCCGTCCGCTGAACTTCAACGTT
>NZ_BGOW01000071.1 GCF_003851125.1 Sulfuriferula multivorans | reverse complement strand
ATCAGGGCGGTGTGTACGATCTGCACAGCGGCGCACCCGGCAACGGCCGCGACGGCACGCCGTATTCGGGCTGGTGAAGCATGCATCAGCGCGGACGCGACCATGTGGTTCGACGGTGGATTCTTCCGGGTTTTCCCGGTGTTTAAGTGAGTTTTTTATATTTCACAAATATGCCAAGAAGCTGTCATCTTGGTCAGTTAGGCTCGCCCGATATCAAATCGGATCACATAATACGAATACAGAGAGCGTTGCGGCATGATCGAAGAAATTACGCTCCAGGGGGAAGATCAAAAAAACCTGGCTTATATTGTGGAAACCTCCTTGCGGGTGCAGCAACGCAGCCATTTTTTTTCATGGGTTCAGGGCCCGCTGCAAACACTGATACCGCATGAAATCCTGATCTGCGCCTTGCGGCATACGCCCGACAGCGATATGTATACGGAACGATTCAGTGCCACGCGCTATTTCCGCGACGAGCATTTTCAGACCGTGTGCAAGCCGCTGGATGGACTGCTGGCGCACATGGTCGCACGCTGGGATGTCAGCGGCCAGCCGTGCATGCTCCCCATCGCCGAAGCGCAACCGGGCATCAGCAGCTGTGAGTCGCAATGGGCCGACCAGCTGCACACCCTTGAGTTGCGCAATGTCGCTGCTCATGGAGTACGCGCAGCGGACGGCGGGGTCAAGGCGTTTTTCAGCTTTTCCCGGGTATCGGTGCCGCTGGGCATTCAAATTGCCCACTCCCTGCGGATACTGGTGCCCTGTATTTTCACCACCTTTTCCCGGATGCTGGCGGAAGAGCGGCATACTGGAAACGCTCTGTGCAATCCGGCCATCAACATGGTCAAGCCGCTCAGGCCGCGCGAAATAGAAATCCTTGTATGGATCCGGGAAGGCAAAAGCAATAACGAAATCGCGCAGATTCTGGCATTGAGTCCGCACACGGTAAAAAACCACATTCAAAAGATCATGAACAAGCTCAATGTGCGAACCCGTGGTCAGGCGGTGACGCGTGCAATCAGTCTCGGCATCATCCGGCACAACCAGCGCTGAAAATTAATCCAACCGCCAGATCGATCAGCAATTAGATTCGATCATGGCCCTGTCGCGCCTACAAAACGCTAAATCTGGTTCAAATCAAGTGAAGCGGGTGAAACCAATCGATGATTTTTATTGCACTGTGCACTAAAGGTATCCCACTTGGTTTTACTGACATTTCCATTGCTGGTACTGAAATCGAAAATCTGACACGATAAATCTTGTCGAAATAATTCTATTACATGCAATTCTCTGAACCATATCGCGCATAACGGGTCTTGACATGGGTAGGATTAAGGAGGCTTTTTGATGAAACTCAATCTGGTGACATTTGCACTTTCACTCAGCAGCCTGCTGCCTGGAAACTCGCAGGCAGGGTACCTGATTTCGGTTGATGACAGCGATTATCAACAAGACTTGCATGTGGGTGCAGTCTTGCTCAACAACGCACCGATTATTGTGGATATTGGCAAGCTTGGCGATGGCCTGCAATCAAGCGGGCCAGATTACTTTACTGCTGCAAGCTTCACCACGAATTCGGCCGCAGCGGGCGGGAACAGTCTCGATCTGTCCATCAACCACGAACTCCATGCCACGACCAAAAATAATTCATCCACCGTCTTGTTTGATATAAAAACACTGGTGAATCTGGATGGCTACATGGGGGATGGCGGCAAACTCAGCGTCTACGCATCCGCCCCGGTTAATTTCGGTGTCGGAATGCGCATCAATGCCGATCATGGTCAGGCATTGGGTGATCCTGTACGGATCAAGGCATCTGCGTTGTATAAGTCGTTTGAAGACGGAGTGGTAATCAGCAAGTCAGGCTACGCGTTCGTATCGTTCTTTTTGAATAATAAATATATTGGCACTTTTAGCGGGACTGCAATTGAAACCAGCTTCCTGGCCCATGTCGGTGATACGCTCCAATTATTTGGAAGTGGTCAATCCAGAATTAGCGTCGCCGATGCAAGCTTTGCCCGTGGCGACAAGATCACCGCATTTCAATCCAATGCTATGAAAGCCTCATTCACGGTTAGCCCCGTGTCCGAACCCGAAACTCACGCCATGAAGCTTGCCGATCTTGATCTGTCAGAAGCAATTGGGGGTTGATGAAAGACAGGCGACTAAGAGGCCGCACCATTGCCATGAAAGGCGAAAAATGGTGCGGCCTTTGGAGTACATTCAATTTCGATTTGAAGGTCAGTCAGTCGTCGAGATCCTTCCCACCTCGCAAGTCGCTGAGTGGGTCTGCCTAAACGGCGCTTCAGAAGTTGCGGCGGCGCATCATGAAGCCGAGCAGACCCAGACCGGCGAGCATCATGGCGTAGGTATTGGATTCGGGTACAGGGCTGACGGTCAGGTAAGTATTCAGACTACCGTATGCGTTGGCTGCAGGCGCGTCGCCAGGGGCCAGACTCAGGGCGGAGACAGAAATTAACGACGAATTCAGCAAATCAAGCCGAACCTGGTCGCCGATGTGAGCGTTAAATGACAGGTAATCACTGCCTGCGCCTGCCCCGCTTATGCTGTTCGCTTTCACTTGGGCGCCATTCAGATAAAGGGAATAACTGGAGAACAGTGTCTGAGTCGTGCCCGCGCTTCCATTACCGATGTGGCTGTAATCCTGAGCAAAGCCGACCTTAACGGCCATGCCGTCGGATTCGCCCAGACCGGGGGTAATGAAAAAGGATTGTTTGAGAAGGCTGACGGGGGCCAGGGAGACAGCGCTCATGTTGGTAGCGGAACCGATGTGGGCGTTGTCCAGCGTGGCGGAGGTGGCGAGGTTGACAAAAGCGGTGCTGGCATCACTGTTATAGCTGGTACCCGCATAGACTTCGTGGGTCATGCTTAGATCGATGCTATTGGCGCCCGATGTAGCGGTCAGGGTGCGCCAGCTACCGACTGCAAGGGAATCGGCGGTGTGGATATTCATGTCGTCGCCGATGTTGCCGATCTCGACGCCAGCAGCTACGCCGTCGAAGGAAACGGCACCGACACGCGTGCCGGCTGCGTCGGAGGCGCCCATGGTCCAAGTGGCCGCTGATGCCGTGCCGCTGGCGGCGATGAGGGCCAAGGCAGCGATGAAGGTCTTGTTCATTTATGGCTCCTAAGTTTATGGAAAGGGCTTATATCGCTGCCGGGCAGGCGGCGACTTTGACGATACGATCCCGGGCGCCGGGAACCACGGGGCTGTGAGCTGTGAAGTAGTCCTGCATCGAGTCCAGATCGACTGCCCCACCGAGCTGGCTGGTACCCAGTTTGAACACGGTAAAGTTATCGCCGCCGTCGGCCAGGAAGGAATTCATCGTCACCCGGTAAGGGGCGGACTTATCGATGGCTACGCCATTCAGCTTGACGCTGCCGTCACAGACGAAATGCCCGCCTTTTTGCGCGGCGAAATTGGCTGCCGCGGTGTCGAAAGTGTGCTGATAGCCAAAACCGCCGGACACTTGCAGGATGCGCGAATAAGGCTGCGTGGCACCCCATTGCTGCTCCAGCAGGTCATAGATCTGCTGGCCGGTGAGGGTTTTGGTCACCAGCGAGTTGCCGAACGGCTGCACAGTGAAGGCCTCGCCGTAAGTCACCACGCCATCGCCTTCACCGGCAGCGCTGGAGGGGTAGGTAAAGTCAGCGCGTATGCCACCCGTATTCATGAAAGCAATCACCGCGCCGCCCAATGCTGCAGGGGCAGTGGATTCCAGTTGTGCATCGGCGATCACGTCACCCAACGCCGATTCACCGCCGGCGTTTGGACTACGCGTGATGGCGGCGCTGATGACGCCCAGGGCATGGTTGGCGATAGGCGCGGCAAGCGCGGCGTAGTTGCTTACTAGCGTGGTCAGACTGGCCACGGGGGTTACCACGCCGGGAGTGCGATCAACAATCAGGTTGCTGGCTTTCACGCCGATCACGTCACGGGTCACGGTGTTCAGCGTCAGGTCGATTTCGCTGACCAGCCGGCCATAGCTGCCGGCGCTGGTCACCGGGATGGCGCGACCGGTGCTGTTGGGCAGGTCGCACAGATAGGCCTGATGCGTGTGGCCGCTGATGACCAGGTCCACCGCATTGTCCAGACGGCTGACAATGTTGACGATGGGGCCGGAAATGCCGGGACAGTTGGTGTAATTGCCGGTGGGAACACCGCCTTCATGTATCAGCACCACGATGGCGTTGACACCTTGTGCCTTAAGCTGAGGGACCAGAGCGTTGACGGTGTCGGCCTCGTCCTTGAACTCCAGGCTGGAAATGCCGCTGGGGGTCACAATGCTGGGCGTGCCTTTCAGGGTCATGCCGATAAAGGCTACCTTGTTGCCCTTGAAATTCTTGATGCCGTAGGCGGGGAATAGGGTTTTGCCGTCGGTTTTTTCGACCACGTTCGCCGCCAGGAAATTGAATTTGGCGCCTTCGAATGGGTAAGGCGTACCGACCTGGTTGCCTCTGCAGGAATGGCTATCGACAGGATGGCAGCCGCCATTCTGCATACGCAGCAGCTCGTCGCGGCCTTCGTCGAATTCATGGTTGCCCACGGCATTGAAGTCCAGACCCAGGATGTTCATGCCTTCGATGGTGGGCTCGTCATGGAACAAGGCGGAAATCAGCGGCGAAGCACCGATCAGGTCGCCGGCTGAAACAGTAACGCTGTTGGGGGACTTGGCCCGGATGTTCTTGACGTAGGCGGCAAGGTAGTCGATGCCGCCGGAAGGAAGAAACTGATTGGACGTGTTTTTATAGTTGCCTGGGCTTTGCAGGTTGCCGTGGAAATCGTTGAAAGCGGCGATGCTTACCAGCAAGGTGTTACCTACATCGGAACGCGCGGCGGCTTGCATCAGTCTGGAACGTTCCTGAGCCGTGATCAGTTTGCTCTGCAGCCAACCCTGACTTTGCCGCGACAGTGCGGCGACGAATTCACCGTGGTTACCCCAGTTGGCGCCCTCGGCGACGTTATCCACGACCAGATCGTTGAGACAGGAATCGGCGACGGGTTTATTGATCACGCCGCTATCGATGGCACCTGCGAATACAGTGCCGCGTTCATCCACGCAGGCTGCGTGAACGCTGGCATTAAAGGCTAACAGTAGCGCGATGGCCAAGGGTTTGACGGCGTAATGCATGAATTCCTCCTGAGTTTGATCTGGATTTTGGCAGACCGCATGGAACACAATCAGCGTGATGAATTGTCGCGAAGAGATATGACAGGTACTTGATGGCATAGCTGCGTCTGAATGAGTTGTTCGGACTATGGTTTGGGTTTCAGCCAACTACAACCGGCATCGGCGGTCATCTGTACTGTAGGCCGGGATGAATCCCGACCTACACTTAATGGATAATCCGGGTTGAAACGGGCCCGGCATTTCCCTGCTTCCTGGGGCTTAGATCAATGGCCTGACGGATCATGCCGGAAAGCCAATTTGAGGCAGCGCAGCAGTCTTGAAGGTTGTGCCAGGGATAGACCCGGGTGGCGATGGGATGGCGCAGGTTTTCCAACAGCGCGACCTGCAAGGCGGGATGCGCTTCCGGGTCTTCGTCCAGGCTCGCCAGCAATGAATACACATCCGGTTTGAGCAGCAAGGTAAGGCTGAAGTGAGTGCCGTCAGTAGCAGGATGCAGCTCCACGCGCGCTTCCAGCCCGGTGCCGAGCCGATCGGGTTCGACCAGCGCTGCGATGCGCCGCGCCAGGCACGCGACCACCGGTTCGGCCTTGGTGGACGTAGCCACCAGGGCCAGCGGTGTGGCGGCTGAGGCGGCGTGGAATGGTCCTTGCATAACCAGGCACAACAGACCCAGCAAGCAGCTACGATTCAATGGCGCTTCCTCGCCATGAAACCAAGCAGTCCCAGACCGGCCAGTAGCATGGCATAGGGCTCTGGTTCAGGTACTGGCGCGGGAGTGTAGATGAGGGTGCCATAGTCTGGTGCGACAACGACGACGGGTATGTTGAAGGGTACAGGTGCGTAGATGTAGATGGAGCCATAGTCTGGTACGACAACGACGGGTTGTGTGTCCACTGGTTGAGAAACGAAAATCACACTCGTCGCGTCGAAAACGCCGGGAGTGAGGGCGAATTCTGGATCGGATGACTCCGTCGCGAAACTCAGCCCATGGAAAACCCCTTCCGTGGAGGCCACTTCGATGGCGGCAGCGGTGTTGGCATGCGTGTAAGCGCTGTTGTGGAAGTTCAGGTTCGGTGTATCCGCTTTCAGATATTCGCTATCCGTGCCAATCAGTCCGGTGTCGTTAAAGCTGACCGGTATTCGACTATTCGACCAGTCCTGAGTAAAAGGTAACGACTGAGCGGTACTGTCGGCCCAAGTCACGGCTGAATAAGAAAACAGGCCAATAACGGCCAGAACGAGGGGCAGGGGTTTAAAGCGAAGCATGGAGCATCCTTCCGGCGGGTCTATGGATTAAGCAACATGCAAGACTCTACCGGCACATTGTTGAAGGAGTTAAGACCATGCGGGCGCGAAACATAGGCCGTTCGGCCCATCCCAATTATCCGGATGAAAGACTAAAGCGCATTAAAGCGCCAACGAAACCGACTTCGGCAAGCGGGCCGACTATGATGCGCAGATCGGTCGCATTGTATTCGATGCCGCGCTGGTGCGGCAAACAACAATGCTGCCATGAACATGAAACGATGGCTCATAAAGATTCCTCAAAAATAAAAATGGAGAGACCCATGGCCTCTCCAGAAAAATCACGCTGATACGATCAACCGGTTACAGACCCAGCGCGTCTTTCATCACGTGGAAAATATAGTTCTGTTCCTGCACGCCGTGAAACAGGTGCGCTTTCGGACCGCGGGCAAAGATCGCCACGTCTTCGCCCGCGTGGGTTTCCGAAGACAGGGGCACCAGCGCCTCCTGGTGGAAGCCCTGATCGGTGGTGTCCACATGGG
>NZ_BGOW01000070.1 GCF_003851125.1 Sulfuriferula multivorans | reverse complement strand
TGATGAAATGATCGAAATTCCATCATGGCACTGGTTGCCGTTCGCGGAAACTTCTCCGCTGCCTCGGGACGGGGAAGTCCCTTTCATTCGTTAGGCATTCTCAATGCTCAATATCTCACCAAGCTCATTTCTGGCTAAGGTTATTCAGTTCATGCTTGCCATTGGCTACGTGGCGCTCGTAGATCATTTACTTCATCTCAATCTACTGACAGGTTCTTGGCTATTGCATCTTTCTAATGTTTTGCTAGCTGCTGCGACTGGCTTGTTTGTTCTGTTTTTGGTCAATTTTATTTTGCTACGCCATACATTTTTGCGCTTGGGCATGCTCACTTCATTAGCGGTTTTTACCTATTTCTACATTTACATCCTGCAAGGCCATTATGCTCAATTATTCGATGGTTTAATTCGTAGCCCACAATACCTTATCAACATGCTGCTTTTTGTCGTGTTGCCAGTTTTTGTAGGCAAGTTCCTTCAATCACGCTTCAACTCTGGTGCGCCCCATGCCTAATCCCACAGTCAAGCGTGTCGCCCCTTACTTTCGACCTTAGGCTTCACATACCTTATGCTCATAACCAAGTCGGTACTCGTACTTTGGGTCGCAAGCGCTTCATCTGCTTGTGCCGCTTTGTACGGTGTTGCGTACGTTCGATCGGCGGACGCCCTCATCGCACTTGAGAAATTAGATCTGGGTGGTGGTCAGGCTTTTGCGTCCGCGTTCCCCTCGCTGTCGGCATTCACCATCACAATCGTATGTGCCATCGTAGCAATCGGTGCGTTGTTGTTCTCGTGGCGCATAAACAAGCAACTGCTGTTGTCCGCTCAACACACAGCAGCGTTGTTCTTCCTTGCTCCACTGGGGGTTGCTATGCTCAGCAATCTAGGCAATTAGGCAACAGTCATGTACTACAAGCAGCCTAACCCATCCATCAACACGGACTGGCGCGATAAAGCCGCGCCAGCCGGTTATGTCAAACGTTAGGCCCACAATGAAACCACGCGCCATATTCTCCGATGTACCAACCGAAAGTGCAATCAACGCACGACTACCCGGTGCATATTTTCACGATTGCTACGTTATTTCTGTCCCCGACACTAGACGCACTGCACTCGGCTACTTTTTAACTGCTTTGGCAAATACCCCGCCTTGGGTTAATTCGCTCATGACGTTGCGGAACAAGATCGTTCGGTTTGTCGGTTTAAAAGACCTTGGTGGTCTTGGAGAGTTGATCCCATCAAAGCCAGCGTCAGCTTATGCGCCTGGAGATCGAGTAGGTATCTTCACACTCATTTCCAATTCACCCAATGAGGCGCTGCTGGGAGATCGCGACAAGCATCTGGATGTTGTGCTCTCCGTCTACAAGCATCCTCCTGGCCAAGGTGGTGTCCAGTCCGTCTCGGTGACAACGGTTGTCCACATCCACAACCTTCTGGGGCGAATTTATATGCTTCCGGTCACGCCACTGCATAGACTCATTGCACCAGCAGTACTTACTCGCATCATAGGTGGGCAAAATGCGGCCTAACCTTGCGTTCGAGAGGGACGCGCCAAAAGCGGCGCGCCCCTCAACTTTACTACAAGGGCTTCCCCAAATTCGCAAGTGCTGTTGATGTTTTTTAGTTCATCATTATTTCCTGTTCTGTTTCGTTTCAAATCGCGCTGCT
>NZ_BGOW01000069.1 GCF_003851125.1 Sulfuriferula multivorans | reverse complement strand
CGAGAAGGAGTTTTGAAATGGCAAACGTAAGCGGAATTGCACTGGGCATGATTGAAACCCGTGGCCTGGTTCCGGCAATTGAAGCGGCAGATGCGATGACCAAGGCAGCGGAAGTTCGTCTGGTGGGCCGCCAGTTTGTTGGCGGCGGCTACGTGACCGTGCTGGTGCGCGGCGAAACGGGCGCGGTGAATGCTGCCGTGCGCGCCGGTGCCGATGCGTGCGAACGCGTGGG
>NZ_BGOW01000068.1 GCF_003851125.1 Sulfuriferula multivorans | reverse complement strand
TGTAGTGGTCTAATTTACACAGACACTCCGATAGGTGGATCATTCACCTATGGAGAAACCTGGATGGGCAAGCAACGTCGGTAATTTGATGCTGGTTTTAAATTGGAAGTAGTACGCATGGTCAAGGATCAAGGGCTGAGCGTCAGTCAGGTTAGTCAAACCATGAGTTCGGGCGAGAGCGCCATCCGCCGCTGGATTCGTCAATACGAGAGTGAGCTGGCAGGCCAGCCTGGCATAGGTAAACCGCTGACACCTGAACAGCAGCGTATCCGTCAGCTTGAAGCCGAACTACGCCAGCTGCGCATGGATAACGATGTCTTAAAAAAGGCATCGGCCTTCTTTGCCCGCGAACTCAAATGAGCTATCAAATGATTCAGCAACTGCAACAGAAGGCCATTCCGCTACAACAGGCGTGTCGTGTCCTGTCGGTGAGCCGTGCTGGTTATTACCAGTCGTTACGACGTCCGGTAAATGCGACGCGGTTGCTTGCCACGACACACCTTAAAGCGGCTTTTGTCGCCAGCGGTCAGTGCTATGGCAGCCGCCGCCTGGTGCATGCGTTGCAGGCGCAGGGCATGACCATGGGTCGGCACCAGGTGAGCAGCCTGATGCGTGAAG
>NZ_BGOW01000067.1 GCF_003851125.1 Sulfuriferula multivorans | reverse complement strand
CAGCATCAAATTACCGACGTTGCTTGCCCATCCAGGTTTCTCCATAGGTGAATGATCCACCTATCGGAGTGTCTGTGTAAATTAGACCACTACACATCGTTGTCGGAGCTGGTTACGATCTGCTCCCCAGGAATTAAAGCGATCTTGTTGCTCATTCGAGATTCTCCCTTGTCAATTTGTTGCGTGAATCCAAAAGCGCCCAACGAATGAAAGGGACTTCCCCGTCCCGAGGCAGCGGAGAAGTTTCCGCGAACGGCAAC
This sequence comes from Sulfuriferula multivorans, assembly GCF_003851125.1. Classification (GTDB taxonomy): domain Bacteria; phylum Pseudomonadota; class Gammaproteobacteria; order Burkholderiales; family Sulfuriferulaceae; genus Sulfuriferula; species Sulfuriferula multivorans. Next base: position 30 of record NZ_BGOW01000067.1, on the reverse strand, counting down.
CAGTGCCATGATGGAATTTCGATCATTTCA
>NZ_BGOW01000066.1 GCF_003851125.1 Sulfuriferula multivorans | reverse complement strand
CGGCCACCCGGAATAAGCGACTCCAAGCGCGAGGTGTGGATGAGACGCGAGCATGGAAATCGGCAAGCAACGGACGTGGCCCTTGGTGGAACGCCGGAGCGAGCCACATGAACGCGGCCTATCCAAAACGCTTCTTTGACGTACTGGGGTTGGTTTCGTTGCTGGACACTCAGCGACGCTTCCAGCATGTTTAATGAACCGCCGTATGCGGAACCGCACGTACGGTGGTGTGAGAGGGCGACGGGGGCAACTCCGTCCCCTACTCGAT
>NZ_BGOW01000065.1 GCF_003851125.1 Sulfuriferula multivorans | reverse complement strand
GCAAAGATCGCCACGTCTTCGCCCGCGTGGGTTTCCGAAGACAGGGGCACCAGCGCCTCCTGGTGGAAGCCCTGATCGGTGGTGTCCACATGGGTCATGTCGGCCACGCGGCCAGTCTGGATGGGTTCGTTATACGAGGTGTCGCCGCCTACCGGCAACACATGGTAGCCGCGGCCATTGGCGTACGACAATGTGGTGTAAGGCATGCCATCGCTGGCTTTGGCAAAATCGGTCTTGCCTGCCCCCACCACTTTGCCGAGGATCGGATTGCCGCGCTTGGGATAACCCGCAATGGTGAATACATGGCTGTGGTCCGCGCTCACCACGATCAGCGTGTCTTCCGGGTCGGTCTTCTCCATGGCCTTCCTGACCGCGTCAGACATGGCGATGGTATCGGTCAACGCCCGGTAGGCGTTGCCGGCATGATGCCCGTGGTCGATACGGCCGCCTTCCACCATCAGAAAGAAACCTTTTTTGTTCTTCTGAAGAATGTCGATGGCCTTGTCGGTCATTTCCGCAATGGAAGGCTCGCCTGCGCCATCCATCTTCTCGCGGTCGGCTTCGTACTGCACGTGGGAGGGTTCAAACAATGCCAGCAGGCTCTTGGTATTGGCAGGATCAATCGCGTCGAACTGGGCCTTGTTCCAGACATATTTGCCGTTGAACTTGGTCTGCCATTCGCTGGTCAGGTCGCGGCCATCCTTGCGGCGGCCCTTGACCGTGGGGTACTCCGGATCGAACTTGGTGTTGGGCATGAAATAGGTGCGCCCGCCGCCCATCAATACTTCCATGCCGTGGTTGGCGGCAAAGTTGTCTACCGCCTGGGCAGCGATATCCTTGACGCTTGTCCCTGCGGGCAGCTTGCTGTCGGTCTCCCAGTCGCGTTCAGCGGTATGGGCGTAAGTTGCAGCGGGCGTGGCGTGCGTGACCCTGGCGGTGGTCACCACACCGGTAGACATGCCGCGGGCTTTCGCCAGCTCAAGGATGGTGGTGAGTTTGTGCGCCTGGATGACGGCGTTGTCTTTTTCCTGGCGCGCGACGTCCTGGTCGATGCTCAACACCCCGTCGCTGGTTTTTACGCCGGTGACCATGGCGGTCATGGTGGGTGCGGAATCCGGCGTTTGCTGGTTGGCGGAATA
>NZ_BGOW01000064.1 GCF_003851125.1 Sulfuriferula multivorans | reverse complement strand
ATGTCATGTCGTTGATAGGCATCAGCCATTCGCGTCCACCGCAGTTTATGTAAAAAACTATTTTAACATATCACGTGACGACACTGTCTAGTCACAACGGCAAATTTGTCATCTGAAACGAGAAGTTTTCGATGTGTGTTCCCCAAGAACACCAATGTGAAGTTATCGAATCGTTCTTTGATAGCAGTCAGACTCCGTTCGGCTTGGGACGTAATAGCTGGCTTTTGCTTTGCCTTGTCGGCGCCTCGTGCCCCCTCCTCGTCCGCAAGGCCGTAACCAATTGATACGTCCACCCCATTCCTCAATAGCGCCTCCAATGAGGAAATAAACATGTTGTCGATGACGTAGTGGGTTATCCAAGGTGCGACGATCAACAGTTTTTTCTTCGTAACTGTAAGGGCCTTCCGAAGTAGCCCAGGATGCTCATGCATTCGAATACAACGTTGGGTCATAGCCCTTAAGCGAGCGATAGCTGCCTCTGGTTGTGGCTCACCACTTTTGTCTGGCCGCTCTTGCTTAGGCACATCACCAACCTCGATGTCCTCCCCAGCATTAGCTTGGGAGGAAACTTCGTACTCAAGCGAAAGTAATTCCTCCAACTTTTGTTTCTCGCTGACCCCTTTGATTAGGTCATCCAGCGGTGGCAGTTCTGGAGTAGCTAACGCATGATTTGCCCCTGCTAGTTCAGGGCCACCTAGTTCTCTGAATGCGTTTTCGTGTCCAAGCGAAAAGCCATCATCGAGATAGAAGGCAACCTGAACATCTTCGCTAGATAGCGAACGGTAAAACAGCATGATGCAAGGCAAGAAGTGCATTTCTCTACGTTCAATACGTCGCACCGCCAGCAGCTCTCTAGTCCCTTCATCTCTTCGAGGTATCTTCTGAAGGACTTTGTCGATGTCTGCTAGAGGAATATCCTCGACCTCTGGTCGTTTTGCACCGCAAAGCGGTACCTCATACCAACCGTGTTCCTTGATTTCCCGAGGCTTGAACAGGGATGACGTCGAAATGAACCGAATTTTTCGTTCATACGGGTCAAAGACAAACTTGACTACACTTTCTTGGGGCACCACCTCTTTGAGAGTTGTCAGGGTTGTACGTCCTTTCACCGTCAGCGAAACAACAGCATTAGCGCTCTCCGTTGGGCGAGAATAATTAATACACTCCGTGGTATTCAGCCCTGCCAGAACGCTGTTCAGAACAATCCGTGGCAGGCCAAGAAATGCGGAGATATCCTCTGGGTCGCCGAGGCCTGCGCTTACAGCCCCCAGACATGCTTCCTCAATCGGACCTAGGCTTTTCTTATCAAGCGTCAATAGCCTAGACGTGAGCAGATAATTTGGTAGAGCTGCCTCCTTAAACGCCACAAGAGAAAAACCTGGCCGGGCGTAGGCGACCTCCTCAAGAACTTGTTCGAGAATCATTGTTTAATTTCCTCCAGAATACAGTCCTGTGGGTTGCCCCGGATATAGTCAATGACTCGTTTAAGTGGATTAGACTGACCTTCCGCTTCCTCGCAGAACAAGTGGTCGCCAACGATGACCAAATGCTCCTTGCCACGCGATAGAGCCACATTGATTCGTTCCATTTCGCGGAGGAAACCCAGCCCGCGGACATCTGAACGCGTCACCGAGAAAATGAGGATGTCGGCTTCTCGCCCCTGAAAGGCATCAACCACATTAACGTAGATATCGGAGAACGAACTCCATTCGTGCCGCTTATTCTGGATGGCCGCATGCAACCGAGAGCGTTGTTCACCATACCCGGCAAGCACTGCAACGGAATACTGCTTTCCTTTACCCTTTCCATGCCGTAACTCGAAGTCGATTCTCCCTAGCAAGTCAGAAATGTACTTAACTTCAAAGCCATTCCATTGAGAGGTTCCCATTGGCTTTGATGCTTTTCCTGTACACCTGCTGGTAGAGAACCATGTCACTGGACACGGCAGTGTTCTATCAAGAAACCCCAAGGGTGCTCGTTCTGCGCTTTTCAATTCGGAGTCATAGAAGCAGGCAGAAATCAGGTTGCCGATGGCAGGTAGCATCCGGTGCTGAGTTGAAAGCGCTTTTCGGAGGTCTTTGGGCAAACCATCCCGCAGATGGTTAAAGAGTGTTGCCTTCTGGTCTCCGACACTTAAAGAAAACCGCTGAAGGATTCCGGATGACTGTAGTTCCGGGTCCTGGAATGGAGAAAGTTGCCTATCATCACCTACCAATATTGTTCGCCTAGCCCTCGCCATGGGTACCAGGACTTCGGTTGGTGTCGCGATGGATGCTTCATCCACGATACAAAGGTCGTAGGTGATTTCGTTCCTGCCAGGCACACTCATTACCCCTAGGCAGGTACCGGCAACCACCTGCGATTGCATTACCAATGCTGCCTTGAACTGTGGGCTCCTCCCGAATCTAACCTCCCAATCAGAGTGAATAGCCAGCATCTTTCGGAGTTGGGACACTTGGGTCGAGTCTGCAACATAGCTATTAGCCCACGACCGCAGCTCCTCAGAATTGCTATCGGCAAAATGTTCAACGGTATCTTTATCGGCCTCATATTTACGAAGCTCGGCAAGGGATTCCTTCATATCCTTTGTCAGGGCATCCTGCTCCCTAATCAACTCTGACTGAAGCTCCTCCAAGTCCGCCCGTACATCCGTTTCAAGTGACTTCTTGTCTCTGGATAGAGTCTGTTCGATATCAGAAATTTGCGACTGAACTCGCTCAAGCCTCTCTCGAAGGCCTGCGTGTCTTTCCAAGGCCATAGCCATTCGGGTATTGCTGAGGTCGACACCACTTTTTTGCGCCCAGGTTTCGATGAACTCCTTACCCTTTGCAAGGGCGCTTTTTCGCATGGCCGGCAGTTTTCGGTCAATCAACAGTGTCTTTGTTTTTTCTGCAATACGTTCATCGCTTTCATGGCCAATTCGAATTGCCCGAACCTCTTCCTTGCTCTCCTTGAGTATCCTTTCAAGTGAGTTGTCCAGCGCTACGTGTGTTTGGGAAGTTAGGAGCACACGGGCGTTGGGATTTCTTCTTAAGGTCTGCAATACAACCTCAGTAATGAATAATGTTTTCCCTGCTCCAGGAGGCCCTTGCACCAGCATTAAAGCAGGCTCCGACAATGCTGTGCGTACAGCATCGCGTTTGTTGTCGTCCATGTTTTTCTGAATAAATGTAATTTCCCCTGGAACTGGGACTGGCACTTCAGAAGGCTCGACAACGTAGTCTCCTAAGAGCTGATTGACTGAGCGCCCAAACCGCACAGCGTCCACCGCTGACTTCTGCCGGTCCAGAGCAACATCTGCTTTCGATGTATCAACGCTAAGTACCCCCTGGTTTGGAAGTGCGCTTGTCTCGACTCGATTTCGTTCGCTTGCCTGAACAAGGATTGTGCCTTCGGAAACAGATACTACTGAACCGGAGAAAGTCTCTCCTGAAGCTATTTCAACTTGAACGTCTTGGCCGTCAAGCGATTGAACGTCAGCCCCCACATTAACCGTGAAGCGGACGACACCCCCTGAAATTTCGAAATCAGCGTAGGCAAAACGGCGTTTTCTCTGGCGTTCAAGCTCGGTCTTTGCGCTGAGCAGATCAAGCCATGTCTTGTAGATGGCCTGCTGCCTCTGTTGTACGCGGAGTACTTTCTGATCAGCTTCGAACTGCAAGAGTTCATCTTGTAGTTGTGCAATGTGGCCGCTTGAAACGGAGGGGAGAACCCCTTCAAAGCAAAATTCATAGACAGCAGGTGAAGCCTCGTCTCGATTGCGTTCTGATTCGGAAGAAGATTGCTCAAGAGCCGATACGAGCAATAGTTTTTCACCCGTAGGTTGGGCCATGATTGCAATGTAGCCATACCGGCCACCCAGCAATCGTATTGACCTCCCCAAGGGGACGCTACCATCAGGACCAGGATTTGGTTCACGGGGGTCGTGGACGTACGAAGCACTCTGCAAGTCGTTTTCAACAAACTTTTGAATCTCGGTATCGGACTTCAACGCAAGGTCGTAATCGATGATTTGCTTAACTTTGTTCGTCAGACTTACCAGAATCCGCCCTTTTTTCTGATTGGGAGCTGGAGGAACTAGCCGGTCGATTTCAGCCAGTAGAACAGCCGCATTTATCTGCCTCTCACTGGGATTGTCCAACGAGACAGATCTCCTCAGCAAGCGCTTTAGTGGTTCCTCAATCGCTAGCTGCTCAAGCTTGGTGATTAGCGCTAGGTGGTTGTCAATTCGGGATTCTGAAAGGGCCGCAATGGATAATGCTACGAACCCAAAAACATCACGGCTATAGCTGTAACTCCCATCATCAAGCTCGGGAGGGGCATAAGGGAACGATGCAAAGTGAGCCAAAGTCACACCTGGCTCCAAGAAATTACGAATCTTGGAGATACCGAAGTCACATACTTTAGCTATACCTTCTGCAGTGATAAGGATGTTAGAGGGTTTGATATCGCGATGGACTGTCCTATGGGAATGCGCAAAAGCCAGTGCTTCAAGAATCTGCCTGCCAACCTTCGAAAAAAAGGAATTCCAAGGGGGTATCCGCGATTTTGTGTAAACGGGAAATCGTTTAAAGCTGCGGCATGCGCTCATCGAACATGATCGTGAACCGATTTAACGCGGCCTT
>NZ_BGOW01000063.1 GCF_003851125.1 Sulfuriferula multivorans | reverse complement strand
TGATGAAATGATCGAAATTCCATCATGGCACTGGTTGCCGTTCGCGGAAACTTCTCCGCTGCCTCGGGACGGGGAAGTCCCTTTCATTCGTTAGCCATACTCGATGACGACGCGCACGGTCATTCAATACAAGCCATGGATTCAGATTGCATTAGCGTTGGCTGTGCCACTTTTTCTATATGCTGGCTTGTACCTGCTTTGGCTGCCAATTTCTGAACGATTGTGGGAGACGCCACAATCATTTATTTATGTGCCGATAGGCCTGTTTATGGGATATGTGGGTCTTATGGCCACATCATTAATCCCGTTCTTGTTTCACAAGCTAATACTAACGAGCGAGGGGATTCAGATAGTAAATGCTCGGAACAACATCCATCACCTGCGATGGTCTGAAATCGGTAAGTACAAGGAGCACGAAGTGCTTCAAATATTCAAGATCTACGATAAACAAAGTAAGCTGGTCTATGCAGTAGACTTCAAAGCTGAAAACTTCCCATTGCTATCGATCCAGTTTCGCCAACGCTTCGCCCCCATAGCAGTGGCAGTGCACGAACCTCAAGTGATACATGAGAATGACTTAAAAGAGGTCCTCAATAGTTACCCACTTCCCTATAGAGTTGACATTGCCCACACCAGGAGGGAGTACGACGCGCTCCTGGCATCCGCAGCCCCTAAATGTGTTGTGCTACTTGGCGGCTTACACGATATCGAAAACCATTCGATATCACCTCGCACCCTTGCTACGTCGCCCGCAGAAATAATCGCACTCGCTGCTACATTTGATGTGAGCGAATGGGCCTCAGCAGAGACAATAGATAATGCACGCAGAGACCTAGGCAATTCTTTGGGCCGCTGGCCCACAGACACACCCGAACGATCACTAAGCGTGCATCCTTCCGGGATGGACGCATGGCTCAGCGGGGACACATGTGCAGCAGTCCTGCCTACTACCAGTTCCTGGTCTGCCCCCGCATATTTACCGTTCGCTGATCTTGATCAATGCCCAGCACCTTACATTCATGTCGCTCTCGCCAAGCGGTGGCATGAACAGTTCGGAGCAGAAATAGTTGCAATTACTTCTTACACTGTAGAGTTCAAGGTAGGCAGGCCCCCAACAAATCGAGCCGCTTGCGAACAACTTGCATGGGAGCACCTGCTCTATGCTCCAGAATGCCTTGGGGAGGACGCTATTCTCGACTACGCCCATTCACTCAAAGACACTGCAACATGGTTCTTCCTATGGGATTAATGGCTAACAATCGCTTCGAGTGGGACGCTCCAACAGCCGGCTTCGCCGCCTGTTTCCGCGCCCCTCAAGCTGCACGTTAGCCCTTAAAATGCCACGCAAGCCTGCTCATCATTCATTTATTAAAGCCATTATTGAAGGCCAAGTTAAACGCGTTCGAAATATGTGTC
>NZ_BGOW01000062.1 GCF_003851125.1 Sulfuriferula multivorans | reverse complement strand
AAATGATCGAAATTCCATCATGGCACTGGTTGCCGTTCGCGGAAACTTCTCCGCTGCCTCGGGACGGGGAAGTCCCTTTCATTCGTTGGGCATCTCAGGACAGCGCGCATGGTATTGACAATGTGTAGCCGCGTGACTACAGTGGCTGCATGATTGAAATTCGCAAAACCGTCCTCTTCGCTCAGTGGCTCGACGACTTGCGCGATCTCCAGGTGAGAGCGCGCGTCCAATCAAGGATCGAACGGCTCGCCGCTGGAAACCCCGGAGATGTCGAACCGGTTGGCGAAGGCGTCTCGGAGTTGCGAATCAACTACGGCCCCGGTTACCGGGTGTATTTCAAGAAGCGAGGGCGAGAACTGATCATTCTGCTGGCGGGTGGCGACAAGACCACCCAGGCCAAAGACATCAAGGCTGCATTGCGCCTCGCACGCAATCTTTCGGAGTAACAACCATGACTAAGACCGTTACCACTCGCTATGACGTCGCCGAACACCTCAGAACGCCAGAGGAAATGGCCGCCTATCTTGAAGCCTGCCTTGAAGAAGCCGACGGGGATGCTGCATTCATTGCCAAAGCACTTGGCGATATTGCTCGCGCCAAAGGTATGTCACAGGTCGCGCGTGACGCGGGGCTGTCTCGCGAAAGTCTTTACAAGGCGCTATCCGGTGAGCGTAGCCCAGACTTCGACACCATCCTCAAAGTCATCGGTGCACTTGGACTGAAGTTGCATGCCGAAGCCGGTCACGTCTGACGAGATGCCCAACCCGGCGGTCGACCCCGTTCGCTTCGCTCTCTGGACGCTGCGCGATGAAGCCGCGCAGCGCCGGTCACCTTGAACGTTATGCAACATGAAACGTGAACACCGAGCCGAAGGGGAGCGAATATTACGCGGAGCAGAGAGCACGCTCCGTAGCTCCTTGCTTGAAATCCTTCCCGAGGTGGTCGTATCTGGAGAGCCTGTGTTTACGAATTCCCAGTTCAATCCGAGTGCCCTTCCAACGCATCTCTTATCCAAGCAGGGAGAGGCGCTGTTTCAATCCTCCACCGCTTGCATTGAAATGCGAGAGGCTCTTGGTCTTCCTGTTCCTGGCACTGTCGGCCAGCTGTTCATTGAAGCGTGCGTTGAGGCCGCCAGTTCCAACGAACACCGTCGCGGCCCTCGCAAACTCGCAACTTCACTACTTGAGCAGCTAACCCATGTTGCATAACCCTACATTCGAGAGAGCCGGGGTCAGGTCTGAGAGAGAGCCGGGGTCATAGAGAGCCGGGGTCAGGTCTTGCATTAACACATCCCCCTCTGCCATACTCCTCCCATGGCACGCCCCTTACGACTCGAACTGGCAGGCAGTCTTTACCACGTGACCTCGCGCGGTGACGGCCGGGAGGATATTTACCTGTCGGACGCTGACCGGGAAGCCTGGCTGGCAGTATTGGGGCAGATCTGCATGCGCTTCAACTGGGTGTGCCACGCCTGGTGCCAGATGAGCAATCACTATCATCTGCTGATTGAAACGCCGGAAGCCAACCTGGCACAGGGGATGCGCCAGCTCAACGGGGTGTATACGCAACGCTTCAACCGCCTGCACGGACGGGTGGGGCATGTGTTTCAGGGCCGGTACAAAGCCATCCTGGTGGAACGCGACAGCTACCTGCTGGAACTGGCGCGCTACGTCGTGCTCAATCCGCTGCGCGCCGGGATGGTGAAGCGGCTGGAAGCGTGGCCGTGGAGCAGCTACCTCGCCACCTGCGCTCAGGCGCCTGCGCCGGAGTGGTTGCAGACCGACTGGATACTGGCGCAATTCGCGCGGCAGCGCACCCGCGCGATCCGGAAATACGTGGCGTTCGTGCATGAAGGTGCGCGCTTGCCGAGCATATGGTCACAGTTGCAGGGTCAGATTTATCTGGGCTCGGACGCCTTCGTGAAAAAGATGCAGATGCAAATCGAAAAGAAACCGGCGCTGGATGAAATCCCGCGTGCGCAGCGGCGCGGGCGGACCCGGCCCCTGGCTGATTTCGAGCAGCGCTACGACCGCAACGAGGCGATGGCGCGCGCGTACCGGTCAGGCCAGCACACGATGGCTGCGATCGCCCGGCACTTCGGCGTCCACTACTCGACGGTGAGCAGAATGGTCAGCGCGCATGAAGATTCAGGAAAGCGGTGAGGTTTTGATCCCGGTGTTTTGTGAAGAACATGCCAACCCCGTATGGACTGAATAGGTAGATCACCTGTCTCCGGATGCCTGATTCCAATTCGCAATAAAACCGATAACCGCGTTGGCTTCGTCTTCGGTTCCTGGCCGTACTGATTGTACTGTCTTAGTCGCCTCATCCTCGCCGCCTTGCTCTCCTTAATCTATTGCGAATTGGCATAAGTGCGCTAACGCACAGAATATCGGGCTTCAACAAGCTAAATTGCAAAAGCTGTTATGCATGCTATGAATAACATAAGTAAGTAATGGCTCGCGATCTGTATGACACTTTATGACTTGAGGAGAACACTATGTCCCGCATTACCCGCACCCTGGCCGCGCTATCTTGTACAGTCGTTGCAAGTCACGCGCTGGCCGCCGAATTGGATACGCGTTTGTATCTGACCCCGTCGGTCAATTACACCGTTACCGACAGTGACTGGTACCACAAGCAAGGGATCGACAATGATTTCGGTTTTGGTCTTGGAGTCGGTAAAGCAATCAGCCAGAACTGGAATCTGGAACTGAACAGCAACTACGCCGAATACAATATCAAGAACGGGGCTGGCACTCTCAAGAACACCGGATTGGGCCTGGATGCGCTGTACATCTTTAACCGTAACGCCAGCTTCTCTCCGTATGCGCTGGTCGGGGTAGGCGGTGTCCAGACGCGTGCGCCAGGCATTTCCGAAACCAACTGGGCAGCTAACGCCGGCCTGGGTGCCATGAAGTGGATCAAGGACATTGCCGTGCGCGGCGATGTGCGTTACCGCTACATTCATGACATGAACGGTGTGAATCCGGGCGACTGGATTGCTACTGTCGGACTGATGATCCCGCTGGGTTCGAAACCGACACCGCCGGCCCCGCAGCCGGCCCCGGAGCCTATGGCAGCCCCCGCTCCTGAGCCAACTCCGGCACCTGCACCCGCTCCGGTCGAGCAGCCGGCCATGGAACGTCCAGCACCGCAGACCAAGATCATCCTGGAAGGCACCAACTTCGATTTCGACAAGGCTACTTTGCGTCCCAGCGGCAAGGCCAAGCTGGATAAAGATGCCGAGATGTTGAAAACCTATGCGGATATCAATGTGGAAATCGCCGGGTATACCGACAGCATCGGTACAGCGAAATACAATATGGGTCTATCCAAGCGTCGTGCCGCGACGGTTCAAAATTATCTGGAAAGCAAAGGTGTTGCCGCCAGCCGTATGACCACCAAAGGTTTCGGTGAAGCCAAGCCGATAGCCAGCAACAAGACGGCTGCGGGTCGTGCAGAAAATCGCCGCGTGGAAATTCTGATCCTCAACTGATTCGTTGCAGATCATTTGAAGCCGGGTGGCGCAAGCTGCCCGGCTTTTTTATTGGTGCGCCCGGCAGGGCGCACTTACTTGGAGGTGTAAGTCCTCTACTCGCCCGGCAAGGGGAAGAGTTAGCTGAACGGCAAGGGTGTTCTGGGCGACTGGAAATCTGGAGGAAGCCGAAAGCGAAGCGCTGGCCTGACGAACAGGAAGCGGATATGAGGCGGCGTAGCGGGGTGAGATGTCCAATATCATCGAAGCCCGAAACTTGTACGGAACGCTACGACGTAGATCCGACAGGCATAAGCGTGAAGGTGGGTGCGCAATACCCGGGGAGATCTGCATGCGTGCCTTGTGCTACCGGCATCGAGAGGTGCGGGGATGCGCATGCAGAAGTCAGCAGAAGGCATAGTAGGTCAAGGACGAGGCGGTACGATCCGAGAAGAGCCCTGACCGAAGGCCTGAACATTGAACAACGCGATTAGGACATTCGACCTCGATGCAAATTGATGAAGCAACAAAGCAGGCAACTGCGCCCAGCACGGAGAAAGACGAACGGATTTCGTCAATGGCCGGGCTGGGTGCCGAGATAGGCACGGCGGCGGATGGGCAAACGAAAGCGGAAGGGCTGCGGCAGATGGACGCCGTGGTCGAACGTAGCAACCTTTGGCGAGCGTATGAGCGGGTCATGCGGAACAAGGGCGCAGCGGGAGCCGATGGACTCACTGTGTCCGATTTCAAAGCATGGCTGCAACAGCACTGGCCAAGCGTCAAGGCAGCACTTCTGGCAGGTAGTTACATACCGGCGGCGATCCGCAAAGTGGACATACCCAAGCCCAATGGCGGGGTACGCACACTGGGCATCCCGACGGTGTTGGATCGCCTGATCCAGCAAGCGCTACTGCAAGTACTGCAACCTGAATTCGAGCCTGAATTCTCCGAACATAGCTACGGGTTCCGACCGGGCCGCAATGCATGGCAAGCGGTGCAACGAGCGCAGAGCTATATCGGGGAAGGCCGCCGTTGGGTGGTTGACCTCGATTTGGAGAAATTCTTTGATCGGGTGAACCACGACATTCTGATGTCGAGGATCGCGCGGCAAGTCAATGATGATCGGGTATTGAAGCTGATTCGGCGTTATCTGGAAGCGGGCATGATGTCGGAAGGGATCGTTAGCGCGAGAACGGAAGGCACGCCGCAAGGCGGGCCACTGTCGCCACTGCTATCGAATATCCTGCTGACGGATTTAGACCGTGAGCTGGAACGCAGGGGACACCGATTCTGCCGTTATGCCGATGACTGCAACATTTACGTCAAAAGCGAAGTGGCAGGACGGCACGCGATGGAGGCGATCACCGACTACTTGGAGAAGAAATTGAAGCTTCAAGTGAATCGGGGCAAAAGCGCCGTCGCGCGGCCTTGGCAGCGAAAGTTTCTGGGCTACAGTGTCACTTGGCACAAGCAGCCACGCCTTAAAATTGCTGACAGCAGTCTGAAGCGATTGAAAGACAGAGTGCGTGAAATCGTCGTCGGGAATGCCTCGCGCAATCTCGACAAAACGATAGCAGCGCTTAACCCGGTGCTGCGTGGCTGGACATCCTACTTTCGGCTGACCGAGGTGAAAGGTGTGTTGCAGGAACTTGACGGATGGATTCGGCGCAAACTGCGTTGTCTGCTATGGCGGCAATGGAAGCGACCGGCCACCCGGAATAAGCGACTCCAAGCGCGAGGTGTGGATGAGACGCGAGCATGGAAATCGGCAAGCAACGGACGCGGCCCTTGGTGGAACGCCGGAGCGAGCCATATGAACGCGGCCTATCCAAAACGCTTCTTTGACGTACTGGGGTTGGTTTCGTTGCTGGACACTCAGCGACGCTTCCAGCATGTTTAATGAACCGCCGTATGCGGAACCGCACGTACGGTGGTGTGAGAGGGCGACGGGGGCAACTCCGTCCCCTACTCGATTCTGCAGCAAGTGAGTACAAGATTTCAGATCACAGCGTTGCCGCCCTGCGCCCCCACAGCCAGACATATTGCGCACCGGATGTCAGCGCGGTGAACAGCACCAGATAAAACAATGGTAATAACCAGGGAGTCAAAGGCAGGGTGCCGGCGGCATCGGCGATGACCAGTCCAGCTAGTGCGAATTCCAGCAGGGTATGCAGTTTACCCAGCCAGGTGGGCGCGACTTCCAGATGTCCGGCGCGGCGCCGGTAGGCCAGCGCGCCGCCGATGATCACCGCATCGCGCAACACAATGGCGCCGAGCAGCCAGCCCGGCAGCAGCGCCAGCCACACCAGTACCGCCAGCGTGGAGAGCAGCATGAGCTTGTCGGCGATGGGGTCGAGGGTGGCACCCAGCTCGGTGCGCTGGTCGAGGATCCTGGCGAGAAATCCGTCCAATGCATCACTCAATGCTGCCGCGATAAACACCCACAATGCCCAGTCGTAATAACCCACGGTCAGCAGCCATACGACTACCGGCACCAGGATCAGGCGCAGCAGGGTGATGCTATTGGGAATATTCAGTTGCCGGGCAATCGGATGCATTAAACCTCCTCAGTGCAATACATTCTCCCACAGTTTTTGCAGGCGCTTAACCGATACCGGTTGCGGGGTTTTCAGTTCCTGCGCAAATAAGGAAATGCGCAGCTCCTCCAGCTGCCAGCGGAATTCGTCCAGCGCGGGGTCGTCGATGGCGGCCTTGCGGTGCTTGTCGAGGCGCGCGCGGTATTGCGCGGTGAGTGAGATGAGTGCAGTGGTGTGGCGCTGGTCGTGTTCCAGCCGTGCGGGCAGCTTGGACAGGCGCACATTGATGCCCTTGAGATAACGTGGCAGATGCTGGAGGCGCGTCCACGGGGTCGTGCTGATAAAGCCCGCGTAAACCAGATGCGACAATTGATCCTGAATGTCCTTCACGACGTGCGGCCACGGCGCCTTGAGCTTGCCCAGAATCTGGGTGTACTCGTCCAGCACTTGCCCCACCGTGCGGGAGAGGGCATCTGCCACGGTTTTGAGTCGTGCCCGCGCTTTGGACAATTGAGCCTCGAACTGCTTTTGCGTGCGCGGCAATTCGTCATCGCCCAGGCAGGCGCGCTCGGCGATGGCGCGGATGAGTTCCTCGCGCAAGCTGTCGGCATCGCCCAGGCTGCGGTAGGCCAGCGCCAGCCGGGTAAAATCGGGCAGGTTTTTTTCCAGGAATTTGAATTGCTCGGTCAGGGTGAGGCGGAACAGGCGTGTCAGCCCGGCACGGTGCGCGCGTTCTGCCGCCTGACGCGTATCGAACAGCCGCAACGCCACGCTGTCCTTGTCGTCGGCGAGGGCAGGGTAGCCGGTAACCGCTTGCCCGGCGCGGTCGAAGCGCAGTTCTTCCGGGACGTCGCCGAACTCCCAGCGCTTGAAACCGGTTTTTTCAAACGTCGTATCCTGCGCGCGGAAAGTCAATTGCGCGGCTTCGCCCAGTTGCTTGCGCAGCGCGATCAAATCGCGCCCGGATGCCAGCTCGCGGCCATTGCCGTCGATCACGCGGAAATTGGCGCGGAGATGTGGGGGCGGCGCATCCGTCCAGTCCGCCGGGCTCACTTTCAAACTGCTGCGCCGGGTTAACGCGCCGGCCAGCGCTTCGGTCAGTGCTCGGGTCGGGGCCAGTGTTTCCATCAATGCCGTGACGCTGTCCGGAACCGGCACGAATACGCGGCGCAGCTGCTTGGGCAGTGCCTTGACATACCAGGTGAGTTTTTCGCGCAACATGCCCGGCACCAGCCAGTCGAAGTGCCAACCCGGCACGGTATTGAGCAGCGCCAGCGGTATGGTTACCGTCATGCCGTCGAGCGGATGGCCGGGTTCGAAGCGATAGCTCAGCGGTAACGAGATGGCATCAATGGTGAGTGCCTGCGGAAACCAGTCCGCGGTCACCGACTCCGCTCCGTGGCGCATCAGGTCGTCGCGGGAAAGGTACAGCAGACGCGGATTTTCCCGCTCCGCGTCGCGCCGCCATTGGTCGAAACCGCTGCCGTTAAAGATCCCGGCCGGGATGCGCGCATCGAAAAACGCGAACAGGCGCTCCTCGTCGACCAGCACATCCTGGCGTCGCGCCTTGTGCTCCAGCTCGACGATTTCCTCGATGAGCTGACCGTTGTGGGCGAAGAACGGCGCGCGCGTGTCGTACTCTCCTGCCACCAGCGCGCTGCGGATGAAAATGCGGCGGCTCTCCACCGGGTCGATGCTGCCGTAATGCACGCTGCGCCGCGGCACGATGGTCAGGCCGAACAGCTGTACCTGCTCGAAGGCCGACACCTGGGCGGTTTTCCTCTGCCAGTGCGGGTCGAAATAATTGCGTTTCAACAAGTGCGCGGCGACGGATTCCAGCCACTCGGGTTCGATCCTGGCGACGGTGCGGGCATACAGCCGCGTGGTTTCGGTGAGCTCTGCCGCCATCACCCATTTGGGCGATTTTTTCGCCAGTGCGGAACCGGGATGGATGTGGAACTTGATGCCGCGCGCACCCTGGTAGCCGCCTTCGTCCATTTTCACGCCGATGTTGCCGAGGAAACCGGCCAGCAGCGCCTGATGGATGGCCTCGTATTTGGCGGCTTCTTCGTTGATGCGCAGTCCCATCTCTTTGGCCATGCTGGCAAGCTGGCCGTGCACCTCTCGCCACTCGCGCAGGCGCTGCGGATTGAGGAAGTGCTCACGGCATTCATCAATGAGCTTGCGGTTGGATTTCTTGTGCTTCAAGGCCTCATCGTAAAACTGCCACAGTTTGAGGATGCCGATGAAATCGGAATGCTCATCGGCAAAGGCCTTGTGGCGGTCGTCGGCGGCGCCGGATTGCGCCGGCGGGCGCTCGCGCGGATCCTGCACCGACAGCGCGGCGCAGATCACCAGCGCTTCGGCGAGGCAACCCGACTGTTGCGCGGCGAGCAGCACACGACCGATTTTTGGGTCGAGCGGGAGTCTGGCCAGTTGTTTGCCGATCGGCGTCAGGCGGCGCTGGTCGGTGACGGCATTGAGCTCTTCCAGCAACTGGTAGCCATCGGCAATCAGGCGCGGCGCGGGAGCATCCAGAAACGGGAAATCCGCTGTTGCGCCCAGGCGCAATGCAGACATGCGCAGAATCACTCCGGCCAGCGAAGTGCGCAGGATTTCCGGGTCGGTGTACGCCGGGCGCGCGTTGTACTCGAGTTCAGAATACAGCCGGATGCACACCCCGGCCGCCACCCGGCCGCAGCGTCCGGCGCGCTGGTTGGCGGAAGCCTGCGACACCGGTTCGACCTGCAACTGATCCACCTTGGTACGCGGCGAATAGCGCAGCAGGCGAACCAGGCCGGGGTCGATCACATAGCGGATGCCGGGCACGGTGAGCGAGGTTTCCGCCACGTTGGTGGCCAACACTATCCGGCGCGCATTGCCGGGATGGAAAATGCGCTGCTGTTCCTGCACTGAAAGGCGGGCGAACAGCGGCAGGATTTCGGTATGCGGCGGATGATGCTTGCGCAGCGCTTCGGCAAGGTCGCGGATCTCGCGCTCGCCAGGCAAAAAGATGAGGATGTCGCCTTCGCCCAGCCGCGCCAGTTCGTCGGTGGCGTCGAGGATAGCCTGGGTCTGGCGCTCTTCGTCGGTTTCGCGAGGCTTGGCGGCGTCTGCCGCGCGTTCCGGCGCCTCGATCGGACGGTAGCGGATTTCCACCGGGTAGGTGCGCCCGGATACCTCGATCACCGGCGCGCCGCCGAAGTGTCTGGAAAAGCGCTCGGCGTCGATGGTGGCCGAGGTAATGATGACTTTCAGCTCTGGGCGGCGTGCCATCAACTGGCGCAGGTAGCCGAGCAGGAAATCGATGTTCAGGCTGCGTTCGTGCGCCTCGTCGATGATGATGGTGTCGTAGGCGCGCAGATCGCGGTCGCTGCTGGTTTCCGCCAGCAGCATGCCGTCGGTGAGCACCTTGATCACGGTGTCATTGCGCACCTGGTCGGTGAAGCGCACCTTGTAGCCGACGCCTTCGCCCAGGTTCGTGCCCAGTTCCTGCGCCAGCCGTGCCGCCACCGTGCGCGCGGCAATGCGGCGCGGCTGCGTGCAGGCGATGCGGCCGATCACACCACGTCCGGCCTGCAAACAGATTTTCGGCAACTGTGTGGTTTTACCCGAACCGGTGGCGCCGCACACGATCACCGCCTGATGAGTGCGGATGGCTGTGGCGATTTCATCGTGGTGCGCCGATACCGGCAGCGCCTCCGGATAGTTGAGGGCGGCCGGCTGCCAGAAGCGGGGCGCGACGATGTCAGGCTGCATCACTTGCGGTCTATGTAGTGCTTGTCGTCAAAAGTGGCGACCCAGTGGGGTTTGTAGGCCACCAGTACCGTCATGATCATGCCGGTGGTCATCGCCTCCGACCAGGCCATCAACAGATAGTAAGGCAGGTAATTTCCCAGCAGATAATCGAATGGATAGTCTCCCGCCAGCGCCAGGGTCCAGCTTGCGGCAAAGCTCATCACCGCGATGGTTATCCCGGCTCCGAAGAAAGCATTGAAAAAAATATAGATAAAAAAATGATTGGGCAGTTTGCTGTCCACCAGCCGGTAAATCCACCAGCTTACGGTGACCGGCAGCACCACCATGAGCAGGCCGTTCAGCGCAAAAGCTTGCCAGGTGCCGTCCCAGGCCGTGGACAGTAACAGCGTCAGCGTCAACGCGAGAATGGCAAACCAGGGACCGAACAACAGGGTGAGCGCGGTGGCGCCCAGCAGATGCAGATTCAATCCGGGCTGGATGCCTGCCCTGATCTGCCAGAACGCCAGCACGGCCACACTGGCCCCCAGCAGCAGATTGAACACCCCGGGTTTTTTGAGCACTCCCCAGGGCGCGGCGAACAGTGCCCTGGCCAGCACCGCAGCAAATAACAGCAGCGAAACGAGCAGCCAGGAGTGTGGAATCAGGGCATTGGTGAAGTTCATCTGGAGAGATCGGGCGGAGCGAAGTAAACGAGCAATTTTACGCTATACTCGGCTGGGTTAAAATCCTGGAGCACATTATGAAACTCGTTCTGTTCGATCTCGATAACACCCTGCTGGCCGGGGATTCGGACTTCGAGTGGGCGCAATTCCTGATTGAGCAGGGCGTGCTGGATAGTGAGCTGTATGCGGCGCGCAATCATGCGTTTTACGAGCAATACAAGGCGGGCACGCTGGATATCCACGAATTCCTCGATTTCCAGCTAAAGCCGTTATCGCGCCACGCACGCGCCCAGCTCGACGCCTGGCACGCCGATTACATGTTGCAAAAAATTCTGCCTATCATGACCTCGGCTGCGAAGGCGCTGGTTGAGCGCGAACTGGCCGATGCCGACCTCGTTGCAATCATTACTGCCACCAATAGTTTTGTTACCGCCCCCATCGCGCGCGCTTTCGGCATCTCGCATCTGATTGCCACCGAGCCCGAATTGGTTAACGGCGTTTACACTGGTCGCGTGGCGGGTACACCCAGCTTCCGCGAAGGCAAGATTGTGCGTCTGCATGAATGGCTGGCCAGCCTCGGCAAGACCTTGGGCGACTTTGAGCAGAGCTGGTTTTACAGCGATTCGTTGAATGACTTGCCGCTACTCAATCTGGTTACCCATCCGGTGGCGGTGGATCCCGATGATACGCTGCGTGCCCATGCAATCAGGCAAGCGTGGCCAGTGCTGAGTTTGCGCAGTTAAAAACCGGATTGCCGTCTGTGTAGGTAGCGAAGTGCTTCAACAGGCAGAAAAGAAAAAGGCCGCCTCATGATATGGCGGCCTTTCAGGTTACATTTTGATTTGTGTCCAGCCTTCATGGTTCCGTTTAACAATTTCACCAATGGCGCCTGGAACGACGGTCACACCGGCGATCAGATCCTTGGGTGACATATGTAGCGCTTTCATGGTATTGCCGCAAGCCACAAATGAAACGCCATAACTAGACAAGCTTTGAACGTGCTCAGCTACCGGTGAGCCCTTAGCCAACATCTTGATGCCCGCACCCCATGCCACCACTTCTACTTGTGCTTTGTCCATTCCGACAACCTGCATGATCTGAGTCGCATTGCTGACAGCATTATTCCAGGTGGTCGGGTCTGCACTATTGACCTCGAGCAGTACTTTAAAACCGCCCGTTTTTGCAGGTTCTGAAACCGTAGTTGCCGTTTGCGCAATGGCTGCGCCGCAAGAAAATACAAGTAATAAGACTATGGAACGAATGAAGTGGCGCACAGGAAACCTCCGATTGTTTTTAAAGTAATGAAATGCCCATATACAGGGATAAGAGCCTGACAAAGCTACGTTAAAAGGCACTAAATGTCCATGATCCAGATGCTATGGGATATAGGGTTATGTCCCGCCAAGCTAGTTTGTACCAGGCCCGCGTCCCTGGCCTTTGGGATCGGTGCTATCAAAAGGGTCGGTCAATTGTATGGCTTGTGTATTCCCCCATGCTTGCAGGTCTGCCACTTCTATTCCCAGCCAAAAAAATGCGCCGACCGAATCAGTTCCGTGACCGCCCACGATTTTCTGATCGGGCTCCAGCAGAATGTGATGAGAATATTCCAGTGCTTCGTCCTCATTGCGAAACACTTTCCATAACACCACCTGTTCTTTTTGCGGATCTTCTGGTAAAGCCCTGGCCTGGGTTAATACCTGTTTAATCCGGACGTCCTGATCAACTTCTTGCATAAAACCTCCTGATTCGCGGAATAAAAATCCAACAGTAAGATGACCCAATATCTCATTGGTTCCCGCTGTCTGGGTGTCGATACAGGCCGATGAGTTTGGTCTGTACCGGTGGGTGGAGCCCGATGCCATGCCGCGCAGCGCCATTCAAAACGGCATGCCAGAGATGAAAAAAGCGAAGTGAGGGTGATGATGAAGCGTGCTGGCAGTTGTTATGGCTGGTGTAGTAAGGACTGGGTCGGGCAACGGGGGGTATCCGCGATTTTGTGTAAACGGGAAATCGTTTAAAGCTGCGGCATGCGCTCATCGAACATGATCGTGAACCGATTTAACGCGGCCTT
>NZ_BGOW01000061.1 GCF_003851125.1 Sulfuriferula multivorans | reverse complement strand
CATATCAAGGTTCATCCGCACGCCACAGGCGCCCGGGGTGGCAATCAAGCCATGAGCCTTACAAAAGGGGGCTCAACACCAAGCTACATCTGGCCGTGGATGCGTTTGGTATGCCGCTCCGAGCAATTATTACGCAAGGTACCACCGCAGATTGCACGCAGGCTGGGAAATTAATCGAAGGCATCAGCGCCGAGTACTTGTTGGCCGACAAGGGCTACGACAGTGACGCCATCGTCGAGCAGGCCACCGCTCAGGGTATGATTCCCGTGATTCCACCGCGCAAGAACAGAAAGGCGCAACGAAGTTATGACAAGTATCTTTACCGACATCGCCATCTCGTCGAGAACGCATTTCTGCATCTCAAACGCTGGCGGGGCATCGCTACGCGCTACGTTAAAAACGCTTCCTCATTCCTGGCCGCAGTCCGCATACGCTGCTTGGTGCTTTG
>NZ_BGOW01000060.1 GCF_003851125.1 Sulfuriferula multivorans | reverse complement strand
CCCATGTGGACACCACCGATCAGGGCTTCCACCAGGAGGCGCTGGTGCCCCTGTCTTCGGAAACCCACGCGGGCGAAGACGTGGCGATCTTTGCACGCGGTCCGAAAGCACACCTGTTTCACGGCGTGCAGGAACAGAACTATATTTTCCACGTGATGAAAGACGCGCTGGATCTGTAATCGGCCTGTCGTATCAGCGTGCTTTTTGGAGAGGCCATGGGTCTCTCCATTTTTATTTTTGAGGAATCTTTATGAGCCATCGTTTCATGTTCATGGCAGCATCGTTGCTTGCCTTTTCAACACTTGCCCAGTCCACCCTGGCCAGTGCCGCTCCCAAATACGAGGAGGTGGCTGCGCGTTACGTCACCACCACCTGCGCGATTCCTTGCGACAAGCCGCAGAATAGCAGCTGGTATTTCTGGCGTGGTGAAAACCGGGTGGAAATTCGTGACGGCTCCAGTGCAGTGGGTGAGATATGGCGGCGCGATGGCAAGGGTCGGCTCAATTTTGTCTATGTCGAACCGGCGCGCCAGCGCGGCATCGAATACAACGCGACCGATCTGCGCATCATCAACCACAAACGCCCGTGGGACAGATTGGCCAGCATCATTTCTCCGGCAGAGCTGAAAAAACTGAGTCCGGCAGGTGACGCAGAAGTTCTCGGCCACAAGGCGCAGCGCTATCGCGGAAAAATGGATCAACGCACCGTCGAAGTGGTATGGGTGCCGGATCTGCAACTGGCCACGCAGGTCATCAACACTTACCCGGATCATCAGGTGACGACCGAACTCGAATCGTTCCTGACCCAACAGGATGGGGTGATGGCAACCTCCGATGACCAGCTCGCCGAGTACGAACTGGTGGACTTCGCCGATCTGGGTGATATGGAGACCAACGCATCCATGGCCTGGCTGAAACAGGCGACCGCAGCGCCCGGGCATGAAACTCACGAGCACTGAACCGTAGCTTTCCGGTCGACCTCGACGCGCTGGGCTTATTTACCGGAACGCAGGCAGGTGCGTGATCCGGGGCCTGTCTGTTTCGCAGATGACTTCGGGTTGATGCAGTGGCTGCAATATCGACCAGTGTGTTGACGTTGCCCTGGACAAATTTCGCAGGGGGCAATTTATTTGGGTGTAACCGGCAGTTGGCCTGGCGCAGCTGTCACTGGTGCAGCACCCGGCACTGGCGGAATAGCGGGGGCCGGAACGGCTTGCGTCGGCGCATAGACAAACTGCCAGTCCAGATAGCTGCCTTTTCCCGCGAAGTCCTGATCGGCCTTGTCGAAGTTGCCGGTCTTGATCGGCGTCCCATCGGAACGGCTATACACCCCCATGATGGTGCCGCCCGGGCCAGGCACTACCCCCCATTTCTTGCTGGCCGTGAATGGATCAATATAGATTTTGCGCAAATAGCGCGTCAGGCTGACCTGGCGCTTGTCTTCGAGCAGATCGTCCAGCTTTTTCGGATACTGCTTGACCGCACCCGGCGTGCGTTCGTAATACAGCCCGATCGCGCGCCGGAACGCATCGCCGGCGTAGAGCAGTTCCTGCTCCTTGTCGCGTTGCGCCAGCGTGTGCCAGACCATCGCGGTGGACGCCAGCACCGCCCCCATGATCGCCACCATGAACAACAGCACCAGATACGTGAAGCCGCGCTGATGCATGCTTCACCAGCCCGAATACGGCGTGCCGTCGCGGCCGTTGCCGGGTGCGCCGCTGTGCAGATCGTACACACCGCCCTGAT
>NZ_BGOW01000059.1 GCF_003851125.1 Sulfuriferula multivorans | reverse complement strand
CTCGCGACTGCTTGCGGGCGTCTTCTTTTTCCATGCGCGCTGAGACACGTTACAAACCTTAAAGTTCACGGATAATTCGTGCCGAGTCTATAGTCCTGACTTGCCTGCATTTTGCCTGAAGTTTAACACTCCGGACAGCGCAACCCTTTTCTGCAAATTGGCTTGAAGTATTTTGATTCGGGAGAATTTAGCGGGTAGCTTCCGAATTCTGAAAATATTGTAAATGACAATGTGGTAGAGCCTGAACGGAGTGGAAAGCCGTTTGAAAAAAGTTTGGCTTGTACATCAAATGTGTCAAACAGCGTGCAAAACTTTCCAGATTAGGGGTGGAAACAGCGTCCAATAGTTTCCACCCCAGAATGAAAAGCTACCCTCTTAAACTCAATGCATTACTGTCTTGACTGAGGGGTCCACCATACATCGCATCTTCCTGCTTGATGGTCTGCAATGCCGCGAAAGCAGTCATCCAGTTCCGGCTGTCTGGCCGGAACTTCCGTGCCTGGAGCAGTCATGTGTCAAGTGCAGAGCAATGAATAATGGGGCTGCAAAATTTCGTCCGGGATTCCGGGGAATTCGCGGTAGGCCAAAAAACGTTCAGTAATCTAGTTCGGCAAAGTGCCAACGTTCTGGGTACTGACGCTCGCTATCAGTGTGCTATCCCAGCACCAGCTCTCTACCGACAATTTTCCGAACAGGCATGTCTCTTTCCCTAAGTGGGGCTTTCATCTGGGTCTCATGTGATGTGATAACAGCGGTCGGGATTTCGTTTTCCACTGTCAGTCCCAGAAATTTCCTGACCGCGTTGGCGCTCTCGGGGTGATCCCAGTAGTACCCATGGTTGTAGCCATAGATGCCCATATCGGTACGCTGGGACCATAAACCTGCACTCGGCTGCCCATAACGTCCTATAGCGCGTGGAAGCATCCCTTCACCTGCTACCGTTTGGCCGAGGGGGAATGCATAGTGGAGCACGATGTCGTCTTCGGAATGAAGGACCGCGCTTCGGTGTACAGCCCGCGCTGCAGGGTTCAGCGCACCGCCGTCGTCTACCATGAATACTGGTACGGCTGCCGCCATGAAACAACCGGCGCTATAATTAAGCTTGCTCGGGGAACCTGCCTTCAGGTACTGATCTACGAGTTCCAATCCCAGCCGATTCCCCAAAGAGTGGCAGACCAACGTCACCTCCAGCGGCCAGTTGCCGGGAACCGTTTGCTTTAATAAGAAGGTGTGTAGCAGTGCAGCCGATTGTTTGGCCGGTTCCAATTCAAAGGGGTAACTGAACGCTGAAAGCAGCCCCCAGTCTTTATCTCCGGGCCATAGGAATCCGCACGGTTGGCCGGTGGAAGATGCCTTGTCGAGGCCGCTGTTCTCCAGGAATTTTCCGTAGCTGGCAAGCGCGCCTTCCTGTGTGTTGTTGTAGCCATGGATCAGGACGATCAGCCGGGAGGATCGCAGTTCGAACCCATCAGCCGCTTGTGCTTCCGGCAGCAAAGGCCCGCCGACTTTCTCTTTGCGAACTGTGATTACCGGTACACCCATGCATTTCCCCTAGGAACGCAGCTTCTGCAGGGATGCGATCAGGTCTCGCGCTATCGGTGCCAGGAAGCCGCCGGCCAACCCGACCAGCACTACTGTGATCCATTGTGTCCTAGTCCAAGGCGTTTCGAGAGCCTTCGCAACGGAAGGCTGCGACAGCGAAAACCCGATCCCCGTGATCAGGAAGCTCACCCCGAAGGATGTCACCTGAAGTAACCATTTCCAGCGAAAACCCGCCGAGATCTGGAACCCATCGATGGATCGCTGCACCTGATGGATGACGCGGGCGCGGGCGTCAACCAGGGCCTGCGGTTTTGGCTGGCCGGGTACTTGTGGCGTGGACGGCGTGAGGAGTATTTCGACGTCCTCGGTTTCCGCCAGCGCGGCCAGGCAGCTTAACAGGTCGGAATGCCTCTCCGGATAGTCGAGGAGAGCCTGAGCCGCCGCATTCATCTGGCCACACAGTTGCTCGATTTCCAAGTCGTAGAACGCCTTCGGATCACCCGCCGTCGCCAGACGGATAAGATCTTTTTTTGCCTTGTGCACGTCGGGACGGGTTTTCCCGCTTGCTTGTGCCTTGTTCGCTTTTTCGCCGAGCCATTGTTTCAGCTTCCAACAATGGAACCATCTCCGCAGGGGAAATGCGTCCTTCCCCGTCTGAATGATCGCCATGCTTACTGTGCCTATGGCCGCCATGGCTCCGAGAAAAGGGAGCGCTTGAAGGCCGACCGCTTTGATGAAATTCTCGAGAAGTTTCCAATCAATATTCACAATATCCACAGCTTCCCCCCTTTACGAGTCTTGGCTTTCTGAAATGCCTACACCTGCCTAAGCAATTTCGCTTTGTCAGCAGCCTGTCTACTCAACATAGCTTTTTACAAGTAAAAGTCTATAGTTTTAACGTTGGCTAATTTCATCAGTGATGGCGGCGGCGTGGCAAGTCGCCTTGCTGCTGCGGCGTTGCGCAAACCTGAATGCCGCTCGCCGCGCATTCCATAGCGTCCTGTGGCGCGCATGCCGGAAAGCTTGTTGCCGCGCTCTGGTGTATGCATGGTGTGGCTTGGATTGAGGTTCGAATCGTCGCACAGGTGTGGGTTTAGGCCAATCCGTTTTTCGTTGTAATTAAAGGTAGGGTGCTTTCGCCTAACCTTTGTACCTATATAAGGGTGAATGGGTAGAACAGCCAAAGTATCGACTTCTACAAACCGTCGTATTAGCTTGAGTATCGAAAGGCATTCCGAGGTTATATAGGCAATAGCCTCCAGATTTGTGCACCTTACTTTGTCAAGCTGCTAGGCGGCATTGCTGAATTTATAGAGGACTCTATGAGCAAACCGGATTTCACCTTCTACCCCCGCCCCGAAGCACATTCCATGAAATGGGACGAACTGCTGCTGCCGCTTCGCCATGCCGTCCGGGATCTACTGCTCCGCCTCGATGGCGCCGTCAAAGAAGGCGATCAGAGCATAGCGGGGCGGAAGGAGGCCAGTGGTGGTGAGGTCGCTGCAAATTGCTTCCTCGTGTACGGTGAACGAGGCACGGGCAAGACCACCGTTCTTCTTAGTGCAAAATACGCTGTGAGCGAGGCCTACGATGACTTCTTCGAGAAGGCTAAAGAGAGTGAGGAAGATAAAACAGCCAAGGACAATTTATGCGAAAGTGCGAAAAAGTGCGCCGGGGAACTTAAACGCAAAGGAATCGTTTGGCTCGACGTGCTTGACATGGAATCGCTACCGCTCCATGCCAACTTGCTGACGACAATGCTTACGCGTGTGCGCAACGCCCTTGATTCATCTGGGCACGAGAAGAAATCCCTTGCACTCACCTCGATTCTCGAGGAGGGCGCGGACAGCGCGCGACACAAGCTCGATCAATTGATCAAAGACGCGACCCTCATGTGGGAGGATATCCGCGAGCCGGATACGCGCAATAAGGCCAACCGGCAAGTCGCTGCCGCGGATATCTATGCACAGTATAGGGGGCGGTTCCAGGATGCAATGGAGACGCTGTCCCTAGAACTTGGACGCCGTAGCGGCAGGAACGACGAATACCACCCCATCGTTCTCCCCATCGACAACATCGATCGTAGCACCGAGCACCTTTATGGCATCGTTAAGTTGGCCCAAATGGTGGCATGCCCTCACCTCTGGATAGTAATGGCCGGCGATCGCGAGGACGTCGAGAATTATTTGGAGCGGGCCTATTGGAAGGAGTTGATCAGCATCGGCGAGGGTGCGGGTGGTGCTGGCAAGTCGGGTCTGGGCGGTGAGGACGAGGCTTTAGTGATGGCACGGCGCCAAGCCGCTGCCGCGTCGCACAAGCTCCTTCCGCCGAGCCATCGGATCGAAGTTGATCTCGTAAAACCCGTCGAGACGCTGGGCTTTAGTGCCTCATCAATTGACACATCGGACAGGAACGACTCAACCAAAGGCCAAACCATCTATGAGCTACTCGAAATGGTTGGTATCCCAAATATCGGAAACGGACCCCCGGTCAAATTCGTTGAGATATTCGATGCACGTAAACACGCAGAAATCCGATCGAAGAAAGTGAAAGCGAGCAAAGGTATATGCGACTTAAAACAAGCGCACTTAACGCAGTCGGCTCGGCTTGGACTCCAGTTGCCCGCACGAGGAGTGATTGATCTTTGGCAACTCGTACATTGGGCAGTCAATGATCCCGCGAGTAATGCCAAAACGAATGATCTTAGGGCCGAGACAATCGCCAGGACGATGCTCCGGAATATCATCGCCGAGAGCAAGATGTCCAGTGAGATAGGTAGGTTGCTGCAAGAAAAAATCATTTGCCGCGATCCAGATGGAGCGACCATACTTAACTTTAGGGAGCCCAACCCCAGCCTGAGCGTAACCCACCTGCGTGCATCTGGCTTTGATTATCGCGTTGACTTGAAGACGCCACTGCTAAGAGAAAAGACGAATCCGAGTTATGCGGTTCGATCCATCCTTACCATCGTTGGCGACGAGGAGTTAGTTATTTTCTCTCTAGAACGAAAGTCCGCACAGAAGAAGCGCGACGGTGGAGACATGATGGAGCTGTCGTCTCTCGTAGCCGGCTGGCTGGCTGTTCTTCACGATATCGTAATGTGGGCAGCAAAATCGTGGGTCGTACGATCACCGTTCTCCGCAATGGATGTACCTTTTGTCCATTTCGTCAGGGTCTCGCATGAAGTTGTTTGCGTCGACGGGCAACGAATCCGGAAAGATCCGAGGAAGCTATTGTGGCCCGCGCCCCTTTGGAATAACTTTTTTTCACACGATGTATTTTGGCTGAGGTGGGATGAAATCGGATCATCCGTTCGCAAGGCATGCGAAGGTGATCAAGCCCATCTAGTGGACTACCTGCCGCGGGTGCTGGCCGTTGGATGGGTGGCATGTGTGCTCGACACGTTCTTGGTACTCGCACCCGAGAAGTGGAAGCCTGTACAGGATGTGGCGTCTCAATCAGAAAGGATAGGGTTGATAATCAAGACCTTCAAAACAGAAGGGTGGAGGTATGAGAATATCGAGAACTACGAAAAAGATGTAATGAGGGCTGCCGCCAATCTCTATTGCGCCATATTAGGAGACGTTTCAATTCCAGGTCAGGAGCGAGTTTTTTTTAAAGAAGAGGGCGTGACGTTCATGAGAGACTGGTTAGAGCAGAAGTTACCATTGCTTCTAGGTCATCTCTACGTCCCAATGAGCGATCAGGATGTCGCGCAAAAACGACGGGATAACATTATCGAATTCCTCACGGGCAAGAGTTTGAGCGAAGAACAAAAAGTGCAGAACAAAAAGGAGCTAGACAAGACACAGACGTTGGTAGCGGCAGGGGGTATCCGCGATTTTGTGTAAACGGGAAATCGTTTAAAGCTGCGGCATGCGCTCATCGAACATGATCGTGAACCGATTTAACGCGGCCT
>NZ_BGOW01000058.1 GCF_003851125.1 Sulfuriferula multivorans | reverse complement strand
AACGAATGAAAGGGACTTCCCCGTCCCGAGGCAGCGGAGAAGTTTCCGCGAACGGCAACCAGTGCCATGATGGAATTTCGATCATTTCATCAACACCACGAAAGGGGAAGTCCATGAATATTATCACCGTAGGAATCGATCTCGCCAAGAACGTATTTGCCGTACACGGCGTAGATGATAACGGCAAGCCTGCCCTGGTCAAGCCGAAAGTTGCACG
>NZ_BGOW01000057.1 GCF_003851125.1 Sulfuriferula multivorans | reverse complement strand
TCACCGTAGGAATCGATCTCGCCAAGAACGTATTTGCCGTACACGGCGTAGATGATAACGGCAAGCCTGCCCTGGTCAAGCCGAAAGTTGCACGTGCGGACTTGCTGCCGCTGATCGCGCAACTGCCACCCTGTCTGATCGGCATGGAAGCATGTACTGGTGCGCACCACTGGGCGCGGCTGTTTCGCCAGCATGGCCACACGGTCAAACTGATGGCACCGAAGTTCGTCGCGCCTTACCGTATGAGCGGCAAGCGTGGTAAGAACGATGCGGCGGATGCCGCTGCAATCTGCGAGGCCGTCACCCGTCCCAATATGCGCTTCGTCCCGATCAAGGAAGAACACCAGCAAATCATCCTGTGCCTGCACCGTACTCGCCAGGGATTCGTCGAAGAACGCACCGCCAGCTACAACCGCCTGCGCGGCCTGATTGCCGAATTCGGCATCGTCCTGCCGCAGAAGATAACCTGCCTGCGCCGCGAGATCGGCGCACACCTGGAAGAGCTGCCGGGTTATGCCAACCTGTGCGTGGGCGACCTGCTTTCGCACACCGCTGACCTTGATGCGAAGATCGCCGAATACGACCGCGCCATCGCCCAGGCTGCGCGCGACGATGAGCGCAGCAAACGGTTGATGAAACTCTCCGGCATCGGCCCGACCACCGCCAGCGCCATGCTGGCAAGCCTTGGCAACGGCCACGACTTCAACAACGGACGCCAGGTGGCGGCGTGGATCGGACTTGTGCCTGGGCAATACAGCAGCGGCGGCAAGGCGCGTCTCGGACGCATCACCAAGGCCGGAGACAGTTACCTGCGCAGCCTGCTGGTCATGGGCGCGCGAGCGGTGCTCAACAGTCTGGGTGACAAACAGGATAGATTCAGCCGCTGGGCCAGATCATTGCAAGAGCGACGTGGCTACTGGCGCGCGGTGATCGCCATCGCGGCGAAGAATGCGCGGCTGGCCTGGGCGGTGTTGAAGTACGGCGACGATTTTAAATTGGAGCCGGGCAATATCTGAACAAGAAACCAGAATCAGCCAGCAAAAAACAAACCTGAAAGGAATAGATGCGCCGCCGGGCGGCGACAAAGAATCACCGTGTACTGCCAGCGTTGATGTGAAGCGGGTTGGACCCGCGCCGGGGGAGCCTGATCAACTTTATGGGGAGAAGCAAAACCCGACTAACGATTGAGGTCCCGGCGCGCGTCTTTCATCAGGGTCCGGGCGACATGCCCAACATGACCGGTTGTAGTTTAGCAGTCCTTCACCTTCTTACACGATGCAAGCAGCGCGATTTGAAACGAAACAGAACAGGAAATAATGATGAACTAAAAAACATCAACAGCACTTGCGAATTTGGGGAAGCCCTTGTAGTAA
>NZ_BGOW01000056.1 GCF_003851125.1 Sulfuriferula multivorans | reverse complement strand
CGGCTTCGAGATTCAGAACTCTTCCCACTCATCACTGCTGCTCCCGCCACCGGCAGCCAGCTTCTTCGGCTTGGTCGCTGCTCTGGCCGGCGCTGCCTTGGGCTTGGATTTGACCTGGTCGTGCAATACCGGGATGTCTCTCGGTTCATGACGCGCTTGCTGGCTTCCCTCACCCAGATTGAACACGCTCACCGCCTGCGCCAGTTTGCCCGCCTGGTCTTGCAGGCTTTCGGCTGCAGCCGCAGCCTGTTCCACTAACGCGGCGTTCTGCTGGGTGGCTTCGTCCATCTGGCCTACGGCCTGGTTGACTTGTTCGATGCCGGAGCTCTGTTCCTGGCTGGCCGCGGCGATCTCGCTCATGATGTCGGTGACGCGTTTGACCGAGTTGACGATCTCTTCCATGGTCTTGCCGGCTTCGTCTACCAGTTTGCCGCCTACGTCGACTTTGTCGACGGAGTCTTCGATCAATGATTTGATTTCCTTGGCAGCACCGGCACTGCGTTGTGCCAGGTTGCGTACTTCGGCGGCCACCACGGCAAAGCCGCGTCCCTGTTCGCCGGCGCGTGCAGCTTCGACTGCTGCGTTCAGGGCCAGGATGTTGGTCTGGAAGGCGATGCCGTCGATCACGCTGATGATGTCGGCGATCTTGCGCGAGCTGTCTTTGATGGAGGTCATGGTGTCAACCACTTGGCCTACTACTTTGCCGCCCTTGACTGCGACATCGGAGGCCGACACCACCAGTTGGTTGGCCTGACGCGCGTTCTCGGCGTTCTGTTTGACGGTGCTGGTGAGTTCTTCCATGGAGCTGGCGGTCTCTTCCAGGGAACTGGCCTGCGATTCGGTACGCGCTGACAGGTCCGCGTTGCCAGAGGCGATCTGGCGTGAGGCAACAGCAATGGTCTCGGTGGACTGGCGGATGTCGCCGATGGTCAGGGTCAAATGCTCGCGCATCGCGTTCATGGTAAACAGCAGGCTGCTGCTGTCGCCTCTTGCCAAGGTGATTTTCCTGGAAAAATCACCCATCGAGATCGCTTGTGCCACCTCGACCGCATAGACGGGTTCACCACCTAATAGCTGCATGATGTGACGGATCAGCCAGTATACGATCGCTGCGCCCACGAGCACGGCTACGAACATCAGCCCCAGGGTGATCATCAGCATACGGTGACTAAAGGCGGTCATCTCCGCCTTGGTTTCTTCTACGGCTACGTTCTTGATTTTGATGTAGTCTTGCAAGCGCTCCCGCATCTTGCGCCAGACAGGGGTTTCTTCCTTGCTGACCGATTCGATGGCGGCGGCCGTATTAGTCCCCGCAAGCGACATAATTTTGGCCTGGATCGGTATCTGCTGCTCGCGCAAGGCGGCAATATCTTCCAGCGCTTTCAGGTCTTCAGGGCTGGATTTCGCCAGCAACAATGCCTGCTGATTAGTGACCTTGAAATCATTGCCTGCCTCATAAAATTGTTTGGTTGCGGGTTTGTTACTTGGATCCATCACGACATTGCGCATTGCCTGGCCAATTTGCAGGCCATGGGCATACATGCTGGTTGCCGCTCGCGCGAGCGCAAGATCATGCCCCAGAAAACTATCAAACCTGCTCTTGGTGCTCTGCATTCCTGTCAATGCCACACCAATCGCCACGCTGAACAGCAGGAACACCAAACCCATACTCACAATGATCTTGGTTTTTAACTTCATATTCATGTATGAAAATCCCGTATTAATCCAAATTTAATTTACCGTTACCGGGATTCATGATCGTGGCGCACACGGCCTGATCCAATTTCCGATACCGCCCCACTTATCCGCATGGCTTACTTTTTTATCGACATCCGGAAGAGGGAACTTGAGGAGAAAACGGGAATATTGTGTGGACGTATGCAAACAGAGCGGCGCCAACCAAACCGATGCGCATCGTTCATTAATCCGCAGCGTTTCACGCAGATTAATGAACCATCAGGGTGGGTCATGGAAGTCTGAAAGCGGCGCAAAAAAATCCGACGCCGCTTGATATGCCAACTCTTATTGCGGGAATAGCCTGAGTTGGGCGTCGGTCAACTTGCTCAAAATTCTTCCCAGTCTCCACCTCCGCCACCAGCAGCCAGTTTCTTGGGTTTCGATCCCAGTCTGGTGGGCACCTCCTTCAGTTTTTGGCGTTCCCGGTTGCGCGTGACTGCAATATCGTTGTCCGAATCTCTTATAGCCTGTCCGTCTTCACTCAGCTTGAAAATACTGACCACTTGTGCCAGTTTGCCGGCCTGATCCTGCAGGGATTCAGAGGCCGCCGCAGCCTCTTCCACCAGAGCAGCGTTTTGCTGGGTGACTTCGTCCATTTGGCTCACGGCCTGGTTGACTTGCTCGATGCCGGAGCTTTGTTCCTTGCTTGCATTGGCAATGCCGCTCATGATTTCCGTCACCAATTCCACCGAGGTGACAATATCGTCCATGGTCTCGCCGGCTTCGTCCACCAGCTTGCTGCCCATATCCACTTTTTCCACAGAGTCGCCAATCAATATCTTGATTTCCTTGGCGGCTCCGGCAGAACGTTGCGCAAGGTTCCGGACTTCTGCTGCAACCACGGCAAAACCGCGGCCCTGTTCGCCGGCGCGCGCAGCTTCAACTGCTGCGTTCAGGGCCAGGATGTTGGTCTGGAAGGCAATGCCGTCAATCACACCAATGATGTCGGATATCTTGCGGGAACTGGCCTTGATGGAAGCCATGGTGTGGACTACTTGACCGACAACATGGCCGCCCTTGACTGCAAATTCGGATGTGGACATCACCAGCTGATTGGCATGGCGTGCATGTTCGGCATTTTGTTTTACCGTGCTGGTCAGCTCTTCCATGGAACTGGCCGTCTCTTCAAGAGAACTGGCCTGCTCTTCGGTGCGCGACGACAGGTCGAGGTTGCCGGCGGCGATCTGGCTGGTGGCGGTCGCGATGGTGTCGGTGCCGCTGCGCACCTGACTGACGATCTTCGACAAACCGTCGTTCATCTCTTTGAGTGCTTGCAGCAGTTGACCCGTTTCATCCTTTGAAGTCACTTCGATGCGGCTGGTTAAATCGCCACCTGCCACCGTTTGGGCAATCTCCACCGCTCGATTGATCGGGTGGGTGATTGAACGCGTGATCAGCCAGGCAACTAATGCTCCTAGAAGCAGGGCAAAAGCTGTTAAACCCAACATTACCCTATGGATACTATTAAAGGATTGTTCGGCGTCTTTACGCGTTTGCTCATTCAGTTGTTTCTTAATATCCAATAACTTTTCAACCTCGGCCAGCCAATTTCTCGTGGCCGGCTCCGCTTGCGTCATAAGCAGAGTGAGCGCTTCAGGTTTTTTCCCCTGTGTTGCCAATGCAATAACCTGATCAATCAGCGGAATTGCCGCTTCTTGCGATTCCTTAATTTTAAACACCTGCGCCTTCTCAACCTCAGGAGTGCCCGGCAACTCGTTGAACATCTTCTCCAGTTTGGCTTCAGCCTCTGCAGATTGAGCACGCGCCACTTCGATTTTGCTGCGTTCCTTATCAAGATCAGCCAGATCAGTAAACAGCACAATGTTGCGGGTATAGCTCGAGACATCACGCACTTTGCTGCCCACAGTATTTGCCAGTGCTAACTCGCGGTTATTAACGTTGACAATACCATCCAGATTCCCCTGGATTTTATCCATCTCCGTGATGCTTTCATCTGCGATGAAAAACAAAAGCAGCAGTATCAAGCCAAACCCAATACCCAAACGCAAGCCGATTTTAAGATTTTCCAGTAACATTTTAATGCCCTCATTTATTAATAAAAAATTCAGAATCAAACTTTCCAAATGGGAGCGTAAAAATGCTACTACCGTGATTCACCCTCCCTTTGGCAACCCAAAGACAAGCTTCCTATCGATACAAGCTTCCAGAAAAACTCTGCTTTTTTTCCCAAAAACCTCGCCTTTTTTCAATCCGCAACAATCCAAAATATTGAATTTTGGCCTAATACTCAGCCCATCCTCACGTTGACTAGCTTGTATTCACAGACAAAACAGGGCGGCTTCGAGATTCAGAACTCTTCCCACTCATCACTGCTGCTCCCGCCACCGGCAGCCAGCTTCTTCGGCTTGGTCGCTGCTCTGGCCGGCGCT
>NZ_BGOW01000055.1 GCF_003851125.1 Sulfuriferula multivorans | reverse complement strand
GCCAGATGGACGAAGCCACCCAGCAGAACGCCGCGTTAGTGGAACAGGCTGCGGCTGCAGCCGAAAGCCTGCAAGACCAGGCGGGCAAACTGGCCCAAGCAGTGAGCGTGTTCAATCTGGGTGGTAATGAGTCAGCGCGTCATGAACCGAGAGACATTCCGGTATTGCACGACCAGGTCAAATCCAAGCCCAAGGCAGCGGCGGTCAGAGCAGCGACCAAGCCGAAGAAGCTGGCTGCCGGTGGCGGGAGCAGCAGTGATGAGTGGGAAGAGTTCTGACGCGAACAATTCTCGTTAGTGAACGGCAGGCAGGCTTATACAAAAACAATAATAGATCTTTGGAAGTGGAGACAAGAAAATGCGATCCAATATGCCGGTAACCAATATTGAATACGTCTTGAAGGACACTGAAACGGTAGTGTCGAAGACCGACTTGCAGGGCAACATTACCTACGTCAATCGGGATTTCGTCAATATCAGCGGATTCAGTGAAGAAGAGTTGTTGGGGGCGCCGCAGAACATCGTGCGCCATCCGGACATGCCGGCAGAGGCTTTCGCGGACTTCTGGAACACGATCAAGAGCGGCAAGGCGTGGACCGGGCTGGTTAAGAACCGCTGCAAGAACGGCGATCATTACTGGGTCGAAGCCAATGCTGCGCCGCTGATTGAAAACAACAAGATTGTTGGCTACACATCCATCCGCATCAAGCCGAGCAAAGACCAGATTCAGGCCGCGGAGAGTGCATATCGTGCCATCAGCGCCGGGGACAAGAGCCTGAAAATTCAAGAGGGCAATGCGATCAGGCATTCGCAGTTCCATCGTTTCAACCTGATGGAGCGCCTCTCCATCAAAGCGAAGCTGGTGCTGTCATCCGGCTTGCTCGCGTTGCTGTTTGCGATGAATGGCATTTTCGCCTGGCTCGCGGTAGCAGGAGGCAAGCAACAGTTTGTGGATTGGTCGATGACAGCAGCGGTGTTGGGGGCGGCGCTGGCGGCTTTGTTCGGCTTCATGATATATCGCAGCGTTGTTGCGCCCCTCAATCGCGCCAGGCAGGACATCGATCGCATGAGCGCGGGTGATCTGACAGGAAAAATCGAGGCCAGCGGTAACGATGAGCTGACCCGGGTCATACAATCGCTACGTGTCTTGCAAACCAATATCAAATTACTGGTCGGCCAGATCAAGGAAGCCACCGATCACGTGAACATGGGGGCCAGTGAAATTGCCTCCGGCAACGCCGACCTGTCCGGGCGTACCGAATCGCAGGCATCCAGTCTGGAAGAGACCGCCAGCTCGATGGAAGAACTCACCAGCACCGTGAAACAGAATGCCGAGCATGCCAGGCATGCCAATCAGCTGGTTGTATCGACAGCCGACATTGCCGTTCAAGGCGGTGCGGTGGTGGAACAGGTCGTTACTACCATGGCTTCCATCAAAGCCAGTTCGCGCAAGATTGCCGACATCATTGGTGTGATTGATGGTATCGCCTTCCAGACCAACATCCTGGCGCTGAACGCGGCGGTGGAAGCTGCACGAGCCGGCGAACAGGGGCGCGGCTTTGCCGTGGTGGCGGCCGAAGTCAGAAACCTGGCCCAGCGCTCGGCGGGTGCCGCCAAGGAAATCAAGACACTGATCAGCGACTCGGTGGAGAAAGTCGACGCTGGCAGCAAGCTGGTGGATCAGGCTGGAGAAGCCATGGGTGACATTGTCACCTCGGTGGAACTGGTGACCGACATCATGAGCGGAATCGCCACAGCCAGCCAGCAACAGAGCGCGGGCATCGAGCAGGTCAACCAGGCGGTGGGTCAGATGGACGAAATGACACAGCAGAACGCAGCGCTGGTGGAGCAGGCCGCGGCCGCGGCGGAGAGCATGCAGGACCAGGCAGTGAAGCTCGCGCAACTGGTGGGCGCCTTCAAACTGGTATCGGGTGCCCAGGCGGCATCTATCCCTGTCCTGCGCGACACAGCGAAGTCTCGGCCGGTGCAAGGCAGGTCCAAGGTGGCGCTCACTAAAGTGGCTACCAAGCGGAAGAAACTTGTTGCCGGCGGTGAGGCCTGGTAAGAATTCTGAACGCCTGCTGGGTTCGTCTCACTGAGGTGTTCCCCGAAAAGTAACGCGATATTAAATTGCGCTGAGGTTTTCCATCGCGCTATTTCCTGTAGACCAATCTGACCGTGACAGTTCATGAATTTGCGTGATGTGACGCAGATTCATGAACCATCCGCACCGGTCTGAATGCGGCGACATAATATTCGCGCCATGCGTTCAAGTTCAGACTCCGCGGTGTCGATAAGAAAGTTAAGACTTGCCGGATAAGTAGGCGGATATCGGAGAAGGTACCTGGTAGAAAATGCCAGTCGAAAATTCCTATAACCGTAGATATAAATTTTTTGAAGGAATTTTCAAACATGAATATGAAGTTAAAAACCAAAATTATTTTGAGCATGGGCCTGGTGTTCATGGTTTTCGGCATCGCGATTGGTGTGGCCTTAACTGGAATGCAAAGTACAAAAAGTCGGTTCGACAACTTTCTGGAACATGACCTAACGCTAGCACGTGCAGCAACCAATCTGTATGCGCAAGGGCTGCAAATGGGCCAGGCGATGCGCAATATTGTGATTGACCCTGCTAACAAAGCTGCCTATAAGAATTTGGAATCGGCAGGCGAAGAGTTCAAGAAAACAAATCAAATGGTCCTGGCGATGGATCAACTGGATCCATCTGATCGGAAAGTCATGGAAGATGTGGCGGCGATACGCGAACAGCAGATTCCGATCCAGGCCAAAATTACATCCCTCGCATCCACGAACCAGGCTGCGGCCATCGAAGCAGTCAGTAAGGAAGAAACTCCGGTATGGCGCAAGATGCGGGAGCGCCTGCAAGACTACATCAAGGTTAAGAACGCTACAGTAAAAGATACCAGGGCCGAGATGTCCGCCTTTAGCCAGCGCATGCTGGTTACTGCGCTGGTGCTGGTGTTTGTCGCGATTGTTGTGGGTGCGGGGATCGTGTTCTGGTTGATCCGCCACATTATGAATTTGTTGGGTGGCGAACCCGTCTATGCAGTCGAGGTGGCGCATGCCATCTCTAATGGAGATTTTTCGCGCGAAATCGCCATTGCAAAAGGGGATACTACCAGCCTGCTGTTTGAGATGAACGCGATGCGCGAGCATTTGACCCTGACCATCGGCGACATCCGCCAGTCCACCGAGACCATTGCTGTTGCCTCACGCCAGATCGCCTCTGGCAACGCGGACCTGTCAGCGCGTACCGAATCGCAGGCCAGTTCCCTGGAAGAGACCGCCAGCTCCATGGAAG
>NZ_BGOW01000054.1 GCF_003851125.1 Sulfuriferula multivorans | reverse complement strand
TTTGTAGTTTCGCAGTCCTTCACCTTCTTACACAACCCAAGCGGCGCAATCTGAATCAGATGATGAGGAAAGAGCAATGAATTAAAAACATCAGATCACTTGTAAATCTGGGGAAGCCCTTGTAGTAGAGCTAACCGGCGCTGCGCAGCTTTATCGCGCAGCGTCCAGCGACCGAAGGGAGCGAGGTTGAGCGCCATGTTATGCATGCTGCCACTCATTGAACTGAACGCCAAGCTCTTCGAGAGCAGTTTGTTTTGCTTCGAGTTCGGTCAAATGCCAAGAGTCACCGTAAAGCGCATGGTCAGATGTCGAATAGCAAAGCAAGTATCCAGAACCGTCGAGATGAATCTCAATATCGAACAACTCTTCACGTATGGGGAGAGCGCAGTTAGCCTGATGAGCTTCCGTTACTGGACATCCCCAACCAGAATGTTGGTTTCCGAAAACGGGGACAGCTTTTCTAACGTGAACGATGGCTTTGGAAGTATTCATCGAGATGCATAACGTTCGCCATAACCGGCAGCAAAAAGTGGCGCGACGAAGGAGCGACGCTTTTTGCTGTCCGCGTTCATGGCGTTGTTAGGCCCCGCTACCTGGGTTAATTGCGGTTGGCTTAAATGGATTCGCTTCTGTCATTGCACGGACTAGTAACGGTGCTGAAAGGCCAACGTTTAACGCTACGATCGGCGATAGCTGAACGCCCGACGCAACGTAAGCATACGCAAGCACGCCACTGATTGTGGGCCAAGCAGCATATGGCACATAAAAAAGAATATCTTTGAAGTCTGGCCTCTCAAGCTTGGGCCGTTTCGAATACTCCATTAGATGAAGGACGTTGATGAGGAATCCGCCGATCACAGCCAATACGACGGCCGAAGTCATTTCTGCACCTTATTCGTAATCGCACTCTCCAAACGTTCCCATAGCGACGATTTCTCGCGATAGTGATCTTTTGTCGTAAAGAGATCGCGGCCCTCCTGGTCTGGGATCGTCGACTTAATTACAACGCTAGCGTTAGCGGAAAGACTTCCTACAACAGTGACCGCATCAAGCTTCGTTTCTTTAGCGATTCCTTCAATTGTGCGCCATTTGAACCTTGGACTTTCTAACGCCGTTTGCACGGTGGGCCACTCCGGCCAGCTATACGTGACCTCGCGCCACTGTTCTCCGCTTTTCCTCTCGTACACAAATACATCCGTGCCGGTAGCGTTCGGGATGCTCATAATCTCTGTTCCCGGTTCCGCTGCGATACGTCGCGGAGCAATTGCCAGCGGATCATTGCCGTATTTCCCGGCGAGTATCGCACTCCAAATATCGTTCAATTGTTCTTGCGTGTGTGTCGTCATGAGATTATCCGATTAAGGGGCATAACGTGAAAGGTAACCGGCTGCCGGAGCGCGCAGCGCGGAGGGAACCCGGCAGCGCAGCTGACGGGCAGTCCGGTTGACCGACGGGTTGGGCAACGAGATCGGTTGCAAGAACCCTACGGCGCGCACACCTGACGCGGCCACACGGCGAGCTTGAAATTTACCTCTGGCGTTTGCCAGACGCGACACGCCAACGACTACCGAAGCCCACATGGTAACGCGCGATGGTTGGAGCGAAGCCACCGGCGCGGCGTGGCGGCCAAGGCCACGGCGATCATGATGGGTTGCGAAGGCACGGCGAGTTGAACACTCGCGCCGCGCAAGCGACAAGGCGCGAGAAGAAAGGGACGCACACACAGCGGCACGTGAGACGGAGACGCTTTGAAGCGAACAGGTTTTACCGCGAGACAGTTTGTGTGTTTCAAACGGTGTGTGCATGTTTAGAAAACCCGAGGGGCCCAACGTTGAAGTTCAGCGGACGGCTGCGAGTGGCGCGCAGCGCCGCTTGCAGCCGGTCCGCTGGAACGCCATGTTAGGGAGCTATTGGTCGAGCTTCTCAAGTGGGTGGTACTCAAGCAACCCCCATAAATCATCGTCTTTTTCGGAGCCTCGGGCTCCGAGTTCAATTAACAGTCGCTTTGTTGTTTCTTCATCTGCACCGACTACGCGAGACAGCGTTGTGAGTTTGCGCCAATGCTCTTTGAATCGTAAATCGCGAAGCATTTTGTCCAAGAGTTTTTTTCTTTTTTCGTCAAGCTCCCGGCGTGGTTTGTCTTGAAACCAGTGAAGAACAAAGTTTCCTCCAACAGTGATGACTGCTCCCACAACAACGCCAACAAGCCCAACAACAGAAACCCAAAACGAAGTGTCAGCGATGACCTTCGCAGCGATTTCATTTGCAAGAGTGGATGTGTCCACGTGGCGAGCTCCCTAACGCTAACGTAACCGGCCTTGCGCCGAAAAAGGACGACAAATGAACAATGAAACGCTGCTGGCGCAAGGTCCGGTTGACGTAAATGTTGGGCGACGTGTGCTCGATCCTTGCTGCGGTGGCCGCATGATGTGGCTGGACAAGCAAAACCCGGACGTAGTGTTTGGCGACCGGCGCAGCGAGTCGCTGATCGTTACCGACCGCTCGCACGGCAACGCTAGCGGCACGCGCACGCTGCGGATTGAGCCGGATGCGCTGATTGATTTTCGGGCGCTGCCGTATCCGGACGGGGTATTCCGGCTGGTGGCGTTCGACCCGCCACATTTGGTGCGTGCGGGGCCGCGCTCGTGGCTGGCGGCGAAATACGGGAAGCTCGGCACCGACTGGCGCGAGGACTTGCGCAATGGATTTGCAGAATGCTTCCGCGTGCTGGCCACCGATGGAGTTTTGGTTTTCAAGTGGAACGAAACGCAGATCAAAGTCGCGGAGGTGCTTGCACTAACACCAGTGCAGCCACTCTTTGGGCATATTTCAGGGCGCAAGGGGCTGACGCACTGGTTGGTTTTTATGGTGCCCAACGAACAAGGTCAGCAGACGCCCGCTTGCGGGCGGTCTACTGCACCGTAGGGTTGGGCGTAGACCGAAGAAAGGAAACGAAATGTTAAACACGGAAGACCTTAGGAATTACACAGGTATCGGCACAGGCTACACACCGGAAGCAATGATGGCGCGGGCAGCCGACGAGATTGACCGATTGCGCAAGACGCTTTGCGAAATCATCGAAGCCAACCCGCGCATGTGGGAAGAATTGTCCGAGCCAATGGGCGAGTTCGAGCGCTGGGCAAAAAGCAGGGCTATCCATGCGCTCGGTGAACTGCTGACGCCCAACGAATGAAAGGGACTTCCCCGTCCCGAGGCAGCGGAGAAGTTTCCGCGAACGGCAACCAGTGCCATGATGGAATTTCGATCAT
>NZ_BGOW01000053.1 GCF_003851125.1 Sulfuriferula multivorans | reverse complement strand
GTAAAGGCGTGTGGGGCGGCATCGCACACGACAACCGACGATTTATCAATGCGGTATGCTGGATTTTGAGAACGGGTGCACCATGGCGGGATTTGCCGCCCTCGTATGGGGACTGGAAGAACACGCACCGAAGGTTCTGCCGATGGAGAGACAACGGCGTCTGGGAGGTATTGCTGGAGCAATTGATCGACGATCCTGATTACGAATGGCTGATGATTGATGCCAGTCATATCAAGGTTCATCCGCACGCCACAGGCGCCCGGGGTGGCAATCAAGCCATGAGCCTTACAAAAGGGGGCTCAACACCAAGCTACATCTGGC
>NZ_BGOW01000052.1 GCF_003851125.1 Sulfuriferula multivorans | reverse complement strand
CTATAGACTCGGCACGAATTATCCGTGAACTTTAAGGTTTGTAACGTGTCTCAGCGCGCATGGAAAAAGAAGACGCCCGCAAGCAGTCGCGAGAAGTACTGCACGAGAGACGAAAACAAGTCATCCGCATGCACCGCAAGGGGATGCCGGTGATGCAGATTGTTGAGCACAGCGGCCTCAGTTGGTATGCCGTGAACGCTGCGATCATCGCTTATTCGACTGCGGGAGCGGCGGCACTCAAGCCTGCTGCGCGCGGCAAGAAACAGGGCAGTGGACGCATGTTGAGCGAATCGCAAGAGAGCGCTGTTCGGCAAATCATCTGCGACCGTCGCCCCGAACAACTGAAGATGGAGTTTGCACTATGGAATCGCGCCGCCGTCATGCAGTTGGTTGAACGCGAATGCGGAATCAAGTTGTCTGTGCGCGGCGTTGGCAACTACCTCCAGCGTTGGGGATTCACCCCGCAAAAGCCGATCAAGAAGGCGTATGAACAACGCCCGGAGGCTGTGCAGGCATGGCTGGATAATGACTATCCGGCAATCGAACAACGCGCCAAGTCCGAAGGTGCCGAGATACACTGGGGCGACGAGACAGCGGTCGTGAACACCGATGTGCGTGGCCGGTGTTACGCACCGGCGGGTAAAACACCGGTGACCTTTGCAGTGGGCGGCACGCGCCAGAAACTGTCAATGATCGCCACCGTCACCAACCAGGGCAAGACACGCTGGATGATTATTGATGAGGCATTCAACTCGGACAGGCTGATCGAGTTTTTGGCAGCGCTGGTCCAGGACGCAGCGAAGAAAGTGTTCCTGATTCTGGATAACCTGCGGGTGCATCACAGCAAGCCGGTCAAGGCTTGGGTTGAGGCGCGTAAAGACAAGATCGAGTTGTTCTATCTGCCCAGCTACAGCCCGGAGCTCAATCCGGAAGAACGGCTCAATGCTGATTTGAAACAGGCGCTTTATACCAAGGTTCCAGTACGCACCAAGACCAAGTTGAAAGCGGCTGCAACCGAGCACATGCAGGCGTTGGAGAAATCACCCGAGCGGGTGATAAAGTTCTTCCAGGATGCACGCGTAAAATATGCAGCATGAATCACGGATAAATCAGGCCGGATCAATA
>NZ_BGOW01000051.1 GCF_003851125.1 Sulfuriferula multivorans | reverse complement strand
CCCAATACTGTTCGGTTAACTATCTTTATGCCACACTACGCTCATCGTCTTTCTGGAGCGAGCCATGGCGCGAACCAAAGCGGTATTGGGAGCGGGCGCACGTTTAAGTGACTACCTCAGCGCCAGCTTGCTGGCGCGGATTTACCCGGCAGCGATGATCGGCGAGATACTCGACGAACATGGCTGCAACAGCAAACGTATTCGCAGCTTGCCCGCCGTGCCCGGCGTCTATTTCTGCATGGCCCTCAGCCTGTACCCGGAAGCGGCCTATGAACAAGTCTTTGCGGTCGTTTCTCAAGGCTTGTCCTGGATGCAGGGTAATGACTCCGAAGCGACGATCGCCAAGTCCTCCATCAGCGAAATGCGCAGCAAGATCGGATATATACCGTTGCAGAATTTGGTGGCTCGTGCCTGTTTGCCGCTCGCCGATGCAAAGCGCCATCCGGACGCCTTCTATGCCCGGCTGCGCCTGGTTGCGATAGACGGCAGCAATCTGGAGGTGGCCGACGAGCCGGACAACGTTAAAGCCTTTGGCTACCCCGGCAGCCGTACCGGTCATGCAGGCTATCCGCAAGCCCAGTGCGCCGTACTCGTCGAGTGCGCCAGTCACGCCATCCTCGCAGCCCATCTGGGTGCTTACCGAGAGAGCGAATGGGCGATTTGCAAACCGCTGCTGGCCCGTCTGGAGGCTGGCATGCTCTGTTTGGCGGATCGCGGTTTTAACGGTTATACACACTGGGCAGCGGCACAAGCGACCGGCGCGCAACTGTTATGGCGCTGCCCGAACAATCGCAAGCTCCCGGTAGTCAAGGCGCTCAGCGATGGGTCTTATCTCAGCATGATCTATCCGAGCGGCACGCTCTCTAAAAAGCAGCGGCAGGCCTCAACTGAGGGGATCGCAGTGCGGGTGATTGACTACGCATTGCCGAACGCCACTGAGGCGCAGCCACGCTACCGCTTGCTCACCACGCTGCTGGATGAGGAAACGGCCCCGGCCTTGGAGTTGGCGGCGCTGTATCACCAGTGTTGGGAGGTGGAAGCCGTATTTGACGAACTCAAGACCCACCTGTTGCAGAAGCGGCGAGTACTGCGCAGCAAGACGGCTGACCTGGTGCGCCAAGAATTCTACGGCTGGGTGCTGGCGCATTATGCGGTGCGCTGGCTGATGCATCAGGCGGCAACCGAGCACTGTCGACCGGATCGAAGTCTGTCCTTCACCGCGAACGTACAACTACTGCGCTGCGCACAGCCCCAATCGGGGGCCTTCCCCCCCAGCGCGGCCTCGATTACGTCGGCGATGGTTTAATGCTTTGCTTGCCACCGCCGCACGTTCGAGGTGCGTCACGAGCAAAGGGCTGCAAAACCCGCGTATGTTCAAGCGGCGCAATTCGTCCTATGCAAGTCACGACCGCTCAGTTGCGCGCAACATTCAGACGAACTTCTCACCGCAACTGCTTGCGCCACTGCCAGTGCCTCCAAGGAAAATATATGCAAAAAGATTCTAACCGAACAGTATTGAGAC
>NZ_BGOW01000050.1:2500-49568 GCF_003851125.1 Sulfuriferula multivorans | reverse complement strand
TGAATGTGTTCCAGAGATCCGCTGAGGAACGTCCCAATGGAGCGGCCATGAAGGTGGTTGCCCACGACCTCAAGCCGGAGGAGATGCAGGCTGTAGCCGCGTATGTGTCTACCCTGACTACGAAGAAATAGGCCTCTCTTTGGCGGCTTAAGTGACGCCAGCTGTTTTTTCCACCAGCAGCGTATGCAGCCGTCTGCTGTCTGCGCGCAATACATGAAACTTGAGGCCGTCGAATTCGATTTCCTCACCGCGCTTGGGCAGGTGGCCGAACTGGCTCACCACCAGACCGCCGACGGTATCGAATTCCTCGTCGGAAAACTGGGTGCCTAGCACGGTGTTGAAATCGGCGACTTCGGTCACCGCCTTGACCCGGTAGCGCCCGGCCTTGTCACGGATGACATTGTCTTCGGTTTCGTCGAAATCGTATTCATCCTCGATGTCGCCGACGATTTGTTCGAGCACGTCTTCAATAGTGACGAGCCCAGCGACGCCGCCGTATTCATCCACGACAATGGCGATATGGTTGCGGCTGGCGCGGAATTCCTTGAGCAGGACGTTAAGGCGCTTGGATTCCGGGATGAACACGGCCGGGCGCAGCATTTCGCGCACGTTGAATTCCTCACCTGCGTTATAGCGCAACAAATCCTTGGCGAGCAGAATGCCGATGACGTCATCCTTGTTTTTATCGATGACCGGAAAGCGCGAGTGCGCGGTTTCGATCACATAGGGAATGAACAGTTCAGGCGTATCGTTAATATCCACCATATCCATCTGTGCACGCGGGATCATGATGTCGCGCACCTGGATTTCTGAAACCTGAAGCACACCCTCGATCATGGACAAGGCATCAGCATCAAACAGGTTGTGCTGATAGGCGCTATGCAGCATCTCCACCAGCTCGCCGCGGCTTTCCGGCTCGCGCGAGAGAAATGCGCCAAGGCGCTCTAGCCAACTGGATTTGGCGGGTTCTTCCATGTTAAATCTGCTCCATTTCTAAATAAGGATTGGCAAAGCCCAGCCCAGTGATAATTTCGGTCTCGCGTGCCTCCATGGCTTGCGCATCGGCATCATTTTGATGATCCATGCCATGCAGGTGGAGTACGCCGTGGACGATCAGGTGCGCGTAGTGGGCGATAATGGGTTTGCCTTGTTGCTGCGCCTCACGGCTCACTACCGGGGCGCACAGAACCAGATCGCCACTGATCACCGGGGTTGAGGCATACACGAAGGATAAAACGTTGGTGGCATAATCGCGGCCACGATAGTCATGGTTGAGTGCACGG
The DNA here is from genome assembly GCF_003851125.1 of Sulfuriferula multivorans. Lineage (GTDB taxonomy): Bacteria > Pseudomonadota > Gammaproteobacteria > Burkholderiales > Sulfuriferulaceae > Sulfuriferula > Sulfuriferula multivorans. The sequence goes on along the minus strand of NZ_BGOW01000050.1, from coordinate 48,285 downwards.
CCTTCCTGCTCATTAACCAGACGGATGGTGAGTTCGGCATCGCGTTCGAGCGCGGCTCGCGCAAATTGCATGATCTGGGCACGGCTGGGCGCATCGGTTGCACGGACAGCGCGTTGCACGGACAGCGTAAGACGTGGCCGCGCCGGCCTACTTCGGGGTGAGGGTTCAGCGGGTTTGGTCGCGCTTTTCATAAGCATCGACGATCCGTGCGACCAGCGGGTGGCGCACAACGTCTTCCGATAGAAATTGGGTGAAAGCAATACCGCGTATATTCTGCAGCACTTCGCTGGCGTCAACCAGGCCGCTTTTCTGGTGGCGTGCCAGATCGACCTGCGTGACATCGCCAGTGATGACGGCTTTGGAGCCAAAACCAATACGGGTAAGAAACATTTTCATTTGTTCAGGCGTGGTGTTTTGCGCTTCGTCCAGAATGATAAAGGCCTGGTTCAAGGTGCGCCCACGCATATAAGCCAGCGGTGCAATTTCAATCGTGTTGCGCTCGAACAACTTACCCACTTTGTCATAGCCAAGCAGATCGTACAGAGCATCGTACAACGGACGCAGGTACGGGTCTATCTTCTGTGCCAGGTCACCGGGCAGGAATCCAAGCCGCTCACCCGCCTCTACCGCCGGTCGGGTCAGGACGATGCGTTTGACGGTATCGCGCTCCAGCGCATCCACAGCACTGGCTACGGCGAGATAAGTCTTGCCGGTTCCGGCAGGACCGACGCCAAAAGTGATGTCATGCGCCTGAATCTGGGCAAGATACTCTGTCTGGCGCGGGGTGCGGCCGCGCAGATCGGCACGGCGCGTCATGAGTAACGGTACGCTATCCGGGGCAAGGCTGGATGCGTTATGGTGTGTAGCTTCGACCAATGCCAGCTGGATATCATCCACGCTGATCGGGTCGCGTGCCTTGAGATAAAACGCTTCCATCAGTTGAGCGGCAAGCCGGGTCTTGGCTGTTTTTCCGGTAATGCGGAAGTGTTCGCCGCGGCGCGTGATGACGACATCCAGCCCGGTTTCGATCTGACGCAAATTTTCTTCCAAAACCCCACACAAATTGGCCAGTCGTGCGTTATCTACAGGTGCGAAAGCGATTTCCATTAATTCGTGACCCTTTCACCGCGCAACGAATGCGGCTCCGCCCGGGTGATGACAACTTCGGCAAAATGCCCGATCAGACGCGCAGGGCCCGGAAAGTTGACCACGCGATTGTTGTCGGTGCGCCCCGCCAGTTCGCTGGCATCCTTTTTGGACACGCGTTCCACCAGGACGCGCTCGCGGTTGCCCACCATAGACTGGCTGATGGCCAACTCGTTGGCTTCAATGCGTTTCTGTAATTTCACCAGACGCGCCTGCTTGACTGCATGCGGCACCTCATCAAGCAACTCGGCTGCCGGAGTGCCCGGACGTTTACTGTAGATAAAGCTGAACGAGTTATCGAAACCCACGTCCTCAATCAATTGCATCGTTGCTTCGAAATCGGCATCGGTCTCGCCTGGAAAACCGATGATGAAATCCGATGAAATAGTGATGTCCGATCGCGCCTCGCGCAAGCGGCGAATAATGGATTTGTATTCCAGTACGGTGTAGCCGCGTTTCATCGCCGCCAGAATGCGGTCAGAGCCGGCCTGTACCGGCAAATGCAGGTGTGAAACCAGCTTGGGCAGGCGCGTATAGGCATCAATCAGACGCGTGGTGAATTCGCGTGGATGGCTGGTGGTATAGCGGATACGTTCGATATTCGGGATGTCATGCACATATTCGAGCAACAAAGCAAAATCGGCGCTGTCGCCATCTTCCATCGTACCTTGATAAGCGTTTACATTCTGCCCTAGCAGGTTAACCTCTTTCACACCCTGGTTGGTGAGAGCCGTGATTTCGGCCAGGATGTCATTGAATGGGCGCGATACTTCTTCGCCCCGGGTATAAGGCACAACGCAAAACGAGCAGTATTTGGAGCAGCCTTCCATAATGGAGACAAAGGCGCTGGCGCCTTCCGATCTGGCGGCGGGGAGATGGTCGAATTTTTCGATTTCCGGGAAAGAGATATCCACCTGGGGTTGCCCGGTAGCGCGCCTTTTGGCGATTAACGCCGGCAGGCGATGCAGGGTTTGCGGCCCGAACACGATGTCGACGTACGGCGCGCGGTCTATGATGGTCATGCCTTCCTGGCTTGCCACGCAACCGCCCACACCGATAATCAGATCGGGATTGGCGTCCTTGAGTTCGCGCACCCGTCCCAGGTCGGAGAATACTTTCTCCTGCGCTTTTTCGCGTACCGAGCAGGTGTTGAACAGAATGACGTCCGCATCTGCGGGGTTGTCCGTCGGGATCAGTCCGTCAGACGCACGCAACACGTCTGCCATCTTGTCCGAGTCGTACTCGTTCATCTGGCAGCCGAAGGTTTTGATGAAGACTTTTTTCACAATGGGCGCCGGGCAGTTATCAGACTGAGGGCGAAGAAATCGAGTGGTGGTGATGGGCGGAGTCGAACCGCCGACCTATGGGTTATGAATCCATCGCTCTAACCATCTGAGCTACATCACCCCATGAAGCAAAGCGCGGAATTATCAGGGTTTTGCCCTTGTCCTGTCAAGATTTGCGACGATAAGCCCATACCATCATGGCTATGCCAGCCACAATCATTGGCAGCGACAGCCATTGCCCCATGCTGAGTCCGAGGCTGAGCAGACCGAGAAAATCATCCGGCTCGCGCGTGAATTCGACCAGAAAGCGGAACAGTCCGTAGCCGGTCAGGAACAGCCCTGACACCGCACCCATGGGACGTGGCTTGGCCGAAAATAGCCACACGATAGTAAACAGCACAATGCCTTCCAGGCCGAATTCGTACAGTTCGGAAGGATGGCGCGGCACATTATCCACGGCAGGGAAGATCATTGCCCAAGGGACATCGGTAGGCCGTCCCCACAATTCGCCATTGATGAAATTGCCGATGCGCCCGGCGCCCAACCCGAGCGGCACCAGCGGCGCAATAAAATCGGTGATGGCGAGCCAGGGTTTTCCGGTGCGTCGCGAAAATAGCCACATGGCAAAAATTACGCCGAGAAAGCCGCCATGAAATGACATGCCACCTTCCCACACATAAAAAATCTCGAGCGGGTGCGCCATGTAGTAGCTGAACTTGTAAAACAGCACGTAGCCGAGCCGCCCACCGAGCACGGTGCCAAGCACGCCATAAAACAATACATCATCCAGGTTTTTGGTGGTCCAGCCGGAATCAGGATGCTGCCTGATGCGCCAGCGCCCGAGCACCAGTACCAGCATGAATGCGGTCAGGTACATCAAACCGTACCAGCGAATATCGAGCGGGCCGATGGAAATGGCGATGGGATTGAAGTCGGGATGGATCAGCATAGTGCTTGGTAATGGGATAAAATTGGCAATTCCGTATTATCGCACTAATCTGAGGTCAACCATGCCCGTCTATCGCTCCCATACCACTACCCACGGTCGCAACATGGCCGGCGCGCGCGCCCTGTGGCGCGCCACCGGCATGCAGGATGGCGATTTCGACAAGCCCATCATTGCCATTGCCAACTCGTTTACCCAGTTTGTGCCGGGCCATGTACACCTGAAAGACATGGGGCAACTGGTGGCACGCGAGGTCGAAGCCGCCGGCGGGGTGGCCAAGGAATTCAACACCATCGCGGTGGACGACGGGATCGCCATGGGGCACGGCGGCATGCTGTATTCATTGCCATCGCGCGAACTGATCGCCGATTCGGTGGAATACATGGTCAATGCCCACTGCGCCGATGCGCTGGTGTGCATTTCAAATTGCGACAAGATCACCCCCGGCATGCTGATGGCAGCGATGCGACTTAACATCCCGGTGGTATTCGTGTCCGGCGGGCCGATGGAATCCGGCAAGGTCACCATCCGCGGCAAGGTCGTCAAGCTCGACCTGGTGGATGCGATGGTATCCGCTGCCGATGCGCGCGAATCGGATGAGGACGTCATGACCATGGAACGTTCCGCCTGCCCTACCTGCGGCTCGTGTTCCGGCATGTTCACCGCCAACTCGATGAACTGCCTGACCGAGGCACTGGGACTGTCGCTGCCTGGTAACGGCTCGACGCTGGCCACGCATGCGGACCGCAAACAATTGTTTTTGCAGGCCGGACGCCTCATTGTCGATCTGGCAAAACGTCATTATGAGCAGGACGATTATTCGGTGCTGCCGCGTTCCATCGCCACGTTCGAGGCATTTGAAAACGCCATTGCGCTCGACATCGCCATGGGCGGTTCCACCAATACCGTGCTGCACCTGCTGGCATCCGCCTTTGAGGGAGGCGTGCCGTTTACCATGAAGGATATCGACCGCATGTCGCGCAAGGTGCCCAATCTGTGCAAGGTGGCGCCTGCCTCGCAGCAATACCATATGGAAGACGTGCACCGCGCCGGCGGCGTAATGGCGATTCTGGGCCAGCTCGATCGCGCCGGACTACTGCATCGTAACCTGCCCACGGTGCACAGCAAAACCATGGCTGAGGCACTGGAAAAGTATGATGTATCGCGTACCGAAGATGCGGCAGTACGCCAGTTTTATCGTGCCGGCCCGGGTGGTGTGCCGACCCAGGTGGCGTTCAGCCAGGACAAACGCTGGCCTGATCTCGACCTTGACCGCGCTGCGGGCTGTATTCGCGACAGGGAACATGCCTACTCACAGGATGGCGGACTGGCGGTTTTGCACGGTAATCTGGCGCTGGATGGCTGCATCGTCAAAACCGCCGGTGTGGATGAAAGCATTCTCAAATTTTCCGGTCCGGCGCGAATTTTTGAATCCCAGGATGCGGCCGTGGAAGCGGTGCTTGCTGACCAGGTCAAGGCCGGCGATGTAGTGCTGATCCGTTATGAAGGCCCCAAGGGCGGGCCAGGAATGCAGGAAATGCTTTATCCTACTTCATACATCAAATCCAAAGGTCTTGGCAAAGTCTGTGCGTTGATTACCGATGGACGATTCTCGGGTGGCACCTCGGGCTTGAGCATCGGCCATGTATCGCCCGAGGCGGCCGAAGGCGGCACCATCGGCCTGGTTGAGGAGGGTGACAGCATCGAAATCGACATTCCCAATCGCAGCATCCATTTGGCCGTGAGCGACACTGAACTGGCGCGCCGCCGTACGGCGATGCACGCCAGGGGCGACAAGGCGTGGCAGCCGGTAAAGCGTGAGCGGTTCGTTTCCGTGGCGCTGCGTGCCTATGCAGCATTGACCACGAGCGCCGCTACCGGCGCGGTGCGCGATGTGACCCAGGTGGAACGGCGTAACCGCAGCGATGTGCAATAAATTTTTATGAAAACCATTCTGATCGCCAATCCCAAGGGCGGCAGCGGCAAAACGACGCTGGCGACCAATATTGCCGGCTATCTGGCTGCAGCCGGTCAAACCGTGCGCTTGCTGGATATGGATCGCCAGCAGTCGGCCAGTGGCTGGCTGGCGTTGCGATCCGAAGCACTCCCGCCGATCACGCTGTTTTCGGACAAGGTGGTCACCAATGCCGCGCATGAAGGCTGGCTGGTGATTGATTCACCTGCTGGCCTGCATGGCAAAAATCTTGAACGCGCGCTGAAGCTGGTGGATCGGGTGGTCGTGCCCATCGCACCTTCGCTGTTCGACATGAACGCCAGCAAGGACTTTCTGGATGTGCTGCAAACCGAAAAAGCGATACGCAAAGGCAAGATCTTTGTCGGCGTGGTAGGCATGCGCATGGCGCCGCGCACGCTCGCAGCTGCTGCCCTCGAACAATTCCTGCAGGAACTGGATATGCCGATACTGGCCTATCTGCGCGAAGCCCAGTTGTACGTGAACGCCGCCTTTGAGGGGAAATCGCTGTTTGATCTGCCGCCTTATCTGGCTGAGCGCGAGCTTGAACAATGGCAGTATCTATTGTCCTGGCTGGATGCAAAAGCTTGATTACTGGCCCTTTATGGTAGATTTTACAATGGCTTGTGTAGCAAATTGTACGGCTTGTGGACTGGCGCAATTCAGGTAGTATTGCTTCACCCACAGTAGTTTCCATGTGATTTTTAACTAAACTAAGGAGAGCATAATTATGAAGGCATGGATGGGCATTGTTACCGCCTCGATCATTGCGCTCGGCGCAGGTTCTGCAGCTGCGGCGGATTCTGGTTTGTCACTCGCGCAGAAAAATGCGTGTATGAGTTGCCACAGTGTGGACAAAAAAATTGTTGGTCCGGCATACAAAGACGTCGCCGCCAAATACAAAGGCGACAAGGGTGCTGAGGCCAGGCTGATCGAGAAGGTCAAGCGCGGCGGAGCAGGCGTATGGGGGCAGGTACCGATGCCGCCTAACCCGCAAGTCAAAGATGCGGATGTGAAAACAATCGTGAGCTGGATACTCAGTCTCTAAGCAGGAACAGTCATCATCCGGGCCGGCTCTAGTAGCCGGCTTTTTTTACGCCTGCAAGCCGTTCTGTGAGTTGCGCCCAAGTCCCATTACGTTCACGGCTTTTAGCGTTTGTGGTATAAGTTAAAGAAAATTTTGTGACGGAGAACATGTTGAAACCCATCGTAAATGCATTACTGGTCGCGACAATGGCGGCATTGGTACTAGGTGGTTGTGGCAAACATGACGGCGCGTCCTCTAACATCATCAAGATTGGTTCAGTGTCGCCGCTCACCGGACCGCAGGCGCATCTGGGCAAGGACAACGAAAACGGCGCACGTCTGGCCGTGGATGAGATCAATGCTGCCGGCCTCACCCTGGGCGGCAAGAAAATGCATATTGACCTGTTGAGCGAGGACGATCAGGCCGATCCGAAGACCGCCACGACCGTCGCGCAAAAACTGGTGGATAGTGGCGTTGTTGGCGTTATCGGCCACCTCAATTCCGGTTCCACCATTCCGGCATCGACTATTTATCACGCCGCCGGCATCCCGCAGATATCGCCTTCCGCTACAGCCATTGCGTATACCGCACAAGGGTACAACACCGCGTTTCGCGTGATGACTAACGACGAACAGCAGGGCCATGTGCTGGGCCAGTACGCGGTCAATAAACTTGGCGCAAAAAAAATTGCCGTGATTGATGATCGCACTGCCTATGGTCAGGGGCTGGCAGATGAATTCGCCAAGGCCGCCGAGGCGGCGGGTGCGAAAATTGTCGCGCGTGAATACACTACCGATAGATCTACCGATTTCATGTCTATCCTCACCTCGATCAAGTCCAAATCTCCCGACCTGGTGTTCTTCGCAGGTATGGATCCGCAAGCAGGTCCAATGGCCAGGCAAATGAGGCAGCTGGGATTAAAGACGCAACTGTTGGGCGGCGACGGCATGCAAACACCCGAATTCATCAAGCTGGCCGGTGCTGACGCTGAAGGCGCAATTGCTTCCAATCCTGGCCTGACTCTGGATTCCATGCCCGGCGGCAAGGCCTTCAAGGAAAAATTCACCGCGCGTTTTGGACCGATCCAGAATTACGCTCCTTATGCCTATGATGCCGTGTATGTCATGGTGGAAGCCATGAAACGAGCTGATTCATCGGATCCGGCCAAATACTTGCCAGAGCTTGCCAAAACCGATTACCAGGGCGTGACTGGAAAAATCCGTTTTGACAGCAAAGGCGATGTGAGCGGCGGCGCGGTAACGCTATACCAGGTCAAGAATGGTGCCTGGCATCCGCTGGAAACCGTATTCAACGGCAAGTAAGCGGTTTTCTCCAGCGCGTGGCATGGATATTTTTGTTCAGCAGTTGATCAACGGTCTGGTGCTGGGCAGCGTGTACGCGCTGGTGGCATTAGGCTACACCATGGTTTACGGCATCCTTGAATTGATCAACTTTGCCCATGGTGAAGTAACCATGATTGGTGCCATGGTTGCATTATCGGTGATCTCCGCGCTGGTTGGCAGCGGGGTCGAATTGCCCGGCGTGGTGATCGCATTGCTTGGCTTGTTGGCGGCGATCCCGGCGTGCATGGCGCTGGGCTTTACCATTGAGCGGCTGGCATACCGTCCGCTGCGCAATGCGCCGCGGCTGGCACCGCTGATTACCGCAATCGGCGTATCCATCGTGTTGCAGAATCTCGCCATGCTGATCTGGGGACGGCAATATATTTCTTTTCCTCCTATCCTGCCGCAAGGCCGTCATCAATTGCTGGGCGCCAGCATTACCGATGTCCAAATCGTCATTCTGATTACTTCCGTCGTGCTGATGCTGGGGCTCACCATCTTGGTAAAAAGAACCCGTCTGGGGCGTGCCATGCGCGCCACGGCGCAATCACCCCAGTTAGCCGGCCTGATGGGAGTGAATGCCAATACCGTAATCTCGCTCACCTTTGTAATGGGCTCGGCGCTCGCTGCGGTGGCAGGGGTGATGGTGAGCGCCTACTATGGCCTGGCACACTATTACATGGGATTTTTGCTGGGACTCAAGGCGTTTTCGGCAGCGGTGCTGGGCGGTATCGGCAATCTGGCAGGCGCCATGCTGGGCGGTCTGTTGCTGGGGGTGATCGAGAGTCTGGGCGCGGGTTATATCGGCGATTTCACCGGTGGCTTCCTGGGCAGCAATTATCAGGATGTATTCGCCTTCTTTGTGCTGATCCTGGTGCTGGTATTCAGACCCTCCGGCCTGCTGGGCGAGCGTGTCGGCGAGCGCGCCTAAGCCTATGCCACGCAGCAAGCGCCAGGTCTGGTTAACCTTTATCGCGCTGGGAATGATGCTGGCCTTGCTGCCGTTTGCGGTGGATTTCGGGCTGGGGCGCTCCTGGCTGCGCATCATGGATCTGGCGTTGCTGTATGTGATGCTGGCGCTGGGGCTGAATATCGTGGTGGGCTACGCCGGGCTGCTCGACCTCGGCTACATTGCATTCTATGCGGTGGGTGCGTATTGCTACGCTTTGCTGGCCTCGCCGCAATTTGGCCTGCACTTGCCGTTCTGGGCAGTGCTGCCCATTGGTGCGGCCGTCGCCGGCTTATTCGGCGTATTGCTGGGTGCCCCCACGCTGCGTCTGCGTGGCGATTATCTGGCCATTGTGACGCTTGGCTTTGGCGAGATTATTCGTATTTTTCTGAACAACCTCAATGCTCCGGTGAATATCACCAATGGCCCGCAGGGCATTAACCAGATCGATCCGGTGAGTCTGTGGGGAGTGTCACTGGGTAAAACCCATCAGCTGTTCGGAATCACCCTGTCCGCGCCGCACCAGTATTACTTCCTGTTTTTGCTGCTTACCCTGCTGGTGGTATTTGTTTCCCTGCGCTTGCAGGATTCCCGTATTGGCCGCGCCTGGGCGGCAATCCGCGAAGACGAGGTGGCTGCCGAAGCGATGGGCATCAATGTACGCAATATCAAGCTGCTGGCGTTTGCCATGGGCGCCACTTTCGGCGGCCTGGCAGGCGGGTTGTTCGCCGGATTCCAGGGCTTCATCAGCCCGGAGAGCTTCAACCTGATGGAATCCATCATGATTCTGTGCATGATCGTGCTGGGCGGCATGGGTAATATTCCCGGCGTGATTCTGGGTGCTCTGCTGCTTACCGTATTGCCCGAGGCGCTGCGTTATACCGGTAACCTGCAGCGTGCGTGGCTGGGACACGTGGTGATAGACCCCTCCGATTTGCGCATGTTGCTGTTCGGCATGGCCCTGATTCTGGTCATGCTGTTTCGCCCGGCCGGACTGCTGCCGTCGCGTCAGCGCAAGCGCGAACTGGTTGCCAAAGGCGATGTCGCGGTGCAGGAACAGGCCAGCGTCTATGATGCAAAGCGATAATTGACGATGTCCGAACTCATCCAGCTGGAGCAAATCAGCAAGCATTTTGGCGGGATTCACGCGCTCAAAAAGGTCTCGCTGCAAGTGCACGAAGGCGAAATACTCGGACTGATCGGGCCCAACGGCGCGGGTAAAACCACGCTGTTCAATATCCTCACCGGGCTGTATACCCCCAGCAGCGGTAATATCGAATTCAAACATTGTTCCATGCTGGGCATGAAACCGCACCAGGTACTCAAGCAAGGGATCGCACGCACTTTCCAGAATATCCGCCTGTTCGCCAACATGACGGCGCTGGAGAATGTCATGGTGGGGCGCCATGCGCGCACCCGCGCAGGGGTGATCGGAGCGGTATTGCGCAACGCCGCCACACGGACGGAGGAGGCAGCCATTGGCGCGCGTGCACATGAGTTGCTCGAATGGGTGGGCATTGCCAGCCATGCCCACCGGCTGGCCAAGCATTTGTCATACGGGGATCAGCGCCGCCTGGAAATCGCCCGTGCGCTGGCCACCGATCCCCAGGTACTGGCGCTGGACGAACCGGCGGCGGGGATGAATCCGGCAGAGCGCGACATACTCAAGCAGTTGATCCGCCGCATGCGCGACCAGCTGGGTTTGACAGTGTTGGTGATCGAGCATGATGTGAAGCTGATAATGAGTCTGTGCGAGCGGATAGCCGTACTCGATTTTGGCGAGCTGATCGCGCAAGGTACACCAGACGAGGTGCGTCGCGACCCGCGTGTCATCGCCGCCTATCTCGGCGGAGGGGCCAAGTGAGTCTGTTATTCGTTGAAAACCTGGCAGTTTCCTACGGCAACATCAAGGCGGTGCGTGGTGTCAGCCTGAAGGTGGATGAAGGCGAGCGGGTATGCCTGATCGGTGCTAACGGTGCGGGTAAAACCACTTTGCTCAAGGCAATCGTGGGAATGTTGCCGCCAGCCAAAGGATCCGTGCACTTCGCCGGACAATCCATCACCCATAAACCCTCGTTTCAGATCGTGCGTTTAGGGCTGGCCATGGTGCCAGAAGGCCGCGGCATTTTTTCGCGCCTTACGGTGGCAGAAAATCTGGCCATGGGTGCCTATGCCAGGCGTGATGATGCCGCCGTGCGTCAGGAAACCGATGCCATGTACCAGCGTTTCGAACGCCTGGGAGAACGTCGGAACCAGCCTGCCGGTCAACTCTCCGGCGGCGAACAGCAAATGCTGGCGATCGGGCGCGCGCTGCTGTCGCGTCCGCGCCTGTTGCTGCTGGACGAGCCCAGCATGGGACTGGCGCCGATGATGGTGGAAAAGATATTCGACACCTTGCGTGATATTGCTGCGCGCGGCGTCAGTATTTTCCTGGTCGAGCAAAATGCCCGTCTCGCCCTGGAAAGCTGTGATCGCGGCTATATCATGGCCAGTGGGAATATCACCGGCGCAGGTACGGCAGCTACGCTGATAGATGATCCTGCAGTGCAGGAAGCGTATTTCGGCGCTTGAAGCGATACAACCCTCGCTCGGTCAGCACCGCATCGAGCGGCACATCCCAAGGGTCGTGCGGCAGCTCGCCGCTGATACGCTGGCACTCGAACGCCACACCGACCAGAAAAGGTTTGCGCCACGCTTGCCGGCGTCGCAGATAGGCCAGGGTCGTGTCGTAGAAACCACCCCCCATGCCGATGCGATTGCCGCCGTCGTCGAATCCCACCAGCGGCATAAACAGCAAATCGAGCTGGCGTGCATGCAACTGCTGAGTGGTGGTGTTTTCCGGAATGCCAAAACGGTTGGCTACCCATGTTTGCCCCGCTTGCAGGCGATTGAACCACAGCGTCCTGCCGCGTCCGAATGACAACATCGGCAAATAACACGCGCGTTTTAGCATCAGCGCGCGGTTGATCAACGACAAGGTGCTGATTTCGGCGCCGTGGGCGAGATAAATGCCGATGCGTTGATAGCGGGTCAGCAAGCCATGACGCAGTGCATTGCGCGTCAAACCGACGGCGGCGCGTCGGCGTTCGGTGCGGCCGATAGCAGCGCGGCGCTGGCGCAGAGATTTACGCAGTTCGGATTTGTTCATGAGGGGGTGCTCCCCGCGATGCAGTCTGGACGCTATCTTGAACCTGCGGTTCAAGGGGTCGCAGCGCAAGTACTTTAGGCACATTAACGTGTAACGCGCACACCGGTACCAAAATATAGCCGCAACCAGATCAAATTTATTGGTTCAAAGAATTCGCGGCCAGAGCAACATCGCAGAGAGCATTAACTGGATTCTGGAGAAGTGAACAGCTCGTTTTGATCGGCCATCGCTTTGTCCAGCAACGCTTCCATGGAATTCATTCTACGCTTGATGGCAGTGATGTCAAAACCCTTGTCCTGCCTTGAGGAAAGTAACTCGTAGGCAATATTCAATGCTGCCATTACAGCAATCCGTTCAACCCCGATGACCTTGCCCTGCTCGCGTATTTCGCGCATTTTCTTGTCCAGAAAATCCGCGGCGGAGAGTAAAGCTTCCTGCTCATCGACCGGGCAGGCGACACGAAATTCACGCCCCAGAATGTTGATATCCATACCTTTGCTATCGCGACTCATGCTTCACCTTCGGGAATTTTTTCCAGCAAAGTTTCGATACGGACGCGTGCCTGCGTCATGCGCTCGGCAAGCAGCTTTTTTTCGCCGGTTGCCGCAGCGATTTGCTGGCGCAGCTTCTGGTTCTCCGTACGCAGATTCTGGCACAATTGAGCCATCTGCTGAATTTTGGACTCGAGGGCGTTCAGTTCACTTTCCATACAGACACTATAATTTGGAAAATTCAGCTGCGTCAACAGTTAACCGAACTAACCGAAAGTAATTTTTAAACAAATGAGTGATACCAGCCAATTTGTCGACCCCAATGCGGACTTCGACGAAAACAATCCTCTGCGTGATGATGCGGTGCATTATCCAGGCAATACCAAACGTGGCAAAGCATGCGAACTGGTGGACAACACCGGTTGTGCGCTTGCTCCGGATGAATGCCGGGATATCCTTGCCGGCCTGATCGAAAACGACTTGTTCGGATTTCATCCCTTTTCTGCCAATGGTGGTGAAACCATCAGCCTGGAGCGGCGCGAGTCCACCCACGTACAAGTGGGCGATGATCTATATCGTCTGATCGTGTTCCGTTATCAGGCGCGCATCGAAAATTTCTGATGGCCTATCTGCTGGATTACATCAAGTCGCGCTGGGCCCCAAAAGGCAGTGTGGTGACCGCGGGCGTCCCGCCTGAGACGCGGGTGGAGCAGGTGCCGGTGACGCTTGAACTGGTCGCACGCCATCTGGCGGCCTCAACCCTGTTGCCCCACGGCGAGGCGACAGAAACCGCAATTTTCAAGGCCCTGTCCGACCCGCTGTTCCTGCAAACCGGCCCGCGCGCGCTGGCGCAGCAGCTTATCGGGGCTGGGCTCAGCGCCGATCTGGAGCCACTGGTGAAACTGCTTACCGTACTGACCCAGGAGGTTACCCGGCGCATGTATATTGAGGCGGCCAGCCAGCGCCCCGAAGCCATCGGCATTCGCCTGTTTCCGCTGCATGCCAACGCGGACCCGGCCATTCAGGCGTTGTGTGCGGCAGATGCGCATGGACTGGGCAACGGTGTTTATCCTTTCACCGCTGTGCCGGACAATCCCACGCCCGGGCAACCATGTGCCTTCTACATCCGCGTTGTCACACAGGATTAGCCGTTTAAACTGCATTCCGCTATAATCTGCCGCCTTGTCAGGTGCCGCGCCGTGTTCCGGCTGCGCGGTTAAACGGGAAACTGGTGCAATACCAGTGCTGCCCCCGCAACGGTAAGCGAGTGTGGGTGTGTCTTTAAGCCACTGTGCGAATGCATGGGAAGGCGACACGCCAAATCTTGCGAGCCCGGATACCGGCCTGTCAGACCATCCGAAACATCGCGGAGAGGCGGTGTGGCCGGGACGTCCTGTGCGCCTTGTGCGCTGTCGCGCCTGTCTGCTTTCCCCCGTGTTTCCTTTCATCCGCCGCAAGCGGGGACCCTTGCGAATTTAAGGAATCATCATGCACACACGTTTTGCCCTCAGCGCCGTCGCGCTCGCTGTTTCCAGCTTGGCTCAGGCCGCCCCCTCCACCTATCCGCTCGATGACATTATTGTCACGGCCACGCGTACGCCATTGCCGGATGTGGCTGCGCCGTATGCGTCCGAGGTCTATACACAGGCGATGATCCAGGCCTCCGGGGCGAGCAGCCTGGTTGATTTTTTGACGCAAAACACCACGCTCAATGTGGTGCCCAATTACGGCAACAAATTCACGCCGACGCTGGACATGCGCGGTTATGGCCTGACCAGCGGTTATCAGAACATTGTGGTGAGTCTGGATGGGCAGCGCCTGAACAATATTGACGGCATGCCGCAGTTGCTCGGCGCCATTCCAATTGCCAGCATTGACCGCATAGAAATCACGCGCGGCAGTGGCTCTGTTATTTATGGCGATGGTGCGACGGCAGGCACGATCCAGATTTACACGCGGCCCTATCAAGGGGTGACAGTGGCCGGTTCTGCCGGGAATTATGGTGCGCTGTCGGGTACCGTGGCGGCCGGTTTGTCCCGAGACAATTTCAGCATCTCCGCCAGCAACGATTACCAAAGCCAGCGCGGCACCAGCGATGCCGACGTGACCGGTCAGCGCGATGCCTCCAGCCTGACGACCCAGCGCGGCCAGATGCGTGTGCGTCCAATCGACGCGCTGTGGTTGACGCTGGATGGGTCAAGTTCAAAAATCGATACGCGTTATGCCGGCCATTTGACCTTGGCGCAATTCCAGAGTGACCCTGCGCAAAATGGCGGGAATACCTATACCCACCAGAAATTCGATAGCGACCAATGGCGTCTGGGTGCGTCCCTGGATCTGACGCCGGACACAAAGCTGACCGCAAGCCGTAATCGGGAGGACAAGCTGTCCAATTATGTTTCGCCCTACCCTTACAAAGCCAACTACGATTACGTGACGGATGATGTTGCGCTGGTTCACAGCGGGAATGCCTTCAAACTCACGACTGGCATACAGCGCTTTGATGGCACGCGCATCGGTGCATCCGACCAAACCAGCAAAAACAATATCGGGTACTACCTGCAAGGGCAGTATGTGATTGACAAGCTGACCTTGTCGGCCGGCGCGCGTCGCGAAAAGGTCGAATACAACTATGTACCGGATGCAGGTACCGCCTTGCACGCCACGCAACAGCTCAACGCGTGGGACATAGGCAGCAATTATCGGCTGACCGCTACCACGTCGTTTTTTGCCAACTACAATCAGTCTTTCCAGGCCCCCGATATTGACCGGTTTTTCAATTTTGGCGGGACGTTTAATGCCTTCATCTCGCCTGAAAAGGTGAAGACGGTAACGCTGGGTGCCAATCACTCGCAAGGCAATCATCGGCTGAAACTGGCCGTGTTTCGCGCCAATCTTAAAAACGAAATCTATTTCAATCCGGCGACTTGGGCGAACACCAATATCGATCAGTCGCACAAATATGGACTGGAATTGCAGGACAGCTGGCGTATCCGGCCAGATCTGAATTTGCGTACGGGCTATACGTATACCCGCGCCATTATCGACCGGGCAAACAGCGGCGGCGGTGCTTTCGACGGGAAGGATTTGCCCGGTGTGCCGCGTCACGGCGTGACGCTCGACATGCAATACGACTGGTCCGAGCACAGCACCTTCAATGTGGGCTACGTCTGGCGCAGCAGCTCCTACGCCGCCAATGACTTTGCCAATAACTTTACCCAGAAGCAGGCGGCATTCCAGAGCACCAATCTGGCGTATCGCTACCGTTATAAGGCCTATGAGTTGTCAGCCGCTATCGATAACGTGTTTGCGCAGAAGAATGGCTTGTGGGTAAGTGATAATGTTATTTATCCGGTCAGCTTTACGCGTAACTACCGCGTGGGTTTCAAGGCCAGTTTCTGATAATAAGGTAAGCTGGAAGAAGCGTTAGCTGCTTGATCCGACCACCCGCTTGGGTGGGATAGTCGGGTGGCGTACAATTCGAGTTAATGCAATTTAAGGAGTCCCCCATGTCGCTATCGTTCAAGCACCGTTTATGGATACTCCTCGCACTGGCTGTCGTCATGGCCACCACTCGCATGAGTCACTTCGGCACCTCTGCGCTGCTGCCCGACGCAAGTCTGGCGGTATTCCTGCTGGCCGGCGTGATGGGCCTGTCCGCAGGCTGTCTGGGTTTGCTGATGGCGGCAGCGTTCGGTATTGACGTGGTTTCGGCGCAAACCGCGACCGAAGCAGGCTGGTGCATGACGCCGGCATATTTCGGCCTGATTCCCACCTACGCTTTGTTGTGGGGTGCGGGACGCTGGCTGGCGCGCCGGCATGCTGATTTCCCCGCTGCCATGAGTGCGGTGCTGGCGCTGGGGGCTGTCAGTGCGGCTTTTGTGGTGTCGAATGCATTCTGGTATGCCTGGTCCGGTACGCTGGGCGATATGGGTGTGGTGGCATACACGCAGGCCGTCGCCAAATATTTCCCCCCGTATCTGGGCAGCGCCATGCTGTATCTGGTGCCGGCCTGGCTGGTTTTCCGCCTCACGCGTAGCCGTCACATCCCTGCAAACTGATTGGTAATCCTATGCTCCAACGCATGAGCAGGCAAGCCCTGCCATGCCGCAGCACTCACCGCGCATAAACACAGTGTCACACGCACGTCACGTTGCTTTGCTACAAAACGGTTGCAGGTGAATGCGGCGTTCCCGCCCATCGCGCTGCGCTGGAGTGGTGACGTGAATATTCTGATGGTCTCGGACGTGTATTTTCCGCGCGTGAACGGCGTGTCCACATCGATCATGACCCTGCGCCGCGAGTTGCAGGCACTCGGTCACGAGGTGACGCTGGTGGCACCGGCTTATGACATGCACGAGACGGCACAGGCGGATATTTTGCGCATCCCCGGGCGCAGGGTTCTGCTGGACCCGGAAGATCGCATGATGTCGCGGCGCGCTTTGCGACAGTTGCCGGAAGCGCTTGCCGGGCAGCATTTCGATCTGGTACACATCCACACGCCTTTCTTCGCTCACTACACCGGCCTGCGTCTGGCACGCGCCTTCAATATCCCCTGTGTGGAAACCTACCATACCTTTTTCGAAGAATACCTGTACCACTACGTGCCGTTCCTGCCGAAAGCGGTGATGCGTTATCTGGCGCGGTTTTTTTCGCGCAAGCAATGCAGCCAGGTAGACGGGTTGGTACTGCCGTCCATCGCCATGGACGAGGCGCTTGCCCGGTATGGGGTGCGAGCATTCAGCAAAATCATCCCCACCGGCATTGATCTGGCGGATTTCAGTGCGTGCGACGGCGCGGCATTCCGCAAGCAACACGGCATTGCTCCAGAACGTCCGGTGGTAGTGTATGTGGGTCGTGTTGCGTTCGAGAAAAATATCGGATTTTTGTTGTCCGTGATGGCTGAATTGCGCCACAGCCTGCCCGACGCGCTGCTGGTGATTGCGGGTGAAGGGCCGGCCGAACCCAGGCTCAAACGCGAAGTAGCCGCGCTCGGGCTCGCGCACAATGTGCTGTTCGTCGGCTACCTGGAGCGCGGCACTGAATTGCCTGCATGCTACTGTGCAGGCGATGCCTTCGTGTTTGCCTCGCGCACCGAAACCCAGGGGCTGGTACTGCTCGAAGCCATGGCACTGGGCGTGCCGGTGGTGTCCACTGCGGTGATGGGTACGCGCGATATCCTGGCGGCCGGGCGCGGCTGTCGCGTGGCCGAGGATGAACCCAGGGCATTTGCAGCGACGCTGCGCGAAGTGCTTACTGATAAAGCATTGCGGGCACGGTTGAGCAGCGAAGCAAAGCAGCATGCACAAGACTTGAGCGCTCCGCAGATGGCACGGCAGATACTGGATTTTTATCGGGAAGTGCTGGCTCGCCACACCAAATAGATCGCCATGTGCGCGATAATGGCGCGCATGGCACACGCAAAGTCACCTTACATCGGCCGCTTCGCTCCTTCGCCTACCGGGCCGCTGCATTTTGGCTCGCTGGTGGCTGCTCTCGGTAGTTATTTGCAAGCCAGAACGAATCATGGGCAGTGGCACCTGCGCATGGAAGATCTCGACACCCCGCGTTGCATGCCCGGTATGGCGGACAATATTCTGCACACGCTGGAGCGATTCGGTTTCGAATGGGATGGCGCGGTGGTGTATCAGTCGCAACGGCTGCCTGCTTACCGTGCGGCCCTGGATCAATTGCAGGCCGCAGGAATGGTATATGGCTGCGCCTGTACCCGGCGCGAGATCGCCGACTCCAGCTTGCACGGCATCGAAGATACGGTCTATCCCGGCACTTGCCGCGACGGCGTGCCGCCTGGCAGGACAGTACGCGCACAGCGCGTGCGTACCGACACCACTCCGATTTGTTTCGATGACCTGTTGCAAGGCCGCATATGCCAGCGGTTACAAGACGATCTGGGAGATTTTGTGGTGTTGCGTGCCGACGGAATCTTTGCCTACCAGCTTGCCGTCGTGGTGGATGATGCGCAGCTGGGCGTGACCGAAGTGGTGCGTGGCGCCGACCTGCTTGCTTCCACCCCGCGTCAGATATACCTGCAGAATTTACTGCATCTGCCCACCCCATGCTATGTGCATCTGCCTGTTGCAGTTAACGCAATCGGGCAAAAGCTTTCCAAACAGACCAACGCCGCAGCACTGAACCCTCTCAATCCGCTTCCCGAGTTGTGCCGGGCGATGGAATTTCTGAGCCATCCGGTACCGGATGAGGTGGGTACGCTGGATGAGTTCTGGGGCTGGGCAGGGTTTGCCTGGAGTCCGCAACAGCGATTGCGTACGGGCAGCGAGACAGGTTCTAAGGTGGTATGACGTGTTATTCTTTGTACCCGAAAGGAATCCGACATGGCTTTGCCCGAACGTACCCAGCAGGTGATCCAGACCTATGCGCAGTTTATACACGCCATCGCCACGGCCTGTCACAAGCCGGAGTTGATGCCGCAAACCCAGCAGATGCTTACGCAGGCTGAACAGCAAGGCTGGGGTGCGATGGTGATGGCGGTGCGCCAGGTTCTGGCCGGCAAGCGTGATAGCAGTGTGTATGCAGGGCTGGATGATGATGACCGCATTATCATCGAGGCGATCCTGCGCGGGATTCAGGATCCCGCCACCTTGCCCGATCCGAATCAGCAGCCTGACCCCAGTGCCGCCGCACCGGGGCTGGCGGGAATGATTCATGCCGCGGCAACGGGCGATGTGCCGGCGCTTTCTGCATTGGCAGACATGGCCGAACAGATGGTCAAAGTGGGCGGCGATATGGGCCGACTGGGCGGCAGCCTGCGACGCCTGGTCAACGGCGAGCGCGATGTGGATCTGCTCACTCGCGGCATGAGCGCAAACGGCCGCGATCTGATCGCCAAATTGGTGGATGAACTGGCGCGCTACAACGTGCATTGATCTGACGATTCCGCTATCATCAGGGCACGTTTTTCGTAAGGAGCAATGGCAATGGCAAGAACCGTAAATTGTATCAAACTGGGGCGCGAAGCCGACGGACTGGATTTTCCGCCGATGCCGGGTGCGCTGGGCCAGCGTATCTATGAGAATGTATCGAAGGAAGCCTGGGCCGGCTGGATCAAACAGCAAACCATGTTGGTGAACGAAAATCGCCTGAATTTGGCTGATGCCAAGGCGCGTAAATATTTAATCGAACAGGTGGAGAAATATTTCTTTGGTGAAGGTGCGGATGTAGCTGCCGGTTACGTACCGCCTGCCAAGTAAGTTTCTCGCCCCCAATAAAAAAGGCAGCCTGAGCTGCCTTTTTTATTGGGTACGCAAGATTATTTGATAATTGCAGCCAGCTCGCCCTTGGCATATTTTGCAGCCATTTTTTCCAGATCAACCGGCTTGATCTTGGTCGCCTGACCTGCGCTGCCGAAGGCTTCGTAGCGCGCTTTACAAATAGCCTTCATGGCCTTGGTGGAAGCAATCAGGAATTTGCGCGGATCAAATTCCTTTTTGTTTTCCGCCAGGAACTTGCGCACCGCACCCGTGGATGCCATGCGCAGGTCAGTGTCGATATTGACTTTGCGCACGCCATGCTTGATACCTTCGATGATTTCTTCCACCGGCACACCGTAGGTTTCACCCATGTCGCCGCCGAAGTCGTTGATGATTTTCAGCCATTCCTGCGGCACCGAGGAAGAGCCGTGCATCACCAAGTGCGTGTTGGGGATGCGTGCGTGGATTTCCTTGATACGGCCAATGGCGAGGATGTCGCCGGTGGGCGGACGGGTAAATTTGTATGCGCCGTGCGAAGTGCCAATCGCGATAGCCAACGCATCCACGCCGGTTTTCTTGACGAAATCGGCGGCTTCTTCCGGGTCGGTCAGCAATTGTGAATGATCCAGCATGCCTTCAGCGCCACTACCATCTTCCTCACCGGCCATACCGGTTTCCAGTGAACCCAGACAGCCCAGTTCGCCTTCCACGGAAACACCTACAGCATGGGCGATATCGACTACCCTGCGGGTGATCTCCACGTTGTATTCATAGCTGGCCGGGGTCTTGGCATCTTCCTGCAGGGAACCGTCCATCATCACCGAAGAGAAGCCGTCGGTAATGGAACGAATACACACCGGGGCGCTGGCGCCGTGGTCCTGGTGCATGACAATAGGAATATGCGGATAAGCTTCGACCGCAGCGGTGATCAAATGCCGCAGAAAGCTGGCGCCGGCGTATTTGCGCGCGCCGGCAGAGGCTTGCATGATGACCGGGCTGCCGCATTCATCGGCGGCTTCCATAATGGCCTGAACTTGTTCCAGGTTGTTGACGTTGAATGCGGGCAGGCCATAGCCGTTTTCAGCGGCATGGTCCAACAGTTGGCGCAGGGATACAAGTGCCATGATTTTCTCCTTGGTTAATAAATAGACTGCAAATCCTGAAAAACTTTAAGCTTTCTTGTGTTCGCCGACCGTAACAATCTTCATGGTGTTGGTACCACCGGACTCACCGATCGGCTCACCTATGGTAAGCACGATCAAATCACCGTCACGCACCGCACCGCGGCGACGCAATTCATCCTCCGCTTCGATCAGCAACTGATCGCGATCCTTGGAATCGGTCTGGAAATTGACTGGGTAAACGCCCCGATACAAGGTAACTTTTCTACGGGTTTCCACTTCCGGTGTCAAGGCGTAGATCGGTACGCCCGTGCTCATGCGCGACATCCACAGGCAGGTACTTCCGGACTGGGTCAGCGCCGCAATGGCACGCACATTGGGCAGATGAGTCGCGGTAAAAATGGCGGCCATCGCCACCGATTCATCTTTCCGGTTGAAATTTTTATTGATCCGCAAATTGACAAAATCACGTTCGATTTCTTTTTCCGCCTCGCAACACACGCGATCCATGGCGGCAATTGCTTCCACCGGAAACATGCCTGCGGCCGTCTCGGCCGACAACATCACGGCATCGGTGCCATCCAGCACAGCATTGGCCACGTCGGAAACCTCGGCGCGCGTCGGTATCGGGCTGGATATCATGGATTCCATCATCTGCGTGGCGGTAATGACCAGTTTGTTACGCTGGCGCGCCATGCGGATCATTTTCTTTTGCAGGGCAGGCACCGCAGCGTCCCCGACTTCTACACCGAGATCGCCGCGCGCCACCATGATGGCATCGGATGCGTCGAGAATTTCTTCCAGCGCCGGAATCGCTTCAGCACGTTCGATTTTGGCTACCAGCATGCCGTGACCACCCGCCGCCCGCAGCAGATTCCGCGCAAGCTGCATATCGGCAGCAGAGCGCGGGAAGGAAATCGCCACATAATCCGCCTTCAGTGCCGCGGCAGTCTTGATATCTTCAATGTCTTTTTCAGTCAGCGCGGCGGCTGACAACCCCCCACCCTTACGGTTGATGCCCTTATTGTTGGAGAGCACACCCCCTTGTATCACCTTGCAGATGATTTCCGAACCCTTGACTTCTTCAACCCACATTTCGATACGGCCATCGTCCAGCAACAACGTGGCGCCGCGCTCCAGATCTCTGGGCAGGTCTTTGTAGTCAAGCCCCACACGTTCCTGGGTACCCATTTCGCACGTGGCGTCGAGCACAAAACGGTCGCCGGCTTGCAGCGTGATCTTGCCGTCGGCGAATTTGCCAACACGGATTTTCGGGCCTTGCAGGTCAACCAGCACGCCCACCGCACGACCCCTGGTCCGCGCCAGCGAACGCACCATCTCGGCGCGATCGATATGGTCCTGGGCGATACCATGCGAAAAATTGAGACGCACTACGTCCACGCCCGCCTCCATCATTTTGTCCAGGACTTTAGGGTCATTGGATGAAGGGCCGAGTGTGGCGACGATTTTTGTTCTGCGTATCATGAATTTATTTACTCTGAAAAAAGACTAGTCAAGACAACGTTAGCAGGCAGAATATTCTGCCTGCTAACGAAGTCCGAAGCTAGCCAAACACCGTTTAATGGATTTAGCCTGCTGCGCGTTGCTCTAGGATTTCAACGGCAGGCAATTTCTTGCCTTCCAGAAACTCCAGGAAAGCGCCTCCAGCGGTGGAGATATAAGATACCTTGTCATAGATATCGTATTTTTGTATTGCCGCAATCGTATCGCCACCGCCAGCCAAGGTAAAGGCGCTGGTATTAGCAATCGCTTCGGCGATTTTCTTGGTGCCCTCGCCAAACTGATCGAACTCGAACACGCCGACCGGGCCATTCCATACTACTGTACCAGCCTTCATGATGATATCCACCAGTTCCTGGGCTGATTTAGGACCAATGTCGAAAATCATGTCGTCATCCACCACCGCACCTGCGTCTTTGAGCACGGCAGGTTCATTGGCGTCGAATTTCTTGCCACACACCACATCCACTGCAATAGGGATTGTGGCGCCACGCGCGGTCATTTTCTTCATCAGTGCCTGGGCGACCGGAACCAGATCATCCTCGCACAGGGACTTTCCGACGTTTTTGCCGGTAGCCTTGAGGAAGGTATTGGCGATACCACCGCCTACTACCATCTGGTCCACTTTTTCAGACAATGCTTCCAGCACGGTCAGCTTGGTGGACACCTTGGAGCCGCCCACGATCGCAACCATGGGGCGCGCCGGGCTGAGCAGCGCTTTGGTCAGCGCCTCCAGTTCTTCGGTCAACAGGATGCCTGCGGCCGCTACCGGTGCAAACTTGGCAATGCCATGCGTCGAAGCTTCTGCACGGTGCGCCGTACCGAAAGCATCCATCACGAACACGTCGCACAACTTGGCGTATTTCTGCGCGGTTTCGTCCAGGCTCTTTTTCTCGCCTTTGTTGAAGCGCACGTTTTCCAGCAGCACCACCTCACCCTCGGCAACGTCAAACCCGCCGTCGATCCAGTCTTTGATCAAGCGCACCGGTTTACCCAATTTTGCGCTGAGCACATCGCCTACCGGCTTGAGCGAATTGTCTTCGGAGTACTCGCCTTCGGTCGGACGTCCCAGATGGGACGTAACCATGACTTTTGCACCGGCCTTGAGGCAATGCTCTATGGTGCGCATGGACGCTGTGATGCGGGCGTCCGAAGTAACCTTGCCGTCTTTGACCGGCACATTCATGTCGGCACGAATGAAAACACGCTTTCCTTTGAGATCAAGATCGGTAACACGGATAACTGCCATGGTGATTCTCCAGAGAAGTAAGGTTTAAGGGCTGAGAGCACCCCAGGCCTTAAAGCTCACATCGTTAAAGCACAAGGGCAAGCCAAACAAACGCAATGTTGCTTGCGCCAGTCTTGACTTGCCGCCTGCTGTTGATTATTTCGCTACGTGTTGCACAAAGCGCAGCATGTTGCAGGTATAACCGTATTCATTGTCATACCAGGCCACGACTTTGACGAAAGTGGAATCCAGTGCAATACCCGCTTCAGCGTCGAACACTGAAGGTGCCGAATGGCCACGGAAATCGGTGGAAACCACTTTTTCAGTGGTGTAACCCAGTACGCCTTTGAGGGCGCCTTCGGATGCAGATTTCATCGCCGCGCAAATGTCGGCGTAAGTGGTTTCCTTGTTGAGTTCCACGGTCAGATCCACCACCGACACGTCGGAAGTCGGCACACGGAACGCCATACCGGTCAGCTTGCCTTTCAATTCCGGCAGCACCACACCGACCGCCTTGGCCGCGCCGGTGGACGATGGAATGATGTTTTCCAGGATGCCGCGACCACCGCGCCAGTCCTTGCTGGACGGGCCGTCAACGGTTTTTTGAGTTGCCGTAGCCGCATGCACGGTCGTCATCAAGCCGCGCTTGATGCCCCAATTGTCATTCAACACCTTGGCGACCGGTGCCAGGCAGTTGGTGGTGCAGGAAGCAGCGGAAACAATCGCCTCACCCGCATATTTGGTATGGTTGACGCCATACACGAACATCGGGGTGTCGTCCTTGGAAGGCGCAGATTGCACGACTTTTTTGGCGCCCGCGTTGATGTGCGCCTGGCAGGTTTCCTTGGTCAGGAAAAAACCGGTCGATTCGATAATGATATCAGCACCGACTTCACCCCATTTCAGGTTGCTCGGATCGCGTTCGGCAGTCAAACGGATTTTTTTGCCATTGACCATCAGGTTATTGCCATCAACGGCCACGTCGCCATTGAAACGACCATGCACGGAGTCGAATTTGAGCATGTACGCGAGGTATTCGGGGTCGAGCAGATCGTTGATCGCAACCACCTCAATACCCGGGAAATCTTTGGCAATTGCGCGGAACGCCATGCGGCCAATGCGGCCAAAACCGTTGATACCAACCTTAATAGTCATAATTTACCGCCTCCAATATAAAAAGATGAATCCTCTCGCCGCCAGGGGCTTGACGCACCCTGGCAATGGTATTGCCGTTACATTACGCTCTTGACGGTTTTCACCAGATTTTCCACGGTGAAGCCGAAATGCTTGAACAGATCCGGTGCAGGCGCTGATTCGCCGAAGCTATGCATGCCCAGCACTGCGCCATCCAGGCCGACATACTTGTACCAGCCATCCGTAGAGCCTGCTTCAACGGCCACGCGCACCACACCCTTGGGCAGTACGCTGTCCTTATAAGCGGCATCCTGACGATCAAACGCGCTGGTGCAAGGCATCGACACCACACGTGCGGCAATCCCTTCGGCCGCCAGCGCTTCTTGCGCCTTGACTGCCAGTTCGACTTCCGAGCCAGTAGCGATCAGCACCACCTTGGCATTGACTGCGTCTTTCAGTACATAACCGCCCTTGGCGATGTTGGCGATGGTAGCTGCATCGCGCTGCATGAATGCCAGGTTCTGGCGGCTCAGGATCAGGCTGGTCGGGCCGTCGTGTTTTTCAACGCCCTGCCCCCAGGCAACAATGGTTTCCACGGTATCGCATGGACGCCATACGTCCATGTTCGGAATCATGCGCAAGGTGGCGGTTTGCTCAACCGGCTGGTGCGTCGGGCCGTCTTCACCCAGACCGATGGAATCGTGGGTAAATACCCAGATCACGCGTTGCTTCATCAATGCCGCCATACGCAGCGCATTGCGCGCGTATTCGGAGAACATCAGGAAGGTGCCGCCGAACGGCAGCACGCCGCCATGCAGCGCCATGCCGTTCATGATGGCGGACATGCCGAACTCGCGCACGCCGTAAGAAATGTAGTTGCCGATGCTGTTGCCGTGGACGTGATGGCAGCCGGTCCAGTTGGTCAGGTTGGAACCGGTCAGATCGGCTGAACCGCCGAGGAATTCCGGCAGCGCCGGTGCCAATGCATTGATGGCGATTTGCGAAGCCTTGCGTGTGGCGACGGTTTCGCCCTTGGCATTGATGGCAGCAACAGCCTGCGCCAGGTGTGCATTCCAGTTCGCCGGCAATTCACCTGCCATACGGCGCTTGAATTCGGCTGCCTCAGCCGGGAAAGCGGCAGCGTATTCGGCGAACTTGTTGTTCCACAGCTTCTCCAGCCCCTCACCCTTGGTCTTGGCATCCCAGCCTTCATACACATCGGCAGGAATTTCAAACGCCGGGTGATCCCAGCCGATATGCTTGCGCGTATCGATGATCTCCTGCGCACCGAGTGCAGCGCCGTGCACATCGTGGGTACCTTCCTTGTTGGGAGAGCCTTTACCAATGATGGTTTTGCAGCAAATCATGCTGGGCTTGTCGGTCACGGCTTTGGCAGCCTGAACGGCGGCTTCTACCGCTACGGCATTGTGTCCATCCACACCAGCGATCACATGCCAGCCGTAAGCCTCGAAACGCCTGGGCGTATCGTCGGTAAACCAGCCTTCGACGTGGCCATCAATCGAGATGCCATTGTCATCCCAGAATGCAATCAGCTTGCCCAGGCCCCAGGTACCGGCCAACGCGCAGGATTCGTGGGAGATGCCTTCCATCAAACAGCCATCGCCCAGGAATACGTAGGTGTGGTGGTTGACGATTTCGTGGCCAGGCTTGTTGAATTCGGCAGCCAGCAGCTTTTCCGTCATCGCCATACCCACTGCATTGGTAATGCCCTGCCCCAGCGGGCCTGTCGTGGTTTCTACACCAGGAGCGTAGCCATATTCAGGGTGGCCGGGCGTTTTCGAATGAAGCTGGCGGAAACGCTTCAACTCGTCCATTGGCAGGTCATAACCAGTCAGATGCAGCAACGAATACAGCAGCATCGAACCATGGCCGTTGGACAGTACGAAGCGGTCGCGGTCAGGCCATTTTGGGTTGGCCGGGTTGTGGCGCAGATGGTGGTTCCACACCACTTCGGCGATTTCCGCCATACCCATGGGCGCTCCGGGGTGGCCCGACTTGGCCTTTTCCACTGCGTCCATGGACAGCGCACGGATAGCATTTGCGAGATCAGTACGAGTTGCCATTGCTTCTTCCTTAGTTGATAAAAATACGTTTAATGCTGCAAAAACGGACCCTCAGGCTTGCAACCGGCATACCCGAAGAGGGAGCGTTCAGAATATTTGTAGCCAGCGATGTGCACGCAAGCCAGACAATTCAAATGCTTAAGCGGGGTAACGTCACTGCTTTACGTAAAAAATGCAGTGAAAGTTCTTGATTATGGCCGAGCCAGCCAATTTGGGCAAGCCAGCCAAGCTTCTGAATTGGCGGAGAAAGCCGCGAATTTATGGCCGGAAATGCCCGGTTTTTAAGGCGCTGCGCGAAGGTTTTTAAATCGGGCTGGAGATAATCAAAGTTTTTAATTGGGCCGCCATATTCATTTATCCGCGGCACGTATCCAGGCCTTCCATTCCGCGAACAAATCGACTCCCAAGGCCGCCACCACCGGGCGTTCCCACAGGTCATCAGCCCAGAAATCATCGCAAGCCAGGGTACACATTTGCCCCCCCGCCTCTTCCATAATCAGGCAGCCGGCTGCGTAGTCCCACAATTTCTGGCCGCCATGCAAATACACATCGAACCGCCCTGCTGCGGTGTAACACCAATCCAGCGTACTGGCACCGAAGTTGCGCTGCGAGCTGTATGGTGGATGTAACGCCACCTGGGTCGCGATGGCGTCGCTGATGCGTTTTAATTCGACTCCGGCCAGACTGTGGCGCAAGTCGGGCGAGCGCGTCTTGATCGGTAGCCGCTCCCCATTCAAAAAAGCGCCCTGGCCTTTTTCGGCATAAAACATCTCATCGGCTACCGGATCATAAATCACCCCCATGACGCTACGCCCGGCTTTCATCAGCGCCACAGATACGGCGAAATACGGCACGCCATTGACGAAATTGGACGTGCCGTCGATGGGATCGATACACCAAAGCCCGTCTGATCCTGCCATCCACTGCATGCGCTGCTCGGACTCGGGCATTTCTTCGCCCAGCACCGGATACGGCGCGATGCGTGTCAACTCGCGCACCAGTGCCACCTGACAGGCCAGATCAGCCTCGGTACACAAACTGCCGTCAGCCTTGCGGCTGTGCGCAACTTTTAAATAGCGCGGCATCACCTCGACCTGAGCAACGTGTTTGACAACGTCAATGACCGATTGCAGCACGGTTATTCCGTCTTCCACTTGATCGAACAGCCCATGCTGGGAATCTGCTCCAGCGGACCTTTTTGTGTCTGCGCCACTTGCTTCATGGCTTCGAACAAGTCACGGCGCACGCCTTCCGGCGCGGTTTCCTTGCGTGAAGCGTCAAAGCGGCCACGGTATTGCAACTCAAAACTGCGATTGAATCCGAAGAAATCCGGTGTACACACTGCATCATAAGAACGTGCGACGGCCTGGCTTGCGTCGAAAACATAAGGAAAGGGAAATTCGAACTCGGCGGCGACTTTTTGCATATTGTCGAAACCATCTTCCGCATAATCCGCCGGATCATTGGACATGATGGCGATGCTGTTGATGCCATGGTGATCGCGCAGCTCACGGCAATCGCGCACGAGACGCGGGCGTATCGCCTGTACATAGGGGCAATGATTGCAGATGAACATGACCAGCAGGCCGTTTTCGCCCATCGCGGCTTGCAGCGTGTAACGTTTGCCGTCCACGCCGGGCAGATCAAAATCCGGGGCTTTCCAGCCAAAATTGCAGACCGGTGTTTGCAGACTGACCATTTATTTCAACTCCAATTACAATGCAATGCGCATTATCATATCACGCACCCTTACCCGCTTTTGCCGTCATGCCACGCTTTTACCTGCCCGAAACGCTTGCTCCAGATACCTTCATCACCTTGCCGGATGCCAGTGCCCATCACGCGGCACGCGTATTGCGACTGTCCGTGGGCGACTCGGTAACACTGTTCAATGGCCAGGGCGGTGAATGGACGGGCAGCATTCACCATATCGGCAAACGCGAGGTGGAAGTGCGTGTGGGCGAGTGGCAAAACGTGGAGCGCGAATCAACTCTGCGCGTCACGCTGGCGCAAGGCATCTCCAGCGGCGAGCGCATGGACTACACCCTGCAAAAGGCGGTGGAACTGGGGGTACACGCGATTCGGCCGATCGCCTGCGCGCGCAGCGTAGTAAAGTTGTCTGGCGAGCGCGCCGACAAGCGCCGCACGCATTGGCAAAACCTGGTCATTGCCGCCTGCGAGCAATGCGCGCGCAACCGCGTGCCCGAGGTATCCGATATTGCTCCTTTGCCGGTCAGCCTGGCGCAATCCGCCGAGGCGCCGCTCAAACTGATGTTCGCACCGGATGCGCAACACACCCTGCATACCCTGCCCCGGCCAGACGGCGACGTTACCATGCTGGCGGGGCCAGAGGGCGGCTTCGATGCGCATGAATACAGTGCGGCGCTCGCAGCCGGATTCATCCCGATCCGGCTGGGACCGCGCATACTGCGCACGGAAACTGCTGCCTTGGCGGCGCTCGCCGCCATGCAAACCCTGTGGGGAGACCTGTAACATCTCGCGTAATTTGTTATACACTTCAAGCACATCCATCCAAACCAATAACAAAACCGTATGACCACCTCTCCGCCCTCCGCCTTCGTCCACTGGTTTCGCGCCGCTGCACCGTATATTCACGCGTTTCGCGGCAAAACTTTTGTTATTGCCTTTGGGGGCGAAGTGCTTAGCGACGGCCAGTTCACCCGCCTGGCGCATGATCTCAATCTACTCAATAGCCTCGGCGTGCGTTTGGTACTGGTACATGGCGTACGCCCGCAGGTGGAAGAACATTTGACCCAGCGCGATGCGGCGATTCGTTACGCCGACGGCTTGCGCGTGACCGACGATGCCGCACTGGCTTGCGTCAAAGAGGCGGTAGGGGAAGTGCGGGTAGAGATCGAGGCGCTGCTATCAATGGGACTTCCCAACAGCCCGATGGCCAACGCCGACATCCGCGTCGCCAGCGGCAATTTTGTCACTGCCCGGCCGCTGGGCGTACGCGGCGGAGTGGATTTGCTGCACACCGGCGAAGTGCGCAAGATCAACGCTGCCGCCATCCGCCAGCGCCTGGAAGACAACGACATCGTACTGCTGTCGCCACTCGGCTATTCACCCACTGGCGAAATATTCAACCTGTCACTGGAAAACGTAGCCACCAAAGCCGCCCTGGCGCTGGATGCAGACAAGCTGATTTTCCTGATGGAAACCGAGGGTGTGCACAATACCCGGGGTGGTCTGCTGCGCGTACTCACCGTGCCGGAGGCGGAAAAAATAGTCGCCGCCAAACGCAGCTTGCCCGAAGACGTGGGCTTTTATCTGCCATGCGCCATCACCGCCAGCAAGCAGGGCGTCGGCCGGGTCCATCTGATCAGCCGTCACGTTGATGGCGCATTATTGTCCGAGCTGTTCACGCACGCCGGCATCGGCACCATGCTCACTCCGGCACGGCTGGAAACCCTGCGCCCGGCCAGTATCGATGATGTCGGCGGCATCCTGGAACTGATCCGCCCGCTGGAAGAGGACGGCATGCTGGTACGGCGTTCGCGCGAGCGACTGGAAATGGAAATCGAACGCTTCATCGTGCTGGAACACGACGGCATGCTGATTGGCTGCGCTGCGCTCTATCCGTTTGCCGATGAGCGCGCTGGCGAACTGGCCTGCCTTGCCGTGCATATCGATTACCGCGGCAAATCCCGTGGCGACGCACTACTGGAAGCCGCCGAGAAAAAGGCTCGCGCATTGAAACTGAAACGCCTGTTTGTCCTTACCACGCATACGGCGCACTGGTTCATCGAGCGCGACTTTAAAGAAGTCGACGTCAGTGAGCTGCCTACCCGCAAACAGGCACTTTATAACTACCAGCGCCGCTCCAAAGTGTTCGTTAAACCCCTATAATCCGGCGCATGAACCCTACACGACGCCAGCTCTGCACCCTGTTACTCTGTTGCAGCGTGCCGCTTGGTGCGCGCGCGGCGACCACGCCGCTCACCTTCGGCGTATTTCCCAACCTGTCGCCGGAACGACAATTCAGGCTATATCAACTCCTCACCGATTATCTGGAACAGCGGCTCGCACGGCCGATACAGCTCTATACTGCAAAAACCCCCCGCGCCTTTATCGACGCGACCCAACTCGGTAATTTCGATATTGTGCTGACCCCCCCGCATCTGGCCTGGCTAGCCGAGCAGGAGGCCGGCTACCGGCCACTGGCCACATATACCGGCACCATCAATGGCCTGCTGGTGGTGGCAGCGGCGTCCCGTCTGCGGAGTGCTGCCGAATTGAGGGGCAGCACTATCGC
The DNA here is from genome assembly GCF_003851125.1 of Sulfuriferula multivorans. Taxonomy (GTDB): domain Bacteria; phylum Pseudomonadota; class Gammaproteobacteria; order Burkholderiales; family Sulfuriferulaceae; genus Sulfuriferula; species Sulfuriferula multivorans. The sequence goes on along the minus strand of NZ_BGOW01000050.1, from coordinate 17,381 downwards.
CATCCCCGACCCGTTGGCAATCGTGACCATGCTCGGGATAAGTTTTTTGCAGGAAACCGGCCTGCGTCGTGGGACTGACTACCAATTCGTGAACCGGGGCAGTCACAACAACGCAGCCCTGGCTGTGATCAACGGCGAGGTTCCGGCTGCCATTGTTGGAGGGCTGTCATATAGTCAATTCCCGGAAAACATGCGCAGCAAACTGCGCATCATCGGAACAACAATCAAAGTAAAAAGCTTTTTTTTCATGGCAAACCCTCTCCTACCACCCACGACAGTTCAGGCAGTGCGAGAAGCCCTGCTGACCTTCGGTACCACCCCACAGGGACGCCTGTTTCTTGACCATGGGCACTTTGGACCCATCCTTCCCGCAACCGCCCACAATCTGACAACGATGGCACGCTATGGTGTAGAAGTGCAGCGCCTGCTGAAAGAATCGACCCCATGAATCGCCATCTCTCCTATCCTTTGTGGGTCAAACTGTTTCTGACCACCATGCTGCTGCAGTTCACCCTGCTGGGCTTGCTCGCGCTTACCAACTTACGTGAGACTCAGCAAAGCCTGCTGGAAAATGCCGAGTTGCGCATACAGGAACTGCGCTTACCGCTCAATGCCGCACTAAGCACCGCGCTGTTCCAGCGGGATGTCGCCGGGCTACAGGAATTACTCAACTCGATGCACCAGGAAAAAGGCCTCAGCTATCTGGTTGTGACTGACGCGCAAGGCAAGCAACTGGCCGCAGCGGGGCTGGATAGCGGCATATTACCCAAGCAAGACCAAGGCTTCGCCGATGCGGGCAGCGATCGCGTGTACAACACAGCCATGCCCATCACGCTGGGAAGTGCGCGTTATGGAACGCTTTATTTCGGCGTTTCCACGGATTTTCTCACGAGCGCCCAGGCACGCATGAAATACAAAATCATCGTGATAGGCGGGATTGCACTCATAGCGTCTTTTCTACTGCTGATTGTTCTCAGCCTGTGGCTTACCCGCCATTTGCGTCGACTGGCCGAGGCCAGCAAGACCATCGCGGCGGGTAACCTCAATATCCATCTCCCGGTCACCAGCCATGACGAAGTGGGGCAACTCAATCAAGCTTTTAACGCCATGGCCGCCAGCCTGCGCAGCCGCATTGAGGCACTGCAGCAGGCCGAATCCATCCAGCGTCGCTATCTCGCCGAAACGCGCGTAGAAAAAGCCCGCTTGCTGGCGCTACTGTCGGCAATGAACATGGGCATCCTGTTTGTCACCATCAATAACCGCGTAGCCTATACCAACCCGGCTTTCACCCAGATATGGATGATCCGCAACACCGATAATCTGGTCGGGCGCGAAATTGCCGACGTGCTCAATGACTCAGGTTGTGTGCTGGCACGCCCGGACCATTTCTCGCGCCACATCATGGGCGTGATGAGCACGCACGAGAGCTCGGAAAGTCTGGAAATTGAAATGACCGACGGCCGCGTGATTACCCAGCTGTCCTACCCGGTGCGCGAGCAGGACGGCCGCATCATCGGGCGCATCCTGATTTTTGAAGACGTCACGCGCGAACGCCAGACTGCCGAACAGCTGATTTACCTGGCTGAGCGCGACTCGCTCACCGGTCTCTACAACCGGCGCCGTTTTGAGGACGAACTGTGGCGCATGGTGGGCGACATCACGCGTCACGGCAATAGCGGCAGCCTGCTGTTTTTCGACCTGGACGAATTCAAATACATCAACGATACCTTCGGTCACCGCGCCGGGGACTCGATGCTGATCCGCGTGGCCGGCGCTGTGGGCGCGCTGATCCGCAGCAATGAAGTCTTCTGCCGGCTGGGTGGCGACGAATTCGCCATACTGATGCCCGACGCAAGCGAAGCGGACGCTCAATCCCTGGCAGAACGCGTCGTGCGCGCGGTGGCGCAGATTCCATTTCGCTTCGAGGGTAAAAACCTGCGCCTGACTTGCAGCCTCGGTATTGCCGCCTATCCCCAGCAGGCGGAAAGTGCCGAGCAACTGGTTGCCCACGCGGATGCCGCCATGTATCAAGCCAAGGAAGCAGGCAAAAATGCCTGGCGCAGCTATCGGGCCGACCTGGATACCTCGCGCGAGATGATCCAGCGCATGAGCTGGAATGAACGCATCGGGCGCGCGCTGGAAGAAGACCGCTTCGTATTACACTTTCAGGGAATTTATCACACCCAGAGCGGCGTGCTGGCGCACCTGGAAGTCCTGCTGCGCATGCGCGACGAGACTGACACGGAACAGCTCATCATGCCAGGCCATTTCATTCCGCTGGCAGAAAAAAACGGCCAGATTTTACAGATAGACCGCTGGGTGCTGAAGCAGAGCATTGCGCTGCTTCAGGCCAAACCGGACATTCCTGCGCTCGCCGTCAACATTTCCGGGCGCTCGCTGGACGATCCGGGTCTCGCCCTGTTCATTTCCGACGAATTGCTCTCCGCCCAGGTGGAGCCGCACCGCCTGATGATCGAAATCACCGAAACCTCGGCATTGTCGGACCTGCAGGAGGCACAACGTTTCATCCAGGCATTACGCCACACCGGCTGCATAATCTGCCTGGACGATTTTGGCACAGGTTTCGCATCTTTCGCGTATCTCAAGCACATCAAGGCGGACATTCTCAAGATTGACGGCCTGTTCATCCGCGACATCATCTTCGAACGCGACAATAAGGTTTTCGTCAAGGCGATCGTGGACGTGGCGCGCGGGCTGGGCAAAACCACCGTCGCGGAATTCGTGGAAAGCCGTGAAATCTATGCGGTGCTGAAGGAAATGGGCGTCGACATGGTACAGGGGTATTACCTCGACATTCCGAGCGGTGGACACTGGCAAACCAAGCTGAGCAAACCTCACCAGGCTTAACCTCACCTGTCGCAGGCAATGCGCGCCAGCAACTCCGGCGCCACACTGGTAAAATGGCATCTGTTCCGATTTATCTTTAGGTAATGCATCTTGATCTCCACCCAAGGCCTCACCATCCAGTTCGGCGCCAAGCCGTTATTTGAAAACGTCACCGTCAAGTTCGGCGACGGCAACCGCTATGGCCTGATCGGCGCCAACGGCAGCGGCAAGTCCACCTTCATGAAAATTCTCGCCGGTCAACTGACCCCGACCTCCGGTCATGTCGCGCTGGACAGCGGCGAAAAATTGGGCTGGCTGCGCCAGGACCAGTTTGGTTTCGAAGACCAGATCGTGCTCGATGTGGTGATGCAGGGTGACGCCGAGCTGTGGGCGGTAAAACAGGAAAAAGACGCCATCTACGCCAATCCGGACGCCACCGAAGAAGACTACATGCATGCTGCCGAACTGGAGGGGAAATTCGCCGAGCTCGACGGCTATTCGGCCGAAGCGCGCGCCGGCGAACTGCTGCTCGGCGTGGGCATTCCCACCGACAAGCACAATGGCCCGATGAAGGAAGTCGCTCCCGGCTGGAAGCTGCGTGTTTTGCTGGCACAGGCACTGTTCGGCAACCCGGACATCCTGCTGCTGGACGAGCCTACCAACAACCTCGACATCAACACCATCCGCTGGCTGGAAAACGTGCTGGACCAGCGCACCAGCACCATGATCATCATTTCGCACGATCGCCACTTCCTGAACTCGATCTGCACCCACATGGCCGATCTGGACTATGGCAAGATTCAATTATTCCCCGGCAACTACGACGAATACATGACCGCCGCCGCGCAAGCACGCGAAGGCCAGGCTGCCGCCAATGCGCGCGCCAAGGAAAAAGTCGCCGAGTTGCAGAGCTTTGTATCGCGCTTCTCCGCCAACGCCTCCAAGGCGCGCCAGGCGACTTCCCGCGTCAAGCAGATCGACAAGCTCAAACAGGACATGGTGGTCCTCAAACCGTCTTCACGCCAGTATCCCTACATCCGCTTCGAGCAGGAAAAACCGCTGCACCGCAATGTAATCGAGGTGACGGATCTCGCCATCGGCTACGACGCGCCGCTGTTTTCCAAATTGAGCTTTATGGTTGAAGCGGGCCAACGCCTGGCCATTCTGGGCGAAAACGGCATGGGAAAATCCACGCTGATCAAAACCCTGGTCGGCGAACTGCCCGCCAAGGCCGGAACCATCAAATGGTCGGAGAACGCCAAGATCGCCTATTACGCCCAGGATCACGCCGCCGAGTTCGACACCGACCTCACCCTGTTCGACTGGATGCAGCAGTGGACCCAGCCCGGTGACGACGACCAGATGGTACGCGGCGTGCTCGGCAAATTGCTGTTCTCCGGCGACGATGCAAAAAAATCGGTGCGGGTGCTATCCGGCGGCGAGCAGGGGCGCATGCTGTTCGGCAAACTGATCCTGTCGCGCGCCAACGTGCTGGTGCTGGACGAACCCACCAACCACCTCGACATGGAATCCATCGAGTCCCTCAACACGGCAGTGGAACTGTTCAAGGGCACCGTTATTTTCGCCTCGCACGATCGTTCCTTCGTGTCCTCGCTGGCCAGCCGCGTCATCGAAATCACCGATCAGGGCCCGACCGTGTATGACGGCAACTACGAGGATTATCTGGCCAGCCGCGGCGTGGCCTGATGAAACTGGTCGTTCTCATTTCCGGGCGCGGCTCCAACCTCCAGGCCATACTGGACGCACAACTCCCGGTGGAGATCGCCGCCGTCATCAGCAATCGTCCCGACGCCGCCGGGCTGGATCTGGCGCGCGCGCGAGGCATCCCGGCGCTGCCGCTGGATCACAAGCAATACGCCAGTCGTGAAGCATTTGACAATGCACTGATCGAGGTCATTGACCGTTACCAGCCGGAGCTGGTGGTATTGGCAGGTTACCTGCGCATTCTCGGCGACAGCTTCGTGATGCATTACGCAGGACGGTTGATGAATATTCACCCATCCTTATTGCCCAGCTTTCCCGGCCTTGATACCCACGCACGCGCATTGGCCGAAGGCGTGAAAATTCACGGCTGCACGGTGCATTTCGTTACCCCCATGCTGGATCACGGCCCTATCATCGTGCAGGCGGCAGTGGCAGTGCACTCAAACGACACGGCCGCCACATTGGCGGCACGCGTGCTGGCTGCCGAACACCGCGTTTACCCCAAAGCCATTGCGTGGTTTGCGCAGGGTCGACTCCTGTTGCTCGATAACGGCCAGGTAAACTTGCGCGACGATAGCGGGTCTGAACAGACACTATTCATTTCCGGAAGCCTGCCATGACGCGTTACATTGCCTTGTTGCTTACCCTGATTGCGCTACCCGCGTTCGCCGCGCCACGCCAAGTGGAGATCGATTACGTCCTGTCGCATAACGGCCTCGAAGTCGGTTCCGTGCACGAAACCTATACACGCAACGGCAACAATTATCGCATTGACAGTCAGACCCGTGCCGCAGGTCCGCTCGCAGTATTATTCAAAGGTCAGTTGGAGAGTGTCAGTGAAGGAAAAATCACGGCGCACGGCCTGCGCCCCACAAAATTCGAGCAAACCCGCAGCGACGCCCCACAAAAAAATATCAGCTCCAGTTTTGACTGGAAGACCAGGAAAGTTACCCATACCAGCAAGGATCGCAGCGAAGCCGTCACATTGCCTGCCGACGCCCAGGACCGGCTGTCGGTGCTGTACCAATTCATGTTCGTCAAGCCGGGTGCAAAAAAACTCGATTTCGATGTCTCTACCGGCCATAGCCTGAGCCACGAAGTCTATACCCTGGTGGGTGCGGAAACCCTCGCCACACCGGTCGGTGCGCTCAAAACCCTGCATTACCGCAACCAGCCGGAAAAGGGCGAAAAGCAGATCGAAGTATGGCTGGCACGCGACAGGCACTACTTGCCTGCCCAGGTACGCATCGTTGACGACGGCGCCACCGCACTACAAACACTCAACCAGATCAAGATCGAATAAACCCGTGCATGGCTGCCGTCAGTGACCGGTTCAGCACCTTGAATTCATCGTCGCGAATGCGCAGGATTTTCCTGCTGGCGCTGGCGATATCGGTATTGGCGCATTTGCTGTTGTTGACTACACCCGGCTTCCGGCTACCTGCCGACGACAGCCATGAATCAACGATTCAGGCACGTCTCGAGCCGTTGCCAAAACCTGTGTTCAAACCCGTTCCCAAGCCCAAACCGGCGGTCAAGGCCGCACCCAGGCCGCGTCCCAAGCCCAGGCCGAAATCCCCTGTAAAACCGGCATCTCCTCCACAACCAGCACCTGAACCCCCTGCACCCCCTGCGCCCGCAACTGAGGCTGCCGCAGCCGACGTACCGGCTGAAACGCCTCCCGCTGCGCCGCAGCAAGCGCCTGCCGAAGCACCCGCCAATGCGCCTGACGCCCCTGCACCGCCGCCACTTAACGCCATGCCTGGCAAAGCCGAAATCCAGTACACCATGTTCAAGGGTGATCATGGGTTCGAAATAGGCCGTGCTACCTATATCTGGCAGGTACGTGGCGACCGTTACGTGTTGACCAGCATTACCGAGGGCACCGGCCTGATCGCCCTGATCCAGCCGGGCAAACTGGTGCAGATCAGTCAGGGGCACATCACGCCGCTGGGGTTGGCGCCGGATGATTTCTGGATCCAGCGCGGCAAACCCACGCCCGACAAAACCTCCGCCGCCCATTTCGATTACCGGCAACATACGGTCACCGTCGGCAAAATGAGCAACGCCACGACCGTGCCACTGCTGCCCGGTGCGCAGGATATTCTCAGCGTCACCTTCCAGCTGGCGATGCTGGCGCCGTTCCAGAACGAGCAACTGCTTCATGTCACCACCGGCAAAGGCCTCAAACCCTATACTGCGCATGTGGTGGGGGAAGAATTGCTGGATACGCCGCTGGGACAGCTACGCACGCTGCATCTGGCGCGCAACGCGGAAGCGGGTGAAGACGCTATTGATGTATGGCTGGCGGAAGATTACAACTACATGCCGGTCAAAATTCGGGTTGACCACAGCAAATTCGGCATCGTCGAGCAAGTCATCAACGGTATCAACATTGAACACTAATGCCCGGCGCTGCGAAAACCGTATGCCTTATAACTGTGCGCGGATGGTTCGCGCCAATGCCAGCGCGGTTTCCAGCGAGGCATCCACGCAGGTGAAATGCCCCATCTTGCGCCCCGGGCGCGCAGACTGTTTGCCATACAGGTGCAGTTTGGCTGCCGGATGTTGCAGCAGCGCTGTCCAATTGGGTTGGCTAGCACCCCACAGGTCGCCCAGCAGGTTCACCATGACCGCAGGCGTATGCTGCGTGGTGGCGCCAATCGGCAGATTGCACAGGGTGCGCACCTGCATCTCGAACTGGCTGGTAAGGCAGGCATCCAGCGTATAGTGACCGCTGTTGTGCGGGCGCGGGGCGATTTCGTTGACGACCAGCCTGCCGCCATCCACGACGAAAAACTCCACCGCCATCACACCGCAATAACCGAGCTGGTCGGCAATCGCCTGCGCGGTGGCGCGCGCAGTTTGCGCCAGGGTTTGCTCCACCCGTGCCGGCACGATGCTGATATCGAGAATGCCCGCTTCGTGGATGTTCTCCGCCACCGGGTAGAGCGCGCATGCGCCAGCTTCATTGCGCCCCAATACCACCGACAGCTCGCACTCCAGCGCCAGCATTTTCTCCAGCACGCACACCTCGCCGCCCATCGCTGCAAATGCGGCCTGCGCTTCATCAAGACTGGCAACGCGCGCCTGGCCCTTGCCGTCATAGCCAAAGCGCGACACCTTGAGCACGGCGGGAAAACCGACCTGCGCACAGGCAGCGGCGATCTCCGCCGGCGCTGCGACCACCGCGAACGGTGCGGTGGCAAAGCCGTGCGCATGCAGCCAGGATTTTTCCGCCACGCGGTTCTGCGCGATTTCCACTGCCTCGGCGCCCGGCTTGACCGGGCAATGCTGCGCCAGCGCGCGCAGGGTTTGCGCCGGGACATTCTCGAATTCCGTGGTCACCGCCGCGCACTCGCGGCCCATCTGCGACAGCGCCGTTTCATCCTGGTAGTCGGCGCACAGGTGCATATCCGCGACCTGCCCGGCCGGGCTGATGGGATCGGGATCGAGCACCATCACGCGGTAGCCCATGGTGCGCGCGGCAATGGTGAACATGCGTCCGAGCTGGCCGCCGCCCAGCATGCCGAGGGTGGCACCGGGCAATATCATCGGGTTCATCGGTCAGGCTTCCGGCAGGCTCATGTTGAGCACGGTCGCGGACTGTTCGGTGCGGAATACTTCCAGCCGCGCAGCCAGCGCTGCATCGCCACTGGCCAGCAGCGCAGCAGCGAACAGCGCGGCGTTGGCTGCACCCGCTTCGCCGATGGCGAACGTGGCAACCGGAATGCCCTTGGGCATTTGCACAATGGAGAGCAGCGAGTCCATGCCCTTCAGATATTTGGAAGGCACCGGCACGCCCAGCACCGGCACGGTGGTTTTGGCGGCCAGCATGCCGGGCAGATGCGCTGCACCGCCAGCACCCGCGATAATGGCGCGCAGTCCGCGCGGCGCGGCGCTGGCGGCATAGTCAAACAGCAGGTCTGGAGTACGGTGGGCGGAGACCACTTTGGCTTCAAAAGCCACGCCCAGCGACTTGAGCATCAGCGCGGCATGCTGCATCACTTCCCAGTCGCTGTTGCTGCCCATCACAATGCCGATTAGAGGTGTATTCATTTTGATCTTTCTTTATTCACCGTCAGCACCGTCACGGTAAGCATTAGGAAGACGGCAGCCACACCAATCTGGCGCCATTCGTCCATTTCCTTCATGCCGAGAATGATACAACGCGCCAGCGCGATGATAGCGATATCGATTGGAAACGCACAGGCAGCTGGCCCTGCTTGTAATACAGGCCGAGCATGGTGACAATTTCGAGACAGAGTAACAGTTGCAGCAGATCGGTCAGCGTGGCAGTGTCCGCATCGACCATGATGCGCAATTCCTGAAATCCAGCCACCAGTGTACCCAGCAGAAATATCCCCAGCCTGAAGTTTTCGACCCAGTGCAGAACGCGCGGTGCGAAACGGTCGTGTTGCTGGATCATGGTGCGCTTCCGGTTAAAACCAGTGTCGCATTTTAGCCGATTTGCGACTGATTACGTAGTCACACCGTTTTTTCTGCACGCGGTGCAAAAGATTTGCGCGCGCGGCATTGCTGCAATACCTCTGCTGCACGGCCGCTGCTGCCCCAGACCTGGATACAGCGTTCGGTTTCAAGCTGCACCGCTTCGCGCACACCGGCTACCGTCGCCGCATAGCCTAACGCTCCGGCCGTGACATTGTTGCGTATGCGCTCAGCGGCGATATCGAGCAGCGGCGCACTGTAATTGATCTTGGCTGCGCCAAAACCGATCATGCGCCGCATCTGGTCATCGGTGTAACCAGCACTGCCATGAATACCAAGCGGGATGCCCACGGCCTGGTTGATTTTCGACAGGCGGGTAAAATTATACTTGCTGCTGCCGCCTGAACAGATCCGGCTGACCGACACCGCCAAGCACCCTACACCTGTACGATCCACATAATATTTGGCTTCCGGTGGTGTGGTTGCACCATTCCCCGAAGCATCGACCAGCTCGTCTTCCTGCCCAGTTTCGATCAGCCCCACCCGACCGACCACCAGCACCCCCAGCGGCGCAGCCAGCGCGACTACTTTTTGCGTCAATGCCACATTTTCGGGCAATAGCTTCGAGGACGCATTGAACACGATGCCACAGCAACCCATGTCAATCGCGGCTTCTGCTCCGGCAGGGTCACTTTCTATTTCGACCTGAAAGGTCACCGGGATGGTGGCACGATGTCCCATTTCGGTCACCGCGCGTGCCAGTGATTCGATAGTGTCGGTACCGGGGTACGCCTTGGAAATGCTCAGGATGATGGGCGCGCGCATTTTCTCGGCAGCAGCGATCACGCCTTCCAGGACATTCCAGTTGACCACACCAAAGGCACCCACAGCGTAACCGTGTCGGTAGGCATGACCGAGCATATCCTGCATATCAACGAGTGGCATAAAGTGCTTTCATTTTCCCGGTTGAATCGAGTACGCAGCGGCTTGCAGGCCGGCAGCGTAGCGCGTCTGCAATGTCTGAAATGCGATGTCGCGACTCTTGAACACATTTTCCGCGCCCAGCAAGTGTTGCAGGCCGGCTCTATCGAACTTCTCCCGAACCGGCTGCTTCAGGCTGCTGAACCCCAGATTTACGCCTGCCTCATGCATGTATTTTGCGATTTCCCGTATTTTTTCCTCGCCCGAAGCATCGATGTTGTTGATGCCATTACCGATCACCAGTATGGTTTTTGCCCGCGGGAAATCAGCATGGGCGCGCAATATCACATCCTCGAAATGCGCCGCATTGAGGAAATCCAGCGAACCATCGTAGCGCATTATCACAAAATGCGGGCTGACCGGCGACAACCCATGCGCTTTCATGTCGGCGAGGCTTCCATCCGGCATCTGTCCCAACAAGACAGCTCGCGGCTTCATGCGCCGCACCAGAAATATGGTAATCGTCAACGCCACGCCGGCCAATACACCATTGGCAATTGACGGTGCCATGGATAGCGTTGCAACAAACGTGAATGCCCCCGTTACCGCGCCCATGCGATCGACCTTCCACGCCATCAACAGCGGACGGACTTTAATCAGGTCGAACACCGACAGCATGACAATCACCGCCAGCACTGCCAGTGGCAAATGGTACTGATAGTGCGTAAAGAACAGAAGCACCAGCGCCACCATCAGCGCGCTGATGATGGCAAACAGCCCGGTACGCGCCCCGGTACGAGCTACCACTGCTGAACGCGAAAACGAACCACTCACCACGAACGACAGGCAGAACGAACCGACAATGTTCGCCAGACCCTGCCCGATCAGTTCGCGGCTGGGGTTGATACGCTCGCGCGTCATGGCTGAAATCGCCTTGGAAATGGACGTCGCTTCAAGAAAACCGATCAATGCCATCACCAGTGCCCCCGGCAGCAGAGGCAGCAGTAAATCGCCCCGCAAGCTGGGGGGCGAAAATGACGGCAAGCCGGCCGGAATATTCCCGACCACGCGACCACCGCCGCTAAAGCTGACCTGGCCGTCCTTGATCTTACCAAAGCGCCATTTTGCACCTTCTCCATCGGCTGCAAGCCGGTAGCGAACCTGGCCGTCTGGCTGCGCTTCGCGTACAAACCGGAGTGCATGGAGCTGAACTCTGCGCAGATTGTTGTCCGCCTTGAGCCGGGCTATTTTGCGACGCGCCCACTCGGCCTGTGCATGCAGCTCAGCACCTCTTTCGATGGCGTCATGTGAGCCATTGTCTAATTCACGCAGTCGTTGGTTGATATCGCTAAGCTGGCTGGCCAAAACCTGCAACTGGCGCTCTGTCTGGGCATACGCATCGATGTCGGAGCGAGCCGCGGCTGTCGTCACCGATGACAAGGGCACTGTCTGGTTACGCTCAAAGCCGATCACCCAACTCACCAGTGTGGTCAATACTACTGCTACCAGAATACCGGGAATTTTCGGCATATAGCGGCGCAAAGCGAGCATGATAGCGGCCGTGGCAAAGGCAAATCCCAGCGTTGACAGATGCGCGTGCTGCACCTGTGCCACGACCCGCCATAAATCTGCCATGAATACATCGCTGCGCGGGAACGGCACGTTTAGCACCTCGGCCAGCAATGACAGCCCGATAATCAGCGCGGCGGCATTGGTGAAGCCAACCACGACCGGGCTGGACAACAGGTTAACCAGCGCCCCCAGACGCAGCATGCCCAGCACCAGACGCAACACGCCGACCATTAACGCCAGCATGATGGACAGTTCGATGAATTTGTCGCTGCCAGGCGAAGCGAACGGAATGATGGTCACCGCCGAGATCAGCGCCAGCATTGCCACCGGCCCGGTGTGTAGCTGATTCGACGAACCCCACATCGAAGCCACCACCACCGGCAACAATGACGCATACAGACCATACACCACGGGCAAGCCTGCAAGCTGGGCATAGGCCATGCTTTGCGGCACCAGTATCAACGCGACAGTAATGCCGGCCACCATGTCGGCGCGTAGTTTTTCAGTGCTGAGCGGAAACCAGCGCAAAAACGGAAACAGCGTGGACGCACGGGTTTTTATCGTGCGGGTCATCGGGTCAATCCCATATAAAGCAGCGGCAGTTTTTCCGGCAGGCGTTCAACATGATCGACCACCATGTAATTGCGCGCGCCAAAAATGCGCGACACATACTCATCGGCGCGCGGATCCAGGCTCAGACAGTAGGTCGCAATGCCCTCTCTGGTCAGTTCTTCCACTGCTTTTTTGGCGTCGAATCGCAGGTATTGCGGATCGCGCACGTCGTTGTCGGCGGGTTCGCCGTCGGTAATCACCAGCAGCAGTTTTTTATGGCTGGGTTGTCGCTTGAGCAGTGAGCCAGCATGCCGCATCGCCGCACCCATGCGCGTGGATAGTTGCCCACTCATGCCCGCCAGACGAGACTTCGCCTTGTCGTTGAAATCGTCGTCGAAATCCTTGAAACGAAAATACTCCACGTCATGGCGGCCATTGGAATCAAAACCATGCAGCGCAAAGGGGTCACCGATTTTGTCCAGCGCATCGGCCAGCAGCACCGTCGCTTCACGCGCAAGCTGCAGCACTGTGCTGTCAGAACCCAGCACGCTGTCATTCGTGGATTCGGACAAATCGATCAGTAGCAGTACGGACAAATCGCGCACCTTGCGCACGTTGCGCATCATAATGCGCGGGTCGGGCTGCTCGCCCAGCCGGATGTCGATCATGGCGCTCACCGCCGCGTTGAGGTCGATTTCGTCGCCGTCTTCCTGCTTGCGCAGACGCTGCACCCCCTGTGGTTGCATTGCCTCGATCAAGTGCTTGAGACGCGCTACGAGTGGCTTGTGTTTGACGACAATCTCGTCAATCAGCTCGACTTCGCCGGCTTTCGGACGCTTCTCCAGCACGGTGCACCAGTCTGGCCGATCCAGCTGCATCTGATAATCCCATTCAGCATAGTGGTAAGGATCCGGCGGTGGTTCACGGCCTTCCTGCTGGTTGATGCTGGTGCTTTCCTCGTCGCGAAAGAATTCGCTGTTCAGCACCCATATCTCGTTGGCATCGTCGCCGGCACCCGGAACATCCAGCGTATTGATCATCTCCATCACGCTGACGTATTTGCGCAACTGCTGGGTGGCGATGCCGGCCACCGCCTGGCTGGCTTCGAATATGTCTTCAAACTCCCACATATAGCGGTTGTCATCACGGTAAACGATGTCGATCACGTCATTGGTATGACTGTAATTCGCGCCTGATGCGAGCAGGGCGTCAGCCAGCTCGATACCCACCTCGCGTACCCACACCTCGGGCTCGGATTCAGTACAGCGTGCGCGGAATAAACGGCACCCCAGTGCGACCCAGGCGTGCGTATCCTGGTAAGTATCATCCATCAGCGCGCGCGCCAGGCGTGCCATCAATGCGGCAGCGCCGTCGCCCGACTGCGGCGTCGCGGTATGCAGCGGCAGCCAGGTCTGCCGAAGGCCAGGAAATTTTTCCAGAGCCAGCGCTTCTACGCGTGCATCCTCGATCAAGCCCATCAGCACCTTTTGCAAACTGCTCAGGCCGGCACTGTCAAACTGCCGTGTGGTGTAGACCTGATGGCATGCGGCATGCGCCGCGCTGGCTCGATACAGGGCAATGCCGGCAATCCGCTCCGCCCCGTCAGCGGCCGGATCCGCCACAAAATCATCGTAGGCATCAGGCAGGTGGATGATGTAGCCATCGATATAGGGACGGTAACCCTCGCGCTGTTCGAAGTCGCCGCTGGTGGGTCGCAGGAAGAAGTCGCGTCCCCACAGGGCACGCAGGTACATTCCGATGCGGCGTTGCACGTCGATGAATAAGGTGCCCTTGCGTTCACGCTGCAATACGCCGATGGATTCCGGGCTGTCCAGGCTGAAGTATTTCAGTTGTCCGTCAAAATTGGTTTTGTGCGCCTGCGCACCCCACAACGCCCAGCGTCGCAGACCGCCCAGCGTGAGTTGGCCCAGCAGGGTGCCGAGGTGGTCCAGCATCGGCCGCACGCCGCGTGGCGCCTGGGCCAGCAACATGTCAAGCAAGTGCAGATAGCCGCGAAACAGTTCCGGATCGCCCAACCGTGCAGCAGCCACCGGACTGGTCGAAAAAATCGACGCGATCACCGCGGCGCTGGTCTTGGAATACATCTTGATTGCGGCGGCGAGCAGATCGCCCACGGCATCTTCGCCCAGCTCGCGCGCCACGGCGGGCGCGTTCTGTATGAACGACACCACCAGATCAGTGCCACGCCCCAGTGATTTGAGCCCGGTTGCACCTTGCAGATAATAGCGTTCCAATCCGCGCGGGCTGAATACGCGCGCAGCTTCTCCCCAGGAGGCACGCAGCACTTCGCCTGCATGCTCTCCGAGCTCGTCCAGAATATCTTGATACTTGTCGAGTTCGAGCGCCATCATTCTGCTCCGGAAATTTATTGGGAATGCCTTTGGCACTAGCCGCAAAGCAGCGCCAAGTCGGGTGTATACGGGTTAGCGGGACGGCGTGGATTTGATTACCTGCGCCGCGCCCGGCAACGTCTTAAAAGAACGTACTCACTGCCGCATCCAGCGCATCGCGCATGTCCGGGTCATCCGTAATCGGGCGCACCAATGCCATACGGCATGCAGCGGTCGGCTCCACGTTCTTGGCGATCAGGCTGCCTGCGTAAATCAGCATGCGCGTGGAGATGCCTTCGTCGAGGCCGTGGCCTTTCAGGTTGCGCGCGCGTTCGGCGATGGATACAAGCTTGCCGGCCACTTCGGCACTGACGCCGGTTTCGTGGGCCACGATCTCAGTTTCGATGTCGTGTGCCGGGTAGTTGAAGTCGAGTGCGCCGAAACGTTGCTTGGTGGACTGTTTC
>NZ_BGOW01000050.1:0-2297 GCF_003851125.1 Sulfuriferula multivorans | reverse complement strand
CGACTTCGTCGAGGTAGCAGATCGCGCCGTGACGCGCTGCGATGGCCAGCGGGCCGTCCTGCCAACGGGTGCCGCTGGCATCCAGCAGAAAGCGCCCGACCAGGTCGGAGGCGGTCATGTCTTCGTTACACGCCACTGTAATCAATGGCTTGTTGAGTTTCCACGCCATGTATTCAACAAAGCGGGTTTTGCCGCAGCCGGTCGGGCCTTTCAGCATCATCGGCATGCGCACCGAGTAGGCGGCTTCGTACAGCGCGACTTCGTCGGCCACGCCCCGGTAGTAAGGTTCTTTTTCGATGCGGTACTGCGCGATTGTGTCATTCATATCAAACTCCATACTGCATTAGCTTTGATGAGACCGGGTTTACAGGATGTGACAAGCCGGTCATGCAAGCTGGCGATCCTGAAAAATCATGTAAAGACTGTCGAATCGATTTTCATTTGGCCGTATGCGGACAACTCAATCCGGCCACACTCGATCCGGATGCACGAACGGCTGCACGTCGGATTTGGCGGCCTTGGGCGCCGCAGCGGGTCGGGTTGTTTCCGGCCTGGTTACGCGTTCAGGCGCTGCAGCAGCTGGCGTCGCCACGGCCTCCTGAGTTTGTTGCGCCTTGATGTCGCGCACGCTCTGCGCCAGCCTGGATCCCATCTTTTTCACAGACATAAGACCTCCTCGATGATTGCTTCAATATCCGACACGGCATGCTGACCCCGCTTGCCGACGCCATATACACTCAGTCCTTCTACTGCCGCGCTGCGATACGCTGCGCGCCGCTGCATGCCGGCGGACAACACCGGCACATCGAATTCAGCCACTGCCTCGCGCATGTCGCGCGACAGCGCATTGCGCGACTCCAGCTGATTGAGCACCAGGCAGGCGCGCAGATCCGGGTTGTCGCGCTGCGCCTGTTTGACTGCCAGCGCCATATCCACACTCGCCCACAAGTCTATCGGTGAGGGCAATATCGGTATCAGCGCCAGGTGCGCCATGCGCATGATGGCGGCGACCGTCTCGCCTTGCACCGTCGGTGGGCAATCCACCACGACATAGCGGTGACTGCGCGCGAGCTTGCCCAGCACACCCGTGGGATTGCCCCCCAACTGGGCGACACCCGGCAGACCCGAATTGCCGCCCCCCATGCCGACCCATTGAGTGATCGAGCGCTGCGGATCCGCATCCACCAGGTGGGTGCTGCCACGCTGCGCCAAGCCTGCAGCCAAGTTCAGCGCCAGGGTTGTTTTGCCGGTGCCGCCCTTTTGATTGATGACTGCAATGATTCGGTTCGACATGCCTCCCCCGTCTCGTAATGGCTCATCGCGTGCCGCTTCCCGCTGTCCCGACCGCCGTTGTCAACTGCTCCGCCAATACCTTAATTTCATTGATAAAGTTGGAGTTGCGCTGTTGCAACGCCGTTTGCCCATCGCCATCAATACTAATGTTGGCGTAGGTTTTACCAAAGCTCACGTCCGGGTAGTAATCTTCGCGCTTGGACAAGTCCGCCATCTCGTCGAGAAATCGACGCGTGTCGGCATAGCTGGCAAACTCAAACCGCAGATTCAGGCTTGCAACCCGCTCCCCGCCAGGCGCCGCACTAGCCTGCTTGGCCTCGTTTTCGCTCATCACGTCACCCCCGCCAAATCCATTAACATTCGATCCAATTCCGCCAGGTGCCCCAGTTCATCCTGCAAAATTCCGGCGAACAGGGCTTGCGTCTCGGTGTCGCGCATCCGGGCACAATACTGTGCAGCTTCTTCATACAGACGTATTGCCTCGATTTCCAGCACACGGTCTATCTGCAACATTTCCGCCGCGCTTCGTCCGGTTCGTGCGGGTGGCAACTGTGTGGCATTGGAAGGCACACCCAGCACCAGCATCCTTTCCATCAGGCGTCCCGCATGCACCAGCTCCTCATTCACATCTTCACGCAGACGTGCGCTCATTTCGGACAGGCCCCACAGGCCAGTGAGTTTGGCCTGCATGAGATACTGCTGTACTGCCGCCAGCTCATGGCTGAGGGCGCGTGACAGATATCCGCTCAATCGTGGATCGGCATATATCGACATGGCGCGGTGCCTCCGGCAATCGCCTTAGCTGATATCGCCGTCACGCCCGCCCATACCGGCATCAGGCGAGTTGGGCAGGATGTTTTCGACTTCGTTGTGCACACGCGCAATGATGTGCGCGGCCACCAGTCCATCGCCCACGCGTTCGCACGCATCGGCACCGGCGCGCACGGCAGCATTCACCGCGCCCGTTTCGCCGCGCACCAGCACGGTCACGTAGCCGCCGCCAA
>NZ_BGOW01000049.1 GCF_003851125.1 Sulfuriferula multivorans | reverse complement strand
TGAATGTGTTCCAGAGATCCGCTGAGGAACGTCCCAATGGAGCGGCCATGAAGGTGGTTGCCCACGACCTCAAGCCGGAGGAGATGCAGGCTGTGGCAGCGTATGTGTCTACCATTGCATCAAAGTAGCCGCCACTTTCAGCCACAGTTCTTTGTGAATAATTCAGGATGGGAAAGGATCAACAAAAACTTCTAACAGAATGAAATGTATTCCAATTGTAGTTGCAGTAAAAAGTAGTGTGTTCTGAGCCATGGAGTCCAGGGAACTTTGCCCTGTTTTTAATCGCTGTATTTTTTTAAAAAGGTGTTTGTCATGCCCGATATTCTGCAAAAAAAACTCTCCCGCCGCGAATTGCTGAAAGGCGCTGCCATGCTCGCTTCAATAGGCGTCCTCGCGACTACAACGGCAATCACCAGCACCCCCGCAATTGCCGGGGTTCCCAAGGCTTCCATGCAGTATCGCGACACACCTAACGGGAAGCAGGACTGCACCAACTGTTCATTATTTGTTCCTGGCAGTTCCGCAAAAGCCAATGGCACCTGCAAGGTCGTGGACGGCTCGATCAGCCCGCACGGCTATTGTGTGGCCTTTGCGGCAAAAGCATAAGCGCCTTCTGAGCACAGACAGGACACACCACGATAGCGTATGTTAATTAACCGCATCATTGATCTGGATCAATGATGCGGTTTGTACCATGGCCTATATTAGCCACTCATTAGTGGTCTTGATGGAAAAGAGTGTGAACATGTCGAACAGCGCCAGGATGAAACAAGGTGACGCCGCGTTTTCGCTGCTTGATGAGGCGGCCATCATGGCCGCTGAGTTGCGTCATGACCCCTATGACTTTGCCTTTGCCGAGAGCGCAATCAACTCCCGTTTCAAGGATGAAGTGCTGGCCGATGCGCCGCGCATTCCTGATCGTGGGAGCTATGGTTTACCGAACCTGCACTATGGCCCCAGGTTCGGGGCTGTCATTCAAGACCTTCTCAGCCCGCGCTTCCGGCATCTCGTCGAGCAGAAATTCGATACCGACCTTAGTAACAATCCGCCTGTAATCCTCATGATGGGCAATACGACGGGGCATTACAACGAAGGCTACGCCCATCCCGATTCGAAACACAAGATCATCACCGTACTAGTGGGCTTCAGCCGTGAGTGGCCCTACGAACGCGGCCGGCTCAGGGTCTTGCGTAGCGCAGACCGCGAAGACTATGCATTCGAGTTTGCGCCGGAGTTCGGGCGGATGATCATGTTCCGCGTCTGCGATCATTCCTGGCACGGTTTCCTGCCCCAGAAAGGGCAACGCATGAGTCTCCAGCTATGCTACGTCGATTCGGAATCGTACGTCAGACGCGAGTATTTTCGTCACGGCGTAAGTGCTTTCGCCAAATCGGTGCCGCTATTGCGCAAGCTTATCGAATGGGCGCCACGTTAAGTGGCGCACCGCTATTTTCTGGGCAAAGGAGCGCAACCATGAGTTTTCCTCACGTGCCCGATGCGGCTGCGGTCGCCAGTCATTTCGGCCGTGCATTGCACGCCGCACGTCGCGACGAGACGCCTTACCGCCATTGGCTGCTTGACGACGTATTGCCGGAAAGTCTTGCCACAGCCGTCCTGATCCTGCCGATCGCGCCTCCGGTGATCGGTGATAGCCTGGGTGTGCGCGACATCGACAATAGTAAGCGGGCCTTCTTCACACCAGCGTTACGCGCAAGCTTTCCGACCTGCGGAGTGTTCGCCGATGCGCTGCAACGCCCGGAGATTGCCCGCCAGTTCGAGGAGACCTGCGAGATTGATGTCTCTGGCAGCTATCTACGCATGGAATATATCCAGGATACCGACGGGGCCTGGCTCGAACCGCATCATGATATTCCAGAAAAGTTGTTCTCCATGGTCATTTATCTGTGCACGGGCCCCGAGGCCAAAAATTGGGGCACCGATATCTACGATGCGGAGCGCCGTTGGGTCGGCCGGAGTTCGGCGGAGTTCAATTCGGCAGTGATCTTCGTACCCGGGGCCGATACCTGGCACGGCTTCGACCCGCGCCCGATCATCGGCGTTCGTCGCTTGCTCGAGATCAACTATGTCCGCCCGAATTGGCGTGACCGTAATCAACTTTCGTTTCCAGACCAGCCGATTAGTGTGGCGACATGAAAAATCAGGGCGAGCTTCGCGCCGGGATGATCGGCGATTACCGGAACGGGTTCTCTATGCAGCAGTCGCCAAAAACAGTGTCGCCATTCAATCAGGAAGTCGCCATGCCATGTCGCGACGGTGTGATCGCCAGGAGCTTCTACGGGACAAGTGGCGGGGCGGAGCATTTCATCTCCGTGGAAGCTCCTGATGGTTTCAGTCTTGGCGAGCAGATCGAACTTGTCCAGGAGCGCTACGCTGAAGCGAGAAGATCGCTTGGCCTGGCGCCCGATACTGCAATATTCCGGCGGATTTTCCTCAGCGATGTGTTGAACCAGGCCGCATTGGTTCGCGATAGCGATTTGGTTTGCGAACCGCTCGATAGCCCGGTAGCCGTCTCGATTGTGCAACAGGCGCCATTGTCCGGCGCCAAGATTGCGTTACTGGCGTACCACGTCGAAAGCCAGGGCCACTTCACAAAACATCGTCTTACGCCGAAGCACATGGTCGTCGAGAAGAACGGTTTCCGCCATCTCTGGAGCACCCGGCTCTGCGCCGGTGCCTGCGATGCCTCGACCTCGACAGTGGAAGTGCAGACGCGCAAGGTCTTCAATGATCTGATCGACACCCTGTCAAGCCAGGGTAGCACGCTTCGCGACCACTGCATCAGGACATGGATCTACCTCAAGGACGTCGATGTGTTCTATCAGGGAATGGTGGACAGCCGGAGCGAACTGTTCTCGCAGCAGGGGCTGACCAACGACACGCATTATATTGCGAGCACCGGCATTGAAGGCGCCTGTGCGCACCGATCCGATCTTGTTGCGATGGATGCCTATTCCATCCTCGGCCTGGCCCCGGAACAGATGTCATATCTCAATGACTTCGACCATCTGTGCGCGACCAAGGACTACAACGTCACTTTCGAGCGTGGCACGCGTATCGCCTACGCTGATCGTTCGCATCTTTTCATCTCGGGAACAGCGAGCATCGATCGCGCTGGGCGGGTCGTGCATCCGGGTAACGTTCTCCGTCAACTTGACCTGGCCCTCAGCAATGTTGACGCCCTATTGCGTTCAGGCTCAGCCAGTCTGGCCGACATGATGTACTTGCTCGTGTACCTGCGGGATCCGACGGATTTCGCGTGCGTTGACAGATATCTTGAGCATCGTTTCCCTGATCTTCCCATCCTCATCGTCCAGGGTTCCGTCTGCCGGCCGGAATGGCTTGTCGAAGTTGAAGGCGTCGGGGTCGTGACTAATGATGAGCCCACACTTCCCTCCTTCTGACGCAGCAGGCGCAGCGTCAAAAAGTATCAAGCAGCTTGCGATTTTGGCAATATGTCAGCATTGAATGGTGATCAGGAACTTCCTGCCAGGAAGCACGCAAATGTTTGATAAGCTTTCAATTCAATCGATGAGGCCTGGCAGAGTAAATGCCCATGTTAATTTTGAACGGCTCCTTGGTGCAAGGCAGAAATGTGGCAACATGGCTTCAAAATTTACCGGACAACGATATGTCTGGAATTGTGGAGGTAACGCAAGATGGACACGCATAACCAAACCGTGCAGGTGAATGGCAGGGAAATTCCAACGGATTCTGAAGGCTATCTTCATAACCTGGGCGACTGGTCCGAGGATTTTGCACGCGCCCTGGCAGAGCAGGAGGGGCTGGCTCTCACCGATCGGCACTGGGAAGTGATCCATTTTTTACGGACCTATTTCCATGAGCATGACGTGCAGGCCCAGGTGCGGATCATGGTGAAACATTTCAGCGAAAAATGGGGAGCCGAGCCGGGCAGCAACCGGCATTTGCATGACATGTTCCCCAGAGGCGGCCCCCAGAAGCAGGGCAACCGCCTGGCCGGACTGCTGCGCACCAAGGGCGAACACTGAAGGTCACGGCAGCCGCACCTGTTTCCAGGCAGTGAAGCGTATACTTGATTACGGGTATGAAGATCGTAAATTCCTGCGCCCGTCAGAGGCGGACGACCCGTCGTCTTGAGGTACCTAAATAAATGCCGGAAACCAACTTGCCCCACCTCTACATCAAAGGCCGACGTTTGCTGCCCATCGTGCAAGGCGGCATGGGTGTAGGCATCTCCGCGCACCGGCTGGCGGGCGCCGTGGCGCGGCTGGGCGCGGTCGGCACCATCGCCAGCATCGACCTGC
>NZ_BGOW01000048.1 GCF_003851125.1 Sulfuriferula multivorans | reverse complement strand
ACAGCCTGCATCTCCTCCGGCTTGAGGTCGTGGGCAACCACCTTCATGGCCGCTCCATTGGGACGTTCCTCAGCGGATCTCTGGAACACATTCAATTGCTTGACGATATAGTCGGCATGCTGTCCGGCAATGCGCGGAAACTGTTCGCTGCCTGCGCCTTCTGCACCATGGCAAGCCATGCAGGCCGGAACCCCTTCGCTGGAGATGCCGCTAGAGAAAATCGTCTTGCCCTCGCTCTCCAGTTTGGCATTTCCAGGCTGGTCGGCACCGGGCTTCTGCTCGGAAAAATAGGTAGCCAGTTCATTGATCTGCGCATCGGTCAGGCTGCGGGAGATGCCCCACATATACTCGAAGCCGGGCGGATCCTGGCGATGGTGACCCCGGAACTGCTTCAACTGCGAGATCAAATACCATTTCTGCTGTCCCGCCAGCCGTGGGAAGGTGGGGTTGGTCGAATCGCCAGTGACGCCATGGCAGTCCGAGCACACCTGCTCGGCCAGTGTCTTGCCGTGTACGCTGGGGTCACCCAGATTGCGGGAGGAGTTTTCTGTCGTCGTGCAGCCTGTAGCGATCGCAGCCAGGGCCAGTACCAAGGCAATTGGGGCAGTTTTCATGATTCAATCTCCGAATAGTTCATTATTCATGTCGGGTGCGCGCCGCCATGCCAGCGCGCGCACCCGGTTGTTTAAACCGCCTGCTTAGTACGCGCCCCAGACATAGAAGAACAGGGTGTTGTTGTCACTGGCTTTGGGGTTAATCGCCGCGGTATCCACGCTGAACTTGGTGTATTGCATCCCCAGCCGCACATTTTGCACCGGTGTCCAGAATACCTCGGGTGTCCAGCCCTTGGATTCGGCCCCCAGGGTGTTGGTAAGGTTGAAGTAGGACAGGGTAGCGCCGTACTTCGCCTGGTAGATGAAGGATGTCTTGGCTCGCAGGGAGTTGACGGTATCGGAGGGTGCCCCTAAGCCGTAATCGATGTTTTCATGGATGCGGGTGACCGTCGCGGTGACCGTGTAGGGATCGAGCAGGTACTGATACTGGAAGTCGATGCCATTGTCACGGTAGTGGTCGGTCGGTCCGGAGTGGCTGGTCGTATCCGAGTATGGACGGACGTCCAGGTGAGTCAGGCCGACCATCACATTGTGGGGACCCCATTCGTGCGTCAGCGCCAGACGGGCGTAGGGATTGGTACCCTGGATGTTGACCTGACCGCCATTGCCCTGGGTCATGAAGGAAAAGATGCCATCGCCGGTGCGGTAGCCGGTGAGTTCTGCATACACCATCTTGTTCCAGTAGGCATAGGCGCCGATTCCTGCCACTTGCTGGCCGAGGCCGCCGTCAAGTATCGGTGTGACCCCGTCTCCTGCGCCAGTGCTGCCGGGCACCACGCCGTAGCCCCATGCCGGGGTGCTGTTCCACACGTCCTGTACGCCGGGGTTGTTATGCAGGGTGAGGCCGTAGATCAGATCCTGATTGTCGTTGATCAGGTGATCGGCGTAGCGCAGATCCAGGTTGTCCGAACCGGTATGGCCCGACCAGTTCCCGGTCTCGGCATCCTGACTATTGTAGTTGTTATAGGTGATCTGTACGAACCCGCCCGTTTTATCGGTAATCTTCCCCGCAATGAACAGGCTGGCAGTGTTGAAGATGGGAGACCCGTCTTGCGTTTTCCCTTGGGTGGGGTCATTGACTTTCACCTTGTTGGAGGTCAGCACCGCCATGGCCGCCAGCGGCAGCGCACGCTGTCCGATGGTATAGCCAGTGAGTTTGAACAGGCGCCCGTAGGGGGTAAGTTCGGGAAATTGTCCCCCGGCATGGCAGGCGACGCAGTTTTGGCCGGTCTGTCGTGCGAA
>NZ_BGOW01000047.1:37381-50287 GCF_003851125.1 Sulfuriferula multivorans | reverse complement strand
AAGGCCGCGTTAAATCGGTTCACGATCATGTTCGATGAGCGCATGCCGCAGCTTTAAACGATTTCCCGTTTACACAAAATCGCGGATACCCCCCTTAACCAATGCCATCCAGGCTCTCGTTATAGCCACCCATTAATATCATCCGCTCCAGTTACGAAAATCAAGTACTCACTAAACAGCCACAGCAACCAGCCATCCTGTTTCCAGGTGATCATGCCAAACGCGGGCACTTCGATTTCCGCTCGCCTCCCCCGCTTCTGCCAGCCCCAAGCCCAGCCGTTTACCCATCGCTTCGAGCGCCGTCCATAATTCGAAGAAGCGCCGCTGTTGCGCCGATCCACTCAACTGATTCAGCGCCTTGCAGTCTTGCGCGCTGAAATACAGCGCGGCGACATCGTCCATTTCCGGCAGTTCGTATACCTGCTCGATATCCACCCCCACTGGATGATTGCGGGATAGCGCAATGGCGCACCAGCCGTCGCGGAGCGCGAGGCTGAAATGCAGCTGAGGGTGTGCGGTGCGGCAAGGGCGGGTTTGCTGGAGATGCTTTGGATATTAATGGGGAAAAGTGGTTGATATGCCAGTTTGCAGCAAGGTGGCAAGCGCCTCGGCTGCCACCGGATGCCCGAAATAATAGCCTTGACCCTCGTCGCACTGTTGGCCCAGAAGAAATGCGTACTGTTCCGCAGTCTCCACGCCCTCTGCAATGACGCTTTGCCTGAGGCTTTTACCCATGCCGATCACGGCGCTGACGATGGTGGCATCGTCCGGATTGCTGGTTATCTGGTTCACGAATGACTGGTCGATCTTCAGGGTATCGATCGGAAACTGTTTAAGGTAACTGAGGCTGGAATAGCCGGTGCCGAAGTCATCGATCGCGAGCTTTACGCCCAGACCTGCGAGCGCATGCAGCATGGAATCGGTAGAGGCGGCATCGCGCATGAGCACGCTTTCGGTCAGTTCGAGTTCCAGATAGCGCGGCTCCAAACCCGTATCCGCTAGGGTCGCGCGTACATTTTCCAAGAAATCCTTGGCGCGGAACTCGATCGCGGAGGTGTTGACTGCGACGGTGATCGGCTGTAAGCCCGCATCCTGCCAGGCCCGGGCCTGGAGGCAGGCCTCGCGCAGCACCCAGCGGCCTATCGGCAGGATCAGGCCACAGTCTTCGGCGATGGGCACGAACTGCGCTGGTGGCAGCAGCCCGTGTTGCGGATGCTGCCAGCGGATGAGCGCCTCGACGCCGACTATCGCGCCGCTGTGAAGATTTATTTTCGGCTGGTAGTGCAACACGAATTCCTGCCGTTCCAGCGCGCGGCGCAGGCAGGCTTCGATGGACTGCCGCTGGACCGCCCGGGCATTCATGTCCTGCTCGAAGAATTTGTAATTGTTGCGTCCATTTTCCTTGGCATGGTACATCGCGGTGTCCGCATTCTTGATCAGGGTTTCCGCATCCTGGCCATCGTCGGGGTAGATGCTGATACCGATACTCACGCCGATATGCAGATCGTGCCGGTCGATGGAGTGAGGCAGCGCGAGCGCCGCGAGCATCTTTTGCGCAGACAGCGCCGCGTCTTCTGCGTGTTCAATATAGGGAAGCAGCAGCACGAATTCATCCCCTCCCTGGCGGCTGACGGTGTCCGAGTGGCGCACACACCCCACCAGGCGTTGTGCCACCGACTGAAGCAGTTGGTCGCCAACCGCATGCCCCAGCGAGTCGTTGATATGCTTGAATTGATCCAGGTCCATGAACATCACCGCCAGTTGCCGGCCTTGACGACGCGCCAACTCAATCGCCTGGCCAAGCCGGTCTTGCAGCAGTATTCGATTCGGCAAGTCAGTGAGCACATCGTGATGGGCCAAATGATCCAGCTCGACTTTAGCCGTCTCGACTTGTTCGGCCAGTTTGTGAGCTTCAATTGTAGCGGTGACCAGATGTGCGTTCACTTGCCGCAACCTGATCATCTGATCGTCGGACGCTGCCTGTGTCATCTCTGCCGCGCGAATTTCCCGCTCGCGCGCAGTGGCGGCCCCTTCGCGCACATGAGCTTCTCCTTCCCGTGCCTGCGCCGCGCCCTCGCGCAGATGGGCAGCGTCTTCACGCAAGCCGGCAGCATTTTCCCGCACATGCGCGGCATCTTCTCGCGTAGAGGCCAAGTTCTCGCGTCTGAGAACAGCCGCTTCATCGTCAATGACAGCGCTTTCCCTGCGCTTCCTTTCTTTTTCGAGGCCAGCGGGCAACCTGTCTTTGCCCTGGCTAATCCCACCCGGCTGACCTAGGTCATCGACATCGGAAGCACCACCATCATTGTCGTTTCTGTTCATCGCCACACTCCGCTGCCATGCAGAGGTAAGGCTGCAATGGCCGTCAGGATTTGCTCCGGCAACTGCAGCGCAGCGTCCGGATTGTCCAGAAGACTGATGTTAAGCATTACCGGCGGGAAAATCATCATGAAAATCCCGGGGTGATCGCCCCATCAAATTCAGTTTCAGCAAGCCCCAGCGCCAGGTTCAGCGTATCCATCAACTCGTTGAGTTTGATTGGCTTGGTGAGATAACGGAAGAATCCTGCCTCCAGACCTTTCTCGATATCGTGGCGCATTGCGTTGGCGCTCAGGGCAATAACTGGGATGTGCGCGGTGACCGGATTTTCGCGCAGCAGATGCAGGGCTTGAAAACCGCTGATGCCAGGCAGATTGATGTCCATCAGGATGACATCCGGGAGATGGAGCTTTGCAAGGGCTATGCCCAGATCGCCATTGCGCGCGCTCAGCATGCGCAAATGCGGGTACCTTTCAATGATTTGTTCGACCAGCATCAGGTTGGCCGGATTGTCTTCCACATAGAGCAGGGTGCGCGGCGCTGCGTTCGCTTGAACCTGGACAATCTCTGGAGGCATTGTCTGTCCGGAAGCCAATTGCGGCGCAACGTCCCGGATCAGTTCAATCCAGAATTCGCTGCCCACTCCGACCGTGCTTTCCACGCCGATCGCCCCTCCCATCAGCTCGATGAGTTGCTTGGTCACCACCAGGCCAATGCCCGTCCCTTGCTCGGCACCGTTTTCCTGACCGAGACGATTGAACGGCTGGAATAGCTGCGCCAGCTTTTCGGGAGGCAGACCTGCACCGCTGTCTTTGATGCTGATGCGCAGGCGTTCCGGAGTGCTCGCGCTGCACGCCACCACAACGGTTCCCTGTTCGCGGTTGTATTTGATCGCGTTGGAAAGCAGGTTGATCAGCACCTGCTTTACCCGGGTTCGATCGGCATTGACAAACCAGGTGTTGTCGAACGGCATAAAATCCATTCGGATGCCGCGTTGTTGCGCCTGGGGCTCTATCATGGTTTGGCATTCACGCACCACATCGATCAGCAGCAAGGGTTCTCGCGACAGCGTTAGCTTGCCGGATTCAACCACCGCGAGATCGAGGATTTCGTTGATCAGTTCCAGCAGATACCATCCTGCCTTGATGATCTGGTGCAACCTGACCATCTGCACGTCGGTTGGCGGCGGTGAACTGGCTTCCAATAACTGGGCGAAGCCGAGAATGGCATTGAGCGGCGTGCGCAACTCGTGGCTCATGCTGGACAGAAAATCCGATTTGGCGAGGCTGGCTTGTTCCGCCACCAGCTTGGCATTCTCAAGTTGAACTTTGGTTATTTCGATTTGTTCGACCAGCTTTTGTGCCTCAATGGTCGCAACGACCAGGTGTGCGTTGGCTTGCTGCAACGCCATTATTTGATCGCCGGATGCTGCCTGGGTTGCCTCGACCGCGCGAATTCCCTGTTCGCGCGCGGTGGCCGCCGCTTCGCGCAGATGAGCGGCTTCTTCGCGAGCAGTGGCCGAGCTCTCCCGATTTAGAACAGCCGCCTCATCGTCAATAACAGCGCTTTCCCTGCACGAGATATCTTTTTCCAGGCTGGTTGGCATGCCCGCATTATGCTGGCCAGCCACGCCCGGTTGACCCCGGTCATCGATATCGAAAGCGCCGTCATTGTCACTTTTGCTCATTGGCTTCCTTGATCATCGAGACGTTCTGACTATGGGCTGACCGTGGGCCGGCCCGACATGATGCCATCATATCCAGACAGTGCCGCGCCAATAACGATGCCTGCGTCGCTAATGTCGAACAAACGAATGTCCTTGCTGTGCGCGCTGCCGCGGACTTTCACGACCGAGAGGACGCGTTTGAACTGGCCGGCGATTTCGATATAGCGCTGCACGATAATGGCGTCAGCGAGAAACGCGCTCCCGAATGGGCTAAAGCGCAAATCGGTATAACGGTCTTCCAGTTCGGAGGTCATCAATATGGTCACCCCCATGGAGGTCAGCTCGGCGATCATCCGGTACAGCGATCCGCGAAAATCTTCTTGAAACTCGGGTGCCAGTGCCAGCTCGAATCCGGACAGGGAGTCAATGACGACGCGTTTGGCCTGCTTTTGATTAATCATTGCTATCAAATCATTCAGGGTTTCGTCAATCGACAAATCCAGCGAACGGGTGTCGATCACCCCCACTTGCCCCGCCCTGACCAATTCATGCAGCTGATTGCTCAGTAGCTGGCTCGGGCTCTTCTCAAACGCCGCAATCACTCCCCGCTCGCCGCGGCGCACGCCTTCGGCAAGAAACTCCGTCGCCAGGATGGTTTTTCCGGAGCCGGACGGCCCGACCACCAGTAGCGAATAGCCGGCAGGCAAACCGCCACCCAGCATTTCATCCAGGCCGGGTATTCCCATCGAAACACGTGTCTCGCCCATGGATACCTTGAGGGCTGATCCAGTCGCTTCCCCCTGCTGGATGATCGCGCGCGGAAAAACCTGTATGCCCGCATCACTGATACGGAAGGTATGCAGGCCCGGCGCCTGGGCTTGTCCCCGCATTTTGACCACTTGCATCTTGCGCACCATGGAATTGCGGTGCAGATTTTGCGACAGCCAGAGGATGCCGTCCGCCACGGTAAACACCGGGCTGGACTCGGCTTCCGGCAGTAAATATTCACCGATCAGGAACGTGGTGGCCTGCCAGCTGGTCATTTGCATGCCCAGATGCTGCACGAAGCGTTGCAGCTCGGATGCGCCCTGTTCCGCCTGCTTCGCCGACTGCACCACGGATCGAAACGAATCGACAAATACCAGGCTCGGCGAAAAGTCTTTCACTTCTTCGGCAATGCGTTCCAGGACGCGGTCAAAATCTCCTTCCAGGAGGTCCTCAGACAGGTTGATGAAGCGAATCGATTGATTGACTTTGGTGATGTCGAAAAACGGGAATTGCTGTTGATAACGCAGCATCTTCAATGCCGGTTCCCCGAGTACCGTGAAGTACAGCGCCCGGTTATCCGGGTTGGCCAGTGCGAACATGATCTGGTGAGCGAGCGTGGTTTTGCCGCTTCCCGGTGTACCGGCAATCAGGTTGAACGAGAATTCCGGGAGGCCTCCACCCAACAGATTGTCCAGACCCGGCACGCCGGTTGGCAGACGCCGTATGCTTACCTTGTTACTCATTTGTGAACTCCTTGCCGGCACTATCCGAAGCGTCATTGCCCCAGGCCGAACGTAAAATACTGGTTGTTAACGGCTCGCCTATTAACGTGGCCAGGATGTCGGTGAATGTGATCAGTAGCAGACTATTTGCTGCGCCGGCTTGCGCAGGCGTTTGTCCAGCAAAGCTTGTTTTCAATTGTGCAAACCGCTGATCCTGCCGGGATGACAAGTCGGCAGGAGCGAGCCAGGGAAAGCTTGCCTGGGTAAGGAATACGCTACGCGCGTAAAGGGAATTGAAACCCCCTTCACCGACAATGGAAATGATTTGGATGGCCATCTTCCCCCAAAGGTCTATCGCGGCGTCCGCAACTTTTTCGGGGGGCTGTGCCATGAGGCTGTTAATTTTCTGATGCCGCAACAAATCACTGGTTGCCATAAATAAATCTCAATAATGGGTCGATATCACGACATTGGTGAAATACGGCCGCTGTTTCAATCCGTAGTCATTATAGGTCTTTTACCTGACTGGGTACGGCATACACTTTCACTTCGACCGTGTGCGCTTGCCGATCGTCTATCAACGGCAGGCTGTTGTCGTGTTGCTCGGCGCCATCCAGCGTCACGCTGATTGCGCCCATCCTGTCTTGCGTTTGCACGACTTCGATGTGGTAGACCGTTTCGCGATAACGATAGTGGATTTTGAACGACTGCCACGCCGCAGGCAGACACGGGGTGAAATGCAGTTTGTCCACGTCCAGTCTCAGCCCGAGCAGCGATTCCACGATCAGCCGGTACATCCATCCCGCCGATCCCGTGTACCAGCTCCACCCGCCGCGGCCGACATGGGGCGACACCGAGTACACATCGGCTGCGATCACGTAGGGTTCAACCTTGTAGGTCGCCACGCCCGCCGCATCGCGGGCATGGTTGAGGGGGTTGATCATGCTGGTGAGTTCCCACGCACGCTGGCTGTCGCCCAGGGCTGCGAACGCCATGGCAGTCCAGATCGCGCCATGAGTGTACTGGCCGCCGTTTTCACGCACGCCGGGCACGTAGCCGCGGATGTAGCCGGGGTCGAGTTCGGAATTGTCGAAGGGTGGATCGAGCAACTGGATCAGTCCCGAATCGCGCCGTACCAGGCGCTTGTACACCGCATCCATGGCGCTGTGCGAGCGCTTGGCATCGCCTGCACCGGACAGTACGGCCCAGCTTTGCGAGATGGAATCAATCTGGCATTCGGTATTGCTGGCCGAACCCAGCGGCGTGCCATCGTCGAAGTAGGCGCGCCGATACCACGCGCCATCCCAGGCATTTTTCTCGATGTTCTGGCCGAGCTTGGCGGCTTCTGCATCGCACAATGCGGCGAAGTCGGGGTCGTTGTGCAGACGCGCGACCTTGGCGAACTGTTTCAGCACCTCGCACAGGAAAAATCCGAGCCAGACGCTTTGGCCCTTGCCCTGCAGCCCGACCAGGTTCATGCCGTCGTTCCAGTCACCGGAACCCATTAGCGGCAGGCCGCGATCGCCGAAGCTGAGCCCGTGCTGAACGGCGCGCACGCAATGCTGGTACAGGCTGGCGACATCTGCGGATTGGCCGGGCAGATCGTAGTAGGAGTCGTCGCCGGGGGGGACCAGACGGCCTTCGAGAAAATGCAGCGGTTCATCCAGCACCGCAGCATCGCCGGTACCCAGAACGTAGCGGCTTGCCACCAGGGGCAACCACAGATAATCGTCGGAACAATGCGTGCGCACGCCGCGACCCACGGGCGGATGCCACCAATGCTGCACATCGCCCTCCCTAAACTGGCGCGACCCGCTCAGCAGCAGCTGCTCGCGCATCAATTGCGGCTGGGTGTGAATCAACGCCATGACGTCCTGCAACTGGTCGCGGAAGCCGAACGCCCCGCCGGACTGGTAGTAGCCGGTACGCGCCCACAGGCGACAGGCGATGGTTTGATACATCAGCCAGCCGTTGCTGAGTACGTCGAGAGATTTATCCGGCGTCTCGATCTGCACTGCACCCAGGGTATGCCGCCAGTGCTGTTGCACGGCCTCGCGCACTGTCCGCGCGACACTGGCGCCACGAAAGCGCGACACCAGCGCATTGGCGTCACCGGTATTGAGCCCGAGCCCCAGCCTGAACACAATCTCGCGCGTTTCTCCATCGCCCAGCTCGAATTGAACCTGAATGGCTGCGCACGGGTCGAGGGCAGCGCCCACCTTGCCCGACAGGCGCGCGCGCAGCATCGCCGCCGGGCTGGCCAGCGTGCCGTTGCGCCCGAGGAACTCGGCACGATCTCCGCTCAGCGTCAGGGCTGCGTCGTCCGCATCCACATCGAAAAACGCAACGCGCTCGGGGAACTCGGTGTTATACGAGTTTCTGGCGTAGAGCGCTCCGTTATTGCGGGAGATTTCAGTGGTGACGTGCATCACCGATTTCGACCGCAGATCGCCCAGCACCCACTCGGCATAACCCGTCGCCGACAACCGGCGTGGGCGACCCGATTGGTTATGCAGTTTCAGCACGGAGAACTTGACCGATGCATCCAGCGCTACATAAACCGTGAGCTCCGAGGAAATGCCATCCTCGCCATACTCGAACACACTGTAGCCGAATCCGTGGCGGCTGACGTAGGTGCCCGAACCGCGGGCAGGCAACGGTGTCGGCGACCAGAAGTGGCCGCTTTCTTCGTCGCGCAGATAGAAGGCTTCGCCGCCGGCATCGCTCACCGGATTATTCTGCCAAGGCGTGAGACGAAACTCGTGGGCATTCTCGCCCCAGGTGTAAGCCATGCCGTTTTCGGAAATGACCGTGCCGAAACCGGGATTCGCCAGCACGTTGACCCAGGGCGCCGGCGTCACGCGCTCACGCGTGGTGGTGATGACATATTCCTTGCCGTCGGGGGTGAACCCGCCCAGTCCGTTGAACAGGATCAGGTCGCGTGGCGGAACAGCCGGCGCTGCCTGCGGCAGATGGATTCGGGTAGGGGCGTGACGGGGAACGTAGGTTCCCTTGACGACAATGCGGTTCAACTGTTCTTCCAGCGTTCCCCGCGAATCGCTGATAATGGCACGCGCCACCGACTGGAACAAGATACGATCCTCGTCCGATATCTGGTCTGCGGAGCGCACAAAAATGCCGCCCGGCCGATCCATGGAATGGGCTTCGATACCCGCAGTTACCAGCCCCATGATTTGCTCCTGCAGCAATTGCCGGTAACCGGCGCGATCTTCGTTCCAGATCACCAGGTCCACCACCAGTCCCTTCAGGCGCCAGTACGCATGCGCCTGCACCAGTTGCCGCACCAGATCGAGATTGGCTACATCGCCGATCTGCAGCAGGATGATGGGTAAATCGCCGGAAATGGCATAACCCCACAGGCCAGATTGGCCGCGGTGGTTCCTCAGCAACACGCTCGCGTCGGCGCGCAGCGCGGCATTGGCGTAGATCACCGAACTGGCAAGGCGGCCATACAATTGTGCGTCTGTCTCGCTGGCATTGATCTGGCGCAGTACGACCTGGCTATGGGTCCAGGCCAGATCGAAAGCGCGACTGGCGAGCCGGCGATCCTGATATTTCTCGACCAGGCCGACTGCCCCTTCACGGTTTTCAGCAACGCCCGTCACGATATCGATGATCGCCGTCTGATCCGGATCGAGCGTGATACGGCAGCGGATGGCGGCAATCGGATCCAGTACGGAGCCGCAACTGCCAGACAGATCCGCCGTCTGCCCCTGCGTTGCCGTCGCGCTGTTCAGGGATTGGGGATTGGCCACCGTATTGCACCGGCCGATGAAGCGCATGCGATCCGTTTCATAAGAAACGGCCCCGCTAACGGCGCCGTGTACCCTCATCAAATGCAACATCCACGGCACCTGCTCACCGCGCGAACGCGCACGACGCGTGCACAGGATTGCCCTGTGCTCGGCGAGTATTTCAGTCTGCACAAACAGATTGCTGAACGCCGGATGCGTCGCATCCGCAGCGGGCACAGCCAGCACCACCTCCGCATAGCTGGTCACCTCGATGGTTCTGCGGATGCGCGAGCGGTTGGTCATGCTGACCCGGCGCAGTTCGATGTCATCCTCCGGCGAGACCACGATTTCGGTATGCGTATCGATGCCCTGATCGCGGCGGCGAAATTCGGCGCGCCCCTCGGAGAAGATGGCTTCGTATTTTTGCGCAGGCCTGAGCGTCGGCTGATGGGCGACTGACCATAAATCGCCGCTATCCGCATCGCGGATGTAGCAGAAGCTGCCCCAGTTATCGCGCGTACTGTCTTCGCGCCAGCGCGTGACCGCGAGATCCTTCCAGCGGCTGGAGCCCGCTCCGGCATTGGTGACCATGACGTGGTAGCGGCCATTGGATAATAGTTGCACTTCCGGTATCGGCGTATCCGGCGTGCCGAGAATGCGCATCGGCAGCTCCAGCTCTTTGGCAGCCGTGGGAATGTCGGATAGCTGGCCGGCATGCGAGAAGAAAGCTGTTTCCCTTGGAATACGCTCCTGCAGTAACAGCATGGTCGCCTGGAACAGCGGATCGGATTCGAAGCGGCGCTGCATCGGGCGATCCAGCAGCAGGTAGGCCAGGGACAACAGGCTCATGCCCTGGTGATGCGCCATGAACGACCGTACTATGGTGCTCGATTCGCCCCGCCGTTGACGCGATGCGGTGTAATCGATGGCTTCATAAAAGCCGAATTTTCCTTCCAGCCCGGCAGCGGCGAGCCGCTGCAGATTCTGGCACGCTGCTTCCGGTGCCACCATCAATGCGAGTACCGAGGCATAGGGTGCCACCACCAGATCTGCGGCGAGCCCGCGTTTGAGCCCCAGGCCCGGTACCCCGAATACGCGGTACTGGTAATTGAGATGAACGTCGACCGTGTTGTAGCCGGACTCCGACATGCCCCACGGCACCCCGCGCTGCTTCCCGTAGTCGATCTGCCTCTCCACCGCAGCCTTGTAGGTCTGATCGATCAGGGTGTTATCAAAGGTGGGCATCACCAGCAGCGGCATCAGGTACTCGAACATCGAGCCGCTCCACGACAGCAGAGCCGGTTCACCGCCGGCGCTGGTGAGCAGACGCCCCAGCGCAAACCAGCTTTCCTGCGGCAGTTGTCCCTGCGCAATCGCGACGAAATTGCACAAGCGCGCTTCCGAAGCCAGCAGGTCGTAGTAACTCATGTCGCGCCGCAGCTCATCCACGTTGTAGCCGATCGCCAGCAAACGGCGCGATTTGTCATACAGGAATTCATACTCCATGCGCGCAAACTCACCGGTTTGCGATACCAGACGCTCGATGGCCGCAATGCGCTCATCAGCGCGCTGGCCGGCCTGGCTAATGCTGCGTCGCAGTGCTTCGAGTCCTTCGCGTTGTTCAGCTGTCACAGCGGCAGTCAAGCGTTGCTCAATGACTGGCTGCAATCGCTGGCTGAGTCCTGCCAGTTCACGCAGCGTCGGTATCCCGCTGATATCGGGCAAGTCGCCAAGACTGTCCGGTGCGGTCGGCAACACTAGCCAGGGAGCGAGAAACCTCAACTCTTCCAGGGCGCTGCGGCATTGCCGGGCAAGCGTATGTGCCCACCAGTTTGCATCCGACTCAGAGGCCAGTTCGGAAATCACCGCACTGGCGTGATCAAGGGCCGGAGGGTGCACAGAATTCTCCCGTGCCTCCATGTACGCGTCTGTTTCTGCGCGCCACTGCGCCGCGGTAGCTGTCCCCGGGCTATCATTTTGAGCCAGATCGGCATCCAGACTGACGCTAACCGCCTCAGCACTCGCCACCAGTAGCGCCAGCTTCGAATGCACTGCTGCCAGCGTGGCTGGCCGGGAAGCGCATGCCGATTCGATATCGGCCTGCAAGCGGGTGAGCGCGGCCGAAGTGCCGCCGTGCGCAGCATCCACCAAAACCGCCAGCGTGTCGTGCAGCCCGTCGAACCAGCGCGCCCCGACAATCTTGTCGTCAGGCAGCGCGAGCAGACCCGGGCCAAGCGTCATCAGATGACCGGCGAGATTGCCGCTGTCCACCGCGGAAATGTAGATGGGATGCAGCGGTTTCAGCGACAACGTGTCGTACCAGTTATAGAAATGCCCGCGATGCCGTTCCATGCCTTGCATGGTGTGCAGCGTGTTCGCGCTGCGTTCGATGAGTATTCCGGCCGGGATGTAGCCAAAGTCGTATGCAGTCAGATTCGCCAGCAGGGCCAGCCCCATGTTGGTCGGCGAAGTGCGATGCGCCAGCGCGGCACCGCGATATTCCTGGTAGTTATCCGGCGGCAGCCAATGGTCTTCCGGCCCGACGAAGGTTTCAAAGAACGCCCAGGTCTTGCGCGATATTTTCTTGAGAAAGCGCGTCTGCTCGGCCGTCAGTCTTGCTTCGCGACGCGCAAGGGGCGTGCTGACCCACCAGGCGATCGCGGGTGAAGCCAACCACAGCAGCAGGATAGGCCCCGCGACTAGCAGTACGGCCGGCGACACCAGAATCAGGTAGATCACCGTCGCAGCGGCCAGCAATGGCGCAATCCACATCGCTCGATACTGGCTAAGCATATCTGTGCGAGTGGCGTATGCCGGCTCGCCGGACGGCGTCCATTCGAGGCGCCGGCGGTGTGTCACCAGCATGCGCCACAGCGTGCGCAGGATCGCATCAAGACTGATATACGCCTCATACGGCAGCCAGGCGAGCGTAAACAGCACCTGCACCAGATGTCCGCCCATGGAACGGCTTGCGGCGCTGAGATGCTGCTTCAGCAAAACGTCCGTCGGTTTGCGAAACATCTCCACCATGGCAGCACCCAGGGACGGAACCAGCAAAATGGAGATCACCACCAGGGTCCACAACCAGGCAGGTGCAACAAGCATCCAGCCAAGCAGCAACAACAGGGTCAACGCGGCAGGCGCGAGACTGCGCCGCAGGTTATCGAACAACTTCCATTGCGACAGCCATGACAGCGGATTTTTCTGGCGCCCCGCGCTCAACCCCGGCACGCTCGGCAATAACCACTCAAGCAGCTGCCAGTCGCCGCGAATCCAGCGATGACGACGATCCATATCCGCGCTGTAGCGCGCCGGGTAGTCCTCATACAACTGCACATCGCTGAGCAGCCCGGAGCGCGCGTAACAGCCTTCCAGCAGGTCGTGGCTGAGTATCCTGTTTTCCGGGAAGCGGCCACTCAATGAGCGCTCGAAGGCATCCACATCGTAGATTCCCTTGCCGATGAAAGACCCCTCGTGGAATACATCCTGGTAAACATCGGAGACCGCGCGCGTGTAAGGGTCGATACCGGCCTCGGCGCCGTGCAATCGGGCATAGTGCGAGCGATTCGCACCCGGCAGACTCACGCTCACGCGCGGCTGCATAATGCCGTATCCGGTGGTGACGCGTTGTTTGCGTTCATCGTAGTGCGGGCGATTCAGCGGGTGCGCCATGGCG
>NZ_BGOW01000047.1:0-37312 GCF_003851125.1 Sulfuriferula multivorans | reverse complement strand
CCACCAACTGGCGGGCGGCGTCGCGCGGGAGCTGCGTATCCGTGTCCAGGGTAATGACATAGCGCACCTCCGACAGGGCGGCAAGCTGACCGACGATCAGCGCGAAACAGTCCGTCGCCCCCCCGCGCAATAACGAATTCAGCTCCGCCAGCTTGCCGCGCTTGCGTTCATAGCCCATCCACAGCTTTTCCTGTGGATTCCAGCGGCGCGGACGGTGGAACAGGAAGAATAGGTCGGCACCCGATTCACCCGTTGCGCTGCCGTATTTTCGATTCAGCTCGTCAATTCTTGTCTGCGCCAGCTGCAGCAGCGGCGCGTCTTCGGCCAGCGTTTCCTGCCGCGCATCGCGAAAGTCGGTGAGCAGGCCAAACTGCAGGTGATCGTCCCGATTGGCCAGGAAACGGACCTCCAGCGTCTCGATCAAAGCCTCGATGCCGGGCTCGCTGGTCAGCATGGTGGGGACGATGACCAGAGTGCGGAATGCGGGAGGAATTCCCATGGAAAAATCCATTCTGGGCAATGGATTGGGCGACGCCAGCAAGGTCGCCAGCCAGTTCACCAACGCTACCACCATCTGGCTGGCAGATATCAGCGCAGCGATATTGGCCAGTACCAGCAGCCAGGTGGGGATGCCGCTGGCATAGGCGACCAGCGCCAGGCCCCCGGCGAGCAACAGCGAGATCAGTGCGATGGTCCCGAGATACAGCGGCAACGGGAAACGCCGTCCGATTCTGTGCAATGGCGCGAATAAGCCAGGGCGCAGCGCTACCTTCCCCTCGAGTTCCGCACAGCCCCGGTCGATCAGGTAATACCCCACATGCGCGGCACGATCATCGCTGCCTTTGCTGGCTGCTGCAGTCTCTGCCAACTGGACTGCCTGCTTTGCCACCGCGCCCTCGGACAAAGCGCAATGCCTGGCGATTTTCTCGACCTGATGGCGATAACGGTCGCGTGTCGCGAAATCCATCCCGGCATATGCCGCCCCCGGATCGCTGCGCAACAATTGCTCCACCACACTCATGGATTCCACAAACTGACGCCAGTCTGCTGCGCCGAGGAAACGCAGGCTGCCAATGCTGTTGCTGATTGACACTTGATCGGCGGCCTGTTGCTGGTTTCCGGTCTGGATGAGTTGTTCGATAGTCAGGTTTGATTCAGCAAGTCGCTGTTCTATCCAGGTCAGCGGCAGCGCCAGCGCAGCACCCTGTCCTTGCAGGCGCCGCGCAAATTCGGAAACGAACGGCGTGGTCATGGGCGGATTGGATCGCGCCATGTCGGCAGTCAGCAGAATAAGGCTTTTGGGATCGGTTTCCGCAATCACGATCATCTGATCTACCCAGGCGTCGGCCAGATTGCGCTCGACCCTGCCGGCAGCGATGCGCACGGCGACGCGCCGCAGATTCTCGATCAAAGCCAGTCTCAGCATGATCGGAATTGCCCACAACTCACCCAGCTCAAGTGACGCGACCGTTTGGTAAGCCGTTACAAAACGACTGAATCCCCCCCGGTCCACCCTGCCATCGCCATGTGAAATGGCCTCCAGCGCGATGGCATAGACGCGCGGCAGTCCGGTTGCCGTGCCTTGAGCCAGACGCGGTAGTTCCTTGCTGTAGCCCTTGGGCAAATGGCGCTTGGCCGTGCGGATCTGTTCCTCGATCAAGTAGAAGTTATCCAGCAGCCATTCCCCGGCCGGCGTAATACGGCGTTTCGCCGCGACCGCTGCAGTCAGCAGATTGCTCACGCTGACCAGAACCTCTTCGTTGGCTGCGAGTCGTGCCAACAATGGGTTCGGGGCACGTACCGAGGTCAGCCTGTGCATGGCCGCAAGATTCTTGCCGTGCTGTTCCAACTGATCGGCACTGAACAACTCCGAGCGTAGCGGAGGTTCTTCGTTGGGATAGATACGTTGCGTGGTGCGTTCGCCCAGGCGCGTTTTTACTTGATGCACGAGACCGGAGAAAACGCTGCTACGATTTTTCAATTTGGCAATACCAATAATTTTTGCAACGGAATCGATTGCCCGGTCAGCGCGCTTCAATACGCCTCCGATTTATGGCGCGATTTTGACTAATGCGTGTGTCGACAGCACTGATACGCAGGCTCAGCCAGAAGCTGTACGCTCAAGCTGAGAACAGCTTAATCATAGACGTTAAATTCAGCTCAGTCTGTGCGCTATCGTACGTACCCTGCCCAGGATGCGTACCTAAGAAAATTCATCCCGTTTTTTTAAATGGCTTGATGTAAGTCAAGGCAAGCCTCCCCTGCAGCACATATAGTGGGCTTGCCATCCAAGGGGAGAATATTCATGAGAGCCAAATACAAGCTTGCAAGCACCATCATGGCAATTACCTGGGCCAGGTTCGCATTGCCTTCAGCTAATGCCTTTGCCACAACCGAAGCCGCGTTGCCGATCATCAAGGAGAAGCTGGTCGCGCCACCAGCAGTGCCCCCGCAAATCACACGAAAGACTCCAGCGCGAGTGGTCGTGGATCTGACCATAGAGGAAGTCGAAAAGGAGATCGCCCCGGGAACCCGTTATACCTTTTGGACCTTTGGCGGCACTGTGCCAGGGAAGATGATCCGGGTGCGCGAGGGCGATAGTGTGGAATTACACTTGAAAAATCTCCCTGGCAATAAACTGCCGCACAATATTGATCTGCATGCAGTCAGCGGCCCAGGCGGCGGTGCCGCGCAGACCCTGATCGCTCCAGGCAACGAAGCCATATTTACTTTCAAGGCACTCGCGTCGGGCCTGTATGTATATCACTGCGCGACAGCACCGGTTGCCATGCACGTGGCAAACGGCATGTACGGCATGATATTGGTCGAGCCCAAAGAAGGCCTGTCCAAAGTGGACCGCGAATATTATGTGATGCAGGGTGATTTTTATACATCCGGTGCCTATCGTGCCGAAGGCCTGCAAACTTTCGACATACAGAAGGCGATTGATGAAAAACCAACCTATGTCGTGTTCAACGGTGCTGACGGTGCGCTGACAGGTACACGCTCTCTCACTGCGAATACTGGTGAGAAAGTGCGACTGTTC
Organism: Sulfuriferula multivorans; assembly: GCF_003851125.1. GTDB lineage: Bacteria > Pseudomonadota > Gammaproteobacteria > Burkholderiales > Sulfuriferulaceae > Sulfuriferula > Sulfuriferula multivorans. The sequence continues at coordinate 34,266 of NZ_BGOW01000047.1, read as the reverse complement.
TTCGGGGTTGGCGGACCTAACATCACGTCCAGCTTCCACGTGATCGGGGCCATTTTCGACAAGGTTTATACCGAGGGCGGTACACACTATCAGGAAAATGTTCAAACCACGATGGTGCCCGCAGGGGGGTCGACCATTGTTGAGTTTGTGCCGAAAGTGCCGGGAAATCTCACGCTGGTAGACCATTCCCTCACCCGTGCTTTCAACAAGGGCGCCATTGGCCTGCTGGCAGTCAGCGGCGCTGAGCAACCGGACATCTACAGCAAAGGTGTGATCAAACCACTGCCCGGCAGCCTGGCGAAGCCTGCCGCCACTGCTGCGCCTGTTCCAGCAAGTAGCGATACGCTCCTGGCCAAAGGCAAGGCAGTATATGACCGTACTTGTGTTGCTTGTCACCAGGCGGATGGCAAGGGAGTCGCCACGGTGTTTCCACCTTTGGCAAATTCCGACTTTTTCCAGCAACGCCCTTACGAAATGGCGCACATTGTGTTGCATGGTCGTAGCGGGGAACTGGTGGTCAACGGCCAGCATTACAACTCGGTGATGCCGCCGCAGGATCTCAACGATGAGGATATCGCAGCTGTGATCAATTACATCAGCGTCTACATGAACAACGGCAAAGCCATTCTCACCCCGGTGCAGGTCAAGGAAATGCGTCAGGTGAAACAACAGTGACAGCGATACCTCGATTCATCGTTGCCTTCCTCATATACGGGGGGTTAACGATGGGCGCAACTGCAGGAGAGTACATTGCCTTACCGGGTGGTGAATTTCGCAGTGCATTGCCGGTGGACGGGAAAACGGAGCCTGCAAAAATCGCACCCTTTCTGTTGCGAACGCGGCCCGTCAGCAATGCGGAATATCGCGACTTTGTAATAACGCATCCTGCATGGCGCCGTGGCAATGTTCCTACGGTGTTTGCAGGAGCGGACTACCTTATCGACTGGGCCGGTCCGACGGATCCGGGCGCACTTGATCCGTCGGGGCCGGTCACCGAGGTCAGCTGGTACGCAGCTACGGCCTTTTGCGAAAGCGAACAGGCGCGACTCCCGTTCTGGTACGAGTGGGAGTTTTCTGCCGCAGCGGATGAGACCCGTACCGATGCACGCGATGATCCTGCATGGCTTAGCAAAATTCTTGCCTGGTATGCCCACCCTGCCACTTTGCCTCCACAGCAGATTGGTTTAACCCCTCCTAACCGTTACGGCATTTATGATATGCACGGACTGGTGTGGGAGTGGGTGGAGGACTTCAATGGCCTGTTTGTCAGTGCCGACAGCCGCGCCCAAGGCGAGCAAAAAAAAACTCGAATTCTGCGGTGGTGCGGCTTTGTCACTTGGTGATCGGAGAAATTATGCCGTGCTGATGCGGCTGGCCCTGCTGGCCGCAATGGAAGGTAATCAGACTGGCCGGTATCTCGGATTCCGGTGTGTTCGCGATCCTGTTGCAAGCAAACAAGGAAAAACATCATGAATGCAGACAAAGTACTGAAACAAATGCTGCTGACAGTAGCCTTAATCGTTGCCATGCCCTGTTCCTTAATGGCACAGACGGCCGGCACCACTGATACAGCCAAGACGCTACCAGCAGACTCACTCTACTGGCTCTCCATGCCACTCACCGACTCGCAAGGCAAACATTTTAAATTGCGTGATCTGGCCGGACATCTGGTTCTGGTTTCGATGTTCTATGGCGATTGCAATACCGCCTGCCCCATCGTGCTGGAAAATTTACAGCGAACGATTGCCGCGGTACAGCCTCGGGATAATAAACTGACTGTGTTGATGATCAGTCTGAACCCAACCCAGGATACTCCTGCGACGCTAGCCAGGCTGGGCGAGTCTCATCATCTGGACAAAATGGTGTTCCGGCTTTCCATTAGCGACAACGATGCACATACCCGGGCCATAGCATCCGCGCTTGGCGTTAAATATCGCGTGCTGGGAGGTGGTGAAATCAACCATAGCACCCGCATTGTGCTACTTGACGCGACTGGCAGGATCATTGCCAGCAGTACTCAACTCGGCGCGAAACCCGACCAGGATTTCCTAAAGCAGATACGTGCTGCGTTAAAGCCGTCCTGATTGGCAACGCGTTCCCGGGTGTGCTTCGTACTCAGCGGGCTGGAACACGGTTTGGCTGACTTAAACAGCAATTGCAATCAACCACCCCGTTTCCAGGTAATGATGCGAAACACGGAGGCTTTGATTCCCGCTCATCGTCTCCGCTTCTGCCAGCCGCAAACCAAGCCGCTTGCAACTGGCTTCCAGTGCTGTCCACAACTCGAAGAAGCGTCTCTGTTTCGCCGTCCCCCCCAATTGATTCAGTACCATGCAGTCATTAGCACTGAAATATACTGCTGCAGCATCTTCCATACCCATTAACTCACGTACCTGTTCAATATCCACCCCCACCGGATGATTGCGGCACAGGGCAATGGCACACCAGCCGTTGCGGCGCGAGAGATTGAAATGCAGCTGACCGGCGTGAGGTGCTGCGAGAGTGGGTTTGCCCTGGTTTTGCTGGGCGTAGGCGATGGTAGCCGGGGTGCAGCCGAGGTAGTGGCTGAGCACGGCGCGCAGCAACACGCGCGAGGCGGTGAATTGCTGCGCAGCGACGCGGTTGCCATAAGCCGTTGCGCGCTGGCGCTCGCTGGTGTCGAGGCTCTCTGCAGGGACGTCTTGCGGGAGAGGAACTACGACATACTCCGCCCCGTCTGCCAGCTTCGGCAGGGTTTCCGGGGTGAGTCCAAAATGAGCAAGCAGCGTGGTGCTATCTGTCGTCAAGCGGCTTCTTTCTGCGCCGGGGCACCGACCCAGTGGGTGTCTTGCGGCAGGGTTTCGCCTTTCATCATCAGCGACAGCGCACCCAGGCTGGAACCGGGCTCCATCACGGTATCGTAGAGCACGACGCCGCTCTCGCCCACGGCGCAGCCATCGCCCACCCGCACATGGGACATTTTCATGATGCGGTCTTCGAACAGGTGCGTTTGCAGCGATACATCCTGCGAAATGATGGCGTCGTTGCCGATGTGTACCAGGTCGAATTCGGTGAAAAAGGTAGTGGCGATGAAGGCGCGTTTGCCGACCTTGACGCCGAACAGCCTCAATATCCAGCCGGCAAACGGGGTGCCCAGCAGCGGCGTAATCAATAACGGTGCGGCGGTGTTTTCATACAGGCCGGTGACGAATTCGGCGCGGCGCACGAAGTGGCTCCATAGCGGTTCCACACGCGGCTTGTAGGAGCCCACCATGAGCCATTTTACCGCGGCAGCGAACAGGGTGACGGCGACCACAACGGCGATGGAGACCAGCGGCAGCAGCGCCAGTACCACAGGCAGATCATAGGCATCATCCAGCCAGTCCTGGGCCTGCAGCACCACGGCGACGGCACCAAAGGACAGCGCGGCAGGCAGAATAATCCGCAGCAACTCGTAGCCATAACGCATGGCGACCTGACGACGGCTGGGGCGATAGGTATCGGTTTCGCTAAAGCCTTCCACCATTTGCCGGCGCGGCAGGAAGAAGCTGGGCAGGCCGACCCAGGCGCTGCCCGCCGGCATGGACTGGCGCGGCGGGGTAGACAGTACGCCGATCAGGCTGCCGTCCGGCACCGTCGCCCCCACTGGCAATGCGGCGGCGTTGCCAATAAATGCACGCGCGCCGACGCGCACCGGTTGCAGTGTGACGAGGCCATGATGGATGCGCGCCGCGCCGATCGAAACCTGATCGGCCAGAAAAGTTTCCTCACCAATTTCGAGCAGGTCGGGCGTGATGTTGGAGACGGTGGAGATTTCTGCGCGCGCGCCGATCTTGGCGCCCATCATGCGCAGGAACGGCGGCAGATAAAGCGTGGCGTACAGGGCCTGGTTGAACAGCAGGCTGGTTTCCGCGAGCTTGTCCACCAGCCATTTTCGCAGGTAAAAGGCGGATTCGACCGGGTACACGCCCGCCTCCAGTTTGGGCAGAATCAGCCGTTTGAGTGCCACCACCAGGATGGACAGCGTGATCGCGTACAACAGACCTGCGGGCAGCAGCGCCACCAGATAGCCAGCCAGGCCCGCGTGATGCGTCAGATACAGGATCAGCGCCAGTCCCGGCACGATCGCCAGCGCGGGCACCAGCGGCAGCACGGCGAAAGCGGCGATCCAGTAACCGGCAAGCATGGACCAGCCTGGCAAGGGCTTGGCCGGACGCGCCGGGATGCCATTCAGCAAAGCGGCTGACAGGCCTACCGGCCGCGCGGGAGAACCCTCCCACGCCTCATTGGCGGGAATTGTCGCCCCTGCGGGGAGCAGCGATTTTTCCAGCAGTGCTGCATTGTCGCCGATCCGGGTATGAATGCCGACCACTGCCTGGCTGCCGACATGGCTGCCCGCGCCCAGAACTATCGGCCCCAGTTCCAGGCGACCATCGCGTACGCTATAGCCCAGCAACTGGGCATTGTGGTTGACACTCGCATCCGCGCCGATTTCCAGCATGTCAAAGGCAGCGATCTGCTGAGTACCGATGTGGCTATGTTTGCCGACCCTGGTTCCCATCAGACGCAGATACAAGCGCATCAGCGGTGAACCGGCGATGAGATGAAGGGGTACCAGTGCCGCCACCCGCCCCACCAGCCAGAAACGGAAATAATAGCTGCCCCATAGCGGATAGCTGCCGGCGCGGTAGCGGCCAATGACCAGCCATTTCACCGCCGCCGCCAACAGGATCGTCAGCACCGGATAAGTCAGCGCGATGACGCTTACCGTGCCCAGCAAACCCACTGCCTGCATCAAGCCGTTCTCCGTGAGGATAACGCCACCGACAATGGCCAGCATCAGTGCAGGCAGGAAGAACAGCAGATACAGTGCAAACGCCTGCCCGGTACCGGTCAGGAAATAACGCAGATTACGCAGCCAGTCGGGTGCGGCGGCGAGCGCTGGGACAGGCAACACGCTGGGCTGCGGGCGTGCCTTGGCCAGATAGTGCGCCAAGCGTTGCACGGTCGGATGGGTGTAAAGATCGGACAGGCTCACGTGCGCCATGCCGGGTTGTTTGCGCAGCTGCGACACGGCCAGTGCGGCAAACAGCGAATGCCCGCCCAGATCGAGGAAAAAATCGTCTACTACAGACACTTGCTCCAACCTCAGCACTGTGCCCCAGACGCTGGCGATGGCGATTTCCAGTTCGCCCTGCGGCGCCACTTTCTGGCCGCTGGCAACCAGGCGATGAAAACCGGGTTTGGGTAACGCAGCGCGGTTGATTTTGCCGCTGGACAGCGTCGGCAGATCACCCACAATCTCGAAATACGCCGGGATCATGTAGGCAGGCAAATCCTGGCGCAGCAGCGCTGCCACGGCCTTGTGGTCGATCCCGCTGCTGGCTTTGGGCACAATGTAGGCGACCAGTTCTTCGATGCCGTCCTCCTGTCGGGCTACGGTCACGGCGGCAGCCTGGATATCGGGCGCACGCAGCAATACCGATTCGATCTCGCCCAGTTCGATACGGTAGCCGCGCAGCTTTACCTGCAGATCGGCGCGCCCCAGGTATTCGATTTCGCCTTCCGGGTTGAGCCGGCCCAGATCGCCGGTGCGGTAGAGGCGCTCCGGTTCCAGGGACAAGGGATTGGACAGAAAGCGTTCTGCAGTGAGCTGGGGCCGATTGGTATAGCCGCGCGCCACGCCAACGCCGCCGATGTAGATCTCACCGATGGCGCCGTCCGGCACCGGCTGCATTGCTTCATCCAGCAAATAAATCGTGTAGGTGGGCAGCGCGCGGCCGATGGTTACCGGCTTGTTGGGGGAAAGCTCCGCCCAGGTCGCCGAAGCGGTCGCCTCGGTCGGGCCGTAGGTATTGATGAAGCGCAGGCCCGGGCGCGACCAGCGCTTGACCAGATGCGGCGGGCAGGCTTCACCGCCGACGTTGATGAAACGCAGCGTGGGGATGTTTTTATCGATCAGGGACAGCAGCGTGGGTACGGTGCATAGCACGGTCACTTGCTGCGCGTTGAGGAAATCCGCCAGTCGATCGCCCAGCGCAGCTTCCTTGTCCGCCGGGCCGGCGATGAGGGTGGCGCCGGTGTTGAAAGTCGTCCAGATTTCCTCGATGGAAAAATCAAACGAGATGGACAGCCCCTGATACACGCGGTCTTGCGGCACAATCCCGTAAACTCCGGTGGCAACCTGGATGAAGTTCACGGCGCTGCGATGCTCGACCTCCACTCCCTTGGGTTTGCCGGTGGAACCCGAGGTGTAGATGATGTAGCACAGCATGCGCTCCAGATTATCGGGAAGCTTGCCGGTCAGCCGCGTGGCTGGCAGTGCACGCAGGCGGTCGGTTTCTTTATCGAGCAGCAGATACGCGCACGGCAGACCAGCCAATAACTGGGCATAACGCGAGTGGCTGACCAGCAGGCTGAATGCGGCATCCTCCGCAATATAGGCAATGCGCTCGGCCGGGAAGCTGGCATCCAGCGGCACGTAGGCAGCGCCCAGCTTGAGGATGGCAATGACGGCGACATAGGTTTGCAGCGAGCGGTCCAGCAGCAAACCCACCTTGTCGCCCGCCGCCACGCCCTCACTATGCAGGCGCCAGGCCATGCGGTTGGCAAGCCAGTCCAGTTCAAGGTAGGTGTATTCAATCCCCTCGCATACCAGCGCCGTCCGATCCGGTGTGGCATCCACCGTATTTTCAAATAATTGATGCAGGCCATCAATGCGCTGCTCATGGGGTTTCCCTGAAGAAGCATCGGATGCTGTCTGAAAAGCCTGCAAATTCATTTGTCGCTACCTAAAGTTGGACTGGCACGGCTATTAACGTGCCAGTCCCGCTAAGGTTTACATAGCGATGTTAAATAACGGTTTCTGTGTCGCCGTGTATCCATACCGGCGTCCCTGCCGGGATGCGATCAAACAAATCCGCCACGTCCGCATTGCTCATGCGGATACAGCCATGCGAGCCCGGCACGCCCATAGGCTGGTCATCCGGTGTGCCATGAATGTAGATATAACGGTGCATGGTGTCCACGTTGCCCAGGCGGTTAAAACCCGGTTCCTTGCCGGATAACCAGAGTATGCGAGTCAATATCCAGTCGCGTTCGGGGAATTGCGCGCCCAGTTCTGGCGTCCATATTTCTCCGGTTGGACGACGCCCGACGAATACCGAACCCAGTGGCAGACCTGCGCCGATTTTGACGCGCACCACGTGCTCCCCACGCGGTGTCCGGAAGCTGCCGGATTGTTCCCCTGCCCCATTGGAAGCAGTGGAAACCTTGTAACGCTTGACCAGCCTGTCTGTTTCATCAAACAGATCGAGCGTTTGTTCGGCGATGGAAATTTCAATCTTCATGTCAGTTTGGCCATCTGGCGCCGTTCGGCGAAAAAATTCGACAACATGATTCCGCATTCAGAAGCCAGCACCCCGCCGATCACTTCAGCGTGATGGTTGAGCCGGGTTTCCGCGAACAGATCCAGCACGCTGCCCGCCGCACCTGTCTTCAGGTCCGGAGCACCAAAGACCACACGCGCCACGCGCGCGTGCATGATTGCCCCTGCGCACATCGCACAGGGCTCCAGCGTGACATACAGGGTCACGCCGGGCAGGCGATAGTTGCCTAGATGCTGCGCCGCATCGCGCAACGCCATCATCTCGGCATGGGCGGAGGGATCATGGCGTGAAATCGGCGCATTAAAACCGCGTCCGACAATGACACCATCCAGCACAACCAATGCGCCTACCGGCACCTCGCCGGCATCCCATGCCTTGCGCGCCAGCTGCATAGCTTCGCGCATGTAAAATTCATCATCCATGAGGCAAATGATAGCGTTTGCATGGGTAGTCTGCCCATGGAAATTTTTGCAAAAATACGAACGAATCAAGTGATTGTGTCTTTATGCCCGGATGGAACTTTCTACCGGGTCTGGCCTCGACTTAGTAGATAGCATTCATTCCGCCAGCCTTCTCAGGCTCGGTACCCGCAATTAATCTCCCGGAGTAAACCCATGAACATCCGACAGATGCTGCCAATTTTTTGTTTTTTTATTACATCTGCACAAGCTGATCAGATAGTGCTGAATAATGGCGATCGCATCAGCGGCAAGATCGTACGAATGGAAGCAAGCAAGCTGACGATCAAGACTTCATGGGGAGTGGCGAAAAAAGAAATTACCGTGTCATGGCCTGCCGTTACACAAATCGAATTGACGACGCCAGCGCACGTTGTATTGCAGAGCGGAGAATTTGACGGTACGGTCGAATCGGATGGCAAGAACGGCATGCAGATTGCAACCGGGCCGACCAAGGGTGAGAAATTGCGTCGCGACGATATTCTGGCCATTAATCCAACAAAAATTATCGACCCTGATGCCTTTAAATACTCGGGACGACTGGATGCCGGCCTGGGCTTTGCACGGGGCAATACGGAGACCAGCAATTATTATTTCAGCGGGCAGCTAACATACGAAAACAGATTGAACCGAACCATACTCAAGGGGGATTTGCACCATGAAACAGGTGCCAATTCCATTGTTACTACCGAACGGAGGCGCCTCTCCGGCAAGTACGACCGTTTTCGCAGCAAGCGCATGTATCTCTATGCACAAGGCATACTCGAACAGGATAGGCTCGCCAATATCGATTTGCGTACCACGTTGGGTGCCGGATCAGGCTATCAGGTATATCGTGGCGAAAACTTGAATCTGGGGCTGGAAAGCGGCTTGAGTTTCATTCGTACCCACTTCAAGAATGCATCGGTCGTTAATGAACCCGCGCTGCGCCTCGGTGTGGACTACGATCAGTATTTCTGGAACCGCGGCCTGAAAGTGGAAAATTCCAGTGAGGTATTTCTACCTCTCTCCAGCTACGCCGACATGCTGTTACGCAGCAAGACTGCATTGCTGGTCCCCGTGGGGAAAAGCATTACCACCGGTCTTGCATTTACCGTTAACTGGGATCACCAGCCCGCAGCAGGCAAAAAATCCCTGGATAGCAGCCTGCAAGCCACGCTAGGTTATGGGTTCTAAATATCAGGCATGCAGCCTGAGGCAGCCTTTAGGGTGTTGATATCTGCTTGTTGCGCCGCCAGAAACGGCTCATTAGCGGCTTGACACTGATGCCGTGGACGACAATGGAAAGTGTTACCACAATCAGCGTCAACTGGATCAAGTCCAGCGCCAGCGGTTCAGGCAGCCCATGTTGTATGGCGTACATGAGGTAGTAAAGGGAACCGATGCCGCGTACCCCGAACCAACCCGTCATGCCACGTATCCGCCACGGAGTGCGCGTGCCTGCCAGACCGATGAGAACACTTAGCGGACGTGCCACTACAAACAAAAACAGCGCAAGACTTATTGCCCGCCAACTCCACGAGTTGTGAAACAGGGTGCCACCAATCAGCAGGATAAGCATGACTTCCGAGAGCCGTTCCAGCTGTTCCTTGAATACCAGCGATCCTGCACTGACGGTTGGCGGTGCCTCGAGGTCAGGGTTTGGGTTCAACTCTGTACGACTGATTTCCTGGAGAGACCGCGAGTCCCGGGAATATTTGGTGTTGTTGGCGAGCTTCAGTTCGGTCTGGCGCAACGCGACAGCGGCGAAAAATACAGCCAGAAAGCCCCACGCATGAACCAGCAAACTTAAACCGTACACCACACCAATCAAGCCAAGCCCTAGAAAATCATCCATCAGGTCGTGCTTGTGCAGCTCGCGCAGCCTCCATCCCAAACGTGCCAGCGCGACACCCGCAACCACGCCTATGACAACTCCGCTCAGCGTGGCCCATAGCATGTCGACCAAGATCCATTGCAAGCCGTAATCGCCGATCTCATGCAGACCGAGTAATCCCATCCCCAACATTACAAACGGGAATGCGCTACCGTCGTTCATGCCGGCCTCGCAGGTCAGGGTGAAGCGTAGCTGGTCGCGGTCGCCGAGGTGGCGGCTTTGGACATCTGTCGCCAATACCGGATCGGTGGGTGCTACGATTGCGCCCAGCAATACTCCCGCACCCAATGGCAGGCCAAGGGCATAATAGGCGAAGGCGGCGACCATCCCTACGCTGATCGCCATTGACACAGTCGCCAGCAGAATCGGCGTGCGCCAACGGACGAGACTGAACGGCACCGGCATTTTGACACCGGCGGAAAATAGCGAGATCAGCACAACCACTTCGGTCAATACTTCCAGCAGAGCTGAATCCTTGAGTGGGTTGAAGTGTAAAACGCCCAGCACTGTCGGACCGACCAGGATGCCAACTGCCAGATAGATAATGGCAGGGGTGATTGGCAAGCGCTTGAGAATCGAAGAAGTCAGGCCCATGGCGAGCAACAGCCCACCTACGAGCAGAAACCAATATGCGTTAGTCATTCATTTGGCCGCTCATTGCATTTACGCTTTGATGTAACCATGATATCCAGAGGCATGAGGCAAATTTTCATCATTGATATGGGGTAGTCTCATGCGTGAATGCTGCCTGCCCAAGGCATTCTGGCCTTGTTTTTTAACCATGATCTCCTATGGTACTAGATCATCATATGGCGCTCCACAGCAGGCCGAACGGATTAGCCCAAAGACAACCAATTTTGTAGAGGGATACAAAATGTCACCGCATGTCGCTACTGTTCCCGCTTCAAATTTTCATTACTATCGGCACACGCTGCCGATACGGATTATGCACTGGATCAACGTAATCGCGTTTTTTTTCCTGCTCATGAGTGGCCTGCAAATTTTCAACGCCCATCCCGCGCTTAACTGGGGAAAATCTTCCTACACCGGGCATCCTCCTATACTGGAAATGGGTGCAAAACAGACCGCACAAGGCAATATCATCGGCATCACCACGGTTTTTGGCCATGAATTCAACACTACTGGCTTGTTCGGCTGGTCGAAAGGTGAGGACGGCGCACTGACCGAGCGTGGATTTCCCGCCTGGATAACGCTGCCGGGTACCCAGTGGCTGGCCATGGCGCGGCGCTGGCATTTTTTCTTCGCCTGGGTGCTGGTTATCAATGGCGTGGCTTATCTGCTCTATACCCTGTTCAGTCGCCATCTGACGCGCGATTTGGCACCAACCCGTCGCGATTGGCGCTCGATCGGGCAGTCCATCAAGAATCACTTGCGTTTCCGCCACCCGCAGGGCGAGACCGCCGGGCACTACAACATCCTGCAAAAACTCGCTTATCTGAGCGTTATTTTCGGGCTGTTTCCTCTGATTGTTTTGATGGGTTGGGCGATGTCGCCATGGCTGAATGCGCTGATCCCGGGATGGGTCGATATTGTTGGCGGGCGACAGTCGGCACGTACTATCCATTTCGTGGTGGCCTGGGCACTCGTGGCATTCGTATTTGTCCACGTTTTCGAAGTCGTCATGAGCGGATTGTGGAATAACCTGCGTTCGATGATTACCGGATATTACCGTCTCGCCAGCAAGGAACAAAAACATGACCATGAATAAGTCCAAGCGTCGGGCGTTTCTTCTGCGCGCGCTCACCGCGAGCAGTGTATTGCTGCTGTCCGGATGCGAGCGGCTGTCGCGCAGCGAATGGTTTCCCAGGGTGCTCGATAGTGCAGAAAAACTCACCCAGGCCACGCAGCGCCTGATCACACCGCGCAAGGCCATGGCGCAGGAATTCACCCCGGCCGATCTGTCGCCGCAGTTTCGCAGCAACGGCACTTCAAACCCGGAAAACCCGCAGTATCAGGCCCTGGCGGCCAACAACTTTGCCGATTATCGTTTGCAAGTCGGTGGATTGGTGGCTCGCCCCATGTCGTTTTCGCTGGCCGAATTGCGCGGCCTGCCCAGTCGCACCCAGATTACCCGTCACGACTGCGTGGAAGGCTGGAGCGCCATAGGCAAATGGAAAGGTACCCCATTGAGCATAGTGCTCGATCAGGTACAGCCCAAGCCGGAAGCGCGCTATGTGGTGTTTTACTGTGCCGACCCGATGGATGCGCAAGGCACGCACTATTACGAGAGTATTGATATGGACGATGCCCACCATCCGCAGACCATACTCGCCTATGAACTCAATGATCAGATTTTGCCGATTGCCAACGGCGCACCGATCCGCGTGCGCATCGAGCGCCAGCTCGGCTACAAAATGGCGAAATACATTACGGGTATCCTGGTTGTCGACAGCTTCGCCAGTATCGGCGACGGGAAAGGCGGATACTGGGAAGATCAGGGCTATGAATGGTATGCCGGGATTTGAAGGGGCTCGAAGGCTTGCTGTCTTATATTGTCATCTGTTACCGACTCGGTTCGATACAGCAAAAGATAAATTCAAACTAAAAACATTTCGGACGCTAAACTGAACGCCTGTTCGAATTCAGGAGATATACGATGTATGAACGTATTTTGGTGGCCGTGGACGGCAGCAGCACTTCCGACAAAGCGCTGGAAGAAGCGATCAAGCTTGCTCTGGTACACAAGGCGACTTTGCGGCTGGTGCATGTGGTGGATACTGCAATGATGGATGTGGATAACGGCGGATTGGTGTCAGTGCATGAAGTTTGGGACGCGTTGCGGCAAGGTGGAAAAACGCTGCTCAAGAAGTCTGAAGCGCACGTGCAGGAAGCAGATGTCAGTGTAGATACCGTACTTCTGGAAACTTTGGGCGTTACCAGGGTCGCTACGGAAATTGTGAAGGCGGCGAAGGAATGGCCGGCGGATTTGATCGTGCTGGGCACCCACGGCCGGCGCGGTTTTGTGCACCTGCTGCTAGGCAGCGTGGCAGAGGATGTGGTGCGTATGGCGACGACGCCGGTACTGTTGATACGAGGCGAATAGACCGTGCTGGTACATCCAGATCATGGTTCTTCTTCCATCTCCAGCTGGTATTTACCGTAGCGCGCAAGACCGTTTAGTCTGGCGCGCTGGTAAAGCGCCTGTTGCGCGGCGGCCCTGTTTTCTGCGTTGCCCGCCCAGGCTTGCAGAACCGGTTCCTGCAGGGCGCGCCCATAGGAAAAAGACAACGCCCATGGCAAACCGGAAAACAGGGCATTCATTGTGCTCAGGTTGGCAGTCGCTTCTGCTGGACCCAGCCCGCCCGACAGGAAGTTTATGCTCGGCACAGCCGCAGGGACCGTCCGCCGCAGTACCTTGACGGTCGCAGCAGCCACCTGCTCGGGAGTCGCCCGTGTCGGATGCAGTTTGCCAGGCAGCACCATGCTCGGTTTCAGGACCATGTATTCCAGTACTACCCGGTGCCGGTGCAGGGCGTGAAAAACCGCATGCAGTACCGCTTCGTTTACCTCGAGACAATGCTGCAGGCTATGATCGCCGTCAATGAGCACCTCCGGTTCGACGATGGGCACGATACCTTCTTCCTGACAAACGGCGGCATAGCGTGCCAGCATCTCCGCATTGGCATCAATGCCGAGCTGAGTAGGATTGCGTTCGCCGATGGCATACACTTCGCGCCACTTGGCAAAACGCGCACCTTGTCCTTTATAAACCCTGAGGCGTTCAGCCAGGCCATCCAGGCCTTGGGTGATCTCGTCCCCCGGCGCGCCAGCAAGCGGAATCTTGCCCTTGTCTACCTTGATACCGGGCACGATGTTTTGCTGCGCCAGGACTTGGGCTAGGGGCGTACCATCATCAGCACACTGGCCGAGCGTTTCCTCGAACAAAATGACTCCGCTGATGAACTCGCCGAGTCCGGGCGTAGTGAACAAAAGCGAACGATAGGCGCGGCGGGTCTCTTCTGTGGATTCGGCGCCGACAGGTTTAAAACGCTTGGCGATTGTGGGCAAACTCTCGTCTGCGGCAAGAATGCCTTTGCCCGGCTGGACCATGTCGGCAATCGTCGCCTGCAATTCATCTTCAATATCCATGCTTTCTCCTGAACGGCCACATTGCAAATGCGATCACCATGGATTCCACGGTTCCTTGGAATACAGTCGGCCCCTGCTCTTCCTGCCGCCGAAATCGGTATCAACACCCCTGCCTGGCCATATTAATCAGCCAATAGACAGTTGTTTCACAGCCATACCGGGTTTTTTGGCAAAGTCAGCGTTAACACCCCGTTGTCATACTTGGCCAATGAAACACAGTTGAATCAACCTGTATCCTGCTTTTTGTTACCTGATTTCCAGGTTGGCTGTACCCAAAAACTCAGCAGCCAGATCTTTCGTCTGGTACAGGATAGGTATGAACCAGTCATACTGCGGTTTATAGGGTTCGCACAAAAGCAATCCCTTCTCTCGTTCGGCCCATTTCAGGAAATCCGTAATGATCTTTGCTGCGTCACTGGTCTGTTTACTGCGAAATGAAGATATTTTGGTGTCGGTTACAGGAAAAAGATTGGCAGCCATTTACATACCCCTCCAGTAATGACAATTGGGAACGACCAAACGTGGTCACTAAGTCGAATAGTAAATGTAGACCATCAGTTAATATTCTGCCATGACAAAAACGCATTATTTTTATCTCGCCAAGATGGCGAGGTTTGCGTCAACGCATGGTCACTAATTCCTCGGCGCTAGTGGGGTGTATCGCTACTGTATTATCAAAATCGGCTTTGGTCGCACCCATGCGAATTGCCACTGCAAAACCCTGCATCATTTCATCCGCTCCGTCACCGATGATGTGACAACCAATGATTTTTTCTTCTGCTCCGACTGTGATGAGGCGCATTACGGTTTTGACCTTGTGTTGCGTGAAGGCATGGAACAGAGGTGTGAAGCGAGTTTGATATATTTTTACTGCATCGCCATGGAGTTCGCGTGCTTCGGTTTCGCTCATGCCGATAGTTGCAATGGGTGGATGGCTGAATATGACCGATGGAATATTTGTGTAATCAAGATGGCTGTCCGGCTTGCCGCCGAACAAGCGGTCGCTGAGTCTGCGCCCGGCAGCAATGGCAACGGGTGTCAAGGCAATGCGCCCGCAGACGTCACCTACCGCATAGATGCCGGGCACCTGGCTATTCTGGTATTCATCGGTCCGTACATATCCCTGTTTATCCGGGGTGATGCCTGCTGCTTCCAGATTCAGTTTTTCCGTATTCGGTGCGCGCCCGATGGCCCAGATCAGGGTATCGAAGCCAGGGATACGGCGTTCATTTTCACACTGTAACGTGAGATTTCCGGATTCGCGCACCACTTCCATGATCTGAGTGCGCGGCAATATCGCGATACCATCTTCCAGCATCTCTTCCATCAGTGTTTCACGCAGCATGGCATCAAACTGATCAAGAAAGTGCCCGCGCCGGAGCAGAAGGGAAACCTCACTGCCCAGGGAATTCAACACCCCCGCCAGCTCTACAGCAATATAACCGGCACCTACGATGGCTACCCGTTTTGGGCGTTGTTCCAGCTCGAAAAAACCGTCTGATGTAATGCCGAACTCTGCGCCGGGAATTTCAGGCACAAGTGGCCTGCCACCTGTGGCAATCAAAATATGCTCGGAGGTATACCGCTCTCCTTCAACCTCAATGGTATGGGCATCAATAAAGCGGGCTGAGCCGTGAATAAGGCTGACTTTATTGTCTTCAAGAGAGGTTTGGTAATGCCTGTTCAGATTCTGGATATAAGCATCGCGCGCCTGCTTGAGTTTTGACCAGTGAAACTCGATCCCGGTCAATGCGAATCCGTAATCTTCAGCGTGCTCCAGGGCATGTGCAAGAGCTGCGCCATTCCACATGACTTTTTTCGGTACACAGCCGACATTGACGCAAGTGCCGCCAAGTTGAGCCTTCTCTATTACAGCGCATTTTGCGCCATAGCGGGCAGCGCGGTTGGCTGCCGCAATGCCGCCGCTTCCTCCCCCAAGCACCAGAAAATCGAAATGTTTCTGCATGGCTAACCCCAAGTCGGCCGGTGTGTGGCCCGTGCTTTTGAAGCCCTTACTTTACACTACGCAGCATCTCATTCAGCAGACTTGGCGATGGTGCGCCATCAACGATACGTACCTTACCCGAGGCTTCACGGAACATCATGACGGGGACGCCTGGCATGCCGGTCTGTTTGAAGAGCTGGACGTTCTGTTGCAAACGTTTTGTGGCTTGTGCGGATGGGATCGTTTCTGCGATGCCTCCGAACTTGGGCGCGGGACCAAACTCGTCTTCATTTTTATGGAAAGCCGCCAATGGATCTTTGGCATCCAGAATAGCTGCTGCTTTTCCCGCACTGGTGGGCATCAGTATGCCTACCGGAATCCAGCGCAACTGCAAGCCGTCCCGACCGATCAATGAGCGGGTCTCCTGGTAAAGTTTATGGCAATAAGGGCACTCTGGGTCAAAGAAGATATAAACCAGGCGCGGTCCATTCCCTTCGGCTAACCAGGTGGCATCTTTGGCAGCGCGCAGCGTTTTGTCGAGGGCTAGCTGGTGCGCTGATGCGCTCGCTTGCTGGCCGTTCGCCGCGATTGACTCGGGTGCCCCTGCCAGGGTTAGTACACTCAAAAAAAACATTCCTGCGAGTGACATCAGACTTTTTTTGATCTTGCTATTTTCGTGCCATTCCAGCTGGAATGATGCATATTTTTTCAAAATATTCTCCATGGTAAGTAATAAAAAATGATGCTGCTACTGGCTTGGGTTGACATTCTGACAACAAAAAAGATCGTAATGATCCTTTAGGCAGGGATGCATTTTTAGTCGGGTGGCAGACTTGTTCCTTACAAAATTTCACCCGCCAGTGCGGCTCCGCAAGCAATCCTGACTAATGCGCGGCAGCCGCTTCTGCGGAGGGCGGGGTTGCCTTGGCCGGGCGGGCCAGCCAGATTAATCCAATAAGGGCAAGAAATAGCAGCGCGGAAATCCAGAACAACTGATCCGCCGCCAAGGTAAACGCCTGTTGATTGATGATTCTGTCAATCTGGCCAAGCGCTTGCTGCTGGCTCATGCCTGAATCGGTTAATACCTTGATTGCAGCCTGGGTTGTCGGACTGGCGTAGTTGATGTATTCGGTCAGCGTCGCATGATGCTCTATCGCCCGATTTTCCCATAGACTCGTGAATACCGATGCGCCTATGGCCCCTGCCATAATCCGTAAAAAATTTGACAAGCCCGAAGCGGCGGGGATTTTATCGGGGCTTAATCCGGAAAAAATCAGGGTCATCAGCGGAATAAAAAATGCTGCCATGGCGATGCCCTGGATCAGGGATGGCAACATGATGGTCACAAAATCGGTTTGCACGGTAAATTGAGAACGCATCCACAAAATCAGCGCGAAAATACCAAAAGCGACAGTGGCGAACAGGCGCGGGTCGTATTTGTGGACGTTTTTACCAACCCATGGCGAAAACAATATCGCCAGTAAACCAACTGGTGCCAATACAGCACCGGCAATGGTGGCGGTATAGCCCATATCCTGCTGGAGCCAGAGCGGCATCAACACCACATTGCCAAAAAATACGCCATAGCCCACGGCCAATGCCAGGGTACCCGACCAGAAATTGCGGCTGCGCAACAAACTTAAATCGACAATAGGGTGAACTTCGGTAAATTCCCAGATCAGAAAAAAACAGAATCCAACCGCCGCTACAATGGCGAGGATTACAATCTGGGTGGAAGCAAACCAGTCCAGTTCATTGCCTTTGTCCAGCATGATTTGCAAGGCGCCTACCCAGATGATCAGCGCAATCAATCCGACATAATCAATGGGGACCAGGCGGGTGGGTGTTTCCCGCTTCCGATATAGCATCCAGGTTACGCTTGCGGCGAGCAGACCGACCGGAATGTTGATATAGAAAATCCAAGGCCAGGAAATATTATCGGTAATCCAGCCACCCAGCAGTGGCCCTATGACCGGCGCAATCAAAGTTGTCATGGACCAGATCGCCAATGCAGAGCCGGCTTTTGCTTTGGGATAACTGGACAACAGCAAGGATTGCGACAGAGGAATCATAGGACCTGCTACAGCACCCTGAATCACCCGAAATACAATCAGCATGCCCAGACTGGTGGCCATACCGCACAACCATGATGCGGTAACAAATAACAGAATGCTGGAAACAAAAAGCCGTACGGAACCGAAACGCTGGGTCAGAAAGCCGGTCAGCGGCACCGCGATCGCATTGGCTACAGCAAACGAAGTGATGACCCAGGTGCCCTGACTGGAACTCACCGCCAAATCGCCCGAAATTGCCGGAATCGACACATTGGCAATCGAGGTATCCAGCACATTCATGAAGGTGGCCAATGCCAGCGCAGTGCTTGCCAAGACCAGCATGCCGCCTTTAAGTGGCGCTGGGGCTGCACTGGACGCCTGCCCTGCGGCAGCGTCAGGCGTTGTCTGCGGTGAATTGCCAGCGTCGGACTGAGTTGTCATTTCGATTAGGCGTGTGGTTCATTGCGCATATCTGCGTGTGTTGATTTTTCACCCAGATTGTTTGAGATAATTTGGTTGATGAGTATATCGGCAGCATGATCAAAGTCGCCATATACAGCGGTCTCTGCCACCATCCGCTTATAGGGAGTAGTCGCCAGCACGCCGCCGTTCTGATTCGAGATATCCACGGTCACTTCCATTGACAAGCCGACGCGCAGTGGGTGCGCAGCCACTTCTTTGGGATCGAGCGCGATCCTCACCGGGATGCGCTGCACTACCTTGATCCAGTTGCCCGTGGCGTTCTGCGCAGGCAGCAACGCGAACGCCGCGCCGGTGCCTGCCCCCATACCCAGTACATGACCGTGATAGACCACGCTGCTGCCGTATAAATCAGCGGTTAGGGTCACCGGCTGGCCGATACGCATCTTGCGCAGTTGGGTTTCCTTGAAATTTGCATCGACCCATACCTGGCTCAAGGGAATGAGTGTCATCAGCGGTGCACCCACTGCCACACGTTGTCCGAGTTGTACGTTGCGCTTGCCGACATAACCGTCCATAGGTGCCAGAATCGCGTCGCGCTTTAAATCCAGATAGGCCTGACGAACATTGGCCGCAGCTGCCAGAACCTTGGGGTGGTCACGCACAGTGGTACCCGCCGTCAGCACTTGGTTGGAATGTAACTGTTCCTGCGCTGCGCTAAGTTGTGCGCTGGCTACAGCCACATGGCTGAGTGCATTCTGCTGCGCCGTTTGTGCGTGCTGTAGCTCCTCTTGTGATACCGCGCCGGTACCTACAAGCTTTTGCCGGCGTGCCAAATCGGTCTGTGTGCTGCTCAGATCGATTCGTGCCTGATTCAGTGCCGCACGATACTGATTTACCGCTGCCACCAGACTACCGTTTCCCGTATAAAGAGTACGAACCTCCCGCACGGTTTGTGCAAGCTGTGCTTCCGCCTCCTGTAAATGTAGTTGTGCATTAGTACCATCCAGTCTTGCCAGCGTCTCGCCTGCTTTAACGTAATCTGTTTCATTGGCGCCTATCGCCACTACTGTGCCGGCAACCTGCGGGGTGATCTGCACAATATTGGCCGCAACGTAAGCATCATCTGCATATTCATAATGACGCCCCAAGATGTACCAATGCACACCGTAAGCGATAGCGGCCAACACACAGACAGCAGCCAGAATCAGCAACCATTTCTTGCGCTGTTGCGGTTTGCTCTGGGTATTCTGCGCTGTCACTGGATCGGGTAGATTTTGTTCGCTCATCCTTGAATCCCCGGTGCTGTCCTGGTTTCTGTAGTGTTCGATAATTGCCTGGGCCCATCTGTAATGACATAGCCCCCGCCAAGGGCACGCATCAGCCCTACATCGAGGTCATAAACGCGTGCCTGAAGGTCAATCAGGGTATGACGCTGCTGCAGCACAGCATTTTCTGCAGTGAGCACGTTCAAATAATTGGTCAGCCCGCCCTGATAACGCGCCAGAGCCAAATCATAGGCACTGCTCACCGCTGCCTGCGCCGCCATTTGCTCCTGTAATTGTGTTTGCAGCGCACGCCATGATGAGAGCTGATCAGCGACATCTCGCAGCGCGTTCAACACGGCGGCGTTGTAATTGTCGATCGCCACATCGGCACGCGCAGTGTTCCCTTGCAGTTTGGCGCGCAACACACCTTCGTCAAAAATCGGCAGGCTGAGTGCCGGTCCGACGCCGAACGTACGGCTGCCCGCGCTCAACCATTTCGACAAGCCGATAGACTCAAAACCGATAAAAGCACTCAGATTGATGTTGGGATAAAATTCTGCTTTCGTCTCTTGTATGCCCTGCAATTCACTCTCCACACGCCAGCGCGCCGCAACCACGTCAGCGCGGTGCCCCAGCAACTCGGCGGGGAGATGACCGGGCATCCTGGGTAAGGTCGCGGTGGGCAAGTGCGCGACCAGTGTGTCCGTTGCATTGGGCTCTGCACCCATCAAAACCGCCAGACCATGCCGGGCAAGTGCGACCTGCTCATCCAGCGCAGCCATATCACGGCGGATTTGGGGTACCTCGGCCTGGGCCTGACGTTGTGCCAATGTGTTATCCAACCCGGCCGCAACCCGTTGTCTGACCAGTTCCTGCGTTTGCTCGCGTTGTCTCAGCATCGCACGATCCAGATCCTGCTGCGCCTGCAAGCGCGCCAGATTGAAGTATTGCTGCGCAACATTGGCTGCTAACAATACCCGTGCCGCTTGCGCATCTGCTTCTGCTGCTCGTGACTGGCCGATGGCCGCGTCCAGTGCCGCACGGTTTTTGCCAAACAGATCAAGTTGCCATTGACCCGTCAGATTGGCGGAATTCATCGTCACCATACTGCCGCCGAGCGGAGGTGGATAAAGACTGTTTGCGCTAAGACGTTCCCGGGTTGACTTAGCTTCACCGTTTATCTGCGGATAGCGCGCGCTGTCAATTGCCGCTGCGGATGCCTGCGCCTCAACCACCCTGCTCTGAGCGACTTTAAGACTGGGATTGGCGGTAATCGCCCGGGCAATCAGGCCATCGAGCTGCGCATCTCCAAATGCCATCCACCAATGCTGTTGAGGAAATACTCCCGGGCTGGAGTGATTAGGCCCTATGCCAGCCAAGGACCTCGATTGAATCATGTGCGCCCGGGTATGTATCCCGGAAAAGTCAGCGCACCCGGCCAAGCCCAGCACCATGGTCATGGCCATGGCAATGGACACCCGGGGCACAACGCTGCGTGAATAGTAGGGCTGCTTCATGTTCCACTGAGCGGAACGCTGCCATTTGCCGTAAAGCGGCGCAGCATTTGCTTGAATAGCTGAAATTCAGAGTCGTTAAAGCCACGTAGATGCTGATTGAGCACCTGCACCAGGCGGGCCGGAATTTGCCTTGCAATTTCTCGGCCTGCCTCAGTCAATTCGATGTTGACCACGCGGCGGTCCTCCAGGTTGCGGACCCGACGCAGCAATCCCTTGCCTTCCAGTCGATCTAGCATCCGCGTCATCGCGCCACTATCGGTATAACTCGCCCGTGCGCAAGTTGCCACGCTATCACAGCAGCCTTTGGCGACCAGCAATAGCGGCCCCCATTGCAAACCCGTGAGATCGAATATCTGCATCTCAGCGTCAATATTTTTGAGCAATGCTTGCCAGGCACCACGCATCAGATAGCCCACCGACTCCTCTGGCGTGTAATCGTCTGCGCTATAAAAATTTTCGCCGGTCTGGTCCATGAAATTCACTTTAGCTAAGGCAGCAAATGTTTTCCATATTAATGCCTAGGCAGTTATTGTCAAGGCACGTGATTAAGCGATCAGAAGGAAAATTTGCGAGAAATACAGAATCAATACAATTGAGAATTAGTAGAGAACGCGGTCCGGGGGTAAGTTTCAGCGTGCTACTGAAAAGTTTTTTTGTTATTAAAAATCAGTAGCATGAATATGCCTTTAAAATTATTCAAGAATGCTGCAGGAGGCTTGTCATTCCCACTCGATGGTTTCCGAAGTCCGGAAACCCTCATGGAACCTGGCTTTCATTGTTATGGTCATCGCAATTTACCGTCACTTTTACCGTCTAAAAACGAGCGCTTTTGCTGGCGCGGAAGATGGACTCGGTTTGACGGGCGGCTACTCCAGCACATCAATCATCAACTATTGTCACGAGTGCCTGGGGCAATTCTTTTGAAAAGAATAGACATATCGTCGCGCGACTATGACTTCAGCCCCCAAATAAAACTTACCTGTCGTTTGAAATGGCAATGAATATCGTAGCATAGCTACGACTGAAAGAACCAAGCTATTGCGCCGGACTGTTACCGCATACGATGGGCGATGCGATTGCCGGAGCACCGGCCCAGCACGTACCCCGCGTGAAGCGTTTGACTTGCGTCCTTAATGTGTATAAAATTTTATACAAAGTGAAGTGATGAACGACGAAAAAGAGATTCGCTGGGTGGGTTCCGCCTATGACGACTTGTTGGCATTCCCGGACGACCCACGTCGCTCCGCTGGTTTCCAGTTGGGTAAGATCCAAGTTGGTTTGGATCCGGATGACTGGAAGCCGTTCGATGATGTCGGGGCTGGTACCAAGGAAATCCGCATTCGGGAAGCCAGCGGTATCTATCGGGTGATGTACGTCGCCAAGTTTGAGGAAGCAGTGTATGTCTTGCACTGCTTCCAGAAGAAGATGCAAGCGACCAGCAAGCAGGACAAGGGTATTGCCGAGGCGCGCTACCGCGCCGTGGTCAACGCGAGAAAGGCACAGAAATGAAGATCGACACCGAAATCCACCATGTGACGAAACCGGGAGCGAATCTCTTCCTGGAACTGGGCTTTGCGCCCGCTGAAGCCAAGCGTTTGCAAGCAGCCTCTCGCAAGCAAATCAACGACACCCATTTGCTAAAGCAGCAACTGATGGAAGAACTATCCACCTGGATTGCTGAGCATCACCTGAAGCAAGCCGAGGCAGCCGAGATCCTGATGGTCTCGCGTCCGCGCGTGTCCGACGTGGTGAACAAGAAGACGGCCAAGTTCACCATCGACACACTGGTGGAAATGCTCAGTCGCGTTGGCAAACCGGTCAAGCTGGCCATCGATTGACGCGCTGAACGACTGACCGCTTCCATCAATTCCCGCACCAGCGGCGGTAAGCGTCAATCCATTCCGCCCCCTCTGGCGGCGGGTCCGGCATCGGCAGATCGAGGATTGGAATTGCCTGAGTTGATTTTCCATGCACGCAAATAGCGACGATTTGGTCGCGCTTGGTAATATCGACCTTGCCCACCGTCACTGCCTGCCCAAGCACCCGGGTCATGAATGGCAGGGAGAGGTTCTCTTCAATCATGGCGAAGAACCCGCCAGCCTGCTCCGATTCGTCGTAGGCGTCCGTGGTCGCCTCCTCGATGAGTTTATCCAGGTATTCTGCAGTGAACTTCGCCGTCTTTTTCGCTTTCATCATCGCGAAGACTTGTTCCAGAGACCCGCATCGGCGAGGCGCCTGAGACTGGAACCATAAAATTGCAGTAGGCGGGAAGCATATTTTTGCATAAAATTCACCTTTTTGTGCCTTTAAAGCATCCGGTTTTAGGGTGCAAAAACCCATAATTTTGCACTTTGTCCACTCGTGACGCATATCATTGCAGTTTGTCAGCAGACCCGAGGTTTCTCCGTCAGACCTTTGTCGAGTGGGCGGGCCAGACCATCAACAAATCGTTCTGGGCGGGTGCCTACTACCGGCAGCAGCGCGCAAAAGGCGCTACCCACCAAGCGGCCATCCGTGCCTTGGCATTCAAGTGGATTCGCATCCTGCATAGCTGCTGGAAAACCAGAACAACTTACAATGAAACCCACTATCTCAACGCCTTACGGAAACGGGGCTCCCCGCTCCTAAACAATCCAACACCAAGTTAATAAAAAACGTTGACTGAGTGGCTCAGGGCATGAAGCGGCCAGTCGGTGAAAACCCTTGTTGGATTGCCGATGTCTGCTATCTGAAACCATAATCCAACGGTCGCTGTATGCCAGTATCAGTCTTCATGCGGTTACCATTGCTGGTACTTTGCACACCATCACCGAATGTGCCGCCACTCGATTGCGGCCTCCCTCCTTGGCCCAGTACATTGCTTGGTCTGCAGCAGACACCAGTGCACTGAATTCCAACCCGACATGGTTTGAGTCAGCAACGCCGATGCTGATGGTACTGCGCAAGACTTCGCCGCCGAACTCCATGGTCAAGGCGGCATAAGCCTGACGCAAGCGATCGGCCAATACACTGGCTTCTTCTTCGGTGGTGGACGGGAGCAGAATACAGAACTCCTCGCCGCCATAGCGGGCAAAGTAGTCATCGCTACGGACAGAAGCCTGCGCCACAGCGGTGAGACGTTGCAACACTTTGTCGCCCACCTGGTGGCCGCAACGGTCATTGATCGACTTGAAATGGTCGACATCGATCACCATGATCGCCAGCGAATCCCCAGTACGGGTACAGCGTGCCGCCAGGCGGATAGCTTCTTCTTCCAGACCACGCCGGTTCAGTGCGCCGGTCAAACTATCGCGCAACGCAATTTTTTGCATATCCGTAATGAGGCGGTAATTCAACATCAGCATGAAACCGAAGGTCACGCACATCAGTATCAGGCTACTGGCCAGAAATCTCACGGGAACGAAGGGCAACAACGAGGAAAGGCCAATCGAGGTACCGGGTGGCGCCTGAAAAAGTATTGCCGCCCTGAACAGAGCAGCGGCCGCAAGCAGCGCGAACGATACGCCAGTAAACCAGTACGCGGTGCGCAACGGCGGGTCGATACGGATGAGCAGCGCACGGGCACAAAGCGCATTGATCGCTGCAAACACAAGAGAATTGGCGATGGCGCGCGCATTGGCATCGGGATGGAGGAGCGTAAACCAGACACTTTGGGCAAAGGCCACGCCAAAAAACAGTAATGGAATGCGCCAGTCAATGCGCTGATCCTTGAAAGCCTGGATGCCGGAAAATTGCAAGCTATTGCCTGTCAAAAGCAACACGACGACCAGCACGATCAGCCAACCGCTGCTTGTGGGTGTCAGGTCTGCGAAGGCGATGAAGCTCGCGAGGCTGTAGCACAGGCTGGCCAGCGCCCACAGCCGCGCCCCGCGAATGCTGCCGGCATGCAATCCCGCCAGGGCCAGAAGCCCGGAAAGCAGCAGGGTCAGCACGGAGGTCATCAACATCATCGTGTGAAGATCAAGACGCATTTCTTTATCCAGTGTTTCTATGGTTCTCAGTGTTTCTATGGTTCTCAGTGCACCACCATATGCGACAATTCAGTTGTGCTTAACCAACGTTAACGGCGAGTTGACATCAATCTGAGCCTTATTACTTAATCGTCCCGGATGTGCCCAAGCGATCAACACGTGCCCGCAGTGGTTTGCCGGCCTTGAAATGGGGGACCCACTTTCCAGGCACCGATACCGATTCTCCTGTCTTTGGGTTGCGTCCAGTGCGAGGAGCACGGTAGATCAAATCAAAAGTGCCGAAACCACGAATTTCAACACGGTTTCCCTGCGTCAGGGACGTCTGTATAGCATCCAGTATCTCCGCGACGACCAACTCATGGTCTTTCTGTGCCAGTTGGGGATAAAGGTGGGTCAAGCGGGTGATGAGTTCGGATCGAGTCATGTCGAGTAATGGCTTGTTTGCCGGAATAGAGCACGATACGTGCCAGGAAAAAATATTTCTTTCAGGTTTGTGAAGGCTTGCTTGCAGGGTGCCCCTGTCAATAGGTAGATGAATAAATAAGGTGGAACACAGTCACAGATGTCGGGATGATGACGGCCGACCCTTGTGTAGCGAGGCAAGCTGTAAGGTTGGAAACAGTCCATAACGCGTTGAATCGCGCGCCAAACTGACCCATCACTTGCATGGGTACCGGAACATCCTTCATCCTCAAATCCGTCAGTTGCTTTGCCAGTTTGCGACTGATCTTGCCTCCGAAAAACGTTTCTCTTAGCTGATTGTTACAATCGGCACAAGAAGAATGCAATGAGTGAAGTAAAACGATGCGCGCAGTACACCCTCGAATTCAAACAGGACGCTGTTCGGCTGATTGAGGTAGGGCGAAACACCGCATCGGTTGCCTTCCTTCTCTTTCAGCCTATCCCAACAGGGATTTCCGCTCGCGCAGAAATCGCTCAATCTGTTCCGCAGGCACCCCCGGGCTGAACAGGAATCCCTGGATCTCGTCGCATTTGAGCAAGCGCAGCAGTTTTGCCTGATCCTCGGTTTCGACGCCCTCCGCGACCACCCGCATATTCAGGGAATGGGCCAGCGAGATGATCGTGGACACAATGCTCTGATCGTCGGAATTACTGGTCATGTTCATGATGAACGCCCGGTCGATCTTCAAGGCACTGACCGGCAGCTTGGCAATATAGCTGAGCGAGGAATAACCGGTACCGAAATCGTCGATCGCCACCTCCACACCCATCTCCCGGATCATCCGGAGTTTCTGGATATTCGCCACAATATCCTGCATGACCAGGCTCTCCGTGATCTCGAGTTCCAGCCTGCTGGCGACATCCCCATTGCCCTTCACCACGCCTTCTATCATGCTGACGAAATTTTTCTGTTGTAACTGGATCGGTGACACATTCACGGCGACCCTCGGAGAGGGCAGTCCTTTCGCCAACCACGCCAGTGAATCCGATACTGCTTTTTCCAGGGCCCACTGCCCCGCTTCCAGAATCATGCCGGTTTCTTCAAGCAATGGAATGAACTGCAGCGGCGGCACCAGGCCAGTCTCGGGGTCGTTCCAGCGCAGCAAGGCTTCCAGCCCGCTGATCTGTCCGCTGTTGAGATCGATCTTGGGCTGGTAATGTAGTACCAGTTGTTCCTGCTCCAGCGCACGGCGCAGCTTGTTTTCCAGCGACAATTTCTCCGCAGCCAGCGCATTGAATGCGGGGGTATAGAACAGATACTTGTCACCGGAGAGCTTGGTTTTTTTCAGCGCTGATTCGGCATTGTGGAAAAGAGCTTCGATGTCCTCGCCATCGGCTGGATAAGTCGATATTCCTGCCCTGGCCGAAACTCGCAACTCCTGTCCGCTGATCACAAACGACCGATTCTGAATCACGGACAACACGCCATCCAGGATATGAACGATGTTTACATTTTCATCGTCGTAGCGGGTGGCAATACCGAAGTAATCGGCTGAAAAACGGGCAAGGATATCCGTTTCAACGAGTGTTCTCTGCAGCCGCTGCGTGATCTGCCGCAACAGCTCGTCGCCGGCCTGCCGGCCCAGGGTTTCATTGATGCTGCTGAACCGGTTGAGGTCGAGCATGATCACGGAAAACACCTTGCGATCGCGGTGTGCCGCATTGATTTTCTGGGTGACACGATCCAAGAACAGGGTCCGGTTCGGCAAACCGGTGACGGCATCGTAATAGGCGAGATAATTGAGGCGCTGTTCTTTTTCAAGATGATCCAGCGCGAATGAAATATCGCCGGCCATCTCGACCAGCAGCCGCATCTCCTCCGCGTCGAAAACGTTCGTTTCCGGGGCATACAGCACGAATACGCCCACCGGCCGGTCTTCCAGCAGCAGCGGAAACACCGCCACGGAACGATAGCCGCGCTGCAACGCCTCGGCACGCAGCGATTGCATGGCTTCGTCCGTGGCAATGTCGTTGCAGATGACGGGTTGCTGCTGGGTCAGGGCACGTGCCGTCAGATGGCAATTTCCTGGTGCATCTTCCGTGGCGGTCAGGTTGATCCGGGCCAGGTATCCATCGTCACGGCCTGCCCTAGCGACCGGGGTGACCTGCAGCGTGTCCGCGTCAAGTGTGCCGATCCACGCGAACGTGAACTTGCCGTGCTCCACCGCGATGCGGCAGGCTTCGTCGAAGAGTTGCTGGCGCTCCCGGACACGCACGATGGTGGTGTTGATGCCGCTGAGCACGCTATAGATGCGGTTGAGGCGATTGATCTTTGATTCCTGCTCCTTGCGTTGAGTGATGTCATGCCCGACTGTGGACAAGTATTCCAGTGATCCATCCGGCTTCTTGTGCGCGATAATCACTTGCAGAACAGGCACTTCACTCCCGTCGCGCCGCAGGAATGCCGTTTCCCCGCTCCAGGTACCATGACGGAGAGCATGCGGGATGCCTTCTTCCAGCACCAGCTTGCCAGCCCAGCCGGGATGACGGTCCTTGATCTGTTGCGTAGAAACGTCGTCACCTTTCTCGTACCCCAGCATCCTCAGACCCGCCTGATTGATATAGAGCAAGCGGCCGTCCGGACTCGCCGTACCTACCATGTCGGGTGTGGCCTCGATGATCGCCACCAGCCGCGCCTGTTCTTCCTGGATACGTTTGCGCTCGGCGATTTCTGTGGTTAACGCCGCGGTTCGCTCTTCCACCAGCTGCTCCAGATGCCCATGCAGCCGGGTACGCTCCAGCGCGATACCCACCTGGTGCCCGACTCCGTATAGCGTCTCCAGTTCATCGTCTTTGAACAAGCCCTGATCTGCTCCCACCAGATTCATGACGCCCAGGCTCCGGTCGCCACTCCAGAGTGGTACACAAGCATGGTAACGCAGGCCATACGTGTCGCCTTTGGCATACTTCAGCCGTTCGCACTCCAGAATATTGGTGACATGATCCAGCTCTCCTGCAAGAAAGCGGCGTCGGCATTCGCACAAGCCCTCCATCGCGCCTTCGCCCAGCAACGCCGGCGGCAGGTTGCGTACCGCCGCGGTCCGGAAAGTATCGTTTTCCCACAGAGAGATCCAACCCGCCTGCACACCCGGCAACTCCATTACCCGCTCCAACACCTGGTCACACACTTCGCGTTCGCTCATTGCGCGATTCAACCCTTCTGCGACGTGGTAGAGGCAGCTAAGCGAGCTGTTCGAGTCGGCCAGCTCGCGCTGCCGCGCCTTCAGCTCCTCACTGATGTGCACCGCTTCCTCGTAGACCGAAATCAGCAGGTCCACGATCTGCTGCCGCTCAGCGGTGATGAAATGTTTTTGTCCGCCGAGATAGATTTCCACGCCCATCTGCATCTTCTGGTTCTTGCGCAGCTCGTTGTTCATCAGCAAGTAGTCGACCCGTGCAAGCAGGTAGCGCTCTTCGTATGGCTTGCGGATAAAATTGTCGGCTCCGCACTCCAGCCCCTTCATAATGTCCCGCACGTCAGACAGTGTGGTGAGCAAGATCACCGGCACGTCCTGGAGCTGCTCGTCACGCTTGATTTCACCGCACAGCGCGAAGCCGTCCATTTCCGGCATCATGACATCGCTCACGATCAGCGCCGGCTTGTGCCGCCGCGCCGCCACCAGTGCCTGCTTGCCGTCGGGTGCGGTCACCACCGTATAGCCGCGTTCCTCGAGCAGATACTGCAACTTTTCTGCCTGGGTCGGACTGTCCTCGGCGATGAGAATTTCAATGCCGTTGTTCTTTCGGGATTTCATGCGTCACGCTCCATTTTTGCCTCGGTGGTTCGCCAGATTCACCAGCACTGCAGCAATCTTGTCCGGGGCAAGGACAAAGGTTGCCGCATCAAGCCTGATCGCTGCGCCCGGCATGCCGTGCACGACCGAACTGTCCTTATCCTGGGCAAAGGTAACCGCGCCCCTTTCTTTCAATAGCCGCAGTTCCTCGGCGCCATCGCGTCCCATGCCGGTGAGCAGGCCGGCGACGGCGTTGCACCCATAGTTATCGGCAATCGAACGAAAAAGATAAGACACCGACGGGCGCAGCCCGTTTTCGGGCGCGTCCCGGGTCAGGGCGATGTTACCGCTGCGTTCCACTTTCATCTGGTACTCGTCGGGTGCAATGTAGACGTGGCCGGGAAGAAGAAGCTCGCCGTGGATGGCGACATGCACTGGCAGGCTGGCCGACTGTGCCAGCCACTCGACGAATCCATGGATAAAGCCAGCCGCCATATGCTGGACGATCAATACCGGCGCCGGAAACGTCTTCGGCAATCCCGCCAGTATGGTATGGAGCGCCGGCGGGCCGCCGGTTGAAGCGCCGATGGCAACGATCCGCACCTGTGCCGGTGCGCGCGCAAGCCCCATCTCTACCGGGCGCGGAACCGGCGCATCGCCCCGCACGCGGGGCCAGCGTCGCACCACTTTGACTTCCGACATTAGTTTCACCGTCTGCACCAGCTCCTTCACGGTGGTTTCATGATTCGGATGGCCGATGCCGCTTGGCCGCATGAGTACGGCCAAAGCACCCGCTTCCATGGCGCGAAACATCATTGTAGTTTCGTGCGGATCAGTGCTCCCGCTCACGATCACGATGGGGGTCGGATCGGTTTCCATGATCCGGCGCGTGGCTTCCAGACCATCCATTTTCGGCATGTGGATGTCCATCGTGATCACGTCGGGCCGATAGCGGCGCACGGCATCGAGCGCCTCCTCGCCATCGAGTGCCGTGCCGACTACCCGGATCCCAGGGTCCGCGCTGAGAACGTGAATGAGAAATTCACGCACCACGGGCGAATCTTCCACTACCAGGACGTTGATCAAAGGCGTTGCCTCATTGTGCTTTTTCCCGAAACGATGAATTGTGCAAGCTTCTGCATATGTTCATCCCTGGCGCATTGGTTCATAACGTCTAATCCGGTTTCTGCCGCTCCGTTTGGCTGCGTACAGGGCCGCATCGGCGGCCGCGACCAGCGTGTCCGCACCGTCTCCATGCAGCGGCCAGGACGCGACTCCGATACTGACGGTAATGCGTACAGGCGCGCCCGTGTTGATGTCAAACGGCTGCGTTTCCACGCTGGCGCGCAGGCGCTCGGCGATATCGGCGGCAGCGTCGGAATCAGTCTCCGGCAGGATGACAGCGATTTCTTCGCCGCCGTAGCGGCATACGCGGTCGATGACGCGCGCCTGATGGTTCAACAGTTCGCTCAGTCCCTTGAGAATGGTGTCTCCCGCCTGATGTCCATGCGTGTCGTTGACGTGCTTGAAGTGGTCAATGTCGAGCATCAGCAGCGCAACTGGCCGCTTGAAGCGCTGGGCGCGTGCGAGTTCGTCGGCGAGCAACGTATAGAATGTGTTGTGGTTGTAGAGGCCGGTGAGGCCGTCGCGGGTCGCGAGCTCATAGAGCACTTTCTGGTTTTGTTCCAGCTTCTCCGCCATGGCATTGAACGCCGTGGCGAGTTCACCAAGTTCGTCACGCTGCGCCAGGATTACACGGTGGGAAAGCTCGCCTGCGGACAGGCGCGCGGCGCCCTGGCGCAGGGCGTCCACACCCGTGAGGACAGAGCGGGCCAGCGTAGCGCTGACCAGCAGGGAGATTGTCAGCGCTGCCGTGAAAGCACCGAACGTGATCAAGATACTGCGTGTCCTGGTGACACGAGCTGTTGCCCGATCCGCATCGATGAACCGGCGGGAAATATCGTGGATCTGTTCCAGCAGGCCCACGGACAGATAGACATGCGCATCGAAACGTTTCATTTCAAGCGCGGCTTGCGGATCGCCGATGGGATCGCGCAAACGCAGCAGCGCCTCACCGATCTGCCTGGCCTCCTGCCATTCCCTACGGGCGGATACGATCAGCTCGCGCTCCTGCGCCAGGGAGAATCGCTCCGGCGCGGCCTCCTTGAAGGCAAGCTCCACCCGGTGGCTCAGTTGAATGAACCGCATTAACTCTCCTGGATCGCCATTGACGAGGTAATCGTTGACCGGCATGGCTGCCGTGAGCAAATCCGCTTGAAGATGCATCACGGGATTCATCTCCTCGGTGACTTCTCTGACGATGTCTTCCAGCGGATCGACCAGACGCGGCAAAAGATAAAACAGACCCACGGCAGCCGCCAACAGAAACGGCAGCAGCACCGCGCCGAGCCCCAGGGTGAAACGCATGCGTAAAGAGAGTTGCAGTGCATGGAAGCGGGCCATGGCAATCGCTTTCATCAAGTTCGCATACTCACGAATAGTAGGTTCGGCACGTTTTTTTCCACAAAAATATTTAGACCATGGTTGCCGTTGCATCGAACGCCGATGCGGACGGCCGCCGCTCAAATGAGCCTGCCGATGACTTCCAGCAGGTTGCTCTGGTCGAAGCTGCTTTTTACAATATAGGCGTTGGCACCAACGTCGATGCCGCGTTCGCGGTGTTCGCGCGAGCCTAGCGCCGTCACCAGCACCACCGGCAGCTCCGCGAGTTGCTTGTCCGCACGCACCTTGGCCGTCAGGTCGAAGCCGTCCATGCGTGGCATTTCCACATCCGAGACGACCAGGTCGAACGTGCCGGTCTTGAGTGCGGTGTAGGCGTCGACACCGTCCACCGCGGTGGTGACACGATAGCCTGCCGATTCGAGTATGTTCTTGAGCAACGCCCGCGAGGTGATCGAATCTTCCACCACCAGGATGGATTGCTTCTCCGTTTCCGCATGTTTTTCGGCAGCGAGTGCAAGCGGCGCCATCGCCCGCTTCACGGCCGACTTCAGCAGGTCGGGAACATTGAGAACCGGCACCACTTCCCCAGTCCCCAGCACGCTCGCGCCGGCGAGGTTGCGCACGCGCGTGAGTTGCGGCCCAAGCGGCTTGACCAGCACTTCCTGTTCCCCGACGATCTCCTCCACACGGAATGCGATACGCTGCGTACCCAGTGCAAGCACGACTGTTTGCAGGGTGCCGGCTGATTCGTCCGCCGTGCCCTTGCGCGGCAGTTCCAGCACATCGCTGAGCCAGACCAGCGCAAGCACCTGATCATCAAGCGCGATCGTTTCCCGGTTTTCCACGGTCTGGATGTTCTGGCTGGCTACGCGCGTCACACGCTCGACACTGATGGCGGGAATGATGAACAGGTGACCGCCGGCGCGGACGATGACGCCCTGGAAGTTGGCCAGCGTCAGCGGCAGGACGATACGGAACTCGGTTCCTTTGCCGGGGCGGGACTCGAGGACGACGGAGCCACCCAGCCGCTCGACCTTTTCGCGCACGATCGCAAGGCCGAGCCCGCGCCCGGAGACGTCCGTGATGAGCGGGCTGGTGGAAATGCCGGAATGGAAAACCAGCGCCAGCACCTCTGCTTCGCCGAGGCTTTGCGCCATCTCGGGCGCAACCATGCCCAGCCTGCCGGCCACGGCCTTCACACTGGCGGCGTCGATGCCCGCCCCGTCATCGGCAATGCGTATCTCGACCTTACCGCTATCCTGTTGCGAGATCGCCACGCTGATCGTTCCGTGCGGCGGCTTCTGCCTCTCCCGGCGTAGCGCCGGTTTTTCGATGCCGTGATCGATGCCGTTGCGCAACAGGTGGATGAGCGGATCCTTCATCTCCTCCAGGATGCGCCGATCGATTTCAATCTCGCCGCCCTGGAACACCAGCTCTATCTCCTTGCCCTGCTCGCGCGCCAATTCACGGGCGAAGCGCGGGAGAATCTCGAGCAGCGACGCGAACGGCAGCAACTGCATCTCCTTCACGTCGTGCAGCAGGCTGTCGGTCATACCGGTCAGCGTGCGCAGATCGTGCTCGGCGGATTTCTTCAATTTCGCCAGACGGTCTTCGAGCGTTTTGATATAGCCATGTTCGACATCCAGATATTCGAGCAGCTTGCGGATTTGTTGCGGGCCCTTGGCGGCTTCGTTGTTCTTGCCACCCTGTTCGCATAAACTTTCGACCAGCCTGAGTGTGGGCTGAATCCGCACCCGTTCCTTTTTCCAGCCTGCGAGCAGGGCAGCGGCCTCGCGCAGCTCCCTGGCGCGTTGACCTGACGCCAGCCGGGGGGACAGCAGTTCTTCAACCTGCCGCATCACGCCGTCAAGCTTCGCCGTGGAAACCCTGATGGTTTCGGAGATCAAGCTGTGAGACCGCGGCGCGGGTGAAGATGCACTGCCCGCCTCGACAGCGTCATCCAGAGTGGCGGGCGTGGATGGCGACGGAATCGCTTGCGGCTGTGCGGGTTCCGGCAAAGGCCCTGTCAACGCATCGTTGAGTTGCCGAATCAGCCTGCCGATTACCGGATTGCGGGTTTCCGGCGCACTGGTTTGCGGAACCAGCAAACTGCCGAGGGCATCAACCGTCTGGTGCAGGAGATCCAGCAACGGAGGCGAGACGGCGAGCTGATTGCTCTTCAGCGCCGCGAACACGCTTTCCAGCGGCTGGCAGACCGCTTCGATCTGCGTCAGATTCACGGCACGGGCAGCGCCCTTCAAGCTGTGTGCCTCCCGGAAGATATGCTCGACGATTTCCGCCCGCCGTGCACCAACCGGCATTTTCTCCAGCTCGCGCACTCCCGACGACATCGCCTGGAGATGTTCGTCCGCCTCGATCCGGAACGTCGCGAGCAGCCTTTTCAGAAATTCATCGTTTTGTTTGGCCATGGCCTTGTTCCGTTTCCAGTATTCGGCTGTCCACTCAGGCGGCCTTGCGTCCGATTAATGTGGCCAGTTTCTGGCCCAGTTCATGCAGGTTTTGTGCCGCGACTTCCGCCTGCCGGGTGCCGGCGACATTCTGCACGCTGGCCTGCTTGATGTTTTCCATCGCCAGCGCCACCTGGTCCATACCCACCATCT
>NZ_BGOW01000046.1 GCF_003851125.1 Sulfuriferula multivorans | reverse complement strand
GACACATATTTCGAACGCGTTTAACTTGGCCTTCAATAATGGCTTTAATAAATGAATGATGAGCAGGCTTGCGTGGCATTTTAAGGGCTAACGTTGAAGTTCAGCGGACGGCTGCGAGTGGCGCGCAGCGCCGCTTGCAGCCGGTCCGCTGGAACGCCATGTTAGGGAGCTATTGGTCGAGCTTCTCAAGTGGGTGGTACTCAAGCAACCCCCATAAATCATCGTCTTTTTCGGAGCCTCGGGCTCCGAGTTCAATTAACAGTCGCTTTGTTGTTTCTTCATCTGCACCGACTACGCGAGACAGCGTTGTGAGTTTGCGCCAATGCTCTTTGAATCGTAAATCGCGAAGCATTTTGTCCAAGAGTTTTTTTCTTTTTTCGTCAAGCTCCCGGCGTGGTTTGTCTTGAAACCAGTGAAGAACAAAGTTTCCTCCAACAGTGATGACTGCTCCCACAACAACGCCAACAAGCCCAACAACAGAAACCCAAAACGAAGTGTCAGCGATGACCTTCGCAGCGATTTCATTTGCAAGAGTGGATGTGTCCACGTGGCGAGCTCCCTAACGTAATGTAGGCATCCTATTTGACGCAAGATATTGCGTCAAATAGTTGCCTATTTTTATTTTAAAAATTAAAATTATAATAATTTCATTGTGTTGCATTGTTTTAGCCTATCCTACGAATTATGGAAATTTCTTCACCGTTAACAGCGCCCAAATTGCTGGATCAAGTGCGGGGAAAAATCCGCCTCAAGCATTACAGTATCCGTACTGAGCAGGCTTACGTGGATTGGATTAAACGCTTTGTACTGTATTTTGACAAGCGTCATCCGCGCGATTTGGGCGCGGCGGCGGTAGAGCAGTTTTTGACGCATCTGGCCGTGAACGGAAATGTGGCTGCCAGTACGCAAAATCAGGCCAAGAGTGCTTTGCTGTTCCTCTACAAAGAAGTGTTGGATATGGAATTGCCGTGGCTGGATAAGGTGGAAAAGGCGCGGACCTCCAGGCGTTTGCCTGTGGTGTTGACGCGCGACGAGGTGCAGGCTGTGTTGACCCGTTTGAGTGGGACGCATTGGCTGATTGGCAGCCTGCTCTATGGCACGGGGATGCGCATCATGGAGGGTTTGCGGTTACGGGTGAAGGATGTGGATTTCAAGCGCCATGAAATTCTGATTCGTGATGGTAAAGGCGCTAAAGACAGGGTGACGATGTTGCCCATCTCGCTGACTGTAGCTTTACAAACGCATTTGAGCCGGGTGCGCGAACTGCATGTAGCGGATTTGCAGCAAGGCTACGGGGCTGTGTATTTGCCGAATGCGCTGGCGCGCAAATATCAGGCGGCTGAACGTGAGTGGGCATGGCAATATGTTTTCCCGGCGGGCAAGCTTTCAACAGATCCGCGCAGTGGCGAGGTGCGTCGCCATCATGTGCAGGATCAATCCGTGCAACGTGCGATCAAACAGGCGGTACGCGATGCGGGCCTGACTAAACCTGCTACGCCGCATACGCTGCGCCATTCATTCGCTACGCATTTGCTTGAAGGCGGCTATGACATCCGTACCGTGCAAGAGCTATTGGGTCATTCGGATGTGGCCACCACGATGATATACACCCATGTGCTGAACAAGGGCGGGCGCGGTGTGGCCAGCCCGCTGGACGCGCTGTGACGGGACTGCCGCCGGCAATTTTCCTGATGGGGCCGACGGCTTCCGGAAAAACCGGGCTGGCGGTGGAACTGGCGCAGCGGTTGCCGGTGGAGATCATCAGCGTGGATTCAGCGCTGGTTTACCGCGATATGGACATCGGTACGGCCAAGCCGGATACGGCGACGCTCGCTGCCGCGCCGCATCATTTGATCGATCTGATTGACCCGACCGGGGTGTATTCTGCGGCGCGCTTTTGCGACGATGCGCTGACCTTGATGGCGGACATCACCGCGCGCGGGCGGGTACCGTTGCTGGTGGGCGGTACCATGCTGTATTTCAAGGCGCTGCGCGAGGGGTTGACGGATTTGCCGCAGGCGGATGCGGGCTTGCGCGCAGGCATCGAGGCCGAGGCTGCAGATCGGGGTTGGCCGGCATTGCATGCCGAACTGGCGCGGCTGGATCCTGAATCCGGAGCGCGTTTGCAGCCGACCGATACGCAGCGTATCCAGCGCGCGCTGGAAGTGGTACGGCTGACCGGCAGGCCGATGTCGGATTACTGGCGCGCCGGCCGCGCGGCCGCATTGCCCTATCAACTGTTGCCGATTGCACTGGTGCAGGCAGACCGAGCGTTGCTGCATGAACGGATAGCACAGCGTTTTGACGCCATGCTTGGCGCCGGACTGATTGACGAGGTACGCGCCTTGCGCGAGAAATACCCACTGGATGCGGCGATGCCATCCATGCGTTGTGTCGGCTACCGGCAGGTGTGGGATTATCTGGAAGGTGGGTATGGTCGGGACGAGATGCGTGATCG
The DNA here is from genome assembly GCF_003851125.1 of Sulfuriferula multivorans. Lineage (GTDB taxonomy): Bacteria > Pseudomonadota > Gammaproteobacteria > Burkholderiales > Sulfuriferulaceae > Sulfuriferula > Sulfuriferula multivorans. The sequence goes on along the minus strand of NZ_BGOW01000046.1, from coordinate 44,959 downwards.
TGGCGTTTTTGCCACGCGGCAACTGGCCAAGCGTCAATTGACCTGGCTACGCGGGATGCAGGACATCATCCAGATCGAACCCGGTGCGGCCGAGGCCGGCCAGAAGGTATTGTCGATGGTGGCTGCTGAACTGGCTCGCGAGCGGGGGCAATCCACTTAAATGGGAAGCAGCTGGTGTAAGGGCATGGGTTTTTCAATCCCGTAACCTTGTGCGTAATCGATGCCGATTTCTTTGAGCTTGGCGAGAATGGCGTCGTTTTCCACATATTCTGCGATGGTGAGCAGGCCAAGCGAGTGTCCGATTTCGTGCATGGATTTGACCATGGCATAGTCAGCAGGATCCTTCAGCATATCGCGGACAAATGCGCCGTCAATTTTCAGGTAATTCACTTTGAGCCCCTTCAGATAGGCGAAGGAAGAATAGCCGCTGCCAAAGTCATCCAGTGAGAAACGGCAGCCGTAAGCCTTGATTTTGTCTATAAACGTTTGAGCGGCATCCAGTCTTTCTATGGCTGCGCTCTCAGTTACTTCGAATATTATTTTCTCAGTCGGAAGGTCGTTTTTGTCCAGCGCATCCTGGATAAAATCAAGGATGTTTTCATTGACCAGCGACAGTCCGGAGAGATTAATCGAGAAGCCGTTCAGGGCGCCAAGCCGTGTGGCGTTTTCCCGTATCCATTGGAAGCTGTTTCGCAGTACCCAGAGATCAAGATCGGGACTGCGTTTCCAGCGTTCGGCGGCGCGAATGAGGTCAAATGGCTGGATACCCAAACTGTCGTTCAGGCCAAGGAGAATTTCGTAATGGGGTAAAGCACCGCTATCGGCAAGCACCGGCCGAATTTTTTGACAACGCAAATACAGCAGGTCTTCGCTGAGTGCCTTGTCTATTATCCCGGCCCACTCGAAAAGTGCCTGCTCGGACCGGATGTGCAAGTTGCTGTTCTCATAACGCTGAACCGTATTTGAACCCATCGATTTGGCAGCCACGCAAGCCGAGCCCGCATTTTGCATGAGCGTGGATGGGGAATCCATACCTGCAGTAAGCTCGGCAATGCCTGCGCTTACCCCTAATACAAAGCTTTTTCCCTGACATGTGATGCGGTGTTCCTTGATCAGAGAGACCATGTTTTGGGCAGCGGAATTGGCTTTATCCAGGGTGCGGCCTCTGAACAGGACTGCAAAGGTATCTTCGCCCAAACGTGAAAACAGGTCGATGGGCTGAATCTCCTTGCTTAAAGACTCCACTATGGCCAGCAACGATGCCTCAGCCTCGTTCTGGTCGCAACTATGGTAGATGGCCTTGAGTTGGTCGAACATCATCAGGCACAGAATATCGCTTTGATTGTCTGCGACACCGGCAGCTATGATTTTCTCAATCTGATTGATCAGGCCTTTGCGATTTAACAGGCCGGTTTCGGGATCGTGCGTTGCCTGGTGGTAAAGCCGTTCGTAGGCATCGAGCATCACCTTGTGTGCCGAGCGCTCCATGAATGGCGCATCGAGCGCAGGTATTTTGATGGCCATACCGTTCTGGATAGCTTGATGCAGTTCGTGCTGCTCCAGATGACGTTTTTTGGTTGCCGAGCGATTGGCAAACACGAATCGAGTTTGCGAAATGTTTGACCAGACCAGCTGGTGAGGTACCTGGATGCCCTCCTGCTCGAAGGACAGCCAGTCCCCCATATGTATCTGATGGATTTCAGCGTCGCCTGGGTTGTTTTTGCTTGTGGTATTGACGTGATCCGAGCCATGGAACTGAAATTCGATGGGCTGTTTCCCTTGCAGTTGTTTTGACAAGCTTTGCGTGATTTCTTCAATGGCGTCTTCGTTGTGCAGTATTTCTTTCAGCTTTGCAGAGATATAGGTGACAAGGTTTTGAATTTTTTTTGCGTCGATTCCCGCGTTGATCACATCCGGAGCCAGCAATTCGAGCAAGTCATCCAGGAGCGTCAGGGCGCGCTGGTGTTCCGTGCTGTCTTGGCCCTTGCGCAGGGAGGTCAATTGAAGATAATGGCGCCAACCTGCATCGAGTAAAAACGGGATGATTTTCGGCACCATTTTGCCGCCCAGGGATGAACGAATTTCCTGTTCAACCTGATCCCGAACCAGATAGATTTTTTCTCCGCCCTCACTGATCAATTGAATCCGGTTTGCATTTTTTTTCCGGACATTTTCGACGGGTTTGAGCAGGTTCGCCAATATTCCGTTGACTTCGTCGAAGACCGCGGGGTTGATCTCGTAATTGTCTACTACGCGGTTGGCCAATTGATGCAGGAGCTTGAGCAGCTTGGGATCGAAAATTTTCCCGAAATCATCGGCGGCCACGTAGTAGCGCTCGAACAGGTTTACCGTATGGCGGGCTGGATGCGCATCCGATTCCAGAAATTTTTCATCCAGCAAAGCCAGCTTGAGCAGCGGCACCTCGAGCTTTTTGAGTATGGAACGAATGTCCGAACCCAGTACATCGTCCGCAAGGGGTTTGCTGACCAGTGCGTCAAACAGTCGAATGGCCTGGAAATGCTTATCCTTGCTGGTCTCGCTGTCATCAAGTTGGGGTAACTCCGCAGTCAGTCGCCGCTTGATTGAAATATGACCGTTCTGTTCGGCCCCGCTGCTCTGCCGAAGCCTGACGTTATCCAGCACATCGAGGATCTGTTTCAGATTGGCTCCACCCTCAATGATGTTGACGCTCGAGGAAGGCTGCATGCCATATCCGGCGTTATATTCCTGTGTGTGGTGGGCAGCATTGAACAGGCTGTTCATCGCTGGTATCAGGCTGTTCGCACGGTTGGCAAGTGCGTCTGTCCAACCCGGGTGGCCGCCGAAAACGGAATGGTCGATCGGTGTTTTGAACTCCGCTTTAGGATTGCTCAAATACTGGAGCAGATTGTCCAGTTGGTATTCACGCTGCTCGTTATCGGAGTCTGAAGCCGCGCCCGCTGGGTGTCGGGTGGATGCCGGTTTACTCTCCAGATCGGATTCGTGGACCTGCTGGCCCGGATTTTTGGCGGTATCGAAATCTTTTGTTTTCTGAGCCATTGCACGGTCTTGCGCGGCAGCGATTTTGGCATTTCTGATCGATGGCACGAATGCGACAGCTTCGTTCAGACCTTGATAAAATTCTTCAAAAGAACGGGACAAGGATTCAAAAAAAGCCTTGTACAGAACTGCTCTGATTGGATTGCTCAGCTTGATATCTGATATGGCTTTGCGAAAAGTTTGAAAGATGAAATACGGGCCGTATGGATTATCGTGTGCAGTGGCGGCTTTTGAAACCAGCACCTTAAATCGGATTAGAAAATTTTCTATTGCAGACTGGTGCTCAAAACCCAATTCATTGATTACCTGGGAGAGATTTAGCCAGTCCTCAAAGTCGTCAATATCGACCAGCGATAATTTTTCGCTTTGCTGCTTATCCGGTGAAGTGGGGCGTTGATCGAATAATTGCTGGAGATATGACGCCCCCAGAAATGCCTGCTCGATTTCTGGGCGTCGGGAAGAAAGCAGCGGATAGAGGCTTTGGATGAATTTGATCGCAGTGAAATCAGAAATATTGCTGGAAGTTATAGTCAGTTTGTTATCCACGGTTTCATAAAAATTCTGGATCGCCTCTTTAATGAATGCATGAAATTGCTTGTGGCATGAGATTTTTGCTGCATCCAGCTGGTGTTGCGGAAAGGCATTCGTAGAAATCGATTCATTATCCGACGCGCTTTCTTTGGCTATGCGTGTCAAGTCAAGGAACGCATTCATCGGGAAGTTTTCTACGGCGATTCCCAGCGAATTCTGGTTAATCCTTACGACATTTCCTGCGAGTCGATATACATCCTCACCTGCCGGATCCGGACGAAATTCAATGGTTACTGCCTGATCCTGGAGTTGGGCAATGGATGCGAGATTTGCACTGGATCCCGTTAATGAGACGAGAATGCCTTTAGGGCAAAAGTCATGGATCTCGCATTGGAATAGCCCAGCCCAGCTATTTTTAAGAGTTGCGGGTTGCAATACCCAGAACCGTTTGTATTGGCGTCTTTCAGCAGATCGATTCATATAAGTAATCGGTACCAGACAGTATGTTGCTCTCGGGTAAATTAACGTTTTTTTTGCTCGCAGTCACTAATATCTTGGCCTGTCTCGTTGAGCTTGATTTTGTTATGTGGATTTGTCTGTGACTCTTACCCGGGCACTTCCACTCGCCAATCGGATGTTGAGGGATTCTTCAATGCGAATTTGATCGCTGTCATGAACAATAACGCCATGCTCGTTTAGCACAATACTGTAACCGCGTTGGAGCACTGCTTCCGGGTTGAGGTGAGACAGGTGGCTGACAAGACGAGCGGTATTCTGTCGGGTATGGGTGAGATGCTGGTGCATGGCCCGTATCAGTCCGGCAGCCTGGGTAGCCAGTATAGCCTGCCAGGTGGAGAAGTTGGGGCGCGCCTGCTGCAGTCGCCGGGCGAGTGCGCGATGGTGCCAGTTGCGCCGTTCCTGTGCAGTTGCCATCGCCTGATGCAGGCGCTGGTTGAGATTGCCAAGGGCAGCTTGGCGTGCTTCCAGTCTACGGCCCGGATGAATGAGTCGACGTGCCAGGTAGTCGAGGTGTTGGCTGAGGGTATCAAGCTGATGCCGTGCCTGACGCAGCAGTCTGGTCTGGTGAAGCACCAGTTTGTGGATCAGGTCGGTGCGATTTGGGCTGACCAGTTCTGCCGCCGCCGTGGGAGTTGGGGCGCGCAGGTCGGCAGCGAAATCGGCGATAGTGAAGTCGGTTTCGTGGCCGATACCGCACACGATGGGAATCGGGCTTGAGACTATTGTACGCGCTACCATTTCTTCGTTAAACGGCCAAAGGTCCTCAATACTGCCACCACCCCGGCACAAAATCACTACATCACATTCGGCTCTTCGATATGCGCTTTGCAATGCGGCCACGATCTGCGGTGCCGCATCCGCTCCCTGAACGGGTGTGGGATATAGCACTATCGGCAAACCCGGCATGCGGCGTTTGAGGGTGGTGAGCACGTCACGCAATGCTGCCGCCTGGAGCGAGGTGACAATGCCAATGCACTGTGGAAAGCGGGGCAGACTGCGTTTGCGGGCTGACTCAAACAGGCCTTCCCGCTCCAATTTTCCCTTGAGTTGTTCGAATGCTTCGAACAGCGCACCCAGTCCGGCGCGGCGCAGCGTATCCACCTGTAGCTGAAATTCGCCGCGCGCTTCATATAGCGTTGGCGTAGCGCGTACTTCCACCTGCATCCCATTTTCCGGCCGCCAGTCAATAAATTGATTGCGCCCTCGAAACATGACGCAGCGTACCTGGGCGCTGGCGTCTTTGAGCGAAAAATACCAATGCCCCGAGGTCGCCCGCGTGAGGTTGGAAATTTCGCCCGCGACCCAGGTTAGCGGAAGCGTTTGTTCCAGCATTTCGCGTGCCAGGCGATTGAGTGCGCTGACACTAAGCGGTGGAGTGAGAGGAGATAACAGGGGGGTGATCATGTTTTTGTCAAGAAGTTCTTCCACAGTCACAGGAATTTAACATGGGCTTTGAGCATAGTGGGTTGATGCAATAGGTGTTTTTTGTAACTTTATGTTTTTAAAAGAAAATTATTAGATTAAAAATACAGCGACGGATAAAAATTCTTTATCCGCTGGTTACTTAGGGGCGTGCCGAACAGGTTACCCACAAAGTTATCCACAGGTTTTGTGGGCAACTTGAAAAAATGCTTACGAGCTGGCATGTTAGCCTTCTCTTTGCAGTTGCATTATGAGCAATATGCGCTAAGCAGCGCAAATTGGAAATGGCAATATCGATAGTTCAGTAACGACCCTTGCCCAAACTGGCTTGCCGAGCTAAAGTGACGCACGTTTTCGATTCCGGGAGTTCATGCGTGTTAGCCATAATTGAAGCAGCGGGTTGGCCGATCTGGCCGCTGATTTTAGCCTCGGTGCTGACGCTTGCCATCATCATTGAGCGTTTCATTTCTTTGCGCCATAAAGAAGTTGCACCCCGTGGCCTGCTTGAAGGTGTCATCCAGGAATACCGCAAGCAAGGTGTGACTGCGGAAATGCTGGATCGTTTGTCCATGGGTTCACACCTGGCGCGCATTTTTGGCGCGGGTTTACGCAATGCCAAAGCGCCGCGCGAGGTCATGAAAGAGTCCATCGAGGAAGCCGGACGCGCAGCAGCTCACGATCTTGAACGTTTTCTCACCGCACTGGGCACGATTGCCTCGATTGCGCCTTTGCTGGGACTGCTCGGCACGGTGATCGGCATGGTGGAAATATTCGGTGCGCAAACGCCATCAGGTGGAAACCCGGCGGTACTGGCACATGGTATTTCAATTGCGCTATACAACACTGCATTTGGCTTGATCGTGGCCATCCCCAGCATGATTTTCTATCGTTTTTTTCGCACCCGCGTAGAAGCCCTGGTGGTTGAGATGGAACAGCAGGCCATCAAGCTGGTGGAAATGGTGCATGGTGAGCGGGCATGAATTTCCAGCGCGGACAACATCGGGATGAACCGGAAATCAATTTGATTCCGATGATCGATGTGTTGCTGGTGATTCTGATTTTTCTGATGGTGACCACCACCTACGCAAAATTCTCGGAACTGCAAATCAATCTTCCCCAGGCAGCCGGTGAGCCAGCCAAGGAAAAACCGGCTCAAATCAATGTGGCTGTCGATGCCGCAGGAAATTACCAGATCAATAATGCCACAGTGAATTTCGCCAATGTGGCGAGTTTATCCGACGCCCTTAAAAAAGCGGCAAGCGGTACGACTGCTCCGGTGATTGTTATAAATGCCGACGCCAAAGCCAACTATCAGTCAGTGATCAACGTGATGGAAGCCGCGCGTGAAGCGGGCTTGGTGCGCGTCACCTTTGCTACCGAACGGGGCCAAGTCCGTTAATTTTCCTGGCTGGCTACCGCCAGCCGATGTTTCCCGATTCCCGATGAATCATCCCGCAGCCAATTCCTGGTCCGACCCCTTTGGCAGCAACCGCCTTGGCCTGTGGCTGGCCGATCGGCGCGACCGCAAGGCAGGATTGTTGCACCGCGTTGCTGCCCGGTGGGGCTGGTTAAAGCCAATGGGTGAACGCGGCAAAGTGGTGTGGATCATCGCCGGGGCGGAACGCGACAGCGTGCGCTTGGCAGTCGAACTGCTGCGCGCCATCCGGGCGCGGCGGCTGGATATTCGCCTGGTACTGACTTACGAGCATGAATACCCGGAACTGCTGGCGTTACTGGATGATTGCGACAAGACGGGATGGGGGTATGCGCCGTGCGATCATCCCAAGGCAATCGCGCGGGTACTCGAGCGCTTCGAGCCGTATGGCGTGGTGTTGGTAGATACCCGGCAGCGGCCGAATTTGCTGGCGGCGCTGGCGGGTCGGGCACATTTGCTGGCGGTGAATGTTCCCGGTCAAATCGATTTCGCTTGCGAGCGTGTCTATGCGAGCAATGAATCCGCTACCGCGATCCACCAGGCCCCCGTCGCTGACATGCATGCAATCCTGACCGAGGCACAGGTCGATCCCAATTTCAAATCGCTGGTTAATGGCAATGCTGAACGCCACTTATGGTGGCTGCATGGCGCCAGCCCCGGCGCTGCGGATGAACTGGCGCAGGCGCTCTTCGCGCACGCGCCGCAGGATATCCTGTTTGTCAGCGGTGAACGTCCGCACGCGGCTGTGATCGCGATGAGCAGATGGAACCGTGAACCGCCTGCGGGCGGCAGCGTGCTATGGGTGGATGACAACAAGTGGTTGCCGGGGATTGCGGCAGCGGTGACGGCGGCTCATCTGGCGCGGTTTGATGCGGCAGTGTTGTGGCAGGCCATGGCGGGCGGTGCGGCATTGTCGCGTTCGCCCGGCATGACTTTGCCCAAAGCTGCGCTGGCAGAAGCCGTGCCGGAGATGGCGGATATCGCCGCGTTATGGTTCAGCTACCGGGATGCGCCGATTGCCGCTCGCAATCAAGCCGACACTGCGCGGCGTCTGTTCTGGCAGGAGCGGCGGCTGGCGGAATCGGTGAGCCGCGAACTGGTGGAACGGGTATTTGAATGGTGAGTACCTGGATCACGCGGCAGTGGCAGGGCACTACACTCTGGCATGCATTGTTGATTCCGTTGAGCTGGGTATTTGGTCTGGCGGCTGCTCTGCGCAGGCGGTTATATCGGCGCGGCATGCTGCGCACGCTGAAGTTGCCGGTGCCCGTCATCGTGATCGGCAATATCAACGCCGGGGGCACCGGCAAAACTCCGCTGGTCGCCTGGCTGGCGCAGGAATTGGCAGCACGTGGCTGGCATCCTGGTGTGATCAGTCGCGGCTATGGAGGCAGTACCCACATTCCGCAGCAGGTCGGCATACACAGCGATGCGGCGCACGTGGGCGATGAACCCGTGTTGCTGGCGAAGTTGCTCAAATGTCCTGTATGGGTGGGGCGTGACCGTCATGCCGCAGGACGCGCCTTGCTGCTTGCCCATCCTCAAGTGAATGTGCTGATTTCCGACGACGGCTTGCAGCATTACCGTCTGGCGCGCGATATGGAAATCGCCGTGGTGGACGGGGCGCGCGGATTTGGCAATGGCCGCTTGCTGCCGGTGGGCCCGCTGCGCGAACCAGTGGCCAGGTTGGATGCCGTGGATGCCATTGTAGTGAACCAGCCCGAGACGGCGCAGCTGAATTTGCCTGCGCTGTTACCCGTTTATTCGATGCACATGGAAGGCACGAGTTTTGTAAACCTCGCGGATCCTTCGCGTAGTGTGAGTGCTGCAGAATTGGCCGGGCAGGAAATTCATGCCGTAGCCGGCATCGGCCATCCGCAGCGCTTTTTTGACCAGATTGCTGGCTTGGGCATCAGCGCCCAGTGTCATATTTTCCCGGACCATCATGTCTACCGGGCCGCCGATCTGGCTTACCCTGGCCAGATACTGATGACCAGTAAAGATGCGGTAAAATGTAGCGCATTCGCGCATCAAAACATGTGGGCGCTACCGGTACAGGCGTCCATACAACCCGACCTGATCGGACTCGTGCTCACCAAACTAGGAAAACGCCATGGATAGCAAACTGCTGGATATTCTTGTCTGCCCGCTGTGCAAGGGTCCACTGGTCTATAAAAAAAACGAACAGGAACTGATCTGCAAACCCGACCGCCTGGCTTTCCCAATTCGTGACGATATTCCGGTGATGCTGGAGGGCGAAGCGCGCAGGCTGGCAGAAACCGAAGAAGTCTGATGTCCGATTTTATCGCCGTCATCCCGGCACGTTACGCTTCCACGCGCTTGCCTGCCAAGCCGCTGGCTGATATCGCCGGCAAACCGATGGTGGTGCGTGTGGCGGAACGCGCAGCGCAGAGCGGCGCCAGTGCGGTATGGGTGGCGGCAGACGATGAGCGCATCATCACAGCGGTTAAGGAACACGGCTATCAGGCTTTGCTGACCGCGAGCCATCATACGTCCGGCACGGATCGCCTGGCGGAAGTGACGGACATGCTGTCCCTGGATGATGACACCATCGTCGTCAACGTACAGGGTGATGAGCCGTTGATTGATCCCGCTCTGATTCATGCCGTGGCGCGCGAGCTGCGATTGCACCCGGAGGCAGTGATGGCGACCGCCTGCCATGCCATTCATGATTACGCGACATTGACTAATCCCAACGTGGTCAAGCTGGTCATGGACGCTGAAGGCTACGCGCTGTATTTCAGCCGTGCGCCGATTCCCTGGCCGCGCGATGCTTTTGCGGCGGGACAAAGCTTGCCGGACGGTCTGCCGGTGTTTCGCCATATCGGACTGTATGCCTATCGGGCAGGTTTTCTTCGACAATACGCCGGGCTCACGCCGGCACCCATCGAACGTTTTGAATCGCTGGAGCAGCTGCGCGTGCTGTGGCACGGCCATAAAATCAGTGTGGCCGTGAGCGAGTTGCCTGCGCAGCCCGGCGTAGATACCGCTGAAGATCTCGCAATGGTGCGCCAGCTATGGGTTTGAAACTGGTTTTATGTTTGAATAAAAAAAATTGACTGTTCAAATCGGCCCTAAATCCAATACCCTCTTGGGCTGTCATAGCAAATAAATCATGGAGTGAGAGAAGAGATGAGACTGATCCTGTTGGGCGGCCCCGGTGCGGGCAAAGGTACACAAGCCAATTACATCAAGGAACGCTACGGCATCCCGCAGATTTCCACGGGCGACATGTTGCGCGCCGCGATTGCCGCCGGCACCGAGATGGGCAAAGCTGCCAAAGCCGTGATGGATGCCGGCCAGCTGGTTTCAGACGATATCATCATCGGTCTGGTGAAAGATCGTATCAAACAGGCTGATTGCGCCAAGGGTTTTCTGTTTGACGGGTTTCCGCGCACCATCCCGCAGGCTGAAGCAATGAAGGCCGCTGGGGTACCGATAGATTACGTGGTCGAAATCGATGTGCCGGATGAAGAAATCGTCAAGCGCATGTCGGGCCGCCGCGTCCATCCGGCTTCGGGGCGCACTTATCATGTGGTATTCAATCCGCCCAAAGTCGCCGGCAAGGATGATGCCACCGGCGAAGACCTGATCCAGCGCGACGATGACACCGAAGAAACCGTTAAAAAACGCCTCGATGTGTATCACGCACAGACCGAGCCACTGGTGGCCTACTATTCAAAATGGGCGGCAAGTGGTGCGGCGGGGGCGCCGAAATACGTGAAGGTGACAGGTACCGGCAAAGTGGAAGGGATTCGCGATTCCATTTTCCAGGCATTGGGTTAAACCTTCATGGGAAACACTATCGCGGATTTCAGCGATACCGAACGCAGCATTGTGGAGAGTGCGGTCAAGGAACGCTACGGGCACGATGTGCCAGTGGATGTCGCTGACACCGAACTGCGCATGTATCCGGAAGACCGCGAACTGACCACCTGCCCATGCCTGTTCTGGAAACAGCGTGATTGCAGTTTCGTGATCGCCAAGGTGGGCGAAGGACGCTTCCGCAGCATGTTTTTTTACCGGGTGCATCAAATGTTCGGCACCGGGCGCGAGGAATACGATGACCTCGGCGATTGTGTGCTGGTATTGCTGAGAGTGCAGGCCGACCACGAAAAAGAACAGGCCGGAGTGACTTCAGGAAAAACCGGTAAAGACATCAGTTAAAACCATACGCCAGCAGAGCAATCCGCTGGCGTTTTTTATTTAGCATGGAGAAAACATAAATGGCGAAAAAAAATGCCTTCTACGCACAATCCGGCGGCGTCACCGCAGTTATCAATGCATCGGCTTGCGGGGTGATTCAAACCGCACGCAAGCACAAGGACAAGATCGGCAAGGTCTATGCAGGCCGCAACGGCATTATCGGAGCGTTGACCGAAGACCTGATCGATACCAGCAAGGAAACCGATGCGGCCATTGCCGCGTTGCGCTCCACCCCTTCTGGTGCGTTCGGTTCATGCCGTTTCAAGCTGAAAAGCCTGGAAGCCAACAAGCGCGAATACGAACGCCTGATCGAAGTGTTCAAGGCGCATAACATCGGTTATTTTTTCTACAATGGCGGCGGAGATTCCGCCGACACCTGCTTCAAGGTCTCGCAATTGTCAGAAGCCATGGGCTACCCGATCCAGGCCATCCACGTGCCCAAGACCGTGGACAACGACCTGCCTATTACCGACTGCTGCCCCGGATTCGGCTCGGTAGCCAAGTACATTGCCGTGTCTACGCTGGAAGCTTCGTATGACGTGCGTTCCATGGCCAAGACGTCGACCAAGGTATTCGTGATCGAGGTGATGGGCCGCCACGCCGGCTGGATTGCGGCAGCGGGCGGCTTGGTGGCTGAGCAGGGTATCCCGGTGGTCATCCTGTTCCCGGAAATCGAATTCGATCAGAAAAAATTTCTCGCTGCGGTGAAGAAAAAAGTCGAGGAGTTCGGCTATTGCACGATTGTGGTGTCCGAGGGTTGCCACTATCCAGATGGCAAGTTCCTTGCCGAACAAGGAACCCGCGATGCTTTCGGTCATGCCCAACTGGGTGGCGCTGCACCGGTAGTGGCCAATATGATCAAGGAAGCGCACGGTTACAAGTTCCACTGGGCGGTGGCGGATTACCTGCAACGTTCGGCGCGGCACATCGCCTCCAAGACTGATGTGAAACAGGCTTACGAGTTGGGTAAAAAGGCCGTTGAGCTGGCCATCAAGGGGCACAATTCGGTGATGCCGACGGTGGATCGCATCTCCGATTCGCCCTACAAATACAAGATCGGCATGGCACCCTTGTCCAAGGTCGCCAACGTCGAGAAATTCATGCCGCGCGACTTCATCAGCAAGGATGGCTATGGCATTACCGAAAAATGCCGTCGTTACCTGGCGCCGCTGATTCAGGGCGAGGACTATCCAAAATATGAAAACGGCTTGCCGCAATATGTGACATTGAAGAATGTGGCAGTGGCGAAAAAATTGAAGCCGTTTTCAATTTGATGCGCGCACAACTCTAAACCAAAAAAATCCACGATGACCCTAGACCGCGCGCGCCAGTTGCTTGCTGTCCAAGCCGATTTTGGCGGCTTTTATAACGGCAATTCCGCCAAGCTTATCCTCTCGGAAGTGCAGCGCGAGCATGGTCAGGAGGCGGTCGACCAATTAATACAGGAGTTGAATCTCACCGATATTTTCGGCTTTGAGCCGGGTATGCGTTTTGAGGGTGGTCTTGCCATCGGCAAGCCGTACTGAAAAAAATAAAAAGTCGCAGGGCAATGAGCCGGCCGGAACAGGCTCCGATTTGCACAAGTAGTCCAAGGAGGGATGAAGTATGTCGGATGGTCTAGTATTGGCGCTCGCTTGCGCTGTTTTTGCCATAATCTATGGCTTGGTTTCCATTAAATGGGTGCTGGCCAAACCCACCGGGAACGAGCGCATGCGGGAAATTGCGGCGGCGATTCAGGAAGGTGCACAAGCCTATCTCAATCGTCAGTACCGCACCATAGGCATGGTGGGTGTGGTGTTGTTCGTGCTCATTTTTATCTTCCTCGGAAAACTCACCGCGGCTGGTTTCGCGCTGGGCGCGATACTTTCCGCCGCGGCAGGCTACATCGGCATGAATATCTCGGTGCGCGCCAACGTGCGTACCGCCGAGGCCGCGCGTGAAGGACTGAATCCGGCATTGAAAGTGGCATTCCGTAGCGGGGCGATTACCGGCATGCTGGTTGTGGGTCTGGGTTTGTTGGGTGTGGCGGGTTTTTATGCTTTACTGACGGCGATTACACCGGCTGGTGAGGTGGTCAACATTTCGCCGCTGATCGGTCTGGGTTTTGGCGGCTCGCTGATTTCCATTTTTGCGCGGCTGGGTGGCGGCATTTTCACCAAAGGTGCGGATGTGGGCGCTGATCTGGTCGGCAAGGTGGAAGCAGGTATTCCCGAAGATGACCCGCGCAACCCGGCGGTCATCGCTGACAACGTGGGCGACAACGTGGGCGACTGCGCCGGGATGGCAGCCGACCTGTTCGAGACCTACGCCGTGACCATCATTGCCACCATGTTGCTGGGTGGCTTGATGCTGCATACCGCGGGAACCGGCGCGATGATTTATCCGCTGGTATTGGGCGGCGTATCCATCGTCGCCTCAGTGATCGGCACGTTTTTCGTCAATGCACGGGAAGGCGGAAAAATCATGAACGCCCTCTATCGCGGCCTGATCGTGTCGGGTGTGCTGGCGGCCGTGGCGTTCTACCCGGTCACGCAATGGCTGATGGCCGATAATGGCAGCTACAGCGTGATGAGTCTGTATCTGTGCGGCCTGGTCGGGCTCGGGTTGACGGCGGCGATGGTGCTGATTACCGAGTACTACACTGCTACTGAATATGCGCCGGTACGCCATATCGCTCAGGCTTCCACAACGGGTCACGGTACCAACGTGATCGCCGGGCTGGGCGTGTCGATGCGCTCTACCGCTGCACCCGTCCTGGCCGTGTGCGTGGCCATTCTCGTATCCTATCAACTGGCGGGTTTATATGGGATCGCCATTGCGGCTACCGGCATGCTGTCCATGACCGGCATCATCGTGGCGCTGGATGCTTATGGCCCTGTTACTGATAATGCAGGCGGTATCGCGGAAATGGCTGATTTGCCTGACAGCGTGCGCGCGATCACCGATCCGCTGGATGCCGTGGGCAACACCACCAAAGCGGTTACCAAAGGCTATGCAATTGGTTCAGCCGGTCTGGCAGCGCTGGTGCTGTTTGCCGACTACACTCATACCTTGCAACACGCCGGCAAACTGGTGGACTTTTCCTTGTCTGACCCCGCAGTGATTATCGGCTTGTTCATAGGCGGCATGGTGCCGTACCTGTTCGGCGCCATGGGTATGGAGGCGGTGGGTCGTGCAGCCGGCAGTGTAGTGGTGGAAGTGCGGCGCCAGTTCAAGGAAATCCCCGGCATCATGGCGGGTACCGCCAAGCCGGATTATTCCAGAGCTGTGGATATGCTCACCCGTGCCGCGATCAAGGAAATGATGATCCCATCGCTGCTGCCGGTGCTGGTGCCTATCGTGGTGGCGCTGGGCATGACGGCATTGATGGGCCCGGGTGCCGGCACCAAGGCGCTGGGCGGTGTGCTGATGGGCTCCATCGTCACCGGTATATTCGTAGCCATTTCGATGACCACCGGCGGCGGCGCCTGGGATAATGCCAAGAAATATATCGAAGAAGGTAATTTTGGCGGCAAGGGATCAGAAGCCCACAAGGCCGCGGTGACCGGTGATACCGTGGGTGACCCTTACAAGGACACGGCAGGGCCGGCCATCAACCCGCTGATCAAGATCATCAACATTGTTGCGTTGCTGATTGTGCCGCTGCTGCATTAACAACGCCCGGGTGTTGATTGTGCTGCGGCAGTAAGTCTATTGACTCGGCACGATGAAGATTGAACTTAGGGCATATATTTCAGTCCCACCCGCATGGATAAAGAAGACGCAAGATTTCAAACATTGGAGCAACTGCACGAACGGCGTAAGCAGGTCGTGCGATTGCATCGCAAAGGAATGGGTGTGATGCGTATTGTCGAGTTGAGTGGTCTCTCCTACCCGACCGTGCGTAGCGCGATTGACCGCTACGCACAGGGCGGATCGGAAACGCTCAAGCCCACACCACGCGGCAGACAAGCTGGCGAAGGTCGCCGCCTGACTGATGAACAAGAGCGCCGGGTTCGGCAAATCATCTGCGACAAGCGACCGGAGCAACTGAAGATGGAATTTGCGCTATGGAACCGGGCAGCCGTCATGCAGCTGATTGAGCGCGAATGCGCAATCACGTTGTCGGTGCGCGGTGTTGGCAACTACCTCAGACGCTGGGGGTTTACCCCGCAAAAGCCGATCAAGAAAGCCTATGAGCAACGGCCCGAGGCCGTGCAGGAGTGGCTAGACCAGCAATACCCAGAGATAGAGAAACGCGCCAAGTCCGAAGGGGCCGAGATACACTGGGGCGACGAGACAGCGGTCGTGAACACCGATGTGCGTGGCCGGTGTTACGCACCGGCGGGTAAAACACCGGTGACCTTTGCAGTGGGCGGCACGCGCCAGAAACTGTCGATGATCGCCACCGTTACCAATCAGGGCAAGACGCGCTGGATGATCATTGATGAGGCGTTCAACTCGGACAGGCTGATCGAGTTTTTGGCAGCGCTGGTCCAGGACGCAGCGAAGAAAGTGTTCCTGATTCTGGATAACCTGCGGGTGCATCACAGCAAGCCAGTCAAGCAATGGGTGGAGACGCATAAAGACCAGATCGAGTTGTTTTACCTGCCCAGCTACAGCCCGGAATTGAACCCGGAAGAGCGGCTTAACGCTGACTTGAAACAGGCTATTTATTCGAAGGTTCCGATGCGTACTAAAGCCAGGCTGAAAGCCGCGACAACCGAGCACATGCAGACACTGGAGAATTCACCTGAACGCGTCAAAAAATATTTCCAGGATGCGCGCGTGAAATATGCAGCATGAAAACTTCAAACTTCAACTGGCCGGATCAATAAGCATAATGAAACCAAGAAGGCCAGATGCGAGCTATATGGGGTAATTAAAGCGTAATATTTGGCCAAAAAAGGCTCACTTGGTAACCAAGTGAGCCTTTTTTACAAGTAAAGGTAACGTATTCGGGGGGAATATACATAACGATAACAATGATGAAACGAATTGCGTATCACGGTGCTTTGAATCAACCTCGCTTTAATAGACACTTTCGCTACTGCCAGTCGGGGTAGTCTGTTCCCATTCCAGCCGTTCGCATTTCCCATAAAAGGAAAACTCCGGCTCGCTCATAGAGGGAGATCCACACCTTCCAGCGAAAACATCCAAGTTGCGGTCTTCGTTTACTATAATGCAGAACAATATATTTACTTGGGAAACAGAATCATGGATGACGCATCCAGCCATACCATTTTGACTGAGCAGGAGGCTGCTGCTTTACTACAACCTTACACGCCCAATAAATCCGCTGTGGATTGGCTCGCACATGATCGTCAGCGCGACCCCGTGATTCCGTTCATATTGTTAGGTAAAACCCCATATTACCGCGAACGTGATTTGATCTTCTTCATTACCCGGATGCTGGATTCGAAAGTGCGGTTTGTTCGCATCAATCACCTTCTCTACCTCGACCATCGAAATGTGTCCGAACGACGCAGGACGAGTGAACGCAGAAAAAGGGAAGCAATTCACTTGCGGCAAGGGATAGAACGTCGTCGCTGGACGGATCTGGATCGCCGGCTGGGCGGAGGTATGAATCGGCGGTCTCACCCCGCAATGATCTAGCAGAAGCGCTTAACACAGCGTGTGAATCTGGGTGTTACAGCACTGTTACATGGCCCGGAACTGGGGACAGCAAGCAAGAATCACCTACAAATAATCTTGGCAGCAACCCACGAATTTCGGAAAATCGAGGGCTCTAAATTCCCGTAGAAGGACTTAAAAAAGGCCTGTAGGCGATTTGTGATTTCCTCTTTGCATTAAGAGGAAATAAATCAACGTGCAGGTGGCTTTGATGCACGATAAGGAGCAGGCCAGGACTTTTGGGATGCTTCAGGTCACAGAGAATGTCGAGTTTGTTGACCATTGATGGTCCGACCTTAAGCTGTCGTTTCCGCCACACACTGAATCGTACCGGCTTCACTAGACACTTTTGAGCTGCTCGAAATACTGACGTTCGTAAATCTACCGGTGATGGCCCATTATTGAAACTATGCCGGCGTTTTGGGTTGTAAACATCTCGATGTAATGGAAAACATCCTGCCGGGCTTCCTCCCAATCAGCATAGGTCTTGCGCTTGAACAATTGAAAGAAGCTCTCTGCTACCGCATTGTTGTGACAGTTACTGCGCCGAATCATCACCTGGCTACAACGATTTACTGGTGCTGCCTAACGGGTCATAACAGTCTGCGCATCAGCCCAGTCTAATCCATTTCCCCACACAACACCCTGGAATGGTCCCGGCCATCGCCTTCCCCAAAACCAACTTATCCAAGTTTGGCAAAAAAGCGGCATGGATGGACTGGTAAATCCAGGAAACCGAAGTGCTGTATTCCGTCAGTGAAGGGGTAGGCCTGCATGTTAAATCCAGTCCTGACAGCTCTGGACGTGAAAAAGGCCGTAAACCTTGCATTTATTTTGGTTTACGGCCTTTGTCGGACTTCTTTGGAATTGCTGATGGTGCCGATGACCGGAATCGAACTGGTGACCTTCGCATTACGAATGCGCTGCTCTACCAACTGAGCTACATCGGCACAAGGCGTGGATTATAGAGAATGGCCGGGTATACGGCAATCTTGTTTGGAGGGAAATCCTTCAGAATCGATTCCATGGTTGAACTATATAGGCAAGACGGGGGATAATCGCGCCTTTCGCCCATAGATAAATCCATGACGCTATCCGAACACGATTTGCGCGACCATTTTTCCGAGACGTGGCTGGCCCGCGGGCGCGAACTGGTCTGGCGGGAACGCGTGCTGGACATGGAGTGCAGTGAGGACAAGCGTTACATGTCAGCGCGTGTGCAAGGTTCGCGCACGCAGCCTTATCCGGTGACTATCCGTGTGAATCACAGCCCGAAAGGCTGGTATCCGGTAGGACACTGCGGATGCCCGGTAGGGTACAACTGCAAACACGTCGCGGCAGTGCTGATTGCGGCATTGGGAGAGGGGGGGCAATCGGTGGAAGGCGTCCCGCCAGGTTTGGACAACTGGTTGCAGCGACTCGGGATGGCGGCACAGGCTGCCAGTCCGGAGGGGCAATTTTCTCCGGAAGTGCAGGATCGTTTGCTGTATGTGATTGAGCCATTGGTTGATGGGCGTCTGGTGGTGCGTCTGATGAAGGCGCGCTTGCTGCAGAAGGGCGGCTATGGCTCGGCTAAGCCATGGTCGGGCTTCAAGTCTTTATACAACCCCAATCCGCCGCAATTTGTTTCGCCAGTCGACTGGGATGCGGTTGAATTGCTGCGTACGCTGGAACGTGGAATGGATATCGATCCGAGTTTTTATCTGAGCGGTCATCGCGGTGCCCTCGCGTTACGCCAGTTGCTATCGACCGGGCGCGCATTCTGGCAATCTGCAGAAACGTCGCCGCTGCGCTATCAGGGTGTACGTCCGGCCACAGTGGTTTGGGTAGATGCAACGGATGGTGACCAGCGTTTGACGTTGCAGCCGCAACCTCCAGCCCAGGTACTGGCGCTGGCGCCTCCTTGGTGGCTGGATACAGCCACTTACGAATGTGGCGAACTGGAATCCGGGCTGGTTGATGCGGTCGCCGAAACCATTGCCAGCGCGCCCTCTGTGCCCGTGCAGGCAATGGAAGCCGTCGCCCAGCGTCTGGCGCAGATTCCTGCTGCCTTGCCGGCGCCGGCGCGTTTGCAGACCCGCCATATCGACAGTGTGATCCCGACACCGGTACTCAGGCTCACCAGTCAGCAAATGGATGGGCCGCCTCTTGTGCATTATGGATGGCAGCGCCCAGGACAGACGGTACATGTGGATCTGGCGCGACTGGAGTTCGATTACCAGGGGACTCGCGTCAATATTCATACTGCAGGCGACAGTGTGAATCGCCGTGTAGGCGAAGAGTTGCTCGCCATGCAGCGGCATCAGGCGACTGAGCGCGCTGCACTGCAACGGCTCGAGGCTTTGGATTTCTTTCCTGCCAAGCGTCTTGATTTGCCGGGTGCGAGCAAGCTTGGCGATGCGTTTACTTTAGAAGACGAAGATAGCTGGGCGGATTTCGCCATGCAGCACTTGCCGGAACTGGTTGAGGCTGGCTGGCGCATTGAGAGTACACCGGAATTCCGTTGGGATATTGCCGAGGCGGAAGATGAATGGGATGCCGATCTGGAAGAAACTTCCGGTACCGACTGGTTTGGCCTGGAGCTGGGCATCACTGTGGCGGGCGAGCGCATCAGTCTGCTGCCGATTCTGGCCGGGCTGGTCCGCGATTTAAGCGACGAGGCACATGCAGCGCTGCTGCGGGGTGAGGCGCCGGTAACCGGGCATTATCTGGCGGCGTTGCCCTCCGGCAAAAAAATTGCCTTGCCTGCCGAGCGCGTGCGCGGCCTGCTGTCGGTGCTGGTGGAGCTGTTTGATGGGGATGCGCTGGATGGCGCCGGGCGCCTGGAGATGAACGCGGTACACGCCGCGCGTCTGGCCGATATCGATTCGGCAGCGCGGCTCCGCTGGCTCAGTGGTGACAAGTTGCTGGAGCTGGGTCGCAAGCTCCGTGAATTTTCCGGTGTAATGCCGGTGGCGCCGCCCGTCGGCTTGCATGCCGAGTTGCGTCCTTATCAACAGGACGGACTCAATTGGCTGCAATTCCTGCGCGAATATCAACTGGGCGGCGTGCTTGGCGATGACATGGGGTTGGGTAAAACCCTGCAAGCCTTGGCCCACGTTCTGGCTGAAAAAGAAGCGGGCCGGGCGGATCGTCCCAGCCTGGTCGTTGCGCCCACCAGTCTGATGTTCAACTGGCGTCGCGAGGCGAACCGATTTACCCCGGGTTTGCGCGTGCTGGTCTTGCATGGGCCGGATCGAGCGGCGCATTTTGACAATATCAACGATTATGATTTGGTGCTGACCACGTACGCCCTGTTACCGCGCGATAGTGCCGCATTGGCCGAATGCCAGTTTCACTTGCTGATACTGGATGAAGCGCATTTCATCAAAAATCCTAAAGCCCAGGCCACCCAGGTGGTGCACAAGCTGGTGGCACGCCATCGCCTGGCGCTTACCGGCACGCCGATGGAAAACCATCTGGGCGAACTGTGGTCGTTGTTTCACTTTCTGGTACCGGGATTATTGGGCAGCGAGGCGCAGTTCAAGCGTGTATTCCGTAACCCGATCGAAAAATATCACGACACCCTGTGCCGCGATGCTTTGGCGCGACGGGTTGCGCCATTTTTGCTGCGTCGCACAAAAGCCGAAGTGGCGCAGGACCTGCCCGCCAAGACCGACATTCCGCGTACCTGCGAGCTCAGCGGTGCCCAGCGGGATCTGTATGAAACCATACGCGCGACCATGCAGGACAAAGTACGCAACGCGATAGCCGAGCAGGGCTTCAAAAAGAGCCAGATCGTGATACTCGATGCGTTGCTGAAACTGCGTCAGGTATGTTGCGACCCACGTCTGCTGGCGATTCCCGCGGCGCGCAAGGTGAAGGAGTCCGCCAAGCTGGAATTGCTCATGGCGTTGTTGCCGGAGATGCTTGCGGAAGGCCGTCGCATTCTGCTGTTTTCTCAATTCACCAGCATGTTGACCCTGATCGAGCAGGAGCTGGATGAACGCGAAATCGATTTCGTCAAACTGACCGGGCAAACGCGTGACCGCGAGACGCCGGTGAATCGCTTTCAGGCGGGTGAAGTGCCGCTGTTCCTGATCAGTCTCAAGGCGGGCGGCACAGGCCTCAATCTGACTACTGCCGATACCGTGATTCACTATGATCCGTGGTGGAACCCGGCGGTGGAAGACCAGGCTACCGGTCGCGCACATCGTATCGGGCAGCTCAATCCGGTGTTTGTGTACAAGCTTTATACCGAGGGCACGGTGGAGGAGAAGATTCTTGCGCTGCAGGAGCGTAAGCGCAGCATGGTTGCGGGTGTTCTGGGAGATGGCGAGCACGCCGCCACAACATTGACGGCGGAGGATTTGCGGGTGATGTTTGAGCCGTTAGGCTAGCTGCTCCTGGGCTTGAGCGGTAGCGCCAGGACGAATGCGCACGATAATGTCCACACCTTCTGTGATCACGCCCTCAGGTAATTGCGGTAGTCCGCAAATCGTGACGCCCTCTGCATCAATGTCGGTCAGCTCGCCGCTGGTTACATTGTAAAAATGATGATGCAATTGCGTATTGGGATCGTAGAAAACCTTGTTCGGATCCACGATTACTTCGCGGATCAGCTTCTTTTCCAGAAACAGATTGAGTGTGTTGTATACCGTGGCCTTGGAAGTTTCCGAATGGCGGTCGTTGACAATGGCCATGATCTGATCGGCAGACAAATGTTGCTGGCGTGAAAATAACGCGTAGGCAATCTCGATACGCTGATGGGTAGGATTGATGTCATGGCTGCGTAGTAATTCCGCCATGTTGTCGCGACTGTATTGTTGCATCTTCATGTCCATAGCTTCTGTTTGCCTTTTGTATCCAGCTTGCGAATATTGCAATATTAATCCAAAATCTGGACTCTGTCTAATTCAGAGTTTTGCCATAAATAGCGCTGAATTCAGGGCCTTTGCCGGTATAATATCGAACTGCAATTGCTGAAGCCCACTGCTGTTTATAGATTGATAAAGACCATGCTGACTATCCAACGGCTGACTACCCGTTCGCCGCAGTTTCAATCCGAACTTGACCGCCTGCTTGCCTTCGAAAGTGGTCAGGATGCAGCGATCGAACGTACGGTGGAAGATATCCTGATCCATGTGCGTCACGATGGCGATGCCGCCGTGCTTGAATACACCAAACGTTTCGACCGTCTGGATGTTGACACCATGGCGCAGCTGGAGTTGCCGATCGCAAGTTTGCACACTGCCCTCGACAAGCTGCCGCAAATTCAGCGCGATGCGCTGGAAGCCGCTGCCGCGCGTGTCAGGGCCTACCATGAGCATCAGGTGATGCAGTCGTGGACTTACACCGAAGCCGACGGTACCGTGCTGGGCCAGCAAGTGACCGCGCTGGATCGAGTCGGTCTGTATGTGCCGGGCGGCAAGGCTGCGTATCCGTCGTCGGTGCTGATGAATGCAATACCGGCCAAGGTGGCGGGTGTGGACGAACTCATCATGGTGGTGCCTACCCCTGACGGCGTGCAGAACGAACTGGTACTGGCGGCTGCCGCGGTGGCTGGGGTCACGCGTGTATTCACCATTGGCGGCGCGCAGGCGGTAGCCGCGTTGGCCTATGGCACCGCCACCATCCCGCAGGTGGATAAAATCGTCGGTCCCGGCAATGCCTACGTGGCTGCTGCCAAGCGTCGCGTGTTCGGAACTGTGGGCATAGACATGGTGGCCGGGCCATCTGAAATTCTGGTGATTTGCGATGGCAAGACCAATCCGGACTGGATTGCGATGGATTTGTTCTCGCAGGCGGAGCACGACGAGCTGGCGCAATCCATCCTGCTATGTCCCGATGCAGCCTTTATAGACGCCGTGACCGCCAGTATCCATAAGCTTCTGCCTGAAATGCCACGTCGCGAAGTCATTGAAGCCTCGCTCGGTGATCGCGGCATACTGATCGAGGTACGCGACCTGGATGAGGCCATCGCCATTGCCAACCACATTGCGCCCGAGCACCTGGAACTGTCGGTGGATCAGCCCGAAGTGTGGGCGGCCAGGATCAAACACGCCGGCGCGATTTTCATGGGGCGCACTACTTGCGAGGCGCTGGGCGATTATTGCGCCGGACCCAACCACGTATTGCCGACTTCGCGCACCGCGCGTTTTTCCAGCCCGCTGGGAGTATATGATTTCCAGAAGCGCACCAGCCTGATCCAGGTATCGGAGCAAGGCGCGCGGACGTTGGGGAAAATTGCGGCCACATTGGCCTATGGCGAGGGCTTGCAGGCGCACGCCCGTTCTGCTGAATATCGCATCATCACGGATTAATTTTATGAGTCGTTTCTGGAGCCAGGTGGTACATGGGCTGACCCCATATGTGCCTGGCGAGCAGCCCAAACTGGGCAATCTGGTCAAGCTGAATACCAACGAGAATCCTTATGGTCCAGGTTTGCGTGTGCTGGAGGCACTACGCGCAGAAGCCGCAGACAGTTTGCGTCTATACCCGGATCCGAACAGCGAGCGTCTCAGGCAGGCGATTGCCGAATATCATGACATCGAGCTGGCCAATATATTTGTTGGGAACGGCTCGGATGAAATATTGGCCCATGCGTTTCACGCATTGCTCAAGCATGATTTGCCCATTCTGTTTCCGGATATTACCTATAGTTTTTACCCAGTGTATTGTGGTCTGTACGGCATCGAATATATCGAAGTTCCGCTCACCGACAATTTTGAAATATGTGTGGATGATTACCTGCGACCGAATGGCGGCATTGTTTTCCCGAATCCGAACGCGCCCACCGGCCGTGCGTTGGCGCTGAGCGAGATTGAGCGACTGTTGCGGGCTAACCCTGATTCGGTGGTGGTGGTGGATGAAGCCTATGTGGATTTTGGTGCCGAGTCGTCCGTTAGTCTGGTCAAACGCTTCCCGCAGCTGCTGGTCACGCATACGCTGTCTAAATCGCGCTCGCTGGCAGGCTTGCGTGTCGGATACGCGGTGGGGAATGCCGAGTTGATCGAAGCGCTCGACCGGGTCAAGGATAGTTTCAATTCCTATCCATTGGGTCGACCCGCACAGGCGGGTGCAACGGCCGCCATGCAGGACCGAGCTTACTTCGAATCGACCTGCCGCAAGGTCATCGGTACGCGTGAAAAACTCGTTGCAAGTCTGCAATCACTCGGATTTGAAGTATTGCCTTCGGCAGCGAATTTTGTCCTGACCCGCCACCCGCAGTATGATGGCAAGGAATTGACAGCGAAATTGCGGGAACGCAGTATTATTGTGAGGCATTTCAGCAAGCCGGAACGCATTGCACCATTCATGCGGATTACTATAGGAACCGACGTGCAGTGTGCTGCGTTGGTGGATGCATTGGCAGATATTCTGCGCAAGCCCGTTTAAGAGCATTCAATAAAATAATCATGCGTACAGCCCAAGTAACCCGCAACACCCTGGAAACCCAGATCAGCGTGACGCTCAATCTGGATGGTAGTGGTAATGGCCGCTTCCAGACCGGCGTACCCTTTCTCGACCATATGCTTGATCAGATTGCCCGCCATGGTGTGATGGATATCGAAATTGACGCTGCCGGGGATCTTCACATCGATGCTCACCATACCGTGGAAGACATCGGCATTACCATGGGTCAGGCATTCGCCAAGGCAATTGGTGACAAGAAGGGTGTGCGTCGTTACGGCCATGCCTACGTGCCGCTGGACGAAGCGTTATCGCGCGTGGTGCTGGATTTGTCCGGGCGTCCCGGGCTGGAATATCACGTGAAATATACGCGTGCCGCCATTGGAGCCTTCGATGTGGACCTGATCCACGAATTCTTTCAAGGCTTCACCAATCATGCGGGCGTGACGCTGCACATCGATAACCTGCGCGGCGCCAATGCCCACCATCAGGCCGAAACCATTTTCAAGGCATTTGGCCGTGCCCTGCGCATGGCGGTGGAAGCCGACCCGCGCATGGGAGGGGTGATGCCTTCCACCAAAGGCAGTCTCTGACATGAATGTGGATATCGCCGTCATTGATTACGGGATGGGTAATCTACGTTCGGTGTCCAAGGCGCTGGAGCATGTGGCACCTGCTGCAAGTGTCGCAGTCACTACAGATCCTGATGTCATCCTGAATGCCGGACGCGTGGTATTCCCCGGCGTTGGTGCGATGGGCGACTGCATGCACGAGCTGCGCGAGCGTGGCTTGATCGAGGTGGTCAGGCAGGCTGCTGCCAGCAAGCCGTTCCTGGGAATTTGTCTGGGCATGCAGATGTTGTTCGAGCATAGCGAGGAAGGTGACGTCGCCGGTTTGGGTATATTGCCCGGGCGGGTATTGCGCTTCCCAAATGTAGCGATGCATGACAACGCGGGCAACCGGCTGAAAGTACCGCACATGGGCTGGAATGAAGTTCACCAGGCAGTGCCGCATCCGATGTGGGGCGGCATTGTTGATGGCGCGCGCTTTTATTTTGTGCATAGCTATTATGTGGAAGCAGGCAACCCGGATATGGTTTCAGCCTTTACCCTCTACCCGTTCCCGTTCACCAGCGCGGTGGCATCCAACAATATTTTTGCTGTGCAATTTCACCCGGAAAAAAGTCAGGCGGCCGGGCTTACGTTACTGGGTAATTTTGTGACCTGGGACGGCAATATTTCTGCCAATCAATGTGACACTTTCAATACCCACTGTTCTCTATAGGCATTCCAAGTACCAATACCATGTTGATTATCCCCGCGATTGACTTGAAAGACGGACACTGCGTGCGTCTCAAACAGGGCCTGATGGAAGAGGCCACTGTATTTTCCGAAGACCCTGCCGAAATGGCGCGCCACTGGCTTGCGCAAGGTGCGCGCCGCCTGCATCTGGTGGATTTGAATGGTGCATTTGCGGGCAAGCCGGTCAACGAAGGCGCGATTAAAGCCATCGTGGACGCGGTGGGTGAAGATGTGCCGGTACAACTCGGCGGTGGCATCCGTGATCTCGACACCATTGCGCGCTACCTGGATGACGGTATTCGTTACGTCATTATCGGCACGGCAGCGGTGAAAACCCCGGGTTTTCTGCATGATGCCTGCAATGCTTTCCCCGGCCATATCATCGTCGGGCTGGACGCCAAGGAAGGTAAAGTGGCGGTGGAAGGCTGGTCCAAAATGACTCATCACGACGTGATTGATCTGGCGCGAAAATTCCAGGACTACGGCGTGGAAGGGGTGATCTATACTGATATTGGTCGCGACGGTATGCTCTCCGGTGTCAACATCGAAGCGACGGTGAAGCTGGCGCAGGCGTTGACTATTCCGGTGATTGCCAGCGGCGGCATTACCAATCTGGACGACGTGCGTAATCTGTGCGCGGCAGAAAAGGAAGGCATCATGGGTGCGATTACGGGCCGTGCCATATATGAAGGTACGCTGGATTTCGCCGCTGCCCAGAAGCTTTCTGATGAGCTTTCAGAAGCATAATGGGGCTCGCCAAGCGCATTATTCCCTGTCTTGACGTGACAGCCGGTCGGGTAGTCAAGGGTGTCAATTTCGTAGGCCTGCGCGACGCCGGTGATCCGGTTGAAATCGCCCGCCGCTATGATCGTGAAGGTGCGGACGAGCTTACTTTCCTCGACATTACCGCCAGTTCTGACCAGCGCGACCTGATTTTGCACATCATCGAAGCCGTTGCTGCCGAGGTATTCATTCCGCTTACCGTGGGGGGCGGCGTACGCGAGGTCAACGACGTGCGTCGTCTGCTGAATGCGGGTGCCGATAAAGTCAGTATTAATACCACCGCCGTGACCAACCCGCAGGTGGTGGCTGACGCAGCGGCTCGCTTCGGATCACAATGTATCGTGGTGGCGATAGATGCCAAGGCCAGCAGCGATGGTAAATGGGAGGTCTACACCCATGGCGGGCGGCGCGCCACAGGCCTGGATGCTGTGGAATGGGCGCAAAAAATGCAGCAAATGGGGGCAGGCGAAATCCTCCTGACCAGCATGGATCGCGATGGTACCAAGAGCGGCTTCAACTTGCCGCTGACGCGCGCGGTATCGGATGCGCTAACGATCCCGGTGATTGCTAGCGGCGGCGTGGGGAACTTGCAAGATCTGGCCGACGGCGTGATACAAGGTCATGCCGATGCAGTACTGGCGGCGAGTATTTTCCACTTTGGCGAATACACCGTGCATGAAGCCAAGCTTCACATGATGCAAAACGGGATCGAGGTAAGATTGTGAGCGTATCGGACAACTGGTTAAGCAAAGTGAACTGGACTGAGGATGGTCTGGTGCCTGCGATCGCCCAGGACGCCGGCAGTGGTGACGTGTTGATGATGGCGTGGATGAACCGAGAGGCGCTGAAACGTACTGTAGAGACCAACGAGGCGGTATATTGGTCTCGTTCGCGCAAGAAATTATGGCACAAGGGCGAAGAATCCGGCCACGTGCAAAAGGTGAAGGAAATCCGCCTGGATTGCGATGAGGATGTGATTTTGCTCAAGGTTGAACAAGTGGGCGGCATTGCCTGTCACACAGGACGGCATGACTGTTTTTTTAAGAAGTATGAAAATGGTCAGTGGGTGACTACCGAACCTGTACTGAAGGATCCTGCGGAGATTTATCACAAGTGAGCGACATTCTCGAACGTCTCGGCGCTACCCTGGAAGCCCGCAAATCGAGTGCTGCCGGCTCGTCATATGTCGCCAGTCTGTATGCCAAGGGCCTGGATGCCATGCTGAAAAAAGTTGCCGAGGAGGCCGCCGAGACCATCATGGCGGCCAAGGATGGCGACCCGAAAAAAATCGTATATGAAACGGCTGATTTATGGTTTCATACCTTGATTCTACTGGCCAGCCAGGGTCTTGGCCCTCAGGACGTTCTTGATGAACTGGCACGCCGTGAGGGCGTATCCGGACACACGGAGAAGGCAGCACGGAGTAAATAATGACGGACTGCATTTTCTGTAAAATTGTGGCGGGCGAATTGCCCAGCAAAAAAGCCTTCGAAAATGATGAGTTGCTGGTATTCCACGATATTCACCCGGCGGCACCAGTGCACCTGTTGATTATCCCCAAGGTGCATATTGCCTCGCTGGTGGAATGCGAGACGCAGCATGAGGGCTTGCTTGGCCGTATGTTACTTCTGGCGCCTGAGTTGGCACGCAAACATGGGCTGAATGACGGATTTCGTACTACGATCAACACAGGACGTGGTGGTGGGCAGGAAGTATTTCATCTGCACGTACACGTATTCGGCGGTGGTAAGATGCCGCACTTAATTTAACCAAGGAGACTAATCATGGGCAGCTTTAGCATTTGGCATTGGCTGATCGTTCTGGCTATTGTGCTGGTGGTATTCGGCACCAAAAAACTGCGCAATATAGGCAGCGATGTGGGTGGGGCGGTCAAGAACTTCAAAGAAGCGATGAAAGAGGGTGAGCAAGACAAAATTGATGGCGGCGCGAGCCGCGGCCAGACCATTGAAGGCGAAGTCAAAGAGAAAACCAAAGTTTGAGCGTAATTTGCTTAGGTTGAATTATGTTTGATATCGGATTTTCCGAGCTGGTAATGATCGGCGTAGTGGCTTTGATCGTGATTGGCCCTGAGCGTTTGCCTAAAGTTGCGCGTACAGCAGGACATTTGCTGGGGCGCCTGCAGCGCTATGTATCCACCGTTAAATCCGACATCAGCCGGGAAATGCAGCTGGACGAGCTGAAGAAAGCCGGCGAACAATTCAAACAAAGCCTGGAGAATACGGAAAACAGGATCTCCGAAGAAGTTATTGGTGCACAGAATGCCCTGAAAGGGATGGTGCACACCGAGTCAGAGGCTGACACGCCAGATACGACTGCGCCTAATCAGGTAAGAGCAGAAACTCACTTCATTGATTCTCCTCAGGCCGAACTGGAGCTGGAACCCGTCAATCTTCCCCAGAGCCACAACGTTACGCCTGAACCAAATAAAACCAAAGCATGAGCAACTCCGCATCGCAGGAAACCTTTATCTCCCATTTGATCGAATTGCGCGACCGTTTGTTACGTTCGGTCATTGCTGTGATTGTGATCTTCCTTGGCCTGTTCCACTGGGCCAATGATCTATACACCTTGCTTGCAGAACCCCTGTTGCACGCCCTACCCAAGGGAGGTCAGCTGATTGCCACCGAAGTCACTGCACCATTCCTGGTGCCGATTAAAGTGACCCTGATGGCAGCTTTCCTGATTGCCTTGCCGTATATACTTTATCAAATCTGGGCGTTTATTGCGCCGGGCTTGTATTCGCATGAAAAACGTCTGGGTGTGCCACTGGTCGTCGCCAGTGTGGTGCTTTTTTTCTGTGGTATGGCATTCGCTTATTTCATGGTTTTCCCGGTGGTGTTTGGTTTTATTACCGGCGTGGCACCGGTTGGTGTGGCGGTGATGACCGATATCACTAAATACCTAGATTTCGTGATGACCATGTTCATGGCTTTCGGGATTACTTTTGAGGTTCCTGTCATAGTCGTGTTGTTGGTCAAAATAGGTGTGGTGAGTGTTAGCAAATTACGTGAAATTCGTCCCTACGTGATTGTCGGAGCATTTGTCATCGGGGCGATTTTTACGCCACCAGATGTGATTTCACAGTCCATGCTTGCTGTGCCGTTGTGGTTGCTGTATGAACTGGGCATTATTGTTGCCAGTTTTGTTTCCAAGCCAAAACCGGTCAATTCAGAGACCTATCAGCCGCTTTCAGAAGAAGAGATGGATCGTGAACTGGATAATCTCGGTTCGGATTCTGACGCCAAGCGTATCGATAAGTAATTCCCGGGCTGGCTTTTCCCCTCTACTGGCTTCCCTCCTTTTCTATTTCCCTGCTCGCTTATGAATTATCAGCTTATTCAGCAGGGTTGTGATATTCGAAAACTTATAGCGCACCAATAAAGTGCTATTTAGTTTATAGCGCACATAATTGATGCAAATAAATCCATATTTTTTACATGTAAACAGTTATCTAATTGATATATTTAATATAAAAATATTGGTGCATAAATTGCTTATGAATTAATCTTTCATTGGGGAGAGATATGGAAAATTTAAAAAATTCCAGTGACGTACTGTTTATTTTGCTGGGCGCGATTATGGTACTGGCGATGCATGCCGGTTTTGCTTTTCTGGAACTGGGAACAGTGCGCAAGAAAAATCAGGTGAACGCGCTGGTAAAAATACTGACTGATTTCTGTGTTTCAACGATTGCCTATTTCTTTATTGGTTACAGCATTGCCTACGGCGTAAGTTTTTTTAGCGGTGCTGAAGTGCTGGCTGCTAAAAGTGGATATGAACTGGTCAAATTCTTTTTTCTGCTGACCTTCGCGGCTGCAATTCCGGCTATTGTTTCGGGGGGCATTGCAGAACGTGCTAAATTTACCCCGCAACTTGCGGCAACCTTTGCGTTGGTTGGTTTTGTTTATCCATTTTTCGAAGGTATCGCCTGGAATAACCATTATGGTTTTCAGGACTGGTTGAAAACCAGTTTTGGCGCAAATTTTCATGATTTTGCCGGCTCTGTTGTGGTCCATGCAGTGGGGGGCTGGATTGCCCTGGTAGCAGTGTTGCTGCTGGGTGCGCGGCATGGGCGCTATCGTAAAAACGGCGAGATCGCTGCACATCCACCCTCCAGCATTCCTTTTCTGGCTTTGGGCGCCTGGATTCTGGTGGTGGGCTGGTTCGGTTTTAACGTCATGTCCGCGCAAACTATAGACAAGATTACCGGATTGGTAGCGGTCAACTCGCTCATGGCCATGGTCGGCGGCACGCTGGCTGCGCTTGTTTTTGGTCGTAATGACCCAGGGTTTATCCATAATGGGCCCCTGGCGGGTCTGGTAGCCATTTGCGCAGGATCTGACGTGATGCATCCTGTGGGGGCGCTGGTGACAGGAGCGGTTGCGGGAGGATTGTTTGTGTGGATGTTCACTATTACCCAAAACAAATGGAAGATAGACGATGTGTTGGGTGTGTGGCCATTGCATGGCCTATGTGGCACCTGGGGAGGCCTGGCAGCGGGAATTTTCGGGGCAAAAGCGCTAGGGGGACTCGGTGGCGTTGCTTTCATGTCGCAATTGTTGGGAACCCTGCTGGGTATTGCAGTTGCCTTGATAGGCAGTTTCGTGGTCTATGGCCTATTGAAGATGTTTGTCGGCATTCGCCTCAGCCAGGAGGATGAATTTAACGGCGCAGACCTTGCCATCCACAAGATTTCCGCGACGGCG
Source organism: Sulfuriferula multivorans (assembly GCF_003851125.1). Taxonomy (GTDB): domain Bacteria; phylum Pseudomonadota; class Gammaproteobacteria; order Burkholderiales; family Sulfuriferulaceae; genus Sulfuriferula; species Sulfuriferula multivorans. The sequence continues at coordinate 13,970 of NZ_BGOW01000046.1, read as the reverse complement.
GAACGCGAAACAAGCTGGTGATGGAATAGCGTTTAAAAAGCCGGGAATTCCCGGCTTTTTTGTGTCATTTACATCGATTATTTTATACAGTGGCAGTGCGAAGTTTTTCAGGATTGAGGGGCGACGTTGCGTAATAGAGTCGATGCCAGAGTGGGGTCGTCAAGCTGTTTTTGGAACCAGCGCAGCGCACGGCCCTTGTCTCGGCTGCGCCAGGCCAGATAGAGCGGTACCAGCGGTTTTGGTTCGGCCACCTCGCATATCACCAGGCGACCTGCCGTGACCTCTATCTCAGCCATAGAGCGCGGCAGGAAACCGGCACCCAGCCCGGCAATTTGTGCAGCGAGCTTGGCGGTTACATCGGGTACGGTCAGTACGTCTTGTCCGTCCAACAGGCCGCTGCTGCGGGTGGAAAGCTGACGTGAGGTGTCAGCTATGGCTATGGCGCGATGCTTGAGTAGTTCATGTGCAGTGATGGGTTGATCCACAGTGGCCAGAGGGTGGCCCGGAGCCACCGCAAAGACGAATTCAGCATCGCCAATTTTATGTGTGACATACCCACCCCCCGGTGGTCCGTCGCCGGACACACCAATGACCAGATCCGCGCGGTTTGTCGCCAAAGCATCCCAACTACCGCCGAGTACTTCGTGGCTAAGACGCAGGCGGGTTCCGCTCATCTGCGTATAAAACGTTTCAATCAAAGGGAATAAGGCCGTGATATCGAGCATCATATCCAGCGCGATGCGCAGTTCCGTTTCCCACCCCGTGGCGACACGCTGTACCCGGCATTCCAGTGCGTCGGCAGCTTGCAAGAGAATACGGCCTTCATCCAGCAGGACCCGGCCTGCCGGGGTGAGCAGGGCGCGGCGTCCGGCACGATCAAACAAGGCCACGCCCAGATCGCTTTCCAGTTTTTGCATGGTATAGGTGAGAGCGGAAGGTACGCGAAACACCTCTTCCGCAGCTGCGGCAAAGCTGCCGCGTCGATCAATCGCATCCAGAATTTGCAGGGATTCCAGGGTGATTTTCATATTCAAATGAATTGAACTTGTTGCGCACGATTATCTACCATAACCGGAAAAACAGCGGCTTGCTGGCCCCCGTTTCCATGTCGTCCGGATATGTGCTGCGATAATCGGTCAGGCTACAGCTTGCTTGTGCACGCAGTACGGGCACGATACGCCCAGCACATAGTCTGCAGATTGCTGATCTTCAGGCGTCAATATGCTCCGGCAGGCAAAGCACATATTGGTTTGCGTAGGTTTGAGTTCGCCATCGAGTGCGACGCGCTTGTCGAACACGAAACACTCGCCATCGTAGTGTGCTGCGCCGCATTCCTCGAAATATTTGAGGATGCCGCCTTCCAGCTGGTATACCTGGCTGAAACCCTGTCCGGCCATGAATGGCGCAGCTTTTTCGCAGCGGATGCCGCCGGTGCAAAACGTGACGATGGGCATGTCGCGATAGTTCTTGAGCTGCTCGGTGGCTGCTGCAAAATCTCCAAAGCTGTGTAGTTTGAGATTTACCGCATTCTTGAACGTACCGACGCGGTATTCAAAATCGTTGCGGGTATCCACGATGATGAATTCGCGGCCTTCGTCGTACCATTTTTTCAGTTCGCTGGCGGGGAGCTGGGGCGCAGGGTGACTGGTACGTTCGAAATCAGGCTGATGAAAGGTGATGATTTCTTTTTTCAGCTTGACCAGCATGCGGTTAAATGGAATTTCGTCCGACATGCTGCGTTTGATTGCGATGTCGGCAAAGCGCGTATCCGCGGTGAGCCAGTCAATAAAGGCTTCCAATTCGGTGGCAGCGCCGGCGAGGAACATATTGATGCCCTCAGGCGTGAGCAGCACGGTACCCTTGAGCCCGCGGGTACGTTCACGGAAGGTTTCGCGCAAGCCGGGCAGGTCTTCCAGTGGCACAAAACGGTAAGCAGCGATGTTAAGAATGGCTGGCATGATTCGGAGATTCAAAGGCTTATAAACAGACGGTATTATACCCTGCCGCAACCGGGTAAAATCAGCAGATGCCCGATCCCGAGTTTATCCATCTCCGCCTGCATTCCGAATACTCCATCAGCGACGGCATCGTACGCATCGACGACGCGGTGCAGCGCGCCGTGGCGGATGCCATGCCTGCGCTGGCCTTAACCGACCTATCCAATTTATTCGGGATGGTGAAGTTTTATCAATCCGCGCGCAGCCAGGGCGTCAAGCCCATCCTGGGCTGCGACGTGTGGATGAGCAATGACTCCGATCGCGATCGGCCCAGTCGCCTTTTGCTGCTGGCGCAAAACCGCGACGGCTTTCGCCGTCTGTCTGAATTGCTGACCCGCGCCTACCGTGAAAACATGTATCGCGGTCGTGCGGAACTGCGCCAGACATGGTTTGGTGAAAGCGGTACCACCGGGCTGATTGCCCTGTCCGGCGCGCAATTGGGCGATGTGGGGCAGGCGCTGCTGGCGGGTAATAAGGACACGGCGCAAGCTGCGGCCAGCCGCTGGGCGGCGCTGTTCCCCGATCGCTATTACCTGGAAATCCAGCGTAGCGGCCATGTCGAGGCTGAAAACTGTCTGCAGGCCACGCTGCCGTTGGCGCTGGCGCTGGATTTGCCGGTGGTGGCTACCCATCCCATACAGTTTCCCGAACGCCAGGATTTCAAGGCGCACGAGGCGCGCGTGTGCATCGCGGAAGGTGCATTGCTGGCCGATCGTCGCCGTCCGCGCATGTTTACCGAGGAACAGTATTTCAAAACCCGGGCGGAAATGACGGCGCTGTTCGCCGATATTCCCGAAGCGCTGACCAACAGTGTAGAAATTGCCAAACGCTGCTCGCTGAGCATGGAACTGGGGAAAAGCATGCTGCCGCAATTCCCCACGCCAGCGGGCATGACACTCGATGAGCACTTGCGGGAACGTTCCCAGGAAGGGCTGGCTGGGCGCATGGCGTTGCTGTACCCAGACGTTGCCGAACGCGAAAAACGTTACCCGGAATATCAGGAACGTCTGGAATTCGAGCTCGGCACCATTATCCAGATGGGTTTTCCCGGCTATTTCCTGATCGTGGCAGACTTTATCAACTGGGCCAAACATAACGGCGTGCCGGTGGGGCCGGGACGTGGCTCCGGTGCGGGTTCATTGGTGGCTTATGTGCTTGGCATTACCGACATCGACCCGATCCCGTACGACCTGCTGTTCGAGCGATTCCTGAACCCGGAGCGGGTGTCCATGCCTGACTTCGACGTGGACTTCTGCCAGGACGGGCGCGAGCGCGTCATCAACTACGTCAAGGACAAGTACGGGCGCGAGGCCGTATCGCAGATCGTGACCTTTGGCACCCTCGGTTCCAAATCGGTGATCCGCGACGTCGGGCGCGTGCTGGACATGCCCTATCTCCTGTGCGACCAGCTCTCCAAGCTGGTGCCAATTGAGGGAGTCAAGCCGGTCTCGTTGCAAAAAGCCCTGGAAACCGAACCGCAACTCAAGGATCGTTACGATAACGAGGAAGACGTGCGCGAGTTGTTCGACCTGGCGCAGAAGCTGGAAGATCTGACCCGCAACGTTGGCATGCATGCAGGCGGGGTGCTGATCGCGCCGGGCAAGCTTACCGATTTTTGCCCGCTCTACATTGCCGAAGGCTCGGATTCTGCCGTGTCGCAGTTCGACAAGGACGATGTGGAAAAAGCAGGTCTGGTGAAATTCGACTTCCTGGGCCTGCGCACGTTGACCATTCTTGATTGGGCGATGCGTTATGTCGCAGCATTGTCGCCCGATGGCAAAGCACCATTCAGCCTGGAAACCCTGCCATTGAATGATAGGCGCAGCTACGCGCTGCTGAAGGCCTGCAATACCACAGCGGTATTCCAGCTCGAATCGCGTGGCATGAAAGATTTGATCCGGCGCTTGCAACCGGATTGTTTCGAGGACGTGGTGGCGTTGGTGGCACTGTTCCGTCCCGGTCCGCTGGAGTCGGGCATGGTGGACGACTTCATCAACCGCAAGCACGGCAAGGCACGTGTGGACTACATGCATCCCACGCTGGAAGACACCCTCAAGCCCACCTACGGCGTGATTGTTTATCAAGAGCAGGTGATGCAGATCGCCCAGGTCATGGGCGGCTATACGCTGGGCTCGGCCGACTTGCTGCGTCGTGCCATGGGTAAGAAAAAGGCTGAAGAGATGGCCGAGCACCGTGATATTTTCGTCAACGGTGCGGTAGCAAAAGGAATCGATGCCAAGCAGGCTACTTACATCTTCGACTTGATGGAGAAGTTCGCCGGCTATGGCTTCAATAAATCACACTCGGCCGCCTATGCGCTGGTGGCTTATCACACGGCCTATCTAAAGGCTCACTATCCGGCGGCATTCATGGCCGCCACCTTATCCGCGGATATGGATGCCACGGACAAGGTGAAAAATTTCTACGAAGATACCGTGGCCAATGGTCTGGAGGTATTGCCGCCGGATATCAACCTGTCCGGTTACCGCTTTGCCCCGGAAAATGACAAACAGATCCGTTACGGTCTGGGTGCAGTTAAAGGGACCGGCGAGGCAGCGATCAGCGCCATTGTTGCGGCACGCGAAAAAGACGGTCCATTTAAGGATCTGTTCGATCTTGTACGGCGTGTGGACAAGCGCAGTGTGAACCGGCGCACCCTGGAATCGCTGATTCGTGCCGGCGCCTTCGACAGTAGCGACGATCACCGCGCGGCACTCCTGGCTTCGGTCGGTATGGCCCTGGAAATAGCCGAGCAGGCTGCCGCAGATATCAATCAGGTTAGCCTGTTTGGTGACCTCGACAATCATCCGGACAGTCAACCATCTCTGGCGGATGTGCCGCGCTGGCATGAGAAAGAGAAATTGCTGCAGGAAAAAACCGCTTTGGGGTTTTATTTCAGCGGGCATCCGTTCGATGCATACGCGCCCGAACTGGCCGGGCTGGCTAAACTGCGCCTGAAGGATGTTGCACCCAGTCCTCAGCCGGTATTGCTGGTAGGCATTATCTCGGCGTTGCGCGCGCAGATGACGCGGCGCGGAAAAATGGCCTTTGTCCAATTGGATGATGGAACAGCAACGCTCGAAGTGCCGGTCTTCAATGAGGTATTCGAGCGGCATCGTGAGTGGCTCAAGGAAGACCGCTTGTTGTTGGTAGAAGGCAAGGTGTCGAAAGACGATTACTCGGGTGGCTTGCGCGTAATGGTGGACAAGCTCTACGACCTCGCCGCTGCGCGTACCCGTTATGCAAAATCGCTCAAGCTTGCCATGAACGGGCAATCCAGCGCCGGCAAGCTATTGGACATACTGCAGCCGTACCGCTCCCAGGAAGGCGGTTGCCCGGTACGAATTGCATATCACAATGGCCCGGCTGCCTGCGAACTGGCACTGGGCGACAACTGGCGCGTGGAACTGCATGATGGTTTGCTCGAAGGACTGAATGGCTGGTTAAGCCGCGATAATGTTCGAGTCGAGTTCTGAGCCGGACTCTATGCAAATCAAAACGGGTGATTTTCCACCCGTTTTTTATTTCCACAATAAATCAAATAGATAATGATTTCTGATCGATCTGTGCAAGAAATTTTCGAAAATTAATTGACATGAAAGTAATAATATTAGAAAATTCTTATAACGCTGATCTTCAGCTCTTTCCCAAGAGCTCAGTGTTGTCTCCTCCTCCTCCTTAATAAGAGGATTTCGCCCGGCAGCGTTACGCGCCGGGCATTTTTTTGTCCTGAATTTCAAGAAAGATCTGGTCGGCTACCCCACTTTGGCATACGGGAAATCATTTATCCCTCACCATTTCGCCGGGATGCGCATGCTCTGTCGCCAGATTGTAAACACGCAACAAATCTTCTTCGCTCACGTCTATGTAGGACTGAATCTCCGACAAGGCGTAGACCAAATCACTGTGCCGAATAAGATATTTCTCCGGCAGATGCAGATGGGATTCTACTTCCGCTATGTGAGCTTCCTGTTTAGCGCGGAATAGATGGTTAAAGACCATCGCTGCCGCTACCAGAATGCCGGCATTCACCAGGATGGGAAAAAGTGCGTAGCCGAACCCCATCGCGTGAATCTCCGGTCCGCCCATCACTGCGATAAAAGCAGTGGCACCGCCCGGCGGATGGATGCAATGCAAGTAGTACATACAAACAATGGACAGTCCGAGTGCCAGCGGTGTGGCAATGAATAGATTGGGTACGAGCCACGCACATGCAATCCCGATCAGTGCAGAGCTAACATGCCCCCCCAGAACTGCCCACGGCGTGGAAAATGCGCTATGCGGGGCGGCAAAAAGCAATACGGCACTGGCGCCCATCGATGCTACGATCAGAATTGCATGTTGGCCCGGAACCCACTGGCTGATCCATAGCGTCAGGGCAATACCCACTGCGCCACCCAAGCCGGAAATCCATTTTTCACGGTGACCGGGCAAGGGCAACTGGTGCGAGGGAGTAATGCCAAGGTTTTTTATAATGTGCTTCATTGATGACGATGCTTTAATACGATAGTGTTGGATAGTTTTACGCGAATAGCGGCTGGATCGGTTGGTAAAGCCGTTTAACCCCGTGGCGCGCGAATCAGGTTTGCTGCGGCGCATCAGCCTGTTGTTCTGGTGCTGCTTGTATAAAAGCGGGCTGAGCCATGCAATGGCGATAGATCCGATCGATACGTGGATAAGCCGCGATATCGCAGCCTGCGCGCGCTGCACTCCATACCTGGGGTACCAGGCAACAATCGGCCAAGGTGGGTTGGTTACCAAAGCAGTAAGGTGCGTCGTCCTGGCGTGCGAGTAAACACTCCACTATGTCAAAACCCTGTTCTACCCAGTGCCGGTACCAGATATTTTTCTGCTCTTCGGTCACGCCCAGGATGTTTTTCAAATACAGTTGCACCCGCAGGTTGTTGACGGGATGGATATCACAGGCAATTACATTAACCAGTTCCAGTACTCGCGCACGTAGTATCGGATCTGCGGGAGTCAGGCGGGGCTCCGGATAGCGGCTATCAAGATAATCCAGAATGGCCAGTGATTGGCCGAGGCTGACATCCCCATCAACCAGCACCGGGACGCCGCCTGAAGGATTGCGGTCAAGGAATGCCTGCTGATGTTGCTCGCCGGCGCGCAGATTTACGGCTCGGTATTCATAGCTAACCCCTTTGAGCGCAAGAGCGATACGGACCCGGAAGGCGGTTGAACTGCTGAAAAAACTGAAGAGTTGCATGGTATGGCTCCTGTAATGATCCAAGATTGTGATCCACCTGGCGCTGAGCGAATTGTCCTTTCAGGCAAGATCAAACGCCGGTCTTTGATATCCCGTCGATATGTGCTCAGGGGGGAATGGTCAAGCTCCGAGGGCGCCGTCCTTGATGTCGACCTTGAAGGCGCCTGAAAGTCAGGCAGTTTAAGATGCTTTTATTTATAAGAAAAACGAAATATTATGATACTTTGTATCGGAATTATCGATAGATGGATATAGAACAGGCGCGTACTTTTCTCCATGTGGTAGCCATAGGGAATTTCCTGGGTGCAGCCGAAAAACTACACGTTACCCAATCTACTGTGAGTGCCCGTATCCAGAATCTGGAAAAGAAACTGGGCGCTAAATTATTCAGCCGGGGCAAGCAGGGTGCGGCATTGACTGCAGCCGGGCACCGCTTCGTGCGCCACGCTCAGACGCTGGTGCGCACCGCGGATATCGCCAGGCAAGATGTGGGTTTGCCGGATGGTTATTCGGGCGGCTTGACCGTCAGCGGACGGATCGCTTTATGGGAAGGTTTTTTATCACGCTGGGTGGCATGGATGCGAGAAACTGCTCCAGCGGTTTCCTTGCGCCTGGAGATCGGTTTCGAGCAGGATATCATGCAGGGCCTGGTGCAGAACACACTGGATATCGGCTTGATGTACACGCCCGAAGCGCGTCCGGGACTGGGCCTGGAGCGCTTGTTTGATGAAACACTGATATTGGTAACGACCGACAGGATGCGCCCCTGGCCCGATCCCGGTTATGTCCATGTGGACTGGGGCACGGAATTCTTTCACCAGTTCTCCCTGCATTTTCCTGACCATCCGCCTCCGGCGCTGAGCGCAAACGTTGGTTGGCTAGGCATCCAGCAACTGTTGACATCGGGCGGCTCGGGGTACTTTCCGCTGCGTATGATCCGCGCGCTTCTTGCCAAAAAGCGCTTGCACCGTGTGCCTGACACCCCCCATTTCTCGGTGACTGCGCACATGGTGTATCCCCTGTCACGCAATGATGATTTTCTGCAGCAGGCGCTGACAGGTTTGCGGCTTCTGGGACGAGAGGAGCGGCGTGGACAGACTATGGATACAGATACCAGCCTAAGCTTCTGAAGATGGCGCGCGAATGCCGGCAAGATGATTTTTGCCGCGCAGGGAACAGGAAAAAAGGCATGACCGTCTTATTTCACTCGCATCCCGGGTACTGCGCCGTCATCCGGCGACAGGATATATAAGCCCGGCGTTTCGCCTGAAGCGGCCAATACCATGCCTTCGGAAACGCCGAATTTCATCTTGCGCGGCGCCAGATTGGCGACCATCACGGTCATGCGGCCGATCAATTTTTCCGGGTCGTAGGCGGATTTGATGCCGGCAAAAACATTGCGGGTTTTGCCTTCGCCGATGTCCAGGGTCAGGCGAATCAGCTTGTCCGCGCCTTCCACGTGCTCGGCGTTGACGATTTTTGCCACGCGCAGGTCGATCCTGGCGAAATCATCTACCGTGATGGTGTCGGCAATCGGCGCGATGGTGTGGGCTTGTGCCTCGGCGTGCCGTGCCGGAGAATGGGTCTCGGCTGTGGGTTCCAGGCTTTGCTGGTTGGCAGCCACCAGAGCGTCGACCTGCTTCTGCTCGACACGCGTCATCAAGTGGTTGTAGGCGTTGATGCTGTGGTTGGTCAGCAGCGTGCCGGCATCCGTCCAGGTCAGCGCGGCGATATTGAGGAAGGATTCCACTTCGGTGGCGAGCTTGGGCAGCACCGGTTTGAGATAAAGCGTGAGCAGACGGAACAGGTTGACGCTGACCGAGCAGACTTCGTGCAACAGCGCCTCGCTACCATTCTGTTTGGTCAGTTCCCAGGGTTTGTTGTCGTTGACGTACTGATTGGCCAGGTCGGTGAGACGCATGATTTCGCGCAATGCTTTGCCGTATTCGCGCGTCTCGTAGCATTCGCCGATGAGCGTGGCGGCGTGCTGAACTTCGCCGAGCAATTCCGAGGCGGGCAGGCTGGCCGCCAGTTTGCCGTCAAAACGCTTGGCGATGAAACCCGCGGTGCGGCTGGCGATATTGACGTATTTACCCACCAGGTCGCTGTTCACCCGGGCGATGAAGTCGGCCAGATTCAGATCCAGGTCTTCCATGCTGCCGTTGATCTTGGCGGCGTAGTAGTAGCGTAGCCATTCCGGGTTCATGCCGCTGGCCAGGTAGCTTTCGGCGGTGATGAAGGTCCCGCGCGACTTGGACATCTTGGCGCCGTTGACGGTGAGAAACCCGTGCGCAAACACGCCGTTCGGAGTGCGGTAGCCGGCGTTTTTCAGCATGGCCGGCCAGAACAGGGCGTGGAAATAAAGGATGTCCTTGCCGATGAAGTGGTATAGCTCGGTGCCGGAATCACTGTGCCACCAGGCGTCAAAGTCCAGGTTTTTTTCCGCCGCGAGTTTTTTGAAGCTGGCCATATAGCCGATAGGTGCGTCCAGCCAGACGTAAAAATATTTGCCCGGCGCGTCGGGAATTTCAAAGCCGAAGTAGGGCGCGTCGCGTGAAATGTCCCAGTTTTGCAGTCCCGCGGAAAACCATTCGTCCAGCTTGTTGGCAGCCTCTTGCTGAAGTGCGCCGGAGCGTGTCCATTCGCGCAGGAACGCTTCGCAGGCACCGAGCTTGAAGAAGTAATGCTCGGATTCGCGCCGTACCGGCGTGCTGCCGGACACAGCCGACACCGGGTTGACCAGGTCGGTGGGCGTATAGGTCGCGCCGCATACCTCGCAGCCGTCGCCATACTGATCCTGCGCGCCGCATTTTGGGCACTGGCCCTTGATGAAGCGGTCCGGCAGGAACATTTCCCGAACTGGATCGTAGTATTGCTCGATGGTCTTTTGCTCGATCAGTCCGGCTTCGCGCAGCTTTAGATAGACCGTGCTGGACAGTTCGCAGTTTTCCTCGGAATTGGTCGAGTGATAACTGTCGAAACCGACGTGAAAGCCGGTGAAATCGCGCAGGTGCTCGCCATGCACGCGCGCGATCAATTGTTCCGGCGTGATGCCTTCCTTCTCGGCGCGCAGCATGATGGGCGTGCCGTGGGTGTCGTCGGCGCACACGTAATAGCATTCATGCCCGTGCATTTTCTGGAAGCGCACCCAGATATCGGTCTGGATGTATTCCACCAGGTGACCGAGGTGGATGGCGCCATTGGCGTAGGGCAAGGCGGAGGTGACGAGAATTTTGCGGGTCATGGGAGTCGATTATTCATTGGACGGGAGAGGGTTTTCGTATCGCAGCGATACGCGAAATTTATTTCAGCCCTATGGTCAGGTAGGCGGACAGTACCATGCCGAGCACGGCGAGTAACAAGGTGGAAAGTGCTGCCATGTTGATCCAGTAACCGTCCGGGATTTCCACCGGCTTGAGGGTGCGCAGCACACGCCGGTACTGGATCACTGCGAGTACGGCCATCAGGCTGCCGAGCAGGATGAAACCCAGTCCCACCCAGAACGAGATGCCGCGCTCTAGATGCTGGGGCATCTGCGGCGCGAGCATGTGCAGGAATAGGCCGAAGCGCTCGACCACAAAGCCGAATGCCATCAGCGTGAGGCAGGTGCGGTTCCAGGCCAGCAGCGTGCGTTCGGCGGCGAAAAATACGCGTGGATCGTTCAGGTCGGACATGGTGTAGCCGCTCAGTCAGCCAGCAACTGCGCCAGCACGAAGGGCAGAATACCGCCGCTCTGGTAATAATCCACCTCGATCGGCGTGTCGATACGCAGCTTCACCGCTGCCGTATCGGTCGAACCATCCGCGCGGTGAATAACCAATGTTACGTCCTGCTGCGGAGTGATGCCGTGCTCCAGGCCGAGCAGGTCGAAAGTTTCGCTGCCGTCCAGCTTCAGAGTGTCCGCGCCTACACTGTCCTTGAACTGGCAGGGCAGCACACCCATGCCCACCAGGTTGGCACGGTGGATGCGCTCGAAGCTCTTCGCTATCACCGCCTTCACGCCCAGCAGGCGCGTACCCTTGGCTGCCCAGTCGCGGCTGGATCCGGTACCGTATTCCTCGCCGGCGAAAATCATCAGCGGAGTGCCTTCCTGCTGGTACTGCATGGCCGCATCATAGATCGCCATTTCCGCGCCATCGGGCTGGTGTTTCGTCACACCGCCCTCGCTGCCGGGCAACATCAGGTTCTTGATACGCACGTTGGCGAAGGTGCCGCGCATCATCACCTCGTGGTTGCCGCGGCGAGCGCCATAGCTGTTGAAATCGGCACGGTCCACGCCGTGTTCCTGCAGAAATTTTCCTGCCGGGGAACTGGGCTTGATGGACCCGGCCGGACTGATGTGGTCAGTGGTGACGGAATCGCCGAACACCGCCAGCGCACGTGCACCATGAATCACGCCGCTGTCGCCCGCTGCACCGTCGAAAAACGGCGGCTGCTGAATGTAGGTAGATGCAGCATCCCAGTCGTATACCGCGCCAGTTGGCGCCGGCACGGCGGCCCACAGTGGGTTGTCGGCACTGAAATCGGCGTAAAGTTTGCGGTAGGTGTCCGGGTTGGTAGCGGTGCCCATTACTGCGGCCACCTCGTCCAGGGACGGCCAGATATCCCTGAGGTATACCGGGGCGCCATCGCGGCCCGTACCCAGCGGCTCGGTTGCCAGATCCTTGTTCATGGTTCCGGTGATGGCGTAGGCCACTACCAATGGCGGGCTCATCAGGAAATTGGCTTTCACGTTCTGATGCACGCGCGCCTCGAAGTTGCGGTTACCGGAGAGCACCGAAGCGGCGATCAGGTCGTTGCCGGTAATCGCGGACTCAATCGCGGCAGGCAACGGGCCGGAGTTACCGATGCAGGTGGTGCAGCCGTAGCCCACCAGCTTGAAGCCCATTTCTCCCAGCGCGTCCAGCAGCCCAGCGGCTTTCAGATATTCGGTCACCACGCGCGATCCGGGCCCGAGCGAGGTCTTGACATGGGGGGATGCGGTCAAGCCCTTTTCCAGCGCTTTCTTTGCCAGCAGGCCGGCGGCCAGCATCACGCTGGGGTTAGAGGTGTTGGTGCAGGAGGTAATCGCGGCGATCACCACGTCGCCGTGTCCGAGCGTTCCGCCTTGTGCAGCCGTGTAAACCGCATTGCTGGCAAGATGGTCTGGGGTGGGGCGGTTGTCCACCATTTCGCGTTCGATCACTATTGCCGGATCAGTGCCACCAGCCGGCAGGGTGTCACTGTTTTGCGCGCCACCGCCTGCGATATCCGTTCCGGCTGGGGCCGGCGTGAGTGCCACACGCTGCGCCAGCGTTGCGGTTGCCTTGCCGTAGCCACCCTCCGCCACCGGTTTGGCAAACATCCCGGCGAAAGCCTGTTTGACGTGATCCAGCTCGATGCGGTCCTGCGGGCGGCGCGGGCCAGCCACGCTGGGTACCACGCTGCCCAGGTCGATTTCCAGCATTTGCGAGTAGTCGCAGTCGCCGGCCTGGGGGATACCGAACAGGCCCTGTGCCTGGAAATAATTGCGGATGGTAGCGACCTGTTCAGCACTGCGGCCAGTGGCCGCGTAATACGCGCAGGTGGCTTCATCCACCGGGAAGAAACCCATGGTCGCGCCGTATTCTGGGGCCATGTTGGCAATGGTGGCGCGGTCAGGAAGCGACAGTGCTGCAGCACCTGCACCGAAAAATTCGACGAACTTGCCTACCACCTTCGCCTTGCGCAGCATTTCGGTCACGGTCAGCACCACGTCAGTGGCGGTCACCCCCTCGCGAATTTTGCCATTCAGGTGCACGCCGACCACGTCCGGGGTGAGGAAATACACCGGCTGGCCGAGCATGCCGGCTTCCGCTTCGATGCCCCCCACGCCCCAGGCGACGATGCCCAGACCGTTGATCATGGTGGTATGCGAATCGGTGCCCACCAGGGTGTCCGGATAATGTACGTCGTCTTTCTCCATCACTCCGCGTGCCAGGTATTCCAGGTTGACCTGATGCACGATGCCGATGCCGGGCGGCACCACCTTGAAGGTATCGAATGCCTGCATGCCCCATTTCAGGAACTGGTAGCGCTCGCGGTTGCGGATGAATTCCAACTCCATATTCTTTTGTAGCGCGTCGGGCTGGTTGAACACGTCCACCTGCACCGAGTGATCTACCACCATATCGACCGGCACCAGCGGCTCGATTACCTTGGGATTCTTGCCCGCTCGCGCTGTTGCCGAACGCATCGCCGCCAGATCGGCGAGCAGTGGTACCCCGGTGAAATCCTGCAGCAGAATGCGCGCCACCACGAAAGGGATTTCCTCGGTGCGCTTGCCGTTGGGCTGCCAGCTGGCCAGTTCGCGAATGTGCTGCTCGGTGATTTTCAGGCCGTCGCAATTGCGCAGCACGGCCTCCAGCACGATGCGGATGGATACCGGCAAACGCGATATTTTCCCTACCCCGGCGGCTTCCAGCGCAGGTAGCGAATAAAACCGGCCAATGCCGCCATTGCCGAGCGGAAATTCGGAGAGGGTGTCGAACAACTGGTGGGGAACGTGCATGGTAAAAAAGCCCGGGATTGAAATAGCATGATTTTACCGTACTTTGCGAAACGAAAATTGCGCACAGTCTGAAGCCGCATGAAGTAGGCCTTTGCAGCGATTGATTCGTGTCATCCAGAAGAATGTACTAGACAGTGTCGTCACGTGATATGTTAAAATAGTTTTTTACATAAACTGCGGTGGACGCGAATGGCTGATGCCTATCAACGACATGACATCT
>NZ_BGOW01000045.1 GCF_003851125.1 Sulfuriferula multivorans | reverse complement strand
ACGCGCTACGTTAAAAACGCTTCCTCATTCCTGGCCGCAGTCCGCATACGCTGCTTGGTGCTTTGGCTCGCTATCTCGTGACGACACTATCTAACGATCAGGCAGTATATTTATTTTTGATTAGAAAGAATATTTACGCCGAAATATTTTTGTGATACCACTGACAACGCGCACATGCGCCGGCAGAGTCATCCCTCGATATACCAGGAGAAAATAATGAACGCAGTAGTGGAATTCCAGCAGTACAGCAATGACAACTTTGAACAGATCCGCACCCGTTTCGATGAAGAATATGGTGTCATGTGGTCGTTCATGAGGCCCGAACCTCGGCCATGTTTTACACGAACTGTTTTACAAGATCTCTTGATGTATCAATATAACCTTGAGAGCTTTAAAGGGCGTGTTGTAACCAATGGACAAATTAAACAGGCTAATTACATGGTTCTGGCCTCCGATCTTCCAGGAGTGTTTAATCTTGGTGGTGACCTAGCCACATTTCGCCGCGCAATTACACAACAAGATCGAGAAGGTCTCTTATCATATGCCAAGTTGTGCATTGATAACGTGTGGACTTACTACAATATGCGGGCCCCAATTACGACCATTTCCCTGGTTCAGGGACAGGCAATGGGGGGAGGATTCGAGTCGGCGCTTTCCGCACACGTGATGATCGCCGAGAAAAGTGCGTTAATGGGTTTGCCCGAGGTGCTGTTTAATCTCTTTCCGGGTATGGGTGCGTTCAGCTTTCTGTCGCGCAAAATCGGAATGCAGGCGGCCGATACCATGGTGCGTTCAGGCAAGGTTTATACAGCGACGGAATTGTATGGGATGGGAGTGGTGGATGTGCTGGCCGAAGACGGGCAGGGGGAAAAAGCCCTGTACGACTGGATACGCAAGAATCACCGTTCGTTGAATTCTTTCCAGGCCATACAGCGCGCCAAGCAGCGTGTAAACCCGCTTACTGTAGAAGAATTATACGAAATCACCGAGATTTGGGTGGATGCGGCGCTGCGCTTGAGTGAACGCGATCTCAAGATCATGGAGCGTCTGGTACGGGCGCAGAACCGCAAAGTGACGGAGCCGGCTATAGCAGAGCAAGCTATCGCATGAGGACTCAGCGCGCGGCTGTCTGCCGACGACTGAGATAGTCTTCGATAGCAGCCCGCGCCGCTGTGTAGTCAGTGCGTAAAAGTCCGAGCATGGCGATACCGCGAAAGCGCAGTTCGCCAGGATCAGCTTGATCCATGGTTTCGGCGCGGACGAAGACCCCTCGGGCACCGACGCTCAGGCTATTGCCTTTGAGCGCGTGGCAATGGTCGCGCAGTGCGCCGTATTGTTTGTGCTTGACCGCGTATTCGATCTTGTCCAGTAATTCGCTTGAATCACGCAAATAGTTGCGTAATAGGCGTTGCACAAACAAGGCATCCCCCGCCCCCAGGATTTCCAGTTCGCTGAGCGTGGCGGCATCCAGCACTGCGTTGGTTTCCGAACTGGCCGGAATCGGATTGGGATGGGAACCGCCCATGACCGTATTCAGCCAGGTTTCAGAGGTGGTGGCAGGCATGCCCAGCAGGTTTGCGATGGTGCTGAACAAAGTGGAGGCATCTACAGGTTTGCTCAGGAAGGCATCGAACCCGGCTTCCTTGCCTGACTGGCGCGCACCAGGAGTGGCATCGGCGGTATGCAGTATGAAACGTGTGCGAGTGTCGTCCGGCCTGGTGAAGCGATAGAGCTTCAAGGCATCCGTTCCGCTCATGCCCGCCATATTGAGATCGGCAATAACCAGATCGAAGCTGGCGCGTTCAAGGTGGTCGAGCAATTCTTCGCCATTGTTGGCCAAAGAGGCCTGATGACCGGCCAGCTCGAGTAAGCGCAGCAGTATTTTCTGATTGGTGGCATCGTCCTCGCATACCAGGATGCGCAGCGAACTACCGAGGTGGGCATCACGCGTAGCTGCTAACGGCACGACCCAGTCATGTTCGGGCTGAGTCAACAGCGTTTTTTCCAGCGGCATGTCAAACCAGAAGCGGCTGCCCATATTTTCTGCGCTTTCAAAAGAGAGGCGTCCCCCCATGGCTTCCACCAGATGCTTGGAAATGGTCAGCCCCAGCCCGCTACCACCGAAGCGACGGGTCGTGGAGATGTCAGCCTGGGTAAAGCTCTCAAATATTTTGCCCTGTGCACTGGTGGGAATGCCTACGCCGGTATCTGCGACTTCAAAACGTAGGTTGCAGTGATGCTCGTCTTCCCCGAGCAAGGTGACGGATAGGGTGACGCCGCCAAGTTCCGTGAATTTGATCGCGTTGCCTACCAGATTGGCAAGCACCTGCTGCAGCCGATGAGGATCGCCGCGCAGCATGTCCGTTGTGGTTGCGATATGGGTATCCAGGTGGATATTTTTGGCTTCAGCATTGGAATGAAAAATTTTTACGGTTTCTTCCAGCAGCTTATGTACGGAAAAGCTGGTGTGCTCGATAGTCAGTTTGCCATCCTCGATTTTGGCGAAATCCAGCACATTATTCAGAAGGGATACCAGTAATCTGGAAGAACTGTCCAGGGTGTCGAGCAAATCCCGTTGCTCGCTGTTGAGCGGGGTGGCTTTAAACAAGGTGCCGATACCGATAATGCCATTGAGTGGCGTGCGAATCTCATGACTCATGTTGGCCACAAAGCGGGTTTTCGCGGTGCTGGCTTCTTCAGCTTTAAGCTTGGCTTCGTTCATTCTGCTAATTAATGCGGCGACATAAATTGGCAAAGCGGTTAGCATCAATAGCAGCCCATAACCTATGGTGGTATGTTCCAGCCAGTATGGGTTAACTTGTGACGTAAAAACGAACCCTGCAACACTTAATGTTTGGGCATGGAAGAGGTATTTGTTGCCATATCTAAACCCGTTACCAAAAATTACCCATAAATATATACCAACCAAAAGGACGCCTGCTTCCCCGGTGAGTAACATAAACAAAGTGGTACTACCTTGATCTAGCCAAGCACCTGCGAGTCTGCGAGTGACTGAAGATTTTCCCGTATAAAGAATGGTGCCAATTATGATAAGGGTTAAAAATAAGAAGACGCTGATAATTTTTATGGCTATCAAATCATTATTTGTAAGCGTATTGCGGACAGTTAGCCTGACTATTAGGAAAGCTAAGATAGATAATCCGATACCCAGCCGAATCAACGATTGCTCAAGCTCCACCCTGTCGCATCTCGCAACATGATCGGTGAACCAGATTTTCATTTTTCCCAGCATGCTCATGGTTGGTCTGCTTTACCGCGTAGTGTATTGCCGCCTGCCATTTTCGAGCAGGGTACGAGCTATTTTTGACAGCTGTGCTGCGCGTGCGGGCTTGGTCAGGCAGGCCGTGACGCCTGCTTTCAGCAATTGCTGATGAATATTTTCATCTTTCAGCGCTGTCACCACGATTATCGGACACATGGGCTCGATTCTTGAATCGCGTACGGCATGGATGAAATGGATGCCATCCATCTGATACATCCGGTAATCGGTGACAATCAGGTCTACCTGTTTTTGACCCAGCCATTCGAGCGCGGCCTTGGGATCGGTCATGGCTACAATGCGCAAATCCATGGAAATGGATTTCATCACGGCAGTATGGATCGCCAGGACCATGGGTTGATCATCAATGATGAGCACGGTCTGGCGATAGGTAGGCGCACTGCGTATATTGCGGACGGACATATGACTGATGGAAGCGAATGAGAATAAATGCTGAGAAGAAGAGGATATCAGCATCATGGCGCACATTTATAGATTCCTCAAGCGCGAGGGTCAGGGGAGATCGGCAAATTCCGACTGTATTTTTTGCACATTCGCGCCGAGTGTAAGCATGATTTTTACCAGTTCAGGATCGAAATGCTGGCCGCTTTCCTTGAGCAAATACTGCATGGCTGCTTCGATGCTCCAGGCTGACTTGTAGGGACGTACCGAGGTAAGCGCGTCCAGTACGTCCGCGATAGCCACGATGCGCGCAGAAAGCGGTATCTCCTGGCCTGAAGTGCCAAGCGGGTAGCCCGACCCGTCGTAGCGTTCATGATGGGCCAGGGCGATTTCACCGCCCAGCCGCAGATACTTGGACGGGCTGTTTGCCAGGATGTCGTGACCGATTTTCGGGTGCTGGCGCATGACGGCAATCTCTGCATCCGTGAGTGGCCCGTTTTTGCGCAAGATGCTGTCGGGAATACCGATTTTTCCGATATCGTGCAGTGGCGCAGCAAGTTCTATGAGCTCCGCTTCCTCTTCAGGCAGCCCGAGTGCATCTGCCAGTATGCGACTATAACGCGACATGCGTAGCAAATGCCTGGCCGTATCGGTATCGCGGTATTCGCCAGCGCGAGCCAGCCGCATCAGGGTTTCCCTTTCACGGCAGCGGATTTCTTCAGTGGCCACGCTAACCATATCTTCCAGAACGCGGCTCTTGTCTTCCAGTGCCAGTTGCTGGTGGCGCTGCGTCAGCAGGTTGCGACAGCGTGAAAAGCACTCGCGCATGTCCACGGGCTTGGTCAGGAAATCGGTCATCCCTGCGTCCAGTGCAGCATAACGCGTTTCCATATCCTGCTTGATGGTGACCATGACGACTGGAACGTGCTGATAGCCGGGTAATTGACGCAAGCGGCTAATAAACTCGACACCATTCATGTCGGGCATTAAATAATCTGCCAGCACCAGATCGGCGGAGTGGGCTGCCGCCCAGGCCAGCGCAGCGGAAGGCGAGGTTTCCTCTTGTACGCTGATACCGGTGCCTATACCGCGCACGACCTGGGCGAGGATAGTGCGGCTGGTCGCCTGGTCATCAAGTATCAGAACTGTACTGGTTGTGGGCATATTGAAATTGGTCATGATCCCGTTTGGCAGAGATTCGACATGGAATGTCATTATATTAATATTATCGGCAGGACTAGCCGAAGCTTTATTCTGGCTGCGCTGTTTTACTCGCGTGTCCTATCCGTTGGCAACATAAGGATCAAGTAAATAATCTTAAACGTTTGATTTTTCATAATAAACACATGCATGGTAGCGCTGAGGGTATAATTTCCCACTGCCTACAATGTAGGCTCGCTTGCTTCATTATAACTACTGCGCAATCAACTATCCCGGAATCCCATGTCCTCATTCAAACAACAAGCTCTCGATTACCATCAGTTTCCCAAACCCGGCAAGCTCTCCGTTGAATCTTCCAAACCGTGTGCCACCCAGCATGAGTTGTCGCTGGCTTATAGCCCCGGCGTGGCGGAACCGGTACGTGCGATCGGTGCCGACCCGGAACTGGCCTATCGCTATACCAACAAGGGCAATCTGGTGGCGGTGATTACCGACGGCACGGCGATTCTGGGCCTGGGGAATCTGGGACCGCTGGCCGCCAAGCCGGTGATGGAGGGCAAAGGCGTACTGTTCAAGCGTTTTGCCGGAATAGACGTGTTTGATATCGAAATCAATGCACCCAGTGTGCAGGCATTTATTGATACGGTCGTGAATATTGCGCCAACGTTTGGCGGGATCAACCTGGAAGATATTGCCGCCCCGCACTGTTTCGAGATCGAAAAAGCGCTGTCCGAACGACTGGATATCCCAGTATTTCACGACGACCAGCACGGCACGGCAGTGATCATTTGCGCAGGCCTGATCAATGCGCTGCATGTTCAGGGCAAAAAGCTGGCCGATGCCCGGATCGTCTGTCTGGGCGCCGGTGCGGCGGGCAGCGCGTCATTACGTTTGTTGCTGGCCATGGGCGCGGACAAATCCAGGCTGCTGGTGGTGGATAAGGTGGGTGTCCTGCACACCGGCATGACCGATTTGCCGCCGCATCATGCTTTTTTTGCCGCTGAGACGGATGCACGGACGCTGGCCGATGCGATGCAAGGTGCGGATGCATTCATCGGCGTGTCGGCGGCCAATCTGGTGACGCCTGCGATGATCAGGAGCATGGCGGACAAGCCCGTAGTATTTGCCTTGGCTAACCCGGACCCGGAGATTACGCCGGATGCAGCGCATGCTGCGCGCGATGATCTTATCATGGCGACAGGACGTTCGGATTACCCGAATCAGGTGAACAATATACTGGGCTTCCCGTTCATTTTCCGCGGAGCGCTCGATGCCAGAGCCAAGCGTATTACACAAAAAATGCTGATAGCGGCCGTGCATGCGCTGATGGATTTGGCGCGCGAACCGGTACCGGCAGATGTTCTGGCTATATACAACCTGACCAAACTGGAATTTGGACGCGATTACATCCTCCCCAAGCCTTTTGATGCACGTCTGATGGAACGCATCCCGCCTGCAGTGATGAAAGCGGCAAAGGAGTAAACCGGTGCGGTATCCGTCCCGTCCGGTTTACCTCAACCTGTTTAAAATCCACCTGCCCTTGCCGGGGTGGGTGTCCATCCTGCAACGCATGAGCGGTGCCGTGCTGTTTCTGGTCACGCCGCTACTGTTATATCTGCTGCAAATCTCATTTGACGTCGACGGCTACACACGGCTGCGCGAGTGGCTGCACATGCCGGTGGTCAAAGTGCTGTCGACGCTATTGCTGTGGATCTATTTGCAGCACCTGCTGGGAGGAGTGCGCTTTTTGCTGCTGGATATCCATGTAGGCACAGCACTAACCATGGCACGCAAGCTGTCTGCAGTGACGCTGCTGGCAAGTAGCTTGCTGACTCTGGTCATTGCAGGGAGATGGTTATGGTAGGCGGTGCGCTGTCAACGTGGCTGGTGCAACGCGTGAGTGCACTGCTTTTGGCCGCGTACTCGCTGTTTTTCCCGCTGTGGGTCGCGCTGCATTGGCCGCTCGATTTTGCTGTCTGGCGCGGATTGTTCGTGCCTTTGCCAATGCGCATCGCGACATTGTTATTCGTGGTGGCGCTGGCGCTGCACGCCTGGGTGGGGATGCGTGATATTTTTATGGATTATGTGCATCCGCTCGGGCTGCGTCTGACTCTGCATATTGTAGCGTTGCTCTGGCTGGCGGCTTGCGTGGTATGGGCGACGGCGATTTTGTGGCGTTTATCATGATGCCGGTCAAGCGCAAATTCGACGCGGTCATCGTCGGTGGCGGCGGGGCAGGGCTGCGCGCTGCTTTGCAGTTGTCCGGTTCCGGCCTGCAGGTGGCGGTGGTGTCCAAGGTATTCCCGACGCGCTCGCACACGGTATCGGCGCAGGGCGGCATTACCGCAGCGCTGGGCAATGTCACGCCGGACAACTGGCACTGGCACATGTATGACACGGTGAAGGGCTCGGATTATCTGGGCGACCAGGATGCCATCGAATTCATGTGCCGCCATGCCGCCGAAGCGGTGATCGAACTGGAGCACATGGGGCTGCCTTTTTCGCGTCTGGACAATGGCCGCATCTACCAGCGCCCGTTCGGCGGCCAGTCGATGAACTACGGCGGCGCGCAGGCCACGCGCACCTGCGCTGCCGCCGACCGCACCGGCCATGCCTTGCTGCATACCTTGCACCAGCAGAATCTCAAGGCCCGTACCCATTTTTTCGACGAGTATTTCGCGCTCGATTTGCTGCGCGACGCCGATGGCTATGTGCTGGGCGTGACCGCGCTGTGTATCGAAACCGGCGCGCCGCTGGTGATCGAGGCGCGCGCCACGCTGCTTGCAACCGGCGGCGCGGGACGCATTTTCCGCTACTCCACCAACGCGCACATCAATACCGGCGACGGTCTGGGTATGGTGTTACGGGCAGGTCTGGCGCTGCAGGACATGGAGTTCTGGCAGTTTCACCCCACCGGGCTACCTGGTTCGGGTAGTCTGATTACCGAGGGCGTGCGCGGAGAGGGCGGGTATTTGGTCAACAACCGGGGCGAGCGTTTCATGGAACGTTACGCGCCGCACGCCAAAGACCTTGCCGGGCGCGACGTGGTGGCGCGCGCGGTGGCGCTGGAAATTCATGCAGGACGCGGCTGCGGGCCGCACGGCGACACCATCCATCTCAAGCTCGACCACCTCGGCGCGGCGCTCATCAAGGACAAGCTGCCGGGTATCCGCGAACTGGCGTTGCGCTTTGCCGGCGTCGATCCGATTGATGAGCCCATCCCGATTGTGCCGACGGCACATTACATGATGGGCGGCATTCCCACCAATCTGCACGGCCAGGTAGTCATGCCAGCCCGCTTCGGGCCGGAGGAACCGGTGCCAGGGTTGTACGCGGTAGGTGAATGCGCCTGCGTTTCCGTGCATGGCGCCAACCGGCTGGGCGGCAACTCGCTGCTGGATCTGGTGGTGTTCGGCCGCGCTGCCGGCAATCACATTATCGAAACCTTGCGTGAAAACCCGTTCGCGCGCCTGTTGCCGGAATCCGCGGCTGAAGGAGCGCTGACGCGGTTGGAGCGCTGGAATAAAACTGGCGCAGGGGAAAATGTGGCCGATCTGCGCCTGACGCTGCAAACGCTGATGCAAAGGCATTGCGGCGTATTCCGCACCGAGGTGCTGATGCGTGAAGGCATCGCTGCCCTGGATATTCTGCAAACCAGGCTGGAGGGCGTCCGCCTTGCCGACCACAGCCAGGTATTCAATACCGCCCGCATCGAGGCGCTGGAGTTGGAGAATCTGTTTGTCGTGGCTCGCGCCACGCTGGTTTCGGCACTGGCGCGCACCGAGAGCCGCGGTGCACACGCGCGTGATGACTATCCCGAACGCGATGACGACCATTGGCTTAAACACACCCTGTACACAAGTGAAAACGACCAGATCGATACCAAGCCGGTGCGCCTGAAGCCGCTCACCGTGGAGCCGTTTTTACCCAAGGAGCGAACCTACTGATGCGTTTCTCCATTTACCGTTACGACCCTGAGCAGGATGCCAAGCCGCATATGCAGGTCTACGATCTGGACATCGATCCGGCCGGCAACATGCTGCTGGATGCGCTGCTGATGATCAAGGATACCCTCGACAGCACACTCACCTTGCGCCGCTCCTGTCGCGAAGGGGTATGCGGTTCGGATGGTATGAACATCAACGGCAGCAACGGGCTGGCCTGCATTACTCCGCTGGCAGACCTGAAGCAGCCGGTGGAGGTGCGCCCGTTGCCGGGTCTGCCGGTGATCCGCGATCTGGTGGTGGACATGACACCGCTCAATCAACAGTATCGTTCGGTTGAGCCCTGGCTGAATAATGCCGACCCCGCACCCGAGATCGAACGCCTGCAAAGCCCGGAGCAGCGTGCGCAGATGGACGGACTGGTGGAGTGCATCCAGTGCGGTTGCTGCTCTTCCGCCTGCCCGTCGTTCTGGTGGAACCCGGACAAGTTCGTCGGCCCGGCCGGACTGCTGGCAGCCTATCGTTTCATTGCGGATAGCCGCGACCAGACTTCTGATCGGCGCCTGGACAATCTGCAAGATCCCTATCGGCTGTTTCGCTGCCACGGCATTATGAATTGTGTGACAGTTTGCCCAAAAGGGCTGAATCCCACCGCAGCAATTGGTAAAATGAAAACATTGCTGGTAAAGCGCGGTGCATGATTAAGGGCTCGTTCATGAATAAATGGACTTACGTTGTCGTGTATTCGGGCGTCTGCGGCGTTGCAAAGCTTGCGAATGGAACAACCATTCGCCGCGCTTCGCGCCTAGCATCCATCCCGAATACACGGCAACCCTTCGGGCTGGGGCCGCTTTGGGCGCATCCCGGCGTTGCGAGCCGCTTGTTGTGAATGACACAACCGCTCGTCTCGCGCCTTGGGCTGCATCCCAAAGCGACCCCAGCGTAAGTTCATTTATTCATGAACGAGCCCTAAATTGAACCGTCTGCGCTGGCGTGCCCGGCGCGGGATGCTCGAACTGGACATCCTGCTACAGGATTTTCTGGAGCGGCATTACCCCGATCTCCCATCCAGCCAGCAAATCGCATTCGGCGACTTGCTGGAACTGGGCGATAACGAGCTGTGGGATATGATCCAGACAAACCAGTCTGTGGTTCAGCCCGAACAGGCAATAATTATTGAATGGCTGCGTACAGGAAAGCAAAAAATGAAACCACCGACTAAAGCCACCCTCACTTTTGACAACGGCGCCAAGCCCATCGAATTGCCCGTGCTGTCCGGCAATCTCGGTCCCAGCGTGATCGATATTCGCAGCCTGGGAAAATCGGGTTATTTCACCTATGACCCGGGTTTCCAGGCCACAGCGAGTTGCAGCTCCAGCATCACATTCATAGATGGCGACAAGGGCCTGCTCTATTACCGTGGCTACCCCATCGAGCAGCTGGCGCAGCATTCCGATTTCATCGAAGTGGCATATCTGCTGCAATATGGTGAATTGCCCACAGCCGAGCAGAAGCAGCACTTCGACGCCACCATGCGTCAGCACAGCATGCTGCATGACCAGATCAACATGGTATTTCGAGGCTTCCGACGTGATGCGCACCCGATGGCCGTGATGGTAGGTGTGGTGGGCGCGCTGTCGGCGTTTTATCATGACTCGCTGGATATAAATGACCCGCGCCACCGCGAAGTGTCCGCTTTCCGCCTGCTGGCAAAAGTACCCACGATTGCGGCAGGAAGCTACAAATACAACACCGGCCAGCCCTTTATGTATCCGCAGAACCGCCTGGGTTATGTGGAAAACTTCATGCACATGATGTTTGCCACGCCATGCGAGCCTTATGTTGCCAACCCGGTACTGACGCGCGCGCTGGAACGCATCATGATCCTGCATGCAGACCATGAGCAGAATGCCTCCACTTCCACGGTGCGCCTGGCAGGTTCCTCGGGTGCCAATCCCTTCGCCTGCATTTCGGCAGGCATCGCATCGCTGTGGGGCCCAGCACATGGTGGTGCCAACGAGGCAGTTTTGAAAATGCTGGAGGAAATCGGTGATGTTTCGCGCATCGGTGCTTTCATTGAGCGTGCCAAGGACAAGAGCAATTCGTTCCGCCTGATGGGCTTCGGCCACAGGGTATACAAAAACATGGACCCGCGTGCCGCAGTGATGCGCGAAACCTGCCATGAAGTGCTGGATGAGCTGGGGCTGAACGACGACCCGCTGTTCAAGATTGCGCGCAAGCTGGAACAGGTCGCGTTGGAGGATGAATACTTCATCGCCAAGAAACTCTATCCCAATGTGGATTTCTATTCCGGCATTGTGTTGCGTGCGTTGGGCATTCCTGTAAACATGTTTACCGCCATCTTCGCGATGGCCCGCACCGCGGGATGGGTGGCGCAGTGGAACGAAATGATCGGCGACCCGGAAAACAAGATTGGCCGGCCACGTCAGCTGTATGTGGGGGAAGTGCGGCGCGATTATATTGCGGTGGACAAACGGTAAACTGATTTGGATCAATGGCAGTCACATAGCGCGCTGTTTTCCGGCAATGCGCCACTGCTGGAAGCGTTGTTCGGAGCTTATCAGGCTGACCCGGGCAGCGTGCCACCACACTGGCGCGCCTGGTTTGATGCGCTGCCGCCAGCCTCCGACCGGAGTCTGACGCCACCCCCTCTAACTGTATCCGGCACGCCATGTGACGTACGCCAGGTGAGCGTACTGCAACTGATCAATGCGCATCGTTTTCTCGGTGTGCGTCATGCCGATCTTGATCCGCTCAAGCGTTTTCCACGGCCTGAAGTTCCGGAACTCGATCCGGCGCATTACGGGTTGACGGCTGACGATAATGGCCGTCTATTTGATACCGGCTCTCTGGTAGCGCCTGCACAGGCCACCCTGAACGATATTTTGTACATTCTGCGGCGCACCTACTGTGGCACGCTGACGGCGGAGTATATGTATATTTCCGACAATGCGCACAAACGCTGGATGCAGGCGCGGCTGGAGGGCTGTCTCTCCACACCGCAGTTCGATGCACCACAAAAAAAACGCATACTTGAAGGACTCACCGCTGCCGAGACGCTGGAAAAATTCTTGCATACTCGCTATGTGGGGCAAAAGCGTTTTTCGCTGGAAGGTGCAGAAACCCTGATTCCCATGTTGCACGGTGTGATTGAAGGTGCGGCACAACGCGGTGCGCAGGAAATCGTGCTGGGCATGGCGCATCGTGGACGTATCAACGTACTGGTCAATGTATTGGGTAAACCACTCGGGCAGATATTCGGTCCGGCACAGGTCCACGTTGATGGCGCGTTAACCGGCGACGTGAAATACCACCAGGGTTTTTCCACGGATGTGGCGACCAGAAACGGGACAATACACCTGGCTCTGGCATTCAATCCTTCGCATCTGGAAATTGTCCATCCGGTGGTGCGCGGATCGGTACGCGCACGTCAGCAGCGTCGCGGCGATCACGACGGCACCGAAGTGGTACCGGTGATCCTGCACGGCGACGCCGCTTTCTCCGGCCAGGGTGTGGTGATGGAAAGCCTCAACATGTCGCAGACGCGCGGCTTTACCAATGGCGGCGGAATACACATTGTCATCAACAACCAGATCGGTTTCACTACCTCCGACCCACGCGATACACGCTCATCGCTGTATTGCACCGATGTGGCAAAAATGATCGAGGCGCCGGTGTTGCACGTCAATGCCGACGACCCGGAGGCTGCGCTGCTGGCGGTTGAGATCGCCCTCGATTACCGGCGCGAGTTTCGCAGGAACATCATCATTGATCTGGTGTGCTTCCGCCGCCATGGCCACAATGAACAGGATGAACCGGCTGTGACGCAACCGTTGATGTACCACAAGATTGCCGAACACCCTGGCACACGTACGCTGTATGCCGGCAAGCTGGCTGCACAAGACGTGATCAGCGAGACCGGGTCAATGGATATGATTTCAGCTTATCGGGAACAACTGGAAACCGACGAACGCATCGTGCAGCCTGCCGTGTCGCTATACAAACGCGCCTTCGCCGCCAACTGGAAAGCCTATCGCGACATCGACTGGAAACATCCCGCAGAGACTTTTTTGCCGCTTACCCAATTGCGTGAACTGGCGGAAAAAGCCTGTACTGTTCCGGAAGGCTTCACGCTGCACCCGCGCGTAGCCAAGATTCTTGCCGACCGCCGCGACATGGCGGCGGGGAAGTTGCCGCTGGATTGGGGAATGGCCGAGATACTTGCCTATGCCAGCTTGTTGCGCGATGGCTATCCGGTGCGGCTGTCGGGTCAGGATAGCGGACGCGGCACTTTTTTTCATCGCCACGCCGTGTTGCACGATCAGCAGCGCGAACGCTGGGATGCGGGCGAGTATGTGCCATTGCAACATATCTACCCGAATCAGCCGCATTTCGTCGTGATTGATTCCTTGCTCTCGGAACTGGCTGTGCTTGCGTTCGAATACGGCTACGCGACCGCCGAGCCGGACGAACTGGTGATCTGGGAAGCGCAATTCGGTGATTTTGCCAATGGCGCGCAGGTAGTCATCGATCAGTTCATCGCCAGTGGCGAAGCCAAATGGGGGCGCTTGTGCGGTCTCACACTGTTTTTGCCGCACGGCCAGGAAGGACAGGGGCCGGAACACTCTTCGGCACGGCTGGAGCGTTTCATGCAATTGTGTGCCAACGACAATATCCAGGTGTGCCAGCCCACCACTGCGGCGCAGATGTTCCATCTCATCCGCCGCCAGATGTTGCGCCCGTATCGCAAGCCGCTGATCGTGATGACGCCGAAGAGTCTGCTACGCGCCAAACCGGCCAGCTCGCCGCTCGAGGCATTCACTGCGGGCGAATTCAATGTCGTGATCGGCGCAGACGATGCGATAGATGCCGCTCGCGTGCGTCGCGTTGTGGCCTGCAGCGGCAAGGTCTATTTTGACCTTCTCAACGCATCCCAGGAACGCGGTATCACCGATATTGCTCTGGTGCGCATCGAGCAACTCTATCCGTTTCCACGCGACGCATTCAGCGCGGAAAGGGCGCGCTACCCGAACGCCACCGAGCTGGTATGGGCGCAGGAAGAACCGCAAAACCAGGGCGCCTGGTTTTCCATCCAGCATCATCTGCGTGAATGCATGGCGGCGACGCAGACCCTGAACTATGCCGGCAGACCTTTCGCCGCATCGCCTGCGGCAGGCTATCCTGAAGTGTATGAAGCACAGCGCAAAGCGTTGATAGACGAGGCACTCAAATAAATGCGGATCGAAGTCAAAACCCCCGAACTGTCCGATTCGATTACCGAGGGAACGCTGCTGGAATGGCACAAGCAAGTCGGCGATACCGTGGTGCGCGATGAAACCCTGATCGATCTGGAAACCGACAAGGTCATACTTGAAATTTCCGCCCCGGCTTCCGGGATACTGGTGGAGTTGCTGCGCGAGAACGGCGCGGTGGTGACGGCGGGAGAGGTGATCGCCCGGATTGAAAATGGCGAGCCGGAGACAACAACGCCTCCTTCGCCGACGACAACAATACCCGGGCAGCAAGAGAAAGTAGAGATAATCCTGGCGCAGGAGAAACCGTTACCTGTCGCGCAGCCTGTTCTGCAAACCTCAGTGCCAGAAGTGCCGGCTACGCCGTCTAAACCCGCACCTCCCCCTCTCGACACACGCCAGGGCCGGAACGAGCGCCGCGAACCAATGAGCCGTCTGCGTATTCGCATCGCCGAACGTCTGATGTCCGCGCAACACAGCGCCGCCATTCTCACCACTTTCAATGAAGTCAACATGCAGCCGGTAATGGACCTGCGCGCCCGTTACAAGGATGATTTCCAGCGCGAACATGGCGTCAAGCTCGGTTTCATGTCGTTCTTTGCCAAAGCGGCAGTATTGGCGCTGAAGCAATTCCCCGTCGTCAACGCCGCCATTGATGGCAACGATATCGTGCACCATGATTACTATGATATTGGCATCGCGGTTTCCACCACGCGCGGCCTGGTCGTACCCATTCTGCGCGACGCCGACTGCAAGGGTTTTGCCGATATCGAGCGCGCCATCGGTGACTTCGCCCAGCGTGCCGAGGCGCTGCAACTGACTCTGGAAGAACTCAGCGGCGGCACCTTTTCGATCAGCAACGGCGGCGTGTTCGGCTCGCTGCTCTCAACGCCGATTCTGAATCCACCGCAGTCGGCTATTCTGGGGATGCACAAAATTCAGGAGCGCCCCATCGCCGAGAACGGCCAGGTGGTAATCCGCCCGATGATGTACCTGGCGTTATCCTACGATCACCGCCTGATCGATGGCCGAGATGCTGTGCAGTTTCTGGTGGAGATGAAAACCGCGCTGGAAGACCCGGCGCGGCTGATGCTGGGTATCTGAGCTGTGGAATCTTCTGAGTCAAATGAGTAATGTGGAATTTTGCTGATAATGCTGTTCAATTGCGCTCACCAGTACTGAGCGCAGTTCATTCAGTTGCATGAGCTCAGCCGTATTGATATGGATTCCGTCAACGGCAGGGGTGGTGTCCCAGTCACCGTAGATGAAGCCTGCCGGATGACGATTTACTGTCAGGGGCAGAATGACGAAACTGTGCGCCGTTGGCAGCGCATCGCGCCACCAGCGTGGCAGCTTGTTAACAAAATTTGGGTCTTTGGCGTTCTTTACAAAAATTATTTTGTCGTTCGCCAGACCTGCATGAAAAACGTCGGGTTGATAGGCATCACTGAATACCAGGCGTGGCATGAGTTCCTGCATTTTTTCGCCAAAGCCGGTACGGGCAAAATACTTACCTTCGTTGCTGTTGCGCAGGAAAAAAATGGCACGGCTCAGGCCCAGACCCTGATAAACAGTTTCCAGTGCCATGGTCAGTATCTGGTATGCCGTGGCTTTGTTTGATATACCGTGCATATCGGCTACACCACGTTCCAGAATCGTCACAGCGTTTGCCGGCTGGTCGCTTTGTACAGAAGCAGCGGAGACCTTCTCAGGCGGATGTGTTTTAGCGACGCTGATAAACAGGGTATCTTTTTCAGCGGCTTGCTGGCCGGCCTGGATGGCTGTAAGCATTTCGGATCCATCCATCCCCAGCATATCGGCATAACTGTTTGCTATATTTGCCAGTTCGGCAGAGCCGGCGTCAGTCTCATCACACAGCACCTTGGCACAGTGGGTGGACATGGTTGAAACAGCGCCCAGCCACGCGGCATGATCCAGCGGTTCGTCCACGATTTTGGGTAATACATCCTGCATACTGTTGATGAGTACAGGCGGCAAACCCCATTTCTGGCCGACCCACCGGCCTATCTCGTCGAGCCCTATTCCCAGCGTATCGCACGCCGCCTGCGCTTCTTCGATGCCCTGCTCTGCACAGCGTGCCTGTACCAATGCCCAATGATCGGGCAGGTAAAAAGTCACCATCATGCGACCCAGGTTATGCAACATCGAACACACAACAGCTTCTTCAGCATCGCGAGCGCTGGCAGCGCCGGTGACTTGTCGCGCGATATGGCTGGCGAGAACTGCTTTTTCCATTTCATTGTGGGTGTTTGTCGAAGCTGCCGATGCCTTGGCCAGGCCATCTATCAGTTTTGAGCTCAGTGCCAGATGGCCTATTGATTCCGTACCGACGATAAGGACCGCTTTCGACACGGTGTTGATGTCCCGCCCGAACATCGAGTACATGGCGCTGTTGGCGAGCCGCAATACCTTTTGAGTCAGTGCCGGATCGGACAATACCGTTTTGGTCATGTTGAACTCGCGGTCACCCTCGTCGTGTACTGCGCTCATGATCATACTGACCACATTGGAAAAACCCGGTAAGTCACCCTGTTGCTTGACGCGTTTCCACAGCAATTCCAGGGTTTTTTGCGGATTACCGGTCGATATTGTGCTCATTGCATCAAAGACTTTCATAAATTTTCAGATTACGAACGCTGCTGCAGAATTGGCTTTCAGGGCCGCTATGGCTTCGTCGGGCAGCATGGGATGGCCTGTCAGAAACCCCTGGATCAGTGTGCAACCCTGTTTGGCGAGGAATTGCAGCTGTTGTTCATCCTCAACGCCTTCAGCGATCGTGTTGAGATTTAAATGGCTGGCCAGACTGATCACGACGTCGCAAATGGCCGCATCCTTAACCGAGCCAGGCAAATCCTTGACGAAAGTGCGGTCGATTTTAAGCGTGTTAATAGGAAAACGTTTCAGGTATGCCAGTGAAGAGTAGCCGGTGCCAAAATCGTCGATCGCGATGCGTACGCCGCGCGCGGCAATCGCCGTCAGCAATGTTTCGGCATGATCAGGATCCGACATCAGGATGCCTTCGGTGATTTCCAGAAGCAATTGACTGCCTTGCAGATCGGATAGCTTCATGGCTTCATCCACGGTTTCCAGAAAATGATCGTTCCTGAATTGTCTTGGACTGACGTTAACTGAGATATAGAGCTGACGTCCGGCCGCTTCTTCGAAATGCCTGATTTGCACGCAGGCTGCCTTGAGAACCCATGCGCCCAGCAAAGTGATCAGGCCGTTATTTTCTGCCATGGGAATGAACTGAATGGGAGGCACCAATCCCAGATCGGGATGCATCCAGCGCATGAGTGCCTCGAAACCCATAATCTGGCGTGTCGTTGCGTCGACTACAGGTTGATAATGCAATAGGAACTCGCCGTTCTTGACTGCCTCGAACATTGCCGCTTCGATCGAGACATCATGTACCGGTTTGGTGAACGTTTGGGGATCATAAAGTACGTAACGCGCTTTGCCGGTTTCTTTTGCGCGATACAGGGCTAAATCGGCATGAGCTAGAAGTGCCACCTCGTTATCGCCATGATTCGGATAGGTTGCTATGCCGATAGAGGTGCTCACGTACAAGGCGTGGCCCTGAATTTCGAAGGGTAACTGTATGGCGGCAATCATGCGACGCGCGACAATTTGAATGTCGGCTTCAGTCAATGCATTGGGCAGCAGGGCTATGAATTCATCACCACCCACGCGCGCCAGGGTGTCTGTGTCGCGCAATGTGTCACGCAGTCGCATACTGGCTTCGCGCAGCAAAACATCTCCCACCGGATGTCCCAGTGCATCATTGATTTTTTTGAAGCCGTCCAGATCCAGCGCGACGACCGCAAAGCCTTTTCCGGTCCGCCTGGCTTGTGCCATCGCCATGCTCAGGCGGTCTGAAAGTAGCGATCGATTGGGTAAGCCGGTTAACGCATCGTGGGTGGCCAGGTGGCGCAAACTCTCTTCAGTCGCCAACTGTTGCGCAATGTTTCTGCCCACGGCGAGCAGTTCCATATTGCCTTGCCCGGTAGCATAGGCAGTTATCAGAAAATCAAAGCAGTGCACCGAAGCATGAGTTTTTATCTGTACGTTTACCTGGCTGTGCCGACCCGACTGGATGGCCTGTGTGACAGCCGCGCTAATCAATGTATTTTCTTCCGGTACGGCCAGATCAGATAATAATAAACCAATGAGGATACCGTCAGGTTTGATCAGTTCGATGGTGCGCTTGCTGGCGGAAAGAATTTCACCTTTATCATTTAACTGAAAGACAGCATCTCCCGCAGCTTCCATCAAATTTTCCAACTGGATTTTGAGATTGGCGCGTGGTGGGATATCGGGCATGACAAACATGATGGGAATCTATCTCCAGTGGGGCATATCAAGAGCAGTGCACGGCATTATAGATAGGCTAAGTCCGCAATGAAGCCGTGCCTGATTGCGAGTAACTTTGCATTGATCCGGAGTGTTCAAATATTTTTTGCGGATGAAATACTGTCTGGCGCCATGATACCCGCGCATAGAATCGGATGGTAAACCGGTTCGGAACTATCTTCCAGCATTACCTCTGCATGTTTAATCCTGGTTGATCTGTGTCAATTTTTTTATGGGTTTAATCGGTCGTCTGATGGACAGTTCTTATCGGTATGGAAATGGTGGGGTATTTGAGCCCATAGGCTCATTGCCTGCAGGGAGCTTGTAAGACAAACACCTACAAGCGGTCTGTTGCCGTTTCTGACGTGAATTACAGAACATGGCCTATTTTCCCCGTTTGATTCAGGCTTCATTATGGCAACCACTGGGATTGCGAGTTGCAAACAGGTTACCGACGGTTACTGCTAAAGGAAAAAAAATGACAGCGAACGAAGTAATGACTGAAATCCGTGACGCCAACCTGAGCTATCTGATGCTTGCGCAACAGTTGATCCGTTCCGACAAGGCCACGGCGATTTTCCGTCTGGGGATCGACAATCAGATCGCCGATCTGATTTCAGGCCTGAGCAACGCACAAATTCTCAAACTGGCGGGTACCAGCATGATGCTGGCGCGCTTCCGTTTTGACGATAGCGCCATTCTCGGCATGTTGACCAATTACAACAAGGACCGCTCTCTGGCGCAATCACACGCCGCCATCCTGATGGCTGGACAACCTATAGAAGAAATCGCCTAGTCAATGTAAGCGCAACAACGCACATCAAATCGATTCAGACTGGAACGCAAAAATGACCAAGAAAAGCGTAGTAACCGAATCCAATGAAATTCAACTCGCAATCAAACTGGTCAATCTTGGCGCCCGCCTGCAATTGCTTGAGTCGGAAACGTCCTTGTCGCGCGAGCGTTTGCTAAAGCTGTACAAGGAACTCAAAGGGGTTTCGCCACCGAAAGGCATGCTGCCATTTTCCACCGACTGGTTTCTGACCTGGCAACCCAATATTCATTCTTCACTGTTCATCAATATTTATAATTATCTGGTAGAGCACGCCAAAGTTCATGGTATTGAGGCGGTGATGAAGGCGTATCAGCTTTATCTTGAGCAAATACAACCCGGCAACGACGAAGAACCCGTCCTGTCACTTACCCGTGCCTGGACACTGGTGCGTTTTGTGAGCAGAAAAATGCTTAAAACGACGACCTGCTGCAAATGTGGAGGTCACTTTGTGGTGAATAGTCTGGATCTGCATAATGACTACGCCTGCGGCCTCTGCCATATGCCATCCCGCGCCGGGAAAACCAAAAAAGTCCGTGAAGATGCCGCCGCTGCGCTGGCAATGGCAGCCTGATAAATATCTACCTCATAGCAAAGTAGCGATTAATCGTGGATAGCGGGATGCTGCCAGGTAGCCACGTGCACTCTTTCATATCCACACTGCGCATACCAGCAATCCAGGCACTGATTATTCAGTTCGTGTCGTTTTTTCTGGCCATACTGGCAATACGCGGAATTTGGATCCTGACTGACATGCAGGCAGGCATTGTTGCGGCTGCACTATTGCAAGGAGTCATTGCGGCTGCCTTGGCTTTCTGGCGGCGCCTTGCACCCTGGTGGTTAGCCATTCAATTTCTGTTTCCGGTCGCGTTGATAGCCATGCTTTCGCTTTCACTGCCGCCGGAAATTTTTCTTGGCCTGTTCGTTTTACTACTTGGTTTGTACTGGACGACATTCCGTACCCAGGTTCCGTTTTATCCATCCGGACTGGAAGCCCGGGAAGCAGTGGCCGGCCTGCTTCCGGTTGATCGCCCAATCCGTTTCATCGATATCGGCAGTGGTTTGGGTGGATTGGTGCTGAATCTTGCAGCGCGCAGACCGGAAAGCGCTATTTCCGGAATCGAACTGGCACCGCTACCCTGGCTGGCAAGCTGGCTGAGGGCGCAGCTGGTGCGCAGCCGCGGGCATTTTATCCATGGCGATTACACGCGTCTGGATTTTTCGCAATACGATGTGGTGTTTGCTTATCTGTCACCTGCGGCCATGTCTGCGCTGTGGGAAAAAGCCGGAATCGAAATGCAACCTGGCACGTTGCTGTTGAGTTATGAATTTTCCATTCCGGGCGCCGTTGCCGATGTCATTGTCACGTCCAAAACACAAGGGCCTACCCTCTATGCCTGGCGCTTTTGATTAACAGATGCAAGAGGGGGTGCGTTGCTCAAGTTCTTGTAACGTGCGTCGTAAACCTAAATGAGCGCGGCTTTCAGATTCCTGTTCAGTCAAATAGGCGTTCAGGCAGTCAGCTATCTTAAGAATCATATAATCAACGGAGTTTGAGCGCGTGTTAGTCATTGTCGGGTATATCGTTGTTTTAGCTTCCGTGTTTGGCGGTTTCGCACTTGCTGGCGGGCATTTGGCTTCGCTTCTGCAGCCGGTGGAGTTGCTCATGATCGGCGGCGCCGCGACGGGTGCATTTCTGGTTGGTAATAATGCCAAATCCATCAAGGCCACGCTCAAGGCGCTGCCCAGCCTTGTAAAAGGATCCAAGTACACCAAAGCGCTGTACATGGAGTTGATGGCGCTGTTGTATGAATTATTGAGCAAAGTACGCAAAGAAGGCCTGATGTCGATCGAGGGAGACGTCGACAGGCCGGAAGAAAGCCCGATTTTCAGCAAATATCCGGCGATTCTCTCCGATCATCATATTATGGAATTCATGACCGATTACCTGCGTCTGATGGTGGCCGGAAACATGGATGCATTCCAGATCGAGAATCTCATGGACAACGAGATCGAAACTCACCATCACGAAGGTGAAGTGCCTGCGCACTGTATTGCAAAACTCGGCGACGGCATGCCGGCATTCGGCATCGTGGCCGCAGTCATGGGGGTGGTCCATACCATGGCATCGGTGGGGCTGCCGCCTGCGGAACTGGGTATTTTGATCGCCAATGCATTGGTCGGAACCTTCCTCGGCATCTTGCTCGCGTATGGATTTGTGGGGCCGCTTGCCAGTCTTCTGGAGCAAAAGCTGCATGAATCCTCGAAGATGTTTCAGTGCGTTAAAGTGACCTTGCTGGCCAGCCTGAATGGCTATGCCCCTGCGCTTGCAGTTGAGTTCGGCAGAAAGGTGTTGTTCTCGACAGAGCGTCCTTCTTTCAGCGAACTGGAAGATCACGTCAAGCAAGCCAAATCCAAGTAATCAGATAGCTCAGCGGGAACAGACATGGCCGAAGCGGTACCACGCCCCATTATCGTCAAACGTATCAAGAAATCCGGGGGCGGCCATCACGGCGGCGCCTGGAAGATTGCCTATGCTGATTTCGTCACGGCGATGATGGCGTTTTTTCTGTTGATGTGGTTATTGGGATCCACGACCAAGGGCGAGCTGCAAGGCATTGCGGAATATTTCCAGACGCCTCTCAAGGTGGCCATGTCGGGCGGCTC
The DNA here is from genome assembly GCF_003851125.1 of Sulfuriferula multivorans. GTDB lineage: Bacteria > Pseudomonadota > Gammaproteobacteria > Burkholderiales > Sulfuriferulaceae > Sulfuriferula > Sulfuriferula multivorans. The sequence goes on along the minus strand of NZ_BGOW01000045.1, from coordinate 23,957 downwards.
GGGGAGTGGCGATAGTTCCAGCGTCATCAAAGGCGGTGGTAAGGATCTGACCAAACAGGTTGGGCAGATTAACAGGGGTGACAATCCAGCGCAGAAAAAAACCTATGATCTCAAGTCCGCGCAGGCTGACCTGGAGCGTATTGAAGCTTCTCGTCTGAAAGCCCTGAAGGGCCGTATTGAAGCCGCTATCGACGCCAACCCGACGCTGAAACAATTCAAAAAACAATTATTGATCGATATCACTACTGAAGGTTTGCGGATCCAGATTGTGGACGAAAAAAATCGCCCCATGTTTGCTTTGTCCAAAGCAAAACTTGAACCTTATACCAAGGAAATTCTGCACGATATCGGACAGACCCTGAATGACGTCCCGAATAAAATAAGTCTCTCCGGGCATACCGATGCAACGCCTTATTCAGGCGGAGGGAGCGGGTATAGCAATTGGGAACTGTCTGCCGATCGCGCTAATGCTTCACGCCGCGAGCTGGTGGCTGGCGGTATGGATGAGGGGAAAATATTACGCGTCGTGGGCCTTGCTTCAGCGGTACCTATCGACCGGAATGATCCGTTCAATCCCATCAACCGGCGTATCAGTATCATAGTCATGAACAAGAAAACAGAAGACGCCATAGCCAAAGAAGGGGGTGGAGTGGCGGATGTTTCCAGCGCAGCGCAGCTGCAACAAAGCCTGCCGGGAGCGAAGGCAATACCGGCAATTAAACCGGGTACTCAGGGGAAATAGAGCAGGTAGACTCTGGAAGTATCCGGATCACCGTTCAATTTTCTTTTGCGATGGGTTCGGTGTTTAGCCGGCTTCCATATCTATACAATCAGGATTTGGCACATTTCTTCAAACTGCTGTTCAGTCTCTTCAAACACCAGCAAGACCGTTTCCTGACCAATGCCCAGCTTGTTCCAGGCCGCTGTGGAAATCAATGGAACAAGTTCTTCCTCATCCAGAGCCAGGTCGAGAGCGTGCACGATGGCATCGGCGACATGCACGAACGATACCAGAGCGTTTTGTTTAGACTGATCCGGCGTATGGTGGCTGCCTATGGCCAATTGTATTTCCGGCGGCAGTTTCCAGTATTCGACAAGTGCTTGGCCCACCATGGCGTGATCAATACCCAGTACCGCCTGTTCAGCCTGGAATGCGGTGCAATCGTGCGTCGTGCGATGAGTAAGCACCGCCTGATGCTGTTCAGGAAAATATATCGCCAGAACCAGCCTGCCAATATCGTGCAACAGCCCCACTGTAAACGCGAGTTCCTGATCCTGATTAAGTTGACGCGCCAGTGTTTTGGCGCAAACAGCCACGGCAATCGAGTGCCGCCAGTTTTTCTCGATTTCGCCAGCCAGGTTCTGGCCGCCGATAAAGCCGTTAGTCACCGAAGCAGCGGTAATCAGGGTACGCATACTCTTCAGGCCCAGAATCGCAAAAGCCTCTCGAATGCCGGTGACTCGATGAGACATTCCATAAAACGAGGAATTGGCCAGGCGCAAAGTTGTAGCGACCAATGCCTGGTCGCGGGTCAGCTTTTCGGCCAGCGTGTCGATATCGATATTTTCCTTCCCCATGCTGCTCAGCAAATCAGTCACGATTTCAGGAAGAGGTGGCAGGCTCCGGATCGTTTTGACGGTCTCGTCCATGGACAGCTTATTCATGGTTTTCGCCCAAACGATATTGCAAGAGGTGGCGCAGTAACAGGTCATTCGCCTCTGTATTTCCATCCGCCCTGAATAGTTTGGTCAGGCGTTGGTGCTGCAGTGCATGCGCAGTTTTCATATCGGCTGGAGCATATGCTGTAGTGAGCACATGCAAATATTTTATTCTGCGCCGTCGCAGGATAATCAGGGCCGATTCAGTCAGCGCCGCTCCGCGTGGCAGCAACATGTTTCCTTCGGCATCGCTTAGATTTTCCACCAGGATCATGCCTGCAACGGCCTTGTCCAGGCTGACTTGTTCATGCACGGGTTTCATACGATGATCTCTTGTTTTACCAGGGTCAGCAGGCTGCCGCTGGAGAGCGAGTGCATGCCCATACGCTGGTAAATGATACGGTACGGCCGATTTTGTATGCAGACAGAAAGTGCGTCGCCGGCGTCATGAGCATTTGTCGCGTCGCGAAGCGCGGGTAGCAACTCATGCGCATCGCTACCAAGAAGCGGCCCATGAAAAGCAAACAGGACCTCGGCTGCGGAGTTGATAAAAACGATGACACCATCGTCGTCCAAACCTATCATGGGTAGCGGTATGTGTTCGAGCATTTCGCTGAGAATGTCGTGTTGAACCTTATCGCGCAAGTTCTGCTGTTCCTGCTGTGAAATTATTTTCTCCAGCTTCAGGTGGGCGCTGGACAGTGCCTGGCTCAATGCTTTTGTCTTGATATTCAGGCGGCGGTTTTCCTCCTTGAATTCTTTATTGAATTCCAGATTATGGCGCCGATGTTCCTCTGCCATTTCCTTAAGTCGAAAAGCGTCGTCAAGGTGTTGACGCAGTAGCTGATCATCCCATGGTTTAACGATAATTTTATGGACCAGATCATTGTGGTCGTTATCGATAACGCTTTGTCTTTCATTGTGAGCAGACAAAACCATCCGTATCACGCCGGGGTGCATTTTCATGGTACGGCTGAGTAGCTCAATGCAGCTCATGTCGGGTATTGCCAGGCCGGATACCAGAACGTCGACGTCGTGCTGGGCGAGCAGCGCCAGCGCTTCCTCTGCGCTGCAAGCGGTCATGATCAGATACTTGTCCTGATGCAGCAATTGTTGCAGTGCTGCCAGAATATCAGGATCAGCGTCCACCAGAAGCAGGATACGCGTTGATTTCCTGTGGATTAAAATATTTTCCGGAAGATGTCTTTTTTCTAACAGCAGCGCGGTTATTTCTACCGGTGGAAGCGGCCGGCTGAAGTAGTATCCCTGCATTTCGTCACATCGATGGCGGCGCAGAAATTGACACTGGGCAGCTGTCTCGACCCCTTCGGCGACGACCCGGATGCCGAGGCTGTGGGCCATGGAAATAATCGCCTTCGATATCGCTGCATCATCAGCATCGGTAGTGATGTCCCTGACAAAGGAGCGATCAATTTTGACGCGGTCAAACGGGAAACGCTTCAAATAGCTTAATGAGGAATAACCCGTACCAAAGTCATCCAGAGCCAGGTCTACTCCGAGCGCCTTGAGTTGACGAAGGGTGGCTTCGCTCGATGCTGTGTCTTGCATCAATACCGTTTCAGTGATCTCCAGAGATAACATGCCCGGATTGATGTGGTACTCGGCGAGCACCAATTCAATCCGATCCGCCAGCCTGGGGTCACGGAACTGTCGGGGCGAGACGTTCACGGCAACCTGGAATCCTGTCAGACCCTGGTCAATCCAGGTACGTATATCCTGGCAGGCTTTGCGTAATACCCATTCGCTAATGCTGGCGATCAGGGCAGATTCTTCGGCAATGGGTATGAACCGCACTGGCGAAACCATGCCGAATACGGGATGCTGCCATCGTACCAGTGTCTCCAGTCCGACCAGCTGGCCCGTACTCAGGCTAACCAGCGGCTGGTAGTGCAGGAGCAATTCATCATTGGCAATGGCAGAACGCAGGGCTTCGTCCAGCATGACGCGCTCCTGCATGCGCTCATTCATTTCGCTGGAAAAGAACTGGAAGTGGTTGCGCCCATGGTCTTTCGCCTGGTACAGGGCCATGTCGGCGTATTTGAATAACGTTGCAGTATCCGGACCATCTTGCGGATAAAGCGCTATGCCGATACTGCAGGTGACGTGGAAGCTATGGCCTTGTATGAAAAATGGATCAGCAATGGTCTGGAATATTTTTTCACAAATTGTTGCTACATGATGCGACTGATTGATTTCCCGCAGCACCAGCACGAATTCATCGCCGCCATGCCGGGATACCGTATCACCTTCTCTGACGCAGGCACGCAGCCGTTCGGCTACATCGAGCAACATCCGGTCACCCGCAGCATGTCCAAGACTGTCGTTAATCAACTTGAAGTGATCCAGGTCGAGGAATAGCAGCGCCACGCTATCTTCGCTGCGGTCGGTTTGGGCTATCGCCTGTTCCAGGCGGTCTTTGAGCAGATTGCGGTTGGGCAGTCCGGTCAGCGCGTCGTGGGTAGACTGATGCGCAAGTCGCTCCTCATCACGTTTATGCTCGGAAATGTCGGTCTGCACACCAATGAAATACGTAATCTGGTCAGTTTCATCGGGTACCGGGGAAATGAGCAGTTTGCACCAGATTTCCGCGCCGTCCTGATGATACTTGCGCAATACCAGATTGGCTTCGCTCTTGTTGGCAAGCGCGCTGTAGACTGCGGCCATCTCATCTTCATCGTGATGATTGCGGAGTAAAAAAGAAAAATCGCGTCCGACGACTTCTTCGATTGCATGACCGGTCATGCGGCAAAAGGCATCGTTGGCAAAAATAATCGGATTGGATGCGTTCGTTGCATCCAGGATGACAATGCCGTTTCCTGAAAACGCAAGTGCGCGGCTACCTATCCGCAGCAGGGGGTCGAACTGTCGGTGCCGATCGGGATGGAGCGTCATTGGCCCATGCCCGGATGGCCGGGTAGTGCACATTTGGCATTGAAGCCCGGCATGTCTTCAAATCTGTTGCGCATATACGGCCTTTGGTCATAGAGTCAGCAAGGCTTGTTAAGCCAATTCATTCATACAGAATCAAACCCCTTTAGCCTGATTCAGGCTGACATTGTTACATCGGCAAATATTTTGGAAGTCTTTAGCCATATTTCGTCGTTGATCGCATCAATTTCGGGTCTTCGATGAAATACGGGGGGATTTATGTACTTATTCCCCCGATGGCCTGAACGGCTTATCGCCAATAATCGTAGCTGTGTGATCCGGCTTTGCGTCATATTGAAGGCAAGGCGGTCCCGCTATAGGAACAGCGATGTCTGAAGACAGCGATCTCGAAAAAACCGAATCAGCCACCCCGCAGCGACTTGAAAAGGCGCGTGAGGACGGCAATGTCCCGCGTTCGCGCGAGCTGGCCACTTTCACCATACTGATCGCTGCGGGAAGCGGTATCTGGTTTTCGGGAGACAAGCTGATTCGTCAACTGGAAAGCACGCTTGTTTCCGGCCTCAGCTTTGAGCGTAGCCAGGCATTTGATATGTCTGCACTTTTTGCGCACCTTGGTGCGAGCCTGGGCGATCTGTTGTTGGTGTTCGCGCCGATAGCACTGCTATTGATTATTGTGGCTCTGCTTACTCCCGCCATCATTGGTGGCTGGTTGTTCAGCACCAAGTCTCTGCAACCGAATTTTGGACGCATGAACCCGATCAAAGGGCTGGGTAATCTGGTCTCTTCCAATGCGGCGGTGGAATTCGGCAAGGCGATAGCCAAAACCATTCTGGTGGGCGTGGTTGCCAGTCTGGTGATCTGGCAGCAAAAAGACGCGGTTCTGGCCCTGAGTGTCGAGTCCCTGCATGAAGGCAGCGCCCATCTTGGCAGCCTGCTGTGGATCAGTTTTATCACGATTACCGGTGCCTTGGGTGTGATCGTCCTGATTGATGCGCCTTATCAAGTGTTGCATCACGCCAACAAACTGAAAATGACGCGCCAGGAAGTTCGCCAGGAAGCCAAGGAATCGGACGGAGATCCGCAAATCAAGGCAAAAATCCGCGCGCAGCAGCGTGAAATGGCACGGCGCCGCATGATGTCCGAAGTGCCCACGGCGGACGTGGTGGTGACCAATCCGACCCACTACGCAGTGGCACTCAAATATTCAGACGGTGCGATGCGTGCACCCAAAGTAGTTGCCAAAGGCGCCGATGAGGTGGCTGCGAAGATTCGCGAACTGGCCGGTGCGAATAATGTGCCGCTGCTGGAAGCTGCGCCGCTGGCACGGGCGCTATACCGGCATGCGGAACTGGGTGATGAAATTCCGGAAGCGCTGTATACCGCTGTGGCGGAAGTCCTGGCTTATGTATTCCAGTTGCGCGCCTATCGGGAGCATGGCGGTGTGCGTCCGGATATCCCCGGCGAACTCGACGTGCCGCCGCAGCTTGATCCGCTCAACGCAGCGGCCCAGGCCACGAATAATACAGGAGCCATGCAATGAACGGCCTGAAACTGCCTGCCTGGTTGACAGCGCCTGGCGGGGCTTCGCTGGTTGCACCGATGATCATTATCATCATGCTGGCAATGATGATGTTGCCGCTGCCGGCTTTTGTGCTCGACATCTTTTTCAGTTTCAATATTGCCCTTGCCATTATCGTATTGCTCACCAGTCTGTATACGGTAAAGCCGCTGGATTTCATGGTTTTCCCTACGGTTCTGCTGGTCAGCACCATGCTTCGGCTCTCCCTCAACGTCGCGTCTACCCGGGTAGTGCTCACCGAAGGGCATACCGGCCCGGACGCTGCGGGTAAAGTAATCGAGGCTTTCGGACACTTCCTGATCGGCGGTAATTACACCGTCGGTATCGTGGTATTCATCATCCTGACCATCATCAACTTCATGGTCGTCACCAAGGGTGCCGGACGTATCGCAGAAGTCGGCGCGCGTTTTACCCTGGATGCCATGCCCGGCAAACAGATGGCGATCGACGCCGACCTGAATGCGGGTTTGATCGGCGAGCAGGAAGCACGCCACCGCCGTACCGAAGTCGCACAGGAAGCCGAGTTCTACGGTGCAATGGACGGTGCCAGCAAGTACGTACGAGGCGATGCGGTGGCTGGCATCATGGTGACGGTGATTAATATCATCGGTGGCCTCATCGTGGGCATGGTGCAGCATGATCTGACTTTTGCAGTCGCCATCAAGAATTACACCTTGCTGGCCATTGGCGATGGTCTGGTCGCACAGATTCCCTCGCTGCTGATTTCGACTGCGGCAGGTATTGTGGTTTCCCGCGTTGCCAGCGATCAGGATATTGGGGGGCAATTACTTAGCCAACTTTTTGCCAAGCCGCAGGTACTCTATATTGCCGCTGCAATCATCGGCGGAATGGGGCTTATTCCCGGCATGCCGCACTTTGCTTTTCTTCTGCTGGGCGCGGTGCTGGGCGGTGGCGGTTATATCCTTACGCAACGCGCACTCAAGACAGACATTGAACCGCCACCCGCTGTGGTGGCCGCTCCCAACGAGATGGAAGAAGCGACCTGGCAGGATATTGTGCCGGTAGACACGCTGAGTCTGGAAGTGGGTTATCGCCTCATTCCTCTGGTAGATAAAGATCAGGGCGGTGAACTGCTGCGTCGTATCAAGGGTATTCGCAAGAAATTCGCTCAGGAAGTCGGTTTCCTGTCACCGCCGGTGCATATTCGTGACAACCTCGAACTCAGGCCAGCGGAATATCGCATCAGCCTGAAAGGCGTTGAAATCGGGAACGGCGAAGCGCATGCCGGTCAATATCTGGCTATTAATCCTGGCATGGTTACCGGTACGCTGCCCGGCGCATTGTCCAGCGATCCGGCGTTTGGTCTGCCCGCAACATGGGTTGATGCGGGATTGCGCGAACAGGCGCAAACCATGGGCTATACCGTGGTGGACGCCGGCACGGTGGTGGCGACCCATCTCAATCATCTGATCACGCTGCATGCTGCTGAACTGCTGGGGCGTCAGGAGGTGCAGCAACTGCTCGACCATCTGGGTACGGAATCACCCAAGCTGGTAGAAGATCTGGTGCCCAAGCTGGTGACGATTTCCACACTGCAAAAGGTGCTGCAAAACCTGTTGATTGAGGGCGTGCATATCCGCGACATGCGCACCATCATCGAAACCCTGGCTGAGCATGCAACGCGTATTCAGGATCCCAATGAACTTACTGCCCTGGTGCGCATCGCCCTGGGTCGCGCAATTGTCCAGCAGCTGTTCCCGTCGGCGAACGAGCTTTCGGTGATGACTCTGGATAGTCGTCTGGAGCGCCTGCTGATGCAAGCTTTACAGGCGAGCGGACCGGAAGGCGCAGGAATTGAACCCGGTCTTGCCGATATGCTGGCTACTCAGACCGAACTGGCTACCCGACAGCAGGAGCAACTGGGCTTCACCCCGGTACTCCTGGTGCCGGGACCCTTACGTGCACTGCTCGCACGCTTTCTGCGCCGTGCACTCCCGCAACTCAAGGTGTTGTCGCACGCCGAACTTCCCGATTCAAAAACCATTAGGGTTACCAGCCTAGTTGGAGGCCAAGCATGAACGTTAAAAAGTTTTCTGCCAGTAATTCCCGTGACGCCTTGCGCAAGGTTCGCGATGCACTCGGTCCGGATGCGGTGATTCTGTCGAACCGAAGTATCGATGGCGGCGTTGAAATCATGGCGCTTGCAAATGAGGATATCGCTGCGCTGGTGGCGCCGTCCGTGGAGAAGGAAACTGTGCCGCAACCACAGCTCACGCCATTGCCGCCAAAACGTCGTATGGAGAGCAACCAGGCCGCCAGCCTCTCGGGCGCTCTTGAAACCGCGCGCGCAGCATCGACCGCGAAACAGGCCGCCGCCAGCGAGTTCAATGAAGTCATGAGCGAGATCCGTTCGATGCGCGGCATGCTGGAGACGCAACTCGCCGAGTTGTCATGGGGAGCCAGCCAGAGCAGGCAGCCGCATCGCGCCGTCATCATGCGCGAATTGCTGGCGGCAGGATTCAGCGCCAGTCTGGCGCGGCATCTGGCGGAAAATCTGCCGGCCGCAGACACTGCCGAAGAAGGGATGACCTGGGTCAAATCGGTTCTGGTACGCAACCTGCAGGCCATTAACAACGAAAACGAGATTCTGGAAAAAGGCGGGGTGTTTGCCCTGGTCGGACCTACCGGCGTAGGCAAAACCACCACAACCGCCAAGCTGGCCGCGCGTTGTGTGATGCGCCACGGCACCGGCAAGCTGGCATTGATTACTACGGACGGCTATCGTATCGGCGGCCATGAGCAATTGCGCATCTACGGCAAGATTCTGGGCGTGATGGTGCATTCGGTGAAAGATGAAGCCGACCTGCGCATCGCACTGGACGAATTGAAGAACAAGCACACGATCCTGATCGATACGGTGGGCATGAACCAGCGCGACCACATGGTCGCTGAACAGGTTGCCATGCTCTCGGGCGCAAGCACCAAGGTAAAACGCCTGCTGTGTCTCAATGCCACGTCTACCGGGGAGACGCTCAACGAAGTGGTGCGGGCTTATCAAGGCTCGGGGCTGGCGGGTTGCATTATTACCAAGCTCGACGAAGCAGCGACCATAGGCAATGTACTGGACGTGGCCATCCGTCAGAAACTGAGCCTTTACTACACTGCCAACGGCCAGCGCGTGCCGGAAGACCTGCACGTCATCAATCGCGATTATCTGGTTGACCGTGCATTCAAACTGAAGCGCGAATCTTCGCCATTCCAGTATCAGGACGATGAGTTACCACTGGTAATTGCCAATACCGTACGTGCGATGAAAGATAAATCTCTGCGCGAGGTGAATCTTGGCTAATTTCGATTTTGATCAGGCAGAAGGCCTGCGGCGCATGCTTGCCGGCCCTCGTCCCCGCATCCTGACATTTCTGTCGGTGCTGCGCGACGAGGAAAAAAACGCAATGCTGGCCAATCTGGGCGCATCGTTGGTGCAGACGGGAAGCGATGTGCTACTGGTCGACGCGCGTTCCGCATCAAAAGGGATCGCATCGCGGTTTGGCGCGACACGTCGTGCAAGCTTGCTCGATGTAGCGCGGCAGGAAAAGGCGCTGGATGAGGTGGTTCAGCCGGTATCGCAGGGTTTGGGTCTGGTTTCACTGGCGCGTGGACGACAGAGCCTGGTCAGCCGGGACGAGGCCGATGCCCAGCGCCTGGCCAATACCTTTGACTTGCTCGCAAGACAGGCCGGTGTCGTCATGGTGGATGGAGAACTGGACGCGAACGATTCATTTCCGGTTCCGGCCATGGCCGAAGGCCAGATCGTGGTTCAGATGTCTCCCGGTGCAGCGTCGATCAAATCCGCATACAGTCTGATCAAACGCCTTAACGGATGCATGGGCAGGCGCTCGTTCGGCGTGCTGGTGACCGGAGCATCCGAAGAAGAAGCTCACCTGGTTTATGAGAATATGGCGCGAACGGCAAGTCGTTACCTCGCCATTCAACTCAATTCCATGGGTTCTGTGCCGGCTGATGAGCACCTCAACCGCGCGGCGCATCTGGGCCGTTCGGTAATCGATGCATTCCCGCTGGCCGGTGCTTCCGTTGCATTCAGGCGCCTTGCCGGACAACTCAGCCTGTCCTGAATATGTATACCGCTAACGGAAAATCGGACAAGAATTATCTCCTGGCCCAGCATGCACCGCTGGTCAAGCGGCTCGCCTTTCATCTGAAAGCCCGGCTGCCGCCCAGCGTGGAAGTGGACGATCTGGTGCAGGCAGGGATGATCGGTTTGCTTGATGCCATTAATCGGTATGAAGAAACCCACGGTGCACAGTTTGAGACGTATGCCGTGCAACGTATTCGCGGCGCGATGCTGGACGAGCTGCGCAGTACCGACTGGTTGCCGCGCAGTATCCGTCAGAACATGCGCAAGATTGAGGTGGCGATGAACGCCCTTCAGCAACGCCTGGGCCATGAACCCACAGAAACCGAAATCGCCAGGGAACTCAAACTCTCATTGGCCGATTATCAGGAATTGCTGAGCAATGGGGCCGGACACCAGTTGATGTATTACGAAGACTTTCATGATGCGGATGGCAACGACCATTTTCTGGACCAGCATTCCAAGGGCGAATCCGGCGATCCGCTGAAAGACCTGCTCGAAAGCGGTTTCCGCGGAGCAGTTGCAGAAGCGATCGAAGCGTTGCCGGAGCGCGAAAAAATCCTGATGGGTCTTTACTATGAAGAAGAAATGAATCTCAAAGAGATCGGTGCGGTCATGGGGGTTTCGGAATCGCGCGTATGCCAGTTACATAGTCAGGCCATAGCCCGGCTCCGCTCAACACTCAGGGGACAGGCGTGGACTGGGGCAGTTTAGCCGGCGTTGTACTCGCTCTGGCGGGCGTCCTGGTTGCACATTTGCTGGACGGCGGCCATCTCGGTTCGCTGGTGCAACCGGCCGCATTTGTCGTGGTGGTGATTGGAACAATAGGCGCAGTCCTGTTGCAAAATCGGGTACAAGTGTTTGTCCGTGGCGTTTGGATGATACGGCGGGTATTCGTTCCTGCACTGGATAACCGGCATGAGATGGCTGACGAAATCAGGGTCTGGAGCCATACGGCGCGGCGTGAAGGCCTGTTAAGCCTGGAACCCTTCATGCTGGCGACGCAAGATCCATTCACCGCCAAGGGTCTGCGTCTGATCATCGACGGAACCGAGCCCGCCAAACTCAGGGAAATTCTCGATCTCGAGATTAGCGCCTATGAGATGGAGCAACGCCAGGCTGCGAAAATATGGGAGTCTGCGGGCGGTTATTCGCCGACCATCGGAATTCTGGGCGCAGTGCTGGGATTGATTCACGTGATGGAGAATCTCTCCGATCCGACCAAACTCGGTGGAGGAATAGCCGTGGCTTTCGTTGCGACCATTTACGGTGTCGGGCTGGCCAATCTGGTTTTTTTACCCATAGGCAACCGGCTCAAAACAGCAGTCATCCATGAAGTCAGTACGCGTGAAATGCTTGCTGATGCGTTTATCGGAATTGCCACCGGCGATAACCCGCGTGTTATCGATGAACGCGTGGCTGTCTATCTCAGATAGGTTGGGTTTAAATAAAGGCAAAAGGCAAAAGGCAAAAATTAAAAGGCAAAAGTTAAAAACCAGAAGCAAACCCGTGCCTTGCCCGGGTTGATTTGCCTTTAATTTTGGCCTTTTGCCTTATTAACGAGTGAGCGCCATGGCCCGAAAAAAATACGAAGAAGAGCACGACAATCACGAGCGCTGGCTAGTCTCCTATGCGGATTTTATTACGCTCCTGTTCGCATTTTTCGTGGTGATGTATGCAATTTCGTCGGTAAACGAGAGCAAGTATCGCGTGCTTTCCGATTCCCTCGGCAGTGCTTTTGGACAGACGCGAACACCACAGACGAAATCCGGGTCAGAGCAGCCGGTATTGCCGCTGCCCGGAAAACTGCTGGTGCCAAGGCCCCATGTCAGTGAAGCGGTAAGGCGCGAAAGGGAGCAGATGACCGGTATCGCCCGGGACATCCTCAAAGTGCTCGCGCCGCTGGTCAGCGAGGGCAAGGTTCGCGTTACCCAGACGGCACGCGGGGTGAGTGTGGAAATCAATGCCAGCCTGCTGTTTGCACCGGGCGAAGCCACTTTGACCGTGGATTCCAGTCAGGCACTGAAGGCCGTCGCAGCGGTGCTCAAGCACGATCAACATGCAATACGGGTTGAAGGCTATACGGACAATCTGCCGATCAGCAACGCCTTTTTTCCATCCAACTGGGAATTATCCGCGATGCGCGCAAGCAGTGTCGTCAGGCTGTTCGGCGAGAGCGGCATCAGCGAGAATCGCCTGACAGCGGTTGGACACGGATCGAACCAACCCGTCGATTCCAACGCAACGGCTGCAGGCCGCTCACGCAACCGTCGCGTGACGGTAATCATCCAGTCGGCACTCCCTGAAGTTGTTACCGAAGTACCCGTCAAACCATCTTCTCTCAATTAGCCTGGCCCTCATTGCGGGCACGCAGGGAATCGAGACCGGGTTTCCTGACGGGTACTTTCGGACTATTTACAAGATACCGGGAATGATTAAACCTGCATTCACCATGCCCGTAACCGGATGCATGGACGATAATATTTGAAATCCAATTCAAAAGGAGGAGGCATCATGTTGTATAGATTGAAACAATTCATATCCGTGGGAGTTTTGGCAGGTCTGGCCGTGCTGACTGGTTGCGTTTCAGCAGGTGCATCGCCAGGCAAGAGCGCTGGTGCTGGCGGTTTCCCTGAAAATGTGGTTTACCATGTCAACGATAGTTCGATTGCGCGCCTGGCGCTGAACAACGTTAAAAACCATTTGAGTGCCAATCCTCAAGCGCACATTGTGGTTGTTACCCACGGGAAAGGTGTGGATTTTCTGTTAGAAGGCGCCAAGGATCAGCAGGGCAACCCTTTTGATATTACGGCTCAGGAATTGAAAGCCAAAGGAGTGGAATTCGATGTCTGCAACAATACCCTGGTCGGGCGGAAAATTGATCCTAAAACAGTGATCCCCGAAGCCAAAATTGTTCCTTCAGGTGTGGCCGAAATTTCCAAGCTGCAATCCCTGGACCATTATTCGTACGTCAAGCCATGATTGGTTGAGCAACCGCATCACTGAACTATTACTTCGGACGTATTGTATTGCCAAAAATGGGCTCATTTCGAGCCCATTTTATTTTCCGGTATTTTTTGGCTGATCCATCACTGATTCCCGCAACCAGTCGAATTGCTATAGGCCTATCGTTTGTTGCGGATTGCTGGTCAGCAGGCGTTCCAGCTCGTTATGGGGTACGGGTTTGCTGAAAAAATAACCCTGTACTTCATCGCATCCATACTGTTTTAGCAAGGCGAGTTGTTCTGCCGTTTCTACTCCTTCGGCAATGACATTCAGGTTCAGGCTCTGCCCCAGCAAAATGACGGATTTTGTGATGGACGCATCATTGGGGTCGGTAGTCATGTTGCGAACAAAAGACTGGTCCACCTTGAGCTTGTTGATGGGGAAGCGTTTCAAATAGCTGAGTGAAGAATAGCCAGTCCCGAAATCGTCAATGGAAAGCTGGAGATTCAAGGCTCGCAGGCTGTTTAGCGTGGCGATGGTTTTTTCAGCATCGTGCATCGTCACACTTTCGGTAATTTCCAGTTCCAGATAGCGTGGGTCGATCCCGGTTTCCTTGATTACTGCTGCAACGAGTTCGGTAAATTCAGGATGCTGAAACTGGCGTGCAGAGATATTGACGGCCATGACCAGATCACAAAAACCCGCATCGTGCCAAAGCTTAGCCTGTAAACACGCAGTACGTAGCACCCATTCACCTAGCGGGATAATGAGGCCGACTTCTTCAGCAAGCGGGATAAACTCCGCTGGCGAAATGAATGTCTGCCCGTCGCGATGCCATCTGAGCAGCGCTTCAACGCCTAGTATTCGGCTATTTGCGATCGCTACCTGGGGCTGGTAATGCAAAGTCAGTTCGTGTCGTTCCAAAGCATGGCGCAAGCCATTCTCTAAAGACAGCCAGCGTTCCGCCTTCTTGTTCATGTCTTCGGTGTAACTCTGGAAGATATTGCCGCCTAATGTTTTGGCCCGATTGACCGCCGCTTCCGCATTTCTGATCAGGCTTTCGGAATCCTGCCCGTCTGCCGGGAAAACACTTGCTCCAATGCTTAGTGTAAAAAAGAACTCCTGATTATTAACATGCAATGGCTCATGCATGCTTATCAACAATTTTTCTGCAAGCGATTGTAGTTGATGTGTGCTGGTCAATTCCGGAAGCAGTAAACCGAATGTCGCACCTTCAAAGCGGAACAATACCGCACCCCGAATCAAGTCACGGTTCTCGTGTAGCAAGGTGTTTAATCGCGCCGCTATGCTATGCATGAGGTTGTCACTGGCCTCATAGCCTTGGCTTTCCAGTATTCGCTTGATGCGATCGAGCCGCAATAGAGCGACCGCCAGCATGCTATTTCCATTTCCCTCTGCCTGTCTGATTGCTTCTTGCAACCGTTCACCCAGCATGCGGCGATTCGGCAGACCAGTCAGCTCGTCGTGATAAGCCTGGTATACGAGTTCTTCTTCGGCCCGCTTGCGGTCGGTAATGTCAGAAATATAAATGTGAAAAATATGCAAATCTGCCAAGGCATGAACAAAACAGTCGAGTACATGGTTATGTTTGGTGTATTCCAGCGACAAGTTTTCACGTCCGGTGGTTTTGAGTTCGGCAAGTCGCGTTTTAAAATCATCAGGCAAAAGTTGATTCGTGTTGGCCAGGCCGAGCCGTGCGAGCAATTCCGTCGTGGCAGGATTGGCATAGGCAACCGTGCCATCCCAGGCCATACGCAAGACAGGGCTCGGGTTGCGTTCCGGAAACGTGGCAAGACGTCTTCTCTCCGCATTCTCCGCGATATATGCATTGACGTAATAGCCGATGAGAATGGCAATTAGGAAAATCACAATGCTGAATCCGATGACCATCTGTATCATCAGTCGGGTGCTGGATTGAGCCAGATTGCCATTGTCGAAGACACTTTTCTGGTTCAACTCGACCAATGCATCGATCGCCGGAGTGATTTTGTTCTCTGTTTTACTAACTTTAATCAATATTTCTCGCGCGTGATCCCAATCAATTTGTGGAGTATTGAGGGTTTGGTCAAGTTCCACGGCATACCGTGATATTTCCTCGGCCAGCGATTCGACCTGTAAAAGCTGTTTATTGCCTTCCTGATTCGTATGAATGGTGTGTAACCCTGCATCAACCTCGCGCTGCCTGGCTTCATAGTTTTCCAGGAAAACGGCACGGTCAGTGGTGGCGTAGTATTCGTACAGGACGGGTTTCTGCGCAAAAATAGCCACGCGCAGTTTTGAAATGGCGTTGAGCCGGGGTAAATTATCAACAACCAGTGAATTGGTAACAGCGGATACGGAGTGCCCATTGATATAGATCAGTGTGGACAGTGTGAGGCCCAGCGTGAGAACAAGAAGATAAACCGCGAGAATTTTTTTGGAGATGGATGACATCGCGTACCGGCTCGGGCGTTGTATTTGAGATTATCGATTCGTGATACGGGAGGTACTGTGAAGAGGCGAATTGTTTTTATGTGCCCGGACTAATTCGAGCTTAGTGTAAAGGCTGCGGATTCTCTCGTCCATCAGCCAATCCAACTGAAGGCGCCATTCTTAATGATTCAGCGGAAGAAAGAAGTGGAAAAGGAAGCCAGCAGGTCAGCAGTTAGTTTCGCGCAATGTACACAATGGTAAGCGCCACTGCCAAAAAAACCCGGGGATCCACACGGTTCGCCAGTTTCGATTTGAAGAAGACAATGCAAGCAGCTGGAAGGCGAGCGAAATAAGAGCAGCCGGATAGGCTGCAACGACCATCACTTTCACAAATGTACTGGTGTTCGCCACGGCATCCAGCGAGTACCAGCCAAAACAGCCGATGCCTGGCAAAGCCACAACCAGAATAACGCCGATGAGCAAGCGGGTGAGAGACGATACGCGCATACTGTTCCTAATGCATGAAATGGATTGTCTTACCTTTAACGGCCGCGGAAGGGGCAGAATGAAGTCCGTCGTTTAGTGCAATCGCAGTCAGAGAAAATCAGGCATCGATATTGCAGCCGAATTCTACAGCCCTCTGCAGGCATCCGGATTGACTCCTCCGCCAAACCCTGGAGCGGCTCGGCGGAGAAACACCAGTCATGACGGATTAGTTGATACGTTTAATTTCAATTTGCGCCACTGGGTTACGCCAGTCATGTAGTGCAGGGGTCAAACCGCCCCCACCATGCACGCCTGAATGCACATAGACATATCCTTCCGCCGGAGCGGGGTCGTGCACATGGCTACCGCATGGTGGGCCGGGGATGAAAGCGCAGTTTTCAGTATTGGCTTCACTCCCTGCATCATAGGCATCTGCCTCGGTGGTCAGCCCGCCACGCCTGGGTGCCTGTATCCCACGCGCCGCCATGAAACCGTCGTTGGTGGATACCAGCATTGATGCTATGGAAATTTCAGAGAATTTGCTGGTTGTTTCAATTTCAATAGTCATTGATGCTCCCGGCATGATGCCACCAGTTCCCCGAGCCGTACGATAAACCGAAGGGGTTGAGGCAACCGAATCAAGCAGTGAGGACGGGTTCCCTTCTTCTGCCAGCATGGCCAATTCAGTGCTGGAAGGAGTGCCTAGAGTGAAAAGTTTGTAGTCACCATTGTGCGCAATGACCGCAGGGGGTGCCAGGATTTGTCCGCGTGTGATATTGGTGATGGTGATCGCGTAATGGCGTATTCCTTCGTCATCGGAATGAGCAGCCGGTGCTACCAGAATTGCGCTGGCAGAGAGGGCAGCCGTCAGGACGGATAAGATAGGTTTCTTCATGTTGCCTCCTTGTTTGATGGCGGAAAATTTGTATGGACGAACTCGACAGACACGCCGGGTTGTTTTCGCCCATCGCCAGCATGGAATGCGGAGGTCACAAGGAGATCACGATATGATCACGTTTTTATCACGAAATGTATTTCAGAATTGCGCGATATGCGGCTCGCCAGAGCAAAAATTTACTCAAGAACAAACAAGTCCACTTTTTTGTCATGGCGCGCAGTTGCCACTCGGCGCTATTAATTAAATCTTTCAAGCAGGTGAGTTGGACAATGAATCCTATCGAAAGGCTTAGTGTTTTGCCGCCTGAATCAAACGACCGCATTCGCTGTTTTTCCCAGGGCCGGTATCGACCAGGGGAATAATCGCCAGGAAAGGGTTGATCACGCCCAGGGCAATTGCACCGGCACTACGTAATGCCAGCTTGGTTTTGTCGATCGATACCTCGGGCTTGGCAAATTTACCCCGAATGTAAATCGGGGTGCGCAAGGCCAGCGGGCTGATTACCTTGGTGTGGGGTATTAAATCCAGATTGATGGTTTCTTGTGCCAGATTAATATCGCCGCTACCGGTGATGGTGGTGATCTGGGTATCCAGCAGCATTGTCCTGGTTTGCAACACGCCTTTCCTGACGTCGAAATCAGCGACGGCGCAATTCAATTTGACGACTTTGTCGCCGGTAATTTTTAATTGCAATATTTCCCACAGGTGTAAACCGATGGTTTCCAGCATCAGCTTGCTGATTTCGCCGCCATTTACAAGCAGGACAACTTTTCCGTTGGAACTGGCAAGCATCTGGCTGATAGCGTTGCCTTCTCCGGTGAGATCAAAGTCCCCGTTTACCTGACCGATGCTGGTTTTGCTCAGCTTGAAGGTGGGGAATAATTGATTGAGTAAAACTTTTCGTGCATGAATGTTCAATTTGGCCTGAATCGGGTCGTGTTGACCATTGAGGGTAATGGCACCCGCCAGCGTCCCGCCCGCAACACCAAACTTCAGTGGGTCGAGGGTTAATACAGAATTGTTCATTCGAACACGAGTCTCAAGGTTTTCGATAGGCAACGCGCGTGCGCGCTGGATGCGTTTCGCCTGAATTTTGACATCGGCATCTACACTATTCCAGCGTTCGGTGCGGAAAGGCAGATCAGGCAGCACGTCGCGTTTGTTCTGACTGGCGACAGACTGTGTAGAGGCAGCCTGTTGCACCCGATTGGGTGCTGAAGATTTACCCTTGTTTTGCTTGCTCATGCCTACTGGCGATCCAAGATCCGCCAGATCCAACAACTGAAATGTTAAATCACCCCGCAAAAACGGGCGTTTGCCGCCTCCATCGACTTGCATGTTGCCTATGACGTTGCTATTGCCAATACGCCCGGTGAATTTTTCATAACGCCATTGCCGGGCGTTATGCAGCAGGTGTCCCTTGGTCGAATACGCGGTGGTGCGTGGCAGGGCAATGCCTATCAGCGGATATAACTGATCGAGGCTGAGGCCGCTCAGCGTCATGTTCAAGTCAACAGCGCTAAAGTGGGTCAGGCTGGTCACTGTACCGGCAGCCTGGAGTTGGGTGTGGCCGAGACTGGCCTTGATGTTGATAGGGTAGGGCGTCGTTTCATCGCTCAGCGCAAGGATGGTACCGCCACTGCCACTCGCATTTAATGGCAAGCCTTTGTATTCGCCCTGTGCGCTGAATACGATATCCGCAGTTGCAGCACCCTGCGACAGGGTTTGGCGTGTGGAAAGCGCGGCCTGAATTTGCGTTTTCTGCGCCGGGTCACTGTAGGTGAGATGACCATTATCCAGCACGATGCGATCAATTCTGGCCTGGGCGTTTTCATCTTTCTGATTGCGGTCCAGTAGCCAATTCTTGCGGCCGTCCGGGCTTTGTTCGAGAAAAACCTGCGGCTGAGTGAGCCTCACTGTCGATAGCCAGAATTGACGTTCGAATAATTGGGGCAAGCGGATGCCGCCATCCACGCGTTTGATGCTAAACATCAACGGCTGCTTGGCCCAGGCAGGATTGGCGAAGGTGATATCGGTAACCTGGACATGCGTGACCGGCCAGCCCAGTTTGACATCGAGGTTTCCATTGATCGTCAGAGCGCGTCCGGTTTTTTCGGTGACGGCGCGCTCGATAGGATGACGCAACCAGTTCCAGTCGAAGAACAGGATCAATAGGACGATGATGATGGTTATCGCCGCCAGAAGGTAGCCCAGCCATCTCAGGATGCGGCGCAACATGTTTATTTCCGGCGAATTGTGTTCTGGCAGTTTTGCATTGTGGCCACTCGAAATCCGTACGCTAGCGTACATACGATAGGTTTTTTTATTGTGGTTGCTGACGGTTACGGGCTGTGAGAGAATCACGCCACAACAGTGAAAGCGCCAGGCGCGAACGCGGCGTTAAGGGCTTTCGAGCCACCCCTCTCAGCAACCCATTCTCTTGCCACCATGACCATCCTCACCTGGATTATTGCTGCCAGCTTTCTCGGCGGTGCGCTGAGCGTATTGGCTGCTGCGGTGTTCGCTTATGCGGCCAAACCCAGCTGGGTTGGGATGCTGGTGAGTTATGCGATTGGTGCTTTGCTGGGTGCGGTTTTTCTGGAAATACTGCCGCATGCGTTCGAGGCATCCGGCAACGCACACACCACCGCAGCCACGGTGCTGGCCGGCATCATGGGTTTTTTCGTGCTGGAAAAACTGGTGTTGTGGCGCCACTGCCACCACGAAACCTGTGAGACTCACGGTCTGGAACAGACCCACAGCCATAGCCAAGACGGGCACGATCATGGCCGCAGCGGAATGATGATCCTGGTCGGGGATACCTTCCACAATTTTGTCGATGGTATTCTGATTGCCGCAGCGTTTCTCACGGATGTGCAGCTGGGCATCGTCACTGCGCTGGCGATCATTACGCACGAGATTCCGCAGGAGGTTGGCGATTTTCTGATCCTGCTGCATTCCGGCTACAGCAAGGCGCGCGCGTTGGCGTATAACCTGCTGTCCAGCGCGGCAACGCTGGTGGGTGGTTTGCTGGCGTATTATGCACTGCAATCCATGCAGAACCTGATCCCGGTATTCCTGGGGCTGGCGGCGGCGAGCATGATCTACGTTGCGGTTGCAGACCTCATCCCCGGGCTGCACAAACGGGTTGGACTGATGGCGACCGTGGAGCAAGTGCTGCTGATCGGCGCCGGGATTGCCACCATTGCGGTGACGGAGATGCTGGTGGGCAAATACGCCTAATCTTCTTCAGCCGCTCTGCGGCGTTTGCGCCCCGGCGTGTCGAGGATGTAATAGATCAGAGCGATCAGGCTGCCGCCGATGACGAATACGGCAATCCCTTTGAGCAGGGACGGAGCGGTGGCCACCATCATGATCCAGATATAGGCGCAGGCAAACAAAACAATGTACATGGCGACGCTGGTTTCCAAACACGGATAGATCGAACAGATGACTAAAATTCCAAAAGTTGGTTTCGTTTCTCTGGGCTGCCCCAAGGCGACGTCCGACTCCGAACGTATTCTGACCGAATTGCGCGCCGAAGGGTATATTATTGCGCCGAATTACAGCGACGCCGACCTGGTGGTGGTCAACACCTGCGGCTTTATTGACGCCGCCGTGGAAGAATCGCTGGATGCCATCGGCGAGGCGCTGGCGGAAAACGGCAAAGTCATCGTCACCGGCTGCCTCGGCGCCAAGGGCGATGTGGTGCGCCAGGCGCATCCGCGCGTGCTGGCAGTGACCGGTCCACATGCCACCGAAGCGGTGATGGAAGCCGTCCATGCGCATCTGCCCAAGCCGCATGACCCTTACCTCGATCTGGTTCCCGCGCAAGGCATACGCCTGACGCCCGACCACTTCGCCTACCTGAAGATTTCCGAAGGCTGCAACCACCGCTGCACCTTCTGCATCATTCCTTCCATGCGCGGCGATCTGGTGAGCCGCCCCATCGGCGACGTGATGCAGGAAGCGGAGAATCTGGTCAACGCCGGCGTGAAAGAACTGCTGGTCATTTCCCAGGACACCAGCGCCTACGGCGTGGACGTGAAGTACCGCACCGGATTCTGGAATGGCCGTCCGCTCAGGACACGCATGACCGAACTGGCCGCAGCGTTGTCGCAACTGGGCGTGTGGGTACGCCTGCACTACGTTTATCCCTACCCGCACGTGGATGAAGTCATCCCGATGATGGCGGCGGGCAAAATCCTGCCCTATCTGGATATTCCGTTCCAGCATGCCAGCCCGAAAGTACTCAAGGCCATGAAACGCCCTGCCGCCGCCGAGAATACCCTGGCGCGCATCAAGGCCTGGCGCGAAATCTGTCCTGAACTGGTGATCCGCAGCACCTTCATCGCGGGTTTTCCCGGCGAGACCGAGGCCGATTTCCAGATGTTGCTGGATTTCATTGAAGAGGCTCAGCTTGACCGCGTCGGTTGCTTCACCTATTCGGCGGTGGAAGGCGCAACCGCCAACGCGCTGGCAGACCACGTTCCCGAACAGCTCAAAGAAGAACGTCGCGCGCGCCTGATGGAATTGCAGGCCGACATCAGCGCCGACCGCCTCGCCGCGCGCGTGGGGCAAACCATGACCGTGCTGGTGGATGAAATTACGGAGGAGGGCGCGGTGGCTCGTTCTTACGCCGATGCGCCGGAGATCGACGGCGTGGTGGTCATCGAAAATCCGGCTGGCTTGGTGCCGGGCGAGTTTGCCAAAGTACGCATCACCGACAGCGGCGAGCACGACCTCTGGGGCGAGGTGGTTTGAGCGCATGCACACCTTTCTCTGGCACGACTATGAAACTTTCGGCATCGACCCGCGCAGCGATCGCCCGGCCCAGTTCGCCGCCATCCGTACCGATGCGGAATTAAACGAAATCGGCGCGGCGCTGATGTCCTACTGCCAGCCCGCGCCGGATTACCTGCCCGATCCGCAATCCTGCCTGATTACCGGCATCACGCCGCAGTTGTGCCTGGAACGCGGCCTGCCCGAATACCGGTTCGCCAGCGAGATCGAGCAGGCATTCAGCCAGCCCGGCACCATCGGCGTGGGTTACAACACCATCCGTTTCGACGACGAATTCACGCGTTTTTTGCTGTGGCGCAATCTGTCCGACCCCTACGCGCGCGAGTGGCAAAACAACTGCGGGCGCTGGGACTTGCTCGACGTGGTGCGCACCACCTACGCCTTGCGTCCGGAAGGCATCGTCTGGCCGACCAAAGAGGATGGCCGCCCGAGTTTCAAGCTCGAACACCTCAGTGCCGCCAATGGCCTTGCCCACGCTGCCGCGCACGATGCGCTGTCCGACGTGCGTGCCACCATCGCACTGGCGCAGCTGATCCGACGGCGCCAGCCACGCCTGTTTGATTTTTGCTTCACCCTGCACAAAAAAGACGCGGTGGCCGAACAGATCAGCCTGCATGCGCCGCGCCCGTTCCTGCATGTGTCGGGCATGGTGCCGACCGAGCGCGGCTGCCTGATGCTGGCGTGGCCGCTGGCGCTGCATCCCACTAACAAAAACGAAGTCATCGTCTGGGATCTGGCGTTCGATCCCGCCGAACTGTTCGAGCTCGACGCCGCCAGCATCCGTACCCGCCTATTCACGGCAGCTGCTGCCTTGCCGGAAGGCGTGAGTCGGTTGCCGATCAAGACCATCCATCTCAACAAATCGCCCGTCGTCATCAACAATCTCAACACGCTGACGCCTGCGATGGCCGAGCGCTGGGGCATGGATATCGCTGCTGGCCTGCAGTACGCCAGCCGCTTTGCCAATGCGCCGGATATGCTGGCCATCTGGCGCGACGTATTCCAGCGTCCGGCAGCAGGCGCCGTGGATGTGGACGCGGACTTGTACGGAGGCTTCGTCGGCAACAACGACCGCCGCGTGCTGAACCGGCTGCGGAGTCTGCCGCCCGAACAACTGGCGCAAGCCCACCCCAGCTTCGACGACCCGCGTCTGGAAGAACTGCTGTTCCGCTACCGCGCCCGTAATTTCCCGGCTACGCTAAGCGAGGGCGAAGCGCAGCGCTGGCACGAGCATCGCGCCGCGCGCCTGTTTGAAGGCGCAAGCGGCGCACGCACGCTGGAGAAATTATTCAACGAAATTGATACGCTGGCTGAAACCGCGGACGAGCGCGGCGAAGAAATTCTGGCAGCGCTGTATGACTACGCAGAAGCGATCGCGCCGGAAACTGCCTGATAGATATCGCTAACAATCCAAGACTCGTTGCGATTTGCGTTGGTCAACGCCTCCCCTTACATATCGTACATAAGCCGCGCGCTAAAATATCTCGCGCACCTTGTCTTACTGGCGCCAAATTACCCTGGAACAGGGTGTATCCGAATGAAATCAGTGTTGCGGCGGCGATGCGCTGGCCGTTCGAGCTACTGGGATTGTCTTCGGGCAGAGAAAGTCATAAGTACTCTTCTTCTTGCTAAATACACGCGCTGCAAGCTGCCAGATTTCCTTGTGGTCGGCTGGGTGAGCAGAGCGCCAACGCTCACGATCCCGCCGAATCGTTGCCAAATCACTCTCGATATTTGATGGCGTTATCTGCACCCCAAAATCATCGGGCACACTGCCTGTATTCTGGCTAAGTGCCCGATCCAGGACAAGCTGGCCGACGGCAGGTTTATAGTGAGAAGAATCGAAATAGTGGCTCATAGGCTCATGGCTCCCGCAGGCGGGAACCGTTTGCGTGGTGACGCTGTTGTAGCCGCTAAAATCCCACAGAGGGAAAGGAGGGCGACCACTAGACAGTGTCGTCACGTGATATGTTAAAATAGTTTTTTACATAAACTGCGGTGGACGCGAATGGCTGATGCCTATCAACGACATGATATCTCCGATGCGGCGTGGGCGCTACTTGAGCCGCGATTGCCGGGGCGTAAAGGCGTGTGGGGCGGCATCGCACACGACAACCGACGATTTATCA
>NZ_BGOW01000044.1 GCF_003851125.1 Sulfuriferula multivorans | reverse complement strand
TGCATCTCAAACGCTGGCGGGGCATCGCTACGCGCTACGTTAAAAACGCTTCCTCATTCCTGGCCGCAGTCCGCATACGCTGCTTGGTGCTTTGACTCGCTATCTCGTGACGACACTATCTAAGGAGCTACACATGACGTTTATCGAACTTTTGACCTATGTTGGCAGCCATTCCAAATACGACATCATGGATGGTGATGCAGAAGCTACCCTGGCGGCGGCGCGCAACGGTTCGCACAAAAATCCGGTGGCAGGCAAAGTCATCGCCGACATGTACCAGAATAGCGGCCTGGCCACCCCTGCGGACGCCATCGAGCGCGCCCAGGCCATCAAGACACTGGGGCCGATCCGGCTGTTCTACATGAAAGACGACGCCCCGGTGGAAGGATTCCGCATGGTGGAAGACGTCGTGCACAAGATTGACGGCGCCTTCAATGAAGAAGCCATGCGCCTGAAGGCGCAAATCTAGGGGTTGGCGTGACTCATTACCTTCCGCACTACCTTGCGTTGGGTCTGGTGTCGGGTTTTGTGGCGGGTTTGCTGGGCGTGGGTGGCGGCTTGCTGATGGTGCCGGTGCTGGTGTTTATTTTCAGCGCCGAGGGATTTCCCGCCGACCGCGTGCTGCTGTTCGCGCTGGCCACCTCGCTGGCGATCATCGCCTTCACTTCGCTCTCCAGCGTGCGCGCGCATCATGCGCACCGGGCGGTCAACTGGGTTGCGATGCGCCGCATCAGTCCGGGAATCGTGACTGGCACGCTGGTTGGCGCCTGGCTTGCCACCTTGCTGCCCGCCACGTTTCTCAAGTATTTCTTCGTTGCATTCCTGTTTTACGCCGCCACCCAGATGTTGCTCAACATCAAGCCGCAGGCTCATCGCGGCTTGCCCGGCACTGCGGCGATGTTTGCCGTGGGCAATGTGATCGGCATGGTGTCGAGCTGGGTGGGCATCGGCGGCGGTACGCTGTCGGTGCCATTCATGCTGTGGTGCAATGCCAAAATGCACGAAGCCATCGGCACTTCCGCGGCGATCGGTTTTCCCATCGCACTGGCCGGCACGCTGGGCTATATTTTGTCCGGCTGGAACGCCACGGCCATGCCCGCCCATAGCCTGGACTATGTCTACCTGCCGGCACTGGTGCTGGTGGCGCTGGCGAGCATTTTTACCGCGCCGCTGGGCGCACGGGCTGCGCATAAACTTCCGGTTGCGACCCTTAAGAAAATTTTCGCCGTATTGCTCTATAGTCTGGGTATCAAGATGATGTTGAGTCTGACCTGAGTCCAACCAAAGCAGCGAGGGGAATGATATGCGCACATTGTGGATGATTGTGTTGTTAATGATGACCAGCAGCGCCTTTGCGGCGGATGCGTCGGATTATGCGCGCGAGAAAAAATGGGCGGACGAGGTTGTTCCGGGTGTGGTGGTGGGCGATCCGGTCTATCTGGAACAGCCCAACGGGCACAAGTTTTTAACGCTCTACACCCCGGCCAAGGATGCCAGAGCGGCGCTGGTGATCGTGCATGGGATGGGTATCCATCCCGACTGGGGCCTGATCGGCGTATTGCGCAGCCAGTTGCCGGACCGCGGCTACACCACGCTGTCGGTGCAGATGCCGGTGCTGGATAATGCCGCCAAAGCAGCAGCCTACACGGCCACGCTACCTGAAGCGGCGCAACGCCTGAAACTGGCCGTGGATTTTCTCAAGGCCAAAGGTTACGCCAAAATCGGTTTTGTTTCGCACAGCATGGGGTCGCGCATGAGTTATGAATATCTGTCTGGCCGGCCTGACCCGGCGGTCAAAGCATGGGTGGCCATCGGTATACCGATCCGCGCGGATTACCGCAAGGTCAACATGCCGGTGCTGGACTTATACGGCCAGAACGATCTGCCCGACGTGCTGAACAATGCGGCGGCACGCAAAGCGACACTGCAGGGCAAACCGGGCTCGGAGCAGATGCAGGTGGCGCGTGCGGACCATTTTTTCACCGATATGGATACCCAGCTGGTGGATATCGTGGCGACCTACCTGAACCAGCAGTTCAAGTAGTCAGTCGCGCGACTGCTTCGCGGTATTTCTCTGCGGTTTTTGCAGCGACTTCAACCGGTAATTCCGGCGCAGGCGCCTGCTTGTTCCAGCCGGAAGCCTCCAGCCAGTCACGTACGAACTGCTTGTCGTAGCTGGGCGGATTGCTGCCGGGCTGGTACTGATCGGCCGGCCAGAAGCGGGAAGAATCCGGGGTCAGCACTTCGTCGATCAGGTACAGCTTGCCCGCTGCATCCAGACCAAACTCGAACTTGGTGTCGGCAATGATGATGCCGCGGGTAAGCGCATACTCCGCCGCCTGGGTATACAGGGCGATGCTGGCGTCACGCACCTGGGCGGCGATGCCGGCACCCAGCAGTTGTTCGGCGCGGGCGAAATCGATGTTTTCGTCGTGTGCGCCCATCGCCGCCTTGGTGGAGGGGGTGAAAATCGGCTTTGGCAGTTTGCCCGCCTGTTGCAGGCCGGCGGGCAGCGCGATGCCGCATACGCTGCCATGGCTCTGATATTCCTTCCAGCCTGAACCGACCAGATAACCGCGCACAATGGCTTCCACCGGCAGCGGTTGCAGGCGCTTCACCACCATGGCGCGGCCTGCCACCTGATCGCGCTCGTTTTCCGCCACCACCGATTCCGGTGTGTCGCCAGTCAGATGATTGGGGATGATGTGCCCCAGCTTGCCGAACCAGAAATGCGAAATTTCCGTCAGCATCGCGCCCTTGCCCGGGATCGGCGTGGGCAGCACCACATCGAAGGCGGACAGGCGGTCGCTGGCGACAATCAGCAGGCGCCGGTCGTCTACCGCGTAAACATCGCGCACCTTGCCGCGCGACAGCAATTGCAGGGAGGGAATGGCGGATTCGAGCAGCGGCGTGGTCATGGCGGTAGCAGTCGTGGCAAAACCCGCATTATACCGTTCAGCTTAGACAGAAGCATTTGTAGCCACGGAGAACTCAGAGTTCACGGAGGCAACGGGGTTCGCAGGGATGGGCGACCCGCCGCCCAACGCGCAAAAATAATTGGTTGTCGTAAATATTGACTTCACCCGTCAGGTGAACAGAAAAATATGTGGAACCCGTTTCATCTCCGTGTCCTCTGTGAACTTTGTGGCCAAAGCAGTTTTCAGGTTCAGTCCTGATACAGACTGCTGTGCTGATAAGCCGCCCGGATGTGGCGCAGTGCCACCAGCAGCATGGCGGAGATGGGCAATGCCAGCAGCACGCCGAAAAAACCGAACACTTCGCCGAACGCCAGCAGCGCAAAAATCACCATCACCGGGTGCAGGCCGATGCGTTCGCCGACCAGGCGCGGCACCACCACATAGCCTTCCACCAGCTGGCCGATGCCGAATACCACCCATACCGGAATCATTCCCGACAGGCTGGAGAACTGCACCAGTCCGGCCAGCGTGGCCAGCGCCATGCCCGAGATCGCGCCCATATACGGCACGAACACCAGCAGTCCGGCCAGGATGCCGATCGGCAGGGCGTAATCCAGCCCGGCGATCCACAACCCTGTGGTGTAGAACACCGCCATGATGAGCATGACCGAGAGCTGGCCGCGCAAGAACTCCGACAATACCGCATCGATTTCCGTCGCCAGCTGGCGGACTTTGGAGTGCCAGCGCCGTGGCACCAGTCCATCTGCCCAGTCAATCATCACATCCCAGTCGCGCAGCAGATAAAAGAACACCACCGGGATCAGCACCAGGTTGGCGACCAGGCTGACGATGCCCAGCGTGCCGGTTTTCAGCCAGACTGCGGCACTGCCGGCGGCGCTGCCCGCACCTTGCAGGTGATCGGACAGCAGCTGCTTGAGTCCCTCGGCATCGGGCAAGGTGACGCCCAGATGCTCCTGCAACCATGGTGCAGCGCTGTTTTGCAGCCAGTCCACATATCTCGGCAGGCTGGCAATGAAATGGCTGGTCTCGGTCTGTATCATCGGCAACAGGATCAATGCCAGCAGGAAAAACACCAGCCCCAGCACGATGATCACGATGCCTGCCGCCGCCCCGCGCGGCAGTTTCATGCGCTCCAGCCGATCGGCCAGCGGGTGGCAGATATAGGCCAGAATCGCCGCCAGCAGAAATGGCGTAAGAATGGGGGAAAGCAGATACAGCAGCCCGCCCGTGACAAGCACGGCGGCGAGTATCCAGGCAAAGTCGCGGTTCGGTTGGGTAGCGTTCATTTGCGGTAAAATAGCATGAATTTTCCAAACAAAACGCGAGCTCGCCGTGACTTCTCCCAACAAACCCTCCCTTTCCTATCGTGACGCAGGCGTGGACATCGACGCCGGCGATGCCCTGGTAGACCGCATCAAACCCTGGGCAAAGCGCACCATGCGCCCGGAAGTGCTGGGCGGCATCGGCGGTTTCGGCGCACTGATGGGCCTGCCCGCCCGATACAAAAACCCGGTGCTGGTATCCGGCACCGACGGCGTCGGCACCAAGCTCAAGCTCGCCTTCATGCTGAACCGGCACGACACCGTCGGCATCGACCTGGTCGGCATGAGCGTCAACGACATCCTGGTGCAGGGCGCCGAGCCACTGTTCTTCCTCGACTACTTCGCCTGCGGCAAGCTCGACGTGGACGTGGCGGAACAGGTCATCAAGGGTATCGCGCAGGGCTGCGAGCAGGCCGGTTGCGCGCTGATCGGCGGCGAGACCGCGGAAATGCCGGGCATGTACCCGGCCGGCGAATACGACCTGGCGGGCTTCGCGGTGGGCGTGGTGGAACGTGAAGCGGTGATCGACGGCAGCACCATCTGCCCCGGCGACGCGGTGCTCGGGCTGGCCTCCAGCGGCGCCCACTCCAACGGCTACTCGCTGATCCGCAAAATCCTCGAAATCAGCGGCGCCGACGTGGACGCCGATTTCCATGGCCGCCCCTTGGGCGATGTGCTGATGACCCCCACCCGCATCTACGTCAAGCCGCTGCTGGCCCTGATGCAGGCCATGCCGGTTAAAGGCATGGCGCACATCACCGGCGGCGGACTCACCGGCAACGTGCCGCGCATCCTGCCCGAACACCTGATGGCGGATATCGACGTCCAGTCGTGGGACATGCCGCCGCTATTCCACTGGATGCAGAAACACGGCGGCGTGGCGGACAGCGAGATGCACCGCACCTTCAACTGCGGCATCGGCATGGTGGTGGTGGTGGCCGCAGAACACGCCGAGGCGGCGATGCAGAACCTGGCTGCGGCGGGGGAGACGGTTTACCGGATCGGGGAGATCCGCGCGCGTAGCGAGGGCGAGGCGCAGACGGTGGTGCGGGTTTGGTTTTGATGAGCTGTTCATGGCGGGCTCGGCGGTTTTGTTTTGACGCTGGTTCTGGATTTGTGGCATAGAAACCGTGGTTTCCGATTATTCGGTTTGGATACAATAGAGCAAATGACCGGACAGCAACGCCAAGCCAAACCACGCGAAAGGCCCAGGGTGCAGAATCCGGTCCCTTTTGCTTTTTTCACTGGATGATTATTCTCGACGCAACAATGACTGCGTAACTCGGATTATGTTTTGTTGTTGAGTAAGCCATGGTGAATTGACTATGCCGGTAATTCTGCGTTACAAAGGCTACAAGCTATTTTTCTACTCCAACGAAGGCAATCCGCTGGAGCCACTGCATATCCACGTACGCAAAGGTGAATCGGTAGCAAAATTCTGGATTGCGCAAGATGTAAGCCTTGCGAGCAGCTATGGCTTGTCAGCAACCGAGCTAAACGACATTGCACAGTTTGTGCACAATAATCGGGAAATAATAGAAAGGGCTTGGAATGAGTTCTTTGGCTAAATCAGTAAATTTCGATAAAGACATGATGTGGGTCGATCTGCTTGACGGGCGGAAACTGGGTGTGCCATTGGCTTATTTTCCACGCTTGCTCAGTGCCGCACCGGAACAATTGCCGCGTTACGAGATCAGCGGCGGCGGCACAGGCCTGCACTGGGATGAGCTGGATGAAGATATCAGCGTGGAGTATTTGTTATTGGGCGTTGGTGACCGCACGCATGCCGATAAAGCGGCTGCATGATGTATGCAAAATGTGATGATGCAAGACTGACCCTGAGCCCCCTCGCGTCCGGCAGTCTCGCCATTGCAGCCTTATGCGGAGATAGAATATCGTGTCTGACCCTGGGGTTTCCGTAAGGCTTTTCAAGGAGTTTGACTGTGAAATATCTAATCTTCAGCAACAACTGGCTTCGATGGCTAAGGCATAACCTGACAGTTACTCGGAGATCTACAATGCGAGTTATTGCTATTTTCCTGCTGGCGTTCTGCTCTAGCGCGTATGCCATTAACTACACCGGTAGTGGCATGTCGTGTGTGGAGATCGGAGGATTCGCACAATCAGTGATGTATCAAAAACAAATGAAAGATGGGGTAACACTTAAGGAGGCACTTGATGGGATGCACAATTCCCTCTCTGGCGGTGACTTCAAATCAACTGAAAAGGTCTTGGCCCAGATCATCAATGAGATTTACAAACGCCCCTACTTGTCCAATCTAGATCCCGATGTGGTCAAGTCAACTTTTGAGCATGATTGTGAAGTGCAAAAGCAATCCCACTAAACCAGTCATGTGGTCTAAACACATATCATTAGCTAATTGACGCGCTTATTCGACGTGTATCGCTTGAACATAGTTTGCCGGGGGTAGCCCGGCAGCTAGTTACCTTTTCTTGTTTGGCCAAGAAAAGGTAACCCAAATGAAGGCCACCCCACTGCGCCGTCCCTTCGGGATACCTTCGTCCGAGCCGGTCAGGTGGGGGATTCAAAGAACGCAGAGTCACGCGCTAACAACTGCTCCCGCACTACCTTGGGTTTGACCAGTTTGCATGGCCGTTTTCATTGACGCCATGCTCCGCAAAAATGCTCTTGGCAAGATCAATGCCTATCATGATAATACTCATGACTTCCCCTTCCTGCTGGTTTGATGAAATCGACAATTTCCATCATGGCACTTTTGATGCCGTTCGCGGCTACTTCGCCGCACCCGTGGGGCGGGGAAGCCCCTTTCATTCGCTAGGGATTATCGTGTTCTCGCGCATAAAACGCTGGTATGACGGGGAGTCAAAGTTGCACGTGTTTGAAAACGATCCAGCTAGCCTAATTGCCATCATGCCGCTGCCCTATACCAAGTATCACTGGTCGGCTAAGATCGCCCGTGCCATTGTCGGCTTCTATCTTCGGCATTGGCAGTGGGTTTGGAGCACAATCATTGCTATTCTCGGTTTGTATATTGCGGTTCTTGCGCTCAAATAATTTACGTTCAAGTCCAATGCCAAAAAGCACTCCACTTATCCAAGCCAGCGCCCAAGCCAAACAAAAGAGTTGTATCTTATCCATTAGTTCCATCTCTAACCCCATGGTGCAGGTGACCGCCCAAAAGTGGGCGGCTCCTGACCTTCACCGTTGACGCTGTAGAAAAACCCTCTGACGAAAAATCGGACCAGCAATGAATAAAAATCGACCTCTCATAATGCGCTGTATTCAACGATCGTGGACTGGGGAAGGGCCAAGTGACCCCCGAATACCGGTTTGCCTGACCCTCAAGTAGTTTTTCTACAGTCTCGTTAGGCCAATTAATGACGATCACCGAACGAATTGAGTACGATGTGAAGTGCTTGGATGCCTACTTCCGCAAACTCTTCACGATGGCAACGGAAGTCTCTCTTCAAGAGTCCTCAATGGTTGCCATGAGCGAGGAATCCGAGAGCTTTATCGCTCATAACGTAACTGCTTTCATTCGCCCTGATATGGTTTGCAATGTCTATAGCCTTGTCGATTTTTGGCTCCCGCAACTTTGCAGTTTCCACAAGCGCAAAAGCAATCTCGTCCTCAGCTATAAAGACATAAAAGGCGCAAGCGACCTCAATGCGTACCACAAGTACTTAACGAAGGTCGCGGCACTCTCGCTTCAAAATGCACAACCGAGCTATGACCACTTGGACAATCTTCGCATGGTTCGGAATTGCGATATTCACAATGGCGGTCACATTAAGGATGAGCAACAACGTATCAAGCTCGAGCAAGTTCCGGGCATTACCGCCTCGGGTTCGTTGGTAATCATTGCTGACTCGTTCGTTTGGGATTCACTGAATCACGCAAAGGTTTATCTATGTGCAATAGCCCAAGCCTGATAACTGAAAAAGGGCAAAAAATGGCACGGGGTCAAAGAGGAATGCCAGGGTCAGCCCGGTAGGGCGCAATCGTTATTGCGCCGAATGAAGACTCCGGTGCAATGCGCTTCGCTTATTGGCACCCTACATTACGCCTTACGCGGGTTGAATCTCCCGCCCGACCAACTCAGACGAAGCGGCGCAGCAGGGGAATTGCGCCTGCGCCCGCCCGGTCGTCAAACGATGTTTTTGCATTATGCATACTATATATGCATAATTAGCCCATGCATGTTGAATTCGGCCCGACAAAAGCCGCTGCCAGCCTGAAGAAACACGGGATTTCGTTTTCGGATGCCGAACTGGTGTTATATGACCCAATGGCGCTGACGAATGAAGACGATGCGACGCATGGAGAGGCGCGGTTTGTAACAGTGGGCGTAGGTGCGCAAAATCGGGTGTTGACGGTGGTATGGACGCAACGTGGAAACACAATTCGCCTGATTTCAGCACCTTGGCGACCAGCCATGAACGGAGGACTTATGGGCACCTCTATAAATCCACACTCCGTCGCGATACTGCGTTGCTCAAGAAATTTTATCGCTTACATATCAAACATATGCTACGCGCTAAAATTACTTTCGCGCCTTGCCTCGCTTAGGATTTTGAATTTATAGAGGTACCCTTATGAAAGCTGAATACGATTTTTCCAAGGCCAAGCGCGGTGCGGTGATTGAACCTGCGGGCAAGACACGCATCACAATTTATATTGACGACGAGGTGCTGGCGGCGTTTCGCGCACGTGCCGAAGCCGAAGGTCGCGGCTACCAGACGCTTATCAACGAGGCACTAAAAATATCGATGCAGGCAGGTGATGCGCCACTTACGCTGGATACGCTGCGCAAGGTGTTGCGTGAGGAATTACACGCGGCGGCGTAGGCCACCAGAAGCATCAAAGAGAAGGCCACCCCGCTGCGCCGCCCCTTCGGGATACCTTCGTCTGAACCGGTCAGACGAAGCGGCGCAGAAAGGGATTCCGGGCTGTGCTGCCTAAGCTAATTCTCTCAACAGCCGCTCCATCATCCCCTCCGCCTGTCGCGGGTAACTGCCGCCGAACAGATTGGCGTGGTTGAGGATGTGGTACAGGTTGTAAAGAGTTTTGCGTACCGAATAACCTGCATCCAGTGGCCAAGCCTCTTGATAAGTTGAGTAGAAATCCGCCGGGAAGCCGCCGAACAGTTCGGTCATGGCGATATCCGCTTCGCGGTCGCCGTAGTAGACGGCGGGGTCGA
Source organism: Sulfuriferula multivorans (assembly GCF_003851125.1). Lineage (GTDB taxonomy): Bacteria > Pseudomonadota > Gammaproteobacteria > Burkholderiales > Sulfuriferulaceae > Sulfuriferula > Sulfuriferula multivorans. The sequence goes on along the minus strand of NZ_BGOW01000044.1, from coordinate 27,767 downwards.
AAATGACCGGCTCGCCCGCCTGGGTATAGCCGTAGTTGCCGCTCCACAGGTCGCCGTGCAGTAGCGAGGGTTGCGGCTGGTAGCCGTCGAACAGGCCGTTGAGTTTTCCCATCAGGCGTTCGCCGCGGGTTTGCAGGCTGCCGCCAAAACCGTTGCGTGCGGCCAGTTCGAGTTGAAATCCCAGGCGCTGGTCGCGCCAGAAGTCTATCCAGTTGTCGGTCCAGGGATTGCTCTGAGGGGTGGCACCGATGGTGTTGTCGGACGCGAAGCCGAAGCGCGGCGCGGTCGTCCGGTGCAGGGCGGCGAGTTGTTGGCCAAATTGTGCGGCGCTGCCGTGGCCGCCCAGATCCAGCCATTCCAGCACCAGAAATGCTTCGTTACCCGTCACGCCGCTGGTGACGGGATGCGGCACGCGCAGGGTGTGACTGGCGGCGAGTGCGGCGAGACCAGCTGCTTCCGCCTCGAACAAGGGCAGTTTGGCAGCGCTGTTGGTTTTAACGAAATAACGCGTTGTGCCGCTCTCGATGCACCAGGCGGCGTTAATGCAGCCGCCGCCGACCGGGGTGGTGCGCTGGATAGGGAATGCTGCGCCGGGGCGGCCTGGATGCTCTGGGCTACGCATTGCCACAGGCTCATCAGGCGGTGCTTTTGGCCAGCACCACGTCGGGCCGGATATCAAAAACCAGCTCGGCATGGGCGCTGCGCAGCGCGGCTTCGGCTGCTGCGGGAGTGGCGGCGCGGCTGAAGATGAAGCCGAGGTAACTGGCGCCTTCCGGGGCGGGTGCGATACGCTGGCCGGGGACGGTGGTGATGCGGATGTCATCGATGTGCGGCACCGCACGTGCGGCTTCCAGCCCAGCCACGCTTTGATAAATGCCGCGCCCGGGTACCGGAATCATCATCACGCCACTGGCGTCGCTAGGCTCCGGCTGGACAATCGGCAGCCCCAGTGCATGGCGCAGGATGAGTTCTTCCAGCGTCATGCCCAGGCGCCAGCGCAACATGCGCCCGCACAGGCCGCCGATGGAGCGCGCAGCGATTTCGAGCAACCACACGCCGGCGTCGTTCACGCGCATTTCGGCGTGAATGGCGCCGTGGCTGAGCCCGGCGGCTGCGCAGGCGCGTTGCACGCTGTCGGCGATGGCGGCCTGCAGCTCACCGGACAGACGCGACGGCGTGACGTAAATGCTTTCTTCGAAATACGGGCCGTCCAGCGGGTCGGGCTTGTCGAACAGGGCCAGCACGCGCAGCTGGCCGTTTTTCAGCAGGCCCTCGAGGGCGTGTTCGCTGCCGGGGATGAAGCTTTCGACGATCAGGCCCAATTCACTGGCATCGCGGTCGGCGCTCGACTGGATGCGGCTGACCCGACGCACTTGCTGCAATAAATCCTGCGCATCATCGGCGCGAATCACACCACGGCTGGCAGACAATCGGCGTGCTTTGACCACCACCGGATAATGCAATTGCGCGGCAAGTATGCGTGCTTCTGCTGCGCCGGCGAGGTGGTAAAACGCCGGACAGTTGAGGCCGTTTTGCTGCAACAGCCGGCGGAAAGCGAGTTTGTCGCGGGTGGGGCGTACCGCCTCGGGCGCATTGCCGGGCAGGCCGAGTTTTTCGCGCAGCACGGCGGCCAGTTCGACGCCCGCATCGTCCACGGCAAGTACCGCATCCACGCGTCGTCCCAGCGATGCCAGCACTTGCGCAGCGGCGGCCTCGGGCTGGTCGAAATGCAAAGACAGGATCGGGCTCAGCCCGCGCTGCGGGGCGAGCTGATGGCAATGGTCGGCGGCACTGACCACTTCCACGCCCAGTTTGTGCGCGGCATCGAGGAAATCCTGATTGCGGTAACTGGCGATGGGGAGCAACAGCAGGACGCGCAGCATGGCTTAAAACGATTGCAATTGCTGGTCGGTGGGCTCGGCGCAGCAGTACCACGGTTCGGACAGATGGGCGATGGCCGCGCCGAAGTCGGCGTGCTCCAGCGTCGGCGCGGGTAGCCCGGCGGCGTCATGAGCGAGTTGCCAGATGGCGCGGAACACCTCGCTGCGCGGCGCGTTTTCCATCTGCATCGCGGTGCTCATGATCTGTTGCTGCAGGGCGTCCACACGCGGGTCGGCATGATGCCAGGGATAGCCCAGCAACGCCGGGTCGAAAGCCTCGATCTGCTCAATGAAGCCGGGCAGTTGCAGCAGATAGGAGCCCTGCGGCACCAGCAGGCGGATGGCGAGTTGCACCGGCGGCACCGCTTGCACCAGTTTCAGGCGCAGCAGTTCGCCGAGCAGGTCGATGTAGCCGGTCAGCGTGGTCCACGGGTTGAACGGCACGAAGGTGGGCGCGAGAAAAATGCCGTTCGCACGGCACAGGCCGAGTGCGCGTTCGAAACCGGCGCGGGTGTGATTTTTGTCCAGATATTCAAGCACCGCATCGTCCACCGACTCCACCGCGCTGGTGATGAACAGGCAACCGTAGCCGCGCAATTGCGGCAGCAGGCCGGCGTGGTCGAGCAGGTGCTGGATCTTGATGGTGGCGTCGAAACTGAGATTGGGGAAGCGCTGGTGCATGGCCTCCAGCACGCGCAGCGCGTGGGTGGGGCCGTTGAAAAAATCCGGGTCGCCGAAGGAGATGTGCTGCGCGCCCGCCACCACCTGCTGTTCGATGTCGGCCAGCACCACGTCCACCTGTACCGTGCGGAACTTGCCCTGATACACCGGCACCACCGGGCAATGCCGGCACAGGTGCTTGCAGCCGCGCGTGGTCTCGGTAAAGCCGACGATTTTTTTGCCGCCGTCGGGCAGGTTGAGGTGGGCGTAGCGGGTGAGTTTGGGCAATCCGCTGCGATCCGGCGGCAGAAATTTCACTTGCGCGAGCTGCACCATCGGCGTGTTTTGCGCGCTGATATCGCCATCGCGCAAGCGTTCCGCCAGCGCCACCAGGTCCGGCTCGGATTCGCCGCCGAGCAGGGTATGTACGCCCAGCCCGCGCAGCAGGTCGGCGTTCATCGGCGCGTACAGGCCGTACATGGCGAGGTGCGCGCTGGGTGCCAGTTCGCGGATTTTCGGCAGTGCGGCGATGGCGATGCGGGTGGCAGTGTGCATGCCCAGATGGATGGCCACCAGTCCGGCGTCGCGCAGGGTGTCGGGCTCCAGTTTTTGCAGTGTCAGGTCGAGACAGGCGACCTCGCACCCGGCAGCTTTCAACAACGCGGCGGGGGCGGTCAGGTTAAAGGACTGGCGACCGAGTTCGTAGGGATTGATCAGCACGACTTTGAAAGCTGCTGTGGCTGTACCGGTTTCGCCCCAGTCTACGGCGAAATAGTCATTCATGATTATTTGGTCTTGGGACGCTCTTCAAAACCGGCGATGGGCTCGCGTGAGGCACCTGCATTCGTCATGTTTTGCAGGTAGCGTTCCCACAGCGCATCCTGATTTTGGCCCAGTTCGTAAAGGTAATCCCAGGAAAAAATTCCGGTATCGTGGCCGTCCGAGAAAATAGGCTGCACGGCATAACTGCCGACCGGCTCGATGCCGGAGATTTCGACATTCAGCTTGCCAACCTGCAATACTTCCTGGCCATGGCCGTGCCCACGCACTTCTGCGGAGGGCGAATACACGCGCAGGAATTCATAAGGCAAATGGAATCGGCTGCCGTCAGCGAAGGCGATTTCCATCACCCGCGATTTCTGGTGCAGCTTGATTTCAGTGGGTTGCGGGGTGTTTTTGTCCAGTCCTGCCATGTGAGCTCCGCCGGATGGGATTGCAAGGGGTGGTGCGCCCAGCAGGATTCGAACCTGCGACCCTTGGCTTCGGAAACCAATACTCTATCCATCTGAGCTATGGGCGCGAGAGCTGGCAAGAATAGCGATTTTCGCACCCAGCGTCTATATCAGGTGCTTTTGCCAAGCTGCCTTTTGCCGCTATAATCCGCGTTCTAAACTATTTTCCCGCCAAAGTTAAGGAAGCAAGCATGAGCGACGATCACGCCAAGATGACCAAAACAACGCCGCAACAATTTTTTGTTGCGCTCTGGGCGGGGATGTTCGCGCCCATTATTGCCATTGCACTCATACTTGGTTTGATAGCCAAGATTCAGGGTAGCCATGGTGAGAAAGATTCGCTTGAATACAATAGCAAGGCTACGCTGGCGCGCATCCAACCGGTGGGCCAGTTGAACATTGTCGATGCCAGTGCGCCGCGTGTGGAAAAAGAAGGCAAGCAGGTATTTGACGAAGTTTGTACCGCTTGCCACACACCTGGTGCGCTGGGCGCACCCAAGTTCGGCAACAAGGCTGACTGGGCGCCGCGCATCAAGCAAGGTTACGCAACCTTGATTCAGCACGCGGAGCAGGGTATTCGCCAGATGCCGCCGCGCGGCGGCAACCCGGACCTGTCCGATATCGAAATCGCCCGTGCCGTGGCTTATATGGCGGATGATGCCGGGGCTAAATTTACCCCGCCCGAGGCACCGGCTGCTGCCCCCGCAGCCGCCCCGGGTGCTGCGCCAGCGCCTGCAGCTGCCGGAGCAGCCCCCGCTCCTGCAGGTGCAACTCCAACTGCTGCCAAACCGGCCGCAGGAAAATAATCGTCCGGCCATCGAGTGATGGTTAAGCATCCGTGCAGAGGCTGACGTGTCCGGCACAGCGCTTATGAACAAGGGCTGTCCTGAATGCGGAAGCGCCAGACTGCGCGGGTCGTCCATCCGCACGGGCGATACGCTGGTTCAACGCTTAGTCTGTACACCGCTGCGCTGTCGTGAATGCCGGTCACGTTTCTGGATTTACAGCCCGGTCAAAATCGTCCTGCTCAGCGTGTTATTGCTGGGAATGGCGTTTTGGCTGGTGCGCGACCAGCTGCATCCGGCTCCCATCTCCGCTACAAGCGACCTTGCGGCTGCCGACAAACAGTTCGCCAGGTTGTCAGCCCAGGCACTCAAGGGCGATGCCGAAGCGCAACTGCGGCTTGGAAAAATGTACGCCAATGGTGAAGGCGTGATCGTGGATGTGACCAAGGCTGCCCAGTGGTTTGATAAGGCCGCGCATCAGGGCAATGCCGAAGCACAGTTTCTGTATGCCTCTGCGCTGCTTGATGGCCGCGGTGTCGTGCAGGATTACCAGGCCGCCCTGAAATGGATCGAGATGCCGGCCCGGCGTGGCAATCCACAGGCGCAATACCGGCTGGGCCAGATGTACCGTTTCGGCATCGGTACGCCGGTGGACAAGGTGAAAGCCTATATGTGGTTCAATCTGGCTGCCGCTCAGGGTATGGACGAGGCTGCCAGGGCGCGCGAAAGTGTGGTGGGGCAATTGAAGCCGGAGGAAATTGCCCGGGCACAGGCAGATGCGCACCAAATCAACGAGCAAATGCTTCCTAAGACCGACGCTGCCAAGAACGCCACTACTTCGCCGCCAGCATCGCCTTAAGCTGCGCCAGACGTGCATTACCCTGCTGACGCTGTTCTGCAGGGTCGGCGTCCTGCCCGGTCTTGCGCACATCTTCCTGTGAAACCTCGCTGATGAAGCGTGAAGGTTCGCAACTCTGAAATTCTCCGGCGCGTTTGCGCTTCTTGCAAAAACTGATGGTCAGCGAGCGCTCGGCACGAGTGATGGCGACGTACATCAGACGCCGCTCTTCCTCCAGCGTGCCGTTTTCCACTGCGTCGCGGTGCGGCAGAATGTCTTCTTCGGCGCCGACCAGAAATACATGCCCGAATTCCAGCCCTTTGGCAGCGTGGATGGTGGACATGCGTACCGCATCGACCTCGGCGTCGTCGCGGTTCTCCAGCAGCGTGATGAGGGCGATGGTCTGGGTCAGCGCGATGACATCCTTGCCGTCCTCCTCGCCTTTCTTGCCGAGCCAGCCGACGAACTCCAACACATTGTTCCATTTGCTCTGGGCGCTGCGGGTTTCCTCGCTGTCAAACAGATAGGCTTCGTAGTTTATCGCTTTCAGCAGGTCAGCCATGATCTCGGCAGCAGGTGTCTTGCGCACGCGGAATTCCAGCGCATTGATGAAATTGCAGAACTCGATCAAGGGTTCCATCTGGCGGGCCGGAAGCTGGCTCTGGAAGCCCGCCTCGAAGGCCGCTTCGAACAGGCTGACATGGCGCTGGCCGGCATACTCGCCGAGCTTTTCCAGCGTCGCCGCGCCCACCCCGCGCCTCGGCGTGGTGATGGCGCGGATGAAGGCCGGATCGTCGTCACTGTTGGCCAGCAGACGCATGTAAGCGGTGATGTCCTTGATCTCGGCCTTCTCGAAAAATGACTGTCCGCCGGACATCACATACGGCACTTTTTCATTGCGCAAAAACTGTTCGAACGGCCGCGCCTGATAGTTGCCGCGGTACAGAATGGCGTAGTCGCCATAGCGTGTGCGGTGCTCGAACTTGTGCGCCAGCAGGCGCATCACTACGTTCTGCGCCTCTTCTTCCTCGTCCTTGGCGGCCATGACGTGCAGCGGGTCGCCGTGGCCGTGCTCGCTCCACAACTGCTTGTCGTAGAGCCGTGTGTTGTTGGCGATGACGCTGTTGGCGGCACGCAGGATGCGTATCGTGGAACGATAGTTCTGGGTCAGCTGGATGACTTTCAGGCGCGGATAATCTTCATGCAGCTGGTGCAGGTTTTTAACGTCCGCGCCGCGCCAGCCGTAGATCGCTTGGTCGTCGTCGCCCACCGCCGTGAAAGCGCCGGACACGTCGGTGAGCAATTTGACAATCTGATACTGACAGGCGTTGGTGTCCTGGTATTCGTCCATCAGCAGATAGCGCAGTTTTTTGCGCCATTTTTCCAGCACCTCGGCGTCGCTGGCGAATAATTCGGCCGGCAGCCGGATCAGATCATCGAAATCCATCGCCTGATAGGCTTTGAGGGTGTCCTGATAGCGCAGATAAACCTTGGCGTAGGTGGCATCGATATCGGTGGCGGCGGTGTCCAGTGCGGCAGTGGGCGAAACCAGCGCATTTTTCCACGCCGAGATGCGCCATTGCGCGCGGCGGATTTCCTGTTTGTCGGTAGTTTTCAGTATCTCGTTTACAATCTGCATCGCATCTGCAGAATCGAGAATGGAGAATTGCGGCTTGTAACCGAGCCGTCCCGCCTCTTGGCGCATGATTTGAACGCCGAGTGCGTGAAAGGTGCATACCGTCAATCCCTTGGCGGGTTTGCCCTGCAGCAGCTTGGCGACGCGTTCCTGCATTTCGCGCGCAGCCTTGTTGGTGAAAGTGATGGCGGCGATGTGCTGCGGCGCGTAACCGCATTCTTCGATGAGATAGACGATTTTCTGGGTGATGACACGGGTCTTGCCCGAGCCGGCACCGGCCAGCACCAGCAGCGGGCCATCCAGATATTTGACCGCTTCGCGCTGGGGGGGATTGAGATGGGACAGCATGAGAAACCACAACAGAACAGGCCGGCAATTCTAACATGAGCACCTATGCCATCGGCGATTTGCAGGGTTGTTTTCAGGCCCTGGAGTTATTGCTGGACAAGATTCGCTTCGATCCTGCACATGACCATATCTGGCTGGTGGGCGATCTGGTCAACCGTGGCGCCGATTCGCTCGCTGTGCTGCGTTGGGGCTACGCCATGGGTGAGAGGGTGACGGCTGTGCTGGGTAATCACGATCTGCATTTGCTGGCAGTCGCTGAGGGATTTGTAAAGCCGCATCGCAACGACACGCTGGGCGGCATTCTCACCGCGCCCGACCGCGACGAACTGCTCGCCTGGCTGCGCCACCGGCCGCTGGCGCACGCCGCGGAAGGCTATTTTATGGTGCATGCCGGGCTGTTGCCGCCCTGGACCACGGCACAGGCGCTGATGCTGGCGGCCGAGGTGCAGGAACGCTTGCAGGCGCCCAATTACCGGGGGTTCCTGGCACACATGTATGGCAACCATCCGGATCGCTGGGATGAGAATCTACAGGGGATAGAGCGCCTGCGCCTGATTACCAACGCTATGACCCGCTTGCGCTTCTGCACCCCGGACGGGACCATGGAATTCAAGACCAAGGGCAGTCCGGAGCAACCGCCACCGGGGTGTTTGCCTTGGTTTCAGGTGCCAGGGCGCGCCAGTGCAGGCAGCCCTATCGTATTCGGCCATTGGTCGGCGTTGGGGCTGCGCGTGGAAACCGACTGCATGGCGCTGGATACCGGCTGCCTGTGGGGTGGACGCCTCACTGCGCTGCGTCTGGAGGACCGTCAGGTGTTTCAGGTGGAGTGCGCCGGACAGGCAGGGACAACGCAATGGCAATAGCCGTCTCGGCCTGTAGTGCCAGCGCGCGGCGGGTCTGGTACGCTCCCGCGATGTGCGGGCAAAAAATCAGTTCAGCGACGATGCCGCGTGCGGCGGTGATGCGCAGGATGGAATCCGCAAAGTTCATATCGCCTACCCAGACCGGCGCTGCATGCGGACGGCCCGCTTGATTGACATAACGAATTGCCACCGGGCACAGGTGTGCATTGCTGGCGCATGCGGCCTGGAGCAGTGCAGGTTTGAATGGGTTGAGGGCCGCGCCGTCGCCCGTGGTGGACTCGGGAAACAAGGCGACGTTATTCCCGGCGCGTAACAGTTCGGTAAAACTGGCGCTAATCCGCCCCACATCATGGCGGCGTTCACGCTCGATAAACAGCGTGCCGGATTGTGCCGCCAGCCAGCCCAGCACCGGCCAGTTGCGCACTTCGGATTTGGCGACAAAGTGTGCCGGACAATTTGCCAGCACCAGGAACGGATCCAGCCAGGACAGATGGTTGGCGGCAAACATCACCCCACCGGCCACCTCCGGTGGGACACCGGATACGCGCAAACGGATGCCCAAAGTGGCGAGTAATGCGCGCGACCAGCGCATCGTCAAAGCCTGGCGAAGCGTGCGACTTGCCCACGGGAATACCCCGACCAGTATCAACAGCCCCATCAAGACCACTACAACGGCGCCACCCAGGCGCAATACACGCAGCATTAGCCGTTTCCATCAAGCGAAAATCCAATTGTGCCCGGAGCGGCGCGTGATTGCAGCTTATTTACTCATGAAGTGGCGTGCGTAAACCTGATTCATCTGTTTAATGGACAACAACAGCATCAGATCGGCGGTATTGAAATCTGCGTCCCAGGCTGGTTCGCCACATAAATACGCACCCACTCGCAGATAACCCTTGATGAGCGGCGGTGTAATTACCGGCCGGTTGCCGTCAAGCTGGTCGAGCGCCAGCGGATGGCGCGGAAACACATGCCATTCCACTGGCGCCAGACGGGTTTGCGCCAGCGTGTTGTACAGGCTGGCCGCAGTATGGCCGCCGTCATCCATGCTTATGCTGGCGCAGCCAATCAGATAGCTATAATTGCGCGCGCGCAGATAATCCGCCAGCCCCGACCACAGCAGGGTGATGACGGCGCCACCACGATAATCCGGGTGTACGCAGGAACGGCCGATCTCGACCATGCCGGGGCGCAAGTGTGACAGGCGCGTCAAGTCGAACTCCAGCTCGGAATAATAACCGCCGATCTGCTTGGCGCGATGCGGCGCCAGGATGCGATAAGTGCCGATGACCTCGCCGCTGCTGTTGTCGCGTACCAGTAAATGGTCGCAAAAGTCGTCGAATATATCCTGATCGAGTCCGGCCTCACGCGAAGTCAACTGTGCGCCCATTTCTTCGGCAAAAACCTTGTAGCGCAGGCGCTGGGCTTCGCGTACTTCGCCGATATCGCGCGCCAGCGATACGCACAGGCGCGGTTTGCTGCGGGCTTGCGAGTGGATTTGGGGGTCGAGCATGCTGTGCACTCCATTTTGGTGTCAATGGAATGCACAGTAAGCAGCACACGTTACGCTGAAATTACGGCTAAATGAAAATTCGGTGACGCAGGGCAGGAAAAAATCCTGCCCTCAAGTTAGCGGGGAATATCAGCTGCGCCGATCAGCGCGTGACACGGGTGATGCCGTCCCCGCTCAGCACACGCACGCGGTCGCCGGGGCGAAAATATTCATCGGCCCCCTGGGTGACAGCAATGGTACGGCCGGAATCCAGCCTGACAGTGATTTCCAGGCCGTTTTGGCGGGTGACGCCCTCTTCTATTGCCGACCCTGCCAAGCCGCCTGCTACGGCGCCGACCACCGCGCCGACCACGCTACCTCTGCCGCCGCCGACCTCGCTACCTGCGAGGCCGCCGACCACCGCGCCTGCGCCGGTGCCAATCGGGGTCTTGGTGCCTTCAATCCTGACGTTGCGTACCGCCACGACTACGCCCGTTTGCACTTCCTGTACACTGCGCGCCTGGCTGCGGCTGTAGTCGCCGCTGCCGAGTCCACCAGCGCAACCGGTCAGAGTGAGCGCGGCAAGCAGACCGAGCGTGATTAATTTGAGTAAATTCATGATGTGTCTCCCGGATTAACATGCATACAGACAACCCGCTACAAGCTTAGTTCTTAACTCATCGCATAGCCAAACTGCATGCGAAATAAATCGCTGATTTCATCATGGCTGTGCTGGTGGTTCTGTGCGCCCTGCTGCGCAATCTTGAGCGCCCCCATCAGGCTGGCGAGCCGTCCGGTGGTGGCCCAGTCCATGCCCTTCTCAATACCGTATAGCAGCCCGGCGCGGTAGGCGTCACCGCAGCCGGTGGGGTCTACCACGGCCGCTGGCCTGGCACACGGAATCTCGATTACGCCGCCGTCGGCATGGATGCTGGAGCCCTGTTCGCCGCGCGTTACGATGAGCGCGCGCACCTGTCCGGCCAGCTCGTCCAGAGACTTTCCGGTGCGCGTTTGCAGAAGCTCGGCTTCGTAGTCGTTGAGAGTGACGTAATCGGCCAGCTCGACAAAATGAGCCAGTTCTTCACCATTGAACATCGGCATCCCTTGGCCGGGATCGAAAATGAATGGAATCTGCGCGGCATGAAATTGCTCTGCGTGCTGGAGCATGCCGTCGCGACCATCCGGCGAGATGATACCCAGCGTCACACCCGTGGCATCCGTTACCTGATTCAGGTGCGATTGATTCATTGCGCCGGGATGGAACGCGGTGATCTGGTTATCCGACAGGTCGGTGGTGATGAAGGCCTGTGCGGTAAAGCTGCCGGGCACCGAACGGATATGGGTCCGGGCGATGTCCAGGCCATCCAGACGGGTTGCGTAAGGCGCGAAATCATCACCGCAGGTCGCCATGATCAGCGGGTCGCCGCCGAGCAGTTTGAGGTTGTAAGCAATATTGCCCGCGCAGCCGCCGTACTCGCGGCGCATTTCCGGCACCAGGAACGACACGTTCAGGATATGGATTTTCTCCGGCAGGATATGGTTTTTGAAGTGATCCTGAAACACCATGATGGAATCAAACGCGAGCGAGCCGCAAATCAGAGCAGACATTGGATGGTCCGTGGCAGTGAAATAATGCGCGGATTATAACAGCGCCCGCCTGTCCTGCTTTCATCAAAGCTTCACCCAGTGTTAACCATGCTGTCGTAAGCGCGCCTTAGTCTGCTGAATATGAATAAGGCCCTGCGCGTGCTGTTGTGGAGTATCCCGCTGCTATGCCAGTCACACGATGTACTGGCATGGGGGCTTTACACCCACGTATTTTTTGCGCAGTGGCTGATGTGGGGCGTGCCGCTGCTGGACTCCAAATTACGCCGCGCAGCATTGCGTTATCCCAAGCTGGTGATGGCCGGAGCGTGCCTGCCCGATCTTGCGCTGGTCGGCAAGCATGTCGGTACGCAGGCTTTTAACGATACGCATGACTGGGATGGCGCGCTGCGCATGATGCGCGAAGCGGATACCGATGTGCAGCGCGCGCTGGCGCTGGGTTACCAAAGCCATCTGCTGGTGGACGTGATTGCGCACCATCATTTTGTGCCTGCCCATGAACATTTGTGGATAAACCTGCCGGTGCTCACCCATGCGGCTTCCGAGTGGGCAATGGATGCGCATATACAACCGCATTTGCTGGCGACCCCGGCTACCCTGCTGCACGACTGCCGGGACGAGATCAGCCAGCATATTGCCCGGCATTTTGAGGTGGATATCGCCACAGCACAGCGCGCGTTGAAGCTGCTGGCGCGCGCTGACGGCCTATTGCGCGGCAGTCGCCTGCCGCAATTGTTGTATCGAAGTTCCGCCCGGCTGGATAGGCGTTTGTCCCGGCGCTTCGATTATTTCGTGGCACAGACCACGCGCAGGTTGGGTGAAATCAATCAGTTGAGCGAAGGGTTCAGCCCGCTGGCCGATGCCAACGGCGGCTGCCCTGCGATTGCCAGGGACAGGCTTGCCTATTTCACCATCGGGCAAATCCGGCGCGGCCAGCCGCTGCCGGGCGATTGCTTTTACAGCATCAGCGAAGCCATGGCCACGATACCGCCCAGCGCGATGCCGGCCAGTACATCGGTAGGATAGTGCAGACCCAGGATCAGGCGCGAGACGGCAACCAGTGCGGTAAACGGCAATACCAGCCAGATCAGGCCAGGATAATAGTGGATCACCACCAGGCTGAATGCCACGGCATGCAGGGTGTGCCCGGACGGGAAGCTGAAGCGGTCGAGCGGCGCGGTCAGGCACAAGATATCGCCAAATTGCTGGAATGGGCGCGGGCGCAAGGTCTTGCCCTTCAACCACTTGTAGATCAGCGTTGCGGCCAGCCCGGCACCCACCATGTTGAGAACTGCGGGAATTGCTGCATAACCATCCCAGGCCAGCAGTGCCAGCATCAGCGTGTACCAGAATACCCCGTTACCCAGGCGGCTGATCAGGCGGAACGCGCCGACCACCCCGCGAAACCGCCGCGCCCGATTGAAGCGCGCGGCCAGTGGCGCCTCCCACTCACCGAGTGTTTGCCAGTGCCAGTCGAGTCGTATCATCGTATTCCTCCTTCTCCACGATTGCATATAACACCTGCTCAAAACGGTCGTGAATACTGCCCCAGCTCATTTTCTGGGCGGTATGTCGGGCTGCCAGTGCCATGCGTTGTGCCAGCGCCGGGTCAGCCGCCAGACGCACCGCCTGAGCCATAAAAGCCTCCGCATCATCGTAAGCGGCCATCACCCCGTTTTCGTTGTGGCGGATCAGTTCCTCCGCCGCCGCATAGTCGTATGCCACCACCGTCAGGCCGCTGGCCATGGCCTCGATGGTTACGTTGCCAAAGGTTTCAGTCAGGCTGGGGAACAGGAACACGTCAGCTGAGGCATAGTGACGTGACAAATCCTCGCCGCTGCGCATTCCGCAAAATATCGCCTGCGGATACGCTGCCTGCAAGACAGCCCGATCCGGGCCGTCGCCCACCAGTACCAGACGTGTATGTGGATTGCATTGGTGCATCGCAGAGAAGGCGGCGAAGACCAGCTTCAGATTTTTTTCCGGCGCCAGACGGCCCACGTACAGCACGACCTGAGTGGTCTCATCCACGCCCCAACTGGCGCGCAAATCGGCATCGCGGTGCGCCGGGGAAAACAGTTCGGTATCCACGCCGCGCGCCACGACTTCCAGATTGCCGTAGCCATGTACCTGCAATTCGCGCCGGATGCCCTCGGTGGGGACCAGTGTCACACAGGACTTGTTATGAAATTTGCGCAGATACGCCAGAATGGGGCGGCGCAACCAGCCGATGCCATAGTGCTGGCTGTAGCTGTGGAAATTGGTATGGAAATCCGTGCTGACCGGGATGCGCAACTTGTTGGCTGCGGCCAGCGCCGACCAGCCCAGGGGGCCTTCCGTGGCGATGTGTACCAAGTCAGGCCGTTTCAGGCTCCATAGCCGGGTCAGTGCTGACTTAGCGGGCAAGCCCATTTTCAGTCCGGCGTAACGCGGGATTGTCATACCGGGTTTCAGCACTTCTTCCAGGCTGGCGCTGGATGCTGCCAGTTCATTCGCGCTCTGGCGCGGACGCACCAGCTGAATCTGGTGGCCGCGCTGTTGCAGATCCGCCACCTGCCGGCCCAGCGTCATGGCTACGCCATTAATTTCCGGAGGGTAGGTCTCGGTGACCAATGCAATCCGCAATGGCAACGGCCGGGAGGAAAGCGTCTGTAATAACAAGTCGTCATTGTCCATGCTGCCAGTTTCGCGACTCATGGCGACAATTTTGTGACAATAATTTGAAGATTTGGCGTATCTACCCGAACACTAAGGGAATGCCTTGGGTTTGATGCGGAAGAGATGCTCTGCTATTCAGTAACCGTGAACCTATTTTTTGTTCAAATCTTCGCGTTTTTGCAAATAGGCTTCACGCGTCAAATCTCCGCGCGCGTAGGACTCATCCAGAATATCCAGCGCTGTCCGGCGCATTTCTAGCTTGGAATTGGCACCCGATTCCCGGTTACCGAACAGATATTTGACGAGCGCAAACAACAGCAGGATGGGCACCAGCCCGATGAGCGCCATCCAGAACCAGCCGAAAATCATCCAGCCGCCACCGTTACCGAACATCCAGCCACCGTGATCCCATCCATACATGTTGCATTCCTTTCATTATATTGTTGCAGTTGGAATGATATGGATTATGTTTTCAGCCCATCGCGTACTCGTTCCAGGCGGGCACGCGCTTCCTGGGCAACCGCTCTGACTTCCGGGTTGCTGACGAGTTGGACCATGATGTCGGGATCCAGAAAGGCAACGGTGATTTTGCCGTCGGCTTCTTCACGTACCACCACGTTGCAGGGCAGCAATAGGCCAATGTCGGCTTCCGCTTCGATGGCGCGATTGGCCAGCGGGGGGTTGCAGGCGCCGAGGATGCGGTAAGGGCGTTTGTCGAGATTAAGCTTGGCCTTCAGGGTGGCCTTGACGTCGATGTCGGTGAGCACACCAAAGCCCTCCTGCTTCAGGCCTTCGATGGTTTTTTCTACTGCGGTGTCAAACGGCATGTCGAGCTGGATGCTGAAACCATACATGAGGAAATCTCCTAAATAGCGTTAATTTGAGCACGATCATGGCCGGAGCAATGATTGTGCATTGATGGAATAGTACTATAGCTCAGCAGCGGATTTTGTCCGAAGAATTCCCTTGCGGGCAGCCGATGTCATTCGGCTTGGGGATTCCCGCCCGCTGCACTCGCCGGTTCCACTCGCATTACCGTTAGCACGCCACTGACCTTGTCTGCGGCAAAACGGATTTTGTCTCCGCTTTTCACCTTGTCGAGCATGGCGGGGTCGTTGACCCGGAATACCATGGTCATGGCCGGCATGCCGAGGTTGGTGATGGGACCGTGTTTGATGGTCAGTTTGCCCGTGTCCTTGTCCACTTTTTTCACTTCGCCGTCAATGAGCGGCAGGTTCGCTTCCGTACCGGCAAGTTTGGCAGCCCCGGCGTGATGCGCAGAGTCGGCAACGGCGGTGCCGTTCAATGCGAGCAGTAAAATCAGGGCAGCGGAAAGTTTCAGCAACATATCGGTTCTCCTTACATAACAGGGGTAAATAATTGAATTGCCGTCAGGGCTAATGGCCGGAATGCGAGTTGCTGTCATGGCTGTGACCCTGTGCGGCCGGCATGGTTGCACCGTCCATCGGACCCATGTCTTCGTCCGGCGGCGCCTTGGCGACAATTTCCTTATACTGCGCAGGCGTCATGGCAGGTAGTTTCTGCAGGAAGGCGACCATGCTCCAGATCGTCGCGTCGTCATGGCTCGGTCCCCAGGCAGGCATCGCGCTCATCTTCATGCCGTGCTTGATTACCCAGAACGCTTCGCGCGGATTCACGCTCACCTCGCTCAGATTGGGCGGCTGGGGGTACAGCCTCGGACGCAACTCGGAATCCTTCATCCCGGGCGCCAGATGGCAGCTGGTGCACATTGCAGCGTACTGGCCGGCGCCTTTCAGGATCAGTTGCGGGTCGTCGAGATTGGCTGGCAACCGGATTGCCGAAGCGTGTTGTTCGACAGAGCGTGCACGCGTGGCTTGCATCAGCGCGTAGGTAATTTTCCAGTGCGGGCTGTCGGCGCCCGGGTTATATATGCCCGACCATACGAATACGCCGGCGCCCAGCACGAGCGCCAGTAGTGTCGCCAGGACGATTTGTGCAATTTTCATGAATCCTTCTGCTCCGATTATTGATTCAGGGATAACGAGTTGTTTTCTATGTGCGCCGGGCGGTACAGGTTCACATCTCGCCACGTTTTCTATGCCGGTTTGCCATCTTTGTGTTGAAAAATTGCATGTAACACTACTGTCGTTGGCTGTTTCCGGAATGCGATTTCATCGCCTGCGACCCAATTCCGCGAAAGCCAGATGCCGAACTTTTGGACAAGGTTGGCGCAGTCTTTCGTGAAACGTACGCGGCACGGAATCCGCAGGCGCCCGGCTTCGTTTTTCCTGCGATTACAGTGCATAGAGCTTTCGCCGTAATGGTGATGACATCCATCTCGCCTCCGGGAAAACCAGGCGGATTGCCCACCTGGTTTTTGGCATGCTCACTTCTTCGCGGGTGTGGCAGGCATATCCTCACGCATCTGCTCCATCTGTTTGCGCATCTGTCCCATTTTCTTTTTGGTGCCGGCATCCATGGCCTTGCCCTTGCCCATCACGCCTGCCATTTCGTTCATCATGTCACCCATCTGTTTCATCTGTTTCGACATCTTCTTCATGGTCTCGGGGTTCATGCTGCCACTGTCCATCATGCCCGACATATCCTTCATCTCGCTCGACATGTCGTTCATCAGTCCGGACATTGGTTGCATGTCCATCCCGCCCCTGCCCTCCATCATTCCCATCCCCGCATGGCCATGACCGTCCTGCCCGGTGTGACTTTCCGCAAAGACCGGTACCGCAAATGCCGTGCCTGCGACAAGCAATAACGCGCCAACTTTTCCTGAAATTGCATGTTTCATGATTTACTCCTCGGTTAACGGGGACATTCCCCGGTTTTAATTGCCTTCGCATCGCAGGATTTCTCGCCGGAGTTAATCAATGTTTTTTCCGGAAGGCAGCGAATGGATCAGATATGGACAGTAGACCGCTGGCCATGACATCAATCTGACGCCCGGATTACATTTATGTAATGTTGTATTCCGGGGTCAGCGGGCATAATCAACAGGATCATTGGGAGACGAAATTGAAAATTCTGGTGGTCGAGGACGAACCCAAGACCGGCGATTACCTGCGCAAAGGCCTCACCGAATCCGGTTTCACCGTGGATCTGGCGCGCACCGGGACCGACGGCGAACTATTTGCGCTGTCCGATGAGTATGACCTCATTGTGCTGGACGTGATGCTGCCGGGCATGGACGGCTGGCAGGTTCTGCAAAGCATCCGCAGGACAAAACCGGTGCCGGTGCTGTTCCTGAGTGCGCGCGATACGGTGGAGGACCGGGTGCGCGGGCTGGAGCTGGGCGCCGACGATTACCTGCCCAAGCCGTTTGCTTTTGCCGAACTGCTGGCGCGCATCCGCAGCCTGTTGCGGCGCGGCGTACGGCAGATGCCGGAGACGCTGCGTGTGGCCGATCTGGAACTGGATCGCATCAAGCATCGCGCGAGCCGGGACGGTCAGCGCATCGATCTCACCGCCAAGGAATACCTGTTGCTGCAACTGCTGATGGAGCGACAGGGCGAAGTGCTGTCGCGCTCGCTGATCGCCTCCCAGGTATGGGACATGAATTTCGACAGCGACACCAACGTGGTCGACGTGGCGATACGACGGCTGCGTGCCAAGGTGGACGACCCCTATCCGCACAAACTGATCCACACCCTGCGCGGCATGGGCTATGTGCTGGAAGCGCGGCCGTGATGTTGTGGCGCGGCCTTTCCCTGACCCAGCGGCTGACCCTGCTGTTTGCCGGGGCGACCGCGCTGGTATTTTCGGTCACCGGTTTCTACCTGTATCAGGCGCTGGCCCGGCAACTGGAAATCCGCAACGATGTGGAGCTGCTCGGCAAGCTGCAGCAATTGCGTCACCTGTTGTCGGAAGTGCCCGATACGGCTGCTATCCGGGCGGACCCGCACCGGTTTCACGATGTGACCATAGGCACCGAGGGGCTGCGCCTGCGCATCCTGGATGAAGATGGCCGGATGGTGGCCGGTGTGGGAGACGTGCCGGGCCTGCCCTTGCCTGCAGCGGCCACGGCTGCGGATCTGCCTGCGCCAGACGCAATACGCGACTGGCGCATGAGCGATGGCGGCCACGGGCGCGTGCTGGCGGCGTGGGCGCATCTCGGGGCCAATGCTCAGGGCCCCCGGGTGCTGGTGGTGCTGGCGCGGGAAAGCCCACAGCGCATGGCCTTACTGCAGAACTACCGAACCAGACTGCTGATTGCGCTGGGGGGCGGCGTGGCCGTCATGGCCCTGCTTGGCTTCGCCGTGGCGCGGCGCGGCCTGGCGCCGCTGGGCCGGGTCACTGCCGCGGCAGGCGGCATTAGCCCGAGCCAACTGGATCAACGTCTCGACATTGCCAAGGCACCGGCAGAAATCGCCGATCTGGCGCGCGCCTTCAACCACATGCTGGACCGCCTGCAGGATGGCTACGAGCGGCTGAGTCAATTTTCTGCCGATCTCGCCCATGACCTGCGTACGCCGATCAGCAATTTGATGGTGCAGAGCCAAGTGGTTCTGGCGCGCCCCCGTTCCGTGGAGGAATACCAGGCGCTGCTGGCTTCCAATATCGAGGAGTACGAACGGCTGGCGCGGATGGCCGAGAGCATGCTGTTTCTGGCGCGGGCCGACAACACGCAGATCGCGTTGCGCCGGGAACACCTGGACATGGAGCGCGAACTGCGCCGTATTGCGGAATACTTCGAAGGCGTGGCGGAAGAGGCCGGGGTGACGCTGGCGGTGGACGCCGCGGGCACGCTTAACGCCGATCCGGTGCTGCTCAACCGGGCCTTGAGCAATCTGATCGCCAATGCCATCCGTTACACCCCGCGCGGTGCAGTGATCAGAGTCAGCGCCCAGCCTCTTCCAGGTGGAGGCTACGGCATCCAGGTCGTCAATCCCGGCGCGGGTATTGCGCCTGAACATTTGAGCCGGTTATTTGACCGCTTCTATCGAGCGGACAGCGCGCGTGCGGGTTCCGAAGCAGCTTCCGGGCTGGGACTGGCTATCGTCAAGGCGGTGATGGGGTTGCACGGCGGTACGGTGCACGTGGAAAATGGTAAAAATGGGGAGACGCTGTTCGAATTAAGGTTTGCGCCGGCGGATAGCAGCTACTGAGTCAGCACCAGCAGCCAGATCACCGCGACGTTGATCAGCGCAATCAGTACCGCAGCGCTGCCCATATCCTTGGCACGCTTGATGAGGTGGTGATTTTCCAGCGAGATGCGGTCGACAGCAGCTTCTACGGCTGAATTCAGCAACTCGACGATGAGTACCAGCAGCACCGATGCGATCATCAGTGCCCGGCCAATCGCGCCCGGCTCCAGGTATAGTGCCAGCGGGATGAGGATGATGGCGAGCAGCATTTCCTGACGGAACGCGTCTTCGTGCTTGATGGCGGCTTTGAGACCGTCGAGCGAGTAAAAAAACGCGTTGAACACGCGTTTGACGCCGGTTTTGCCTTTGAACGGGGATTCTTGCATGGAGCCTGCCTCAAACAAAAAGCGCCAGCCTAATGAAAACGTAGACACGGCGCTACCGTGTCCGTGTAAATTTCTCTGTAAAAACAAATCCAGCCACAGAGTTCACAGAGAACACAGAGAAAAATCGGTGTACTGGTGCTGCCCCCCGTTCTTCTCTGTGTTCTCTGCCCTCTGTGGCAAACGCTTTCTGAATTAACGCTTCCAGACAAGATCCAGTTCGCGTGCTGCTTTGACGTCATCGAGCCGTCGCACCGGCTGGGTATACGGCGCGCCCTTGACCAGATCGGGGTTACTGCGCGCCTCTGCCAGGATGGTCTTCATGGCTGTGATGAAGCCGTCCAGGGTTTCCATGGATTCGGTTTCGGTCGGCTCGATCAGCAGGCATTCCGGCACCAGCAGCGGGAAATAGGTGGTGGGGGCATGGTAGCCATAGTCGAGTAGACGCTTGGCAAAATCCATCGCGGTCACACCGGTTTCGTCCTTGAGTTTTTTCAGCGTGATGATGAACTCGTGGCTGGCGCGGCGCGTGGGGAAGGCAATATCGAAACCGGCTTTTTTCAACTCGGCCAGCAGGTAGTTGGCATTGAGCGTGGCGAAGTCTGCCACACGGTGCATGCCTTCCGCGCCCAGCATGCGCGCGTAGATGTAGGCGCGCAGCAGTACTCCTGCGTTGCCGTTGTTGGCGCTCATGCGGCCGATGGATTGCGGGATGTCGGCTTCCACCAGCAGGCGGTAACGCCCCTTGTCATGGGTAACTACGGGTACCGGCATGAACGGCAGCAAACGTTCCGAAACACCCACCGGGCCGGCACCCGGTCCGCCGCCGCCATGCGGGGTGGAGAAGGTTTTGTGCAGGTTCATGTGGATCACGTCGAAACCCATGTCGCCGGGTTTGACGCGCCCCAGAATGGCATTGAGGTTGGCGCCGTCGTAATACAGCAGGCCGCCGGCATCGTGCACGATTTTCTGGATGTCCTGGATTTTTTTCTCGAACACGCCCAGCGTGGACGGATTGGTGAGCATCAGTCCGGCAGTGTGCGGGCCGACGGCGGCACGCAACGCCTCCAGATCGACATCGCCTTCGCGGTCGGTGGGTATCTCGCGCACTGTGTAGCCGCACATCACAGCAGTGGCTGGATTGGTGCCATGCGCGGCATTGGGAACGATGATCTCGCGCCGCGCGTGGTCGTTGCGCGCATCGTGGTAGGCGCGAATCATCGACACGCCGGCGAATTCGCCCTGCGCGCCGGCCATCGGCGCCATCGACACGCCGGCCATTCCGGTGACGTCTTTGAGTATTTCCTGCAGTTCATACATCGAGGCGAGGAAACCCTGCCCGGTTTCGGCCGGGGCATGCGGGTGGCGCGCCAGGAATTGCGGCAGCATCGCCAGCGAGTTGCAGGCGCGCGGATTGTATTTCATGGTGCATGAACCCAGCGGGTAGAACTGGGTGTCGATGGAGAAATTCTTCTGCGACAGGCGCGTGTAGTGGCGCACCACGTCCATTTCCGAAGCTTCGGGCAACCTGGGCGCATCGGTGCGCATCAGATGCGCGGGCAAGTCGCTCACATCGGCGGCATGTTCCGGCATCTGCGCGTGTGCGGCACGGCCCGGGCGGGAGTGTTCGAATATCAGCATGGTCTAGCCTAATGATGTACTTGATAAAAAACCATTTGCGCCACGGAGAACACAAAGATTTTCCTCTGAGCCCTCTGTGTTCTCTGTGGCTATGGGTTTTATTGCAAAACCGCCAAAGCGGCGTCGTAGTCGGGTTCGATCTTGATCTCCGGAACCAGTTGAGCGTGGATGACCTTGTTGGCTTCATCCAGCACCACCACGGCACGGGCGGTGACGCCAGCCAGCGGGCCGTCGGTGATTTTCACGCCGTAGGCCTGCATGAAATCGCCATCGCGCAAGGTGGACAGGGTTACCACATTGTCCAGTCCCTCGGTGCTGCAAAAGCGCCCTTGCGCGAACGGCAGATCGGCGGAGATCACCAGCACCACGGTGTTGGTCAGGCTGCCTGCTTTCGCATTGAATTTGCGTGTGGATTCGGCACACACCGGGGTATCCAGCGAAGGCACGATATTCAGCACCTTGCGCTTGCCGGCAAACTCGGCCAGGCCGACATCGGCCAGATCCTTGTTGGTCAGTTTGAAATCTGGCGCAGAATCGCCGGTTTTAGGAAAAGTGCCTGCAACCTGGATGGGGGTGCCGCCTAGGGTTACTGTACTCATGGTCATGTCTCCTTGGTGGGTGATAAATCAGGATTTGTAGGCGCAAGGCGGGGCTTCGCGCCGTTTTGACAGTATGCGTGCCAGTTGTTGCGCATATAGATCGAGGTCGGCGGCGGTTTTGGTTTCGGTCGCGCAGACCAGGATGGCGTTGCCCAGCTCCGGGTAATGCCCGCTTAAATCATAGCCGCCCAGAATGCCTTGCGCTTGCAATGCACGCAGTACTTCGCCCGCTGGCGCGTCGATCTGGATCACGGCCTCATGGAAGCAGTGTGCGCTGAATACGCGCTTCACGCCGGCAATGGCGCTCAGTTTTTCCAGCAGGACGCGGGTATTGGCGTGGCTGGCAGCAGCGACGCGTTTCAGGCCTTCCGGCCCCAGCAGGCTCATGTAGATGGTGGAGGCGGTGACCACCAGACCCTGATTGGTGCAGATGTTGGAAGTGGCCTTGGAACGGCGGATGTGCTGTTCGCGCGCTTGCAGGGTCAAGGCAAAGCCGGGTTTTCCGTCCAGATCCACAGTACGCCCGACGATGCGGCCGGGCATCTGGCGCACCAGTTCCTGTTTGCAGGTCATGAATCCGTAATAGGGGCCGCCGCTGGACAGTGGCGCACCCAATGGCTGGCCTTCACCCACGGCGATGTCCGCGCCTTTGGCACCCCATTGGCCCGGCGCTTTCAGCAATGCCAGCGAAGTCGGGTTGACCAGCGCGATGACGCGAGCGCCGTGCGCGTGCGCCCAGTCGGTAAGTGTATCGACTTCCTCCAGCGCGCCGAAGAAATTGGGCTGCGACACCACCAGCGCGGCGAAGTCGCCCATATCCGCAGTCGGCACGGGGGTGGTGCCGGTCGCCGGGTCGTAGTCCAACTCGATGATTTCGATGAGCTGATTTTTAACGATGCCACGTACTACCGCTCGATACACCGGGGATACCGTACGGGGCATCAGTACGCGCGCAGCACCCTTGTGTGCGCGTACCGCCATCAGCACTGCTTCGGCCAGACCCGAACCGCCGTCGTAGAGCGAGGCGTTGGACACATCCAGACCGGTCAGCGAGGCCATCATGGTCTGGTACTCATAAATCAGTTGCAGCGTGCCTTGCGAAGCCTCGGCCTGATAAGGCGTGTAGGCCGAATAGAATTCGCCGCGCGTCGTAATCTGCCACACGGCTGCCGGGATGTGGTGCTCGTAGGCGCCTGCACCGATGAAGTTGAGATAGCGGCCGTCGGCCTCGGCACGTTCCTGCATCAGGCGGTTGATTTCCATTTCGCTCAGCGCAGTGGGTACCTTGGTGAGCTTGCCGTTACGCAGTGCTGCGGGAATTTCGTCGAACAGCGCGTCGATGGAAGGCGCGCCGATCGCGGCCAGCATGGCCTGGATGTCGTGTTCAGTGTGCGGGATGAAGGGCATGATGTGTCCTGCTGATTCGGTTGAGTGCGCCGGATTTTTTAATGCGCCTCGGATTCCACCAGCGCCTGATAGGCGGCAGCGTCGAGCAGGCTGTCGATATCGGCGGCATTATCCGGCTTGAGGGTGAACATCCAGGCGGCGTGCGCGTCCTTGTTGATCGCTTCCGGAGCGGCTTCGACCTCGGCGTTGGCGGCAACGACTTCACCGGCGATGGGTGCATACACGTCGGAAGCGGCCTTCACCGATTCCACCACCGCGCATTCTTCGCCTGCAGCAAGTTTGCGGCCTACCGCAGGATTTTCCACAAACACCATGTCGCCCAGCAAATCCTGAGCGTGTTCGGTAATACCAACGGTTACTGTGCCGTCGGTATTGAGTTTGGCCCATTCGTGGGACTTGGTGTATTTCAGATCGGCGGGAATGTTCATTGTGCTCTCCTGGAGAAATGTCGAATATTTAAACCAAAGCTTTACCATTGCGAGCGAAAGGGTAGTTGACGACTTTCGCCTTGAGTTTTTTGTCGCGGATTTCGACTTCGACTTCCGCACCTGGAGCGATGCCCAGCGGGATGCGAGCCAGCGCGATGGATTGCTGCAGCGTGGGCGAGAAGCTGCCGCTGGTGATTTCGCCGATACCGTTTGCGGTATGAACTTGCTGATGCGCGCGCAGTACGCCTTTATCCAGCAGCACCAGACCGACTAATTGTTGATGGATGTCGCGTGATTGCAACGCGGATTTTCCGATGAAGTCGCGCTCGCTGTGCAGATCAACCGTCCACGCCAGACCGGATTCCAGCGGGTTGGTGGTTTCATCCATATCCTGACCATACAGATTCATGCCTGCTTCCAGGCGCAGCGTGTCGCGTGCACCCAGGCCGATCGGCTTGACACCCAGCGTGGCGAGCAGGTGCCAGAAAGCCTCGGCCTCGTTCGCCGGCAGGATCACCTCGAAGCCATCCTCGCCGGTATAACCGGTACGGGCAATGAAATATTGCCGGAATGCAACTGCGTTAAACGGCTTGAGCTCTTCGGTCTCGGCTTGTGTACCGGGGATCGCCGTCCACACGCGGGCACGGGCATTGGGTCCCTGCACCGCGATCATCGCGAGGTCACGGCGCGGAGTGATGGCGAGGCCGCGACCCTCTGCCTGTTTTTGCATCCATGCCACATCTTTTTCTGCGGTACCGGCATTGACCACGATGCGGAACCAGTCTTCCGTCAGAAAATAAATGATGAGGTCGTCGATCACACCGCCCTCAGGGTTTAGCATGCATGAGTACAGCGCCTTGCCTGGCAGCTTGAGCTTGTCCACATTGTTGGCGACCAGTTTGCGCAGGAAGCCGCGCACGTTGGCGCCTTTCACATCCACCACCAGCATGTGGCACACATCGAACATGCCGGCATCGGTGCGCACCTGATGGTGCTCCTCAATCTGCGAGCCGTAGTTGACCGGCATGTCCCAGCCGCCGAAATCCACCATCCTGGCGCCCATGGCGCGGTGTGCAGCGTTGAGCGGGGTTTGTTTAAGCATGACTGCGTCCTTGTTGTTGTTCGGCGTAATAACTGCTGCGCACCAGGGGGCCGGCCTTGACCCAAGCAAAGCCCAACGCACGCGCGTCGTTTTCGTATTCGGCAAACATATCGGGGTGGATATATTCGACCACCGGCAAGTTATCCAGCGACGGACGCAAATATTGTCCCAGCGATACCCGCACCACGCCGGCGTCGCGTAAATCCTGCAACACGCCCAGCACTTCCGTGCGGGTTTCTCCCAGCCCCAGCATCAGCGCGGATTTGGCTTCCACGCCGGGTTGCTGCGCGGCCTTGTTCAGCAACGTGAGCGAGCGTGCGTATTGGGAACCTTTGCGCGCCGTTTTATACAGGCGCGGTACGGTTTCCACGTTGTGTCCCCACACCAGGTCGCGGCGCGTGCCTGCGGGCAGATTCGTCAGTGTGTTGATGATGGTGGCGACAGCCTCATCCTGGCAGGCGCGGAAATCCGGGGTCAGGTATTCCACGCCGATCTGCGCATCGCTCAGGCGCAGTTGCTTCAAGGTTTCGGAAAAAATCGCGGCGCCGCCATCGGGCAGGTCATCGCGGTTGACCGAGGTAAGTACGATGTATTGCAGCCGCAACGCCATCACCGCCTCCGCTACGCGGCGCGGTTCATCGGCGTCGAACCAGGCGGGTTTGCCGGTTTTTACCGAGCAAAAACCGCAGGCACGGGTGCAGGTATCGCCCAGCAGCATGAAGGTGGCGGTACCGCGGCTCCAGCATTCGCCGCGATTCGGGCAGCGTGCTTCCTCGCAGACGGTGTGCAGGCGGTTGCCATGCACCGCCTCGCCGGTTTTGCCGTAGAGGACGTCGTTGCCGAGATTCTGGCGGATCCAGATCGGCATGCGCGCGGTATTCGGAATGCGTGCAGGCTGGATGGTGAGGGTGTCTGGTGTCATGGGCTCGGTAAATAAAAAAAGGGATATCGACTGGCTAAATTCCATCAAGCGGATTCAGCCGTCACCCCCCTGTCCTGTTTACCTGAGAGATTACGATGTGAGTGAAACACCGTGTGCCCCTTCGGTGGGCGCTGGCCGTGTGTTTTGGCGCGCCGCTCTCCAGAGATGCCCGTGCTTTCACTGCGGTTCGGGAGCCTGAGCGGTTCTGGGTGAATTACGCCTTCGGCGGCGCGACGGGCGCGCACTCTCCCGCAATGACTGCGGACAAGCGCGCACTATACCGTATTCGGCTGGTTGCGAACAACCGCAGCGAAGTCAGGTGTTGGCGTAAAGGAGGCATATCCTCTCACTCCTCTGGGCACGCACGGCGACACCGGGTGTCTTCATTCGGCGCAGTAACGATTGTGCTCCACGTAGGCTGGTCTCGGA
Source organism: Sulfuriferula multivorans (assembly GCF_003851125.1). Classification (GTDB taxonomy): domain Bacteria; phylum Pseudomonadota; class Gammaproteobacteria; order Burkholderiales; family Sulfuriferulaceae; genus Sulfuriferula; species Sulfuriferula multivorans. Next base: position 1,781 of record NZ_BGOW01000044.1, on the reverse strand, counting down.
CAACTGCGGCGGCGCAGATCAATCAGTATTCGCCGATTACTTTGTCTATTGCGGGTTTGATTTTTGCACGATCAAGTTTGCTGAGAATGGCGCACGGCGCTTTGAGTCTGGCTGAATCAATCGCGAAAATTTCGTCGGTCGATAAAACAAACTGCCCTTGTCCCGCCACTTCAACCAGTGGCGCCATGATCTCTACGGGCAGGGCATTGGCGCGCAGGGGGATGACAACGGTCGCGCCGGTTTTGCTGCTGATATGGTCATTCTGAATCGCAACGAGATACGGTATTTCGGCTTTTTTTGTGCCTGGATTGGGATAGATGTCGAATTGAGCCAAGATTTAAATCCGGTCAAATTCAGCACCCGCCAGCCCGGTGTCGGCGATATCTACGCCGTGTGTGGCCAACGCGTCGGCGTTGCGTTCTGCCCAGGCGCGGCTCTCAAGTTCTTCAAGCATGCGCGCAAGCAGCTGCTCGGCTTGCGCGGAAAAATTCAGTTGTTGCTTATAGGGCTCAAGGCGATCCAGCAGATCTTGATTGATCGACAAGGACAGGCGACCTTTTTTGGCGGTTGGGTTGTAAAAGGTTTGCATGACGTATCCGCTCAGGGAACAAGATACGTACGATCATACGCATCTTTATCCTTGCGTCAACGCTTTTTCAGACTTGGAGAATGTAACCCGCGCAAGGTGTAATGTAGGGTGCCAATAAGCGAAGCGCATTGCACCGGATGTTTTCTTTCGGCGCAATAACAATTGTGCCCGCTGTGCTGGGCAGTTCATGAAGCAGGCGCTTCATTGTGTTTTGATAATCTAAGGAAGATCCATGAAAAAAATCGACCATCTCTGCAGCAATCATTCTCGGTTTGCTGGCGCCAGATTCCCGGCATACGTCATGACCGAACTGGAGGCCAAGCAACTGGCAACGGTTGCTTTCCAGGGCAATACTGTGGATTTGACACAATTACTGTTCGACTCAGGATTTTTCAAAAGGCGCTTTATGATCTTGGCGATACTTTATTCGTTGGGTGCCTTAATGTTTTTTTCCACATCTGCATATTCTTTGGATGGGGTGTATAAATGCAAAGAAACCCATAATCGAATTGTATATTCTCAAACACCTTGCAATGGAAATTCGGAAAAAATTAAGCTATACGACAATTCAGCCGATTATTCTTCCGAAAGAAATAATGGAGTGGCACACAGCAAAGGGTATAAAGAGCTGCTTGACTATTGCAATACAGTCATGGACAGGGCAATGAGCTCTGTGAATGAAGGTAATCCAGATAACTGGAGTTACCGACTGGGCGCTATGGCGCCAATGATGCAAGCTGCGTGTGGTCAAAATAATGGATCGTTACAAGGATATAAAGAGAAGCGTGACTATTGCATTGCTGTTACGGCTAGGGTGAATAAAATTGTGAATGAAGGTATACCAGACAATCGAAGTTACCGGCTGCGCGCAATGGCTCCCGTTATGCAAGCTGCGTGCGGTCAGAATAGTGCTTCAGCAATGCCTCGGCCCGATATTCAGACTCCTGCAGCAAGGCCCTCGGTTATTACAAACTGCGATCTTGGAGGCTGCTGGGATAATCTTGGTAATCGATACAATAAAGGTGCAGGTAATACTTACTTTAGCCCATCTGGAGCCTGCCAGAAGATAGGCGGCATGATGCACTGCCCTTGACTATTCGAGGGTGTAAATAATTTTGTGTAAACGGTCATTAGGCAGGAGACTGCCACCTCCAAAGGAAAACCATGACCAAACGCAAAGTAGTACAGCCCG
>NZ_BGOW01000043.1 GCF_003851125.1 Sulfuriferula multivorans | reverse complement strand
TTTGTAGTTTCGCAGTCCTTCACCTTCTTACACAACCCAAGCGGCGCAATCTGAATCAGATGATGAGGAAAGAGCAATGAATTAAAAACATCAGGTCACTTGTAAATCTGGGGAAGCCCTTGTAGTAAAATTAAGGGGCGCGCTTTAGCGCGTCCCTCTTGAATGCCAGGTTAGAGCGCACGTTTGTGAACACTAGGCGCGGCATTGCTTATAACACTGAGGCAATCATTCTCTCCAGCAATAAAATACTCCATTCCTTTCGAGTTCATATCAACGAGCAACTTATTGGTTTCTTGTGACAACCAACCCCCAGAATGTATTTCAAAGAGCCATCCGTTTGATGCTGAGCATTCAGGCCAGTATTCATTCAGGTAACCTTCATCAAGCACACGAAAGCCAATAACCTTCGAAAACTCGACAACAAACTCGGACTCGGTGTTCAGGTCGAGAACAAACGCCTGAAGTTTGGTGTGCGCGTAGTCAACGCGCACAATTTCCGCCCCCTTAGAAAAGACAATACCTGTTTCGATAGACTGAGCGGTGATAATAACCATGGGTGCGCTCTAACGTAGAAGTAACCGGCCTGCGCGGCTTTTCGCGCAGGTCCGGTTGACTGCCGGGTTGGGCCACAGGTGATAGGTTAGTCACCGACAAACCTCACATAGGTATGAATGTAGCCTTGGGCACTCGCTACCAAAGAAATGGCTTTGTTCAGATGCTCTGCAATAGGTGGCTCCAGTGGGCTTGATGCCCGAACTCTTAGCTCTTGCAGGAGAACGGGAAGTTGAAGGGTGTTGAAGATAGTGTTCCCATAAGGATCAACGAAACGCAAACAGACAAACTCTAGTGCGGACGCTGACGGCAGGAACCCCTTCAGTAGGGACTGTGGATCACTGAGGCGTGCTAGCTCAGTGCCGTTTTCTTCCTCCCAAACCAGCTCGATGCCCATGCTTTGCTAGGCCCAACGTTTGAATTCAGCCGACCGCGGAAGCGGCCGAAGGCCGCTGTAGCGGGTCGGCTGGAATGATTTGTTGGGCATCTCGCCGCTCATTTGCTTGGCTCCGACAACGATTCGATACGTGCCCACACTGATGGATCAATTGCCTCATCCTCCATTACCCAAGACATGACCTCGGTCAACTTTGGGGTCTCGGCTACGTCATGCGCAATGACCTCTATCAGGTCAGGATGGTCACGCAGCAACCCGCTTAGCGTTACGCCAAAAAACATCAGTGCTTCTTCAGTTGGATCTTCCAAGGCGGCCAACCGAATAACGCGCCAGCACCGGCCTGGATCGTCGTACATGAGGTCAGTGAGTGTATCCCGAGCCCATTCCGCGCCTTGTCGACGCAGCACTTTGTCGCTATCCAGAGCCATGCGGTGAAAGCCCAACAACTCCGCAACGACCTCAGAATCGGAACGCTCTGTCATGATGCCCAACGAATGAAAGGGACTTCCCCGTCCCGAGGCAGCGGAGAAGTTTCCGCGAACGGCAACCAGTGCCATGATGGAATTTCGATCATTT
>NZ_BGOW01000042.1 GCF_003851125.1 Sulfuriferula multivorans | reverse complement strand
TCACCGTAGGAATCGATCTCGCCAAGAACGTATTTGCCGTACACGGCGTAGATGATAACGGCAAGCCTGCCCTGGTCAAGCCGAAAGTTGCACGCGCGGATTTGCTGCCGCTGATCGCGCAACTGCCGCCCTGTCTGATCGGCATGGAAGCCTGCTCGGGTGCGCACCACTGGGCGCGGCTGTTTCGCCAGCATGGCCACACGGTCAAACTGATGGCACCGAAGTTCGTCGCGCCCTACCGCATGACTGGCAAGCGTGGCAAGAACGACGCCCAGGACGCCGCCGCCATCTGCGAGGCCGTCACCCGACCCACCATGCGCTTTGTCCCCATCAAGGACGAGCACCAACAAATCATCCTGTGCCTGCACCGCACCCGCCAAGGCTTCGTCGAAGAGCGCACCGCCATCTACAACCGCCTGCGCGGCCTGATCGCCGAATTCGGTATCGTCCTGCCACAGAAGATAACCTGCCTGCGCCGGGAGATCGGCGCACACCTGGAAGATCTACCGGGCTACGCCAACCGTTGCATTGGTGATCTCCTGGCGCACGCCGACCAACTCGATGCGCGCATTGCCGACTACGACCAGGCCATTTCACACGCCGCCCGTGAAGACGCGGCGAGCCGCCGCCTGATGCAACGTCCCGGCATCGGCCCAATCACCGCCAGCGCGCTGCTGGCCAGCATCGGCAACGGCCATGACTTCAAGAACGGGCGTCAGGTCGCCGCGTGGATCGGGCTGACACCCGGCCAGCACAGCAGCGGCGGTAAAGCGCGACTGGGACGGATCACCAAGGCCGGTGACGGCTACCTGCGCAGTCTGCTCGTTCTGGGTGCCCGATCCATACTCGCCGGCCTCGGCGACAAACAGGACGGCTTCAGCCGCTGGGCCCGCAGCCTGGCCGAACGACGTGGCTACTGGAAAGCCGTGGTCGCCATTGCCGCCAGGAATGCACGGCTGGCGTGGGCGGTGTTGCACTACGGCGAGGATTTCAAACTCAAGCCGAGCGCAGCCAGCGCAGCCTGAGCTTTTAAGAAAAGCGTCTGCACGAAAAGGTTACTGAAAGGAACAAGTAAGCCGCCGGGTGGCGGGAAAGAATCACCGATGCACTGCACGTGTTGATGTGAAGCGGGTTGGACCCGCGCCGGGGGAGCCTGATTAGCTCAAGGGGAGAAGCCATTCCCGACTAACGATTGAGGTCCCGGCGCGCGTCTTTCATCAGGGTCCGGACAATGAGTCCAACATGACCGTTTGTAGTTTCGCAGTCCTTCACCTTCTTACACAACCCAAGCGGCGCAATCTGAATCAGATGATGAGGAAAGAGCAATGAATTAAAAACATCAG
>NZ_BGOW01000041.1 GCF_003851125.1 Sulfuriferula multivorans | reverse complement strand
ACGCTTCCAGCATGTTTAATGAACCGCCGTATGCGGAACCGCACGTACGGTGGTGTGAGAGGGCGACGGGGGCAACTCCGTCCCCTACTCGATCATCGAGTATCTGAATACTTGACTGATATCAGCTCGATTTGAAAATGTTTACCAGTCTTCTCCGGGCAGCACCGGCGTACCATGTTTTTTAACGGCTTCCAGAGCAATTGGCGACAGTCCCAGACTGGCGAGCAGGGTCGGCGCTACCTGAGTGGTGGAGACGGGGGCCTGAATCACGACGCCAGCGTGCTGCAAATGCGGATTGGAAATCAGCAATGCGACATTCGTATCGTCCGTGACAAAGCCGCCGTGCTCGGCTTTTTTCTTGTCTCCGGTCTTGGCGTAAATGACGCCGCGCTGCGGAATGATGATCAGGTCCGGGGTACGTGAATCACGCTCAGGTGACGGAAAGCGTAGCGCCAGGGTTGCGCCGTAAAGGACGCGCCTGATTCCAAGTTGCTTGCGGTTATGCTCCAGAGCTTGGGCGACGAGCGCCGTTTTGCGGGTGTCTTTCAGCCAAATCAGTGCGCCCTGGTCAGGCGTGATCTGCGCTACAGTGCCGGGTACGGCGTGCTCGATGGTTTGGGCAATTTCTTTCTTGTCGACATGGCGTATCGCTTTGGGATCGATGGGGCCATTGCCGTGTTTGGCTGTCACGATGAACAGGGTCGAATCCAGCAGATTTTTCTCGCGCAGGGCAGCAACGATTTCGCCGATCAGCATGTCGCTGTGAACCAGAGCGGCCTCCAGTTGCGGGGTGGGGTGACCTTGAGCATCTGTATAGCCAGCCAGTTTTTGGCCCACATTGACTGCCTGCAAGTTGAGTCCGAACATCATGGGTACCGGCGCTACAGTTTTTCCGTCGTGGCGGAAGCCGTCGATCTCATTGATGAGTGCGCCAACTTTAGCCTGGTCGTAGCGCTCCGTCCGCTTGATCGAGGCAGTGATCTTGTCGCCATGCTTGTCTTCCAGGCCTTCGAAATTCGACCCGATTTCCGGGGTATACAAATCTTCCACGCCTTGCCCGCTCGGGCCGTTGAGGATTTCATAGACCGGATGTTTGTCGATCCACGCAGTGTGGCCGCCAGCCTGACGGATGATTTCGAATACGGTATTCACACGTAAATATGAGTGTGGGTAAACAGGCTTGCAGCCATTCGGATCCAGCGGCAACAGACTGGATTTCAGCGCCGGTTTTCCTGCCTTGGCACCGGGGCCGTCCATGGATTCATCGTAAATGACGGAGGTGCCGATCCGACTGCAGTTGCTGCCAGGCGGGGAGAGGCTGCGGTCATAAGTCTCGTCGTAATACACACCGGTGACTGCTGGTGTGCCGCCGGTGGTCAGCGCCAGCAGCCCGGGAAAGGAATCGGCAGGACTGACGGTTTGAGCTTGCGTGTATTCAATCCCGGTGCGGGCAAGCTGAGCCATTGCCGAGTGGGGGTGGCTGGCAGAAAAATTCTGTAGATCAAGCGCATGCAAGCCATCCACGCTGATCATCAACACATGTTGGATAGGGGTGGCCTGGTTTGCCTGGACCTGGGCAACGGACAGGGTGGTCAGAACAGCGGCAGCGAGCACGCTCAAAGCATTCGGTTTCATTGTGATTTCCAGAATTTAAAGAAGAGATTCAGTTAGCAGATGGACCGGTCAGGTAGAAGCGGACCCACACCTTGAAGGGCATGGATTTACCCGCCATGGTTTTCGGTGGCGGCGGATAGGCGGCGGCAGAAACGGCTTGCAATGCTGCACTGTCGAGCATGCCGTAGCCACTGGAGACGGCGATTTTTACGGCGCTCACCTGGCCGTCCGTATATTCGAAAGATACTTGTGTGCGACCCGAAATATGCGCCATCCTGGCAGCATAGGGATAACGCATGGCCGACTGAACGGCGCTGCGGACCTGATCTTCGAAGCGCGCCTGAATGTTGGGGTCGACATTGGGCGGACTGGGTTTTTCAGTATGCTGAACCGGCGCCGGCTGTGGCGGAGCCGACACTGTGTCGGGTTCGGCAGGGGCCATAGCCAACGGTTCCGGCACAGGTTCCGCAACCTCGGTTTTGTGCACGGGCGGGCTGGGGTGATGGACAGTGTGGTGAACCGGTGCCGGTCGCGGGTGGGGCACAGGTTTGACCGGTGGTTTGCGTGGCGGCGTCGGTACCGGCTTGGGCGGCGCAGCCTGGATGACGGGAAAGCTTAGCATCACCGGCTGCGGCCTGGGCGGCGTAGTCTTCTTGGCATCGGACAATCCGATGACCAGTGCTGCCAATAACAAGGCCTCGATAAGCAGAGCAATTGCGGTCGCGTAAGGCAGGGACAACCGGCCGCTGACTACCGGCATTGGGGATTCCAGTGTGGTCATTTTATGGCTGCTGTCTGGCGGCCAGGCCGATTTGCGTCACGCCCGCTGTCCGGCATGCGTCCATCACATCCATCAAGTGCTGTAGCGATGTCTGCTTCGATCCCGCGATGGTGACGATGGTGCGTGCTGGATCACCCTGGTGCAGGGAGGCAGTCAATTGCGCTGGTGTCAGTACATGACCTTCCACGGAAATAACCCCGGCGGCGTCCACCGTGACCAGTACTTTTGGCTGCGGCAAGGCGGCAGCCGTTGAACTGCTTGCCAGATTGGACGCGACGCCAGTAGAGGGGATCATGTGCAGGGTGATCATGATGAAAAAGATCAACAAAAAAAACATGATGTCGATCATCGGAATGATCTCGATGCGGGCTTTGCGCGGTTCGAAGTAACGCATCTCAGGCTTCCCCGACGCGAACTGCGCGCGGACCGTTTTCATGGGCTCTGCCCTGATGATCGGGCTGCGCATGGTAGTGCGGGTACATGCGGTTAAGCAACATCACCTTCAGGGTTTCCAGCTGGTGCATGATGACGCGCACCCGGTTGTTCAGGCCGTTGAAAAACATTAGCCCGAGAATCGCGATGAACAGGCCGGAGGCGGTTGCAAGCAAGGCTTCTGCCACACCGCCCGTCACCTTGATAGGCGCGCTACCCGGGTCGGACAGCACCTGAAATGCGTTGAACATGCCGATGATGGTGCCCAGCAGCCCGAGTAGCGGCGCCAGGGTAACGATGGTGTCCAGTACCCACAGATAACGGTCGACGCGCGGCGCTTCGCGCATGATGCCTTCTTCCATCTTGTCGGAAAGACGGTCGAAATGGTGATTGAGATCGTGCTTGAGCACCGCATCCAGAACCCGCGCATGCGGAAGCTCGCTGCAATGCGTGCTGAGCTCGCGCAGCATGGGCATCTCGGCGCGCGTCACCGAATCCAGCTGTGCCATCACATGGTTGCCGGCGACCAGAACGCGTCTGAGATACCAGGCACGTTCCAGCGCGATGGTAAGGGCCACCAGCAGCAACACGGCCATCAGGTAGAGAATGCCGCCAGACGTGTCGGCGACGTGTTGAATCGTGTCCAAATTCATTCTATGAATACCTTTCTTTTACATGCTGACCGAGAGGCTCAACTGATAGCTGCGCTCCGGAAGCGTAAAGTACATCGGGTTACCATTCGCGTCGTAGGTGCCCAGCGCGTAGATGTCGGTTTTGTTGAGCAGGTTATTGATCTGGAATCCCACCTTGGCTTCTTTTGCCCAGCTCGCGACATTTTTAAGCGTGTAACTGGACGCGAAATTGGCGACAGTGTAGGCGGCCAGCGGTATGGTTTCGCCGGTATCCCCGAAGCGGGAGCCGACGTGTTTGGCGGTCAGGGAGGCATAGAGCTGACCCTGGTTGTAGATCACGCCCGCTGCTGCGGTGGTTTTCGGCGTGTTGGGCAGCCACTGGTTATTGGTATTGTCCTTGGCGCTGTTGAGGGAATAGTTCCCGTACAGGCTGAAGCCCTGCCCGACATAGTAGGTTCCTTCACCCTCCACGCCCTTGTAGGTGGCGCCGCCGGCATTCGAGAAAATTGTGCCAGTACCGCTTGGCGAAGAGACGATCTTGTTTTTGAAATCGATTTGATAAATATCGGCTGACAAGGTGAGGCGCTGGCTGGCCCAGGTTGTACCAAGTTGGTAGTTCATCGTTTCTTCCGGCTTGAGCGTGCCGAGATCCGGATTGGCTTTATAGAATGAGTTGAGGTTCGGCGCCTGGAAGCCCTTGGCAAGCTGCAAATAGGCCGACCAGTTTTTCTGGATGGCATAGTGAGCCGTCAGTGCAGGCAGCGCCTTGGTCCAGGTATGGTCGCCGCTGTAGGGCAAACCAGTTCCCTGATTCACTGCTGCATCGAGCGTGCGGCGGAAGGACACGTATTTCAGACCCGGTGTAATGGTCAGGTTATCCGTCGCTTTCCACGCATAGTCGATATAAGGCTGAATGGTGGTCAGGGTATCGTTCATCAGCCGATCCGTTGCGGCGGAGGTGGGTGTAGCATTCAAAGCGCCACCGTTGGTGAAATCGATTTCGTATTGCGAGCGGTTGTTGGTCTGATGGTCAACCCATGCGCCCAAATGCAGATCGCCCGGCCCCATGGTTCTGGAAAGGCGCAGCAAGTCGCCTACCGACCGGTAGTTCATGGTCATCTTCTGTCCCGGGACATTATTGGCGCCGTAAACGGTGCCGTTCGGCTGGGCACCGCCCGGATCAGCGCCGTTGAAACCATTGTGGTAGTAAGCATAGGTGTAGAGCTTGTTGTCCACCTTCCAGTCGCCTTGCTGTGACTGCAGGCCGATATATTCGAAATCCGAGGTGATGTCGTCGTAGTTATAGCCGGCAAAGTTCTGGCTGGTCGGGTCGTTGTTCAGGCCATAGTTTTTTCCGTATAGCGCCATGTTTGCAAGTGTCGCCCCTTGCGGCACGTTTTGATGCAGTTTGTTCTGCATGCTTACGACAGTCAGCACGGTATTGTCACCGATTGGTTTGATGAATTTCACGAACAGATTACCGCGCCGCAGGTGCGCATTGGTCAGATAGCCGTCCGTCGCGAAATTCTTGTAGTCGATGAACGCGCTGACGTCGCCGTATTTTTGCATGGTGCCGGTATCGAATTCAGCGCCGAACAGGCGCGTATTGAAACTCCCGAAAGTGGTATAAGGCGTGAAGGTCGTCGCTGATAAAGGGTCTTTCGAGGTGACGGCCATGGTGCCGCCGAAGGTCGCGTTGCCGATATTGCTGGCGTCGCCGGGTCCGCGATCGACAACGATGCTGCCGGTATCCTGGGGCATGAAATAGGACGTGGAGTGCTGCGTGAAGTCGTTCGAATCCCCCCAGGGGATACCGTCGAAGGTGACGTTATATTGGCCGTTTGCAAATCCCCTCAGGTAGGGGCCGCCCGATTGCGATTCCATCATGCCGGGGCCGTTCGGATCGACGCTCCATACGCTCGGCGCGATTTGCGCGATGTCGGTGTAATTGGAACCGGCGAAAGCGTTTTCCTGGATGTAATGCTGGTTGATGATGGATTGGGGCTGGGTGGCGACCAGGGAGCCCTGCGTGGGTGCCTGGTAGGGGGCGGAGGCTGGATTACTGGAACTGCCTGCCGACGCATCGCCGGAACCGCTTTGTACCGTGCCAAGATCAACCGTATCCTGGGCAAACGACGCATTGGCGCCAGCCACCAGCATCGTGCCTAAAACCAGTTGTACCAGAAGCTTGACGCGAAAATCAGGTTGCCCGTTCATTTACATTACTCCCTTGGTCAGTGTGCGTTAATAACAAATCGATCAATGATGTAATGGCAATGTACGCACCAAGACTTAGGGGAGAGTGAATGAATTGTGACAATTCTGTTGCAGGGGAAATATCCAAAATCCGGGATTGAGAATGTGGCCTGGAGAGAGGCAATTCCATGTGGCGGCGCTAATGAAATAAAGCGTCCGCTATTCTGCAAGATCGAAAAAAATGCGTGCGCTCAGGCCATGCCCGTCCTGCCTGTTCGCGAGTATTACCTTGGCTGATTCGCGTTGCGCGATCGCTTTCACGATGGCCAGGCCGATGCCGCTTCCTTCCGTTTCCTGACCTGCTGCGCGAAAGAAACGATCGAATATACGCGGGAGCAGGGCTGCGGGGATCCCGGGGCCGGTGTCCAATATTTCTACCATCGCGTTGCGACCTGAAACGTGAACACTTACATCCACTTTCCCGCTTTCTGGCGTATAGCGAATCGCGTTATCGATCAGATTGCCAATCAATATGCGCAAATCTTCAGGGTTTCCCGCAATGACTGCGCTATCGTCATGAATCATGCCGAGATCGATACCGCGGTGATCGGCCAAGGGGATAAAGTCGGCGATGCAGGATTTAACAAAGGTATCCAAACGGACCTCGCTGCGCTCGATCGGCTTGTTTTGAGTCTCGTAGCGGGCGACTTTGAGTAACTGCCCGACCAAATGTGACGCTCGCTGCGATCCGCGCCGCATCTCGTCAATCCTGATTTCGAGATCTTCACGCGAGTGATTGCGCGACAGATTCTCGATTTGTAACTGCAGCGCGGCAAGCGGCGTGCGCAACTCGTGTGCCGCATCCGACAAAAACTGGCGTTGCAATTCGAGTGCATCTCCCAAGCGCGAAATGAGGTCGTTCATGGCACGGATGAGCGGGGCAACTTCTTCAGGAACATTTTTGGTTGGTAGCGGTGTGTGGCTTGCCACGTCGCGGTGGATAGCCGCTTCGGTGACGGCTTCAAGCGGTTTCAGCAGACGGCTGACCACGACGCCAACCAGTAACCAGGAAAGCGGAATCAGTACGGCCACCGGGAATAGCACGCGCATTGCCGAGTGGGTCGCAATTTCAAGGCGCACATCTTCTCCTTGGGAAACCTGTACCGTGCGATGCGGGTGGATCATTGTATACACGCGCCATTTTGAATTTTGCGACGACAATTCAGAAAATCCGGTAACCGCCTGCCTGGGAAGATTGAAGCCAGGGCGGGACGATTCGGGAGGCGCGTTTGCAATCCACACCTGAATGACAAAATCCCTATCCCTTTCCTCGCTGTTTTCTTTTTGAAACTGGGCTTGCATGGCAGGTAGTTGAGAGCCTTCGTCAACGCTACGGGCGATCTGGCGTAACTGGTGGTCGAGTAGCCCGTTCGCCTCTTGTAGAGCGAAATAAAAGGAAATGCCACCCGCCAGTACACCTACCACGGACAAAAGCCCGACCAGCCAAAAAATGAGCTGCTTTTTCAGTGATTTCATGACGGATGCTTCACTACCATCCAGCCGACACCCCGCACGTTACGGATGATTTCGTTATCAAATTTTTTGCGCAGGTAATGGATAAGCACATCGACTGCGTTGCTTCCAATTTCTTCGCTCAGTGGGTATAACCGATCTTCGAGCTGGGTGCGGGAAAGTATCGTTCCCGGCTTGTCGACCAGCGCTTGCAACAGGGTGAACTCACGGGAAGAAAGTGACAGGGTTTTTCCCCGGTAGGTTGTTTCATGAGTTGCCAGGTTCAGCGTGATCTCGCCGTTTCCGAGAATAGACATGGCAAGGTCGTCATTGCGACGCAGGATGGCACGAATTCTTGCCATCAGCTCCTTCAATCCGAATGGCTTGATAAGATAATCATCTGCACCCAAATCAAGTCCGGTCACTCGGTCATCGATTTCGTCTCTCGCCGTAATAATGAGCAATGGCGTGTGGTCACCCTTGGCGCGCATTGTTTTCAGCACGTCAAACCCGGATTTTTTCGGCAATCCCAAATCGAGCAGAACCAGGCTGTATTTGCCCGATTCGATGGCTGATTCTCCTGCCACGCCGTCGCGAACCCAGTCACTCGAAATGCCGACATCTTTTAACGCCCGGACCAGGCTTTGGCCGATCATCGGGTCATCTTCAATAAGCAGGATTTGCATGCCAGGCCAGTTTTTATTGTTTTCCCAGTCGATATATTAAAAAGTTTCTACTTTGATCAAGGTTTAATCCGGACACTGAAGAGTAGCTTTTTCCAACTAGCCAAGTCGGCTAATAGTTTATGTGACTAAAAAGTCAAAACGATGACGGTTCTCTTGCCGAAAGCTGACGCTTCCGTGCGGCTTGATATGATTAATGAATTACCAGATGGGATGCTTGAATCTGTTGCAGTTTGTAGTATTGCAGTGGGGAGGTGATTCAGCTTTCTATCAAACCTTCATCGGCAAAATCACCATCTGCATCCCCTGCAGATGCAGGCGGCGTTGCAGCACGTCGGCGGTCTGGTTATGGAGCAGACGTGTGCCCCAGTTGTCGTGCACGAAAATCAGCTTGCTGGCGAAAAATACACAGTTGGAATAATCCGCATGGGTTTGTTGTGCTAGCCGGGTGAGTTCCTGTGCCACATCGCTGCCGTAGGCCAGCCGGGCTTCGGCGGCCAGGCCGTGGTGGTGGCAGAAATTGACGAAATACTGGAGATTCTCGCCGACTTCGTCGCGCAGATTTTCGAGCGCTCCGGTGCCTCCGTAGCTTTGCGTGTCGACCTCGCCAACGCTCAGAAAAATGAAATTCTTGAAATGATCCGGGAACAAGCGCTGTACCCAGAGCAGGGTATGCATGCCGCTGCCTTTGCTTTTTCCCACCAGCAGCGCGGCTGTGGGCAGCGCGGGATCAAGTGCGGGAGGATTGGGCAGAGGAGGCATTTGCTGCCCGGCAAACAGATTGTCTACCTGTTTGAGTTGAGCGCGGGTTTCGTCATAGTGACGGCGCACCAGCAGGCAGGCGCCGATCACCATGCTGGTGATGAGCACCGTCATCCAGCCGCCCTGGCCGAATTTTTCGACGATCAGCACCAGCAATATCCCGCCGGTGACCGACAGCCCGGTGCCGGACAGGGCGAGGCGCCATAGCCATTTCTGCTCCACCCCGCGATTGCGCCACCAGTAGATGCACATGCCTGCCATCGACAGTGAAAAAGTCAGGAATACATTGATGCCATACAGTACCACCAGCAGCGTGACGCTGCCGCGCGTCAACAGCAAAACGCCGATGGCCGCCACGGCCATCAGCATCACCCCATTGCGCGTCACCAGGCGGCTCGACAGATAACTGAACTGGTGTGGCACCCAGCGATCCGCCGCCATGTTGGCAAGCACCGCCGGGCCGCCGAGAAAGCCGGTGTTGGCGGCGACAAACAACAGCCCCGCCTCCAATGCCAGGACCACCGGCAGCAGCCAGCGTGCCCAGTCCACGCCGCCCAGAGTCCAGCTGTGCAGGATATCTCTGAACACCACCGCATTGAGCGTCTCACCGGGCACATGGTGCACGTCCCACAGCAGGTACAGCATGATGATGCCGCTGGCGGTGAAAGCCAGCGAGACGGCCAGATAAAACATGGTCCACTTGCCGGTGCGGGCACGCGGCTCGGCCAGCGTATTGACGTTGTTGGATACTGCCTCCAGACCGGTGTAAGTACCGCCGCCGGTGGAGTAGGCCAGCAGCAGGTGGGAGATGATGAATGCCCAGCCCATCTGCGTGCTCAGGGTAAACGTTTCGGTGGTAGTGGTATGCAGCAGGGTCGGCAGGCGGCTGCTGTGGAACAGGATGCCGTACACAATCAGCACCAGATGGATGACGACAAAGCCGAGAAAAATCGGCAGCAGAAACTTGATGGATTCCTTCAGCCCGCGCAGATTCAGGATTACCAGAACCAGCACGAATATCAGTCCCGTCGCCAGCTTGAAAGGCTGCGCCCCCATCGGCAACAGTGAAAACAACGCATCGGCGCCGCTCGCCACCGAAATGGCGATGGTGAGTACATAGTCCACAATCAGTGCTGCACCGGACACCAGCCCGGCATGAGGGCCGATGAGTTTGGTGGCGACCTTGTAGCCGCCACCGCCGCTGGGGAATAGCTCGATAACCTGGTTATACGCAAACGAAATCACGAACACGGTGAGTGCGGTGGCAATTGCCAGATACAAGGCGAGATGGGTGTGCTGGCCGAGTGCGAGAAAAGCCTCTTCCGGACCGTAACAGGAAGACGACAAGCCGTCTGCGCCCAGACCTACCCAGGCAAAGAATGCGATCAATGCGATATGCTGGCGCGTTTCGGGTTTCATCGGATCGCGCGGAGCGCCGAGCATCTTATCCCTGAGCATTTGCAGAGTGGGCATTACCGTGATTTTCCTTGAGTATTGGAAATGTCCGCGCACTATAACGCTTTGCCGCACCTGAGGGCTAGCGTAGAATAGTCGGTGGCGGGCCTCCCCGCATTGCAAGATGGTGAACCTGGTCAGGTCCGGAAGGAAGCAGCCACAGCTATTTATTGCAAGTGCCGGGGGTCGGGCTCGCCACCTTCTAATCCATTTTATTAAAAGCTGTGTTCACACTACTTGCTGAGAGAAGTGACATGAAGTTGAACCTGACAAAACTTGCGGGTGTCATGCTGTTGGTATGTGTGGCTTTGCCGGCCCATGCCGTAGACAGCGTGTCGCTTGAGTTAGGCACAGGCAACCATACCGATATGGGCCGTGTCGGCCTGCAATGGGACTGGAACAAAAAATGGCCGGTAGGCGATGCCTGGGCCGTGTCCGGCTACTGGGATGCGAGCCTCGGCTATTGGCGCGGCGACAGCAGTGTGAGCGGCGCGCGGGATCTATACGACATTGGTTTTACCCCGGTATTCCGGCTGAGTCAGAACAAGCCCACAGGATGGTACGCCGAAGCTGGAATCGGTGTGCACCTGCTGTCGGAAACCCGAATCAATGACCGTCGTCAATTCGGTACTGCTTTTCAGTTCGGCGATCACATTGGAGCCGGCTACAGATTCGGCGCGCGCGGCGAATACGATCTGGGTTATCGTTTCCAGCATTTGTCGAATGCCGACATCAAAAAACCCAACAACGGGATCAACTTCAACCAGATCCGGTTTGCCTATCACTTTTGATGCGATCTTAAACCTGTGACCCAAGTTCTCGCACGCAAGTGGCGCCCCCGCGTATTCGCCGACCTCAAGGGTCAGGAACACGTGGTGCGGGCGCTGAGCAACGCACTGACCCAGAACCGGCTGCATCACGCTTACCTGTTCACCGGCACGCGCGGCGTCGGCAAGACCACGGTGGCGCGCATTCTTGCCAAATGCCTCAATTGCGAAACCGGCATTACCGCTACCCCATGCGGCCAGTGCTCCGCGTGCACGCAGATCGATAGCGGGCGCTTCGTCGATTTGCTGGAGCTGGACGCCGCTTCCAATACCGGCATCGACAACATGCGCGAAGTACTGGACAACGCGCAATACGCCCCCACGGTAGGCCGCTTCAAGGTTTACATCATCGACGAAGTGCACATGCTGTCCAAGGCGGCGTTCAACTCCATGCTGAAAACGCTGGAGGAGCCGCCCGAGCACGTCAAATTCATCCTCGCCACCACCGATCCGCAGAAGATTCCGGTCACCGTGCTGTCGCGCTGCCTGCAGTTCAACCTCAAGCAAATGGCGCCGGAAATGGTGCGCGAACATCTGGACAAGGTGCTCGGGCTGGAAGGCATCCCGTCCGAGCCCGCCGCGTTGCGCCTGATTGCGCGCGCCGCCGGTGGCAGCATGCGCGATGCGCTGTCGCTGCTCGATCAGGCCATCGCCTATGGCAGCGGCAAGGTGCACGAAGATACGGTGCGCAGCATGCTGGGTGCGATCGACCAGCGCTACCTGTTCGGCCTGCTGAATGCGCTGGCCGCGGGCGATGGCGCGGCGCTGCTGGACGAGGCCGATCAAATGGCGGCGCGCAGCATCGCCTTCGACCCGGCCCTGCAGGAATTGGGTGCGCTATTGCATAAAATCGCACTGGCGCAGACCGTGCCCGCTGCGCTGCCGGATGACTTGCCCGAGCGCGACGCCATTCTCGATCTGGCGCAACGCCTCGATGCCGAAACCATCCAGCTTTACTACCAGATCACAATACTCGGGCGGCGCGACCTGGCGCTGGCGCCGGATGAATTTGCCGGCTTTACCATGACGTTGCTGCGCATGCTGGCGTTTATGCCCGCCACGGAACCAGCCCGCATTGCCACGCCTTCCGTCGTGCCCGCCGCAAGCCGCGCTGCGCCCCCCGCTGCAGCGCTGGTTGCACGCGAACCCGCCGCGCCAAAGCTGGCCGCCGTGCCGCCGGTTGTAGCGAGCGCTGAAATGAATGTTTCCGAGCCTGCACCTGCACCTTCTCCCGAACCTGTGCCGATGGCACCCGTCGTCTCCATCGCGTTTGACGGTGATTGGGCGGCGTTGGTGACCAGCCTCAAATTGGGCGGTCAGGCGCGCATGCTGGCAGTGCACAGCGAACTCGAATCCTGTGCTGGCGATTGCCTGCAGTTGCGGGTGCCGATTGCCCACAAGCATCTCGCCGAAAAGTCCTATCAGGACAAGTTGCGCGAGGCGATCAGCGCGCATTTTGGCCGCCCCATGCGCCTCCAGGTCAGCCTCGCCGAGGGTGAAGCCAACACTCCGGTGCGCCAGCAAAACGAGGCGCGCGCGGCACGTCAGAGCGAGGCTGAGGCTGTCATTGCATCGGACCCATTTGTACAAGACGTAATGCAGCAATTCGATGCCCGCGTTGTCGAAATTAAATCTATCGCAAAGGAGCAGTGAAATGATGAAAGGTGGTTTGGGCAACATGATGAAGCAGGCCCAGCAAATGCAGGAAAACATGAAAAAAATGCAGGATCAGCTGGCCGACGTTGAAGTCGAAGGCGTGGCCGGTGCGGGCATGGTCAAGGTGCTGATGACCTGTCGCAACGACGTGCGCCGGGTGACCATCGACCCCAGCCTGATGAGCGACGACAAGGACATGCTCGAAGACCTTATCGCTGCTGCGATGAATGATGCGGTGCGCAAGGCGGAAGCGACGACCCAGGAAAAAATGGCGGGGTTTACCTCCGGACTCAACCTGCCTCCCGGCTTCAAGCTGCCGTTCTGATGCTGTGAACCCAATTCAAATCTGCCACAGAGAGCACCGAGAGCGCAGGGAAAGCTATCTTTAACGAGTAACGGGATGAATGGTTGTGAGTTCAAGATAGTGACTCTGAGACCTCTGTGCTCTCTGTGGCAAAAGAGTTACCCAACTTCCAGCAAGTGTCTATGAAATCCCCCACCAGTCTAGAGCGCCTGATCGAAGCATTGCGTATATTGCCCGGCGTTGGGCCCAAGTCCGCCCAGCGCATGGCCTATCACTTGCTGCAGCGCGACCGCAATGGTGCGCAGCGGCTGGGGCAGGCAATCGATCAGGCGCTGGTCAAGTTGCAGCATTGCGAGAAATGCAATGACCTGACTGAAGGCAGCCTGTGCGCCATCTGCGCCGCACCCAATCGCAATCCCGCCCAACTGGCCGTTGTGGAAATGCCCACCGACCTGTTGATGATGGAGCAGACGCAGAGCTACAGCGGACTGTATTTTGTGCTGATGGGTCGGCTGTCGCCGCTGGATGGCGTGGGGCCGCGCGAAATCCATCTCGACCGATTGATCCGGCGCGCGACCGATGGCGTGGTGACGGAAATCGTCCTCGCCACCAATTTCACCACTGAAGGCGAAGCCACGGCGCACGCCATCGCCGAGTTGCTGCATGCACGCGGCCTCAAGGTGACGCGCATTGCACGCGGCGTGCCGGTGGGGGGTGAGCTGGAGCATGTGGATTCCGGCACGCTGGCGCAGGCGGTGCTGGACCGGCGCGACTGGACTTAAGATCGGGCTGCGGTGACGCAGCACCCCGCTCTGCATTACGACCTGCCTCGGATTGGCTTCCGCGTGCCGATGCCACGCGATAACGTAACAGTCGTATCCTGCGTTTGCGGGTAAAATCAGGCTTTTGCCTTACCGGAAATTGTCATGAGCTTCTCTACCCTTACCGCCCTGTCTCCCCTGGATGGCCGCTATGCTGCCAAAGTCGAAGCGCTGCGCGCGCATTTCAGCGAGTTCGGCCTGATCCGCAATCGCGTCAAGGTCGAGATCGAATGGCTCAAGGCGCTGGCCGCCGAATCTGCGCTGAGCGAGGTGCCAGTGTTTTCGTCCGCGACGATCGCAGCGCTGGGTGCTGTCGCCGCAGGCTTTTCCGAGGCGGATGCCGAGCGCGTCAAGGAGATCGAGCGCACCACCAACCACGATGTCAAGGCAGTGGAATATTTCCTGCGCGAGCGTTTCGCCAGCAATCCAGAAGTGGCGAAGGTGGGCGAGTTCATCCACTTTGCCTGCACCTCCGAGGACATCAATAACCTGTCGCACGCGCTGATGCTCAAGGCGGCGCGCGAGACGGTGCTGTTGCCTGCACTGAATAACGTCACTGCCCGGCTCACCGCGCTGGCGCACGAACACGCCGAACTGCCGATGCTGTCACGAACTCACGGCCAGCCAGCATCGCCCACCACCCTGGGCAAGGAAATTGCCAACGTCGCCTATCGTCTGCAGCGTCAGGTTGAGCAGATTTACAGTGTGCCGATGCTGGGCAAGATCAACGGCGCGGTGGGCAATTACAACGCGCATCTGTCCGCCTATCCCGACTTCGACTGGGAAGGTTTCGCACAGCGCTTCGTGCAAGAGCTGGGTTTGAGCTTCAACCCCTACACCATCCAGATCGAGCCGCACGACTACATGGCCGAGCTGTTCGACGCGGTGAGCCGCGCCAATACCGTGTTGATCGATCTCAACCGCGATGTATGGGGCTATATTTCGGTGGGCTATTTCAAGCAGAAGGTGAAGGCTGGCGAGATCGGTTCCTCCACCATGCCGCACAAGGTCAACCCGATCGACTTCGAAAATGCCGAGGGCAACCTTGGGCTGGCCAATGCGCTGCTGCGCCATCTGGCGGAAAAGCTGCCGGTGTCGCGCTGGCAGCGCGACCTCACCGACTCCACTGTACTGCGCAACATGGGCGTGGCGCTGGGCTACGCGCTGCTCGGTTACGACTCTTGTCTGCGCGGTTTGAACAAGCTGGAAGCCAATCCGCAGCGTCTGGCCGAAGACCTGGATCACAATTGGGAAGTGCTGGCCGAGCCGATCCAGACCGTGATGCGTCGATACAACGTGCCCAATGCCTATGAACAGCTGAAGGAACTGACACGCGGCAAGTCCGGCATCAACCGCGACAGCCTGCATGTGTTCATCAAAGCGCTGCCGATCCCCGATGCCGACAAGGCGCGCCTGCTGGCGCTGACGCCGGGCACATACATCGGCAAGGCAGTGGAGCTGGCGCGCCGTAGCGGTGCTTGAAAATTATTTCATCGCCACGATTTTAATAATGTAAATAGTGACCAGGAATCACGGACATGACTGAATATTCTCTCGACGTGGACGAGCATAATTTCCAGCAAGTCGTCATCGAAGGTTCGAAGAAAGTCCCGGTGATCGTCGACTTCTGGGCGGAGTGGTGCGGCCCTTGCCGTGCGCTCAAGCCGGTGCTGGAAAAG
Source organism: Sulfuriferula multivorans (assembly GCF_003851125.1). Classification (GTDB taxonomy): domain Bacteria; phylum Pseudomonadota; class Gammaproteobacteria; order Burkholderiales; family Sulfuriferulaceae; genus Sulfuriferula; species Sulfuriferula multivorans. The sequence continues at coordinate 18,367 of NZ_BGOW01000041.1, read as the reverse complement.
CTCGCTGCGGCTTATCAGGGCAGGTTCATCCTGGCCAAGGTCGATTCCGATGAAAACCAGAGACTCGCCGGCAAGTACGGCGTGCGCGGCATTCCCAACGTCAAGGCCTTTGTCGGCGGGGAAATGGTGGATGAGTTCTCCGGCGCCATTCCCGAGCCGGCCGTGCGCGAATTCATCGAGCGTCTGCTGCCTTCACCGGCCGATGATGTGCGACTGGAGGCGATGCAGGTATTCGCCGATGGCGATGCCGCGCGTGCGCTGCAAATGCTCGCTGAGGCGAGCAAACTCGATGCGCAAAACGAGCGTGTGCGACTGGATGCGGCCGAGGTCATGCTTGCGCTGAAGGAACTGGACGAGGTGGGACGACTGCTCGAATCGCTGTCTGCGCAAACCGCAGGCGAGGCGCGTGCCATGCAGTTGATGGCGCGTCTCCAGTTTGCACGTCAGGCGGATCAGGGTGATGATGAGACCAGCCTGGTTGCTGCGATTACCGCCAGCCCAAAAGACCAGTCAGCGCGTCTCAAACTGGCTAACTGGCTGGTTGCGCAGCAGCGCTATCAGGAGGCGATGGATGAGTTGCTGGAAATGATGCAACGCGACAAAACCTGGCAGGATGGCATCGCCCGCAAAACCATGCTGAATATCTTCAGTTTGCTTGGAGGCAGCGGTGATCTGGTCGCTGCCTACCGGCGTAAAATGGCGGCGGCACTCAATTAGCGTTTTTCAGGGGGTCCAGGATGACCGGTAACCTGCTCGACAAGTTGCATGATCTGGCTGGATTTCTGGAATCGCCGACCAGCCTGGAACACAATCTCGGGCAACTGGTCAAGCTTGCTGCCGACACGCTGGATGCGGCACATTGTTCCATCATGCTGTTAATCGAAGGCGAGGGCGAAGCTTTGCGACTGCGGGTATGCGCCACGCAGGGCGCGTTGCCGGAGGAGGCTTTTAACCAGACTGTCGGGCGCGGGGAAGGCATTGCCGGACAAGTGGCTGCAAGTGGCAAGTCGCTACTGGTGGAAGACATCGAGCAGTCGATTTTTGCCAGGTGCGCACGTCGTCCGGGAACGGGTGCACGCAGCCTGATGTCCGCACCGCTCAGCGTCAATGGCAAGCTTATCGGGGTCATCAACCTGTCCGAGCCGAACAGCGGCAAGCCATTTACCCAGGACGATCTGGCGTTGCTGGAGATTGTGGCATTTTTTGTTGGCAAGTCCATCCAGGTAGTGCAATTGCAGAACCTGCTCAATTCGCGCTTTGCCCAGATCGCAATGGCTCAAGAGGCGGAAAAAGCCATTGGTGGAGTGATGCTGTCCACTGCTTACGATACCGACAAAATGGCAAAAATTGTGGCGAAATCGTTTTTCCGCGAGATGACCCAGGCAGGCTTTGGATCCAGCCAGATTATTCAGGCCGCTTCGGAGATTATCTCGCAGCTATCCAGCAGCCTGCATAAACACAGCAAACGTCTGGATAAATCCTGATTCCAGAAACCGCATTATCCGTGGCGTATCAATTGAAACACTAGCCCAGCACGCTTTGATACATGCTTCTTTCTGCACCGTAACATTCGCATGCAACCGCTTCCAGACCGTGATGGTCGAGAATCGTAATATCTCCCCTGCGATAGCTGATCAGATTTTGCCGATGCAGTTCAGAAGCCGCCTTGGTAATGCCTACACGGCGTACGCCCAGCATATTGGCCATGTTTTCATGGGTTAAATGGAAATGATCGGCGCGAGCACGGTCCCGGGTCATCAGCAACAAACGGGCAAGCCGCTGCTCAACCACATGGAAACGAGTACAGGCGGCCATGCGCGCGAACTGGTTCTTCAATACGTAGGCATAGCATTGCAGTCGTCGATGCAAGGCTGCGCTATGTTCGAGTTCGCGGGCGAAGGCCGCCGTAGTCATGCGAAGTGCAGAACCCGCGCCTTGTGCGACCGCATAAAACGATGCTACATCAATGCCAAATATGAGGGGAGTGCCCAGCATGCCTTCGCAACCGATTAATCCGATCTCCAGGTACGAATGGTCGTCAATGACCATTACCAGCGAAATGTAACTGTCGATAGGGAAATAAACATGCTCGATGGGCGCTCCAGGCACACCAAGTTCATCTCCAAAGTCCAGATGCACGGATTCGCAGCGTGCCAGAAAATGTTCGTGATCCTTGCGTGGCAGCTTGGCGAGCAGGAGGTTTTCTGATGTGACAGGTGACATGCAAACGCTCCGGTGACGGCGGGAGATCAGACCCAAAGCACAAGGCGCGTTGAACGCACAATCATGATATCGGATAGAGGCATGCGCAAATCAGCGTGCTTGTATTAATCGTGATGTGCCCCCGTGCAGGCGATTTCCGGCATCGAGATCAATGCCGAATCCACCTGCATGGGCGCATGTCAAACAGCATGGCCTGTTCAGGGAGGCCATGCTTCATTTCTTGCGGATTAATTGTTGGCTGGAGCCGGGGGTGGAACAATCACCGTGGTGCCGCCGCCAGTTGCTCCGGTATCTCCCGTGGCACCCGTTGCTCCAGTCGAACCCTTGGCACCATCATAGCCAGGAGCGCCCTGTGAGCCGGTTGCACCCGAGTCACCGGTTGCACCTGAGTCACCTGTGGCCCCCGTACCGCCAGTAGCTCCCTGAGGACCGGCAGGACCAGGTACAACAACGGTTGGTCCCGGGGTTTCTGCGGGGGGGGTATTGACGACTACGGGTTGTTTTTCGCAAGCGCTCAGTGCAAAGGCTGCAACAAGTGCGGTGGCTAGCAATGAATATTTCATGATCTTATTACCTCCGAGTGTAGAAAAACCTGATGTTTCCTGTATGCATAAAAATTGAAATCAGTTCTGATGACAATTGCGGTAAGCCAATCAGCACTCGCCTTCCTGGGCCGAACTGCGTAACCCGTAACGGGATAAATAACCGCTACAGCGACACAATTCCCTGAAATCGATGCGCCTGAATTGCCCTGCCTGATCGCAGAATAGGCTAACGCGCAGATTGCTTCTGTGCGTTAGCGAACGTAGCGCCGAATTGTGTACAATTTTTGAAAACGCAATTGACCCCAGTCCCTGGAAAACTGTGTACGATTTCGCACGGACCCGTTAGCCAAATTGATATAAGCTGAAAACAGTCCATAAGTATTGGGGAAGCGAACAACAGAAACTTTCCCTGCGCCACCCTAGATATGATTGGAGGTGTTTTTTCAATTGAGGTTAAACTCAGATGAAGAGAATAATACTGGAGTCGTTAAAAGCCTGGATAGACCATCGTGCCGCCAGCAAAGGCGCCGCGCTGGCCTTTTACACCCTGTTTTCCATGACGCCCATCCTGATGCTGGCGATCGCCGTCGCCGGATTTTTTTTTGGTATGCAAGCGGCACAGGGAGAGATCATAGGCCAGATACAAGGTCTGGTTGGGCCGAATGGCGCACAGGCGATCCAGGCATTGCTGGCCGCAGCGCGCGACCCCGTATCGGGATTGATGGCAACGATCGGCGCCGTTGTCCTGCTGGCGATTGGCGCGAGCAGCGTATTTGCCGAATTAAAAGGCAGTCTGGATGAAATATGGGGGATAGTGCGGCCCGGCCATTCAGCTTTTCTTACCCTGCTTAGAACCCGTGTCCTATCTTTCAGCCTGGTGCTGGTGCTTGCATTCCTGTTGCTCATTTCCCTGGTGTTCAGTGCGGCGATTGCCATGCTGGAGCGTTATGTAGGAACGATGTGGAGTGGTTCTCTGGCCATTCTCTCGATTGTTTCCTCCATCGTTTCGTTTGGCATTATTGCCATTCTGTTCGCGGTCATTTACAAGATGCTCCCGGATGCACCCCTGTCATGGCGGGACGTATGGATCGGGGCTGCTTTCACCGCATTGTTATTCAGCCTGGGAAAATACGTGATCGGTCTCTATCTGGGTAATAGCGGGGTGGCGTCAAGCTTCGGCGCCGCTGGCGCGATGATTGCCCTGTTGTTGTGGGTTTATTACTCAGCGCAAATTTTTTTCTTCGGCGCCGAGTTTACGCGCCAGTACGCACTGAGGTATGGCAGCCTGCAGGAGCGCAGGGAGCACCTGTTGGCATAGGCGAAATAAATTCCAGGCAACGCCCTCCATAGAAAAAGACGCGTCTGCCATCAATATTGAAAAGCGATCCTGCGCCACTATGGTTTGCTACACTGACATACCACAGCGCCTGATCATGACAGAAGGGCTCAATCATAATAATTAAAACGAGAACCTTCGGAAGACGCTCCCGGAAATATGGTTTGGCAAAATAACCATTGCGCACCCTGGTTATTTTATTTCAAAGGGAAACACCGGGCTTCGATGTTTTTTGAGACTGTCTTTTCGGCACTCAAGGTATGGATTATTCTGCCGGAATCGGTTTTCCTGCGGATCCAAGGGGAGATAGCATGACTTTACGCCTTTCGCTGTCCAGGCTGTGCCTACTCATTGGGTTTATATTGGCGCAGCTGGGCATGCCCGCCCTGGCAGCAGGGGAGGTCTGGGTTTATGGTGTGAAGCCTGGCGACACCCTGATTGGCGTTGCGACGGCTTATCTGACCCACCCCAATGACTGGCCAAAGTTACAAATTCTCAACAAAATATCCAACCCGAAACGACTCGTGCCGGGTAGCAATTGCGCCTGCCTCTAGCCTGGTTGAAACGTGAAGCAGCAGTCGCGGAACCCATCTATATACAGGGTAGCGTGACCCGTACACCGCAAAATGGTGTTCCGCAGCCCTTATCCATGGACATGCATCCACAGATGGGCGATACCATTGAAACTGGCGCCGATGCCAGCGTGTCGCTGCGTTTCGTGGACGGCTCGCGTCTGCTACTCACCCCGAATACTCGAATTACCTTGACCGGGATGGTGCTCTTCGGCAAAACGGGAATGGCCCAAACAATCCTTGATCTGCACCGGGGCAGCATCGATACCCGTGTGGCAAAGCAGGAAAAACCTGCTGCGCGTTACGAGATCAAATCGCGACCGCTCAATCTGTCCGTGCGCGGTACCGATTTTCGTGCCCACGTGGACGACACAGACCAGGTCTCCCGCAGCGAGGTGCTGGAGGGAGCCGTGCAAGCCAGCGGTGCAGGCAACAAGACGGTTGCGGTGAAAGCCGGGTTTGGTACGCTGGCCGCAGCGGGTGAACCGCCGCGCGCACCAATAACACTGCTGCCGGCACCCGACTTGAGTCGCGTACCGGCTTTGATTGAACGACCGCCACTGCGTATCGATTTGCCCGCCACAGCCGGTGTCGAAAGCTATCATGCCCAGGTGTTTTCGGATCGCTCTTTCAGCAACCTGCTTCTGGATGGCATATTCAAAGGTAAAGCCGCTAAATGGACTGATTTGCCTGACGGACATTATATGTTGCGTGTGCGCGGGATCGATCAAAATGGTCTGGAAGGCCTGAATGCGGATCGCGAATTCGTGCTCAAGGCGCGCCCCGAGCCTCCTTTCGTCAGTGCGCCGTTAGACGGGCAAAAGTCTTATGGTCCCGAAGCCAAACTGCGCTGGAGTACTTCGATGTCCGCGCAGAGCTATCATGTGCAAGTGTCGGCGAATCCCGATTTTTCTGCGTTGCTGGCGGACGTGCCCGATCTGCCGAAAACGGAATATGCCGTGACACTTGCACCTGGCCAATACTATTGGCGCATCGCCTCCATTACCGCCGGGCAGGATCAAGGCCCATATAGCGACGTGCAGGGATTCACCCAGCGCAAAATACCCGAGAGTCCCAAAATGGACGCACCGCAAATGAGCGACAAGAGTTTGACGTTTCGCTGGTCCGCCGGCGACCAGGGCAGCCAGTATCAGTTGCAACTTGCGCGTGACCCCGAATTCGCCCAGCCGATCTTTGACAAGGTGTTAACCACTAATCAGATCCAGATTGATCGTCCCAAACCCGGCACTTATTATTTGCGCATCAAGACCATCGATGCGGACGGTTTTGCCGGCCCTTTCGGAAGCGTTCAAATACTTGAAGTTCCAGGATCAAAGTGGTGGATGCTTTTATTGCTTGTACCGCTCGTTCCTTTTGCACTGTAGGACAGAGGCCGCATCCAGTTGATTTCCGTGCCAGCTAGAATTCTCCGCGTCGCTCGGCTTTTGTGGGTGCCCTTGAGTGCGCTGGCTTTGGCATGGGCACTGAGCCTCACTCCCTTGTATCAACGGCTGGACTTGTTGACTCTGGACGCACAGACAAGGCTGGTGGCGCAAAATCATTATTTCAAGGACGCGCTGGTCATCGATATCGATGACCATTCCTTGCAAGAGATGCAGGCTTATTTCGGAGGGTGGCCCTACAAGCGCGATATCTACGCCATGCTCATCGACTATTTGAACGAGATGGGTGCGCGCACGGTGGCCCTCGATATTGTTTTCGCCGATCCGCGCGAAGGCGACAAACGGTTGAGTAATGCCATTTCCCGCGCGGGGAATGTCGTACTCTCAGCCACCGCGCGCAGCGCAGTCGAAGAGGGCGAGCGGCCGGCTGTCCTGGATGGACTGGCCTGGAAGGTTCCTGAGGGATTGCGCGCCCAAGTATGGCCAGTTGTGCAACTACCACTCCAGGAATTTACCCGGCCGGCTAAAGAATCAGCCCATATAGGCGTTGTTTCCGCGATAGCTGATAGTGATGGCATATTGCGCCGTCTTCCGCTGTTTTATCGGTTCAACGGACAATACTTGCCTAGCTTGCCAGTCGTGGCCTATTTCAGCGCCGACCCGCGGCCGCGGGTCCAAATCAATCCTGATGGTACGACCCAGGTCGGAACATTCATCTGGCCGACCGACGGGGAGGGGGCTGTTCGCCTGTATTACCCGCGCAATAAAAATTCAGTGCTGACTATCCCTTTCGCGCGCGCCGCCAAGGCCATGCTGGGTATGCAAGGACAGGCGCTGGATCCGAATCTGTTTCACGGCAAGACTGTTTTCGTCGGCAGCACGGCGTTTTATTCCGACAGTGTGCACACCCCGGTGGGTAATATGTCCGGTGTCGAAATTCTGGCCATCGCCTATGAGTCCCTGGGGCAGCATCTGATTCTGGCGCCGAGCGACTGGCGCTGGACGGGAATACTGTTGCTGATCGCGCTGCTTCCTTCGCTGCTGTTGTTTTGGCAACCGCGCCGCCGGTTTCGCGCGGGAACAAAATACAGTCTTGCCGCCGCCGGCATAATCTATTGCGGCCACCTCGTACTGCTGTATTGGTTTAAACAGGAAAGCGCGCTGTTGCTGCCGCTGCTGGTCGTCCTGATCGCGAACTTGCTGGAGTTGATGCGCGCAGTACATATTCGCAACGAGGAACAGAAAGCGGAAATTCATGTGCTCGCGAATGATGATCCGCTGACCCGTTTGCCCAACCGTTTTTCCATGCAGATGCAGCTGGCTCATGCCATCGAGCACGCCCGAATACGCCATGGCAGTCTGGCGGTGCTGCTGATAGGATTAAACGAATTAAATGCCATCAATACCGCGCTTGGCCATGAAACCGGCGATCAATTATTGATCGAAGTGGCAGATCGCTTGCGCGCCAGCATGCCGTCCACCCATATCCTCGCGCGTCTTGGGGGCGGTGAGTTTGTCCTATGCAGCGCCGACGCATCCTCCGCCCTGCAAGATGCGGATACGATCCTGGCCGCTATCGCCAAACCCTATCATCTGGCCAGGCAGGAACTGCACGTCAGCGCCAACGTGGGTATCAGCCTGTATCCCGACGATGGAAATGATGCTGCAACTCTCGTGAGGCAGGCTGATAGCGCCATGCGAAATGCCAGGGCGCAGGGCCGAAACACCCGCAACAGCTTCACTCCGGATATCGGCCGGGCGGCGGTGGATCGACTTTTGCTCGAGAACCAGTTGCATCAGGCGCTGGATGGCAACGAATTGGTGTTGTTCTACCAGCCGCAAATCGACATGCTATCGGGGCGCATGATCGCTGTCGAAGCTTTGGTGCGCTGGAATCATCCGGTGCATGGTTTGCTGGGCCCTGACCATTTCATACCTTTGGCGGAAAAATCCGAACTGGTACTGCCCCTGGGTGAATGGGTGGTGCGTACCGCCTGCCAGCAAATGCAAGCATGGCATCTGGCCGGATTGACTCACATCAAACGTGTAGCGGTCAATCTGTCTGCCCGGCAGTTTGAGCAAGCTGATCTGCCGGCGTTTGTCGCCAGCATACTCAAGGAAACGCAGCTCGAAGCAGGCCATCTGGAGCTGGAAATCACCGAATCCGTGGCCATGGAAAAACCCGAACGCACTATCAAAATTCTCAACACGCTGCTTGATATGGGGATCAGGCTTGCGCTGGACGATTTCGGTACCGGCTACTCCTCCATGACCTATCTTAAACAGCTTCCCATCACCACCCTCAAAATCGACGCATCCTTTGTCCGCAACATCGAGACGGACCGTTACGACGCGGAAATCTGTACGGCGACCATTTCCCTGGCCCGCAAGCTCGGTTTGAACGTGGTGGCGGAGGGCGTGGAAACACCCGGTCAATTTCGCTTCCTGCGCAATATCGAATGCCACGAAGCCCAGGGATTCCTGATCAGTCACCCTCTGCCGGCTGCAGAGCTGGCGCAGTTTCAGCCGCCGCCCAATCCGGACTGAGCCGAGCTTTGTGCAGGTCAAGACGCCTGCGTATTTGCTGCCCGGAATTCAGTTCTTGATGGCCGAAAAAACCTTCTTCGCCAGTGCTCCCGTCGCCTCCAGCGGATTCGCGCGGATCGCTTTTTCCTGCTCCGCCATCATCACGAACAAACCGTCCAATGCCTTGCGGGTGACATAGTCGTCCATGTTGGCGTCGCGCTGATCCACCAGGCCCAACGCTGCGCCTTTTGCAGCGAACTCATCGTACTTCCGGGCAAGCTGAACTTTCTCCATTGATTTCTCTACGATGGGTTTGAATTTTCCGGCCAGCGCGGTTTCTGTTTTCATGCGGAAGTATTGCGTGGCGGCGTCATTGCCGCCGGTGAGGATGCCCCTGGCGTCATTGACGCTCATGCTTTTTACCGCACCGACCAGCAGCGTTTTCGCTTCAGGCACGGCGGCTTCAGCGGCGCGATTCATCGAAGTGATCAAGTCGTCGGCGTATTTTCCCATTCCCACTGTCTGCATCAGACTAGCTATTTTTTGCAGGTTTCCCGGCAATGGGATGCGCACCTTGTCATTTCCAAGGTAGCCGTTTTGTTTTGCCAGTTCGCGCACGGCCGTTTCTGCACCTTGCGTGAGCGCCTGTTTCAGGCTGCCGACCTGATCCTTGTTGCTGATGCCGGCCAAACCAGCGGCCGATGCGGACGAGTTATCCGAGTTCTGTGGCAAGGATTTGCCGAGATTCTGGAGCTGGTCGCTGTTAATGATTCCGCCCAAATCAAAGGCGTGGGCCGGAGCAGTCCCGAGCACAATGGATACGGCAAATATACTGTTGATAAAGTGATTTTTCAGCATGATGTCCCCCTCTTTTTTGTATCAGGCATTTTGCACGGTATGGCGATGCCAGATCATTCTAAGCCTGTATTGGCCCGGTCATCCAAATGAAAAGGCCAGCTTGTGAGCTGGCCTTTTCATGGATACCGTCATTTTTCAGGCTTGTGCAGCCTGCACCGGTATCTCATTGCGCCTGGCGACGATGCGATTGTGTTCATCCACATACACCAGTTGCGGAGCGAACTTTTGCAGTTCGATTTCGTTGTAGCTGGCATAGGTGGCGATAATCAGCAGATCGCCGGGGTTGGCCTTGTGCGCGGCGGCGCCATTGACGGAAATGGTGCCGGAATCGCGCTCGGCGCGAATGGCGTAGGTGGTGAAGCGCTCGCCGTTGGTCACGTTGTAGATGTCGATCTGCTGGTATTCGCGAATATCGGCGGCTTCCAGCAGGGTTTCGTCGATTGCGCACGAGCCTTCATAGTGCAGTTCCGATTGGGTGACTCGCACACGGTGCAACTTGGATTTCAGCATGGTTCTTTGCATGGTCTCGCCCTCGCTCAGGGAACGAATATTAGACCGCCATTATAAACTATAAAGTTTCTGCGCCACCGGCTTCGATATTGTCGATCAGCCGTGTGCTGCCCAGGTGCGCCGCACCGAGTACGACGAAGCGGGTGTCGCCGGGCTCGGGCAGGGTGAGTGCGGGGCTGCGAATGGCGATGTAATCCACGCGCCAGCCATGTACGGCGAGGGTGGCGGTGGCAGCCAGCTCCAGCGCTGTAAAATCACGTTCTCCAGCCGCCAGCCGGTCGCAAATTGAACTCAAGGTCTGGTACAGGCGCGGCGCCTCGGAGCGCTCCGGCTCGCTCAGGAAGCCGTTGCGGGACGACAGTGCCAGGCCATCGGCCGCGCGCACGGTCGCACTGGCCACAATCGCTACCGGCACATTCAAATCCGCGACCATGCCGCGAATAATCGCCAGCTGCTGATAGTCTTTTTGCCCGAACAGCGCCACACGCGGCTGCACAATGTTGAACAGCTTCATGACGATGGTCGCCACGCCGCGGAAATGCCCGGGACGGAATGCGCCGCACAGCTCGTCGGCCAGGGCGGGTGGTTTGACGTGGTAGCTTTGCGGGTGCGGGAAGAGTTCTGGCGCATCGGGTGCGAAAACGACGTCGGCACCGGCCTCGCGTAATAGCTCGCAATCGTGAGTCAGCGTGCGCGGATAACGCGAAAAATCCTCATTCGCGCCGAATTGCAGCGGATTCACGAAGATGCTGACGGCCACCCGGGCCGCATGCCGGCGCGCCAGGCGTACCAGCGCGAGATGGCCTGCATGCAGGTTGCCCATGGTGGCTACCAGGGCCAGGTCATTGTGCTCGGCGCGCCAGCGGCGCATTTCGGCGATCGTGTAGATGATTTGCATGGGTTTTAAAACCAAATCCGGTTGCCACAGAGATCACCGAGGGCACCGAGTGAAACCGGTTTGCGCCGTGACCTCTGCGTCTTCTGTGGCGGTTTTCAGGCCGTCAGAAACAATGTTCAGGCGCCGGGAACTGCCCGCCTTTGACCGCCTGCACATAGGCGCTCACCGCAGCCTGAATGCTGTCCGCACCCGCCATGAAATTTTTCACAAAACGCGCCGGCTTGCCGGGGGTGATGCCGAGCATGTCGTGCAGAACCAGCACCTGGGCAGAGCAATCCGGGCCGGCGCCGATGCCGATGGTGGGCACATGCAGCGCCTCCGTGATGGATTTGGCGAGCGCAGCCGGGACCGCTTCCATCAGCACCATGCACGCGCCTGCCTGCTCGAGCGCCTGCGCATCGGCGCGTAACTGTTGCGCGGCGCTGTCTGTTTTTCCCTGCACTTTGTAACCGCCCAGCGCGTTCACCGATTGCGGCAGCAGGCCGATATGCGCGCACACCGGAATACCGCGCGCGCTGAGGAATGCAATGGTTTCGACCATCACTGCGCCGCCTTCGAGTTTGACGCAATGCGCGCCAGCCGCCATCAATGCTGCTGCCGATTGCAGCGCCTGTGCCGGGCTGGCCTGATAGCTGCCGAACGGCAGGTCGGCGATGATGAAGCTATGCGTCGCGCCGCGCGCCACGGCAGCGGTGTGGTAGGCCATGTCCGGCAGGCTTACCGGCAGAGTGGAACCCCGGCCTTGCAGCACCATACCCAGCGAATCGCCGACCAGCAGCATATCCACGCCGGCGGATTCCAGCAGGGTAGCGAAGGTGGCGTCATAGCAGGTCAGCACGGCGAGTTTTTCGCCCTGGTCTGCGCGCTGCTGCAAAGTGGTCAGCGTTATTTTCATGGTGCGATTTTATACCGCCCGGTTAAAAAATTCGCGATTGCCGCGCATCGCCTGAATCTGCTGCAAGAGCAGCGCGAAGTCCGCGTCGTTTTGCACGAAATTGAGGTGCTCGCAGTTGACGATGAACAGCGGCGCAGCCGTGTAGTTGTAAAAATAGCGCGTGTAGCTCTCGGTCAGGCGGCGCAGATAATCGGTCGAGATATTGCGCTCGTAGTCAATGCCGCGTCCGAGCACGCGCGCCTGCAAAACATCCGGCCTGGCCTGCAGGTAGATCACCAGGTCGGGCACCGGCGCCTTGGGCTGGAGTTCATCGTAGATTTTCTGGTACAGGCGAAACTCGTCGTCATCCAGATTCAGACGCGCGAACAGCAAATCCTTGTCCAGTAAAAAATCCGCCACGGTATTGTGGCGAAACAGATCGGACTGCTGCAGATCCTGCACCTGGCCGCTGCGCTGGAACAGGAAAAACAGCTGAGTGGCCAGTGCGTAGCGCTTCGGGTCCTGATAAAAACGCGGCAGGAAGGGGTTTTCACTTGCGCCTTCCAGCAGCACGTCCGCGTGCAAATGGTCTGCGATGCGCCGCGCCAGACTGGTTTTGCCAGCGCCTATCGGGCCTTCAACAGCGATATAGCGATATTTTTCCAGCATTTTTCATGGTCTTTTTTCTGTGATCTTGTTCTGACTGATCCAGTTGTCGGCCACCCGCGTCAGGCCATGCCCGCTCACGCCGGGCAGGTAGTGGGCGGCGGCCTGCAGGCCGGGGATCACCATGTCCGGCGCGATTTCCAGCAACGGCACCAGCACGAAGGCGCGCTCGTGCATGCGCGGATGCGGCAGCGTCAGCCCGGCATCGTGGCATTGCAGCGCAGCATAGCTCAATACGTCCAGATCGATCACGCGCGGCGCATTGCGGAAGGTACGCTCACGCCCGAATGCATGCTCGATGTTGAGCAGGGCATCGAGCAACTGGTGCGGCGCGAGGCTGGTTTCGAGCTGCGCCACGGCGTTGATGAAGTCAGGCTGGTCGGCATAGCCTACCGCCGCATTCAGATATAACGAGGAGCGCGCCAGCAAGCGGGTGCCGGGCAGGGCGGCGATGGCTTCGAGTGCCGCCAGTACCTGCCCGGCGGGGTCGGACAAATTGCTGCCGAGTGCGACAAAGGCGTGCGCAGGCAGCCTGGCGGGCGTGCAGGAGTTCATGCTTCGCCAGCCTGTTCACTGGCGACCGCCGGTTTTTTGCCGCGTTTGCGGCGGCGTTTGGGTGCACCCTGGGTTTCGGGCAGCAGCATGGCGGCGCGGGTTTCTTCCGAGGCGTCCTGGAAGGTGGTCCACCAGTCGCCCAGCTCCTGCGCCACTTCGCCGCTCTGCGCACGCAGCAGTAAAAAATCATAACCGGCGCGAAAGCGCGGGTGCGGCAACAGGCGGTAGGGGCGGCTGCCCGAACGCTGTTCGAAGCGCGCTTGCATGCTCCAGATTTCTTTCATCGTGCCATCCAGGCGGCGCGGTACGGCCAGACGTTCGCGCTGGCGGTCGAGTACCGCATCCATAGCTTCGAACAATGCAGGCGCAGGTTTTGTGCCCGCTGCAATACGTGCCTTGTAGTCGCTTTGCAGTTCATGCCAAAGCAGGGTGGCAAACAGGAACGCGGGTGACACCGGTTTGCCCGCCTGCACGCGCAAGTCGGTATTGTGCAGCGCAGCGGTGATAAAGCGCTCGCCCTCAGGTTGCGCCAGGATGGTATCCAGCAATGGCAATATGCCGTGGTGCAGGCCCTCGGCACGCAACTGGTGTACGCCGCGCAAGGCGTGGCCGGACAACAGCAGCTTGAGCATTTCGTCGAACAGACGCGACGGCGGCACATTTTCCAGCAGGTCGGCCAGTTCCGCCACCGGCGCGCGCGTGGCCTCGTCAATCTTGAAATCCAGCTTGGCTGCGAAGCGAGCCGCACGCAGCATGCGTATCGGGTCCTCCCGATAGCGTGTGGCGGGGTCGCCGATCATGCGCAGGGTCTTGCGTTCGATGTCCGCAACGCCGCCGCGATAGTCCCAGATTTCCTGGCTGGCGGGATCGTAATACAGGGCATTGACAGTGAAATCGCGGCGTTCCGCGTCGTCCTCCTGATTGCCGAACACGTTGTCGCGCACGATGCGGCCGGTTGCATCGGTGGCGCGGTCATCATCGTCTTCCGTCACCAGGCCGTTGGAGCGAAACGTGGAGACTTCGATGGTATCCGCCCCGCACATCACATGCACCAGCCGGAAACGCCGTCCGATAATGCGCGAGCGCCGGAACAGCGCATGCACCTGTTCGGGAGTGGCGTTGGTGGCGACGTCGAAATCCTTGGGGGTCTTGCCGAGCAGCAGGTCACGCACCGCGCCGCCGACGATGAATGCCGCAAAGCCGCCCTGTTGCAGGGTATCGGTGACTTTCAGCGCGCACGGCAGGATGCGCTCTCGAGTCAGACCGTGTTGTTCGAGCGGGATTTTTTGCAGGCGGGATTTTTTGGCGGCAGCGGTTTTTTTGCCAAATACGCGCTGTATCAAGCGTGCGATCATCGAATCGCCGGGGACAGGCCGAAAAGTGGGAGGGTATATAAAATCATGTCAGGTGGGAGTGCGCGGCAATCCAAATTGCGGATTATACACTGAGTCATATGGGCTGAGACCGCGCCGGATCGGAGCTCTGCCTGGTTCGGCGGCGCGCATGGGCATGGCCTGCACCGCCCTGACGGGTGCATGCAATAGCCAAATCGGCTAACATCAATACAGGCAAGCCGTTTGTCCAGGCTACGCATGATTCAATTACCATTTTTTTTAACGTTCAGGAAAACATGTACTCAACTGTAGAACTCGCCGAAATTGCTTTTTATCAGGCTTTTGAGGATGCCAAGGTCGAGGCCATGATGGCTGTCTGGTCAAGCACGGCGGAGATCAGTTGCATTCATCCGACGGGTCCGGTGCTGGTGGGCGTCGATGCGATACGCAAGAGCTGGCAACAGATTTTTGCCGGGGGCAGCGGGGTTACGGTGCAGGTCAATGTGCTGCGTGAATACGCCAGCGCGACGCAGGTGGTGCATCTGGTCGAGGAACTGCTGACCGTGACGGGAAACACGGCGCAACAGGGGCATGTGCTCGCCACGAACGTGTATCAACTGGAGGGTGACGGTTGGCGTCTGGTAGCGCATCACGGCACCCCCGCGCCGCATCCCCAGCCGACCGGCAAGGCGCCGACCCTGCATTGAAGGGGCAACCGGGGCATTGGATCGTAGTGTCGCGCCATGTGCAAGGTTTCAACCCAGGCCGTTTTGATATACTGGCAACAATGAATCCGGAAATAAATCCCTCTGCAGCGAAACCGGCTGGTAGTGATTCATGCGCGACCTGCCGGAATATACGCCATGCCATACCGTGTTACTGAATATCAGGCACCCGCCTGGTTACCGGGCGGCGACTTACAAACCATCTACCCCTATTTCTTTGCGCCGGTTGCTCAAATAGACTACCGGCGCGAGCGCTGGGAACTGCCGGATGGCGATTTTCTCGACCTCGACTGGATGGACGCGGCTGCGGATGCGCCGCTGGTGGTGTTGTTTCACGGTCTGGAAGGCAACTCGCGCGGGTTTTATGCGCTGGCGTTGATGCATGCAGTCAAGCAGCGCGGCTGGCGCGGCGTCGTGGTGAATTTTCGCGGCTGTTCGGGCGAACCCAATCGCCTCCCGCGCGCCTATTTTGCCGGCGACAGTGCCGAGATCGATTACGTTCTCAAGCGCCTGCAGCTGAAAAACGGTCATGCTGCAGTGTATGCGGTCGGCGTGTCACTTGGAGGAAATGCCCTGCTCAAATGGTTGGGCGAAATGGGCGAAAATGCCATGGCGCTGATCACCCGCGCGGTAGCGATTTCCGCGCCGCTGGATCTTACCGTTGCCGGACATAGCCTGGACAAAGGCATTAACCGCTATACCTACACAGCAAAATTTTTATATACGCTCAAGCAAAAGGCGCTGCAAAAACTCAATGCCTATCCGGCCTTGTATGCACGCGAACAGGTCAAGGCCGTCTCCTCCCTGTATGCCTTCGATGACCTGGTGACGGCGCCGTTGCATGGTTACCAAGGCGTGGACGATTACTGGCGGCGCGCGTCCAGCAAACCAGGCTTGATTCATGTACGCGCGCCCACTTTGCTCATCAACGCGCGCAACGACCCGTTCATGCCAGGCACAGCGCTGCCCGGTGCTGGCGAAGTTTCATCTGCGATTACTCTGGATTTCCCGGCGCAAGGCGGTCATGTAGGATTTCTGCAAGGGCCTTTCCCCGGCAATGTGAATTGGCTACCGCAACGTGCGCTGGGTTTTTTTGAGACCGGCCAATGACGACAGCGTCACACAGGTAGAATAGTCTGATCATCACCACACAATTCAGCCGCGTGCGTTCTTAATTTTATTATCAGGAGTTCCCATGACTACATTTCCAAAAGAAATTTTCAAGGCTTACGATATTCGCGGCATCGTCGGCAAAACACTCACCCCGGAGATCGTCGAGGCCATCGGTCACGCGATTGGTTCGGAAGCGGTTGCACGTCGCCAGAGCGCTATTTGCATCGGCCGCGACGGGCGTTTGTCCGGCCCGGGACTGGCCGCAGCGCTGGCGCGCGGCATTCAGAAGGCCGGCATCGACGTGATCGATCTGGGCATGGTGGCCACACCGATGACGTATTTCGCGGCTTACGAGCTCGGCACGCATTCCGCCGTGATGGTGACCGGCAGCCACAACCCGCCCGACTACAACGGTTTGAAGATGGTTTTGGGCGGTGAGACCCTGTCCGGCGACACCATCCAGGCGCTGCGACTGCGGCTGGAGAACAACGACCTCGCGCAAGGTGGCGGCCGTTACAGCCAGCACGACATCGCACCCGCCTATCTGGATCGCATCGCCGGCGACATCAAGCTGGCACGCCCGATGAAAATCATCGTCGACGCCGGCAATGGCGTGCCCGGCGCATTCGGCCCGGAGTTGTATCGCCGCCTGGGTTGCACGGTGGAGGAGATGTTCTGCGAGGTGGACGGCAACTTTCCCAATCACCATCCCGACCCGTCGCAGCCGAAAAACCTGGTGGATCTGATTGCCCGGCTGAAAACCAGCGACGCGGAAATCGGTCTCGCCTTCGACGGCGACGGCGACCGTCTGGGTGTGGTCACCAAGGACGGCAGCATCATCTTCCCGGATCGCCAGTTGATGCTGTTCGCCGATGATGTATTGAGCCGCAACCCGGATGCCGAGATCATTTTCGACGTGAAATCCACGCGCAAGCTGTTCGACTGGATACGCGCCCGCGGTGGACGCCCGCTGCTGTGGAAAACCGGCCACAGTTTCATCAAGGCCAAAATGAAGGAAACCGGCGCGCTGCTGGCCGGGGAGATGTCCGGCCATATCTTTTTCAAGGAGCGCTGGTACGGCTTCGACGACGGCATGTATGCCGGGGCGCGCCTGCTCGAATACCTGAGCAAGCAGGCCGATATCAACGCGACCCTGCATGGCCTGCCGGACACCGTGAACACCCCGGAACTCAACATCACCATGGCCGAAGGCGAACACTACACGCTGATGGACAAACTGCAAAAGAGCGCCACCTTCCCCGATGCGCGTGAAATCATCACTCTCGATGGTCTGCGCGTGGAATACGCCGACGGCTTCGGACTGGCGCGGCCTTCCAACACCACGCCGGTGATCGTGTTGCGCTTCGAGGCGGATACCCAGGCCGGCATCGAACGCATCCAGGCCGATTTCCGGCGTGTGCTGCACGACGCCGCACCGGCGCTGGCGTTGCCGTTCTGAGGCGGGCATGGATACGATTCATATCGGTCTGGTTTCCATCTCCGATCGCGCCTCCAGCGGCGTGTACGAGGACAAGGGCATTCCCGCGCTGAAAGAATGGCTGGAAGCCGCATTGCACAACCCATGCAGCTTCGACACCCGGCTTATCCCGGATGAACAGCCGCTGATCGAAGCCACGCTGAAAGAACTGGCCGACCAATGCGCCTGCGCGCTGATCCTGACCACCGGTGGTACCGGCCCTGCGCCGCGCGATGTGACGCCGGAAGCCACGCGCGCTGTAGCGCACAAGGAATTGCCGGGGTTTGGCGAGACGATGCGCGCCGTAAGCCTGAAATATGTGCCCACCGCCATCCTGTCGCGCCAGGTCGGCGTAGTGCGCGGTACCAGCCTGATCCTGAATTTGCCGGGCCAGCCCAAGGCGATCAAGGAAACGCTGGATGGCGTATTTGCGGCTGTGCCCTACTGTGTGGACCTGATCGGCGGGCCTTATATGGAAACCCGGGAAGACGTGATTAAGGCATTTCGACCGAAGAGTGCGCAAAAACCTTAGCGGTTGAATAGCATGGATCACCTGTCGAGGGCGAGTTAAGTGCAAGGGACGGGAACAGGTAGTGAAAAATAATTGTGGTGTCCCCGATTTACGCTCGCTAGACGCACACGACGATATAAGCGGCAGCTATAGACTCGGCACGAATTATCCGTGAACTTTAAGGTTTGTAACGTGTCTCAGCGCGCATGGAAAAAGAAGACGCCCGCAAGCAGTCGCGAGA
>NZ_BGOW01000040.1 GCF_003851125.1 Sulfuriferula multivorans | reverse complement strand
TTACTCGACGATTTTCGCGACCACACCGGCGCCGACGGTACGACCACCTTCACGTATCGCGAAGCGCAGGCCTTCTTCCATCGCCACCGGCGCAATCAGCGCAACCGTCACCGATACGTTGTCGCCCGGCATGACCATTTCGGTACCCGCCGGCAACTCCACCGCACCGGTCACGTCGGTGGTGCGGAAGAAGAACTGTGGACGGTAGCCGTTGAAGAACGGGGTGTGACGGCCGCCTTCGTCTTTGCTCAGCACGTAGATTTCAGCGCTGAACTTGGTGTGCGGGTTGATCGAGCCGGGCTTGGCCAGCACCTGGCCGCGCTCGACGTCTTCACGCTTGGTGCCGCGCAGCAGGACGCCGACGTTGTCGCCAGCCTGGCCTTGGTCGAGCAGTTTGCGGAACATTTCAACGCCGGTGCAGGTGGTCTTGATGGTGGGCTTGAGGCCGACGATCTCGACTTCTTCGCCGACCTTGATGACGCCACGCTCGACCCGGCCGGTCACGACGGTGCCGCGCCCGGAGATGGAGAAGACGTCTTCCACGGGCATCAGGTAGGCGCCGTCTATGGCGCGCTCGGGATCAGGAATGTAGCTGTCGAGGGCGTCGGCCAGTTTGAAGATGGAGGGCTCGCCGATGTCGGACTGGTCGCCTTCCAGCGCTTTGAGGGCGGAGCCGATGATGATGGGGGTGTCGTCGCCCGGGAAGTCGTATTTGCTGAGCAGTTCGCGCACTTCCATTTCAACCAGTTCGAGCAGTTCGGCGTCGTCGACCATGTCGGCTTTGTTCATGTAGACGATGATGTAGGGGACGCCGACCTGGCGCGCCAGCAGGATGTGTTCGCGGGTCTGCGGCATGGGGCCGTCGGCGGCGGAGACAACCAGGATGGCGCCGTCCATTTGCGCGGCGCCGGTGATCATGTTTTTGATGTAGTCGGCGTGGCCCGGGCAGTCGACGTGGGCGTAGTGGCGTTTCGCGGTCTCGTATTCAACGTGGGCGGTGTTGATGGTGATGCCGCGCGCTTTTTCTTCCGGAGCCGAGTCAATGTCTGCGTAGTTCTTGGCTTCACCACCAAATTTCTTCGACAGGATGGTGCTGATCGCCGCCGTCAGGGT
>NZ_BGOW01000039.1 GCF_003851125.1 Sulfuriferula multivorans | reverse complement strand
CTTTTTCTTCCGGAGCCGAGTCAATGTCTGCGTAGTTCTTGGCTTCACCACCAAATTTCTTCGACAGGATGGTGCTGATCGCCGCCGTCAGGGTAGTCTTGCCGTGGTCAACGTGACCAATCGTGCCTACGTTGACGTGCGGCTTGGTACGCTCAAACTTGCCTTTTGCCATGATATCTATCCTCTCGCCGTAAACGATCGCTACAAACATTACAAAAACTTATGGTGCCCATGACGTGGATTGAACACGTGGCCTCTCCCTTACCAAGGGAGTGCTCTACCACTGAGCTACATGGGCTCTGAGGCGCCCATTAAACCGGACAGCCACTAAACTGGAGCGGGTGAAGGGAATCGAACCCTCGTCGTAAGTTTGGAAAACTTCTGCTCTACCATTGAGCTACACCCGCACACATTTGCCGGATGATGTTTTCCGGACATGACCGCACACGCGATCCGCAACATCAAAACCACCAAAATTCTGGTGGAGGGGGAAGGATTCGAACCTTCGAAGGCTGAGCCGTCAGATTTACAGTCTGATCCCTTTGACCGCTCGGGAACCCCTCCAAAACAAGCCGAAAATTATCTCAATAATTGCTACTTTTGTCAAACGTTAAAGCGGAAATGCATCACGTCGCCATCTTTTACAATATATTCTTTGCCTTCCAGACGCATTTTCCCGGCTTCTTTTGCTCCCTGCTCCCCCTTGCAAGCGATAAAATCATCATAGCTGGTGACCTCAGCGCGGATAAACCCGCGTTCGAAATCCGTATGGATAACACCAGCCGCCTGGGGCGCAGTACTGCCTTGGTGAATTGTCCAGGCACGCACCTCCTTCACCCCGGCGGTGAAATAGGTTTCCAGCCCGAGCAATTCATATGCGGCGCGAATTAATCGATCCAGACCGGGCTCGGATTGCCCCAGGTCCGCCAGAAATGCCTGCTTGTCGGCGTCATCCATATCCACCATTTCCGCTTCGAGGGCGGCACACACCACCACGACTGGCGCGCCCTCACGCGCGGCGAATTCACGCACCCGTTCCAGCAGTGGATTATTGTCAAAACCCTGCTCATCCACATTGGCCGCGTAGAGCACCGGTTTGGCGGTAAGCAGGCACAACGGCTTGAGCAAGGCCTGCTGTTCGGAATCCAGGCTCATGGCGTATACCGGCTTGCCCTGATCGAGATGAGCGCGTGTCTCATCCAGCAAGCTTACCAACTTCGCAGCTTCCTTGTCGCCCGAACGAGCGGCTTTCTGATAGCGTATAAAGGCTTTTTCCAGCGTACCCAGATCCGCTAACGCCAGTTCGGTCTGGATGGTTTCAATGTCGGAAATGGGATCTACCTTACCCGCCACGTGAATGACATTGTCATCTTCGAAGCAGCGCACCACATGGGTAAGGGCGTCGGTTTCACGAATATTGGCCAGAAACTGGTTGCCCAGGCCCTCGCCTTTTGAAGCGCCGGCCACCAATCCCGCAATGTCCACAAACTCGACGATGGCAGGCAGCACACGCTCCGGTTTGACTATCTGAGCCAATTGGGCCAGACGCGAATCAGGCACCTCAACTACGCCAGTGTTGGGTTCGATAGTACAGAAGGGATAGTTCTCGGCGGCAATGCCAGCGCGCGTCAAGGCATTAAACAGGGTGGACTTGCCCACATTGGGCAAGCCGACGATTCCACATTTGAGGCTCATGATTTATTTAGTTTGTGTGTGCAATTTAAGCATGGCAACTGAAAAATCACCGCGCAACATGTCGGGCAATACGCGCAATGAATCGATAATTGCATTTTCGATTTGCGTAAATTCATCATTACGTGGCGGATTCAACACGTAGTTCACCACTTGACTCTTTTCACCGGGATGACCAATCCCAAGGCGTAACCGCCAGAAATCCTTATTGCCAAGCTGAGCCGCGATGTCCTTGAGACCGTTGTGACCACCGTGCCCACCCCCCATTTTCAGCCGCGCCACACCCGGCGGCAAATCCAGTTCGTCGTGTACCACCAGAATCTGTGCCGGTTCGATTTTATAAAAACGCGATAACGCGGCGACCGCCTTGCCGCTTGCATTCATAAATGTTTGGGGCTGCAACAAAAAGACTTCGCCGGACGCAGTATTTCCACGCCCGGCGATGCCGAAATAGCGGCTTTCCGGTTTAAGTACGATGCGCAAATCCTCTGCACAACGCTCCGCCCACCAGAACCCGGCATTATGCCGGGTACGCTCGTATTCGCGTCCCGGATTGCCCAGCCCGACAATAAGCCGCAGGGCAACCATGAGTCTGGAAAATTCGCAGATTTAAGCTGCAGGCGGTACAGCCGCTGGCGCAGCCGGTGCGCTTTCCGCTTCAGCCGCATCTTCTGCTACGGCACCACGCGGGATCACTATGGTAACTACCGCCGCATCGTCACCCTTGTGGCTGGCGATTTCTACACCCTCTGGCAGCTTCAGCTGGGACAGGTGGATGGAGTGACCAGCCTGCAAGTCCGCGAGATCCACTTCAATGAATTCCGGCAGGTTGTCTGCCAGACACGACACGTCCAGATCGGTCATGATGTGGGTGACGACACCGGAAGCCAGCTTTACGCCGGGCGCGATGTCTGCGTTGACAAAATGCAGCGGTACTTTTACGTGGATTTTTTGAGCCTTGTCGACACGCTGAAAATCGATGTGCTGAACTTCCATGCGGAACGGGTGCATGATGTAGTCGCGTAACAACACGGCCTCCTTGGCGCCATCGATAGCCAGGGTAAGAATAGAAGCGTGAAAGGCTTCACGCTTGAGTGCATGAAACAGGGCATTGTGGTCCAGCTCGATATTGACAGCCTCTTTGCCTGCACCGTACACCACACCCGGGGTTTTTCCTTGGCGACGCAGGCGGCGGCTCGCACCCTTACCCTGTACGTCACGTTTGTTAGCGATTACTTCCATGATTTACTCCAGCAAAATGACTCAACCTGCTCAACGCAGGTTTCGTCTGGTTACCCCGTACCCGCGACCAGGCTACGGAGGCGTGGTGCACGCATGCGTGCATCACTAAAACTTATTCCATAAACAACGAACTGACCGAATCATCGTTGCTGATGCGGCGCATGGTTTCCGCCAACAATTCCGCGACTGAAAGCTGGCGAATGCGAGTGCTATTTTTAGCTTCATCGCGCAATGGAATGGTGTCCGTTACCACCAACTCATCTATCGCAGAATTCTCGATGCGCTGTACCGCAGTACCGGAAAGCACCGGATGAGTACAATAGGCCAGCACCCGTTTGGCGCCCTTATCTTTCAATGCCTGCGCGGCTTCGCACAAGGTATTGGCAGTATCCACAAGATCGTCCATGATGACGCAGGTTCGGCCATCCACGTCACCGATAATATTCATCACTTTGGCCACATTGGGCTTGGGGCGACGCTTGTCAATAATGGCGAGGTCTGACTCCAGACGCTTCGCCAGGGCGCGCGCGCGCACCACACCGCCTACGTCAGGCGATACCACAATCAGGTCAGGATACGATTTTTTCCATACATCACCCAACAAGATCGGCGAGGCATAGATGTTGTCGACCGGTATATCGAAAAATCCCTGAATCTGATCCGAGTGCAGATCCATGGTCAACAGACGATCCACACCCGCACTCGCCAGCATGTTGGCCACCACCTTTGCAGTAATTGCCACACGCGCCGAACGCGGCCGGCGGTCCTGGCGCGCGTAGCCAAAATACGGTATCGCTGCCGTAATGCGAGCCGCCGAAGCACGTCGCAAGGCATCCACCATGACCATGATTTCCATCAGACTGTCATTGGTAGGCGCGCAAGTTGACTGCAATACGAACACGTCCTTACCGCGCACATGCTCGAGCAACTCCACCATCACCTCACCATCGGAGAAGCGCGCCACAGTAGCGCGCCCCAGATGTATATTGAGATGGCGCACTACATCTGCGGCTAGCCGGGGATTGGCATTGCCGGTGAATACCATCATGCTGTCGTACGCCACAACTCACCCCATCCCAAAAAAAACTAAAGCGTGTAACGGTCATTACACGCTTCTTGCTGGCGCCCGGATGGGCTACCGTAAAATCCTGGCAGGGGAGGTAGGGATCGAACCTACGAATGACGGGATCAAAACCCGTTGCCTTACCACTTGGCGACTCCCCTATTGCTTAACTCTGTGCTACTTCATTGTCATCCGCATAATCGTAAAGCGGATGCTTATCCAAACCCGCCGCAACGAAACCACGCATATTCCGCGGGATTTTCGCCAGCACACCGTGTGCTGTTTCGGCTGTATCAAACGCTGCAAACACACACGCGCCGGATCCGCTCATGCGTGCGATACCATGTTTGCCAAGCCAGTTCAGATGCCGCGCAACCTCTGGATAGTCACGGCAAACCACAGCTTGCAGGTCATTCCGCATGCCAAACAGACTGGCTTCGGAAAAGTCGGCTATTTTGATGATTTCGCTGTCTCTTGTCAAATCGGGATGTGCAAATATTGCCTGGGTCGAAACACTCACCGCCGGTGTCAGCACTACATACCAGGCCGGTGCCAGCGTCACGGCTTGCAGCGTCTCGCCAACCCCCTCGGCCAATGCGGTCTGGCCAAATACAAAAAAAGGCACGTCCGCTCCCAGCTTTAACGCCAATTCCTGCAAGCGGCTACGCGGTAAACCCAGGCTCCATAAACGGTTCAGTCCCAGCAGCACACTCGCCGCATCCGAACTGCCTCCACCCAACCCGCCACCCATGGGCAGGCGTTTTTCCAGCCGGATATTCACCCCTGGCACGCTGCCCGCCTCCGCTTTCAACAGTTGCGCTGCGCGTACGCATAGGTCGTCCGCCTCCACCACGCCCGCCAGCGGCTGCTGGCGAACAATGCGCCCATCTTCACGCAAGCTCAGATGTAGCGTATCGCCGCAATCGATCAAGCGAAACAGTGTCTGCAACAAATGGTAGCCGTCCGCACGCCGGCCTACCACATGCAGGAACAGATTTAATTTTGCCGGCGCGGGACATATCAGAGTGGTCATTGCGCTACGGTTTTCAGCGTCCACTGATCCATCACCAGGCGAATTTCCAGGTCATCACGCTGCAATGTCATTTTGCGCGGCAAGCCTTGCCCATCGACGGTTTGCCAGGCACTGTAATTCACCCGCCATCCATCCTGCACGAGCAGCGTGGGGCGTTGTTGCGCATCACGGTCTGCTTGATACGGGAGCGACGGCGCCGGCTGCCCCACTACCCAATAACTCAGACCAGAGAGAGGCAAACGCCACCCCAGCAAGTCCTGGGTGAGGGTTTCCGTGTCAGCCGCATGATGGACTTTGTGCGCCTGGTCAATCAGTGTCACACCTTCCGCATCACGGGTAATTTGCGTAACTGTCTGACCCAGCGGCGACAGCAAGCTAATGTTGTCCCGGGCTGGCCGATGCTGCCAACGCAGGCTCCCTGAAGATGACTGGTCACGATACTTCACTGCAATCCGGCCGGAGAGGTCGAATATACGGGGCGCCTGAGTTGCCACCGGCGCTCCTGCTTCAGGCGCCAAAGTGGCACAACCCGCCAGACCAAATATAAAAAAAATGCTGGCGGGCATGCGCCAGCATTGCCTGATAAAAAGCATGTTTAAGGTTTCTTGAATTTCTGCATCACGTCCAGCAACGCCTGATTTTGAGGGCTGCCATCCAGCGCAGTTTGCCATAGCTTCCGCGCTTCATCACGGTTGCCTTTGGCCCACAGCACTTCGCCCAGATGGGCTGCGATTTCCGGGTCTTTGCGTAGCGCAAAGGCACGCTGCAGATAGTCCAGCGACTTGTCCAGATTACCCTGGCGGTACTGTGCCCAGCCCATGCTATCAAGGATGAAAGCATCGTTGGGAGCCAGTTTCAGGGCATGATCCAATAGCTGCACCGCCTCGGTGAGTCGATTGGTGCGATCGGCCAGTGTATAGCCCAAAGCATTGTAGGCCTGGGCATAATCCGGTTTGATCTGGATCAGATGGCGCAGGTCTTTTTCCAGCACATCAAGCTTGTTAACGCGTTCCGCTGCCATCGCATGATCGTACAATAACTCTGGCGAATCCGGCCTGCTCGCCAACGCATGGCTCAGCAATTCGTAAACACCCTTGTAGTCTTTGGTTTCGCGCAGCAACTGCGCTTCCGCTTCGATCAGCTGTATTTTATCAGCCTCGCCATCCACCTTAAGGTTATGCAGATAAGTGCGCGCCTCGGCCATTTTTCCTTGTTTTGCCAGCAATCCGGCATAACGGATTTGTGCGGAAATATAGTGTGCTCCGGGGGCGACCGATAAATACCACTTGGCAGCCTGATCGTATTGTTTACGTAACTCGGCTACCTGCCCCAAATAAATTTGAGCCGCACCCGCATCGGCAGGGCTCGTTGCCAACACAGCTTTGAATGCGCTCTCGGCACCATCCAGGTCATTCAATTGCAGCGACAACAGACCAATGGCCATACCCAGTTCGGGATTGCCCGGCACCTCTTTTGCCAGTTGCCGAAATTCGTCCCGCGCCGCCGCATACTGGTTCTGACTGACCAATTGACGCGCATAAATCAGGCGTACCTGCTTGGCATCGGGATATTGCTTGAGAAAATCCCGTAAAAACGCGGTGCCGTCGGTTGCGTTTTCCCGCCCCGCCAACTGAAACTGAAACAACGCCGCCAGTTCCCAACCCGGTTTGAGCTTGGCCGTTGTTTTAATTTCATTCATGGCCTCGTCGTAACGATTGGCATTCGCTGCGGCTTGCGCAATGGCGAAATGCGCTTCGGCCAGATTCGGGTAGGGTGCAGCCAGCTTTTTAACCAGTTCCAGCGCGGCTTGTTTATCCTTTTGACGGGCCAGCAGGGCATCCAGATGCATAAAGCCGGCGCCTGCATTGTCTCCTTCGGCTGCAATCAGTTTTTCCAGATGTGGCCGCGCCTCATTGAGTTTGCCATCATTCACCAGGAGTGCCGCCAAGGATTTTTGCGCATTCAGTGAATCGGGTTGCGTATCCAGCCATATATTGGCCGCTGCACGAGCCGCCGCTGCCTGATGCGCATACATTGCCACCTCCGTCGCACGCTCGGCAATCCGCGGATCGCGAGTGGTTTTGGCAAGATCGAGATAAGCCTCGCTGGCAACCGCCAAATCCCCACGCTGACCAGCAATTTCTGCTACCAGAAACTCATACAAGAGCTGACTGGTCAGCTCTACCTTGGGAAGCGCAATTTCCTTTTTTGGCTTTGCTGTTTTGGTAGCCTTGGCAGGCGCAGCTTGTTCGGCATAGGCCAGCGATTGGGCACCAAACGCCAGGCACAGGCCTGCGACGGCAAGATAATGAGGTATCGGACGCATGATTGCTCCAGGTTGAGTTATGTTTTTAGAGATTGTAGATGAAATTAAGTTGCATCGTCGTTGCAGGGTCAAAAGCAGTGATAGTCCTGCCCATGCTTTTGCAACATCCTGCGCGCCGCGGCAAAATCCGGATAGAGCCGGGTTACCTCGCGCCAGAATGCCGGAGAATGGTCGAGATGGGCGAGATGCGCCAGTTCATGCGCCAGCACATAATCGATTTGCGCTTCAGGCGCCTGAATCAGCCGCCAATTGAGCCGCACTACTCCGTTACGTGTGCAACTCCCCCACCGCGTACGCGCGTCACTAACCAACAAACCAGCCGGAGCACGGCGCAAAAATGGCAAAAAGGTCTGCAAGCGTGCTTGAAAATAAATCCGGGCGGCACACCGGTACCAGGCTAGCACGGCTCCCTGCACTGCGGCATCGGGCTTGATCGGCAGCCATAGCTGCTGATCTTTCACCTCCGCCGTGCCGGCAGGAGAAATACTACGCAAGCGCAATTGGCCACCCAGATAGCGCAACTGCATCCCATCACACCAGATAATCTCCGGGGCAGGGACGGATTTGACAGCATCCAGCTTGGCACGCACCCAGTCCGCCTTATATACGATAAAGCGTTCCACCTCGGTGAGCGGCAAGCGCCAGGGTGCATTGACAGACAGTCCGCTGTTTTGGATGGTCAGCGCCAGCGTGCGCCGTGCATTACTGCGCTTCAGGGTGTAGTCAAGCTGCTCGCCATTCAGACTGACGCTACGAGTTTCGCTGCTGCGGAGCAGTTCAGGCATAGCTTTGCAGTTGTTGCATTTCAGTTTCTATCCAGGTTTTCACCTGCTCATTGAGTGCGTCGGGTTTCATGCCGGTCGCATCGATCGCCGGACCAATACTCAGCGTAATCAGGCCCGGGCGTTTAAGAAAGGAATTTTTCGGCCAGAATTCACCGGCATTGTGCGCTACCGGCACCACTAACGCATTCACATGGCTGGCCAACCACGATCCGCCAATCCCGTAACGTCCGACTTCACCAGGCGCCATGCGTGTTCCTTCCGGAAAAATCATCACGCCAAAACCCTCGGCGAGACGCACACGTCCCTGTTCCACGATTTGTTTTAGCGCGGCGCGCCCTTCCGCGCGGTTGATGGCGATGGGTGACAACATTGCCATGCCCCAGCCGAAAAACGGCACCCACAGCAGTTCGCGCTTGATCACGATCGCCATCGGCGGCAGCAGTACCGGCAGTGCAATGGTCTCCCATGCGGACTGGTGTTTGGCCATCACTACCGCAGGCGTTCCGGGCAGGTTCTCCAGGCCGACTACCCGATAACGGATGCCGCATATCACTTCGGCCAGCCACACCACTATCCGGTTCCACAAAGTAATGATGCGGTAGCGGGTGCGCGCGGAAAATGGAAATGTAAACAGCGCGATGACAGAAAACACCACTGTCAGCACGGTTTGTAACACAGCAAAGAGTGCCGAACGCAGTACGATCATTGCGCAAGAAGGTGGGTAACCACTTCGGCCAGATCAGCGAAAACAACAGTGCCTTCAGGCAGGTTTCCAGCCTTTAAGGTAGCCGCGCCTTTGCCGGTCTTGACCAGTATGGGTGCGGCGCCGACCGCTGCAGCGGCCTGCAGATCACGCAGGCTGTCCCCCACTGCGGGTATGGCCGACAGTTGTATGTTGAAGCGTGCAGCCATGTCCAGAAACATGCCCGGCAATGGTTTACGGCACGCGCATTTTGAATCTGCGGCATGCGGACAATAAAACAGCGCATCGATCCGTCCACCCGCTTGCGCCAGTTCCTTATGCATCTTGGTATGGATGGCGTTGAGCATGGCCATGTCAAACAGCCCGCGTCCCACTCCCGATTGATTGGTTGCCACGGCAACCCGATAACCGGCCTGATTCAGGCGCGCAATCGCTTCCAGGCTACCGGGAATGGGTTTCCACTCGTCCGGCGACTTGATGAAGTGATCGGAATCCAGATTGATGACACCGTCACGGTCGAGAATAATGAGCTTCATGCCATGAGTTTAAGCGGCGAGCCGGGAAATGTCAGCCACCCGGTTCATGGTCTGATGTAATTGTTTCAGCAAGGCGAGCCGGTTGGCCTTGAGAGCAGGATCGTCGGCGTTGACCATCACACTGTCGAAGAAAGCGTCGACCGGTGTTTTCAGTGCAGCCAGCGCTTGCAATGAGGCGGTGTAATCACCAGCCTCAAACGCCGCATCAGCCTTGGGCTTGATTTGCGCCAGCGATACAAACAGCACCGTTTCGGCAGACTCTTTGAATAGCGCTGTATTGACCTCAACCGGCACTTCGCCCTCCACTTTCTTGAGGATATTGCCCACGCGCTTGTTGGCGGCAGCCAAGGCGATCGATTCCGGCAATTCTGCAAACGCCTTGACTGCGACTAAACGCTCGGCGTGCTCGATGGGTACATCACTGACCTCAAGCACCGCGTCGATATTGGCTTCAGGGTGCCCTTTTTCTTTCCAGTACCCAATGGCTCTTTCGTTGATGAAAATATCAATCTGCTTCCATAATGGCACCCCTTCCCCAGGAAGGAATTTCTGAATCAGACCATCAGGGAATGCTGCAACCGCATTTTCCAGCATTTTTCTCTGGGAAAGTCTGTGGCCTGTTTCAACCAATATCCGAATCACACCCAGCGCATGCCGGCGCAAGGCAAACGGGTCCTTGTCACCTGTTGGAATTTGCCCGATACCGAACAAACCAACCAGAGTCTCCATCTTATCGGCCAGCGCCACACAAATGCCGACATCATTTCTCGGCAGTTCGTCGCCGGCAAAGCGCGGCTTGTAGTGATCCTCGATGGCGAATGCGATGTCGTCGCCCAGTCCGTCATGCTGCGCATAATAGCGTCCCATGATGCCTTGCAACTCGGGAAACTCGCCCACCATGTCAGTGAGGAGATCGGCTTTGGCCAGCAGCGCAGCCTGATCGGCTTGCAGGGCGAGCGTCTCGCCGCCAAGTTGCTGGCCGATGGCGCGGGCAATCGCCTGAACCCGTTCCACGCGCTCGCCCTGGGTGCCCAGCTTGTTGTGATACACCACGCGTGCCAAACCCAAGACGCGGGAGTCCAGCGTCTTTTTTCTATCCTGTTCGAAGAAGAATTTGGCGTCGGCCAGGCGCGGGCGCACCACGCGCTCATTACCACCGATCACCGCGCTGGCGTCAACCGGACTAATGTTGGAAACAACCAGAAACCGGTTAGTCAGCTTGCCTGCTGCATCCAGTAACGGAAAATATTTCTGGTTCGCCTTCATGGTCAAAATCAGGCATTCCTGCGGCACATCGAGGAAAGCCTCATCGAAATTTCCAAGCAATACATTAGGCCGCTCGACCAGCGCGGTTACCTCATCCAGGAGTGCGTCGTCTTCAATGGGCTTCAAGCCATGCTGCGCAGCCATGGCGTCGAACTGGCGCACTATCTCCGCACGGCGCTCGGCAAAACCGGCAATCACGGCGCCTTCGTTTTGCAGTTGTTCAGCGTAGCTACCGGCATCCCTGATGACCACCGGATTGACACTGGCTTCGAAGCGATGGCCCTGGGTTTCGCGCCCGGCGCTCAGCCCCAACACGCTTACCGGCACGATATCCGCACCATGCAGTGCGACCAGCCCGTGCACAGGTCGCACGAAGCTGACGCTGGTCCAGCCGTCGGCCAACTGGTAGCTCATCACTTTGGGGATCGGCAGCTTCGCCATCGCTGTCTCAAGCGCGACCTGCACACCATCCGCGAGCTGAACACCGGGAGCAACGCTGTCGAAGAACAGGGCTTCGTTCTTGCCGTCCGGCGCGCGCTTGAGCTGCGGCACCACGGAGGCATCCGCTCCCAGCGCAGACAAGCGCTTGAGCAGCGCCGGGGTCGCGTTACCTGCGGCATCCAGCCCCACAGCCACCGGCATCAATTTGTGCGAAATGGGTTTGTCCGCCGCGCGCGCAACGACGTGCGTAATCTGCACGGCCAGGCGTCGTGGCGTTGCGAAAGCAGTGACCATTGCATCGGCGGCAGCAAGCCCTTGCAGCTTGAGGCTGTTGGCCAGCAGCGCAGCGAAAGCTTCACCCAGTTTTTTCAACGCTTTGGGAGGCAATTCTTCAACGAATAACTCGACCAGTAAACTTTGTGCGCTCATGCCGCCGCCATTTTCTTTTCCATTTGCGCCAGCACTTCATCCGCCCACGCGCGTGGCGCCATGGGAAAACCCAGGCGGGCGCGGCTATCCAGATAGTTTTTTGCTACGCCGCGAGCGAGGTTGCGGATGCGGCCAATGTAGGCAGCGCGCTCGGTGACCGAAATCGCGCCGCGCGCGTCCAGCAAGTTAAAGGTATGCGCGGCTTTCAGCACTTGCTCGTAAGCTGGCAGAGATAGATGCGCCTGCATGAGTTCCTGCGCTTTTTTCTCATGACTGCCAAACGCCGTCAGCAGAAATTCCACATCGCTGTGTTCGAAGTTATAAGCAGATTGCTCGACTTCGTTCTGATGATATACATCGCGGTAACTGAGCCCCTCCGTCCATGTCAGGTCATAGACGCTTTCCACACCCTGCAGATACATAGCAAGGCGTTCCAGACCATAAGTGATCTCGCCAGTAATGGGCTTGCAGTCGATGCCGCCGACCTGCTGGAAATAAGTGAACTGCGTCACCTCCATGCCGTTCAGCCAGACCTCCCAGCCCAGGCCCCAGGCGCCCAGAGTGGGATTTTCCCAATCGTCTTCGACAAAGCGCACGTCGTTCTGCTTCAGGTCGAAGCCCAGCGCTTCGAGCGAGCCAAGATACAGTTCCAGAATATCTGCCGGCGCGGGTTTGAGCACGACTTGAAACTGATAATAGTGCTGCAGGCGATTGGGATTTTCGCCATAACGGCCATCCTTGGGGCGCCGCGAAGGCTGCACATAAGCCGCCCTCCATGGCTCGGGGCCCAGAGCACGCAGAAACGTGGCAGTGTGACTGGTACCCGCGCCTACTTCCATATCGTAAGCTTGCAGCAACGCACAACCCTGTTTAGCCCAGTATTGCTGCAACGTGAGGATGATTTCCTGGAAAGTCAGCATAAGACGCGCATTTTTTTATTAAAGGCGGGATTTTACTGTGTTTGCGGTCAAATTGCGCTGACGTTGATATGGCAAGCTGTCGAAAACACGACAGGACTGTCCACAGTTCCACGCAATTTAGGCCTGCCCAACCCGATCCCGAATACCTGGACCCTTATGGATAGGGCGTCTCGCAAGCAAGTACCCGCAGGCATGCCGATTGCATTGATAACTGCAAAAGGTAACCACTATGAATCTGCAGCTATCCGACAAAATTACCATTCAATTTGCCCCTACCCAGGCGCTATTCGAATTTTTCAAGGCCAAGACCAACCGCACCCTGATGGTGTGCATAAGCTTGCTGTTTCTGGAAGTGAAAATACTCAAGCAGCGTCCTTGGTAGGACGACGAACCCTCTCTGCCACAAAGCATCGTGGCAGACTTTGGCCCCCGTGTTCGCACGGGGGCTTTTTTTAGGATACCTATAATCTGATGCCGAGAGTCCCAGGACTGAAGCCGTCTACGCCGATCCGGCAATCAGAATGCAGCGCCGTCCAGATGGGCGTCGCCAGGTTACTGGAGCAGTCGCTCGGCAAAATGAATGTATAAATACCGGATCGCCATGTCATACAAATCCAGAAACTGGAATTAGGTGGTTTAGTTATTTATTGGTGCACCGGACAAGAAAATCAAATATTAGGAGAGCGGTAAATGACTGCTGAACAGCTATTTTGCTACGGATGTGCCCGGCATTACCCGGCTGGCACCGATGGAGCACGCATTGCAGATTCAAAGGGCAACGTGCGCTGGTGTTGCAGCAAATGCGCGAATGCCAAGAGTGAAGCGGCGAAATCCAAGGGGAACCTTCCTAGAATTCGGAAAAAAATCGTACGTTAAGCCGGTGCTTACTATGGTGGACCCCTCAGTCAAGACAATAATGCATTGAGTTTAAGAGGGTAGCTTTTCATACGTAGCGGAATGGCGCTGCCCCAGGTTTGTTTCGGCCTTTTGTTCCTGATCAGGCTCTTTTTTAACGCTGTATTTATCCAGAATGCCAGCTCCACCTCCACGCGCCGTCCGGTAGACCTCCCGGCATGCTGTAGCCCAGCGATTGGTGCGTTCTTTCTGTGTTGCAAAACACGAAGTATTCTGTCATTCCCCGCAGAAATTCAGGCAGGGTCGCGTAGCCCTTCAGATATACGTCCTCGTGTTTGACACTGCGCCAGAGCCGTTCCACAAAAATATTATCCAATGCCCGTCCGCTTCCATCCATGCTGATCGCGATGCCCTTTGCCTTGAGCACATCGGTAAACGCTGCACTGGTGAACTGGCAACCCTGGTCAGGGTTGAATACCTACGGCCCCCATAAACCTGCAGTGCTTGCTCCAGACAGTCCACGCAGAATCTGGTATCCAGCGTGTTCGATAACCTCCATGCCAGCACCTTGCGCGAGTACCAGTCGATCACGGCGACCAGGTAAACAAACCTGCGCGGCAGGCGACAGTACGTTATATCCGTGCTCCACACCTGATTGGGGCGAATTACATTCGCGCCCCTGAGCCGGTATGGGTAAATCATATGCTGCGGGTGCGGGCGACTGGTGTTCGGCCCGGGCGCCATGCCCGCCAATCCCAGCAACGTCAATTCTTGTTTGTCCGGCGCTACCGCCAACAAGGCGCACAAATAGTGGAACGTGCCACGCCGGTAAGTTCGCATTACCGGGTCAGCGCCAGTGGCTCAGAGGCGCCAACCCATTGTTTGCGCACCTCTACTCTACTGGCTGATCCCGGACTTTTTTTTAGCCAGTCCAGCTCCATCTTTAAGCGACCGATCTCTGAATACAATCGATCTGAACTTGCCGACGGGTCGACAGGCTTCGGGCCGCGTTTTGCATCAAACAGACTTCCAGCCTGTTCTTGTAGCTCCTTCTTCCATAAACCAACCTGTGTCGGGTGCACGCCAAACTCCTGGCCGATTTCGTTCAACGTCTTGATGCCGCGGATCGCTTCGAGGGCCACTTTGGCTTTGAACTTACCACTAAAATTCTCCCGCTTCGTTTCGCTCACTACCTGCTCCTTTTTGCAGCAGGCTGCCATCTTAATTCACTGTCCAAAAAATGGGGTCAACTATAGCCTGTCGAACCTGTCCGAAAAGTATCAGCCGGTCGCGAAGAGCTGCCTGATGCCAAGAACGGGCTATCCGAGGGGTCGCGACGAACGTCCGGTTTCGGGGGAAGCTCAGTATGGCTCGTGCAGATACTTCGACATAGCATCTATTAGGTCTTTGACCTTCTTATTTGCACTTGGCCGCCAGGCTTTCGTGAACCGAGCGTCCATACCCGTGCGGCGGATTGACTCCAGCCATCCTTGAACCACGCGCTCTGGGTAGCCCGCCGCGCACGCAGCCTGGTGCAGCAAAGTGTACTCTCTCAGCAGTTCGGTACTGAAGGTCAGGGGGTCATCGGAACCCAGAGCGATTGCCACGGGTGGCGGTGCGCTCGGCTCAGGAACTGGCGGATTTAGCCTGAGGATCGGGTGGTTGCGGAGGTCGAGCAAATCCCCGATGAGCAGATTGCTCGATGGGTTGACCTCGATAACGATGCCGAGTTGCGCAATACCGCGACGGAGTGCATGCTGCACAGCATTAAGCGCATCCACCTCGTCCAAGCGGACCGGCACATCGATGAGCGTTTGCCCTCTCCGAAAGGCATGCTCATCGTCGAGGTATGTTTCCAGTATCTTTCCGACCCGACGGGGAGAATGTATTCTTCCATCATTGCTCCACTTGATGTTCCGCGCCGCTTGCAGAAAGGTATCGTATCCACCTTCAACCGCAGGGCTCCTGGTATAAGGCGGCACCAGAAAACGATGCAGCATATGATGAGCCTCGGCGAGCTCCTCCACCTGATAGGCATGTTTACCATAGATATGATCTGACAGTTCGCGCACCTTGTTGAGCAGAATCTCCACCCGACCCGCTGGGGCCGCTGCCAAAAACTCGGGTCTGATTCGGTATCTGGTATACAGGCGCCACTCCCAAACCAAATCCCACAGTCGATCTTCGGTCGGCATGAGCACCGAACCAACCGATTCCGCCCACGCCTGCGGCTCCACGCCCAAGGCAACCGCATGACCAAGCCGCCCTTTTGTTCCGCCGAGGATATAGTGCACCTGCTCATAGATGCGCCGCATCCCTTCCAGTAAGTGCCGGAAGTCTTCGCCTACATGTGCAGTCACCTTCAGCGGCTCCAAGCCATCCTCCAGCATGGAAACCCGCGCGGACACGTCGAGAACATGGCGGAACAGCGGTGCAAGTACCCAAGTCGGAACGCCCAGTTCGTCGTTGGCGACGTCGAGGCCGCGTATGACCCACAGACAAGACGGTACCGCTTCTATCAGTTCGGCAAGCGCGCGAGCCTTGCCGCACTGCTTCGCGAAGTAGTCCACATAGCGGCCATGGGTGACGTCCATACCGCCTTCTCTATTTGGCTCCGCGAACGTCTCTGCCCAGAACGCTCCCGGTGTGCCTTTGGACCACGCGCGCTCGTCGCGATCTTTTATAAAGTGAAAAATGACACCCATTTCCGGCTCGAACATCGAGCCGGAGGTTTCTTTCAGGACTCGCTGCCATGATCGTAAAAAACCGAGCACTTCCTCGCCGATCTCGATGGGTGTATTGGCTACGCTGGTTCTAAACTCTAGCGCTCGGATGCGGTGCCCTTCACCAGCCACGCGATACGATACTTGGGGTCGGATCGGATTCAGGGGATTTCGCAAGTTGCCAAGCCGGCCATAGAAGCGAATGAACCACTGCAAGCCACCAGTGAGGGGCCGTTGGACGACGGTGCGATAATACTGGCAGCGGATACGAACGGTCTGCCAGAAAACACGAGCAAAGTAGTCATCGTGTTGATCCAGTATGCCAGCCCTTACACCACAAGGTACTCGATGCTTGTCATCTAGGTAGGCAAACGCCTTTCGGAGAAACCAGCGTTCTCCCGCACTCTTGCCATGCAGGTCTAGCCGTACGGCAATAGGGTCACACCGCCGAAAGGCATCGTTTACGCTCTCGACGGGGAAATCCTTCAGGGTGAGCGCCGTGGGATGAATGTCGGCGTAGAGGTCGCGGAGGGGCTCGATATCGGGCAGCCGCTTGTCGTCGCCCGTGATGAGTGCGCTGAGTGCTGCATGGAGTGTCTCGCGTCTGCGGGGTGTCCACGCTACACGTTTTGAAGACAAGTAGGAATCACGCACAAAGGCGAGGAAGTCTTGTCCTCCACGGATCAGATATTCAGTGAGCAAACACCGCGCCACGGCGGCAACGAGGAGCCACCGGACCAGGTTCTTGCCTTCGGACAGCGGAGCTCCCGGGCTTGCGAGTGCATCCTCTCCGACGTCGGGGGTCGCAATGGCAGCGAGTGCCGAAGCCCATAATAGTGGGAAGTCCATCCCGCCACCGACATGCTGATGAATCTCGGCGACCCCGAGGTCGAGGAGTCGACGCACGAGCAATGGAGGATCGAGATCGACGCGTACCGGCGCAGGTTCGACACCGAGCGCAGCCAGCAGCAAATCCTCAGGCAGGGTGAGTGTGAGCCAACGGTAGTGGTCAGCCGCATCGAGCGAAGTCAGGTCTGTGCTTTCTTCGATTTCTGTTACGCCAGCGCGTGGGGAGAGATGACTGCGGGCCAGAGTACGCAGGTAGTCGTGCATAGGCACGGCCTGCCTATCCCCGCGCGGCTGCGGACCAAACCAGCCGCGGTCGCGTGCGGCAACCAAGCGATCAAGCGACCAGCCTGTGTGCGGCGCAAGCCGGCCCTCGCACGCGCGCCAGAGCTCCCCCGTTTTATTGTCTTCGCGAAACTGTGGATCAAGCTCCACCAAGCCCGCGTGGAAAGATTCTTCGCTGCCGAGCGGAAAAGCCGCGATCTCGGCGCGAAGAAAAGGCTCGGGTACGCGCCTGGGCGGTAGTGTAGCAGTGGCTGATTGATCCGAGCGAGGCATAATTTAGTCACTTTGAATGTCTGGAGCCAGCCAGAGTAGATGCAGGTCGGCAAAAGGTCCGAGCAAACGCAAATCTTTGAGGTAAGGTGGACTTTTCGCCTTCAAACCGAGTGTGTCCACCGATGGTTTCTCGTCGGCAGAGAACATATCCGCGAACTCTTTCTCAACGTCGGCAAGAATGAACGGGGAGTTCCTCTCCCATGCCGCTAGAGGGTGTAAATAATTTTGTGTAAACGGTCATTAGGCAGGAGACTGCCACCTCCAAAGGAAAACCATGACCAAACGCAAAGTAGTACAGCCC
>NZ_BGOW01000038.1 GCF_003851125.1 Sulfuriferula multivorans | reverse complement strand
GGCTGTACTACTTTGCGTTTGGTCATGGTTTTCCTTTGGAGGTGGCAGTCTCCTGCCTAATGACCGTTTACACAAAATTATTTACACCCTCGCGGTTTCCACCTATTTTTCCGATTCACCTGATGGGTGAAGCCAATATTTACGGCAACCAATGGTTTTTGCGAGTTGGGCGACAAGCCACCCATCCCTGCGAACCCCGTTGCCTCTGTGAACTCTGTGTTCTCTGTGGCTAACTGATTTTTTCAGGTTCAAACTTCGCACAGTCCCACGGTGGTAGCTATTCCGTCCTGATCCACGCTTTCCATCCGCACGTTGTAGCCCCACAGGCGCGCTATGTGGCGCAGCATTTCCGGGGTGGTGTCGCCGAGCGGGCGGCGATCGTGCATGTAGTGGCGCAAGGTCAGGGCGCGGTCACCGTAGGCGTCGACGTTGTAGACCTGGATGTTGGGTTCACGGTTGCCGAGGTTGTATTGTTCGGCCAGGCGCTGGCGCACCGCGCGATAGCCGGCGTCGTCATGGATGGCGCTGATTTCGAGCTTGTCTTCGCTGTCGTCGTCGCACACGGCGAATAGTTTGAAGTCGCGGATGAGTTTGGGCGACAGGTACTGGGCGATGAAGCTTTCGTCCTTGAAGTTGCGCATGGCGAAATCAAGCGACTGCTTCCAGTCGCTACCGGCCAGTTCCGGGAACCAGTGGCGGTCTTCGTCGGTGGGGTGTTCGCATATGCGGCGAATGTCCTGAAACATCGAAAACCCCAGAGCGTAAGGGTTGATGCCACTGTAGGCGCGGCTGTGAAACGGCGGCTGGTAAACCACATTGGTGTGGCTTTGCAGGAATTCCATCATGAAGCCATCGGTGAGCTTTCCCGCGTCGTACAGGTGATTTAACAGGGTGTAGTGCCAGAACGTAGCCCAGCCTTCGTTCATCACCTGGGTCTGGCGTTGGGGGTAGAAATACTGGGCGATCTTCCTGACGATCCGGACGATTTCGCGCTGCCATGGTTCGAGACGCGGGGCGTTTTTTTCGATGAAGTACAGCAGATTTTCTTGCGGCTCGGCAGGAAAGCGGCTGGTCTTGCGCCGTTCACCTTCGGGCCTCCGGGTGGGC
Organism: Sulfuriferula multivorans; assembly: GCF_003851125.1. Taxonomy (GTDB): domain Bacteria; phylum Pseudomonadota; class Gammaproteobacteria; order Burkholderiales; family Sulfuriferulaceae; genus Sulfuriferula; species Sulfuriferula multivorans. The sequence continues at coordinate 91,244 of NZ_BGOW01000038.1, read as the reverse complement.
AGGGTGCGCCACAGGTCGTTGACCTGGGACTGCAGGTAGGTTTCGCGCTCGATCAGGCGCGCCTGTTCCTTGGCCATGGAGAGCCGGGTCGGGCGCTTGTAACGGTCTACACCATAGTTCATCAGGGCGTGGCACGAGTCGAGCATGTCTTCGACGGCTTCTTCGCCGTGGCGCTGCTCGCATTCGGCGATAAAATTGCGCGCGAATACCAGGTAGTCGAGGATGCCCTCGGCGTCGGTCCAGGTGCGGAACAGGTAATTGCCCTTGAAAAACGAATTGTGGCCATAGGCGGCATGCGCGATCACCAGCGCCTGCATGGTCATGGTGTTTTCTTCCATCAGGTAGGCGATGCACGGGCTGGAATTGATGACGATTTCGTAGGCCAGCCCCATCTGGCCGCGCTGGTAGCTTTTTTGCGTGGACAAAAAGCCTTTGCCGTAGGACCAGTGGTGATAGCCGACCGGCATGCCGACCGAGGCGTAGGCGTCGATCATCTGTTCGGAGGTGATGACCTCGATCTGGCGCGGGTAGGTGTCCAGTCCGTAGTGCGCGGCGGCCAGGCCGATCTCACGGTCGTAGGTGTCGAGCAGTTCGAAGGTCCATTCGGAACCTTCGGACAAAGGCCGGCGTTCGGCGACGGGCTTTGTATCGGTCATCTCAGGCCACCTTTTTCCTGAACAGTTCACGAAATACCGGGTAGATGTCTTCCAGTGTGAGGATACGCTGCATGGCAAAGCGGCGGCTGGCTGCACTGACCTGAGCGTATTCACGCCACAGGCTTTGCGGCTGTTCGGTTTCGATTTCGACGTAAGCGAAATACTGCGCCAGGGGCAGAATGTCCTGCACCAGCAGTTCCCGGCAGCGCGGCGAATCGTTTTCCCAGTTGTCGCCATCCGACGCCTGCGCGGCGTAGATGTTCCAGTTGGCTGTAGGATAACGCTCGCGGATGATGTCGCGCATCAGCACCAGCGCGCTCGATACCACTGTGCCGCCGGATTCCCGCGAAGAAAAGAAATCCTCCTCATCGACCTCTTTGGCCGTCGTGTGGTGGCGAATGAACACCAGATCGATGCGCTCGTAGCTTTTGGTAAGGAACAGGTAGAGCAGCATGAAAAAGCGCTTGGCGATATTTTTGCGGTTTTCGTCCATTGAGCCGGATACATCCATCAGGCAGAACATCGCGGCCTGACTGCTCGGCGTGGGTTTGTCTACCCGGTTGGCATAGCGCAAGTCCCAGGTATCGATGAAAGGCACGGCGGCAATGCGTGCCTTGAGACTGACTATTTCCTCACGCAGGGCGTCGGCTTCAGGGCTGGCGTCGCGGCCTTGATCCAGCAGTTGCTGCAACGCTTCTTCGGCTTCGCGCAGAGCTTCGCGCGGGCTGGATGACATCGCCATACGCCTGCCGATGGCCTGTTTCATGGAGCGCACCACGTGCAGACTGGACGGGTTGCCCTGACTGACGAAACCGGCGCGTGTGCGTTTCACCTCGGGCACGGCGGCGAGCTGTTTCTTTACCATGTCCGGCAGCGCCAGATCCTGGAAGAAATAGTCCATGAATTCTTCACGCGACAGTTCGAACACAAAATCGTCCATGCCTTCGGCGTCTTCCGAGGCGCTGCCGCCGCCCCCACCTCCGCCGCCGCTGGGGGGGCGATCTGCCTTGTCGCCGCGCACGAACTCACGGTTGCCGGGATGGACGATGTTGCGGCGGCCGCCCGGGCCGTGATGGAATGCCGGCTCGGACATGCCTTTGGCAGGTATGGAAATCTTCTCCCCGCGCGCCAGATCAGCCACCTTGCGGCTGGAAACCGCCTGCTTCACAGCTTCGCGTATCTGCACCTTGAAACGGCGCAGAAAGCGCTGGCGGTTGACGGCGCTGCGGTTTTTGCCGGACAGGCGGCGATCGACGAGCTGGCTCATGGCAACAATTCCATCATGAGGTTTTACGGGCGCGCAGATACCATTCGGCCAGCAAGCGCACCTGCTTGTCAGTGTAACCTTTGGTCACCATGCGCTGGACGAAGTCGTGATGCTTTTTCTGCTCTTCGCTGGACGCCTTGGCGTTGAAGGAAATCACCGGCAGCAGGTCTTCGGTGCTGGAGAACATGCGTTTCTCGATCACCACGCGCAGCTTTTCATAGCTGGTCCAGGCCGGGTTCTTGCCGTGATTCTGGGCGCGCGCACGCAGTACGAAGTTGACCACCTCATGGCGGAAGTCCTTCGGATTGGCGATGCTGGCAGCCTTCTCGATTTTTTCCAGCTCCGCGTTGAGCTGGCCGCGGTCAAGGCTTTCGCCGGTGTCCGGGTCGCGGTATTCCTGATCCTGGATCCACATGTCGGCGTAGGTCACGTAACGGTCGAAGATATTCTGACCATATTCCGAATAGGACTCGAGATAGGCCGTCTGCAATTCCTTCTCGATGTACTCGGCGTAATGCGGCGACAAAAATTCTTTCAGGTAGGCGACGTAACGTTGTTCCACTTCGGGTGCAAATTGCTCCTGCTCGATCTGCTGTTCCAGTATGTAGAGCAGATGTACCGGGTTGGCAGCGACCTCGGTGTGGTCGAAGTTGAACACGCGCGACAGAATCTTGAACGCGAAGCGCGTGGAAATTCCGGTCATGCCCTCGTCCACCCCGGCAAAATCGCGGTATTCCTGATAGCTCTTGGCCTTGGGGTCGGTGTCCTTGAGGTTGTCGCCATCATAGATGCGCATCTTGGAATAGATGCTGGAGTTTTCCGGCTCTTTCAGCCGCGTGAGCACCGAAAACCGCGCCAGCATTTCCAGCGTGCCGGGGGCGCACGGCGCTTCCGACAACGAGCTGTGCTGCATCAGCTTCTCGTAAATTTTTACCTCCTCGGACACGCGCAGGCAATACGGCACCTTAACGATATAGATACGGTCGAGAAACGCTTCGTTGTTCTTGTTGTTGCGGAACGTCGTCCACTCCGACTCGTTGCTGTGCGCCAGTATCACGCCGTCGAACGGGATCGCGCCGAAGCCCTCGGTGCCCTTGTAGTTGCCTTCCTGCGTGGCAGTCAGCAGCGGGTGCAGCACCTTGATCGGCGCCTTGAACATCTCGACGAATTCCATCAACCCCTGGTTGGACAGACATAGTCCACCGGAAAAGCTGTAGGCATCGACGTCATCCTGCGAATATTTTTCCAGCTTACGGATATCGACCTTACCCACCAGCGAGGAAATATCCTGATTATTTTCGTCGCCCGGTTCGGTCTTGGAAATCCCCATTTGCCCCAGTACCGAAGGCCAGCGCTTGACCACGCGGAATTTTGTGATGTCCCCGTTGTATTCGTGCAGGCGCTTGACCGCCCACGGCGACAGCACCTTGCCCAGATAGCGGCGTGCAATACCGTATTCCTGCTCCAGAATATCGCCATCCTCGTCCGCAGCAAACAGCGACAGCGGCGAATCGTTCACCGGCGAACCCTTGATGGCGTAGAACGGTGCTTTTTCCATCAGGTGTTTGAGTTTTTCCGCCAGTGACGATTTACCCCCGCCCACCGGCCCCAGCAGATACAGAATCTGCTTGCGTTCTTCCAGCCCCTGCGCGGCGTGGCGGAAATAGGACACGATCTGCTCTATCGTTTCCTCCATGCCATAGAAATCCTTGAATGCCGGATAGACCTTGATGACCTTGTTGGAAAAAATGCGCGACATGCGCGGGTTCTGGCGGGTATCGAGCAGTTCCGCCTCGCCGATGGCCGCCAGCATGCGTTCCGCAGCACTGGCGTAGGCGGACGGATCCTGTTTGCATATATCCAGGAATTCCTCCAGCGAGTATTCCTCTTCCTCGCGGCGGTAACGTTCGATGTACTGATTGAATAAACCCATAACGAACTCCTAATTGATGAACAATCGGGTACTGCACTGACTCGAGCAAGGCGCATGCCAAATCAATAACGTCAGATATTGGACTGGATTGAGGGCAATTGGTGCCATTGCATGACACTTGCATGAACCCAGTATAGACATTGCGCACTGATAAGGTGCGCGGCGTAAGGAAAGGGCAAAACTTGATTCAAGCGGGTGCATGCGTGGCGATCGTGCTGCAATCCAGTGCAGGCACTACTCGGCAAGCTCGCCAATTACGCTGATTTTTCGGCAGAAGGCTGACTGCTGTTGCGCGCGCAGCGCGTCAAAATATGCCTGAATTGGACTGGACAAAACACCACGCTGAGCGGGGCGTTTTGAGTATTCGGAATTTGTTATGGAACGTAGCCGGAAGGTCGGTCCGGTTTCGGCCAACACCAGTCGTTCGGTGGATACTGCGTCGGTTCCTGGCCATATCTGATGATTGATAGTGCTCTATCCCGTTCGAACTACGATCGACCCACATGAAGAAGCTTGGACTTCTCCGAGAATGGTAGATCCAACATCTTCAAATCAATTCGGGTCGGATAGTGAGAGTGCTGAGGGGTATTATTGCTCCAACGCAGAGCTGCGTACCCACCGATCAACCTATGTCCGACCCAACGTTGATCAATTACATCTGACGACGGTGTATTGCACAACAGCGCAGAGCCCATGAACTTCACCCACTGTCGCGAAGTGAGAAGGTGCGGGAAGTACGCGTGAAATGAGCGACCTGAGAAGTAAACCTGCATGCCTTCCGCATAGTAATCAGGAAAAACTTCCATAATGGCAAGCAGTTGTCCCTTTCTCATTCCGTGGAAATCTAACATTGGAATGTGCCTGCGAAGGCCGTTCACCTGAACTCGCGACTCAATCGCGAGTTCCTGATATGGCTGGAGACCCTTTAACTGACTAAGCAGCCATTTGGGGGTCACCTCGCAAATTGGCACCGCAAAAGACACTCTCTCGTCTCGCCGTTCTCTTCGGCGATAACTGTATTTACTAAAATTTAGAACAATGTTCTCTCCGGCTCGGGCTCGCAACTCTCCTAGGAACCCTAGTGGATGAAGGTTATGGTTAATGTCTGTGGCCATAAAGAACCTGTCCGCTCACTAGTCTATAAGTGTCTAATGCGTAGTGATCAGTCATCCCAGCTATCAAATCTAATATTAGATGTAAGCGGTGGAACATTTCTGGGAATTTGTTTTTATCGTCTTTCACAGTCTCGATGTAGACGCTTAGGTGTTTCCTCGAAAGAAGTGACAGCAGACCCAGTTCCTCCGTGTAATTGGCGGCTACTTTACTTACGTCTCCCACATAAAAGGATTCGCGTTTAACGTATGTCTCAGCAAGAATTCTGAAGTCCCTTTCTTTCATTTCGAAGAGACGAATAAAGTGATCTAGCAAACCGGGGATCACAGCAAATCCAGTCACTTCATTCGCCAAGACAAGGCGGGAAGAATAAACCCTTTCGCGTGAAACCTTTTTCTGTCTGTCCAGATCTGCATAGGCCTCAAGCAATGGAGGCGTGGCGCAATGTTTGCTATTTTGAAGACGATCAATAAAACTCTCAGCAGCTTTTTGAACAATGCGATTGGTAAAGTCAGTTCTAGCTCGGGTTATATCTCCATTATCCACCGAGAATTTGTTCTTGTTGAAAGCTTGACTTAGATCCATTTCAGTCAAAAGACCCTTCTCGGATGCGTCCTCTAAGTCGCTGACGCAGTAAGCCACATCATCCGCTGCTTCCATCAGTAGTGAGCAAGGGTGCCGCGACTCATCATCCAAGCCAAGCTTGGCCCAAATTTCTTTCTTTATTGCGGCCTCTGACTCAAAGAATCCGCACTTTTCGGGTTTCTTCGGGTTGAATTTTGGGTACTTGATTGCTGTAGCGAGTTGCGTGGCAGTCAGATTTAAACCATAAGGGTCGTTGAGGTTTCGTTGAAGGCGCGTGAGTATCCTAAAGCCCTGCATGTTTCCATCGAAGTGGAGAAAGTCCCTTTTGCTTCGCGGCACACTAGTCGCGGTTTTGAACCAAGTTTTTTCTTTGTTGCTGTTAAACCAACTTCGAATTGCTTTCTCTCCGAAATGCCCAAATGGAGGGTTCCCGAGATCATGGACGAGGCACGCTGTTTCAACAAACGTGCAAATTGCATTCCGATGCTCCTCGTCTAAGCTACGCCACTGCTTGACGTTAAGTTCTGTTAACGAGTTGTTCTTCAGGAGCTTGAAAACCATCTCTACGATGTAGATTCCAACGTGCGCGACTTCCAATGAGTGCGTCATCCTGTTTCTGACCTCGGCCGATTCAAGGGCGAATACTTGGGTCTTATGGGCAAGACGACGGAATGACGAAGAAAAGATCACGCGAGCTCGGTCGCTTTGGGCTTGGTCTAGGATGTTGCGCTCTTTTGCACCTGTGGCTTCACTATCACGTCTGCGCCATGAACTAATGTAGTTAGGGACTGATAGTGAAGGTTTACTTGATGCACTTCTTTTTTTTTGTCATGGCTATTATCCCCTTTTAATATACCGATATTCGATCGTGACGTTTGCTGGAATTTAACTAACCCGACCAGTAAGGCATAGATTACAAACTTCGAGGTCTTGATAAGGTGCATCTCACTCACATCTCTTCACCATTCTTCCCTATCGTGAAGCTTATCCCGAAGTGAACAGCATTGGCGACAGACCAAGGTTTCTAGCATTTTCTGAAGGTTTACAGGGTCGTTAGCAGCCCTAGCCCCTTCGTTTCAAAACTAAATTCTCATAACAATAGTTGCTGCCCAACCCCGAGCTTCCCACACTAAATTCCGAAAACATTTTACCCCCGCAACGCGCGTAAAAACTCGTTGCGCGTCTGGTGGCTGGTGTCAAAACAGCCGGTAAACGCCTGTGTCACCACGCGCTCGTCGCCGCGCCGGTCTTCGCCCAGCAACAGGCAAAGCTGTTCGGCTTCGATGATGCACGCTGCGCCCAGCGCTTTGCCGTGGGTCATCAGCGCCTCGGCGATGTCGCGCGTCATCCATTCCTGGTAGGTGAAGCGGTGGCCGATGGCATCGACCAGCCTTGCGATGCGGCCGAAGCCATGCAGGCGTCCGCCGGGGATATAGGCCACGTGCGCGACGCCGCGGAACGGCACGAGGTGGTGCGGGCAGACGCCGTGGATGGCGATGCCGCGCACCACTACCATGTCCTGGCGGCTGTCTTCGAAGCCTTCGCCCAGCGCTTCAGCGGGGTCAATCGCATAGCCGCCGAGCAGGCGTTTTTGCCATAGCTCGCGTACGCGTTGTGCGGTTTTTCCGGTGTGGGTGCTGTCCGGGTTGACCCCGCACGCGCGTAGCAAATCGGTGATGGCCTGCTCGAACGCAGCCGGGTTGAATTCGCCCTGACGCGGAATGCCGATGCTGCCTGGAATGGGGTGCCCGGCGGGATCGTGATCGCAACTGTGGTTGTCCATGTCTTTGTCCTTGTTAGCCACTTGAGAAGCAAAGTCTATGGCGGTGTCTCGCGGTTTGCTGTTTTACAGCGACGCATGGCGATGAGATTAAATCCAGCGCCGCACTCGGGCGCAGTAATCGTTATAGGATGCGCCGAATTTGGCGCGCAGGTGAACCTCTTCGTGGGCAATTACTCCGTAGCGCATGATGACCCATACCAGCGGCGCGAACACCAGCGGCCAAAAACTGCCGATGAGCAGCATCACGCCCAGGTAAATCACCACGTCGGCCAGATAAATCGGATTGCGCGAGAATGCGAAAGGGCCGCTGGTCACCAGCTCGGATGCGCCCTTGTAGGGGTTTACCGTGGTGTGATGGCGCCAGATGGTGAACGCTGCCCACAGCATCAGTGCGCCGCCCAGTCCTACACCGGCCCAGCCCAGTATATGCAACAGCGGGGTAACGCCAAAACCCAGCGGGAAGCGATGTTCCAGCCACCATGACGCGATCAGCCCCACTGCATAAACCAGCGGCGGAGGTGCCAGAGTGCGCGGACGCTGAATGGGATCGGTCATGGTGTCAGGCTTTCAGCATATTGATGTGGGAAATCAGCTGGCGCCACATTGACGCAGTGTGGCGGCAGACTTGATGGTTTTGGGCTACGTCCGTGCAGTCTTCATGCTCGCAATCATGAGCGGTGCGGCGGCATTACAGACCGTGTGGGCGCAGATTTCGCCGCTATTTTGCGCACGTTACTGCGCATTGGATGCATCATATCGACCGATATGTATCTGTCAAGGCGCGCAACTGGCGGTCATGCAGGCGCGCGAAACCCAGCTGTCCAAGGATGCTGCCCAGCAATGCGAAGGCCATATCCTTTTGCGTATCCCAAATATCGCCCTGGGTGGCGAGAAAAGCCACCGCATCGCTGCCGCTGGCTTCGGCCACGCCCCATTCGATCAGCTCATAGGTCGCGCTGATGGCGAGGCACACGCACACCACCAGAAAGAACAGCATCTTGCCGCGTTGCAAGGGCGTGCGCCGCAGCAGGATTTCCCGTGTCACCAGCGCCGGTACCAGGCCCTGCGCAAAATGTCCGACGCGGTCATAGTGATTGCGCGCGAGGTCAAAGGTGTCGCGCAGCCAGTTGAACAGCGGCACCTCAGCATAGGTGTAATGCCCGCCCACCATCAGAATCGCGCAGTGCAACGCAATCAGCACATAGACCAGAGGCGTGAGCGGAAAAGCCTTGCGCGTGGCTATCAGCAGCGGCAGTGCGATCAGCACCGGTATGACTTCCAGCAGCCAGGTGAAATAATCGTGCGGATGAATTCCCGACCATGCCAGTATGCCCAGCGTGGCGAACAGCAGTCCGGCCTGCAACGGTGTCACGGCGGTATTCATGGCAGGAACAAGCCCAGCAGGTCGTTGAGAAAACGCCGCCCGGTCTGGGTTGGCACGATGCGCACATGGTCGCGAACAATCAACCCGCGCCGCTCAGCCTCGTCCAGCGCGGTTTGCGCGGCGGTAATCGGCAGTCCGGTGCGCTCGGTGAACAGCGCCGTGTCAAAGCCATCGGTGAGGCGCAGCGCATTCATCATGAATTCAAACGGCAGATCGGCACGCGCGACCGCTTGTTCGCTCTGTATCGGATTGCCCGCCAGTGCGTGTTCCATATATTCGCGCGGATGTTTGTGGCGCATCTGGCGAACGATGCGGTCGTGGAACGACAGTTTGCCGTGCGCCCCGGCGCCGATGCCGAGATAGTCGCCAAACCGCCAGTAATTCAGGTTGTGGCGGCACTGGTGCTGCGGCCGGGCGAAGGCAGAGGTTTCGTAGTGCAGATAGCCGGCACTCGCCAGGGTGGTTTCCACCATCATCTGCATGTCGGCGGATAAATCATCGTCCGGCAACGGCGGCGGCGCGGCGTGAAACGGCGTGTTCGGCTCCAGCGTGAGGTGGTAGCACGACAGGTGCGGCGGTGCATAGCCCAGTGCCGTCTCCACATCGCGCTTGGCCTGTTGCAGGGTTTGCCCGGGCAGCGCATACATCAAGTCGAGGTTGAAATTCTCGAACGTGGAGGCGGCAATCTCCACCGCGCGATGCGCTTCCCGGTCGTCATGGATGCGTCCCAGCGCGCGCAAGTGGCCCGGGTCAAAACTCTGCACGCCGAGCGATAGCCGGTTCACCCCTGCTGCCTTGAAACCCGCGAATTTCTCCGCCTCCACCGTACCGGGGTTGGCTTCCAAAGTGATCTCGGCAAAGTGATCGAGCCGGGTCAGCGTGCGTACCATGCTGAGAATGGCGTCGATCGCCTCGGCTGAAAACAGGCTGGGCGTGCCGCCACCGAAAAAGATGGAATGGATACCGCGCCCCCAGATCAGCGGCAGTGCCGATTCCAGGTCGCGCGTGAGCGCTTCGATATAGCGCGCCTCCGGCAACGCATCGCGCAGCGTATGCGAATTGAAGTCGCAATACGGGCATTTTTTGATGCACCATGGAATGTGGATATACAGTGCCAGCGGCGGTAATGCAGTGAGGCGGAATTCTAACGGGAGGGCAGTCATGGGCGGGATTGTACCGCCGATGCGCAACGAGGCCATGAGTGTTAGGCGTAAACTTTGCGCATTAATCGTGGAATCAATGCGTTGCAGTATTTATTCCCGGTTTGTTAAAGTCAGTCAAAGTTTTGCCGATAACCGATTATGCTAAAAAAAATCAATATACGGGATGCGCGTCTGGGGATGTTCATTCACGAAATCTGCGGCAGCTGGATGGATCATCCGTTCTGGAAGAAATCATTCCCGCTTTCCGAAGATGCGGATTTCAATACGCTCAAGCAGTGTGGCGTCAAGGAAGTATGGATCGATATCAGCAAGGGACTGGATGTAGAAGCGATTGTCCCGACGGTTACCACCGAAACCGAAAAAGCGCGCGTCGATAATACATTCCAGCTGCTGGCCAAGAGTACAAAAGAAAAAGCACCGCTGAGAGCATCCTTGCAGGATGAACTGGTGCGCGCCAGGAAGGTGCACACCAAGGCGGCACAGGCCGTCACCTCCATGTTTGGCGAGGCGCGCATGGGAAATGCCATCAAGCTGGAAGAGGTGGGAGCGCTGGTGGAGGAAATCAACCAGTCGATTGCGCGTAACTCCGATGCATTGTTAAGCCTCGCACGCCTGAAAAATGCTGACAATTACACTTATTTGCACTCGGTTGCAGTATGCGCCCTGATGATTGCTCTGGGTCGCCAGATGGGTCTGGAAGACGCAGTTCTGAAAGAAGTGGGGATGGCGGGTTTGTTGCACGATGTGGGCAAGATGGCTATTCCTGGCGAGATATTGAACAAGCCCGGTCGTTTGACGGACGAAGAGTTTCTGATCGTCAAAGCGCACCCGAAACAGGGCTGGGAGATGCTCAAAAGTTGTCCTAATGTGAACGATATAGCACTGGACGTGTGTTTACATCATCACGAGACCGTGGTTGGAACAGGCTACCCAGATGGGCTTTCCGGTGAGGCATTGAGTCTGTATGCGCGTATGGGCGCAGTGTGCGATGTCTATGACGCGATTACGTCGGAGCGCTGTTACAAGGTGGGCTGGGCACCCGGGGAGGCGATCCGCAAAATGACCGAATGGAAAGATGGCCGTTTTGACGAGGCTGTTTTCCGCGCATTCGTCAAAACAGTGGGCATCTATCCGGCGGGTACTCTGGTCAAACTCAAGTCCGGGCGTCTGGGTGTGGTGTTGGAGCAGTCTGAAAAAAGCTTGCTTGCGCCGGTGATCAAGGTGTTCTTCTCAACCCGTTCGAATGCGCATATCAAACCGGAATTGATCGATTTGTCCAGATCGCCGGAGATTATCGCCAATCTGGAAGACTCGGGGAAATGGGGCTTTGATCTGGATGAACTGACCGGTTTAAAGGTGTGATGGTTGGCGGATTGCCCGCATCATTGACCGGAACGTAGTTTGTCCACCAGTTGCAGCAGCGCCTTCCCGCGGTGACTGATCGTGTTTTTTTCATCAGGTGCCAATTCGGCACCTGTCTTGCCTAATGCGGGCACCAAAAAGTAAGGGTCATAACCGAAGCCACCATCGCCGCGCGGCGTGTCGATGATTTCGCCGTGCCAGCTGCCTTCGGCTATGAGCGGTTGCGGATCATCCGCGTGACGCAGATAGACAATCACGCAGTAATAATGAGCCTGCCGGTTGCTTTGTCCAGCGAGCGCGGCAATCAGTTTTTCATTATTGCGCTGGTCGGATTTGGGTTCGCCGGCGTAGCGTGCAGAATACACGCCAGGTGCGCCCCCAAGGGCATCCACGCAGATGCCGGAATCGTCGGCCAGCGCCGGGAGACCGGTGAGATGCGCGGCATGGCGCGCCTTGGCGATGCAGTTTTCAACAAAGGTGACATAGGGTTCTTCCGCTTCAGGCACGTTGTAGGCGGATTGCGGCACGGCTTCAAACCCCAGCGGGGCGAGAATGCGGCTGATTTCGCGCAGCTTGCCGGGATTGTTGCTGGCGATGATGAGTTTTTGCATGCTAGAAAAAATCTCCAGTATTTGATTTATTTTTTTTATATCCTATATTGAGTCTAGCTGCTGTACTTGGTTCAGTTCTTTTCCCTCGTTTAACATCTTTGTCATATAAATTTTCCATCATGTTTTTTCGGAGCCTCATTTTACGTTTTGACCACGTCAGGTAAAGGAGTAGCTGGTTATGAGGATTATGAAAGGCTATTTGTTTGGTGTATGGACGCTCGCAGCAACATCGATTTCCCTGACAGCGATGGCTGCGCCGCTGGGCCTGCCACCTGTCCCCATTCCTGCGGACAATCCGCAGAGTCCGGAGAAAATCAAGCTGGGTGGTAAATTATTCCACGATAAGCGGTTCAGTTCTACCGGGCAGGTGAGTTGCGCCACCTGCCACGATGCCAAAAAAACTTTTACCGACAGTCCGCTGCGAGTTTCGCAGGGCATCAACAAGCTCAAGGGCACACGCAACGCCCCGACCGTGGTTAACGCAGCTTATTTTCATAAGCTGTTCTGGGATGGGCGAGAACCAAGCCTGGAAGAGCAATCCAAGGATCCCATGGTGAATCCGGTAGAAATGGGACTTCCTAACCACCAGCCAGTACTTAAGCTCATCCGAACCGATCCGGAATACGTGAAGGCGTTTAAAGCGGTATTCGACAAGAGCGGAGATCAGCTGACGATGGAGGAGGTGAAAAAAGCCATCGCCAGTTTCGAACGCACTATCGTTGCAGGGGATTCGCCCTTCGACCACTACTATTTCGGCGGCGACAAGAAAGCCATGACTCCTGCGCAGATCCGTGGCTTCCAGGTATTTATGGGCCAGGGTCGTTGCGTTTCCTGCCATACCGTGGAACAAGATCAGGCGCTGTTCACCGATAACCGTTTTCACAATATCGGCATAGGCATTAACCAGATGCAGAAAGATGTGGCGCGCCTGGCGGACACATTCCTGAAAGCCAAGACGCAAGGCGGAAACGTGGACAAAGCCGTGCTGAGCGACCCGAAAACTTCGAATCTGGGGCGTTTTGCGGTGACGGATGCATTGGACGACATGGGTTCGTTCAAAACTTCGACGTTGCGCAATATCGCCATGACCGCGCCGTATATGCATGACGGCAGCCTGAAGACCCTGAAGGAAGTGGTCGTCCACTACAACAACGGTGGGGTGACCAAGAAGGGCGATCGGGTCAATGATTTCCTGAGCGGAGGCATCCGGCCGTTGAATTTGAGCGAACGGCAGATATCGGATTTAGTCGCTTTTATGGGAGCGCTGACCAGTCCGGAATACGCAAAATCAGTCAAAACGGCTAAAAAATAGGGGGACAAGCATGAGCAAATCAATCAATCGTCGGGATTTTCTGAAAGGTGCCGGCGTACTGGCGGTGGCAGGCGCGCTACCTGTCAGCATGGTAGAACTGGCGTTTGCCGACAGCGCGCAAAACTTCAGCTTTGCGTATATTTCCGATGCGCATCTTCAGCAAATCAAGGGTGCGAAGTTCGTAAATAACTGGGATCGCGGCCTGATCCGCGCCGTGGCGGAAGCCAATCTGCTCACGCCCAAGCCGGATTTCATCGTATTTGGCGGGGATCTTGCCCAGCTAGGCAAAAAAGCGGAGCTCGACCATGGCGCGGAAATCCTCTCCGCGCTGCGCAGTAACAAGGTTTATCACGTGATGGGCGAGCACGATTATTACCTGGATCTCGGGCAATACTGGGAGAAATTGTTCGGGCCGCAGTTCTATAGCTTTGATCACAAAGGTGTGCATTTCGTGGTGCTGAACAGCATCCTTACTTATGACGACTGGACTTACAAGCGCTGGCCCACTGCCGAACAGCGCATGCTGGAAATGGCTGATCTGGACAACCCGAACGGATCGCCTTTCATGGTCGGCGACAAGCAGCGCGACTGGCTGAAGACAGATTTGGAGAAAATAAACAAAGCCACGCCCATCGTCGTGATTTCACACTCGCCGCTGCAAAAAATCTACAAGAACTGGAACTTCTGGACGGACGATGCCGAACAGGTACAGGCGCTGCTGCGGCCGTTCAACAAGGTGACCGTGCTGTATGGGCATGTGCATCAGATCCAGTACAACCAGATCGGCAACATCAGCTTCAACTCCGTCATGTCGACCGCCTGGCCCTGGCCTTACCCTTCCACTTATGCGCAAGCAGAACAATATCTACCCAAGCTCACGGTGCCGATGAACCGCGCCGATCCGTTCTTCGAGCGGGATGCAACGGGATGGCAATTCATTAACCTGTCGAACGGCAACGTGGATATGCATTATGACTTGTTCAGCAATACCAACCGTACCGTTGCCTTCAATACCAAAACCGGCGAACCGGAAGATACCGTATTCCAGTCGCCGGACAAGCATATTCCACCGCAAACTCAATATTAAGGCCGGAGGGAGTGAGATCATGCATTTCGAACAACTGAAATTTGCTGCCTTGTGGATTATGGCGACGAGCCTGGCAGGCGTATTGTCTGCGCCGGCGCAGGCGGATGAATTCACCCAGGCGGATTTAAATCGCTGGCAGGAACAATACGCGAAAGTGGTCAAGGATGGCCGTGAACTCTGGACCAGTTCCAAGCTGGGCAGCAACGGCGTGGCCTGCGTACAGTGCCATCCCAATGCCGCTGATACCCACCCGGAAACCTATCCGAAATTCCAGAAACAGCTCGGCAAGGTAGCGCCAATCTGGGAAATGATTAACTGGTGTATCCAGAATCCCCTGGAAGGCAAAGCGCTCGCTGCCGATGACTACAAAATGATCGCACTGCAGGCCTACATTACCGAGGAACGGCGAGGAGTGAAGCTGGCGCCGGGCAAGCATTAGCCCTGGTCAAATTCCCAGGGCGGTTTTTTGTGCAACGGTGAGTTGCTGAATGCCTTGACTGGCAAGGTCGAGCAGCGCGTCCATTTCGGTGCGGCTGAATGTTGCGCCTTCGGCAGTGCCTTGCACCTCGACGAAGCTGCCGCGCCCGGTCATCACCACGTTCATGTCGGTATCGCAGTCGGAATCTTCCAGGTAATCGAGATCAAGTACCGGGACACCCTGGTAAATGCCGACCGAAATGGCCGCAACAAAATCGCGGATCGGCGACTCGGTGAGCAGGCCGCGTTCCAGCAACGTGCCAATGGCATCGTGCACGGCAACGAAAGCGCCGGTGATGGAAGCGGTGCGCGTGCCGCCGTCGGCCTGGATAACATCGCAGTCTATGTGCAGGGTGCGTTCGCCCAGTTTATCCAGGTCCACCGCTGCGCGTAGCGAGCGTCCGATCAGGCGCTGGATTTCCTGGGTGCGCCCGGATTGTTTGCCGCGCGCAGCCTCGCGGTCCATGCGGCTACCGGTCGAACGCGGCAGCATGCCGTATTCGGCGGTCAGCCAGCCTTGATTCTTGCCCTTGAGAAAGGCCGGGACTTTTTCCACGATGCTGGCGGTGCAGATCACCATGGTATCGCCGCATTCGACCAGGACGGAGCCTTCTGCGTGCTTGGTGTAGTGGCGGGTAAATTGAATATTGCGTAATTGATCGGGGCGGCGCTGGCTCGGACGGCTGGAGTTCATGCGATTATTTTCCTGAGTATTTCTTGATGGCGTCCTGGATTTCGGCAATGGCGCGTTCCACCTCTTCTTCTGCCAGATCAGTAGGTATTGCGGGTAAATCGTCCATTTTAGTGGTGAAGGTATTGATGGGCATGGTCAAAGTGGACACCGACTGGCTGCCGGCTTCGCCCATCGTGCCCCAGGTCATGGCAACTGCCGACAGGTTGTCACCGGCATGGCCGGCGCGCAGTTCCGCATGATCCATCAAAAATTCGATCGCACGTGCGAGCGGGAAAGCGCGCAGCGTGGCGGCGATCTGCTCTTCGGTGAGCGCGCCCCACAGGCCATCGGTGCAGAGCAGAATCGTGTCGTGTTCGGACAGCGGTATCGGGCGCGAAACTTCCACCTCGGGCGACATGAGGCCACCCAGGCAGTTATAGATTTTGTTGCGGTCGGGGTGGTTTTTCATCTCTTCCTGAGTGATGAAGCCGTCATCGCATAATTGCTGCACGGTGGAGTGATCGCGAGTGCGCGTCACCAGGCCGTTGTCACCATAAAGATAGAGCCGCGAATCGCCTACATGCGCCCACCACGCGCTGTCATCCTGCAGCACACAAGCTACACAGGTGGTATGCGGTATTTCGTTTAGATTGTGGGTGCGCGCGTGGTCGTTGATGGCCAGGTGTGCGCGTTCCAGTGCGCCATGCAGGAAGGTGGCGGGGTCGCTGAGCTTGGGCCGTGCATGGCGCTGGAAAGTGGCGGCCAAGGTCTGAACCGTAATCTGGGCGGCCAGTTCGCCGTGCGAATGACCACCCATGCCATCGGCGACAACCATCAGCAGAGCGTCGCGGCTGTAAGAATAGGCAACTCTGTCCTGATTGTAGTCGCGGCCACCCTGGCGGCTCGCCTGATAGATGGAAAAACGCATATTGGAATGTTGTCCCTTATTACCTGGATCAAAAAATTTCGCGGTTAAGTGTCTTGCGCAGGCTGGCCATTATTTTGCGCTTTTTGCTGAGCGGCGGGGGCGTTTCCATCAGGGCTTTTTGCAACGCGAAAACGCTCTGCGGCCGCTCCATGTAGTTCAGATGCAAGCAACTATCTACAATTCCCAGCAGGCTTTCCGAGTATTCGCTTGACCAGGTCGAGCGTGCGGAGGCCAGTTTGTCACTGATCAGACGCGCATCGGCTGCCTGCGGGGCAAAGCCCGCCAGGCATGAATACAGACTGGCGCCCACGCTGTAAATGTCTGTCCATGGCCCCAGCATGGTCTGATCAGTGTACTGTTCCGGTGCGGCAAAGCCTGGTGTATACATTGGCGCAAGCAGGGGCTGATCGAGGGTCAGGGTCTGGCGCGCGGCACCGAAGTCAATCAGTACCGGCGATCCATCCATGCGGATATAAATGTTGGAGGGTTTGATGTCCAGATGCAGCAGTTTTTGCGTATGCACTTCGCGCAGGCCGTTGAGCAACTCGGCAAACACGCGCCGGATAAAGCCTTCGCGAACTTCTCCGCGATGCGCGCGGATGTGATCCTGCAGGGTTTTGCCGCGTTCGTAGCGCATCACCATGTATACGGTGTCATTGGCGCGGAAGAAATTTTCCACTCGCACCACGTTGGGATGCAGAATGCGTGCCAGTGAGCGGCCTTCCTCAAAAAAGCATTTCATGCCATAGCGGAAGGCGTTGGCATTTTCCTGGGTGAGGGGTTCAACCTGGTCATTTTCACCGCGTTTGACCAGACTGCCGGGCAGGTATTCCTTGATGGCTACGGGTTGGTCATTGCTGTCGTAGGCCAGGTAAACCAGACTGAAACCACCGCCGCCGATTTTGCGCACGATGCGGTAGTCCATCAGCAGATAGCCATTGGGCAAAGCGTAGTTGGGTTGAGCAGCCATGAATCAGCGATGTACCATGCGGGTTTGTTATGAAGTTGGCGCATCCCGCCGAAGTTTTGAACCGAATTGTGTCTGATTAACGGTAATAAAGTAAAGGAAGTTTAGTGGGTACTGCAAATGATATCTAGCATGACGGGTTACGCGGCAGCGTCGATGCACTATGCCGGGCTGCATATGAGCCTGGATCTGCGCTCGGTGAATTCACGCTATCTGGAAATTCATTTTCGCTGCGGCGATGAATTCCGGGCCATCGAACCGCAGCTGCGCGAACGTATCGCGCAGCACGTTCAGCGCGGCAAGCTGGAATGCCGTGTGCTGCTGGGCAGCTGTGCCGGCGCAGAGCGCGAGATACGGCTGAATCTGGCATTGCTGGAACGCCTGAACGCCTTGGGCGAGGTGGTGACCGGGTATATGCCGGACGCGCAGCAAATGAGCGTGGCTGAAGTGCTGCGCTGGCCAGGCATGCTGGATGACCCCGCCGCCAGTCAGGATCTGACGCAGCCCTGCCTGCAGCTGCTCGATACTGTGCTGGCGGAATTTGTTGCCAGCCGCCAGCGCGAAGGTGTCAAGCTGAGTGCCCACCTGCTGGAGCGTGCAACGCAGATGGAGGCGCATATCGGTCGAGTCGCCCCGCGCCTGCCGGAGCTGGTGCGGGCTTATCAGGATAAGCTGGTGCAGCGTTTTGCCGATGCGCTGGGCAGCGCCGACGATGAACGCATTCGTCAGGAAATCGCGTTGTTTGCGCAGAAAATAGACGTGGACGAAGAGCTGTCGCGCCTGGGTATGCACCTTCGCGAGATGCGGCGCATTCTCGACGCGGGCGGCGCGGCTGGCAAGCGCCTGGATTTCCTCATGCAGGAGCTGAACCGCGAGGCCAATACCCTGGGTTCCAAGTCAGTGAGTGTGGAAACCACCCAGGTGGCCATGGATCTCAAGGTGCTGATCGAGCAGATGCGCGAACAGGTACAAAATCTGGAATAAGGAGCCGTAATGATCCCGGGAAATCTGTTTATTGTCGCCGCCCCTTCCGGGGCAGGCAAAACCAGTCTGGTGCGCGAGTTGCTGGCGCGCGATGGGCGAGTGCGCCTGTCCATCTCGTATACCACGCGCGCTGCGCGTCCGGGCGAAGTCGATGGTCGCGACTATCATTTCGTCAGCAAGGAAGAGTTCCTCGCCATGCTCGAGGCGGGGGAGTTTCTGGAAAGCGCCGAGGTATACGGAAATCATTACGGCACTTCGCAAGGCTGGATACGTGAAGCGATCGCTGCGGGCGACGATATTCTGCTGGAGATAGACTGGCAGGGCGCAGCCCAGGTGCGGCGGCTATTCCCCGAGGCGATAGGCGTATTCATCGTGCCGCCGTCACTCGATGCGTTGCGGCATCGCCTGACCGGGCGCGGCCAGGACAGCGCAGAGGTAATCGAGCGCCGTATGGCAGCCGCGCGAGAGGATATCAGCCATGTCAGCGAGTTTGACTATGTTATTATCAATGATGATTTTGCCGAGGCGGTGGCGGATCTGTGTGCGATATTTCGCACCCGGCGTTTGCTGATTGCCCGGCAACTGGCGCGGCACGCGTCCCTGTTTCACCAATTCAACCCTTAGAGGATCACATCATGGCGCGTATTACCGTTGACGATTGCATCAACACCATCACCAACCGTTTTGAATTGACGCTGGTCGCCACCATACGTGCGCGTCAGTTAGCCAATGGCCATACGCCACTGGTTGAAGCCGGGCGCGACAAACCCAGCGTGGTGGCTTTGAAGGAAATCGCTGCTGGTAAAGTCGGCAGAGAAATCCTCAATCGCGGGCGCGCCTGATCACGTTAACCCATGCCAGAACTCGAGGAAATCGGCGCGGAACTGGCCTACCTCAAGCCTGAGGACATCCGCCAGGTCACTGCCGCATTCGAGTACAGCCGCGCCGCGCACAGCGGACAATTTCGCAAGAGCGGCGAGGCATATATCCATCACCCGGTCGCGGTAACCGGAATTCTGGCAAAGTGGCACCTCGACCCGCAGGCCCTGATGGCCGCGTTATTGCATGATGTCGTCGAGGATACGCCCACCACCAAGGACGAAATCGGCGAACGCTTCGGTAAATCCGTGGCGGAGCTGGTGGATGGTGTCTCCAAGCTGGATAAAATGGAGTTCCAGACCGAGGAGCACGCGCAAGCGGAAAACTTCCGCAAAATGCTGCTCGCCATGGCGCGCGACGTGCGCGTCATCCTCATCAAGCTGGCTGACCGCCTGCACAACATGCGCACGCTGGAGTCGATGGCGGTTGAAAAACGCCGCCGTATTGCCCAGGAAACGCTCGATATCTACGCTCCGATTGCCAATCGGCTCGGGCTCAACAGCATCTACCAGGAACTGGAAGACCTGTGCTTTCAAAACCTCCATCCTAACCGTTACCGTGTGCTGGACAAGGCGGTCAGGGCCGCGCGCGGTAATCGCAAGGAGGTGGTGGAGAAAGTGCGCGAAGCGATTCAGGGCAAGCTTGCTGGCGCCAATATCCATGCCCTGGTCAGCGGGCGCGAGAAACATCTGTATAGCATTTACAAGAAAATGCAGGAAAAATCCCTGGCGTTTTCCGAGGTGTTCGATATCTACGGTTTTCGGGTACTGGTGGATGACATTCCCTCCTGTTATTTAGCGTTGGGCTGCATGCACGGGTTATACAAACCCATTCCCGGAAAATTCAAGGATTACATCGCCATTCCCAAGGCCAATGGCTACCAGTCGCTGCATACCACGTTATTCGGTCCGTTCGGCACCCCCCTGGAAATCCAGATTCGCACCCATGAAATGCATAAGCTGGCCGAGGCGGGTGTGGCGTCGCACTGGCTGTACAAAAGCAATGACAGCAACGTCAATGATGTGCAGCAAAAAACCCATCAGTGGTTGCAATCGTTGCTGGAGATTCAGGAAGGCGGCGGCGATTCAGCCGAGTTCCTTGAGCACATCAAGGTGGACCTGTTTCCAGACGAAGTCTACGTATTCACGCCCAATGGCAAGATACTCTCGCTGCCGCGCGGCGCCACCGCAGTGGATTTTGCCTATGCGGTGCACACGGATGTCGGTAATCATTGTTCGGCAGTCAAGGTGAACGGCGAACTGATGCCGCTGCGTGTCCAATTGCGCAACGGCGACCAGGTGGAGATATTGACTTCACCCAATGCGTGGCCCAATCCTGCCTGGGTCAATTTTGTTGTTTCAGGCAAGGCGCGTGCACATATCCGCCATTACTTGCGCACCATGCACGCGGAAGAATCCGCCCAGCTGGGGGAGCGCCTGCTCGATCAGGCGCTGCGTGCGCTGGGTGCTGATCCGAGCAAAAACCAGGCAAGCAGATGGGAGCGTTTGCACAAGGAAACCGGCAAGGAACGCGTGGAAGTTCTCACCGACATTGGTCTGGGAAAACGGCTCAATGTGGTGGTGGCGCGCCAGCTGCTTGCACAGGAGATGGGCCAGCCATTGCAACGCCCGCATGGTGCCATCGCCATTCGCGGCTCCGAAGGGGTGGCGGTTCAGTTGGCCAAATGCTGTCACCCGATTCCGGGCGACCCGATCATCGGCTTCATCAAATCCGATCAGGGGCTGATCATCCATACTCACGATTGCCCCTCCATCAAACACTATCGAGACGATCCGGACAAATGGCTGGATGTGGAGTGGGAACCGGGGCTGACCAAGATGTTCGACGTGAACATCAAGCTTATCGTCCTCAATCAGCGTGGCGTGCTAGCCAAGCTGGCGGCGGTCATCGCGGATGAAGGCTCCAACATCGATAATGTGGCGATGGAAGAGGAAGACGGCAGCCAGTACACCACCATCTATTTCACTTTGCAGGTGGAACAGCGTATGCACCTGGCGCGTATCATGCGCAGTTTGCGGGTTCTGCCCGAAGTGGTGCGCATCATGAGAGTAAAAAACCGCAAGGACGGGCGCATGCAAACGCAGTAATTTGGCGCACGGCAAACCCATAACATTCAAACCCGACAGGAACGCACATGAGCAAACACATCATCCGTACCGACGCTGCACCGGCCGCGATTGGTACTTACTCGCAGGCGGTGAAAGTGGGCAATACCGTTTATCTGTCCGGCCAGATCGGGCTCGACCCGGCTACCATGCAGATGGCTGAAGGCACGGAGGCGCAGGTTCATCGTGTATTCCAGAATCTCAAGGCGGTGGCCGAAGCTGCAGGCGGCAGTCTGGCTGATGTGGTCAAGCTCAATGTGTTTCTGACCGATCTGAGCCACTTTGCCAAGGTCAACCAGATCATGGCGGAGTATTTCAGCGAGCCCTACCCGGCGCGTGCTGCAGTGGGCGTGGCAGCGCTGCCACGCGACGCCGATGTCGAGGCCGACGGGGTAATGGTGCTGGACTGATTGGCTGCATCCTCCAAACCGGCAGGTCGCGCCAAACCCATGGCGGCAGCCAGCGCGCTGCCCGCGTCGTTCGCCAAGCTGGGATTGCATGACCCGGCAGATTTGATCCTGCATCTGCCGTTGCGCTACGAAGATGAGACCAGGCTTACCACGATTGCCGAGGCATTGCCGGGTCGTGCTATCCAGGTGCAGGGCGTGGTGACCCATTGCGAGACCCAATACAAACCGCGTCGTGCGCTGATTGCGCGTATTCGCGACGACAGCGGCGCCGAACTTAACCTGCGCTTCATCAATTTTTACGGTAGCCAGGTGAAGCAGTTTTCAGAGGGTAATTTGATCCGCGCATTGGGGGAAGTACGCGGCGGTTTTTTTGGGCTGGAGATGGTGCATCCCCGTTACCGCGCAGTCAGTCCGGAAGTACCGTTGCCGAACAGTCTCACTCCGGTTTACCCGACGACTGCCGGGGTGGCGCAAACGCTGCTCCGCAAACATATCGGTGCAGCGCTGGCGCAGTCGGATTTGACTGACACGTTGCCGGATAGCCTGCGCAGTCGTTTTGATTTGCCGGATTTCGCCGGCAGTGTGCACACCCTGCATAATCCACCCCCCGATATCCCGTCTATTCAACTCGAATACCGAACCCATCCGGCGTGGCGGCGCATCAAGTTCGACGAACTGCTGGCGCAGCAATTGTCGCTGCGCCTGGCGCGCAATGCCCGGCGTGCGCAGAACGCGCCCAAATTGGCGGAAGCGGTGGCGCTGGTGGAACAGCTGCAGAATGCCTTGCCGTTTCGGCTTACCGCTGCCCAATTGCGCGTATGGACGGAAATTCGCACCGATCTGGCCGCCTGTCACCCGATGCAGCGCCTGCTGCAAGGCGATGTGGGCAGCGGCAAGACGGTGGTTGCAGCGCTTGCCGCTGCGCAAGCCATCGGACATGGGTATCAGGCTGTATTCATGGCGCCGACAGAAATTCTGGCCGAGCAGCATTATCACAAGCTCAGGCAGTGGTTTGCACCCCTTGGTATCGAGGTGGCGTGGCTGGCAGGCAGCTTGTCCAAAAAAGACAAGCAGGCCGCAGCGGCGCGGCTGGTATCGGGCGAGGCGCAACTTGCAGCGGGAACGCACGCGCTGTTTCAGGAGCAGGTGGAGTTTGCCAATCTCGGGCTCGCCATCATCGATGAGCAGCACCGTTTCGGCGTTGCCCAACGTCTGGCGTTGCGCCAGAAGGGGCGCCAGCCCCATCAACTGATGATGAGTGCCACGCCGATCCCGCGCACGTTGTCCATGAGTTATTACGCCGATCTCGACGTGTCGGTGATTGACGAGCTGCCGCCGGGACGCAGCCCGGTGGTAACCAAGCTGCTTGCCGAGAGTCGGCGCGAGCAAGTGATTGAGCTGGTGCGCGAACGCTGCGGTGCGGGCGAGCAAGTCTACTGGGTGTGCCCGTTGATCGAAGAATCCGAGAAGTTGCAGTTGCAGACCGCGCTGGATACGCACGCCGTGCTTGCGACTGCGCTACCCGAACTCAACATCGGCCTGGTGCACGGACGCATGAACGGGCGCGACAAGGCAAAGGTCATGGCCGATTTCAAATGCGGCGCTCTGCATTTGCTGGTCGCGACGACGGTAATCGAGGTCGGAGTGGACGTGCCGCGCGCGTCGCTGATGGTGATTGAGCACGCCGAACGCATGGGGCTGGCGCAACTGCACCAGCTACGCGGCCGGGTTGGACGCGGTAGCACGCAAAGCGCATGTATCCTGCTTTATCAGCAACCCTTGTCGGAAACTGCACGCGCACGACTCAAGGTCATTTTCGAAAATACAGATGGTTTTGTCATTGCGCGCGAAGACTTGCGCCTGCGCGGGCCGGGCGAATTTCTTGGCGCGCGTCAGTCAGGGGCACCGATGCTGCGCTTTGCCGATATCGAAGCGGATGCCGACATACTCGAACAAGCCCGCGTCGCCGCCGAATGGCTGCTGGTTCATGATAGGCAGGCGGCGCAGCATCATGTCTCGCGCTGGCTGGGCGGACGCCAGGATTATATTAAAACCTGACCTGGTATTAATATACCAGGGATATTTTTGGCTAAATGTCGTTAATCCTGCATACGGCGCAATCATAAGCTCCGCCAATAAAACAGGAGATTGCAGATGAATATGCGACTATGGCAGGGATTGATATTGCTGGGTATGCTGGTTGCGCAACCAGTCCGGGCGGTGGAAACGCTGTTTCTGGGGATACAGGACTACAATCGCAGCCCCATCATCGTGGCGGAAGAATTCCATGGGCTGACCAGCTACCTCTCCCGGGTACTGAAACGCCCGGTCAAAGTCGAGACGGTGCGCGATTCCGACAAATATCTGGCGGAAGCCAAGCAAAAAAAATTCGCCTTCATGTTCGCGCCGCCCTCGATGATCATGCAAGCCAACAAGCTCGCGGGTTATGAGCCGGTCGCCAAGATTCCGGGGCAGATCTCTGCCGGTTTCATGGCGCTGTCGTCCAGCGGCATTGCCTTTCCGGAAGACATGAAAGGCAAGCGTATCGGTTTTACCGACGAAGACTCCATGGTCACTCAGTTGGCCCTGGCGGATTTGCGCAGCAAACATATTGATCCGGCCAAATACTTCAAGAGCGTGGCTTATTACCATGACGTCGATGGTATTGCGACCGCCTTCAAGTACAAGCTGATCGACGTTGGCGTAGCCAATACCGGAGTGTTGACCTTGTGGAACAATAACGGCATGGATCTTAACCTGATCATGCAGAGCAAGGGCGTGCCGCATCTCACTTTCGCCGTGCGCGGAGACCTGCCTGACGAAATCAAACAGGCGGTTGCGCAGGCGCTGACAGGTGCTGACAAGGACAAGGAGGCACAAAGTTATTTCCGGAACACAGGGTTTTCCAGTTTTGAAATCGCCAGCCTGGCTGATTACAAGGACATGCTGAAGCTGTTGAACATCCGCTGAATTGCGCTGGAACGCGCCAGGCAATAGTGCAGCGTTGTTTACTCGTTGTTCACAGTTTCCAGGGTTCAATCGGGTGTATGCAGCGTGGCATAATGGCAGGGTTTGCTTAACTCCTGCCGATCATGTCCAACTTGTGCAATTCTTCTTCCTGGCGTGCCCGACTGATCGGTGTTCACGGCGCCGCGCGCGACTGGCTTACCGATCAGGGGTCGCTTACGCGACGCATCATCGGGCATTGCCCGCAGTTCAGTGTGCGTCATGTAAGTCAGCGATCCGGACGTGCGGCTCTGGATGAGGCTGTAATGACCGGTCTGCGTGAGAAACCCACCGCATTACTGCGCGAAGTCTTTCTGTATTGTCACGACACTCCGGTGGTATTCGCACATAGCGTATTGCCGCACAGCAGCCTGCGCGGTGCATGGACGAAACTCGGCAAACTGGGCAACCGGCCGCTGGGTGCAGCACTGTTCGCTAACCCCCGCGTGCGCCGAGTAGCGTTTGAATTCAAACGGCTTGACCCGCGACATCCATTGTATCGACGTGCCTGCGCACGGTTCGATAGGCGGCCGCCGTATCTATGGTCGCGGCGTTCATTGTTCAAGTTGCAGGGTCGACCCATCCTGGTCACCGAGGTTTTTTTACCCACGCTTCTGGAGCTGGCATGACACTCGCACAACGCTTGAGTCTGTATGAAAAATTGATGCGCCTGGATAAACCGATCGGCATTCTGCTGCTGTTGTGGCCGACCCTGTGGGGGCTGTGGTTTGTGTCTGCGGGGCATCCGCAATGGATGATAGTGTGGATTTTCGTGCTGGGTACGGTACTGATGCGCTCAGCGGGTTGCGTCATCAATGACTATGCCGACCGCGATTTCGACGCCCACGTGGCGCGCACCAGGGATCGCCCGCTGGCGGCTGGGAGAGTGAGCGGCAAGGAAGCCCTGCTGCTGGCTGCGGCCCTGTCCGCACTGGCTTTTCTGCTGATCCTGCCGCTCAACCGGCTGGTGATGATGTTATCCGTGCCGGCGCTGTTCCTGGCCGCCAGCTATCCCTACACCAAGCGTTTTCTTGCCATTCCGCAAGCCTATCTGGGTATTGCTTTCGGCTTTGGCATTCCCATGGCCTATGCAGCGCAGCTCGGCAGCGTGCCGATGGATGCCTGGCTGTTGCTGATAGCGAATATCTTCTGGGCGATTGCCTACGACACCGAGTACGCCATGGTGGATCGTGATGACGACATAAAAATCGGTATCAAGACTTCTGCGTTGACGTTTGGGCGTTTCGATGTGGCGGCGGTGATGCTGTGCTATGCCGCGACTTTGCTATTGCTAGCCTACGTGGGCTGGCGCCAGGGCAGGGGGCTCTGGTTCGATGCGGGTTTAGGTGTGGCGGCATCAATTGCCGTTTACCATTACACCCTGATCCGGGGCCGCGACCGCGCACGCTGCTTCAAGGCATTTTTGCACAACAACTGGCTGGGCGCGGCGGTGTTCGCCGGGCTGGTACTGGATTACTGGTTACGTTAATCAGTGAGAGCCGGGCGCGCAATCCACCCGCTTGAGTTGGGTGTCTGCATAAGACTGCTGGAGTTGTGTCATCTTTGCCTGTTCGGCAGCATCCAGATCACGCAAGGTAAACAGGCTGGGAGTTTTACCACGTGCCTCGATGCTCACCGTCTGTACGCCTTTCTTGTGCAGTTCGGCCACGCGCGCTTCGGCAATTGACTGCTTGGCATATAACCCGAGTGAAATTGCGTTTTGCCACGGACCGGCCGGACGCACCACGGCGATGTCACGCACGCCCAGATTTGTCAGCTCCGCGAGCTTGTTATCCGCCGCTGCCTTGGATGCCAGCGGCGGGTAATACACCCAGTAGGGACCGCCTGGCGTGCCCAGCGCCTGATGGCTGAGACGTTCGCCCAGCTTGAGCTGATCCAGTGCAGTGATGGCATTGTCATATTGCGCCGGGGCTACCGGTCCCCAGGTCATGCAGATTTTATCGTTGGCGGCGGGCTTGGCTGCAGAAGCCTGAGCGGGCTGAGGCGCAGGCACGGGTGCATTGGCGGGCGGAATTTTCGGGGATGGCGTGGCATGCGGCTCCCCAACCAGCGCGATACGCTCGGGGTGTAGTGAAGTATGCGCGCGATGCGTTGAGCTCATGTCACCACCCCATTGCAGCAGGGCGAATACGGCCAGATTGGCAAGCAACAATAATAAAAACAGCAGTCTCACAAACACTCCTCGTGCGCGATCGCGCGCAATCCTTCCAGTACCAGATTCTCCACTAACTGCAAGGGCCGCGGAAGATATGGGGCAATCCGCGCGCCATCCCCGCCGCTTACAATCAATTCCGGTAAATCACCGGTCAGGCGGGCCAGTTGCTCGCGCAACAACGCGACCGCTCCGCCAATCGCCAGGATGCGGCCGCTCTCCAGCGCATCCGCAGTGTTGTCCGGCCAGGCGCTGAATTGGCCCGGATCGTTAGCCAGCCCAGCGGTCCCTTGCTGCAGCATGCTGCCCATCATGCGGTAGCCGGGCAGAATGACACCGCCCAGGAAATCGCCCTGATGCAGCGCATCCACGGTGATCGCCGTGCCGCAATTGACCACCAGCGCGTTAGCGGCGCCGAGGTGGTGCGCACCGATCAGTGCAGCCCAGCGGTCTGCGCCCAGTTGCCCGGGCGTGGTGTAAACGTTGCGTACCCCGCACTGGCTGGCACGGGCAGTCACTTGTTGCACACTGACCGCGTAGCGCGCCAGACTATGTTCGAGCGCAGCTTGCAGTTGCGCGCCGCCTACATTGCTGAACACGATTTTCTGCGGGGTGGGGAGCTGGTCCAGCGCGCACTCGAATTCGTGTATTTCACGGTGCATGCATCGGCCGTGTGCCAGCCATGCCTGCCCGTCGTGCAATCCCCATTTAATGCGGGTGTTTCCCGCGTCGATCGCCAGAATCATGAGAGGCGGCGGGTCAGGTGAACTTCGCCGCCATTGAGCGCCAGCTGCTTTCCGTCTGCACTTTGCAACAGCAATGCCCCGTCAGCGGATACGCCGATCGCCATGCCCAGCTGGTCATTGCCATTGGCAAGCAGCACGCGTACCGGCTTGTCCTGATAAGCGTGTGCTGCAAGCCATTCTGCGCGTAATCGAGAGAGGCCGGACTGCTCAAAATCCTGCATGACATCATCCAGATGAATCAATAGCGCGGCCAATAACCGGTTGCGCTCGACGCGGATGCCGCATACTTCGTTCAGATCGGTCACTGACTGATCGATTTCGGCACGTACCGACACCGGCAACTGCAAATTAATGCCCATGCCGATCACGGCAAATGAGGGCCCCATCACATCGCCCTGCACCTCAATCAGAATCCCCCCCAGTTTGCGGTATTGCCAGAGCAGGTCGTTCGGCCATTTGAGCTGTACCTCATCTGCGCCGAATTGACGTAATGCCCGCAGCAGCGCCACGCCCACGGCGAGGCTCAAGCCGGAAAGCGCAGCGATGCCCGTATCAAAGCGCCACAGTACCGAGCAGGCAAGACTGCCACCCAGCACACTTTGCCAGACGCGCCCGCGCCGCCCGCGTCCGGCAAGTTGAATCTCCGTTGCCAGGCAACTCCGATGGGGTGCGCCGTCTACCGCAGCTCGCATCAGCTCGGTATTGGTCGAATCGAGGTGCTCGGTCACACGGACATGAAACTGGTCTGCACGGGTACCCAGCGCCTGCCCGACTGCGTCGGCGTCGAGCCAGTCGGGTGCTGCGGGGAGACGATAGCCGCGTCCGCGCACCTTGTTTAGCAGCATGCCCTGGTCCTGCGCAGCCTGGAGCGCATTCCAGATGCTGGCACGCGATACATTGAAACGCTGTGCGAGCACTTCTCCGGAGTGAAATTCACCGTCGGACAAGACGCGCAGCAGGGGAAATAATAATGGATTCAAGGCAGAAATCAGGTTTGAATTGCCACTATGTTAGCACGCCGGATCAGCCCTCCAGCAGCCCGCTGGGCAGTCCGTCTATGCTCATGCGGTTTTTTTCGCGCCAGTAGTCGAGGAGCCCGGCAGGCCCCTTTTTTTCCGCCCAGCGCGCCAGCGTGTCACGCTCGCCCGTGTAAACATATTGCGGTACCGCGTAGCCGCACGAAGTCTGTACCGAGTCGATATTCAGATCAATGATTTGACGTTCTCCCGGCAGTGCAGGGAAATGCCCCCGCAAGGCTGCCCAATCGGCATCGCGCGGCTTCACGGCGCGGCCTTGCCCATACAGCCGCAGGATCAACGGGTCGGCGTCGAAGCTGCAAAACATCAGTGTCATGCGCCCGTTTTCGAGCAGGTGCGCGGCGGTCTCATTACCGCTGCCGGTGAGATCAAGATAGGCCACCCGGTTTGGACCCAGTATGCGCAGGCTGTCCAGGCCTTTGGGTGAAAGGTTGATGCGCCCCTGCTGCGGTGCGCTGGCGGTAAAAAATATTTTTTGGCTGGCGATGAAATGCTCATGCTGCCCGGTCAGCGCGGGATAAAATCTTGCCATGTTTTTCTCCTGTTCTAGCCAGCGATGGCTCAAATTCGAAGTGCAAATTTTGGTTAACGGATTGGACTGAATACGCAGCAGGATCTACCGATGCAGCCTAACTTGGCGTGCGCTGAGCCTGAGCCTGGAGGATACGGGTGAGTGTCATCAGATCATGCGGATTCAGGTCGGAAATCATCCAGTAGACCATTCCCGCTTCGCTCCAGTGCAGCAGATGATAGCCCTGGATCGACAGGTTGTGGAGTGCGGTCTGCCGTTCGTTGGCGGCGGGCCAGATGTAAACATTGATCAGGTGCAGGCGATGGCGGTATACCAGCGCCGCCACCGAACGGTGATCAAGATAATCGAGCCTGCCGCCAACCAGCGGGAAGCCCTGCGCGGTCAAATCGGCAACAGGGGGGGAGAAATCCAGCTTGCCGTCGAACCACGGCTTGACCGTGTGCTGATCAGAGGAGGCGACATCGGCAAGATGGTTGACCATCAGCGAACGTACGTGGCTGGAAACCACCTCTTCGGCGAGGAGTTCATTGGGCGATGGCGTTGCGAGATAGAGGCCGGCGCTCCATACCAGCACGACCAGCGAAGCCAGCATGGTGCCTGCATTCAACCAGTTCCATGATCCCCACTGCCATGGCCGCCGCTTTGCCGTGGCGGCGGCAATTTCAGGTTCCAAAGGCAGCGCCGCCCTGATGCGGCTTTCCAGATCAATGGGTGCCTGAAAATAGGTAGCGCGTTGCTTGACTGCGTCACGCAGTGCCGACTGGCTAGCAAAGGCATTGTGGCAGGCAGCGCAGGTTTGCAGATGCTGATCCATTTCGCGGGATTCAGGCAAGCCCAGCTCCTGATCCAGATGGGCGGGGAGTAGCTCCAGAGTTCGTTTGCAATCCATCGCGTGACTCCTTAATTCATCCGCTCAAGGCAGGCTTGCAGCAGCCTGCGGCCGCGTGCCAGGCGGGACATCACCGTGCCGATGGGAATGCCGGCGATATGGGAAATTTCCTTGTAGGACAAGTCCTCCAGTTCTCTCAATACCAATACTTCGCGAAATTCAACCGGCAGTTGCTCCAGCGCCCGATCCAGCAGGCGTTTGTCGTCGTTGCGCGCCAGGATCGCCGCGGGATTGTTGTCCGGCTGATCGCATAACGTGGCGGAATCTGCTTCGTTGAGATCGTGGAAGTCCTCATCGAAAAATACGCTATGCACATGGTTGCGATTCTGCTGCAACCACGTGTAGGTGGTGTTTCTGACAATGGCGAGCAGCCATGCCCGTGCATCGTTGCCGTGAAAGCCATCGAAAAATTTGAAGGCACGCAGATAGGCCTCCTGCACAATGTCTTGCGCATCCTGATCGCTGTGGGTGAGCCAGCGCGCCAGGTTGTAAGCAGCGTTCAGATGCGGCAACGCCATCTCTCCGAACCGCTTGGCTTTCATCGCTTCAGTCACCGTCATCCCATCGTGTGGTTATACCGATCAGCGCGCCATTGTATTCCAGCACCCCTGTTAAATCCATTTGGGTGCCACGTATGTATAGCCGCGCACGAAGTATTTTTGTCGCGCGGGAATAAGTAATCGGAGTGAACGGTATTGCACGTTGCAGGCGTTCGATCTCGATAACAACATTGGAGGAAATAATGGAAAAGATACTGGATAGGCGCGAATTCTTGAAATTGAGCGGGCTGGCTGGCGTGGTATTCGTTTCCGGTCTGGCAGGTTGTTCCAGCATGGCAAAACGCAGTGATGCGAAGGAATTTTATTTCGTCCAGCTTTCGGACACGCATTGGGGTTTCAAGGGCCCGAAAGTCAACCCGGACGCAGAAGGTACCTTGAAGAAAGCTGTCGCCGCAGTCAATGGCCTGGCGCAGCAACCGGATTTCATCGTATTCACCGGCGACTTGACCCACACCACCGACGACCCGCAGGAGCGCAGAAAGCGGCTGGCAGAGTTTCGCGAAATAGTGAGCGAACTCAAGGTGAAAAAAGTGCACTTCATGCCGGGCGAACACGATGCCTCGCTGGATCATGGCGAGGCTTATCAGGAATTTTTCGGCAAGACCCATTACACCTTCGACCACAAGGGCGTGCATTTCATCGTGCTGGACAATGTTTCCGACCCCACTGCAAGTATCGGCGAGGCGCAGTTGCAGTGGCTCGCCACAGATTTGAATGCCCAGCCCAAAGACGCAAGGATCGTGGTCTTCACCCATCGCCCGCTGTTCGATCTATACCCGCAATGGGACTGGGCCACCCGTGATGGCGACAAGGCAATCGCGCTGCTGATGCCGCACCCGAACGTTACGGTTTTTTACGGGCACATCCACCAGGAAAACCATCACATGACCGGGCATATCGCGCACCATTCGGCAAAGTCGTTGATCTTTCCTCTGCCGGCACCCGGTTCGCAACCTAAACGCACACCGCTGCCGTGGGATGCGGCACAGCCATATAAAGGGCTGGGCTATCGCGATATCGAGGCGGATGTGCAGACAGCCCAATACCGTATTACAGAACTGCCTGTGGTGAAAGGATAAAACCATGAAACTCAAGTCACGTGGAATCAAGCTCATCGTTTTGGCCGCTGTTCTGGGGACGGGCCTGGTTAGCGCCGGCGATTATGCGAGCGTGCAAACGGAAGATCCGGTCATCAAAATCGTCGCAAAAAAATTTGATTACACGCCGAATGAAATCAAGCTGAAAAAAGGCGTGCCGGTGATACTTGAGTTCACTACGCTCGATGTGTTCATGGGCTTCAAGGTGCCTGATCTAGGCGTGCGGGCCGACATCATTCCGGGCAAGGTTTCGCGTTTGCGGCTGGTGTCGGACAAGGTCGGGACTTTCCCGTTTGTGTGCGATGTTTTTTGCGGCAGCGGGCACGAGAACATGACGGGAACCATCGTCGTGACCGAATAATCCACGACATAAAAAGAGGGGGTGTGCCGTTCGAATGCGGGAGGGCGATCTTCCCGCATTTCTTCTTTATCAGCGAAAATATCAGGGTTTGATGTAATCGAAGCCATGCTGTTGCAGCTGCATAATGCGGACAATCCCGCCCGGTACAATAGCCGATGCGTCGACCAGCTTGGGCCGATGTCCGAGTGTTTTCGTCATCCCTGTGATGGTCACATTGCAGGCATCGAATTCCGCACCTTGCGCATCCAGCGCCTTGATGCGCTCGGCTACCGGGCTGTCGGCGAACAACATTTTCAGCCCCGGGCCATAGGCTACCATCACGATCTGCACATTGTCCGGACCGAAATAGGCCATCAGATTCGTGATGTTATTGAGTGTAAGCCCCCACAGCTGCGGGTTGTCTTCACTTACCTGTAGCACCACATGGGCCTTGGCAAAAGGATGGGGATGCAGGAATTCCGGTGTCTCGAACTTGTAGGACTGCAGCATCGAAGTTTCGGCCCAGGCCGGGCTGACGCCCCCTCCGAGGCAAACCATAAGCGCTGCGATCATTGATACGGTATGTGTTCTCTCCATCATGTTGCTCTCCTGATTGATATTAAGGTTGCGCGAAGCATGTATCGCGCCGGGAAAATTTGCCCTATGGTTGCCGGACTATCGCGCCGATTTGGTAGCCGCTTCCAGGCTTGTTCCGATCATGCGATCGGTAAATGCAATACCAGGCCAGCGCATTATTTATTCCCATTGCGCAGGCTGTGGCGTCATGCGCTGATGCGTTAAACTGGATAGCATGTATCAATGGATGGTCTGGCTGAACCTTTCAGCGTAATGAAACATGGCCTATAAACGTAAAGCCCGCATACTGTTTCTCGGTGGTCTGCACCCGGTTCCGCCCAACCTGGCCGCACACTATGCCAATCGTCTGGGAGCGGAGTGGATGGAAGCGCGCGCCGCCGTATTGCCTGGCGTGACGGGCGATGTGCCGGTTCTCGTAGAGGCTGCTGTGGAATGGGCGGACCTGCTGGTTACGCTGGATGCGGTAGCCAATGCAGCATGTCCGCCGTTGCGCCCCGGCCTTCAACATCGCCATTATCCGTTCGAGCCGCTCCCGGATGTGAGCGACAAGCCTGCCTGGACAACATTGGCAGGCCGTATTCGCGAACGCGTGGAAGGCATGATTGGCGGCATGCGATTGATGCAGCAGGCCGGTTTGGACGATGACGGTTTATAATCCAGCTAAATATTGAACAATAACCAACGGAGATATCCATGGCCGAAAACACCATTTCCAAGAATGATGCCGAACACGCCCAGCTGACTCACTTTCTGACCCAGCAATACTTGTGCGAATCACTTACCGTGGCCGAGGTGAATACCCTGCTCAATTACCTGACCGTGCTGCACTTCAGCACGGATGCGGTGATTTCGGATGTGGGCGACGTCGGCGACGAATTGTATTTTGTGGTCAAGGGTGAAGTTGCCCTGGTGATTCCTGATGGCAGCATCGAATATGAAGTGGTGCGCTCAGGTGCGGGTGAAATGCTCGGCATGATGTCGTTTTTCGACAAGCGCGCACGTTCGGTCAGACTGGTTGCCAAGGCCGCGGATACGCAGGTGCTGAAGTTGCCGCGCGCCATGTACAAACGCATGAAAGTCGAACATCCCTATATCGCGATCAATATCGTCGAGCAGGCGGTACTCAGCATGGACCACCTGTTCCGCGCCGTCAGCAGCGATCACGCACAGTTCTCGCATTACCTGTACGGCTCGGGTGTCAAAGCCTCGGCGGACTAAGTGGCGGCAGGGTTATCCCGATGAGGGTGTTTAGCTGAATAATGTGCCGGGCCTGATCATTGGGCGTCATGATGATGTTGTATACAAGATGTGCCTACTTGTTAATAGCAAAAGCTACCGATTAATCAGTTTCTTTGATTTGGGAGAGGTCCATAGAAAAGGGCTGGAGCGCACTTTTCAGTACCGAGTGAGCTTGTGCTTCAACATGCGCGACTTTCTTGGATATCACTCGCCGCCAATCGGGATGTACCAGGTTGGAGAGGCAGGGTGGGAGGCCAAGAAACTCCAAATACTTGCGGGTCTGGTGGGTCGTCGCATTACCTGCGTGAGCAACAAGATGTCGTAACAACTTGGCTTCCGTCCTTGGATGTAGAAAGGCGCCGTTGTATTTTGGATAGGCAGTCTTATCGCTAGTGTCGGTAGGATACGATAATTCGATGATCTGGAAGAAGAGAAGGATCCTGACATAAGGATCAGTCGAATCCACAGCCATCGCCCAAAGCCTGAGTTGGAGGGCGAGATGATCAGTCCATTGCTGTGGGCAGGTTCCGCGAGGAATGCCGCCGAGTACCCGAACCACAAGCTTTAGTTCAACGGTGCCTATGGTCGGACACGCCACTGCGCATAGTCGCACGTTGGTCAGAAAGAATATCCTGTCGAGCTCGCGATCAATCAGTTGCTGCGCATCGGAGTCATCTGGTCCTGTAGTTTCAACGGTTGCGTAGTAGCCATCTGGCTGCAATTTTAGGTCAATGGTTGACGGCAGCGCTGCCCTGAATTGATCGTATTCGAGATCAATCCCCTGATCTTCCAAGGCTAGATGGTAAACAGTAAGCATGCTGTGCGTTTTAACTTAAAGTCGATGTCTCAAGGACAGAAAATAATATGTCAATACTCACATGAAACGTGGGCTAATTTAAATTAGCCTATCCGGACAGATAGGGGATTTCGTAAGAACAATCCGGCGTCGCCAAAACAAACTCAAATGTATTTATTTGAAATTTTGACAAGCATTGACGAGGTGAAGACGACCCTTGTTTTTCATTAACTCCCCCCGCCAAATCCATTCTGCCGCCAAGCCTCAAACACCGTCACCGCGACTGAGTTCGACAAATTCAGGCTGCGGCTCCCTGCCACCATCGGCAGGCGGATGCGTTGCGCGCCAGGGAATTCATCCAGCACGTCTGCCGGCAACCCGCGTGTTTCCGGGCCGAATACAAACACGTCGCCCGGCGCGAACTGGCAGGTGCCGATACTGACCGACGCTTTGGTAGTGAGCGCAAACAGGCGTTGTCCAGTCAACCGGGCGCGGCACGCTGCCCAGTCTTCATGCACCACAATGCTGGCATACTCGTGGTAATCCAGCCCGGCGCGGCGCAATTGTTTGTCTTCCAGCGTAAAGCCGAGCGGTTTGACCAGATGCAGGGTGCAGCCGGTATTGGCGGCCAGGCGGATGACGTTGCCGGTATTGGGCGGGATTTCTGGCTGGTAGAGAACGATGTTGAACATGGGCAGGAAAGTCTGGGTCTACGGGATATAATCCACTCATAACGATTACACGAGGCTTGCGCATGGTACCGCATTTAACGACTGCCCTCACCGGGCCGCTGCTGGACATGGAGCGCCTGATTCTGGGCGCAACACCGCAGATTGAACGCTGGTTTCGCAACCAGTGGCAGGAACACGCCGCACCGTTTTACACCTCGGTGGATCTACGCAACAGCGGTTTCAAGCTGGCACCCGTAGATACCAACCTGTTCCCCGGCGGGTTTAATAATCTCAACCCCGATTTCATCCCGCTGGCAGTGCAGGCGGCAATGAGCGCGGTGGAAAAAATCTGTCCGGACGCGCAGCGCCTGCTGCTGATCCCGGAGAACCACACGCGCAATCTGTTCTATCTGCAAAACGTGGCGCAGCTGGCCAATATCCTGCAGCAAACCGGGCTGGAAGTGCGCCTGGGCAGCTTGATACCGGAGTTGACCGAACCGCTCAAGGTGGATCTGCCCGATGGCACCTCGCTGCTGCTCGAACCTGTCGTGCGTCACGGCAACCGCATCGGCGTGGCGGGTTTCGACCCGTGTGCGGTTCTGCTTAACAACGATCTGTCCGGCGGTATCCCGGCGCTGCTGAAAAATATCGAGCAATCGCTGCTGCCGCCGCTGCACGCCGGCTGGCATGTGCGCCGCAAGTCGCGCCATTTTGCCACCTACAATCAGGTGGCGACGGAGTTCGCCGCGCTGATCGGGCTCGATCCATGGTTCATCAATCCGTATTTTTCCACCTGCGGACGCGTCAATTTTCAGGAGCGTCAGGGCGAAGAATGTCTGGAGAAAAATGTCGCCATCGTGCTCGAACAAATCCGCAACAAATATGCCGAATACAAGATTGACGCCGAGCCTTTTGTGATTGCCAAGGCCGATGCGGGTACTTACGGCATGGGCATCATGACGGTGAAAGATCCGTCCGAAGTGCGCGAACTGAACCGCAAGCAGCGCAACAAGATGGCGGTGGGCAAGGAAGGCCAGCAAATCTCCGAAGTCATCATTCAGGAAGGCGTTCATACCTTCGAGAGCATCAATGACGCGGTAGCAGAGCCAGTGGTATATATGATCGACCATTTCGTCGTCGGCGGATTTTATCGCGTGCATACCGGACGCGGGCCGGATGAAAACCTCAATTCGCCGGGGATGCACTTCGTGCCGCTGGCATTTGCAACCCCGTGTTGCACACCGAACCGGTTGGCCAATCCCGATTCCACCCCAAACCGCTTCTATACTTACGGCGTGGTGGCGCGGCTGGCGATGCTGGCGGCTTCCATCGAGCTGGAACAGACCGATCCGAACAATCAATGAACTTTGTCTTTATCCTCGACCCGCTAGCCGCGCTCAAAGCCTACAAGGACAGTTCGGTCGCCATGCTGCGCGAAGCAGCGGCGCGCGGCCACGCGCTGTTTGCGCTGCGCCAGGCGGATATTATCCTGCGCGACAATCAGGTCATCGGCTACGCCAAGCCGTTGCGCGTTACCGCCGACAACGCCAACTGGTTTGAGTTGGGAGCCGCCGAGGCGACGCCATTGAGCAACTTCGATGCGGTGGTGATGCGCAAGGACCCGCCGTTCGATACTGAATACCTGTACACCACGCACCTGCTGGAGCTGGCGCAAAGCCACGGAGCGCGGGTATTCAACCGCCCCGATTCCCTGCGCGATTTCAATGAGAAGCTCGCCATTGCGCGCTTTCCGCAATTTACCGTACCCACGCTGGTAACGCGGCGTGCCGCTCATATCAAGGAATTCCTTACAGAGCATGGCGACGTGATTCTCAAGCCGCTGGATGGCATGGGCGGAGCAGGGATTTTCCGGGTGCGCGGCGGTGACGCGAATCTCAATGTCATCGTGGAAACACTGACCCAACTGGAAACCCGCACGGTGATGGCGCAACGCTATATCCCGGAAATTACCCAGGGCGACAAGCGCATCCTGCTGATCGACGGCGAGGTGGTGCCGTTCGCGCTGGCGCGGATTCCCGCCGAAGGAGAAACGCGCGGCAACCTGGCTGCGGGCGGGCGCGGTGTCGCTCAGCCCCTGTCCGAACGCGACCGCGAAATTGCGCAGACCATTGCGCCGGCGGTGCGCGATCTGGGCCTGTTCCTGGTCGGGCTGGACGTGATCGGCGACTATCTCACCGAAATCAACGTCACCAGCCCCACGGGGTTTCAGGAAATCACCCAGCAGACCGGTTTTAACGTGGCCGGGATGTTCATCGATGCGCTGGAGCGGCGATGCGCTTGATCGGGGTTATGGCGCTATTTCTGCTGGCTTTGGCAGGTTGTGCCAAACCGCCCCTTTACACCCAGGAAAGCTACGTATTCGGTACCCGCGTGGAGGTGAGCATTTACGGCGAACCGGAAGCCAAGGCGCGCCGTGTCACAGCGCAAGTATTGCGCGATTTCGACGAGATGCACCACAGCCTGCATGCCTGGGAGCCGGGCACGCTGGAGCGCATGAACGGCATCTTCGAGCTGAGTCCGAGCCAAGCCGCGATTGCTCCCGGCATGATCCCGATTATTCGCGATGCCACGCGTTATTCGGAGCAATCGCAGGGCTTGTTCAACCCGGCCATCGGCAACCTGATCCGCTTGTGGGGGTTTCAGTCCGATACTTTCAAGGCGAAATTGCCTGATCCGGCAAAAATCGCCGAACTGGTGCGCGCCAATCCGCAAATGCGCGACATCGTTATCGACGGCATCCTATTCCACAGCACCAATCCTGCCGTGCGGCTGGATCTGGGCGGCTACGCCAAGGGCTATGCACTGGACGTGGCTGCCCGCTACCTGCGCAGCCAGGGGGTAAAAAACGCGCTGATCAATATTGGCGGCAATGTCATGGCGCTGGGGCAGCACGGCGATCGTTCGTGGCGCGTAGGCATCCAGAATCCGCGCGGTCCCGGTCCCATCGCCACGCTGGATTTGCGCGATGGTGAAGCCATCGGCACTTCGGGCGACTATCAGCGCTACTTCGAAGTGGGCGGCAAGCGCTATTGCCACATCATCGATCCGCGCACCGGCTGGCCCGCGCAAGGGGTACGCGCGGTCACCGTCCTGATTCCGCCGTCAGACCATGCCGGTACTCTGTCGGATGTCGCCAGCAAGCCCATTTTCATTTCGGGGAGCGCTGGCTGGCGTGCCGCAGCGCAACGCATGGGCGTGGCCGATGTGATGTTTATCGACGGGCAAGGGCATGTCGAACTCACCGACGGCATGAAACAACGTCTGCATTTCGAAACGGGATCTTAGCTCCGCAGATTCTGCACACCAGCTTTGCCGTTCAGGCAACCGTTTTCAATTCATTTTCGGATGGACGAATCCACCTCACCCACAGAATTCGATCCAGCGGGAACGGGATGCTATACGCCTGCATCTAATGGGCAATAGTGAATTTTTCCAGGGGGCACCATGAAAGCTTTGGACGCTGAGCTGAGCGGCTTTCCGGCTTTGCACGATTTGACTGACGTCGAGTTGGTGACGCGTGCGCTGCAGGGCGATCCGCACGCTTTCGAACGCATCATGCGACGTAATAACCGGCTGCTATTCCGCACCGCGCGCAGCATTTTGAAAAATGACGTTGAGACTGAAGATGCCCTGCAAACCGCCTATATGAGCGCCTGGCGTGCACTGGGTAGTTTTCATGCGGATGCAAAGCTGTCCACCTGGCTGGTACGTATTGTGGTGAACGAGAGTCTGGGACGGCTGCGCCGACACAGCGCACAGATTATCCCGCTCGATAGCGCGCTGGATGTGGATGCAGCGAATACGGAGGCGTCGATGGAACAGAACCCCGATGAGCAACCCGAGCGCATGGCCATGCGGGCACAAGTGCGGCAATTGATAGAAGCCGGGATCGACGGCCTGCCCGATGTGTTTCGCACTGTGTTCATGCTGCGTGCAGTGGAGGAGTTGAGCGTGGAAGAAGTCGCTGCCGCATTGGATATTCCCGAAGCTACGGTGCGGAGCCGGTTTTTTCGCGCGCGCGGTTTGCTGCGCGAGCGTTTGTCGCGCGACATCGATACGTCGATGGCTGACGCTTTTTCTTTTGCCGGGGCACGCTGCGACAGGATAGTCGCGCATGTGCTGGCAGATATTTCCGGGCAGGTACCACCCGCCCATAACAGTAACTGACTTTGGAGACCACCATGTCATTCTTTCTTATGCCTGCACCCGTCGCATCGCGCCGCCAATTTCTTGCCCATTCTGGCCTGGTACTTTCGGGGGCTGCCGTAGCCTTACTGGCGGGTAAAGATGCGCTTGCCGCCACGTCTGGGCACGCCCGCAGCGGCGATGTGGTAATTCTCAATACGGCGCTCAGCGCCGAACTGGAAGCCATTGCCGCGTATCAGCTGGGCGCCGAGAGCAATTTATTGCAAAAACCCGTGCTGGAACTGGCTTTGACATTTCAAGGGCACCACAAGCAGCACGCCGAGGTGCTCGCCAGCACGATTAAAAAGCTCGGCGGCAAACCGGCGTTGGCGAAAGAAAAATACAATTTCCCGGTGGCTCAGCTCAAGTCGCAAACCGATGTGCTCAAGTTTGCCGCCCAGCTCGAGCAAGGGGCTGTCAGCGCTTATCTCGGCGCGGTGCCGCTGTTTGGCAACCGCGAACTGGCCAAGGCCGCCGCCAGCATCCTGGGCGATGAGGCCATGCACTGGGCAGTGCTGCGTCAGGCGCTGGGCGAAAGCCCGGTCGTGCCGTCTGCCTTCATGTCATGAAGCTGCGGCAACGCGTATTGGCCGTTATGCTCGCCTTGGGGGCGGCCGCACCTGCCAGTGCAGCCGCTGATGCGCGCCGAGGCGAGCAGGTTTATAAGCGCTGCCTCGCCTGCCATGCACTGGCGTATGACCGTGTTGGACCCAGACACTGCGGGCTGTTTGGCCGTCGGGCGGCTAGTGTCTTTGGATTCGGTTATTCGGCGGCAATGCGGCACTCGAAGATTGTCTGGAATGCCCGCACGCTCGATCAGTTTTTGACCGATCCGAAAAAAATGGTGCCTGGCACGACGATGACCTACGACGGCGTGCGGGATCGGACAGAACGTGCTGACCTGATTGCCTATCTCAAACAGGCAGGCCAGTCTGCCGAGTGTCGGCGCTAGTCACACTCGTCGAGAGCACAGGACGTGGCAGCGATTCATTTGCTGCGCCAAAGCAGTGATGTTTCAGATCGCGCTG
Organism: Sulfuriferula multivorans; assembly: GCF_003851125.1. Taxonomy (GTDB): domain Bacteria; phylum Pseudomonadota; class Gammaproteobacteria; order Burkholderiales; family Sulfuriferulaceae; genus Sulfuriferula; species Sulfuriferula multivorans. Next base: position 50,627 of record NZ_BGOW01000038.1, on the reverse strand, counting down.
TGCATCATGCGGCGCAATCACGTCGATGCTAATCTCTCCGGCCATGCTTCCCTGCGGTAGAATACCCGCTTCGGTTTACTGAAGTGGATTCACCATGATTGGCATACTTATCGTCGCCCACGGCAGTCTGGGCGAAAGTCTGATTCAATGCGCCACACACGTTATGGGTGAGCGCCCGCCTTATCTTACGCCGTTGAACGTGATGGATTGCCCGGACATCATGGCGATGACGGCGAAAGCCCAGCAGATGATAGACGAGCTTGACCAGGGCGACGGCGTATTGATGCTATCGGATATTTACGGCGCCACGCCATGCAATACAGCCTGCCGCCTGCTTTATCCCGGACGGGTGGAAGGCATCGCCGGGGTCAACTTGCCCATGCTGATCCGCGCACTGACTTATCGCCATGAACCGCTCGACAAGCTGGTAATCAAGGCACTCTCCGGTGGCCACGAAGGCATCCTGCATATTTCACCGGAGTTGTGCGATGCTGCAACAGGACGTTGAAATCACCAACAAGCTCGGGCTGCATGCGCGTGCCTCAGCCAAACTCACGCAGACCGCCGGACAGTTCCAGAGCGCAATCTGGCTCACCCGCAATAACCGCCGGGTCAACGCCAAAAGCATCATGGGCGTCATGATGCTGGCGGCAGCCAAAGGCAGCACCATCAACCTGGAAACCGAAGGTGAAGATGAAGCTGCGGCCATGGACGCCCTGCTGGCATTGATCAACGACAAGTTCGGAGAAGGCGAGTGAGCGCCACGCTGCACGGCATCGGCGTGTCCAGCGGGATTGCCATTGGACCTGCCCGGCTGGCCTCGCATACCCGTATTGAAGTTGCGCATTATGTGCTGCAAAAGGCGCACATTGCGGAGGAGCTGGAGCGTTTCGACGAAGCCGTGCAGACGGTGCGTGCCGAGATGAGCGCATTGCATGACCAGATTCCCGCCAATGCCCCGGCCGAGTTGCCGGCATTCCTCGATATGCATTTGATGATTCTGAATGATTCGATGCTGTCGCAAGCACCGAAGCAGCTTATCGAAGCCCAGCAATGTAACGCGGAGTGGGCGCTCACCCAGCAGATGGAGCAGCTGGTGGCGCAGTTCGACGAAATTGACGACCTCTATCTGCGCGAGCGCAAGACCGACGTGGTGCAGGTGGTGGAACGCGTCATCAAGGTGCTGCTGGGGCATCCCGGACATTTGCCGCTGGCCGAAGATGAGCGTCATGACGGCATCCTGGTCGCACACGATCTGTCCCCAGCCGACATGATCGGTTTCAAACGCCAGCAGTTTGCGGCATTCATTACCGACGTGGGCGGCGCCACATCCCATACCGCCATTCTTGCGCGCAGCCTGAATATCCCTTCGGTGATGGCGCTGCACAATGCCCGCAGCCTGATCCGGGAAAATGAAATCATCATCGTGGATGGTGACAACGGCGTGGTGATTCTCGACCCGGATGAAACGGTGCTGGAAGAGTACCGGCTGCGCCAGAACGAATGGAAGATTGAACACCAGAAGCTCAAGCGCCTGAAAGGCAACCGCGCCGCCACACTGGATGGCGTGGTGGTGGAGCTGCACGGCAATATTGAACTGCCGCAAGATGTAGCGGCGGTGCAGGAATCCGGTGCGACGGGCATCGGTCTGTTCCGCAGCGAATTCCTGTTCATGAATCGCGCGGATCTGCCCAGCGAGGATGAGCAGTTCGAAGCTTATCGTGAAGTGGCGCAGGCGATGAACGGCATGCCAGTGACCATCCGCACCCTTGATCTGGGTGCTGACAAGCCGCTGGCCGGGCTCACTGCCCACAGCCTCAATCCAGCACTCGGGCTGCGCGCGATTCGCCTGTGTCTGGCTGAACCGAAATTGTTCCGCGCCCAGTTGCGCGCCATTCTGCGTGCTTCGCACTTTGGCCAGGTGCGTATTCTTATCCCCATGCTGTCCAGCCTGCCGGAACTGCGTCAGACCCAGTATGCAATCGAGGCGGCCAAGGCCAGCCTGGTTGTCGACGGCATCGCATTTGATCCGAACGTGAAGGTGGGGGGCATGATAGAAATCCCGGCTGCGGCTCTGGCATCCCAAAGTTTTGCCGAGCGCATGGATTTCCTGTCGATAGGCACGAACGACCTGATCCAGTACACACTGGCGATAGATCGTGCCGACGATAGCGTGGCGCACTTGTACGACCCATTGCATCCGGCGGTATTGCAGCTGATCGCGATGACCATCCGCGCTGGCGAAAAAGCCGGCAAGCCGGTATCGGTGTGCGGCGAAATGGCAGGCGACCCGTTGCTCACACGACTGTTATTGGGACTGGGGCTGCGTAGTTATTCCATGCACCCGGCCAGTCTGCTCTCGGTCAAACAGCGGGTGCTCAAAAGCAATAGCGTGGAGGCCGCCACGCAGGCAAACAAAATCATGCGCGGCCACGAGCCGGACAAGCTGCAAACGCTGCTCACCCGGTTGAACTCCTGATGCATCCCCAGTATTGGCAGCAGGCCACCCTGGAGCTGTCCGCAGCCGATGCCATATTGAAGTCGCTGATCGCGCGCTATCCGGAAATCAGCCTGCGCAGTCGGGGTGACGCGTTCTCTACGCTGGCGCGCTCCATTGCCGGGCAGCAGATTTCGGTGAAAGCCTCCGAGGCGGTGTGGCAGCGTTTGCTGGCTTGTGTTGAGGTCACGCCGGAAGCCATTGCCAATACTGCGCCTGAGGTTTTGCGCACCTGCGGGTTTTCACTGCGGAAAGTTGAATACCTGCGCGATCTCGCGGCCAAATTTGTCGACGGCTCACTGCATCCCGGCTTGTGGCAGGATATGGACGACGAGGCGGTGATTGTCGAATTGTGCCGGGTACGGGGGATAGGCCGCTGGACGGCGGAAATGTTCCTGATGTTCTATCTGTTACGTCCGGATGTACTGCCGCTCGATGACATCGGCCTGCAAAAAGCCATGGCCGCGCATTATCAGAATGGCGCACCGATCAGCAAAATCAAAATGCGCAGCCTGGCCGAAACCTGGCGACCGTGGCGTTCTGTGGCGACCTGGTATTTGTGGCGTAGCCTGGATCCGCAGGTCGTCGCTTACTAGTGTACTGTTTCACACTAAACGGCTCTTACAGAGCCACCCAAAAACGCCCTGACAAGGCGCGGCGCGCAGGCAATGGCCATTCCCTTGTCAAGCGCCGCAACGCGGGCAGGGCGTTTTTTGGTGGCTCCCTGCGGGCGCGCCCCTGATGGGTCATCTGCGGCGTTGCGTTTACTTGCCATAGAACAGCTATGGCTGCGCAAACGCGTCTTGCAGCTGACCCATCAGGGGAACGCTGTAAGTGCCGTTTAGTGTGAAACAGTACACTAGCCACGCTCCGATACTTACACCTGTTGTGCCAGCCAGCGCTTGAGTCCGTTGGCATCCAGAGCACCCGACATGCGCGCCGCCTCGGTGCCGTTTTTGAACAAAATCAGGGTGGGGATGCTGCGGATATTGTAGCGTGCAGCCAGCGCCTGTTCAGCTTCCGTCTCGACCTTGGCAAAGCGCACCTGACTGGCCAGTTCGGTAGCGGTTTGTTTGAACACCGGCGCCATCATTTTGCAGGGACCGCACCAGCTTGCCCAGAAATCCACCAGCACTGGCAAATCGTTGCGGGTGATGAAGCGGTCGAAGTTGCTGGTTGTCAGATCGAGCGGCAACCCGGAGTGCAGCGGTGCGCCGCACTTGCCGCATTTGGGTGCCTGATTGACGCGTTCGGCGGGGATACGGTTAACCGCCTGACAGGACGGGCAGACCAGATTCATATTAAGCACCTCGGGTAAAATATATCCGGTAGGTGCGGCATTTCAGGCGTTTTTCAAGCCGGGCGTTCAGCTTTTCAGCAGAAGGTCCAGTTTGCCGGCACGGTCCAATGCGGAGAGGTCGTCGAAACCGCCAACGTGCGTATCGCCCACATAAATTTGCGGTACGGTACGACGGCCGGTGCGCGTCATCATTTCCGCGCGGCGGTTAGGGTCGAGGTCGACGCGGATTTTTTCCACGCTGACCCCCTTGCCCTGTAACAGGCGTTCGGCCATGACGCAGTAGGGACATACCGCGGTGCAATACATGGTGACTGTGGACATGCTATTTCACCGTCGGCAAACCGGCTTGTTCCCAAGCCATGATGCCGCCTTTAAGGTTATAGACTTGGGTAAAACCATTTTTGCGCAGGACGCCGCAGGCCATGGCAGAACGCGAGCCGCTTCGGCAGTTCACCACGATGGTCTTGTCTTTGTGTTTTTCCAGAGGTTTGAGACCGGCAGCCAGTTGACCAAGCGGGATATGGCGCGCATTCGCAATGTGCCCGGCGGCGAACTCGTTGGCTTCGCGCACGTCCAGAATCATTGCATCCTGATGATTGATGAGCTGCACTGCCTGGGTGGTATCGGCGCTGAGTGCGCCACTCAGTTTGCCGCGTATGATGGGCAGAATCAGCATGATGCCGGAAAACGCAGCCAGCAGAACCAGCCAGATGTTTTGTTGAAGAAATTCCAAAATAGGCTCCCGGGATTAAAGACCGCAACCTGTTTTGACGCCGGCTTTTTTGAGCATGATGTCCATCGGGCAAAACCGTGTTATGCCGCTCTGGAACAGGTTGAAGCCTACAAAGGCGGTCAGCCACAGCCAGCTGATATGGCTCATGTCGACGGTGCCGGCCAGATGTGCCAGCAACAGGGAGATCATGATGAACAGGCCGGCGATAATACGTACAGTGCGTTCTACAGTCATGCTATTTTCCTTCGGTTGGGTTAAATGGTTCTGTTTTGGCGCGCCAGCAGACGGCGCTCCCATAAATAATACATTAGCGGAATCACGATCAGCGTCAGTACTGTAGAAGCAAAGGTACCGAAAATCAATGACACCGCCAAGCCCCCGAATACCGGATCGGTGACCATGATGGCCGAACCCAGGATGATGGCGAGTGCGGTCAGCATGATAGGGCGGAAGCGTACCGCGCCAGCTTCGATCACTGCCTCTTCGAGGCCATAGCCGCGTGCCCGGTAATCGATGATGAAGTCGATCAGCAGCAGCGAGTTACGCACCACCACGCCGGCCAGCGCGATCACGCCGATCATCGAGGTGGCGGTGAAGGCCTGCTGGGTGATCCAGTGGCCGGGGAATACGCCCACCAAGGTAAGCGGAATCGCACCCATCACGATCAGCGGCATCATGAACGACTTGTAGTAGCCCACCAGCATCAGATAGATGAATACCAGCGCCACGATGAAGGCGGAACCGAGGTCGCGGAACACGTCGAGGGTGAGGCGCATCTCGCCGCCCCATAGCAGGTGATAGCTCATCACGTCATTGGGCTGAGCTTCGACGAAGCCGAGGTTGCCGGTCTTGAATGTCACCCCTGACGGCAGGAGTTTGCCGTCGATCATCTTGTCCAGCGCCAATACGGCATATACCGGACTGGATTTCAGCAATTCGCCGCCAACCATGACCACGGGATGCTGATCGCGGTCATAGATCGGCTTGTCCTGGGTGGCGCGCTCCACGGTGGCGATGGCAGACAGCGGTATTTGCTGGCCGGACATGCTGGTGATGCGGATGGACAGTATCTGCTCCGGCGTCTGGCGTTCGCTGCGCGGCAGGCGCACGGTAATGTCCACCGGTTCGCGCGCATCATCCACGTGCACGGTGCCGATGGAAAACCCCGATACATAGTCATGCAGCAGCTTGCCCACCTGTCCTACGGCCACACCCGAGAGCGCGGCTTTTTCGCGGTCCACTTTCACATGGAATGCATCCACGGTGGTGGTCACCGAATCATCCACGTTGACGATGCCGTAGATCTTGCTGAAATCCTTATCCACGTCTGCCGCCGCGGCGCGCAGCTTGTTGTAGTCCGGGCCATACAGTTCTGCCAGGATCTGCGACTGCACCGGCGGTCCGGGCGGGGTCTCGTAGAGTTTCAGCTTGGCCTGCGGGAAAGCCTTGCGTACTGGCGCCAGTGCCACATTGAAATTATTGACGATTTCGTGTGACGACACGGAGCGCTCATGTTTGCTGGTGAGGTTGACGCGCAACTGGGCGATGTTGTCGCCGCGTTTCAGCATATCGCCGCGCACCAGGGCGGCGAAATCCACCGGGGCGGTCATGCCGAGGAAAGTCTGGTAGTCGGTCACGTATTTTGTTTTGGCCAGAACGTCGCCTACCGCACGTGCTACCCGGTCGGTTTCGGCCAGCGTGGTGCCAGCCGGTGTATCTACCTGTACCAGGAAGGTATTGGTGTTGTCGTTGGGCAGCATTTTCAGCTCCACGCCCAATGCAGACAACGGACCGTTCAGACCGGAGGGGCGGATGAATTGCCAGGCGGGCTGGAGCATCGCTGCCAGCAGCAGGCCCAGCACCACCAGGAACAGCAGGTTGCGGCGGCCGGCATGTTTGATAAACGGTGTAAGCACCGCCACGTAGGCGCGGTGCAGACGGTCTTGGGGTTCGGCGGCCATGTCCTCCAGTGCGGGCCGCTCAGCGAGTGACTTGGCGGCCTTGCCGGCGAGCCAGCGGTTGGCAGCCCAGGGCACCACCATGTAGGCGATCACCAGCGAGGCAATCATTGCGATCGGCACGTTGAACGGGATGGGGCGCATGAACGGCCCCATCATGCCGGTGACGAAAGCCATCGGGATAAACGCCAGGATGACCGCGATGGTGGCGATATTGGTGGGGTTGCCGATCTCGTTGGTGGCGGTGACCAGCGCTTCCTTGAAGTTCTTGCCGCCGCCGTGGTGCATGTGCCGGTGGATGTTTTCCACTACCACAATGGCCGCATCCACCAGCAGACCCAGGGACAGTATCAGTGCGAACAGGGTGATGCGGTTGATGGTCTGGCCGGCGATGAGGCCGACGGTCAGCACCACAAACAGGATCAGCGGTACGGTGAGGGTCACGATGGCGGCTTCTCGCCAGCCCAGGAACAGCACCAGAATCACCACCACCGAGCCGATGGCAATGCCCAGATGTTCCATCAGGGTATTCACCGCGTCGTTGGCCTTGGCGCCGTCGTCGCGGGTGACGGCGACTTGAATGCCCTGGGGGATGGCCTGGCGTTTCAGGTTATCCAGCTTCTTGAGAACCGCGTCGGCGACGACGACTGCATTGGTGCCGGCCTTCTTGGCGATGGCGATGGTGACCGCCGGTGCTTCGCCGCGATAGGCCGGGTCATGAGCGGCGGGGCCGTAGGCAAAACGGGTCTGTTCATCGGTTTCCGCCGCACCGTCCTGGATGGTGGCAACATCCTTCAGAAATACCGGTTTGCCGTTGGGCGCACCGACGATGATCTCACCCACTTCGCGCGCGTTGCCGATAAAGCCGGACAGGCGCAACGGCTGGTTGCGGTTGGCGTCCACCAGGGTGCCGATCGGCACGGAGACATTGGCGCCCTGCAGCATTTTGTCGACCTGGTCGAGGCTCAGGCCGGCCGCCGCCAGTTTGGCCGGGGAGATCCATACGTTGATTGCCCGGTGCGCGCCACCCACCAGCTGGGTGAAGGACACGCCCGGCACATTGCGCAGTTGTTCGAGTACGCGGGTGGACACCTGGCGCAACTGATAGTCGTCCATCTGGGTGGAGCTCAGTGTCAGCGTCATGATCGGCACGTCATCGACATTGATGGGTTTGACGATCGGCTGCATGGCGCCCGGCGGGATGCTGTCGAGGTTCTGCATCAGCTGGTTGTAGAGCTTTACCAGGCTCTTTTCCTGGTCTTCGCCAACGTCGAACTGAACCGTGACGACGCCGAAGTCGGAGACGGCATAGCCGAAGGTATGTTTCACCCCGGACTGGGCGTTCATGATCGCTTCCAGCGGCTTCACCACCAGGTTCTGGATTTCTGTGGCCGATGCGCCCGGCTTGGCGACAATAATGTTGGCGGCCGGCACCACGATTTGCGGATTGTATTCGCGTGCGGTAATGAATAGCGCCATGACGCCAGCCAGCGTCACCGCCAGCATCAGCATGGCGGTAATTTTAGATTCCAGGAAAGTGCGGGCGATCTTCCCCGCGATGTTCAGGGGTGCCGGGTTCGGATCAGACATTGCCGCTCCCCGCGTTGACTATTTTGTCGCCGGATTGCAGCTGGGCAGTGGCTGAGGTCACGACGCGTTCGCCGGGGGTCAGGCCGGCCTGGATTTCCACCTGGCCATCGCTGGTATCGCCGACGCGCACCATACGGTAATGGGCGATGCCCTGAGCGTCCACCACGAACACGCCGGTGATGCCGGCACGGTCGAGCACAGCCGACCGCGGGACGCGCACGCCTTCGCGCTGGCCGGTGGGAAAGGCGACCAGTACATACATGCCGCTCTTGAGCTGGGTGCCCGGGGGCAAATCAATTTTGACCAGATAGGTGCGCGTGGCCGGGTCAGCGGCAGGCACCAGGCGCGCAATCTTGCCGGTGATCGCGGTACCGGTGTCATTTGCCTGCAGGCTGACGCTGTCTCCCAACTTCAAGTGGGCGAACACATCGGACGAGACGCTGGTCTGTACCTGCAACCTGGACTGGTTTTCCAGCATCAGTACCGGCTTGCCGGGGGTGGCAAGGTCGCCCACGTTGGCCAGCTTCTGCGTAATGATGCCGGCGAACGGCGCGGTCAACGTCGCGTAGCGCATTTGTGCAGCGGCAGTGCCGAGGCCGGCGCGGGCCGCCGCAGCCTGCTGCTGGGCCACCTGGTATTGCAGGCGTATTTTGTCCCACTGCTGTTTGGGAATGGCCTCCTCCTTGTATAAGGTGCCAAAACGCTGGTAATCGTTTTTGGCGTCGGCAAGCGCCGCTTCAGCTTGCGCCAGTCCGGCCCTGGCCTGGCTTACCTGACCTTGAATATCACTAGGATCGACCGTGAACAGACGCTGGCCTGCGACGACGCTTTGCCCTTCCTGCACGTTTATTTCCCGGATAAAGCCCATCAGGCGCGAAGCAATCTGGGCTTGTTGTTCGGCAATGACGCTGCCGGGAGCGGTGGAAATAACGGGCAATAGGGTTTTTTGCACGACGGCAATATGGGCTGTGACCGAAGCCGCCGGCGTTGCGGTTTGCTGTTGTTTGTCTTTTTCGCCGCATCCGCTCAGAGCAAGCGTTAGCGCGAGCGCAACAGTAGCGGGCTTAATGGCTTTCATGGCTCGATGATTCACGATCAACTCCCTGGTTTTATAACTGGTCTGGTTCGAGCTTGCCGATAGCCAGCTTGAGGCTGGCGCGCTGCACTGCGAGGTCATACTCGGCGGCCACCAAATCGGCGTGGGCTTTGTCCTGCTGGGTTTGGGCGCCGAGTAATTCGGTGATGGTGGCCACGCCGTTGTCATAGCGTTTATTGACCAGATTGGTTGCCGCATCGGCACTGGCTACAGCATGTTGCCGCGCAGTCAGGCGGAATTCAGCTTCTTCTGCCTTGCGGTATGCATCATCGACCTGCAAGGCTATTCCATTTTCCGCCTGCAACAGGCGCGCCTGCTGCTCGGCATGGCTGGCCGAGGCGCGATCGACTGCACCGCGTGTGACATTACCGTCGAACACGGTCCAGCTTAGCTGCCCACCGAGCGTATACGAGCTGGCGGAAAAGCCGACCTTGTTGTCATTCCAGTCCTGCCGCGCCATCAGGCCCACCTGTGGGTAAAGGCCTGCCTTGGCTATTTTGACCCCGGCTTGCGAGGCGCCCAGTTGGTTGCGCATGGCCTTCAGCTTCGGGTTGTCGGCCAGTGCCTGGGCACGTAAATCAGCAGTGCTCCCCGCTACGGCGCTCGGCATGACGGGTGCGCCGACATCGAGTGGTTCGGCTAAAGGTATGCCAAGCAGAATATGCAGCTGATCCAATGCTGCGGCCTCGGCGTTCCTGGCCTGCATCAATTGGATGCGCACGTCTTCGAGGTGTACCTGGGCTGACAATAGATCGCTTTTGACCACCACACCGCCTTTGACCAGGTTTTCAATGTTTTTGACCTGGGAGGCAGTCGCTGCCTCAGCCTGTTTTGCCACTTTAACAAAGGCGCGCGCAGAGTGAACACCCTGATAGGCTTGCAATACGTTGAAAATAACTTGCTGGCGTGCCGCCACGTCACCTTGCCGGGCGGCTTTGATATAGGCTTGAGCTTGCTCGATGTTGCCCTCGATCAACCCGCCCGTGTAGAGCGGCAACTGGACTTCCAGACGGGTATTGAAATTGTTGACGTTGCCGGGATGATTGAGGTTGTCAGGTGCAACGCCCAGCGAGTTCGGCCCGGTGAACTGGCTGGCGCCGAAATCATTGAAAGTGGCGTTGCGCTGCGATAGCTTGAGGCCGAATGCGTTGAGTGCGTCGTTGGTCCGGGTGGCGTTGATCGAAGCGGTGAGTTTGGGCAGTCGGCTCCCTTGCGCCTGACGCAGCCCGGCCAAGGCTTGATCGAGCTGGGCGCGGCTGACGGACAAATCCGGGTTCTGGCGTAGTGCGGTTGCTACGCATTGCTCAAAATCCAGTGTTTGGGCTGTCGCACCTGGAATGTACGCAAGCCAGAATGCCGCGGATAACAACACGGTGCATAGCCGTTTGACATTATTGTATGGTTGATACAAGTGCATTTTTAATCGCTCCCGGTTCGCAGCCTGCTTGCGTTGACGCAGGAATTGTATGCCTTACTACAGGCAGGTTGTAGTAAAGCATTACTCTGCAGGCTTCTATATTAGAAAATAATTATATTCTAATCGTTTATGCCAAGCAAATGACACGATGAATTATATGGGACAGCAGCTTAATTTGGCCGGTGTCGGCCTGGGTGAGCTTGATTGTGATCTCAACGCCACTTAAGTGGCGTTGTTATTATCATTATTCAGTAACGAGATGATTATTTTGTGAAACCGCAAAATACGTCGCGCATCATGCTGATCAGGCGCAATGTGCGCGTGTCACCGACACGGTAAAAAACGCGATTGGCATCTTTGCGGGTGCGCAGAACGCCTTTGTCGCGAAGAATGGCCAAGTGCTGGGAAATGTTACTCTGTGAGGTGCCGACACTGTCCACAATGTCCTGCACACTGACTTCACGATCACCAAGTACGCACAATATCTTTAAGCGTAACGGATGCGACATGGCCTTCATCGCACGAGAGGCTTGCTCAATGTGCTCGTCTTTGTCGATCAGATCTATATGTTCCAGATTCAAAATGGTTGCAGTGCCTGTATTGACAGTACTCATTGGTAAGTACCCTTTAAAAATCAATCGATTTAGAGAATATTATAATGCAATAAGTATTAAAATATACTAAAATTGGGCATTAAAAAAATAGTACAAATATATAGAAAAGGTTGCGATAGTGGTTGCGCACCGAAAGCAAATATAAACATGAAGGTAAAACCCGTTCTACTGATTATCCTGGACGGCTTTGGCTGCCGTCACTGCCGTACCGACAATGCCATCGCGCAGGCCAGCAAACCCAATTGGGACCAACTCTGGCAAACTTATCCCCATACTCTCATCCAGGCATCTGAATCTGCGGTTGGATTGCCTTCCGGGCAAATGGGCAACTCCGAGGTGGGTCACCTCAATATCGGAGCGGGACGAGTGGTGTATCAGGAATTCACGCGTATCGATCTGTCCATCAGCAGCGGCTCGTTTTATACCAACCCGGCCTTGCTGGCAGCAATAGCCACTGCCAAAAACAACGTTAAGGCCTTGCATATTCTGGGGTTGCTCTCCGACGGAGGGGTGCATAGCCATGAGTTGCATATCCACGCCATGCTGGAAATGGCCGCACGCGAAGGCCTGAAAAAAGTTTATTTGCATGTATTTCTGGATGGTCGCGACACGCCTCCAAAGAGCGCGGAAGTCAATCTGCAACGCTTGCAGGCCAAAATCGAGCAATTACAAGTTGGGCGCGTGGCCTCAATGATCGGGCGTTATTTTGCGATGGATCGTGACCGGCGCTGGCAACGCGTCAAGGCTGCCTATGACTTGATCACGCAGGGGCGTGCCGAATACACAGCCCCCGATGCCCTGTCAGGCTTGGCGCAAGCCTACGCACGAGGCGAGAGCGACGAATTCATCAAGGCTACGGCCATCGTGCCTCCGGGCGATCAGCCAGTGCGCATCGAAGATGGCGATGCCGTGGTGTTCATGAATTTCCGTTCGGATCGTGCCCGGCAGATTTCGCGCACTTTTATCGAACCTGATTTCAATGAATTTGAACGCGAGCACCAGCCCAGGCTCGGAGCATTTTGTACGTTGACCGGCTACAGTGACGAATTCAACGTATCGGTGGCATTTCCACCGGAGCGCATCCGCAATGGATTTGGCGAATACATTTCAAAAATCGGTTTGAAACAGCTGCGCATTGCCGAGACGGAAAAATATCCGCATGTGACGTTCTTTTTCAATGGTGGCGAAGAAACCGTCTACGAAGGCGAGGAGCGCATCCTGATTCCTTCGCCGGATGTTGCCACCTACGACATGAAGCCGGAAATGAGTGCCTACGAGCTCACCGATAAATTGGTGGATGCAATTGAAGCGCGCAAGTTCAACGCCATCATTTGCAATTATGCCAATGCAGATATGGTCGGCCATACGGGAAACCTGCTTGCAGCAGTGCGTGCGATTGAAGTGCTGGATGAATGCCTCGGACGCGTCATACCGGCAATGTTGCAAGCAGGCGGAGAGATCATTATTACTGCCGACCATGGTAATGCAGAGATGATGCTGGATGAACAAACCGCACAGGCGCACACTGCCCACACCACCAATTTGGTGCCGCTGCTTTATGTAGGCAAGCGTCGTGTTCATCTGGCGGAAAATGGTGCGCTGGAAGATGTGAGCCCTACGCTGCTTAAATTGATGGGCTTGCCCCAGCCATCCGAAATGTCCGGAAGATCGCTGATCGAGTTCGAGTGAAACAAGCCCCAAGACTGCTCCTGTTGCTGGTTTTGCTGTGCAGCTTAAGTAATGCTGTCGCAGCGTCCAGGGAAGAGCTGGACAATCTGCGCCAACATCTCGAAGCCTTGCGCCGCGACAACAAAAATGCGCAGGATAATCGTAGTCAGGCGGCTGATGCGTTGCGGCAATCGGAACGGGCCATTAGCGACACTAATCGAAAAGTCTATCAACTTGATCGGGAACAAGAGGGTGTGGCGCAGAGTCTGGCACAGCTTCGTGCGGAGAGCGATGCCACAAAACTGTCTGTTACCCATCAACAACAACAGTTGGCGCAGCTGCTCAATCAGCAGTATATGAATGGTCGGGACGATCCAGCCAAACTGCTGATGAACGGTCAGGATCCCAACCAGCTGACGCGTGACCTGCGCTACTACGCTTATCTTGCACAGGCGCGCTCAATCCTGATTGCGAACTTGCAGGCTGGACTGACGCGCCTCGATAATCTTGCCCAGGCACAGCAACAAAAACAGTCGCAAATAGACAATATTCGCCAGCAGCGGCTAGCTCAACGTCAGCAGCTTGAAACCCAGCGAGAGGAAAAGCGTCGGGTAATTGATAAACTGGGTGTGCAGATACAAAGCCAGCGCAAGGAAATCGCAACGCTGGAGCGAAATGAAAAGCATTTGACTCAAGTGATCGAGGCGCTCGCCAAAGCAGCCGCACAAAGAGCCGCAAGGAAAGCGGCACAGGAAAAAGCAGCGGCAGCACGCAAAAAGTATCATAAGCCGACGCGAAAAGGCGAGCCGGAGGCGCCTCGATCCAGGCCGGAAACCCCGTTGCCGGAAGCGGCGATAACTGGAACTCCTTTCGGCCGCCTGAAAGGGCGTCTCGAGTTACCGGTTCATGGGGAACTTGTTCACCGTTTTGGTACTCCACGTGAACGGGGCGGATCGTTGTGGAAAGGTTTGTTCTTCAAGGCCAACACCGGCCAACCTGTGCATGTGGTGGCTGCGGGCCGGGTGGTGTTTGCTGATTGGATGCGCGGATTTGGCAATCTGATCATCGTTGACCACGGCAGCGGTTATATGAGTCTGTACAGTAATAATGAAACATTGTATAAGCAGGTGGGCGACGCGGTGAGTGCAGGTGAAACCATTGCTGCCGTAGGCAATAGTGGAGGCGATCCCGATGCGGGGTTATATTTTGAATTACGCTATCAGAGCCGGGCATTTGACCCGATGAGCTGGATGGCGGGTAAATGAGGGAACTGGCAATGCGCAGCAAATTGCAAAAAATCGGTCTGGTCAGTGCGGGAGTCCTGCTGGGTGCGGCACTCACCCTCAATTATTCCGCCGTGGCGGATCGTGAAGCCACGCAAGCGTTGCCGCTGGATGAATTGCGTACCTTTGCCGAAGTATATGGCAAGATCAAAAGCGATTATGTCGAGCCGGTGGATGACAAAACCCTCATCAATTCCGCCATCAATGGCATGCTGTCCGGGCTGGACCCACACTCGGCGTATATGAATGCCGATGAATTCAAGGATTTGCAGGTTGGGACCCAGGGCGAATTCGGTGGTTTGGGCATAGAAGTCGGTATGGAAGACGGCTTTGTCAAAGTCGTTTCGCCGATCGATGATACCCCAGCCTTTAAGGCTGGCTTGAAACCGGGTGATCTGATCATCAAGTTGGACGATGTACCCGTGAAGGGCATGACCATCAATGATGCGGTCAAGCGCATGCGTGGCAAGCCTGGCACGCCGATTGTGCTGACCATACTGCGCAAAGGCGTGGCCAAGCCGTTTGCCGTCACCCTGATACGCGCCGTCATTAAAGTGAAAAGCGTAAAATACAAGCTGGCTGAGCCGGGCTACGGTTATATCCGCATTACCCAGTTCCAGGAGCGTACCGGAGAGGATTTGGCGCAGGCACTGGAAACCTTGCAAAAAGACAACAAGGGTGCGCCTTTGAAAGGTCTGGTACTGGATTTGCGTAATGACCCGGGTGGATTGCTAAATAGCGCCGTCGGTGTGGCAGCGGCTTTCGTCAAGCCGAATTCACTGGTGGTATATACCGATGGGCGTACGCCGGATTCCAAGATGAAACTCAATGCCAGCCCGGAATACTACTTGCGTGGTAATCAGGCCGACTACCTGAAGGGCTTGCCGGCCTGGACCAAAACCGTCCCTATGGTGGTGTTGGTCAATGGCGGTTCAGCCTCGGCCTCGGAGATTGTGTCGGGTGCTTTGCAGGATGACAAACGCGCCATCATCATGGGCACGCAGAGTTTCGGCAAGGGCTCGGTCCAGACGGTCCTGCCGTTGGGTAATGGTACGGGCATCAAACTTACTACTGCGCGTTACTTCACGCCTGCTGGCCGTTCTATCCAGAACAAAGGTATCACCCCGGATATCGTGGTGGAAGAAGGAAAAGTTACCGGTGCAGAGAGTGACCCGAATCTGAATATACGCGAGGTTGATCTGGACCGGCATCTGAATAACCCCCTGAGCACCACGAATAAGCCTGCGGCTCCGCCGGCAATCATCATTGCGCCGGAAAAACCCGCCAATCCAGTTAAACCGGAAAAACTGGAGCCCGGTGAAATTGTTTCCAAAAACGATTTCCAGTTTAATCAGGCTTTAAGCCTGTTAAAGGGCTTGAACATTATCCAGACGCGGGAAAAATAGTCAGCTGCTGAACGGTTGACTTGCTAGGGCTGCCCGGTTGCGCGTATTCTGATTACGCGTGCCGGGCAGTCGGCGTTTTCCAGTGCTTGAAATGAACCCCAGCGACCAGAATAAAACCCGCGAAGTCGTATTCAGCGCCATACCTCAGCACCAGGTCGAGGCTGCACTGGCTTTGCTGGATGGCATGCAGAGCCTGTCTGTTGAAGCGGGCCATCATCCTTGCAGTATCCTGGTGCATTACGATATATGCGACTACACCTTGGAAAAACTGGAGTCGGCGCTGCTAGAGCAAGGATTTCATCTCGATAATTCACTGCTGCAGAAACTGCGCCGTGCACTGATCTATTTTTGCGAACGCAACCAGCGCGACAATCTGAGCGTGCCGCCGCCACAACAAAAGTTCGCCAAGCCCTTCGTAGCGGCTTTTCAGCACCACCCTCACGGTGACCAGGATGACACTCCGGAAGAGTGGCGCAGTTACAAGTAACCTGACTCCCGGCACTACGCATGAATGATGACCAACTGCTGCGTTACAGCCGCCACATCCTGTTGCGCGAAATAGACGTTTCTGGCCAACAAAGCATCCTTAATGCACGTGTATTAGTCGTTGGCGCAGGCGGGCTGGGTTCGCCGGTATTGCTGTACCTGGCGGCAAGTGGAGTAGGGCATATCACCGTATGCGATGACGATAATGTCGACCTCAGCAATCTACAGCGCCAGATTGCCCATCATAGTGATGCAATCGGCCGTAACAAGGCCGAATCCGCTGCCTCTGCAATGCGCGCGATCAACCCCGACATAACCGTACAAGCGTTAACGCAGCGCCTGTCAGGCGTTGTATTGGCAGCCCAGGTCGCTGCAGCTGACGTGGTGATAGATGCCAGCGATAACTTTGCTACACGCCATGCCGTGAATCGCGCTTGCGTGGAATACCGAAAACCCTTGGTTTCTGGAGCCGCGATAGGATTCGATGGTCAGGTCACGGTATTTGATCTGCGCCACACGAATAGCCCTTGCTATCATTGTCTTTATCCGGATACCGGCAGTAGCGACGAAATGCGCTGCGCAGAAAATGGCGTATTTTCACCGTTGGTAGGAATAATTGGTACGGTTCAGGCTGCGGAGGCGCTCAAATTAATATGCAGTGCGGGTGAGTCGCTCAATGGCAGGCTGTTGCTGCTGGACGCCCTCAATATGCAGTGGCGTAGTATCCGATTGCAAAAAGATACCGGCTGCGTTGTATGCGGCGGGATCCGATGTTAGGTTTATTTCAGGCCGGCGCTTAATAATAGCCATTGCTGGGTAAAGGATTCTGACGGGAGACGCTTGAATCCGCTTTTTGCGAATTGGTGCCAGCGGCCAATGACATAACAAAGCAGTAAATTGCCCGCTGCCATCGTATCCAGATCAGTGCGGATCTCCCCATTCCCTACAGCGATACGCAGGCATTGACGCAGAGTGGCCTCAAGACGGTCATGCAATTGATTGATGCGCGCCTGCAATCGATCATTTTCGTTGATCAGCGCGTCGCCAATGAGTACACGCGTCATGCCAGGATTTTTTTGCGCGAACCCGAGTAGCAGGGAAACGATGGCCTCGGCCTGGCTGAGCCCGTTTTGCTGGCTGCTGGTGATTTTATTGATTAACCCAAACACCGACTGTTCGATGAATTCAATCAACCCTTCGAACATTTGTGCCTTGCTGGCAAAGTGTCGGTACAGTGCTGCCTCGGATACATCCAGCCGGGCAGCTAGTGCGGCGGTAGTGATTTTTTCACCACCGGGCGTCTCTAGCATGGCAGCCAAAGTTTGCAGAATCTGGAATTTTCGCTCTCCGGGTGCTGCCACGCCATCCCCCTTTTATAGTTAGCCGCTTTGCCCCGTAAGCTTCTCTGTAACTTGGTACTGCTTGGAAAATTTGCATGCTTTCTGGAGAAAAACAGACCGTAGGCACATAAATGTTATTCGCGTACTGTCGCTTTCATGAGTTTAAGTTTTGCGATGGGCATGTTTGATTGCTATTTATTGGAATAATGGTGGGTCTGCACGGACTTGAACCGTGGACCAAGGGATTATGAGTCCCCTGCTCTAACCAACTGAGCTACAGACCCGAAAACGAGGCGAACTATACCACTGCCAGCAGTGCTGCGCTACGCCACTCTGTGGCGTAGCGCCAAGGGCACTCGGAGAATCAAGAATTGCCGTTGCTGTCGATGAAGCTCTTAAGACGATCAGAGCGTGAAGGGTGACGCAATTTGCGTAACGCTTTAGCCTCGATCTGACGAATGCGCTCACGGGTCACGTCAAACTGTTTGCCGACTTCTTCCAAGGTGTGGTCGGTATTCATCTCGATACCGAAGCGCATCCGCAATACTTTTGCTTCGCGTTGCGTCAGGCCGTCAAGAATATCCTTGGTCACTTCCTGCAGGCTGTCGTAGACAGCGGCGTCTATGGGAGCCAGCGTGGCGGTGTCTTCGATGAAATCGCCCAGATGGGAATCCTCGTCGTCACCGATAGGGGTTTCCATGGAAATGGGCTCTTTGGAGATTTTGAGTATCTTGCGAATCTTTTCCTCGGTCATTTCCATTTTCTCGGCCAGCAATTCCGGGTCGGGTTCCTTGCCGGTCTCCTGAAGAATCTGACGCGAGATGCGATTCATCTTGTTGATGGTCTCGATCATGTGCACCGGAATACGAATGGTGCGCGCCTGATCCGCAATGGAGCGGGTGATAGCCTGACGGATCCACCAGGTGGCGTAGGTGGAGAATTTGTAGCCGCGCCGGTATTCGAATTTGTCCACGGCCTTCATCAGGCCGATGTTGCCTTCCTGAATCAGGTCGAGGAATTGCAGACCGCGATTGGTATATTTTTTGGCAATGGAAATTACCAGGCGCAGGTTGGCCTCGATCATTTCACGTTTGGCGCGGCGTGCACGTGCTTCGCCGGTGGACATCTGACGATTGATTTCCTTCAGGTCCTTGATCGGGATACCCACTTTTTCCTGCAACGCAATCAGGCGTTGCTGGCGTTCAACGATCGTATGTTGATGGCGCGTCAACTCTTCTGCGTAAGCTTTTTTCGAGTTAATTTCCTTGGTAACCCAGTCCAGATTGCTTTCATTGCCGGGAAATACCTTGATGAAGTGCGCGCGAGGCATCCCCGATTTGTTCACGGCAAATTCCATGATGTCGCGCTCGTGGCTGCGGACTTCTTCCACCAGTTGGCGCACGCCGTCGCATAAAGCCTCAACTTGCTTGGCAGAAAAGCGAATATTCATTAATTCTGCGGAGAGTTCTTCCTGCAGTTGCAGATACTGCGGGTTGCCAAAACCATTTTTCTTCAAAGAAGCCTGAATCCGCTTGAATACCTTGCGAATGACTTCAAAGTGCTCCATGGCGTCGATCTTGAGTTGGGCGAGATTGGCAGCGGCCAGTGCGCTACCATCGTCTTCCTCGGCATCTTCGTCGACTTCCTCTTCTTCATCGGTTTCGCTCTCGTCAGCCTCGGGCACGTTAGCGATCACTTCGAGTTCTTCTACGACAACGCCATCGACGAAATCGTCAATGCGAATTTCCTCACGCTCCACCTTGTCCACCAGCGCCATGATTGCCTGTATGGTGGTAGGGCAGGCGGAGATGGCCTGAATCATGTGTTTCAAGCCGTCTTCGATGCGTTTGGCAATTTCGATTTCGCCTTCGCGCGTGAGCAGTTCCACCGAGCCCATTTCGCGCATATACATGCGCACCGGGTCTGTGGTGCGGCCGAATTCCGAATCCACGGTAGAAAGGGCAGCCTCAGCCTCAGCCACGACGTCTTCATCGGTGACTGCCGGTGTGGCATCAGACATCAGCAGGGTTTCGGCATCAGGTGCTTCATCATAGACCTGGATGCCCATGTCATTGATCATGCTGATGACGCCTTCGATCTGTTCGGCATCCAGCATGTCATCAGGCAAATGGTCGTTGATCTCGGCGTAGGTCAGGTAGCCACGCTCTTTGCCGAGCACAATCAGATTCTTCAGGCGTGTGCGCCGGTCATCGACATCTACCGTTTTCACCTCACCTTTTTCGTGATCGTTTGCCATATGTCTTGGTCCAGTAAAATTTGGTGCTTCAGAAAAACTGATAATTATACATTTGTTCGAGCCCGGTCGCTCATTTTTTCACCGGTTGCGTGCCAATAACCAGTTGTCTCAACGCTGCTTTTTCGGTTTCGGTCAGCGCGTTAATCGGTTTGTCAGTTACACGCGCACCATGCTGCTTGTCGATTTGCATACGCGCCTGATTACAGGCACCCACAAAATCGGCGCTGACGTCCAGATCATCCGTCCAACTCAGTATTTCTGAACTGGCGTGTTGCATGATAGGCGCCAAAGCGTGATCTCGAAAATGGTCTACCACGCTTGCAGTACCTAAATTGGGATGGTTACGCAGCAATTCAACTACGGCACGTAGCGCTTCGGCATCCGGGTCTGTTGGGGCAATCAAACTCACGTCAAGTTCCCGTGCCAGGCTAGGCATAAACAGAATCGCGCATAGCAATTTGTGCCAAATTGAGGCAGGTGCTTGGCGTGGCGCGTAAGCGGATGCTCGCGCCGGGTTGGAGCGTTTTGATTTGATTTCCCACAAATTGTCGAGTTCGAACAATTGCAAACTTGCCAATTCGGCACACCGTTTGCGCAACATGAGTGCAAGTGCGGGTGCACGTACCTGACTTAACAGGGGGCGTGCGGCCTGCAAAAAGGCACTCCGTCCTTCACTGTTACCCAAATCATGATGTGTTGCCAGTTCCTTGAACAGGTAGACGGAGAGAGGCACGACCTCGCCGGTCAGTAGCGTTTCAAAGGCATCTTTACCAAATGCTCGAATATAGCTGTCCGGATCATGTTCTGGTGCGAGGAACAAAAATCCGATATGGCTGCCATCGTTCAGTATGGCCAGACTGTTTTCCATTGCGCGCCAGGCGGCACGCCGCCCGGCGGCGTCACCATCAAAACAGAATACAATTTCATCCGTATGGCGCAGCAGTTTTTGCACCTGCGTCGCGGTGGTGGCGGTTCCCAGCGTCGCGACAGCGTACTCAACCCCATGCTGCGCCAGTGCCACCACATCCATATAGCCTTCCACCACAATTACGCGCCCCGCATCCCGGATTGCGCGGCGCGCCTGAAACAGGCCATATAGCTCGTTCCCTTTCTGGAATAGTGGGGTTTCCGGTGAATTCAGGTACTTGGGTTCACCCGCGTCGAGCACGCGGCCGCCAAAGCCGATGACATCCCCGCGTTGTCCGACAATCGGGAACATGATGCGGTCGCGAAACCGGTCATAGCGCTGACCTGCGTCATTAATAATGACCAGCCCGGCTTCCACCAGGGCGGGATCGGCATAATGGTCGAACATTACTTCGAGATTTTGCCAGCCAGTGGGGGCGTAACCCAGACCGAAACGCGCGGCGATTTCGCCTGTCAGGCCACGTTTCTTGAGGTAATCAATTGCGAGCGGTGTTTGTTTGAGTTGCTGGCGATAAAACTGTGCGGCGCGCTGCATGATTTCGACCAGGCTGGCAGCTTGTTTGGCGCGTTCCGGATTGGCGGCAGGACCCTCGGGTACGTTTAAGCCCAACTGACCAGCCAGTTCCTTGATCGCCTCCACATAACCCAGCCCGGCGTATTCCATCAAAAAGCCAATGGCAGTGCCGTGTGCCCCACACCCAAAGCAATGGTAAAACTGTTTAGTGGGTGAGACGGTAAACGAAGGGGATTTTTCGTTATGAAACGGACAGCACGCCTGATAATTCGCACCGGCTTTTTTCAGCGGTACACGGCGATCGATCACCTCCACGATATCCACGCGGCTCAATAGCGTCTGGATAAAATCCTGCGGGATCATTCTGTTCTCACGAGGGTAGTGACGTTATAACGCCGCTACGCAGCGGGCAATCAGCCTGCCAGTTTGGCTTTGATGTGGGTAGAAACTTGCGCCATGTCGGCGCGCCCGGCGAGCTGTGTTTTTAGAATTGCCATCACTTTGCCCATGTCCTTGATGCCGGCAGCGCCGGTGCTTGTAATGGCCTGGATGATCAGGCTATCAATTTCTCCCGCGGAGGCAGCTTGAGGCATGTAGGCTTGCAATACGCCCATCTCGAATTTTTCAATGTCGGCCAGTTCTTGGCGACCGGCAGCTTCAAATTGGGTAATTGAATCCCGACGCTGTTTGAGCATCTTGTCGATCACGGCAATGATTTGCGTATCATCCAGTTCGATACGCTCATCCACCTCGCGTTGTTTGATCGCGGCGAGCAGTAACCGAACCGCCCCCAGACGTGCCGCATCCTTGGCGCGCATGGCGGTTTTCATGTCTTCGGTGATTCTTGCTTTGAGACTCATAACCATAACGGGCTGGAACGCCCGGCTGTAATGATTAATACATCTTGGGTGGCAGGGTTTGGCTACGGATGCGTTTGAAGTGACGTTTGACCGCGGCGGCCAGCTTGCGCTTGCGCTCGGCAGTGGGCTTTTCGTAGAACTCGCGTGCGCGCAGTTCGGTCAACAGACCGGTTTTTTCAACGGTGCGCTTGAAACGGCGCATGGCAACTTCAAAAGGCTCGTTTTCTTTGACGCGAATGTTCGGCATGAAATCTTGTCTCCAGGGGCGGAAAAAACCTCAATTATAACTGAAAAAGCGTTTTTTTCAAGGTATGCATTGTCCTGCCCGTATCGGGCGGCTAAACTGTTGCCCATGCTTATTCTCGGAATCGAATCTTCTTGCGACGAAACCGGTATCGCCCTCTACGATACCGAACGAGGCTTGCTTGCTCACGCATTACATTCCCAGATTGCCATGCACGCCGAATACGGCGGTGTGGTGCCCGAACTCGCCTCGCGCGATCATATCCGGCGTGCGCTACCGCTGATCCGACAGGTTCTGGCACAGGCAGGGTGTGAATTGGCCAATATTGACGCGATTGCTTATACCGAAGGGCCCGGTCTGGCTGGTGCACTGCTGGTGGGTGCCGGCATCGCCAATGCGTTGGGCGTGGCACTGGGGGTTCCGGTGCTGGGTGTGCATCATCTCGAGGGACATTTGCTCTCCGCACTGATTGCCGACACGCCGCCGCAATTTCCGTTTGTGGCACTCCTGGTATCGGGCGGTCATACACAATTGATGCAAGTCGACAGCGTGGGGCGTTACACCACGCTGGGCGATACTCTGGATGACGCCGCGGGCGAGGCATTCGACAAAACCGCACAACTGCTCGGTTTGGGCTATCCGGGCGGAGCGGCGCTATCGGCGCTGGCGCAGACGGGCGACCCGCAGCGTTTCAAGCTGCCGCGACCGATGCTGCATTCGGGTGACCTCAATTTCAGTTTCAGCGGCCTGAAAACTGCTGTGCTCACACTCACACAAAAACATCCCGATCCCGCTGACCGTGCCGACATTGCTGCTGCGTTTCAACTTGCCATGGCTGATGTGCTGACGGCCAAATCGCTGGCAGCGCTCAAACAAACCCGATCCAGGCGGCTGGTGGTAGCTGGTGGCGTGGGTGCAAACCGGCAGTTGCGCGAAGCATTGAACGCAGGTGCCAGCAAATTGGGTGGTACGGTGTTTTTCCCGCGCCTGGAGTTTTGTACCGATAATGGCGCGATGATTGCCTTTGCCGGCGCGATGCGTCTGGTACATGGCGGACGTGCTGCAGGAGCGTTTACGGTGCGGCCACGCTGGGACTTGCAGGAAATCCCGGCACTTACATAATCATCCGGGCAGTGTCATAGCTTGAGGTGCGGTGCCATGCCGCGCACCCAGCCGAGCAACAGCTTGCCGCCCGGTAGTTGCGCCAGCACTTCAGGGAACAACACCAGGCCGAACAGCAGTGCCAGCACGCAGATCAATAAAAAAGTGGAGAACACGCTTTGCGGGCGTAACACGCCCCAATAACGCATGGCGAGGAACATCACATCCTTGCGGTGCTCCGACATGCGTCGCCAGCGCAATGTCAGTCGCACCACCAGATACACTGCATAGCCGCCGGTGAGCGAGGCAAACACAATGCGGAACACGCCAAACAAATCAATGCTGCCCGCCACAAAGTGCTGGTATAGCCACGACACAAAACCCACCAGGATGGACGCGCTGACCGCAATCAGCACATTAAAAAACAGTCGGCGCCGCTCGCGTGACAAATCCTGCTGGCGCTGGATGAAAAAGCTGTCCACTTCCAGCTTGAAATATTCCACTTTGTCTTGCACCAGCATAGAAATTTCGCGTTTGGCTACAGCCATGCGTTCATCCAGCACGGTACCCAGGCGGTCAGCAGCATAATCCACCAGCTCGCGCACATCGTCCTTGGTGAACTGGCGCTGGTTGTGCAATTCGGCGGAAATCTTGTCGAGCTTGGCGTCGATTTCCTGGCTGGCGCCCACGACCACGTCGCGTAATTCCGCACCGACGCTGGCGGCGCCTTCCTTGACCACGCTGCCCAGTTTGTCGCCCGCCAACTCGATACTCTCTTTCGAGACTTGGGTGAGGCTCTCGCGCGCGTAGTTGATTTCTTTTTCAAACCAGGCCATGGCTGTCTCGATTTATTCGGAAGAGGTGTCTACAGGTTTGACGACGCGTCCTTCCTCGCCTGCCAGCAGGCGGTGGATATTGGTGCGGTGGCGCCAAAAAATCAGCGCACTGATGATGCACAACGCGGCCACAGGCAGGGTACCACCGATTAGGTACGACACGAGTATGGGTGCCAGCGTGGCCGCAGTGAGTGCGGCGAGTGACGAGATGCGGGTGAGGGCAAACACGATAAGCCAACTCGCCAGCGCCGCCAAACCCAGCCAAGGCGAAATCGCGAACAGGATACCCAGCGCAGTAGCCACGCCCTTGCCACCCTTGAAACCAAAAAATATCGGATATAAGTGTCCGAGAAATACGGCTACCGCAGCGCCGTAGGTTGCAGTAATTTCCACGCCGTGTTGGGCGCCAAAATAACGCGCGAGATACACTGCCAGCCAGCCTTTGGACATGTCTCCGATGAGGGTTAATGCCGCTGCTGATTTGCGTCCGGTGCGCAGCATGTTGGTTGCGCCTGGATTGCCGGAGCCGTGTTTGCGCGGATCAGGCAGGCCGAATAAGCGGCTGACGATTACCGCGAAGGATAGCGAGCCGATCAGGTAGGCCAGTACGATGAGAAATGAAATGAACATCAGGGATTCCGCTTAAATATGCAATTTTCGCGCTTTGACATCTACGCAAGGACATTCTGTTCTCGGAGTTTACAGAGTGGAAGTCATTATCGGTATTTACGAGCATGAACGCAAAGTGCCCTGCAGGTATTGTTCAAGGCCACTAAATTTAACCGCGTGGATGATGTTTGGCATGCAACTGTTTCAGGCGCTCGCGTGCGACGTGGGTATAAATTTGTGTGGTCGAAATATCCGCATGACCGAGCAGCATTTGTACCACGCGCAAGTCCGCACCATGGTTAAGCAGATGAGTGGCGAAGGCGTGACGCAAAACGTGGGGCGAGGGCAGGCGCGCCAGCCCGGCCTGTAGCGCGCGGCGCTTGATCAGATACCAGAACGCCTGGCGCGTCATGGCAGCACCGCGCTGGGTGACAAACAGCGCATCGCTGATCGTCGTTCCCAATATCAACTGGCGTGCGTCCGACAGATAACGTGAAAGCCAGAGCAGCGCTTCTTCACCCAGCGGTACCATGCGCTCCTTGCCTCCTTTGCCCATGACACTTAGCACACCCATGTCCAGGCTCACATTGACTACTTTCAGCGTCACCAGTTCGGAGACGCGCAGGCCGCTGGCGTAAAGGGTTTCCAGCATGGCCTTGTCGCGCAGCCCAAGCGGATCTGTGGTATCGGGTGTGTTTAAAAGCCTGTCCACATCGGTTTCCGACAAGCTCTTGGGCAGCGAACGCGGCAGCTTGGGAGTGTCAATCTTCAGCGTCGGGTCCAGCGCGATGCGACCATCACGGAGTGCCAGCCGATAAAAACGTTTTAGCGCGGAGAGCAGGCGTGCCGTACTGCGCGGGCTGGTTTTACGCGAAAAACGGTATTGCAGATAGGCTTCGATATCCGCCTGGTTTACGTCCAGCAACAATGTGCTGCGTATTGTTTCCAGCCAGGCCGAGAACTGGGTCAGGTCGCGCCGATAGCTTTGCAAAGTGTTGGCAGAAAGCCCATCCTCCAGCCACAGCAAGTCGCAAAAACCATCAAGCGCCTGCTGTGATACGGGATTCATGATTGAGGAGCCAGTCCTTGTATGTGAGCGATGCGCCATTTGTGGCGTGCATGAAACCGCCGGGCCCGTTCGCCGCCACCACGCGGTGACAGGGGATAATAATGGGGAGCCGATTGGCACCGCAAGCTTGACCCACGGCGCGCGGACTTGAACCCAGCAAACGCGCGAGTTGCCCGTAAGTGGTGGTGTGACCAGGCGGTATTGTAGTCAATGCACGCCATACTTTGGTTTGATGTGCCGTGCCGAAGATTGCAAGCGGCAAGTCAAAGCTGCTTTCCGGGTCATCAAAATAACGATTCAAAGCTGCGGCGACACGATGTCCCAAGGGTGTAACAGGCGTTTGTACAGGGTAATTCGCGGGTAAAAAATCGATGCCGTGAAGTTCGTCATTGGTCAGCAGTAGACCGACACACCCGAAAGGGGTTGGCAGTACGGCCTGATAACTGGATTGGATTGTGTTGTCCTTCATGGCCGGATTTTAGCGCCAAATCGCTTACACAAACAAAAAATGGCAAGTCGTAATGACTTGCCATTTTTTTACAGCAACGCAACGCCAATTAAACTGTGGCTTGCGCCTTGCGCTTGCTGGTCGGCAGCTTTTCCTTGATACGCGCGGATTTTCCTGAGCGCTCACGCAGGTAGTAAAGCTTGGCGCGGCGTACATCGCCGCGGCGCTTGACTTCGATCGCGGCGACGAGTGGTGAGTAGGTCTGGAAAGTACGCTCAACACCTTCACCAGCGGAAATTTTGCGCACGATGAAAGAGGAGTTGAGGCCGCGATTGCGTTTGGCAATAACAATGCCCTCATAAGCCTGCAGACGCTCGCGCGTGCCTTCCTTCACTTTGACCTGCACTACGACGGTGTCGCCGGGTGCGAAATCAGGGATGGTTTTGCCCAGACGGGCGATTTCTTCTTGTTCCAGTTGCTGGATCAGGTTCATTGCGTTTCTCCTAGTCAAAAAAGTTTGAGCCTTGGGCTCATCCGGGTGGAGCAGGCCGCCGCCTGACACACGGGTTTCTTATTGCGTACTGTTGCCAGCCGCTTGCGCTTCCTGCTTGAATTCTTCAAGCAAGGAAATTTCGGTGGGGCTCATGCCCCGTTGTTCGAGCAAATCCGGGCGTAACCGCCACGTTGCGCCCAGTGCCTGTTTCAGGCGCCAGCGCGCGATATGAGCATGATTTCCGCCCATCAATACTGCCGGTACCGGCGTGCCCCGATATACTTCGGGGCGGGTATAGTGCGGGCAATCCAGCAGGCCGTTGACAAACGAATCCTGAACCGCAGATTCCGCATCTCCCAGCACGCCGGGAAGTTGCCGTACCACGCTATCGATCACTACCATTGCCGCCAGTTCACCGCCCGACAGCACATAATCGCCGATGGAAACCGATTCGTGCACCCGGCTATCCAGTAATCGCTGGTCTATGCCCTCATAACGTCCGGCCAGTAAAATCAGGCCGGGACGTGCTGCCAATTCCATTACCAATGCATGATTCAGCGTGCGTCCCTGCGGTGACAAATACATCACTTGGGGCGTTGTCACGCCGGCTTCACGCTGGCGCGCTTCGGCGGCATCGAGTGCCGCTTCAAGCGGTTCTGCCAGCATAACCATACCTGGGCCACCACCATAAGGGCGGTCATCCACAGTGCGGTAATTGTTTTCGGTGAAATCACGCGGATTCCACAGATGCAAACTGGCCTGACTGCGCGCAAAAGCACGGCTGCTGATGCCGTACTCGCTAAGCGCTGTAAACATCGGCGGGAATAGCGTCACCACGTCAATCTGCAGTGCCATCAGTAGTCGGCTTCCCAATCCACTTCCAGCGTCTCGGCTGCGAGGTCGACCTTTTTCACAATCTGGCCAACAAACGGTATCAATCGTTCGCGGTCACCGCTGACCACCAGCACGTCGTGCGCGCCAGACTCCAGCAATTCCTTGACCTTGCCGAACGCGACGCCCTTGGTGTTAATGACATCCAGGCCAATCAAATCCGACCAGTAGTATTCATTTTCCGGCGCGGGTGGCAGCGTTTCGCGGGGAACGGCGATTTCGCTGCCTTTTAGCGCCAATGCAGCATCGCGGTCAACAATGCCTTCCAGTTCGGCAACCAGCGTGTTGGTGTGCAGGCGCGCGTTTAAGATACGAACCGCGCGCCAGTTGCCGGCACGGCCAATCTGCCATTCGGGATAATCTGCGAGCGTGTCTACCGACTCGCTGAAGGTCTGGATCTTGACCCAGCCCTTGATGCCGTAGGGCGCAGCGATGCGCCCCATTACCACCAGATTATCCAGCGACTTTGGCGCTTTCACGTTTGACCAGCTTGGCAACGGCGTCGGACACTTGGGCGCCCAGAGATTGCCAGTGAGTCACGCGATCCAGGCTCAGGCGCAGTCCTTCTGTGCCTTCTTTGGCAACCGGATTGTAGAAACCGACGCGTTCGATAAACCGTCCATCGCGGCGATTGCGCGAATCGGCCACGACTACGTTATAAAAGGGGCGGTTTTTGGCGCCGCCGCGGGCAAGACGAATAATAACCATCGTGAGTGCCTAACCAATTGAAATTAAAAAGAGCGTGATTATACGAGGAAAATTGCCGCGCTGACAAGTTGTGTCTAATTGCATTACATTCCGGGCATCATGCCTTTCATACCGCGCATCATTTTTGCGAGGCCACCTTTGGACATCATTTTCATCATTTTCTGCGCCTGTTCGAACTGCTTGAGCAGGCGATTGATCTCCTGTACCTGCACCCCTGCACCGGCTGCGATGCGGCGTTTGCGCGAGGCTTTGAGCAATTCAGGCTTGCGGCGCTCGGTCGGGGTCATGGAATTGATGATGCCCTCGACGCGGTTCATGGCTTTTTCGTCGGCGCCAGCCGGAAGTGCCGCGGCTGCTGCGCCAGGGAGTTTGTCCATCATCGCCGAGAGGCCGCCCATTTTGCGCATCTGGGTGATTTGTGCCTTGAAGTCTTCGAGGTCGAAATTTTTTCCGGATTTGACTTTGTCGGCGAGTTTTTTAGCTTCGGCATGATCGACGCCACGCTGGGCTTCCTCGATTAGCGATAGCACGTCGCCCATGCCCAGCACGCGCGAAGCCATGCGCTCCGGGTGGAAGGCTTCCAGCCCGGTGAGCTTTTCGCCGACGCCTACAAATTTGATCGGCTTGCCGGTAATGTGGCGCACCGACAACGCTGCGCCGCCGCGTGAATCGCCGTCCAGCTTGGTAAGGATGATACCGGTGAGCGGCAAGGTGTCGTTGAAGGCGCGCGCGGTGTTGACGGCGTCCTGACCTTGCATGGCATCCACCACGAACAGGGTTTCGATGGGCTTCACGGCGTCATGCAGCGCGCGGATTTCGTCCATCATGGCCTGGTCGATGCCAAGTCGTCCGGCGGTGTCGACGATGAGCACATCATGAAAATGTTTTTTGGCGTAATCGTGCGCGGCTAAGGCAATGTCGACCGGTTTTTGTGTTTCGCTGGAAGGAAAGTAATCTACATCAAGCTGGCCGGCCAGGGTTTTAAGTTGTTCGATGGCGGCGGGGCGATAAACGTCGCAACTCACCAGCAGAACTTTCTTTTTCATCTGTTCTTTGAGCAGCTTGGCCAATTTACCGCTGCTGGTTGTTTTGCCTGAGCCTTGCAGTCCCGCCATCAGGATGACGGCTGGTGGTGTGGTGGCCAGGTTAAGTGCTGCATTATGTTCGCCCATGAGGCGGGTCAGCTCATCGTGCACCACACCAATCAGAGCCTGGCCGGGGGTCAGGCTTTGCAGTACTTCCACCCCCACAGCTTTTTCCCTGACTCGGGCGATAAAATCCTTGACTACCGGTAGCGCGACGTCGGCTTCCAGCAGAGCCATGCGCACTTCGCGCAGCGCATCCTGGATGTTGGTTTCGGTGAGTCGCGCCTGGCCACGCAGGTTTTTAATGACAGAAGATAGGCGGGAGGTCAGATTATCAAGCATGGGGTGTGTTCCGGTGGCGGTCAAAAAGCGGCGCTGTTAGTGTAGACTAATGCTGTTTTTTTCTATTCTAACCCAGATGAACCTTGACTTGTTCTATCCACTGGTCAGCTTGTTATACGCCCTGGTTGGTTGGCATTTTTGGCGTACCCGCTGGCACACCACACAGCCCGGTGCAGTATGGGAGAAAATGCTGCCCCTGCCCGCGCTGGCATTGCATTTTCTGCTGTTGATTGACACCGTGTCGAATCCGGCCGGGCTCAATCTGGGAGTGGGCAATGCACTGTCTGCCATTATCTGGCTGGCGGTACTGATTTATTGGTTGGGCAGTTTCCGTTACCGTCTTGAGGTTTTGTTGGCCCCATTGTCGGGGCTGGCGGCAGTTGCAGTCCTTACCCCGCTTGTATTACCCACTACACATGTATTGGGCAATACAGAATTGCTGGCATTTCGGGTACATCTGATCATTGCCTTGTTGGCATACAGTCTGTTCACTATTGCGGCGCTTCATGCCGCATTGATGGCCATGGTGGAAAAGCGTTTGCACAACGTCAACCAGCCGGGGGTGGTTGCCAATCTGCCGCCCTTGCTAACGCTGGAGAGTCTTCTGTTTCGCATTATCGGCGTGGGTTTTGTATTGCTGACCTTGACTTTGGCAAGCGGGATGCTGTTTTCTGAAGAGCTTTTTCATGAGCCGATGCAGTTCAACCACAAAACCATATTTGCCATCCTGTCATGGGTAGTATTTGCTGCGTTATTGAGTGGTCGCCGACTGTGGGGCTGGCGCGGGCGCATAGCCATCAGATGGACGCTGGCAGGGTTTGTGATGCTGGTGCTGGCTTATATTGGTAGCAAGTTTGTTCTGGAAATCCTCTTGCACCGTTGATTTGCCTTGACTTGACAGGCGCCGCCCAATCTCTAAACTTGATCTAATTCCTTATTCTGATTCATATCCCGCTTGAACGACATACCAATTAGTGCGCTCCTGGCAGCCCTGGTAGTCCTGCTACTTATCTCAGCATTTTTCTCATCTTCCGAAACCAGTATGATGGCGATCAATCGCTATCGGTTACGCCACTTGGCCAAACACGGACACCGTGGTGCGAAGCGTACAACCCGCTTGCTGGCCAATACCGACAAGCTGCTGGGTGTGATTTTACTCGGCAATAATTTGATCAATGCAGCCGCTGCGACGCTGGTTACGGTGATTACCATACGCGTATTTGGTCAGGGTGAACTGGCGCTGGGCATGGCCACACTGGCGGTGACCTTCGTCATCCTGGTATTCAGCGAAGTAACGCCCAAGGTGATCGGGGCGACCTATCCGGAAAAAATCGCCTTTGCCGCCAGTTTCGTGCTGACACCGCTGCTCAAGTTTGCCTATCCGGTGGTGTGGTTTATCAATCTGTTTGTACAGGGTTTGTTGCGTTTACTGAGATTGCGTCCGGTAGAGGAAAGCCAGAACAGCGTTCTGGGTATTGAAGAACTGCGAACTTTGGTGCTGGAATCTGGGAAGCTGTTACCTTCTGCCCATCGCGGCATATTGCTTAATCTGCTGGATCTGGAAGAAATCACCGTGGACGATGTGATGACCCCGCGCAGCCAGATGGAGGCGATCGATATGGAGGCCGACGCGGATACCCTATTACGCCAGCTGTCTACGAGCCATCATACCCGGTTGCCGTTGTATCACGGGCATTTGGACGATATTGCCGGTATGTTGCATGTACGCGATGCAGCGTATCACATGCGCAGTGGAGAACTCGACGCGGAGGCGTTGATGCAGAGCCGTCAAGAGGCATATTTCATTCCTTCCGGCACGCCTTTATTCACTCAGTTGCGGCATTTTCAGGAAAACCAGCGTCGTGTCGGGCTGGTGGTGGACGAATACGGTGAGTTGATGGGATTGGTTACATTGGAAGACATCCTCGAAGAGATTGTCGGCGAGTTCACTACACAGGCGCCTGAACAATTGTCCGGCTTTATCACTCAGCCGGACGGAAGTTGGTTGGTGGAAGGAGCCAGCCTGGTCCGCAGCATCAATCGCAAGCTGGGGCTGCACCTGCCATTGGAAGGACCGAAAACCCTGAACGGCTTGGTTCTGGAGCATCTGGAGGACATCCCCGAGCCGGGTACGACGTTGAAGATTGGCAGTTATGTTGTTGAAATTGTCCAAGTACAGGAACGTGCAGTCAAAGTGGCGCGCATTTTCCCGATTGCTGGCAACGTGGATACGGTAAATAGCTAGTCGATAATCTTTACAAATCAGGGTTGGCAGCGCACTATTTGGCAAACTGCATTAACTTATTTTGTCCTTTATCGAGATATTTAAAGTATGGCAGCTACCATAGCAAATTCCGGTTTGACTGGTTTGGCGCGTGCGCTAGTCCAAGAAAAATGGCTCTCTGAGTCTGAGGCAGAGGCATTGGCCAAGCAGGCGACGAGTTCGGGAGAAGGTTTCGTTTCCCAGGTAATTAGCGTCAAAAAAATCAAACCAGTGCAAATTGCAGAATTTGCGGCAGCACAATTCGGTTTCCCGTATTTTGATCTATTGGCGCTTGATCCTGAATTATTACCGAAAAGCTTGCTGGATCCCAAGCTGGCGCAAAAACGCAGGGTACTCGCTCTTTATCAACGAGGTAACCGTCTCTCGGTTGCGGTGTCCGATCCTACCAATCTCCAGGCTATAGATGAGGTCAAGTTCCAGACTAATCTCGGTGTAGATATTGTAGTGGTGGAGGATGACAAACTCGGCAAGCTTATCGAACAGCTCAGCGAGGGAAACGCCAGCGTACTGGATAATCTCGATAGCGAAGATATCGATCTGGAGTTTACCGACGATGAAGCGCTGGCCAAAGTGGATGATGCGGCCAGTATGGATATCGACGATGCGCCTATCGTCCGTTACCTGCAAAAAATCCTGCTGGATGCGATCAATACCGGTGTATCTGATATCCACTTTGAGCCGTTCGAGAAATTTTATCGTATCCGCTACCGCCTCGATGGACAGCTTTATGAAGTTGCCCAACCGCCAATTGCCATCAAGGAAAAAATCTCCTCGCGCATCAAGGTGATCTCCAAGCTGGATATTGCCGAAAAGCGCGTACCACAGGACGGGCGCATGAAGCTGGTGCTCTCCAAGAATCGCGCCATTGATTTTCGGGTGAGTTCCCTGCCCACGCTGTATGGCGAAAAAATCGTGATGCGTATTCTTGACCCGGCCAGTGCGCAGCTCGGTATTGATGCGCTGGGCTATGACCCGGATCAAAAAGAATTATTGCTTAACGCCGTACAGCGTCCCTATGGCATGGTGCTGGTCACCGGCCCCACTGGTAGCGGTAAAACCGTGTCGTTGTATACATGCCTGAATATACTCAACAAGCCTGGGGTTAATATCTCCACGGCTGAGGATCCGGCCGAAATAAATTTGCCTGGGATCAATCAGGTTAACGTCAACGACAAGGCAGGACTGACCTTTTCTGTGGCACTGCGTGCCTTCCTGCGCCAGGATCCGGACGTCATCATGGTGGGCGAGATTCGCGATCTGGAGACCGCGGATATTTCCATCAAGGCCGCGCAAACCGGGCATATGGTGTTGTCGACTTTGCATACCAATGATGCGCCCACCACGCTCACTCGACTGATGAACATGGGTGTGGCGCCGTTCAACATCGCTTCCAGTGTGATCCTGATTACCGCCCAGCGCCTGGCGCGGCGACTTTGCAGTTGCAAACAGCCAGCGACCATTCCCAAGGAAGCGTTGCTACGCGCCGGTTTCAAAGAGGAAGACCTGGACGGTAGCTGGCAGCCGTATCATGCGGTGGGTTGCGAGCTATGCAAAAATACCGGTTACAAAGGCCGGGTAGGTATCTATCAGGTCATGCCGATTACTGACGAGATGACCCGTATCATCATGAAAAACGGTAATGCTATCGATATCGCCGATCAGGCGCGGCGTGAGGGAGTCCGCGATTTGCGTCAGGCCGGGCTGCTCAAAGTCAAGGCCGGTATGACTTCACTGGAAGAAGTTGAAGCAGTCACCAATGAATAGATAAATAAAGTTAGTCTATAACCTGTCGTTAAAGACTAAACCCGGATATTCCATAATATTTGGCGCGTCTTCATTTGAAGCGAAACCTTATTCAGTAATGGTACATGAGTCTTTGATCCATTAATGAATGAATAAGGCTTCATGCTTTAAACTGTTCGCGTGCAATTTAATGACATATCCAGATATCAATCCGAATTCATCTCTAGCTGGTACGCGGAGTCCGATATGGCAGTAGCAAAAACAACAGTTACGCTCAAAAAAGAAGTTCCCTTCGTGTGGGAGGGCGTGGACAAAAAGGGCAAAAAGGTCAAGGGTGAAATGAATGCGGGCGGCGAGGCCGTAGTAAATGCAACCCTGCGTCGCCAAGGTATTTCCGTTACCAAGGTTAAAAAACGGAGCGGCTTCGGGCGGGGCAAAAAAATTACCGAAAAGGATGTGGCGCTGTTCACGCGGCAGCTTGCCACGATGATGAAATCGGGCGTGCCACTGCTGCAATCATTTGATATTGTGTCGCGCGGTCATGCCAATCCATCCGTACAAAAACTCCTGATCGACATTAAAAGCAACATTGAAACAGGCAGCAGCATGAGCCAGGCATTCGCCAAACACCCTTTGTATTTTGACCAGCTCTACATCAATCTGGTGAATGCGGGTGAACAGGCCGGTATTCTGGATAGTGTGCTGGACCGGTTGGCGACTTACAAAGAAAAAATCATAGCCATCAAGGGCAAGATCAAGTCGGCCCTGTTTTATCCATCGGCAGTGCTGGTTGTGGCGTTCATCATCACGGCCGTGATTATGCTCTTTGTGGTTCCTGCGTTTAAAGAGCTGTTCAGCAGTTTTGGCGCCGATCTGCCGGCCCCTACGCTGGTCTTGATGGGCATATCTGATTTTTTTGTGGCCTACTGGTGGTTGATATTCAGTGTGATAGGTGGCGGATTCTGGTTCTTCTTCTACACATGGAAACGTTCCCAAAAAATGCAGGCAGTAATGGATCGAACCATGCTCAAACTACCCATATTCGGTCCGTTGATTGAGAAAGCGGCCATTGCTCGCTGGACGCGCACCCTGTCCACCATGTTTGCGGCGGGTGTGCCGCTGGTGGATGCATTAACGTCAGTTGCAGGTGCGGCAGGCAATCATGTGTTTTATGAAGCGACGCAAAAAATCCGCGCCGAAGTAAGTACCGGTACCAGCCTGACCGTAGCCATGCAGAACAGCGGTATTTTTCCCAACATGGTGCAGCAGATGGTATCTATTGGTGAAGAATCAGGTGCGCTCGATTCAATGCTGAGCAAGGTGGCGGATTTCTTCGAGCGTGAAGTTGATGATGCGGTAGAGTCCCTCTCCAGCCTGATGGAACCGATCATCATGGTGGTGCTGGGTACGCTGATTGGCGGCATGGTGATCGCCATGTACTTGCCTATTTTCAAAATGGGCAGCGTGGTCGGCTAATCGCGGGCTTCACCACTTCCGGAGCCGTTGGCTATGCCCTTGTCCTTTTCTGTGTTGTTGAGCGCAGACCCGCAGCTGTTTGCCATCCTCTGTGGCGGTTTTGGTTTGTTGATCGGCAGCTTTCTGAATGTGGTCATCCATCGCTTGCCAAAAATCATGGAACGCGACTGGGGTGCCCAGTGCGCTGCGCTGAGGGGGGAAGACGCGCCGTCAGCGACTCCATATAATCTGATGGTGCCGCGCTCCGCCTGCACGAGTTGCGGCCACCTGATAGGGGCTATGGAAAACATTCCGGTGCTGAGCTATGCCTGGTTGCGCGGAAAGTGCGCTGGTTGTGGCGCGCATATCAGTCTGCGTTACCCGCTGGTGGAAGCGCTTACCGGCCTGCTTTCTGCATTTACAGCCTGGCATTTCGGTTTTGGTTGGGCAGCAGCAGGTGCTTTGCTTTTGGTATGGATGCTGATCGCGCTGACCTTTATTGACTTCGATACTCAACTTTTGCCGGATGACATGACGTTGCCTTTGTTGTGGCTGGGACTGCTGTTCAACCTCGGTGGCGTATTTGTGCCGCTGGATCAAGCGGTCGTCGGAGCCATCATGGGCTATATGGTGCTGTGGAGCATTTATTGGCTGTTCAAGCTGATCACCGGTAAAGAGGGTATGGGTTATGGCGATTTCAAATTGCTTGCCGCCATCGGTGCCTGGCTGGGTTGGAAGATGCTGCCTTTGGTTATCCTGCTGTCCTCCTTTATTGGCGCTCTGGTTGGCATTGTGCTGATTGTGCTGGCGCGACGCGGGCGTTCCGTGCCGATTCCGTTTGGGCCTTATCTGGCGGGCGGTGGACTGGTTGCTCTGTTTTGGGGCGCGCCCATCTTGCAGGCCTACCTGGCCGGGTTTTGAGCATGGCTTTGTGTGTGGGATTGACCGGGGGGATCGGGTCCGGCAAAACCAGCGTGAGTCGCATATTCGCTGAACTCGGCGCTGGTGTGGTGGATACCGATGAGATTTCACATACGTTGACTGGCCCTGCGGGCATGGCAATGGAAGCGATCAGACTCGCATTCGGCGATGAATTCATTGCGCCCGACGGCGCTCTCGATCGTGCCGCGATGCGCACACTGATTTTCACTGATAGTACGGCTAAAGCGCGTCTTGAAGCTATTCTTCATCCCATGATACGGTCACGTGCCTTGCTGGCCACGCTACAATCAGAGGCGCCGTATACAATGCTGGTGGCGCCATTGCTGCTGGAAACGGGTAGCTACGAGGAAGTAGTCAAGCGTGTGTTGGTGGTGGATTGCGAAGAGCGCATGCAAATCATGCGTACCATGCAGCGTGCATCACTGAGCGAGGAACAAGTGCGGGCTATCATGGCCAACCAGTTGCCACGCAAGGCGCGTCTGGCAAGGGCGGACGACATTATCGTCAATAATGGCAGCCTGGATGATTTGCGCGAGCAGGTGCAAACACTGCATCAGGCCTATTTGGCGCTTGCGAAAAGCTGAACGAAGGTTCTCATCCTTCGCTTGAATAATGTTTGCCAACGCAATCTTTATCAGTCAGAATCGGCCCAGTTAAATACTTCAATGACACGGGTTGGCGTGTACTGATCCCTCATTTCTAAATTAGAGGCGTGCAGGTCGTGAGTCTTTCCATCCTTTTTTTTGATTTCCTCCGGATGCAGCGGTGATTTGTTACGAATATCCCCTGAGCGAGCGTGTGCGTACCCTGCTGCGGCTGGAGGATATGTTCGACAAGGTGCGCTACTTTGCCATCCAGGAAGACGCTCGCCAACACCACGCGGCACTACTGGCATTATTTGAAATTCTCGAGGTCGCCAGTCGCGCCGACCTTAAATCCGACCTGCTCCAGGAACTCGAGCGTCAGCGTCATGGACTTGAACTGTTACGCAGCAATCCGGCAATTTCCGAGCAACGACTAAATCAGGTGCTGGACGAGATTGCCAGCTGTATTGCTGATATTCATGCAATTCCAGGCAAGTTGGGTCAGCATCTGCGCGATAACGAATGGTTGATGGCGATCAAGCAGCGCACCAATATCCCCGGAGGAGCCTGCGAGTTCGATTTGCCCGCGTATCATTACTGGCTGCATCTGCCTGTAATGCGACGACAGGAAGAAATCGGCGAATGGCTTACCCCGATGCTGCCAATCTATGACGGTTTGAGTGTTGTGCTCAAATTGTTACGCGAGAGCGGAAAACCCACACATCACATTGCCTTTGGAGGCGCTTTTCAGCAAATGCTGGCGGGTAAGAGCGCACAAATGTTGCGGATCAATCTGCGTCGCGAACTGCCTTGTGCTCCCGAAATCAGCGCCAATAAATATGCGCTCAATATTCGCTTCATGTCGCTGGGAAAAGGTCGCCCCCGTTTGTGCGAGAGCGATGTCGAGTTTGAGCTGACCTTTTGCAACCTGTGAAAAAACCAGTTACGGTAACCTGTCCGAGTTGCGGCGCCTTGGTGGAATGGACTGAGTCCAACAAATTTCGCCCCTTTTGCTCGAAGCGTTGTCGTCTGATCGATCTTGGGCAATGGGCTGCGGAAGGGTATCGCATTCCTGACGCGGGCAAGCCGGAGTCAGAAAATGCTGATCCCGAAAACAAAGATTAATCTGCCGCCCGAAGGATTTTCACGCCGCCGGTGGTGCCCAATAGCAGCACATCGGCAGGACGTTGGGAGAACAGGCCGTTGGTGACCACCCCCACGATCTGGTTGATTTGTGTTTCCAGCTCGACCGGATTCGCAATGACAAGGTTGTGAACATCCAGAATCACATTGCCGTTGTCGGTGGTGAAGCCAGCGCGTAGCCTGGGTTGACCACCCAGTTTGGCCAACTCGCGGGCCACATGGCTCTGCGCCATGGGAATCACTTCGACCGGCAAAGGAAACTTGCCCAGTACGTCTACTAATTTGGATTCGTCTGCCATGCAGATGAATTTCTTGCTGCACGCAGCAACGATTTTTTCGCGCGTGAGTGCTCCGCCGCCGCCCTTGATCATATGCATGTGACGGGTAATTTCATCTGCGCCATCCACATAAATTTCCAGTTCCCCCACGCTATTCAGATCCAGCACCTGAATGCCATGGCTTCTCAAGCGTTGGGCGGTGGCTTCGGAACTGGCTACAGCGGCTTCAAAACGGCCTTTAATGGTGGCCAGTTCATCAATAAAGAAATTGGCGGTGGAGCCCGTGCCCACGCCGATAATTCCTTGTGGAACATAATCAATTGCGGCACGTGCAACAGCCTGTTTCAGTTGTTCCTGCGTCATTGTCATTATGCAACCCTCATTTACAACAAAACTCGCAGGATAGCTATAATCCGCTTTTTTCACAAACACCCCAAAGCCTGCTAATCTTGGATGCTGTCCTTGTCCAAAGTCGCATCATGTCAACCGCACACGTTTTCAATGATTATCTGGTTCGCATTCTCACCTCCCGTGTCTACGATGTTGCCATTGAGTCCCCGCTTGAGCGCGCGCCTAATCTTTCGGCGCGCATGGGTAACCAGGTATGGTTGAAGCGCGAGGATTTGCAGTCTGTATTTTCGTTCAAGTTGCGCGGCGCTTATAACAAAATTTCCGGTTTATCCGAACAGGCACTGGCCGCTGGCGTGATCACGGCATCCGCGGGCAACCATGCACAAGGTGTCGCGCTGGCTGCACAGAAGCTGGGCTGCCACGCCACCATCGTCATGCCGCTACCCACTCCGCAAATCAAGGTAAATGCGGTCAAAGCGAGGGGAGCAGAGGTAGTCCTGTGTGGTGATTCTTATGATGAAGCTTATGCGCATGCGCAGGTGCTGGCCCAGGCGAGCGGCGCCACTTATGTGCATGCTTACGACGACCCGGATGTGATTGCGGGGCAGGGTACCGTTGCCATGGAAATATTGCGCCAGCACGGCGGCCACATCGATGCAGTGTTCGTGCCGGTAGGCGGTGGCGGGTTGATCGCCGGGATGGCCGTGTATATCAAGTCGCTCAAACCGGAAATAAAAGTTATCGGGGTGGAGCCGGAAGACGCTGATGCCATGGCACGCTCGCTGGAACAGCATGAGCGGGTACTGCTGAGTCAGGTGGGATTATTTGCTGATGGTGTGGCGGTGAAACAGGTGGGGGAAGAAACTTTTCGCCTGGCCAGCCAGTATGTGGATGAAATCATTCGTGTGGACAATGACGCCATCTGCGCAGCGATCAAGGATGTATTCGAGGATACTCGTTCAATTCTTGAGCCTTCGGGTGCATTGAGCATCGCCGGTGCTAAACAGTGGTGTGCGCGTGAAGCAGTCACCGGCAAAACCGTGGTGGCGGTTGCCAGCGGCGCCAACATGAATTTCGAGCGGCTACGGTATATTTCCGAACGTGCAGAACTGGGCGAACAGCGCGAAGCCGTGCTGGCGGTAACCATTCCTGAGACACCCGGCAGCTTCAAGGCATTCTGCACGCTGCTGGGTCCGCGCAATATTACCGAATTCAATTACCGTTACTCGGATCTGAGCGCTGCTCATGTATTTGCCGGTGTGCAGGTAACCAGCCGCGAAGAAGCTACGCAGCTGGTTGCCATGCTCAAGGAGAACGGCCTTACCGCCGTGGATCTGACGGATAACGAGATGGCCAAGCTGCATGTGCGTCATCTGGTTGGCGGTCACGCGCCGCAGGTTGAGCACGAACGGGTATATCGTTTCGAATTTCCGGAGCGTCCTGGCGCATTGATGCGTTTTCTCAATAGTATCGGCCAGCAGTGGAACATCAGCCTGTTCCATTACCGCAATCATGGGGCTGATTATGGTCGTGTGCTGGTGGGTATCCAAGTGCCGCCGGATGAGCAGGCGAGCTTCCGGGCATCGCTGGATCAGTTGGGTTATCGCTACTGGGACGAAAGCCAGAATCCGGCTTATACCTTGTTTCTGAGTTAAGGCTGTGCAGAATAACTTTCAGTCTCTGCTGCGCCTGAATGCAAATTTTCGCGCATTAATGGCCATTGCCGTGATTTGCCTGGGGTTGCTGCCGCTGCCTGGATATGCGAATGACGGAACGGATTTACTGGCTGCGCGCGAGGCCTTCCGTACCGGCAAAATTCAATTGCTGCCTGGGTACGCGGAGCGCCTCAAAGGCTCTATCCTGCTACCTTACGTTCAATACTGGGCATTATCGGCGCGCTTGAAAGACGCGAGCCCAGACGAAATACGCGATTTCATGGCGCGCAATACCGACAGCGTACTGTCTGACAAGCTGCGTGGCGATTGGCTTCGGCTGCTCGGGAAAAATCAGGACTGGGGCACTTTTCTGACGGAATACCCCCTGCTGGTCAAATCTGATCTCACTCTCCAATGCTATGCCATACGCGGCCGCATCGCGCAGGGAGAGACGCTGGCGCTGAAGGATGGCGTCGCGCTATGGTTCACTGGTAAAGACTTGCCTGAGGCATGCACGCCATTGTTCGAACAATTGATCGCTGACAATCTGATTAGCCATGAAGACATCTGGCAGCGCTTCCGCCTGGCGTTGGAATCAGCTAACCCGAGCGTGGCGAAGTCGATACTTGCCTATTTGCCCGGGCAGCAGCAATCGGACGCGCGTCTGGTGGATATGGTGACCACCGCGCCAGAACGGCTGCTGGGCAAGCCCAATCTGGACCTGGATAGCCGTGTCGAACGCGAACTGGCTATCTATGCGATCACGCGCCTGGCGCGAAGGGATGCGCGCAATGCAGCGCAACGCTGGGAAACACTCCGTGCTGAGTTTTCTGTGCCTGATCAACACTATGTCTGGGGACAATTGGGGCTGTACGGCGCTCGCCAGCATCTCCCGGAGGCGTTGGGCTGGTTTGACCGGGCAGGCGTTGACGGCATGAATGATGAACTGCTGGCCTGGAAAGTACGTGAGGCGCTACGTGTAGGCAACTGGGACGTGGTGCAAGCGACCATTCTGCAGATGAGCGATAGTGCGCGTGCCGAACCGGCATGGCGCTACTGGTTGGCGCGCGCCTATAAATTGCACAACAAGCTATATCAGGCCAATGCGTTACTGGCGCCGCTATCGCGTGAAAACAATTTCTATGGACTGCTGGCTGAGGAAGATCTGGGTGCCGCGCTGGGTGCGCAGACGGTTAATTTCAAAGTCGGCAGCGATGAAGTGGCGGCGATGGGGCGCGTACCGGATATTGCCCGGGCGCTTATCTTGTACAAGCTGGATTTGCGCACCGAAGCCAATAATGAATGGATTTGGGCGACACGCAACTTTGATGACCGGCGTTTGCTCGCTGCTGCCGAGTTGGCGCGGCAGAACGACTGGTATGACCGCGCCATTAATACCGCAGATCGCACCCAGCAACTGCACGACTTCGACCTGCGGTTTTTGGCGCCCTATCGCGACATTGCCCACAAATATGCCAAGGAATACGGGCTGGACGAAGCCTGGGTATACGGCCTGATGCGCCAGGAAAGCCGCTTTGTGTCGCGCGCCAAATCCGGAGTGGGGGCTGCTGGCCTGATGCAGGTGATGCCGGCGACGGCGCGCTGGATCGCCAACAAACTGGGTATCCGCCATTTTCAGGCGGACAGCATCCACGGGCTGGATACCAACATGCAGTTTGGCATGTATTACCTGAAGACCATACAGCAAAGCCTGGATGGCTCACTTGTGCTGGCGACAGCAGGCTACAATGCGGGACCGGGCAGAGCGCGACGCTGGCGCGGCGAGCAGGCGCTGGAGGGTGCAATCTATACGGAGAGCATCCCCTTTAGCGAAACTCGCGATTACGTCAAGAAAGTCATGGCCAATGCTATCTATTACGCGCGCAGCTTCGGTCAGCCGGGACAGTCGCTCAAGGCGCGGCTGGGTAGCATTGCCGGAGTGGCGATCGCACCCTTGTGCGGTGGAACCGATGAAAACGCACCGGCCTGTGACAATTGAC
The DNA here is from genome assembly GCF_003851125.1 of Sulfuriferula multivorans. Taxonomy (GTDB): domain Bacteria; phylum Pseudomonadota; class Gammaproteobacteria; order Burkholderiales; family Sulfuriferulaceae; genus Sulfuriferula; species Sulfuriferula multivorans. The sequence continues at coordinate 8,420 of NZ_BGOW01000038.1, read as the reverse complement.
CCGCTCCAGCGGGTGCGGATTTTAGGTTAAAATCCACGGCTTTGTAAGCTTTCTCTTCAGGAACCGGCATGAAATTCAAGAATATCTGTGTGTTGGGCGGCAGCGGTTTTGTCGGGGCCAATATTGTGCGCATGCTCGCTGCACAAGGATGCAAAGTGCGCGTACTCACGCGCAACCGTGAGCGCGCCAAAGACCTGATCGTATTGCCTACCGTGGAGGTGATTGACGCTGATATCCACGACCCGGCACAACTCAAGCAGTATTTTCTTGGCATGGATGCAGTCATCAATCTGGTCGGCATCCTGCACGAAACGCGTCCGGGGCGCACGGACAAGCCCTCCGCGCGGCGCGGTGATTTTCAACGGGTCCATGTCGAGCTGCCGCGCAAGATAGTGCATGCCTGCACCGAACACGGTATCCAGCGTCTATTGCACATGAGCGCACTGGGTGCTACAGGCACCTCCAATAGCGCCTATCAGCGCTCCAAAGGGATAGGCGAAGCGCTGGTGCGCGAGGCGGGTATGCCGCATTCGGATAATGAGCGCTGGTACCTGGATGGCCCCAAGTTCGTGCGGGGTGCCAGACTTTACACCACGATTTTCAGGCCTTCGGTGATTTTTGGTCGAGGCGATAGCTTCCTCACCCTGTTTGCCGCCCTGACCCAGACTTTTCCTCTTGTTCCACTGGGCAATGCACACGCACGTTTTCAGCCGGTATGGGTGGAAGATGTGGCGCGCGCCTTTGTCAGTGCGCTGGGCGACACTGCCAGCTTTGGCCAGACCTATGACTTGTGCGGTCCCAGGGTTTACACGCTGCAGGAACTGGTGGAATTGGCCGGTCACACAGTAGGCGCGCATCCCCGGATTATTGCGTTGTGCGACATGATGTCTTATTGGCAGGCATGGGCGATGGAATACAAGCCGGGCAAAAAAATCATGACGCGCGACAATTACTTTGCCATGCAAGTGGATAATATTTGCAGCGGTGAATTCCCGTCGCCTGCAAGCTACAAGCCCGCAGCACTGGAAGCGATCGCTCCCGAGTATCTCCGTGATAGTCACCCGCGCGGGCGCTATCAGGCGTTCCGCAATCGCGCCGGGCGCTGATCACCATCATGCAGATCTACGCGGTGGGCGGTGCCGTGCGGGACGAGTTGCTCGGCCTGCCCGTCCAGGACCGTGATTACGTGGTGGTTGGCAGTACCCCGGAGGCCATGGCCCAACTGGGTTACCAACCAGTTGGACGCGATTTCCCGGTTTTTTTACACCCCGTTACGCATGATGAATACGCGCTCGCCCGCACCGAGCGCAAGACCACGCGGGGTTATAAAGGATTTGAAGTGAGCGCTGCCCCCGAGGTTACGCTGGAGCAGGATCTCGCCCGGCGCGATCTCACCATCAACGCCATCGCCAAAGCCGAATCGGGCGAATTGATCGATCCATATGATGGCTGCCGCGATATAGAGGCACGCGTATTGCGTCATGTCAGCGCCGCATTCGTTGAAGACCCGGTCAGGGTTTTGCGCGTGGCGCGTTTCATGGCGCGTTTTACCGATTTTTCCATCGCACCCGAAACCATGGCGTTGATGTCCGAAATGGTCAGCAGCGGAGAGGTCGATCATCTGGTGCCGGAACGTGTCTGGCAGGAGTTGGCGCGCGGCCTGATGGAAGCACAGCCGTCACGCATGTTCGAAACCCTGCGTGCCTGCGGCGCCCTGGCGCGGATCATGCCCGAAGTAGATCGTCTGTTCGGTGTGCCGCAACCGCCGCAATACCACCCCGAAATTGATACCGGCATCCACGTGATGCAGGTGGTGGATTATGCAGCTTCCCAAAATTACACGCTGGCGGTGCGTTTCGCCGCACTGACCCATGACCTTGGCAAGGGCACCACACCGCGCGAGGAATGGCCGCGCCATCATGGCCACGAGGCGCGCAGCGTGGGGCTGGTCAAGGCGTTATGCCAACGTATCCGGGTGCCTAACGAATGCCGCGATCTGGCGCTGATCACCGCACGCTATCATGGCGACGTTCACCGTGCCTTACAGTTGCGCGCCGTTACCATCATTAATATGCTGGAAGCCACGGACGCCTTGCGTCGGCCGGAGCGCTTTGAGCAATTTTTGCAAGCCTGCGAATGCGACGCACGCGGCCGGCCGGGTTTTGAAACCTGCGATTATCCAGCTGCGGATCACCTGCGTACAGCTTTGACAGCCGCGCAAGGCGTAGATGCCGGGGCGATTGCGCGTAGCGGCGAAGCGGGCGATGTCGGGGAGCGTATCCACGCCGCACGCCTGCAGGCAATTCGTCATGCGTTGGGTGCGGCACAGGACGACGAGACGCCGCAATCCTAGCAAGCCGTGTGGGAGTATCGCGCCGGCAGCGGTGTGATTACCAGTTGTTGCCCTGATTTTGCGCCACGGTTGCGCTCACGTTGAGATTCAGAGTGTTGCCCGGATCGTAAGGCATAGTGGTGGTAAAGTCGCGGCCGCGATAGCGGTACACCACGTTGTAGCCGGATACGACCTGACGATAATTGTCCTGCACCCGGCAGCGCTCCACCTGGCGTGGCTGGTAACCATAACTGTCGCGGTTGCCGATATTGTCACCCACCATGGCGCCGGTAACCGCTCCCACTGCCGTAGCGGCAGTGCGTCCGTTACCCTGGCCCACAGTATTGCCAAGCAGGCCGCCTATCAGGCCTCCGACTATGGCGCCCCCATATGAATGGTCACCACTCCGGGATTCACCCCCGACGGTTTCGGTCCAGCACTCGCGATGCGGCTCGTTTACCTGCTGATAGATCGGCGTGGATGAGACCACTTGCGCACGGTCGGTAAAGCTCATTCCGGGATCAGCCAGCGCAACCGTGGAAGTGGTTGCCAGCAGCATGGCGGAGACGATGATTTTTGGGGTATGCATGATTTTTCTCCTTGTATGCAAACGTGACACGCATTGACTGAGGTCAGTTTTGCTGACGGTCCCGTCCATTGTTCGGCTGACGCTGATCGTGTTCCTGGCGGCGCTCAAAACCGTAACCAAAACGGCCCTGACGCTCGTCGCGGCGCCCTTCATATTGCAGCCTGCCACTGTCGCCATTACTGCGTCGGTCCGCTTGATCCCGGCCATTACCGCGCGCTTCATTATCGCCGTCGCGGCTTGCCAGCAAAACTTGAGCGGCGTTATTCAGCGCCGGGCCAGTATTAAAAGACGTGTCAGCAAATGCTGGCATCGTCGCGCCCAGACTAAGGCCGAGGGAAACAAAAGCAATCAAGTTGCGTATTTTCATGATTCACTCCTTATCCGTGATCCGGTTTCTGAATCCACAATTGCATAATGGACGATAGAGCTTGCAAAAGCATTTCCAATCAGCATAAAACTGTAACAGTGTGTAACTGTGTGGCTAAATCGGTCTGGACAGTTGTATATTGGCGGCATGGAAAATACCCAAGAACACATTCTGGTCGTGGACGACGACGCCGGGCTACGCTCGCTGCTTGAGCAATATCTTACCAGCCAGGGCTATACAGTCACGTGTGCTGCCGATGGCGGAAAAATGGACGAAGAGTTAACCCGGATAAGCCCGGATCTGGTTATCCTCGACCTGATGATGCCCGGTGAAGACGGTCTGTCGATTGCACGTCGTCTGCGCGCCAGCACGGCGTTGCCCATCATCATGCTGTCAGCGCGGGGTGAGGATATTGATCGTATCGTCGGGCTGGAGGTTGGTGCGGACGATTACATGCCAAAACCATTCAACCCGCGCGAATTGCTGGCTCGTATTCGTGCGGTGCTGCGTCGTAAACAGGCGATTCCCGCCGAGACGGTCACAAACAACATTGCCAGCTTTGGTCCGTTCAGCCTGGATCTGGACGCCCAGCGCCTGCTGCGCGACAGTGAAGAAATACCGATTACCACGGCCGAATTCGCCATTTTGCGTATTTTTGTCGAGCATCCTAACCGCGTGCTGACCCGTGATAGCCTGATGGACATGATCAAAGGCTACGAGCGCGATCCGTTCGACCGCAGCATAGATGTGCGCGTCACCCGTCTGCGCCGCAAAATCGAGCCCGATCCGGCCAATCCGGTATTCATTCGTACCGTCTGGGGGCAGGGCTACTTGTTTGCGCCGAAAGGCGCAGCTGCATGAGGCTTTGGCCAGCTTCGTTGTTTGGGCGCACTGCCGCGATACTCGGGCTGGCTTTCCTGGTCTTTCAGATCACCGCGCTGGCGCTGGTGGCCGTCACGATACTCAAGCCGATGGCGCTGCGTTCAGCCGATGATCTGGCTGGATTGATGGTGTTGTCAGTACAGACCTGGGTGGAATTACCCCCGGAAACCCGGCCTTATTTCGAGCGTGAGCTTGCCGTACACCACCATTTGCTCATCAAGCGCGTGGATGCGCCGCTGGCAGCGCGCGCCGACAGTTTTCTGAATAGCAGCTACATCGAACAATCGCTCAGCCGCCGTACCGGGCAGGATATCGTGCTCAAAGCCGGCGAAAACGGCTGGGTCTGGGCAGAAATGCGTATGGGCGGACACCTTATTCGTATTGGGTTCGAGCGGGACCGCTACGGCGTGCAATCTCCGCTGGCCGCGGTCGGACTGGTTAGCCTGGGTGCCTTGCTGACATGGCTGACTGCCTTGGTCATGGTGCGGCGCATCAGCCGTACGCTGGTGCGGCTGGGTTCGGCGGCAGGTGAGGTGGGACAAGGGCAAATGCCCCAGCCGCTGCCTGAGTCCGGCGCCACCGAGCTGGTTTCGCTGACCCGCGCCTTCAACCGCATGGCGAATGAGGTTCAGGCTTTGCTAGCCAACCGTACTACCCTGCTGGCTGGAATCTCGCATGATTTGCGTACGCCGATCGCGCGTATGCGGCTGGCCCTGGCCATGTTGCCGCAAGATGCGGATGCACGCCTGATCGGGCAAATTGAGCACGACCTGGAAGAAATGAACCGCCTGATTGGCAGCTTTCTTGAGCTGTCGCGGGGCTTGCAGGCAGAGCCGGTGCAAATGCTTGACCTGAATGTGTTGCTCGATGAACTGGCCGAGGACGCTCGCCGTGGTGGGGGGGTGGTGGAATGGAAGGCACAAAACGCCTGCATGGCCGCAGTTGGGCCGAATTCGTTGCGCCGGGTGGTATCGAATTTGATCGAGAACGCGCTGCGCTATGGCAACCGCCAGCCCATTACGCTGGAATGCCTGTGTACTCCAGGCGTTGCGAAAATCCGCATCATGGATCGCGGTCCGGGGATTCCGCCGGACCAGATCGAAGCGGTATTCCGGCCATTCTACCGGTTGGAAACATCGCGCAACAAGGCGACCGGCGGTAGCGGATTGGGTTTGTCCATCGCCCAGCAACTGGCGCAAGCCAACCACTGGCAGGTGTTGCTGCTGCTGCGCACCGGCGGGGGGCTGAGCGCGGAGGTGCATATTCCGATAATACCTTCCGTTATTGAAAAGGCATAAAAAGCAGCCGGAAAAAAATGTCCATCCACTTCACCAATTGCCACGCCTGTTTCGCTGATCGATTTTAACTACTCGACCTGATCCATTTGCTCTGCCGAATCCAGCAACGACTGTACCGCCCGTTCGAAAAGCGGCTGGTCTTCAATGAATCGTACCCGTTGATTCGCTACCAGGCGCCGGAATACACCCAGACGCATCAGTACAGGCGTGTTCTGCTCATCCAGACTTAATATCAAATTGGACGCATCGGCGCTAACCCAGCTTAAACGGGCGCGGCTAGGGGTTTTGCTTAATTTGATTTCGATAAAAATACCACTATGCAGACGTGCGGTAATGTTTTCGTCAAACCGGGCATCCGCCCCCTGTGAGGAGGGTCCGGCATCGTTGCTGATGGTCACTTCATCAGCCTTGCTGGCAGACGTTTCTTCTGGCTCGAAATAAGAATCCAGCGATTGAATATCGGTGTCCAATTGTCTGATCGCCGCATCCATCAGGGCTTTTTCGGCAGCACGTTGCGGAATATCCGTTGCCGGGGGCTGCTCAACCGCCACATTTTTAACCAGACGCTCGAAGGTGTCGTGCATCAAAGATAAGGAGGGTATTTGAAACGACTCGTTGATCGAGCGCAATGCACGGGTATGCGCATCAAATAGCCAGTCCAGCAATTCCTTTTCCTGCGTTTCCGGGCTGCCGATTAACGCCAAACCTTCGCGCAAGGTACGAATCATGATAGGCAATATCACCGACATTTCCTGGCGATCATGCTCATCTATCTTGGGTGCAATGCTCCAGACCAGGTCGGGGACCAGTGAACGAAATCGTTCAGCGCGTACCACGCCAATATTTTCGGCACGCTCTATGACTTGCACCCATGTGTTGGACAGGAAATCGTGCAGAAAGGCGTCGAGTGTGAGGCCCGACAATATTTCCGCCATTTGCGCCCAGACATGGGTAAACCGTAGCGTCCGGCTTTGTACATTCTCTATTGCCTCGACCGCACGATTTAATTTTTCGTCTTTGCTACGTAATTCCGCCGCTACAAACGCATCGAAATCGTCCAGCAACCTGGCTAACAAAGTTGCAAACGTATCCAGATCGTTGACGGCTTCGTTCAGCAATGTTTCTACGATCTGGCAAATTTTCGCGCTCATCCGGACGCCGTCCGGATCCAGTTGCTTCAGCCCAACAGAAATGGCACCTATCCGATTGATCAGCACGCGCACGGGATGCCATTTTTGAGTCAATAGCGTGGGGTCGCGCAAGGCCAGCTTCAACACCAGGAACTGCAATCTGCCAAGCTGCGCGCGCACCTCCGGTGGCACCTGGCTGTCGCGCAAAATAAACTCGAACAGCATGGCTACGACATCGATGGTCATTTGCTCATCGACTTCCTGGGTTTGCGCCTCAAGATTGGAGCGCTGCTCAAGAATCAGGTTGCGTATCTCACCGTTACTTCCCAGCATGTCGGCTGTAGCAGGGGTTCGTTCTAGCAGAAGTGTATCTATCGATTGAGCCAGTTGAACGGTTAATGCGCGGGCGGCAGCAGGTGGTATATAGGATTTGGATACACCGGAAGGATGTATCTGCACGCCGCCACTGCCCAGTAGCTTGCGTAGCAACTGTCCTACCTTCTGAGCGCCACTCAACCACCCTGATGATGCTGGCCTATTGGCTTGCGTCGGCTTTGTTGCCTCTGTGCCTGCCGGCTGCTCCACGCCATGGGCATCACTCGCACTGGAGCCTGACACATGGCCCAAACCTGACGCTGTTTCACTATAACGCTTCACCATGCTCAGCAACTGATCAAGCTTTTGTTCATGCGAGACTGCCGATATTGTCTGATGGGTAGATTGATTTGCACCCGTCGATGCGCTTCCATCGTTCGCGGCACCATCGGCAATGCCAGCATTGGGGTGCGTTACGGCTTGGGCGGCATGCTGGTTCGATGCGGTGTTTGCCATGGTTTTAATTGTTTGCAGAAACTGCTCTGCACTCTGTTCCGGCGCCGTGGTTGATGCATTTCTGCCGGTTATGTTATCTACGTCAGATTGGGTGCTATGGCGGTATTGGGCGGGCGATGGCGTTGCATCCTTGCCGTCTGTAACAACTGATTCGTGATCGTCGGAGTATGAGGACTTTGTTGGGGCCGTTTTGTTGGGGGATTTCCTGATTCTAAGCGGCAATTCAGCCGCAACGCCGTTTTGCGCAAAGAATGCATTCACGCTGGCATAAATGCCATCGATAGTGCTTTCCATGCCTGTTGCCAATAATTGTGTCAGTATTTGGACTAACTCGTTTGGCAAACCCATATTTTCCGAAGCGTCGGCGAGTGATCTCGAAACCAGATAGGGGCGGAATGGGACTTCACGTTCTTTTATATCGTCTTGACCGAACAACAAGGCAATACGGATATTCAAGTCACGCAGCTGTTCTGTCGCTTCATTGCGGAAACGATCAGTAAACGCAACCAGTTTCAGTTCGCCTTCAAATACTGAAGTTTCTACAAGTGACAAAACACCTTCATGCCCCGATCCTGAAAAAGCCGGACGGAATGTGCTGTATGCCGTTTGCAGACTGCGATTAAGCAGTTTGTCCATACTGTCGTGCAGCCGTTGTCTGAGTTCGGCATGACGCTCACTCAGGACGCCGTGTACTGTGAAATAATGGCTTTGTTCCAGAGAAGAGCGGCTGTTGTCCGCTTTTTTAAATGCATTTTCAATGCTTTGTGGAAGAAATTGATCAAAAGCATCCAGATATGCGCGCAAAAACTCGATCCTTGCAGCGATCAATAACTCTTTTGGATCGGTCACGACTCTATCTCCCTCATCTCGATAACACAGGCGCCGCTCGTGCTGTTATTTATTGATCCGGCCTGATTTATCCGTGATTCATGCTGCATATTTTACGCGTGCATCCTGGAAGAACTTTATCACCCGCTCGGGTGATTTCTCC
>NZ_BGOW01000037.1 GCF_003851125.1 Sulfuriferula multivorans | reverse complement strand
CAGAACACCCTTGCCGTTCAGCTAACTCTTCCCCTTGCCGGGCGAGTAGAGGTCTTTCACCTCCAAGTAAGTGCGCCCTGCCGGGCGCACCAAAAAAAACGAGTGGTGCAGCTAGCACCACTCGCAAGAGGAAACACCTTCCTGTTTTATTTAAAACCTGAATTCTCAGGAATGGCCCTCGCTCACCTCATCGCCATCAACATGCACGCGTTGTCCGCTGGATGGATCGAGGAACAGACGATTGGCAGGGTTACGCTTGAAGTCAAACACGCTGGACAACGAGCCGGCCTTTGCGTCGGTCGAGTCATCACCGATCCGGCCCAGATTCCAGTTGTCTTCGATGAAACGCAGGATTGAGGATTGATCGGTCACCGAGTGATCGACAAAGTTGGGTTTGGCGTAAGGCGAGATCACCAGCAGCGGCTGGCGCGGGCCATAACCGCAGCGATCCTGGTACGCACCCTGAGCAGCCGTGCCGCAACTTCCCGGGCCTGTCAGAGCATCGTAGGTCGGGTCGTTGGACTGGGTGACGATAGGCGGCATGACGTGGTCGTACCAGCCATCGGAATCATCATAAGCAATGATCACTGCGGTATTCTTCCACTCCGGCAAACGCTGCAACCGGTTGAGAGTTTGAACAAGGAAAGTCTGTTCATCCAGCGGGTCCGAGTAGCCAGCATGGCCATCCTGAGCCATTTTTGCCTTCAGGAAACTCACTTCCGGCATGTGGTGGGACTCTGTCGCCGACCAGAAATCGGACAGGTCATATTGATGATTGGCCTGGTCCTGCTTGCCGATCATTGCCACCGATGATGGCGCCACATGGTGAGGATTGGACGTGGAGGTGTAATACTGGAACGGCTCGTGGTGCGGGCTGTAATCGCTCACGCTTTTCCCGGCGATATTCTGGCTGGTCGCGCCGCACACCGGCATGCCATTGCTCATTGCCGTGGGACGGAAGCCGCCCTGGAACCATCCCCAGGTCACGCCCTTGTGGTTCAGCAAATCGCCCACGTTGGTACCGCTCATCGCCAACACCGGCTTGGTGTGGTTGGAGCAATCGTCATACGCCGGATCGGCATCGCTGATCACCGTACCGTTGGCCGTCACCCCGGCGAGGTCGGTTGGCGTAACGCCATGCGTCTGACCGGCGACCAGATTCAACGCACCCGGTGTGGAAGGCCCGTAGGTCGTGCTGAAAGAATTGTCGCTCATCGCGAAATGCTGCGCGTAGTTCCACAGTGCAGTCACCGTGTTGCCGTCGTAATATCCCATCACCTGTGACGGGTCGCAATTACCGTAATGCGCGCCGGTATTCTGCACGAATTTGTCCATCAGGCCGGCATCCGCAGCCTGCTGCTCCTGGGTATAGCGGTGATCCATATCACACGTCATTGCCTGGCTGCGATCCAGCCTGAACGGTTTGACAGAATTAGGATTGTAGTTGATCAGCTCCGGCGTCAAACCATTGATTGAGGGCGTCCCGTGGTGCGGCAGGAAAGCCGGCGATCCAGCCGGGTTGGCTGCATGCGGGTAAGTGGCAAAATAGTGATCGAAAGAAACGTTTTCCTGGAAAATCACCACCACGTGCTTGATCGGCGTAGCAGTCTGATGATCGTCAGAAGCCGCTGCAAAAGGCATCACAGCTGTTTGAAACGCAGCGCATAAAGCAAGCGCAAGAATGGATTGGCGAGGCATGACAAAAGATTTCTGGCTGGAGGCCATGGTACTTCTCCCCTTCATTGAGTTTCAGAAAGGCCCGGTTTTGAGCCTGCGGAGGTGCAGCAGCTCCAGTCTGCCTTCCCCACACTGCGGAGTTATGAACGACAACTGACGCAATGCTTACGAATTACTGTCAACTGTCGTTGCTCCATGATTTTCCGGATTTATTTGTCAGAGGTTAATGATAAGAGGGCGTCATGGAGTACCTGCAGGAACTCTACCTGCGGCCATCGTCTGTCGCACGTTGCACTTCCCCAGAAAGAAAGATCATTTTGTAAGGGGTGGATAAAGCTTTTCCGCTGCGTCCAGCAATACCATGGCTTTGGAATATTCCTCGCTGCTGGTTTTCGTTAAAGCGGTATTTCCTGAGGCCTGACCCACAACAGCAGCAAGCGCAGCCTTACCACTCGTGCTCTGGTTTATCGTCAGCAATGCTTCGGTAATTTTATTCGCCTGCGCCTGCGGCATCTTTCTGGACAGGGCGATAGCAAAGCCTGGAATAGGGTCGGTTTTGGCCAGAATTCTCAGTTTTCCAGGATGCACTTTCATTGCATCATCTGCTATTTTTGGCGCAACAAAAACCCCATCCACAGCACCTTCCAACACAAGTGAAACCAGCGTGTCCTGATACTGTATTTCTTGCACTTGCTTGAAATCACGGCTCATCACGAATCCATGATTTTTCAGGAAATCGACAGCCAGCGGCCCCATCAACTTCTTACGGCTCATTATGCCGATTCGCGAACCTTTAAGAGAAGCGACAGTTTTGTATGGGCTTTCCGCCTTAACCAGCAAAACCGCATGAAGATCCTTGAACTTCGCAACCGGGAAGTATCCCGATTCCTGGTTAACTTGGCCAATCAGCTTCGTGTTCGCCATGAGTAAGTCATATTGCCCAGTGTTCGCATGCTCATCGGTTGCCTTGAAATTTTGCGTGATGTCGGTATATACCCGGACCCCCGCTGCTTTTCCGACATATTCGGCAAGAGGTTGGAATGCATCCTTTAATACCCATTGATCTTCCTGACCGTAGGCTCCCGGATTGATACCGAACATCAGCCTATCCTCTGCTTGCGCGTTAAAAGTCAGCAGTAAAATGACCATAAAAAGTAATTTACGCATTATTTTGAGACCCCTCTCAAAGTATTCTGTATTTAGACACGGCCGAATATTGCTGCAGGCCAGCATTTAGACAAGCATCAGCTCAGTGAACAACGACCAAGTCCATAAATCACCTGACATACAGCAAACGATGCGGATTTCATCATGATGTGAATGGTCTCGACACAAGGTTTTACTGGAAATGACGCTATGGTTTCGAATTACGGCAACAATAAAATTTCCTGAAGTATCTGTACTGTAATGGGCACCGGTATTCTGCACGAATTTGTCCATCAGGCTGGCATCTTCGGACTGATGCTTCCGGGTATGGCGGCGGCCCATGTCGCACGTCATCGCCTGGCTACGATCCAGCCTGAACGGTTTGACTTATGAGCGATAACTGACGAAATGCTTATGAATATTTGTCGCCGGTGGTTGCTACGAAGATGGGATGGATTTCCCGGTCAGAAAAATGGCGTCGTGGTCATAACAAAAAACCGTACAACCTCGGCAATGGATCACCTCACTGTCATTGCCTGGTGACCATTGCCGAGGTATGCATCAATCAGCTTTGTTTGGCACAAACCCGTCTGGCCGGGAAAGACCATGTTTTTGCAGTATTTCGGTAAACTCACTGCCACGTAAAATGTTTGTCAATTCATCACGCGCCTTGAGTTGCTTGGCATTCCAGTTCCCCTTGAGCGCCACCACTTCACGCACGCCCACTTTCGTTCCCGGAAGTGGCTGAGGATTCTCCACCGTCCCGCCCAGCGGTACCAGGTCAAAGGTATCCGGGAAGGTCTGCTTGGCGAACAGTCCAAGGTGGTAAAGGAATACAGCAGCGTCGGCCTTGCCGTAGGCAACTGACCAGGGCTCGTCGCGATGATGGATGCGCGCACCTTCGAGCCATTTATCCTTATCATGGCTGGCGCCGTTGAACAGGACATTGATTAGCCTTTCCGCAGTCCAGCCTTTCGGGGGATGCGGGTCAAGCCGGGCAATATTGTAAATCGCTTCAGCATAGGTATCGAATGCGCCAGGCTCCAGCTTGATGTTCGGCGTAACGAGACGCACATTCTTGCGCCCCAGGTCCCACACGGTATGAATTTTTTTTGGATTGCCATGCTTGACCAGGATCACCTCGCCACGATCCTGATAGATCGGGTAGGCAGGTCCGTCGGTTACGCCGGATGCGACCAGTTTATCGATAACGCGCTTCGAAGCCACGGCAACAGACGGCATGCAGGTGGCGTAAAGATTACCAAACTGCACCACGCCGTTTTTCAACTGGGGGATCACAACCGGAGGGCTGGTGGTGTAAAAGGCGTTATGAAGGGGATCGGCCTGGAACGTGGCGAGATACTTCGGCCAGATGTCGTGCAGCGCCATGTGGTAGTTGCCCTCGGTGGACAACACCACATCGCAGGTATCGAGGGTGCCATGGAAATCCCACAGCGTGTCCGCGGTCGGATCATCCAGATTCGGTTTTTTGATTCCCTGGTCCGTCGGCCACTGCAACAGCTTCGGGGTATCGACAACCGGGGTTCCTGTGATCTCTGGCATGGCCGCCAGTGTGGATGTGCTTGCCATGGCTGACAATGCGACGACAACAGCGCCTGCTATTCTCCTGATATTCATGTTTTTCCTTTTTGTGAACGAAACAGTTTGGAATGAATGTACACAAGCAAGTACGGCAAACTCGCCGTCAGAATCATAGCCTATCCACTCGATTGGATACGCAATTTATTACCAGGAATTTGCATTTTCCGATTATTTTCATGGCCTGCACGTCTGCAATGAAAAATGGGCCGCATATCATGCCTCGCCCATTTATTTGGCCCTATTTATCGGAGTCCAACGCTGTTGAGTTACCCGGTCATGACGTATGCTTTTTTACCCAGGAAACATAGCGGTCCATCCAGTTCTGCAATAGCTTTCTACTGCCTTCACCGATATCCCCCGACTCGCCAAACAAACCTTCTCTGGCATGAATAAAAGCTTCGGGTTGCCCCAACGCAGGCATGTCCAATGAAGCCAGAATATTGCGCAGATGCTGTTGAGCCATCGCCGTCCCGTGCGGGCCGACTGAGGCACCCAATATCCCGGCAGGTTTTCCCGTCCATGCGCTCTGGCCATACGGTCGTGAGGCATGATCGATTGCATTTTTGAGCACGCCGGAGATGGAGCGGTTGTATTCAGGCGTAAAAAAAATTATGCCCTGCGCTGCCGTGATTTCGGCTTTCAGGCGTTTGACGGCATCAGCCTGATGCGCATCATCGTCCTGGTTATAAAGCGGCAAATCGCCGATCTGCAATTGCTTGAACGAGAATTCCGGCGGTGCCAGTTTTGCCATGGCGCTCGCCAGCTTGCGATTGAACGAATCCTTGCGCAGGCTCCCTACGATAACGGCTATCTGATATTGGCTCATGACGATCTCCTTAAAGGTAATGGCTGAATTTAAACGTAGTCTATGTGCGGATTGCGGCAACACTATTTATCGATTCGATACGCCGGAGCCGCCTCCTGGCAGACAACGGCGCATCGTTGGAGATGTTGCACTCCCTTACTCTTTCACGGCCTCGACTGCGATGATGAGGTTCACGTCATCGGAAACATACGGCGCATATTTGCCCATGTTGAAGTCCGTGCGTTTGATTTTTGCCACCGCATTGGCGCCGATCGCATCCCGCTTCAGGATAGGATTCACCATTTCCTGAAACGAGGTAACAGTCAGCGTCACTGGCTTGGTCACGCCTTTTATCGTCAGCTTACCCTCCACCGCTACCGGCTTGTCGCCTTCGAATTTCACCCCCGTCGATTTGAACGTGATGGTCGGATATTCCGCCGTATCGAAGAAATCCTTGTCCTGGATGTGCTCGTTGAACAACGGGAAACCAGTATTCACCGATTTTGTGTCAATGGTGAGATCCACCGACCCGGTTTTCGCTGCGCTATCCAGCACGATCTTGCCGCTGGTCTTGTCGAAACTGTGTATCTGGTTGGAGTAGCCGAAGTGGTTGTACTCGAAACGCGGCGCAGTATGCGTGGTATCAATATTGAACGTGACCGGCGCAGCAAATGTAACGGTGCTAAGTGAAGCAAAAGCCAGTGCAATAGCAAGCTTTTTCATGGTGATTCTCCTTGGTTAAAAATGGGTACAGGCAACTACTTCTTACCGGTGGCCGCAGCGGCAGCCACCAGACGGAACTTGATTTGTATGTCGTTGGCCACGGTGCCGAAATCGGCCCACATGCCTTCGCCGATGCCATAGTCGGCGCGTTTCAATACCAGGCTGCCTGCGAACACGCCGCTGCTGCCTTGCGGCTGAAACGTGGCCACGCTCCGTTCGTCGTGCGTCCGGCCCTTGATGCTCATCTTGCCCGCCACCTCGAAGCGATTGTTGCCGAGCGGTCTGATCGACGTTGCAACAAAACGCGCAACCGGGAACGCCTTGGTGTTGAACCAGAGCTTGCCCGCCACCTCGTCATTGGCTTCGTCGGAACCGGCGTCGATACTGGCCAGATCAATGTCTATTTCAGCCCGGGCCAATGCAGGCTTCGCCGGGTCGAAACTGATCAGGCCATGAAAGCGTTTGAAGCTGCCTTCGATCGGCACGTTCATTTGTTTGTACACAAACGACACCGCGCTCTTATCTGCCTGGAGCTGGTTGAATTCGACCGCCTGTGCGCTACAGCTTGCCCACAGCGCCAGCATGCCAGCCAGTAATCCGATTTTTTTCGTCAAGGCATTCATTGCAAATCTCCTAAGGTTTCCTGATTAAAGGCAGCATGCGGGCGAGCACATTGTCGCGATCGAAAAAGTGATGCTTGAGCGCGGCACCCACGTGGATCACCACCAGCCCGGCCAGGGTGAAATTCAGCCATTTGTGTACCAGGGTGAGCGCGTCGCCCAGCTCCTTGTTTTTGGCGAGCAAATCGGGCAACGGCAGCACGCCGAAATACACCGTCTGGAAACCCTTGGCCGAACTCATCAGCCAGCCGCTCAGCGGCACGGCCACCATCAGGGCATACAGCAGGCAGTGCGCAAGCTCCGCCGCGCGCTGCTGCCAGGCGGGCATGCCAACAGGCGGCGCCGGCGGGCGATGCGTTACACGCCAGACCAGCCGGAACAACACCAGCGTAAAAATTGTCACCCCGGCCCATTTGTGCCACGAATAAATTTTGAGCTTGGCAGGCGACAGCGCTAGCCCACTCATATAAAGGCCGACACCGAAAGTCGCGACCAGCGCAATCGCCACCAGCCAATGCAGGGCAATTGCAGTACGGGTATAGCTGGCAGGATGGCTCATGGACAAAATCCGCAACGTATGTGGTTGATCGATGGCTGTACTTTACGCAAGTCGTTGTAGTTGAAATAGCCTACAATTTACAAATTATCATTGCATTAAATGCAACAATTAAACGGAGGTCTCATGGACAGGCTGGACAGCATGCGGCTCTTTATCCGGGTAGTCGAACTCGGCAGCTTCTCGGCCGTGGCGCAACAGATGAATGTGGCACGCTCGGTGGTGACGCGGCAGGTTGCGGCGCTCGAAACGCACCTGGGCAGCAAGCTGCTGGCGCGCAGCACGCGGCGCTTGAGCCTCACTTCAACCGGTGCTGGCTACCTGGAAAAATGCCGCGAAATCCTGAGCCTGGTGGATGCCGCCGAAGCCAGCCTGACCGACGACCAGCAGGCGCCGCGCGGACATATCCGCATCACCCTGCCGTATTCGTTCGGGATTCAGCAATTGATGCCGATGTTCGGCGACTTCATGGCGGCCAACCCGGCGATATCGATCGAACTCGTATTCAACGACCAGCGCGTCAACCTGATTGAAGGCGGCTTTGATCTGGCTATCCGCATCTCGGACCGGCTCGACCCCGGCGACGTGGCACGCAAGATCGGCAGCAGCCGCGCCGTCATCCTCGCCGCACCCGATTACCTGAAGCGTCACGGCAAACCCAAACACCCAAGAGAACTGATCCAGCACGAGTGCGCCGGCTATCTGCTCACTACGCACTCAAGCTGGCCTTTCATCATCGATGGCAAAACGCAGTGGTTCCCGGTAAGCGGCCGGCTGAAAGCAAACAGCGGCGATGCCCTGCTCGCCGCCGCGATCCGCGGCATCTGCATCACCAGCGCCCCCACCTTCATGGCCGAACAAGCGGTGCGGGAACACAAACTGGAAATGCTGCTGCGCGGATTTCAGACATCGGAGGCTGGCATCTACGCCATCTTCCCGAGCAACCGTTATGTACCCCATCGCGTCAGCACTCTGGTCGAGTACCTTGCTCAACGCATCGGGCCGAAACCGCCGTGGGATGAAATCCTGAAAATGAAGTAAAGGGGTACAAGAAAAATCTCATGGAACAATTTTGTTCTTTTCACTATGGTGTAGGCTTATTTCATACAATCCGTGGGTAAAAATAAAAAAGCCTACATTGGGCGGGGAATGTTGACTGTGTATGCGTAGCTTCCGTGTTACATGAATGGGAGCAGAAGATTTTGCGAAGGGAAAAATACAATGCGGGTTGATCTGCAAAAGACTCGAGATTGGGCCGATTTGGTGCTAAAAGTGATGTCAATCCTGGCTATTATCGCAGCCGGTTTCTGGGCCTATTATCAATTCAGGTTGACTGATACGGATGCAAGTAACATCGAGCTTACTGTATCAACTGAAATAGTAAAGTACTCGGAAGATTACAGGTTGTTACTCATACATGTAAAACCAAATAATATCGGCAAAGTGCTTGTAATACCAGGAAGAGATGGGCTTGTTATGACGGTCAGAAAACTTCCCGTGGGTCTAAAGCTCGGAGCAATTGATTTGGATAAGCTGCCAGAAGTATACAAAGTCAATATCCTGAAAAAATACACAGACGGTTATGAGTTAGAACCGGGTGTTAAATACGATGAAGTAGAAGCTTTAATCCTACCAAAAAACACTTCATATGCAATAAATGTTGTGATGGATCTTGGTGATAATACTGAGGTCGATCAGAATAATATTGCACGAGTTGAATAAGCATTTAAATGAGGCGACCAATAGAGGGTGTAAATAATTTTGTGTAAACGGTCATTAGGCAGGAGACTGCCACCTCCAAAGGAAAACCATGACCAAACGCAAAGTAGTACAGCCC
>NZ_BGOW01000036.1:105120-165423 GCF_003851125.1 Sulfuriferula multivorans | reverse complement strand
CCTCTTCCAGTTACCAGTTACCCGGCTCCCAAAATCAGGTACCCATCGCAAATACCCACACTTATCGGTTGTCTTGTTGTTAAAGAGCGGTGTTGCTTGGTTGCGGGGGCAGGATTTGAACCTACGACCTTCGGGTTATGAGCCCGACGAGCTGCCAGACTGCTCCACCCCGCGTCCGATTTACTACTTCTCATCGCTGCGTTGTTTGTGCCTCGTCGAGAAGTGAGACTATAGCAAAGCACGGCGTTTGGCGTCAACATTTATTCGCGTCCACCCCCTTTGCCGGGGATACATTTTGCGGGCAAAATGAACCTAAATACCTGAACAGATTTCATTTTTACTGTAATAAAAAACACCCTCGAATAATCAAAAAAATTCGAACACCTCTTCATTACAACTACACCTGCAATCAAATTTTATGATGAATGCGTTCAATATTTCACGTTTGCCACGCGTTTTATTCGGGCCAGGCACTGTGCAGCAGCTTCCTGAGTTGGCTGCTCGTTATGGCAAACATGTACTGCTGGTCACCGGGCGCTCCGCTATTCGTGATTCACGCATCTGGACAGAATTATTGTGCGGCCTGGAGGCGCACGGGATAACATGGCTGGACGTAAAGGTGGAAACCGAGCCTTCGCCATATCTGGTAGATAAGGAAGTAGCGCGTTTACAGGATTGTGCAATCGACGTTGTGGTTGGCATTGGCGGCGGCAGTGCCCTGGATGCCGCGAAAGCGATTGCAGGTTTGCTGCGCCCTGGCAACTCCGTCATGGATCACCTCGAAGGCGTTGGGCCAGAGCGGCCTTATTCGGGCCCTGCCACCCCTTTTATTGCGGTGCCGACTACCGCGGGCACAGGCTCGGAGGCCACCAAAAATGCCGTATTAAGCCTGCATGGTGAGCACGGCTTTAAAAAGTCCTTCCGCGATGAAAGCCTGATAGCGGAATATGCCGTGGTTGATCCGGATCTGCTTGCCTCCTGTCCGGCTCCGGTTATCGCCGCAAATGGCATGGATGCGCTCACTCAGTTATTAGAGTCATTTGTTTCCACCAAAGCCAATCCATTTACCGATGCACTTGCGCTGGATGGCCTGCGCATAACGCGTGACAGTCTTTTGGTTTGGTATCAACAGGGCGCGGCCGCTGCGGATGCGCGCTCAGGTATGGCCTATGCCGCACTCCTGTCGGGTATCACTCTGGCGCAAGTTGGGCTGGGTTCAGTACATGGACTGGCTGCGCCGCTGGGGGCTTTTTTCCCGATCCCGCACGGTGTGGCTTGCGGCACCCTGGTCGCAGCGGCGACGCAAATCAATATACAGGCATTAAAGCAACGCACACCCGCCGGTATCGCCTTACGAAAATACGCGCAGCTGGGTCGGTTACTGGGCAATGATGAAACGCTGGACGACTTGGCCGCACACGATACCTTGATTGAAATACTGGATAAGTGGACCAGGGAAATGGATCTGCCGCGTCTCAATCATTATGGCGTCTGTGTGGATGACCTATCTCGCATCGTAACCAGCAGTCGCGGCAGCAGTATGAGAACCAACCCTATACTGCTGACCGATGACGAGATTGAAACCGTGCTTAGAATGCGGCTGTAGGCACCGCCGAAGCAACTTGTTTACGGTAACGGTTCAGATCCTTGATACTCTCAAAGGACTGGCCGAACAGATTGGACAACTTGATCAGGATGGTGTTGACCACTTTGGCTTCCCAGCTTGGATCAAACTGGATCTGATTATCCAGCCAGTGTTCGAGCCAGTCCGGATCGGGCATGCGGCTTTGTACCGTGTCATTGGGGAAAAATGCGGCGCTGACATGCAAATTCGTCGGATGCAAAGGCTTGGAGCTGCGCCCGGAGCTGGTCATCAACACTCCAACCTTGGCGAAAGCGGCCCGCGCCTCATCTCCCTGACGTTCGATCGCCTGCTGCATGTAACGAAAATACACCCCGCCATGACGCGCCTCATCGCCGGAGAGCAGCCCATAAATATGCTTGATGACAGGCTCGGTGTGCCACTGCGCGGCGCGGCGGTACCACTGCGTCAGTCGCATTTCGCCACAGAAATGCAGCATGAGGGTGTCCAGCGGCGGCGCTGGATCAAATTCAAAACGCACCTGATGCAATTCTTCCTCAGTAGGCGCCATGTCCGGACGAAAGCGGCGCAGATATTCCATTAACACCAGCGCATGCTTTTGTTCTTCGTAAAACCACACCGACATAAACGCCGAAAAATCGCTGTCATGGCGGTTATCGCGCAAAAACATTTCCGTAGCAGGCAGCGCCGACCATTCGGTAATCGCGTTCATCTTGATGGTGGCGGCCTGCTCATCGGTCAGCAGCGTCGGATCAAAGCTATCCCAGGGCACGTCTTTGGCCATGTTCCAGCGTAGTTTTTCCAATGTGCCAAATACTTCCGGATAAAGCATGTGAACTCCGACAGACAAAATAGTTAATTTACTGAAGCCGCATTGCGGCATTGCGACAAAGCCGTGACAAATTCCATCAAGACCAGGAACAAACATAACACATCCGCGTACGGAAGGTGTGTTGCTCGCCTGGCAAAGCCGAACACCGGCAAGCGCCCTGTCTGAGCTGAACCATACTGCTTTACCCTTAATTTTTTTGCTGCTTATCCGTTACACTTCAGATAAACAAGGGGAGAAAACATGGGCACCGCTCAGATTGTCACACTGATCATTCTGGTCATTGTCGCGCTTTACACGATATTGCTCTATAACGGGCTGGTCACACTCAAGCATAACGTCGGGCGCGCCTGGTCGAACATCGATGTACTGCTCAAGCAACGTCACGACGAATTGCCCAAGCTGGTGGAAACCTGCAAGCAGTACATGCAGTTCGAGCAACAAACCCTGGAAAAAGTGATGCAGGCGCGCGCCGCGGTGTCTACGGCACGCGAGGCGCACAATGTGCCCGCCTTATCCAGCGCGGAAGGTTCATTGCGTACCAGTCTGGGCGGGCTGTTTGCCGTGGTGGAAGCCTATCCCGAACTGAAAGCCGACGCGAGCTTCAAAACCCTTCAGGCACGCATTATCGGACTTGAAAATGCGATTGCCGACCGTCGCGAATTCTACAATGACAGCGTTAACATCAACAACGTGCGCATTGAACAGTTCCCTGACGTGATCATCGCTAAAAAATTCGGCTTCAAGGCCTTTGAACTGCTCAGATTCAAGGCAGACGAAATAACCGATGTGAACGTTAAAACCTTGTTTGGCTGAATATGGGCTGGATTGCAGAGACCATCGCAGAAGCTCGCCACACCTTCGCCAATGGTCTCACTACCGGATTCAACCTGCTGTTTCTGATCCTGGGTTTGGAGATCGGCAATCACGCTGGCTGGCTTGTTGCGCTATCGCTAGTGGGTGTCACCAGCTTTATCGCCTGGCTCGCCAACCACCGGCGCTACCGTCTGGTAGCTGATACACCCACCTCCAGAATCATCTCCGCACCTCAGGGTTACACTGAATTCGCGGGACGCGGCAGGTATCTTCATGGAGCACAATTAGTCAGTCATCTCAGTAATCTGCCCTGCCTGTGGTATCGCTATCGCGTCGAACGTCGGAGCAACGAAGATAACTGGGAATTTATCGATTCCGGCGCCAGCCATGACACCTTCGCCCTGGATGATGGCAGCGGCCAGATATTAATCGATCCCGACGGCGCTGAAATCCGTACCAACCATAAACGCGAATGGGTCGAACAAGGTTACCGCAAGACGGAATGGATGCTATTGGCCGACGAACCACTCTATGGCATTGGTGGACACGTCACACTGGGGGGCGCCAATGCCGTACTGGATGCGAAACAGGATGTGTCAGACCTGCTGGCGCAGTGGAAACAGGATAAAGCCACGCTGATGTCGCGCTTTGACTTGAACAAGGATGGCGATCTGGACGCACACGAATGGGAAGCCGCTGTACTGCTGGCAAAACAACACATCGCTGCCGAACATCAAGAAATCCGCATGAAAGACGGCGTGCATATGCTGCGCAAGCCCGGTGATGGACGACTATACCTGGTCGCCAACGAACCGCCCGACAAGCTCGCCACCCGCTATCGGCTGTGGTCATGGATACATCTGACCATCATGAGTGGCGCGGTTGCCCGCCTGATCTGGCTCGGAGCGAATTAAGTGATGCACGTCCTGATCTGACTATCTGCTGCACCCTCCCCGGAACAGAAACACGCCCATTTTTCACGCTTTTTCTTGATTGTGTTAGACAGCGCACCGACACAATCCAAACGAAACACCACGCTCTGATGTGATTAAAGGGAACGTACATTATTTTTGTTGCTCCCATATACATCTGTCAAACGCGCCATCATTTGAGCCAGTTCTAAAAAGGAATTCCATTGGAAATTCATGTGCCCACAGATTTAAATTTGCCCAATAGCGCAGACCAGCTCTACGACATCCCCG
The DNA here is from genome assembly GCF_003851125.1 of Sulfuriferula multivorans. Lineage (GTDB taxonomy): Bacteria > Pseudomonadota > Gammaproteobacteria > Burkholderiales > Sulfuriferulaceae > Sulfuriferula > Sulfuriferula multivorans. The sequence goes on along the minus strand of NZ_BGOW01000036.1, from coordinate 160,973 downwards.
CATTTGGCAACGTCAGCTTTTTGCATTTCACGGATTGCCACGCCCAGCTGCTGCCTATTTATTATCGCGAACCCAGCATCAACCTTGGCGTAGGTAACAGTGAAGGCAAAGTGCCCCATCTGGTCGGCGCATCCCTTTTGCAACGATTTGGTATCGTGCCGGGGAGTCGTCAGGCTTACGCATTTTCTCATCTCGATTTTTATGCGGCCGCTCTGGCCTACGGGAAAGTAGGCGGTTTTGCGCATCTCGCCAGTCTGGTCAAACGATTAAAAGCAGGCCGTCCCGGCGCCTTACTGCTGGACGGTGGAGATAGCTGGCAAGGCTCGGCCACGGCACTGTGGACTGCCGGGCAAGACATGGTGGAGGCTGCGCTTGAGTTGGGCGTCGACGTCATGACGGGACATTGGGAATTTACCCACGGTGCCGAGCGCGTCCTGCATGTGGTGCGTAATGATTTCAAGGACAAGATCGCCTTCATTGCCCAGAACATCGTGCGCAAGGACAACGCAGACCCGGTGTTCGATGCGTATGTCATTCGCGAGCAGAACGGTATCCCGGTTGCCATTATCGGCCAGGCATTTCCCCACACGCCCTTGGCAAATGGCGAGCAATTTACACCCGGCTGGGATTTCGGCATCGATGAAGCGCACCTGCAGGCTGTGGTCGACGAAGTACGAAAAAAAGGTGCCCAAGTTGTCCTGCTGCTTTCGCACAATGGCATGGACATCGACCTTAAATTGGCTGCGCGCATTTCCGGGATCGACATGATACTGGGTGGACACACCCACGACGGTGTACCGGTGCCCAGTGTGGTTCAAAACCCGGGTGGAAAAACCATCGTCACCAATGCCGGTTCGCACGGCAAATTTCTGGCCGTCATCGATTTTGACGTAAAACATGGTCGTGTTGCCGACTATCGATATCATTTGTTGCCGGTCTTTTCGGAACTGTTGCCCGCCGATCCCGCCATGCAGGCATGCATAGATCGGGTGCGTGCGCCTTACCAAAGCCTTCTTCAGGAACCGATTGCCGAAAGCCAGCAGCTGCTTTATCGACGAGGCAATTTCAACGGCACCTGGGACCAGCTGATCGTCGAAGCACTGATGCAAGTCAAGGGTGCAGAGATTGCCTTCTCGCCCGGGTTCCGTTGGGGAACCACCCTGTTGCCCGGACAAATGATCACCCGCGAAAATTTGATGGAGCAGACGGCAATCACTTATCCCGATACCTCATTGGTGGAAATGACCGGCTCAGAAATCAAGCAGCACCTGGAAAAACTCTGCGACAAAATTTTTAATGATGATCCCTATCAGCATCAGGGGGGCGACATGGTGCGTACCGGCGGACTTGTTTATGCATGTGAACCGGCAGCCAAAATCAATTCGCGCATCAGCGACATGAGTTTGAATGGACAGGCGGTACAAGCCGGTGCGACTTACAAAGTAGCCAGATGGGGTGTCGGCAGTGCGCAGTCGGCGGGTGAGCCGGTGTGGGACGTGGTCGAGCAGTATCTAAAAAGTGACCAGGTTGTTAAAAACCACACACCCAACGTACCGCGTCTGATTGGCGTGGATTTAAACCCGGGTTTCGCCAATGATTAGTGATCCGGCCCGTTGAAGTTTGAAGTTTTCATGCGGCCTGTTTCACGCAAGCTTCCTGGAAATAGGACACATGATGCGCCAACTCCCGCGCACCCGGCATTAATTTGTAGCTATCATGCCTGCGTTACCCAGCCCGCTTTGTTTCCAGCTCCTCCCAACGCGCCAGCGCCGTTTCCAGTTCCGCATCTATATCGGTAAAACGCGCTTGCAGCCGTTTGGCTTCACTGGGCTGATTGCTGTATAGCGTGCCGTCGGACAGGCGCGCAGTGATGCCGGTTTGCTCCTCTTCCAGCGCACGAATCTGCTCGGGCAAAGCCGTCAGTTCCTGCGCTTCTTTCCAGCTCAGTTTTGACTTGGCAGCAGCTGGCTTGGCAGGTTCCGGCTTGCTCAACGTCGCGGCTTTGATGGCTGCCTTGTCCGAGCCGGGCTTGGGGCGCTGCGCCAGCCAGTCGTCGTAGCCACCCGCGTATTCGCGCAACACGCCATCGCCTTCGAAGGCGATCACCTGGGTCACCACGTTGTCGAGGAAGGTACGGTCGTGTGACACCAGCAACACCGTGCCGGGGTAGTCCTGCAGCAATTCTTCGAGCAGTTCCAGGGTGTCGATGTCGAGATCGTTGGTGGGCTCGTCTAGCACCAGCACGTTGGCCGGACGGGTAAACAGGCGCGCCAGCAGCAGCCGGTTGCGCTCGCCCCCGGACAGCGATTTCACCGGTGAGCGCGAACGCGCCGGGGCAAACAGAAAGTCTTCCAGATAACTGATGACGTGCTTGCGCTCGCCGCCGATTTCGACGAAATCGCCGCCCTGGCTGATGGTGTCGGCGACGGTCATTTCCTCATCGAGCTGGGTGCGGAACTGGTCGAAGTAGGCAACCGAGAGCTTGGTGCCGAGTTTGACGGTGCCGGAATCCGGCTCGATTTCGCCGAGGATGAGTTTGATCAGTGTGGTCTTGCCGATACCGTTGGGCCCGATCAGGCCGACCTTGTCGCCACGCTGGATCACGCCGGAGAAATCGCGGATCAGCGTGCGCCCGCCATAGGCTTTGGTCACGTGCTCAAGCTCCGCCACGCGCTTGCCGGATTTTTCGCCGCTGTCCACGTTGAGGTTGACCTGGCCCAGATGATTGCGGCGTTCGCTGCGCTCGCGGCGCAGCTGTTCCAGACGGCGTACTCGCCCTTCGTTGCGGGTACGCCGCGCCTTGATGCCCTGGCGCAGCCATACCTCTTCCTGCGCCAGCACCTTGTCGAATTTGGCCTGCTCGACCGACTCGATCGCCAGCTGCTCGGCCTTGAGACGCTGATATTCAGTGAAATTACCCTCGTAGGTGCGCAACACGCCGCGATCCAGCTCGACAATCTGGCGCGACACATTGTCCAGAAAGCGCCGGTCATGGGTAATCACGATCACCCCGCCGGCGTAGCCGCGTATCAGCTCTTCCAGCCATTCGATGGAAGCCAGATCGAGGTGGTTGGTGGGTTCGTCCAACAGCAGCAAATCCGGCTCGGTGACCAGCGCACGCGCCAGCGCCACGCGCTTTTTGAGACCGCCAGACAGCGTGCCGACCAGGACATCCTCGGGCAGACTGAGCTTGGTCAACGCAGTTTCCACTCGGGCCTGCAAACTCCAGCCGTCGCGCGCTTCGAGCGCCGTTTGCAGGGTCTGCATGCGCGCCATCAGCGCATCGAAATCGGCATCCGGCTCGCCCATCTTATGCGTGACTTCATGGTAATCAAGCAGCAGCTGGCTGACTTCGCCCAGCCCCTCTGCGACCGCCTCGTACACCGTGTGCGCCGGATCGAGCACGGGTTCTTGTGGCACGTAGGCCAGCTTCATGCCGGGCTGACGCCACACATTACCGTCGTCGTGTTTGATCTCTCCGGCCAGCACCTTGAGCAGGCTGGATTTACCCGCGCCGTTGCGGCCGATCAGGCCAATGTGGGCACCGGGTTCGATCACCCAGTCGGCATGGTCGAGCAACGGCACGTGGCCGAAGGCGAGGGAGGCATTTTCTAATGTGAGCAGAGGCATGGGGCGGGAAACAATACAGTGGGAAAACCGGGCATTCTACATGGTGGCGGAGATTAGCAACTTCAAGTCGGCAAGACTGCGTGTGTTCACCACGTCGTCCGCTGCCAGCCAGCCGCGCCTGGCCTGGCCGATTCCGAACAGCAGATCGTCGAATCCCGCGGTGCCGTGTGCATCGGAATTGACCGCCACCAGCGTGCCTTCGGCCTTGGCCATCTGGCACCAGGTATCCGGCAAGTCAAGCCGCTGCGGCTGTGCGTTGAGCTCCAGCCAGCAGCCGCGCGTACGAGCGGCGCGGATAATACGCTGCATGTCCACCTCGATCGGCTCGCGCTCATTGATGAGGCGGCCGAAGGGATGGGCCAGCAGGGTGAAACGTTGATGATCCATGGCGCGCAGAATGCGCTCGGTCTGTTTTGCGCGCGGCAGACCGAAGTGGCTGTGCACCGCGCCGATCACGATGTCGAGCCGGTCGGTCAGACCTTCCGGCAAATCCAGGCTGCCGTCTTCGAGGATTTCCACCTCGCTGCCCTTGAGCAGGGTAATGCCGGCGAGCTCGGCATTGAGCCGGTCGATTTCGTCCAGCTGCCGACGAAAACGCAGCGGATCGAGGCCGTGGGCGACTTTCAGACGGCTGGAGTGGTCGGTGATAGCCAGGTAAGTGAGGCCGCGCGCCTGCGCCGCCAGCGCCATATCACGCAAGCTGTCGTGACCGTCGCTGGCCAGGGTATGCGCATGCAGGTCTCCCCTGAGGTCGGCCAGCTCGATCAGGTGCGGCAGCCGGCCGGCGCGCGCCGCCTCGATCTCGCCGCGGTCTTCGCGCAATTCCGGCGCGATCCAGGGCAGCCCTATTGCGGCATACACCGATTCCTCGGTTTCGCCCGCGATGCGCGTCTTGCCCTGAAACACGCCGTATTCGTTGATCTTCAGGCCGCGTTCCTGGGCCAGGGTGCGGATCGCAATACTATGTTGCTTGCTGCCAGTGAAATATTGCAATGCGGCGCCGTAGCTAACATCCTCAACCAGCCGCAGGTCTACCTGCAGGCCGCTTTTCAGAATCACGCTGGCGCGGGTGGTACCGCCCGACAATATTTCGGCCACTTCGTCGTAGCCGAGGAAACGCTGCATCACCGGGCTGGAGGAGACGGCGCTGACCAGGATGTCCAGGTCGCCCACGGTTTCCCTGCGGCGCCGGTAGCTGCCTGCCAGCGTGACCTGATGCACGCCTGGCACATGCTGCAGGTAGGCAAGCAGCGCCGTAGCGTACTGCGTCGCTGCTGCCAGTGGATAACGGCGCGCCTTGTTGCCGTGGGCTTCGATGGCTTGCAGGATGCTGGCTTCGGTTTTTTCACCGAAACCATGCAGCTGGCGGATGCGCCCTTCGCGCGCCATGCGCAGCAGCTGTTCCGGTGTTTCAACCGCCAGATCGTGATACAGTGCGCTGACTTTTTTGGGGCCGAGCCCGGGAATCTTGAGCAATTCGGTCACGCTGGCGGGTACCTCTCCGCGCAGGCGCTCGAGCAACGCACAATGGCCGGTGGTAACGATCTCTCGGATCTTGCCCGACAGATCCGCGCCGATGCCGGGCAGCTTGGGCAGATCGGCACCCTGGCCCAGCAGCGCCCCCAACTCGCGACCGTATTCGCCCACCACCCGCGCCGCATTGCGGTAAGCGCGGATACGGAACGGGTTGGCGCCCTCGATTTCGAGCAGATCGGCGATCTCTTCGAAGATCGCCGCAATATCGGCGTTGTGAATGGGCATGATCGTGCCTATTCAGGAGATCACAGGCTGGGATGGGCCTCCGCCGCGTAGACACGATCATGCTGTTGTTGGCAGGCAAGGCAGCGCTTGGCAGTGGGATAGGCCATCAGGCGATCGAAACCAATGTCCGCGCCGCAGTCCATGCAGATGCCATAGCTGCCTGCCTTGATACGCCGCCTGGCCGACTCGATGTCACGCATTTCCTTGACTTGCCGATCCACGATCTCCAGGTTGAGATCAGCCACTGCGTCCGCCACTGATTCATCTCCGATATCGCCGGGATCACGTCCCATCAACTCCACGTACTGGATATTGCCGGTGCGTTCCATCTCCTCCTGCACCTCGTTCCTCAGGCTTTGGTAACGATCTGTCAATACTTGATCAAGTTGTGCGGTTTGCTGCGCGGTCAGTTCAGTCATGTTCGGCTCCAGGTCAAGTACGGCTCACAAAATCAGATATTGCCGATCTTTACAATTACAAGACGTGATTGTCAGGGTACCGGCAGACCAGCAGAAACGGCAGAAACGTATATTTATTCATACTTGCTGTTTTTGTAGTGTAGACGCCGCTACCGTGAATGCAGCAACATTACGGAATGACTATTTCTGCAGCATGAATGTTTCGTATTCCAGAATCGCCAACTTTCGATCCAGCCAATATAAGCCCACAACAACGGTGATGAGTAACGACACTGCAAAACCATAGCCATACCAGTTTGCGCCAAGCTGGATGCTGAGCAAGCTGAATACAAGATTCAAGGCGGCAAACAGTGCAGTCAGAATCAAGGCTATGACGCGCTTATCCAGGTAAAAAAGCACATTCATAATACCCAGGAATACCACCTGCAATCCCGCTGCGACCACATCCACATACAGCAACGAAAGATAATATTGGGAGATGCCGATAAGCTTCAATAATGCCGGCGCAGCGACAAAAACAATCAACACCGCCATTGCCTGAATCTTGATAATTTCGAAGATGCCCTGGCGTGCGGTTTCCACCATTTCATCGCGCATTTCTTCAATGTAATCCAGCGTGCCGCCGTCGCGTACCGCATCGTAGAATTTTTGATAAAACCCGACAAAATCAGTTTCCATGCGCACCAGAAACACTGCCATGCCCGGAATAATGGACAAATAGGCCAGGAAAATCGGCAAATCATAGATGAGAGAGGCGTTAAACACGCCGATGACAGATTTACCAGTTGATGGGGTATACCAGAATATGTATTTATCTATCCATACGCCGAGATTAAAGAAAAATCCTGTCCATATCAACGATGCGAACATGCGTTTTTTACGTAAAAAGTCGAATTCAATAAAATGATTGGAAGGATAGGAGCGGATGATCAGCAGCATCATGCCGCTCATGAGTGTGAAATGACCCAACAACATACCGCTCAACAGACCATTCAGCCCGAAGCCCCGTAAAAAAATGGCTGCGACGACAGCAAAACCATAACCGATGGTATATAGGACCAGAATGGCTTTGTAGTTTTTCATGCCGGACAAAAAGATCGTAGCTATCCAGATGTTGCATAGCACCACAAAATTTGCAATCAACAGCAGGCGGTAGACAGCGTCCTGTTCGGGAAAAGCAAACAGCGCCAACGCCATACCGATCAAGCCGGAGATCAGCGTCGTTATGAAAATGGCGCCAATAAAATTGGGAAGAATTGCGTCTGTATTTTTCTCAAATAGCCGATCGGCAATATATCGGGTAAAACCGAGCTGAAGAAAACCGGTCAGAATCAGACTCATCGCGATCAGATGCGTGATCGTGACCTGGAATTGGGTAATCAGCACATGGGGCAAAACCACGCCCAAACTGAACAAGCCGATAATGAGTACACCGAGTATCGATAATACCCATGGCCCGGAACCGATTATGCCTGCATAGGCATAGGCGCTGAACATCGCCAGATAACTGTCGCGACGCAGAATTTTCTTGATTTCAAAACCAATGCCAGCCATTACTTGATCTCGAGTGCCTGTTGATAAACCTGCTTGAATTCATCAAACATCAGGGTTTGCGTGTAGTAACGCTCTACGCGAGCAATGGCGGCGTCGCGTGCTGGGAACCAGTTTTCCGGACGTAATAAATCAATCGCTGCGGCTGCCATTGCCTGTGGGTCGGCAATACGGACCACGGCGCCCGAAGCACCCAGTGCCTGATCTTCAGGCGTCAACCCATAAATCAACTGCCTGCATGAACCCACATCCGTGGTCAACGCAGGTACGCCCGCCGCATAGCCTTCCAGCAAGACCAGAGGCAGGGCTTCGCTAATCGAGGACAGAACGACCAGACCCACCTTTTCCAATACCACCTCTACTTTTTGAAATCCAAGGAATTTCACTTTCTCGGTCAGCCCAAGACTGGCGGTCAAGCTATGGCATTCCTCAGCATAACCGGGATCTTCGTCTTCCGGACCCGCGATCCAGCCTTCAGCCTCCGGAACGCGATTCACCACGCTACGCATCATGCGAATAAAAGTTTTAACGTCCTTGATCGATACCACGCGACCGATCAAACACAGGATAGGTGGCGGCATTTCCGGGCGTCTGGCACGCACAGGCTGGAATCGCGCCAAGTCAATTCCATTAGGGATCACGCGCGTGCGTTCGGCCGGCGCCCCATCGCTAATCTGGCGCTCGCGATTGGCTTCGTACAGTGCAGTAATAATGTCGGCATGGTGATAACACACGCGCCCCAGCGAGGTATAAAAACGCATCCACAATTCGCGGAAATAGCTGACCTCGGTCGGGTCTTTTTCGAAAACATTGCGATTGTCACTGATCCATGTGCTTTGATATAAGTCGATCTTGCGTTCCTTGGTATAAATACCGTGTTCCGACAGAATCAGCGGCTTGCCCGTATGCAATTTCAGCAGGCTCCCCAGCAGCCCGGCGTAACCAGTAGAGATCGTATGAAAAGCACGAACCGGAATGAGGTCTGAAGCTATTTTCGCCATCACCCAAATGGGTTCATGCATGGCCCGCACTGTCCAGAAATAATCAATAAAGGAAGGATCAGTGCAGTGCTCCTGATAATTCTTGGTGATGAAATTCCAGGCTTTCCGGCTATATAAAAAAAACTCTTCGTTGATGTCGCCCTGCTTTAACAGGGTGGCAAGTTGAGCGAAGGCGCCAACGGTATCCGCATGCCCGTGTCGAAAGGACTGATGCAGATTGGCTACCTGTTCGATGATGGCTGGGTCACCCTGTTGGGCTTCTACAACCGGCGGTTTGTGAGCCCCATGTAAATAGTGCGTTTCAACATGGACGACGTTATCGGGAAGTGCATATTTAACCTCGGCATAATCCTGCGGACGGCTACCCAGGAATACCACTGCAAAACGATATTCCGGATAGGCACGGATCATTTGATTGATCCAGCTGGAAACACCGCCGCTCACATAAGGAAATGTGCCTTCCAGCAATAACGCAATATCAGCATCTTTGGCAGTTGGAAAACTCACGGATGAGTCCCTAACCAGAAACGCTGAATATTGGCAATTTGCGGGATTTGACTATTGAATGGCATCAATTGCAGGTGCTCTCTTACTGCCCGGTAATCATGGCGTTGATAGGCCAGTTCGGCCAGATAAGGCTGGATGCGTGATACCGGCATGCCCAAAGCTATCGCCTGATTAAAAGCGAATTCAGCCTGCTGAGGGTTGTGCTGCTTAATCAGTATCTGCGCAAGCAACACCCATAGATCGCCATCAACCTTGGTTTCAAGCGCTGCGCGCGTGTAGTGTTCGGCCTGCGTCAGCATGTAGGTAAGCATGTCGCCTTCGGCCAAATGCTCATATGCGAATGCCCAATAGAGTTCGGCCAATCGTTTCTGGTAAAGCTGGCATAAACTGGGTTCACGACAGGCATCGAGCTTTTTCAACAAATCATGGATCAGGGCATTCAGGCTTTTCTCCCGGTTATCCAGCATGCCATACGCGAGCAGGCGTAAGTCATCCGCTTCATCGCCCAGCAATTCCTTGAGCAAAGGCACTGAGTAACGTGCGGACATGGCATTGGCAGAGAGTAGCGCTTTCATACGCACTTCGGAGGACAAACTGGGTGTCTTCAAGCGCGTGCGTATTGCGCCCTCCCCCAGCGAGTTACGTATCCCCGCGCTCCCCAGGGTAAATTCCGGCAGTCCAACTTTGACAAAGGGGTAATAAATAATGGGTTTGGAGAAAAAACGCGCGGTCACCACGATAGCGATCATGGTAATGAAGGTGAGGAACGGCACAAAAAATGCCAGTAGAAAAAACAATCCCAGGACCGCCCGTTTAGGCTGGCGATAATGCCTGGGTAAAAACAATAAAACCAGCTGGGCGACAACGACTGATGCGGCTGCATGCAAGGTCACAAAACCCAGATATTGCACCAGGATGGGTACGTCCTGTGCCAATGCGGCCAATGCACCGCTTTCCAGGCTGATCCCCAGGAGAATAAGTTTATTGCTGAGGATCATGGGCGCGTTCAGTTAATGCCACGATAAGGTCATCCAGTCTTGTGCTGATCGGATCCTGTTCCAGGGTAACCGAGCGGGTAAGGATGCCCATCTGGCCAGGGCGCGTGCCGAAACGTTCGACGAAAATATGTTCAATTCTATCCAGGTAACCGCCGAGCGCGCCTGCTCCTGCCAACGGCAACAACACCAGGCAAAGGCGCCATTCGCCGCGCACCAGGGTCCAGGTTTCATCCAGACCACGCACCGCATTGGCGATGGATTTCAATTGTTCGGCGCTTTCACGAGTATCGAGTGCTGCAAACCCAACCAGCATGCTGCTAATCTGCATATCCTTTTGCAAACGTCTGAGGGTATGCATCGCCTTGAAGAAATCAATGGGGCAGTCTTTGAGCGTGTCGGTAAGAAAGGGGGTGAATTCAGTGGCGGTAATCGTGTCCGCGTAGTAACTGGTCAATACGGACAGCGTTTGCATGTTTTCAGTTTGCAAGGCAAAAAATGGCATTTTTTCAACCGCCATGATTGCTATGAGGCGCCCATCGGCGGTTTTGGCAGGTACGGCGACCAGATAGCGGCTAGGCAATTCAGTCAGATTTTCTTCTGTGTTGATGTGGACCAACTCGCCGCTTTTAATACAATGCGCGATGAGAGGATCCTGATCGTCAACAGGGGTAAAGGCACCGATGCTTGCTACCGATTCCGGGCTGATCTGGCCTTCGTTAACGGCATGTAAACCGGCGACGCTCAGATTACATTGGCGCACCACCAAAGCCAGGTAAATATCGGCGCCAGGCAAGCCATTGACTGCGGGAAGAATGCGGTTGAGTTCTTTCAACCCCTCACGCAGGCTGGACGGCCGGCCAATCAAATCCTGCTCCAGGCGGTCATGGGAAAGACTTAATAAATACAGGCGTCTGGTAAGCAATTCCAGGCGCTGTTCAGTGTAGTGCTGCAATTCTTCTATCCGACGGGTGCGCGAGATCCATACTCCGCTGAATTCACCGCTTATCATTACCATCAAGGTGCCGCCCAGAAAGGTGATGCGTGGAAATGCGGCGTAACTTACTGCCTGGTCCGTTGCCCACACCAGCCATCCGCCCAGAAAGATCAGTACCGAAACCACCCCCATGAATACGCCATAGCGTAATGCAATCAGAACCGGCGCCATCCATATCCACGGAAAAACATGCGTATTGAGCGGATCGCCGGGCAACAGGCTATATGACAACAGCAATGCGCCCAGGCTGATGCCCAGCGTTTCACCCCATTGCCAATATTCCGTTTTGCCGTGCGGTATGAGATGCTGGTAAAGATTCATTTAAACTTGATGTCGCCGGTAAGCTTTTCCAGCAGTTTCTGGGCAACCGCACTGACGGCCTCACGCCCCCATCCGGTGCGTGCTCCGGCGGCGTCCCAGATCACCTGGCGGTTTTGCAAATCGATGATCCGAAGCGTAACACCGACCGCCGGTTCACCATCTACTCCGGTCTTGTAGCGCCACTCGTTAACCGATCCCGTCACTGCATAGCGCGCCCCTGTTTGCTGTGCCCAATTGATGGCAGCTTCAACGGCCTTGGCATCTGCAGGCTCAAACAAGCTGTCCTGGGTCAACGTGGAAGGATACTTCTCCAGGGATGTAGCGCCCCGCACGCGCAATAATGTTTCGGTAATAGCTTCCATGCGCAAGCCTGCCTGTGGCGTTTCCGTGTGATTCTCCATCGGCAGTAGCGCCCATTTGACGTTTTTTTCCAGGACTGGCGCCCGCGTATGGTCGGTCGTTGCGCATCCGGCTAAAACCAGCAACCCCATGCAGGCAATAATCAAGCGTTTCATCCTATTCCTCTCAAGATGATTAATAATGTAACTGATAGCCTATTCCAACTTCCAGGCTGGCCTTGCCTTGCCCTCTGGGCGCCTGGTCATAGCGAGTAAACACCTGCAATCGATCGGCACCGATGACCCGTGTTGCCACCCCGACATTGGCACGCCAGCCGGTGCCGGAGACTGTGTTATAGAACACGCCGATTTCACCCAGATATTCGAAATCGCGCGCTGGTAAATTGCTATCAATGGCATCGCCGACGCTCGCGTAGGCGGCTATTTCACGCATGCCTTGCGGCATGAAATAGCCCGCAGTATGGGTTTGCCCAGCCGGTATCAAACTTGCGGTCTGGCCGGTCAGTTCTGTATCGGTTGCATGGTATTGGCTCCAGGTTCCGGTCACGCGCCCACGTAATGCGGGATGTGCTCCACTTAGCTCGTGGCTCAATGTGGTGGTAAGCAGATTTCCGTTACCCAGGTTTTGGCCATCGATGCTGCGATATTGGTTGACAACACCCCTCACACTCAATTGGCTCCAGCGATCCAGACGGTAATTACCCTCCAGCGCAATTTGATCACGCCTGCCGATAATGCGCATCGCCGCACTTTCCGGAGCGGTTTGATTATGCGCCACTTGCACATTCCATTGCAGACGCGAGCCAATTTGCTGTTGATACTCGAAACTGATGCCCGCTTGCGTATTTAGTGCCTGACTAAATTGCAATTTAAGTGTATTGACGTAACCATTACCAGTCTGATGCACGGCGACCTCACCACCAGTCTCATTGGGTACACGGGTTAGCACAGTGGGGTCCACGCCACTTCGTGTGTCCTGATGCAAGCTGAGATCAAGTTTCAACCCGCCAATTTGATGACCGGTCGTCGTGATTTCCTTACTTATTGCGTTATACACCCCGAGATTTTGGTATTTCGTCATGAACCCTGCAGTACGATCATTGGCTAATAACATCGGGGCGGCTTGCAGATATAGGGATTCATCCAGTGGCGAACGATCCATGGCAGCAAAAGCAAGGTCGGCCGCATCATTTTGATGTCCTGCCAACGACGCAAGATTCATTCTGTCGTAAAGCAAAACGCCGTCATGGCCTAGAATTTCTGCTGCAGCTTCAGGATCCTGACGCGTCAGCGCATCCGAAATACGCGCACCCAACGGCGTATTCAGCCAGCGGGCATATTGCCGCACCAGCCAGGCTCTGGCGGCATCGTTTTGCTCATGATCATTGAGCCACGCAGTGGCCAACTCTACAAACTGGCTATTTTTCTTGAGTTCGGGTGAACCACTACGCAGTAATTTCCAGAGCACATTTTGACCATGAGCCGGGTCATTGAGCAATAATAAACGCAATGATTCAATGTCACGGGCATTCGCACGGGTATTCATCCAATCGCGATTGGTCTGTTTATTCAAGTGTTGTTGCCAGATTGTCCGGCGGATTTTCCAAGCCGGGCCGGTTTGCCCTGCCGCTTCCAGTGTCGCCGCATAATTGAGCAACCACAATTCATCTTGTGCGTGTGCTTTAGCCATGCGGTGATACAGGGCAAGTGAATCATTCGGGCGACCTAACGCCAGATAACCTGCTGCATATACGTCCCATAAAGCAGGGGTGCCGGAAAGCAGCTTTGCCCATTGCTGCATGAAATGATCCAGCCGGCCAAATTGACGCAAATCGAGCAGTAACCACAGGTAGGATTCCTTGACACCCGAATTATCGGGATAACGCTTGATCAGAAAACGGTAATCGCGTTCGGCGGCAATAAAATTGCCCGCATGTTTGTACATCTCGGCGCGCATGGCGATGAATCTAAAATCCTTGTCATATTCACGCCACTGCGGTGCTTCGGTTATCTGGTATAGCCGCTGCACCGCTTGCCAGTCTCCCAGTTCGGCGTAGGTATCAATCGCGTTCATGAACAAGTTGAGGCGCCCGGTTTTTAGCCAGTACTGCTCGGCAGTCTCAGCGGCCAAGCGCGGATTCTTGCGTTTCAATGCCTGAAATAGACGTTCCTGATAAAAGGGGATGGCATCCGGCATATCACTTAATACCCGGTAAGCTGCGATAGCCTGGTCGTCATGCCTGAGTCGCCAGGCAAGTTCACCAAGGTTTAGCCAGAACAATTGATCCGCCGGTTTTGCCTGAGCGCTGCTGCTGACAAGCACATCGTATGCCTCATCGTAGCGACCGGCGCGCTGCAGCATCCCGGCAATCGTGACAGCCAGGTCAGGACTGGCGACACGGTGGCGCAAATAGCGCTGATAACGTGCAATCGCCTCTGCATCGCGTCCCATGCGCGTTAATAATTCCGCGGAGAGCAACAACAGTTCAGGACGGCGTACTTCATCGCCATTGCGGTCCAGCCAGGCCAGCGCTTGTTCCGGTTTGCCCAGATATTCATAAATCTGGACAATTTTGCGTGCATATTTTTCATCATACCCATGACGCCCCCAGTCACGTTCCAGACCGGTCAATTGTGCGGCATAGTCAAACAAACCTCCAGCCAGGCGCATCCATGACCGCCAGGCTGATTCATTGCCCCGATGCAGCGCCAGCCAGCGCCATTGCACCAAAGCCAATTGAGACTGATTCGACCATTCGGCAACCTGCGCCAGTCGTTCGCGCCACATCGCACTATTGGGCGCCTGGCTGACAGCAAATTGCGCCAGCTTCAAAGCATGCGGCAAATCACGATTACCCAAAAAAGCAGTGTATGCAAGATCGAAATATGCCGGAACAAAGCGCATAGGCATCGTTGGCGGGTTGGTCATGCCAACCAGTCGGGCAGCAAACTCTGCAGCCTGCGCCGGACGGTTTGATGCCAGGGCAAGTTTAGTCAGGCCATATAAAACATCGGGGCGCTGCCACTCGGCTGCGGGGAGCCGCTGCACCCAATCCAGGCCGATCTGCCCCAGACCGCCTGATTGCAGAGTGGCCATGGCGCGTTTGAGATACGCAATTTTCTGTTCGGGGCTACTGACAAGCTGACGAGCGCGCCAAGTATATTGCGCACTGGCGAGATAATGGCCATTTGCCAGTGCCAGGCGCGCCGCTTCATCAAGATCGGCCAGATTATTGCTGGTCAGTGCAAGTCGTGCCGCCACACGTTCAGCCAGCTGTACTTCTCCGCTGGATTCGGCGGTACGGACAAGTTGTCGTAGGGCGTTGGTATTAAAAATCTGTATTTCACTGGCACGTAATGCCTGCCTGAATTGCGCCAATTTGTAATCCCGGTCTCTACTGCCGGGTGCGGCCGCAAAAGCAATTTTGGAAAGGATGTCGAGTTTTTCCAATACAGCCGCTTCGCGCCAATGCGGTTGTGGGTTCGCGTAGAGCAGCTGCAAGGTGGTGAGTGCTCTTTCATATTGACCTATCCTTGCGTAGGCCTGCGCCAACTGTAATCTGAGTTCGTAGTTGTCCGGTTCGGTGGCAAGAAAACGACGCATGTACTGCAGCGAAACCTCATCTACCTTGGGGTTCTTTTTAATTTGCTCGGATAGGCGCTGTTGCGGAAAGAGCAATGCCAGCACGATGCCGACCGCCAACACCAAACCCACCAAACTGATTGGCGAGATCAACCGTGGTCGCGCTACCTTAATTTGCCAGGGGGCAACTGAGGCGGAAAGTGGCTCGTCCTGCCGCATGGGTCTGGTAATGATAATGTTGTCTGATGTGAGAGTCCGCGCGGATTATCCGCCCTTTCTCGTCGGACAAAATGCAATTGTCGGCATGGTCGAGGGTGAAATCCAAATTAACATACGAATTAAATGCCATATTGATCTGCTGAGCTTGCCGCCGCCAATTTAGCAATGTTCCATTCGCATCGACCAGATACGGCGCTTCGCTGGCTTCAGTTGCAAGCGCGATGCGATTGACCGGAGATTTGACCAGATTCAGATAACGGTCGCCGTTGAAATCATTGTAGCCCGCCACGCTGTCATTAATGACCGGATAACCCCATTTGGCATCGATGCGCAGGGTATCTATCTGCCCATCGCCGTAAAATAACCAGTCGTTATCTTCACGCGCCATGACACTGTGATTGAAATCCATGACGCGCCGGATGTAGTCGGAAGGGTAAACAGGGTGATTAGGCTGCTTGAGCGCCCAATCATAAACTTCCTCCAGTGCTTTCAGCGAAGCCGGTTTGGAAGCCGAGTACGTATGGAAATAAATATCCATGGGTTTGAGGCGGCGCGGTGCATCGGTCAGCTTGAAGGTTTCAATGACGCGGCGAAAACCATAAAACTGGCCCGACCAGTTTTTGGTGTACACATTTTCATTCTGGTTCGGCGCATAAACCTGGAAATGCCCATCCCGTGCAACGCCCAGAGGCGCAACGAAAGTCAGACTGGGTTGACTGTTGGTGATGGTGGTTTCTCCGCCATTCATGTTGAGCAGATCCAATGCGTCGGTTTTAGCGATCGCATCCGCGCCGGGGTTGCTATTGCCTGTCCATAAAAAAATCCGGCAGCTTTTACCGGGTGGAGCCAGGCGCTGATTAATATAATTGACGCTCCCTGCAATCTCCCTGTTTAAATCAAACTTATAGCCCGGAATCGGCAAATGGTAATCTTCGCCAATGCCTTCTTCGCTTGTTAATTGCCATTTGAATGGGTGTGAATAGGAGTGACTGGCAATTTCAACATACGGCAAACGATAAATTTCACGGGCAATCTGTTCCATTTCGGCAGATTTTTTTGGATACACGCCCCAAGGGGCCGTTTCACCTTCAATCACGGAAACCGCTGCAGGGATCGTATATTTTTTAAATATTTTTTCCAGCATGACGCGCGACGCCAGGGGCGCCCCGGGAAATTCAGCATTGCTGGCGAAACCATCGCCATCCATATGCGCCATTAATAAACGCCGTCCTGTCGAGGTGGTCACATCGGGGGCGGGCATATCCGGCAAAGCAAGTGCGCGCTTGAAAAAAATGAAGGGATCGATAATCCAGCGCGTGCCTTGTTGATAGGGAATTTCATAAACGGCGTAAGGGGAAAGGACATACCCGCCCCAGGGCATATAAGCCGCCACATCGGTTATCTGGCCTGCGACCTTGAGGCGCAGTATCGGCGTACTGCCTTTGCCCGCATCGATAATATCGAGCGTATCCGGCTGCACCAGTGCTGAATGCTCGAACCCCACCATGGCATCTTTAGTGATGATTTCGACATTGCTGGCGGGTATGCTGCTTTTGAAGTTCAGGCCAAATGGCCGCAAGTTTTCATTGCTGCGGCTGAATCCGAATTCATTGACGACGGCCAGACGCAATCCCTGATTGATTTGTTTCAATAACCAGGGTTTAAGCCGGGGGTTATTAATAGGCACACCATCCGACCATACGATGATGCCTGCGTACTGTCCGGCCAATTGATAGTCAGGTAGCGGCCCGGTTAAATCATGGTATTCCGGGATAAAGCCCATATATTGTATGGGCATTGCGGCAAACCGGTGCAAGTCGCTGAAAATGACATCCCTGTTATTCATCCCGTTATACAGCATCAAAATTCGTCTAGGCTGAATCTCCGGAGAGCCTACGCCCACCATATCGAGTTCAGGATTACTGACCCATGGGATAAATCCAGCCGTACGGATTTTTTGCGCAAGTTCACGCGCTAACGGACGCTGATTTGGGGCGACGTAGTCGATGACGATGACGGGCAAGTGATAGCCGTTTTTGACCTGATTGAGCTGGCCCAGCAGCCATTGCCGATCCGGCTCTTTAACCGGAACATACGACCGCGTCGCATTATTCCAGCCTTGAAACAGCGATTCGGCAGCGACTGCAGTCACCCAGTCATGCACTTGCGGCAAGATATCAAAACCGCGGTTGAGAATGATATGGATGCCGGGAAAACGCTCGCGCATCTGGCGTAAGGTTTCGACCATGCCGGCTTCCTGAGCCGCTTTCGCTTGCGGAGAGGAAGCCGCAAGCTGATAGGAATCCAGCGTATCGACAAATATTCCTCGAAACCCCCGCAGCCATAAGGGAGCGACTATTTTGTCGAGAAAAAAAGCGCGCCAGGCAGGGCTGGTTTGATCCATGACATCGCTTGCCCACGCCGGATTGCGCGCCATTTTTGCAGCGGCCGGAACGCTGCCGGCATAAGGTTTATCGGGCCCCACCTCACCCAGGCTGGTATAGGCATAAAGTTTGTTTTGCAGATTGCCAGGTACCTGGGCAAAGTCCGCCTGGTCTGCTTCAACGATGACCGCATCGTAAATGCGCAGCTCTTGAGGGAATGGCGTGCCATAAAAAAACGCCGCATTGAATGCCTGCGCAGGCAAGCTGAAAAATAACAGCCATAGCGGTAAAAGTAGTTTGGTCATGATGGGCTGGTTTATTTATCGCATGGCGCGGCGCAGGGGCACCGCGTACGACTCTGCAGCCCTCAACGCGAGCCGGGACGCGCCGCCTCGAGCTTGGGCAAATCGGCAATCACCTGTTCGGAATTGCGGCCGGCGTCGGCGCCGGCATAGACCTTGGCAATCCTGCCCTGTGGATCGATGATGAAAGTATTGCGTTTGGCCAGTTTCATCACGATCAGATTGGTCACCGATCCATAACGTGCGGCCACCACGCCGTCTTTATCGGCCAGTAGCGGGAACGGCAGGCCGTGTTTTTTGGCGAATTCGGCGTGGCGGCTGGCGTCATCTATGCTCACCCCCACCACTTCTGCGTTGAGTTTGCGAATTTTCAGAATATCGTCGCGAAACGCACATGCTTCTGTGGTACATGCAGGGGTTTCATCTTTCGGATAAAAATACAGCACCAGCCACTTGCCGCGATAATCCGCCAGATTCTGCAGCTTGCCGTTCTGGTCGACCAGGCTGAAATCCGGCGCCGGCTGTCCGGCCTGCGGCATGGCTGCGGCCTGACCGGAACGCATCCAGACCAAAGCCAGCGCGGCGCTCAGTGCGATAAACAGGATCATGAATTTCATGTTTTTCCTCTCGAATGTGCGGGCCACGCCCAAAAATGCATCAATAATGCAGCAGTCATTGCCAGCATGCCAGCATAACGGAATGCCCACTCTGCAGACTGCAACTGCCAAATCAAACCGAACGCCAACCCTGCGGGAATCGCCGCCAAACCAGTCATCAGGTGATACCAGCCGAATGCGGTACCGCGCGTCTCGGCGCCGGCAAAATCGCTGATCAACGCGCGTTCCGGGCCTTCGGCCAAACCGGTGGTAAGGCCGTAGAGGATGGCCACCGCCCACAGCCAGCTACTATGCGCCACCCAACCCAGCAGCATGAAGGCCACGCCAAACGCTGCCCAACCGAACAGGATCAGCGGTTCTTTTCCCAACTTGTCCGCCAGCATGCCGCCACGCGTCGAAGTCAGCGCCTTGGCCAGATTCATTGCCGCCCACAGCAGCAGCAATTCGACCACGCTCATGCCCAGTTCGTGTCCGCGCAATACGATAAATGTCTCGGAAGCGCGCGCAAAAGTGAACAGCATCAACACCAGCAGATAACGTCGTAGCGGCACAGCCAGCGTCGACCACGGCAACGACGATATTTGCGGGGCAGGTGCTGGAGTAACCGTCAGTGGCTTTTCCCCTATGCCAAACGCAATCAGCAACACCCCCATTGCGCCCGGCAGCGCCGACCAGAGAATCACTTGAGTCAGCGACATGCCTGACCATGCCAGTACCGCCGCCGCAATCAGGCTGCCACCCACTGCTCCGGCATTATCCAGCGCCCGGTGAAATCCAAATGCCAGACCGCGGATTTCCGGCGGCGTCGCATCCGCCACCAGCGCATCGCGCGGCGCGCTGCGCAACCCCTTGCCCACTCGGTCCAGGCTGCGCAAAGCGAGCAATACCGGCCAGCTACCCGCTATCCCTAGTAACGGGCGGACACTATTGGATAAAGCATAACCGGCCAACGCCAATCCCTTGCGACGCCCACCCAACAAATCAGAGCGCCGTCCCGACCATAGCTTGAGCAAGGATGCCACCGCATCGGCCACGCCCTCGACCAGACCCAGCGCCACCGGCCCGGCCGCCAGCACCGTGGCCAGCAGTATGGGAATCAGCGGCACCACCATTTCCGAAGCCAGATCGTTAAAAAAACTCACCAGGCTGAGGACAATAACGGTACGGGGCAAGCGCGGGAGGGGCATGGAAGTCTCTATGGCGGCTTATTTGAAACGACATAATAAGCTAGAATGCGAGCCTTGCCCCCGTAGCTCAGTGGATAGAGCATTCCCCTCCTAAGGGAAGGGTCACACGTTCGATTCGTGTCGGGGGCACCAGTAAAAAGGAGCTGGAAATAATCTCCAACTCCCTTCTCCCCCATCTGTACAGTTGATGAATTAGCTGGTCACATTCATTTGGTCTCTTTTTTTACGCGCGCAATCAATTTGCGCTCTACGTCATAATCCTTGTCGGATGCTGGTTGAAAGCCGTCATAACCCTGATCCAGGATTTTTAATATGGATTGAGCTTCAGGCGTAGGCTTGTTGAGCGCCATGAATGCAGCTTTCAATTTATTCTGCGTGGCCGCATCAAGCTCGCCGCTTACCGCGAAAACATAGGATGCAAGGGGTGGTGAGGTATGCACCACACGCAGACCCTGCGGCGCGAATTTCTCGTAGACGGTGTCTTTCATGATGCCACCATCAAAATCACCCAACAGAATCGCTTTGGCGATATTGTCATAATGATTCAGATAAGCCACTGCGGAAAAATCCTGTATTTTCATCCCCGCTTCGAGCAGTACAGCCGGTTGCAGAAAAGCCTTCGGGTCTCCAAAAGCAAATCGTTTGCCTTTCAAGTCCTCAAGTTTCTTGACATGACTGTCTTTCTGCACGACCACAACCAGATTAAACGTGGCTCTACCATGCGTGAGCGGCGTCACCAAAGGTACAGCATGATATTTTTCATGAGCCATGATATAGGCAATGGGCGTCATATACGCAATCTGTACCTTGCCCTTACCCAAATCCGTTACCGCGGTATCGAGATTCGGAGCAGGCCGGAACTGCACCCGATACCCAGTCTGCTTCGCCAGATACTCGGTGAGTGGCGTCATCCGCTTGATCATCTCCACCGGCGCATCCATTGCGACTGCACCGATGGTAATGTCCTGTGCGCTGGCTTGCAGGACCGGCAATACAAGCGCTAATGCCAGAAATAATTTTGCCTTGAACATTTGAAACTCCTCATCACTCGACTATTAGAAAAACTCGTTTTTATGAATACCCGTTACCTGATTGCGGCCCCTGTGCTTGCTTTCATACAATGCTTTGTCCGCAGCACCATACAAGGCTTCCACGCTGTAAATATCTTCAGACAGCTCCGCCACACCCAAGCTTAAGGTCACCTTCAGAATTTTCCCGTTCGGGATAACAAAGGCGTGTGAGCGGGTTCTTTCCAGAAGATTCTCCGCAAAGACCTTGCCTTGCGCGGCTGGTGTCCTGGGAAGGATAAATGCAAATTCATCCCCACCCATACGCGCACTGATATCGCTATCACGGGTATTCCAGCGAATCAAATCACCCAGCAATTTCAACACCACATCGCCAGCAGCGTGGCCGTGCTCATCATTGATTTGTTTGAAGAAATCCACATCCAGCAAAACCAGGCAGAGTGAATCCGCGTGCCGTTTTGCCTGTGCAAAAACAGATCCCAGGTTTTCATCGAGAAACCTTCGGTTATGCAATCCAGTCAGGCTGTCGGTAGTTGCCAGCCGCTGTGAGAGCGCCACCATTTGCTCCAGTTCTTTGGAACGAAGTGTGAGTTCATGATTCACTTTAGTCAGATTTTCATCCGCGATTTGAACACGTGCTTTTAACTGTTGCTGATGCATGTACAAGGAGGTCTGCACTTTGTTAAAAATATTGGCCAGGTCGGCCAACTCATCATTTCCGGAAACCTGCATTATTTGAAGTTCTCCATCAGGGTTCGCAACGATTTCTTGCATCATATTTCTGATTCTGGCGATAGGAGCAAGTATAACTAGCGAAACCGCTACATAAATAAGCACACTCAGGAACATAGTAACCAAAGCAATCCTGAGCACAAGCCCATGGAAAGTTCCCTGAAGGGCCGCTTCTAGTTTATTGGTTGAAACCAGCATTTCTACGCTGCCAATTGTTTCCGTTCCAAAAATTATCGGTGCTGAAAAAGACAAACTTTGTCCATTCTTGCCGACATTTTTATCCATGCGCTCGACGACAACTTTTCCATTTCGGTTAGTAATCCTGAGCAGGATCACGTCAGAGGACGCGACAATACTGTCCGCAAGCGACTCCATATTGGTGTAATCGTAACCTGCCAATAAATTGGAGAGCGATTTTGCAATTAGCGCAACACGCTCATGACCCGAGCTGTATGCAGCCTGATAAATATGCTGTCGATCTTGTTGTAATCTAAAAAATACAAGAATGCTGACCCCAATGAGCAGCCCGATAACTACCACAAGGGTCAGTTTTGCCCTAAGGCCAAGCAGAGTTTTTTTCATAGTTTTCAGTCTGTTAAGATTCCTGCCTGGCAGAATATAGTAATGTATATCTCATACCTTATTGAAGGAAATGCGATTTCGTCCGTTTTCTTTGGATTGATACATCGCTGTATCCGCGGCCTTGAGCATCTCTGAAAAGCTAGCGCTAGTTTCTATTGCTGTTTGATCGGCAATCCCGATGCTCAATGTAACCGGGACCGTATGGCCGCTTACTATAAGTGGTGATGAAGTAATGGATGCCCGAATGGCTTCTGCGCGTCGATACGCATTATCAGGGGTGCAACCTGGCATAACGACAAGAAATTCGTCACCACCATAGCGAACTACAAAATCTTTATCCCGTGTGTGTTTCTCAATTTCGCGCGCGACTTGCGTCAGAATGTAATCGCCCACATCGTGGCCATAACTGTCGTTTATCTGCTTGAATTGATCCACGTCAAACAGCATGACCTGCATCGGCATATACGATTCAGGATTCAACTTGTTGAGATCTGACAATCGCTCCCACAGGGCACGCCTGTTTTTCAGATTTGTCAGCTCATCAACGTGGGCATGTATGCTCAGTTTCTTATTGGCATCAGTCAATTCCTGTGTCGCCTGTCTGATTCTATTTTCCAATTGACGATTAAGTTCATCACGTGCTGCCACCGCTTCCCTGATACTGTCGACCATATGAATACTGTAGTTACGCAGCGTTTCGATTTCCTGCGGTGCCGTCCTTCCCAACGGAATGAATTTCCCGGAATAATCATTTTTACGAATACGCTCGATGCCTTCCGCCAGTACGTTGATCGGTTTGACAATCCAGTTCGCCATAAATATAGCTAATAACACGGAGATGACTAAACCCACTGCACCAAATAGCAAGCTGCCATGAATGAGAATCTTCGCCTCAGCAGTTAATTCAGACAGTGGTTGGGGTGTCAAAATTACCCAGTTAAATTCGGGTACGGCGGCGTAACCTGCAATCATGTCGGCCTTGATAAATGGTGAGTAAAAAGTCATGACGCCTCGCTTGCCCTGGAGTCCCGCCTGCACAATAGGCCAATTCGATATATTTTTAACGCCACTCATCCACTTCGGGTTAGGGTGATGAACAATATTTCCAAACTGATCGGTAATCGCACAGTGCCCAAGTTTGCCAAAATGGATCGCCGCTGCCAGACTCTCGATGGGTGCGAGCCTTAACGATCCGACCAACATATTCTGTCCCACAGGATGCACAAAAAACAGGGCTGGCTTATTGGTCTGCGGATTGAGAACCATGCCAGAATTTCCGGCTACATGTCTGGATAACATAGATTGAATGACATGGTTTTTTTGCAGAAAATGCACGTATTCAGGTGTGGCCTTATATCCATCGAAACCCTGAGCCGTTCCATCCGGTGCAACCAGCACAAGATTTTCGAAGTAGGCCTGCGAGGTAATGGTTTCGTTTATGGCTACTTGATCCCTGGTTTTTTCCAGAATATTTGCCAACAGGTTAAGATTTCTCTGCGCTGCCTTGAGGTATAAGTAAACAGGGTTTGCCATGTTTTCAGACAATAATTGATTCTTGTCATGCGCCTCTTTCATCACTCCGTTATGAATACCTGTATTCAACCAGGTCGTCATGACTGCGACTGGCGCTATCGAAATAACGATAAATGCCAGGATCAGCATGGTTTTTAGTGAGGGGCGAAATGTACGCATTTTTGTATGTATAAATTTTTCGGTCAGCGCTAGTCGCGATTATTTGCCATATTGAGATTTCATCATTTTTGACGAATATTTATGTGCGCATTGCCACAAACTTTGGGTACTGCTCAAGCTTGGCTCATAAACCCGGTATTACATGCAAAAATAGCAAGAATCGGGCCTTCAACCAGCCAACACTGATAAACATAGAAGCAAACAATATAAATTCTGCGTAAGCGCCGGCATCGAAAAGCGCTTTAACATAGCGATCCTCGATCACACCGGAATGCCGGATGCCGGCAATACATCCATCAACCATCCAAATTACAGCGATTAATTTATGCACAACCAACTCGACCTGAAGCGCGCCCAACTCAATACCGAAACTGCTCAAATAGCGTGGACGGAGTTGCAAGGCTTTTTCGCCAAAGGCGCTCTCGTTCATGTGAGCAGCCATCTTGATCTGGTGGATGTCGCCGCACACATTGCCTGCGACGACTTTGTCGCGGTGCAGGCATGGATGACGGCAGGAAAAGTGCTCAAGCTGGATGACGAAACCGCCGCTGATTGGCAAACCCGCAATCCCCTGTTGTGGGCAGTAGTGGTCGCTCCATGGATCCTGGTGCAGGAACGCGCACATTGATCCCGCTCACGTGACGGCACACCCCAAACATCATCGTTTCGCGCTCACCGTTCTGCTCGCCGGGCTGGCGACGCTGGGACCGTTTTCGATCGACACATACATGCCCTCATTTCCGGATATGGGGGAAAGCCTGCATGCCACGCCGATTCAACTGCAGCAGACCTTGAGCGTGTATCTGCTGGCGTTTGCACTGATGATGCTGCTGCATGGCGCGCTGTCGGATGCATTCGGGCGCCGGCCGGTGATTCTGGTGTCGCTGGTGGCGTTTGTACTGGCCTCTATCGGCTGCGTGTTTTCTTACGACATCAATCACCTACTGTTCTTTCGCGCCATGCAGGGCCTGTCCGCCGGAGCTGGGATGGTGGTAGGACGAGCGATTATTCGCGACCTCTATGCGGGTCATGAGGCGCAGCGCCTGATGTCGCAGGTCACCATGATTTTCGGTATTTCTCCTGCCGTGGCACCGGTGATCGGAGGCTGGCTGCAAACCGGGTTCGGCTGGCATTCGATATTCGTTTTCATGGCACTGCTGGGTGTGTTGCTGTTTGCGCTGAGCTGGCTTTATTTACCGGAAACACTCCCCCCGGTCGGGCGTCAATTGTTTTCGCCTCGACCTCTGGCACGCAATTACCTCATGGTATTTACCAATCCGGTTTTTTTACTGCTGTCGGGCACGGTAGCACTGCATTTTGCCGGCTTCTTCCTGTATATCGCGTCGGCGCCCGTATTTGTCCTGCAACACTTGAAGCTGGGCGAGAACCAGTTTGCGTGGCTGTTTATTCCAGCCATTTCCGGCGTGATTCTGGGCGCATTCCTGTCCGGCAGGCTGGCCGGGCATGTCTCTCCTCGCACCACGGTGAAATATGCCTATTTGCTGCTCTTCACTGCCGCGGGAATCAATCTCGTCTACAACCTGACAGCCACCCTCTCGTTACCATGGGCAGTACTGCCAATTACCCTTTACAGCACCGGCATGTCGCTGGCGATGCCCAGCATCACCTTGCTGGCTCTGGATCTGTTTCCGCTCAATCGCGGCCTGGTAGCTTCGCTGCAGGGATTTGTGCAGACCATGCTGAACGCTATGGTGGCGGGATTGTTCTCACCGATGCTGTCTTGGTCTCCGATTGCTTTGGCAGTGGGTATGCTGGTGTTTTTGATCTTGGGACGGATTACATGGATGACTTATTTACACAAGCAGCAGCGGGCAGCATGAACCCGATAAATAATCCTAAAAACCGCAATACAAGCCACAGAGATCACAGACACGGAGATGAAGCGGGTTCCACATGTTTTTTCCGGTTCACCTGATGAATGAGGTCAATATTTACGGCAAGCAATTGTTTTTGCGAGTTGGGCGACGAATTGTCCATCCCTGCGAACCCCATTGCCTCTGTGAACTCTGTGGCTAACTGATTTTTTCAGGATAATCGGTGCTCTGGCAATAAATCCATCCAGTGCTGAACATTGTGCGCTCTGGCGTGTCCGAGAATCATTGCCAAGCAGGGCAATATCTGAAAGCGATTCAAACGCGGGAACCTGCTTTTCCAGCATCGACCCAACCATACAACCGGCAGAGGGCAATTCAATGAACTCAACACTAGCGCAACATATTTCACCACCCATGCGCATTTCGGATTCCTCGGCAGACAAGGTCTGCGACGAATACGAAATCATTAAAAGCCTGTTGCCTCTCAATGGCGCACGCGTTCTCGAACTGGGTTGCGGCAAGGCGGAGAAGACACGCACCATCGCTCAGCGGGGCCAGGTAGCGTCGATCACTGCGCTGGAGGTGGATGAAATCCAGCACGCCAGAAACCTGCAGATCGCCGACCTGCCCAATGTCAGCTTTTGCCTCGGCGGCGCCCAGGCAATTCCTGCGGAAGACGCCAGTTTTGACATCGTCCTCATGTTCAAATCCCTGCATCATGTGCCCGTGGAGCAGATGGATCAGGCGCTGGCGGAAATTCGGCGGGTGTTGAAACCGGGTGGCCTGGCCTACCTGTCCGAACCGGTCTACGCGGGGGAATTCAATGACATCCTGCGTCTGTTCCATGACGAAAAAACAGTGCGGGAAGCGGCGTTTGCCGCTATTCAGCGCGCCGTCGACGACGGCAAACTGGAACTCGTCAGCCAGACCTTCTTCAGCACCCCCGGACACTTCGATGATTTTGGCCAGTTCGAGGAACAGATCCTGAAAGTCACGCATACCCATCACCATCTCTCCCCGGAATTATATGAGGCGGTTCGCACCGCATTCATGCGCCATATGACGCCTCAGGGTTTTGATTTTAAGCAACCGATCCGGGTCGATCTGCTACGTAAAACAACTCCGTAAAACAAGGAACCCAGCATGAACTATCGGCAACTTGGCAACAGCGATCTGAAGGTGTCCGAGATCACCCTCGGCACGATGACTTTTGGCGAACAGAACAGTCCTGAAGAGGCCGCCCGGCAACTCGACTACGCGATCGCACACGGCGTGAATTTTATCGACGTGGCAGAGATGTACCCGGTGCCGCCGCGTGCCGAGACTCAGGGTCGCACCGAGGACTATGTCGGGCGCTGGCTCAGCAAGCAGTCACGCGACAAACTCATTATTGCGACCAAGATTACCGGGCCGGGGCGCGGCTTCGAATGGGTACGCGGCGGCCCGCGCATTACCCCGAAACAGATCAGGGCCGCGACTGATGCCAGTCTGACTCGTCTGAAAACCGATTACATTGATCTGTACCAAATTCATTGGCCGGACCGTAATGTGCCCACTTTCGGCCAGAGTGAATACGATCCCGGAACAGAGCGCGAGACCACTCCGATTGTCGAACAACTCGGCGCGTTCGCCGACCTGATCCAGGCCGGCAAGATCCGCCACGTCGGCCTGAGCAACGAGACGCCGTGTGGCGTGTGCCAGTTCACCCACGCGGCGGAAGAGGCGCGACTGCCACGCGTGGTGTCGATCCAGAATGCCTACAACCTGCTCAACCGGACCTTCGAATTCGGCCTTGCGGAAACCTGCCATCGCGAACAGCTGGGACTGCTGGCATACAGCCCGCTTGGCTTCGGCACGCTGACCGGAAAATATATAGGCGGAGCAGACGCCGGACGCATGACCAGGTTCCCCGGCTTCGGACAGCGCTACAACAAGCCCATGGTGCCGGAAGCGGTGGCGGCCTATGTCGAACTGGCCAGGCAAGTGCACATGCACCCGACCACCCTGGCACTGGCTTTCGTGCGCAGTCGCTGGTTTGTAACCAGCACCATTATCGGCGCCACCACCATGGAGCAACTCCAACAAAATCTGGATAGCGTCGAAGTCGCAATGGATGCCGGGTTACTCGAGAAAATTCAGGCTATTCATACCCGCTACCCCAACCCGGCGCCTTAACAAGCACGCGTTGAACAGCTTGATTTGATACCTCCCGGCAGGTGGTTTCCTTCCAGACGCGAAGGAAGCCCTGTCTCCCGCTCAATCCATTTCCATCCAGGATGGATGAGTCAAGCTCCTTTAGAAAACCATCACGCCTAGCAAGACTCCAAACACCAGGACTACCAGGAAAATGGTCAATGCAACAAAGAACAGAATTTTTGCTATGCCCTTTGCTCCCGCAGCAATATTGGTAAAGCCGAAAAAACCTGCAATGAGGGAGATGAGGAAAAATATAATAGCCAGCTTCAGCATGGTCATACTCCTGTAATTTACCTGCGGTTTTTTGACCGTCACCCGCCATCACACTACGCCAGAAATCAATACGCTTCTGTACGCAATCGTACCAAACACCCACTTCCCGGCATGTGCGCCACCACACAGACCAGTTCTGTCATCCAGGGTAAATTGGTCTGACTCATGGTTTGCCCGGCTGGCAGTCAAACGTATTTGACGGCCCCGTTACAAGCCGCGTATCGAAATGCTTCTTCGAGTTTGATACGAAGCTGGTTTCTCCTACCTGAGTATAGTCGGACGCAATAATATTTAACTTCACAAGGAGCGGAATATGGAAACGATCGCAATAGCAGCAAATAAATCATCCATCGATTTTTCAGAAGCGCGGCGGCAAGCAGTCAATCAAGCTTATGACATGCTGAATGATCCCGTGATCATCGCCTGGAAAGACGACCAGGCTCAAAAATATGGCCCCGAGATCCCGGGCGGAAGCGAAGAGCGCTGGCACGACTATGCAGATAGCCACGAAGGTCTATTGGAACTGAACGTAGCGGATGCGTTTCACTTCATCTTCTTAGAAGCTGCCGACTTTGAAGAACCCGATCTGAATCTCACCAGCATTTCGGAGGATGACGGTACAACTATTTTGTGCCTCAATGACGCATGCACCGAAGAGGATCTGAAAAAAATCGGATACTTCTCGGGCGGCGGCATGGGCGATTAGATGCTTGCAACCCCAGTGCGTAAAATTCATCGGTCAGGCACGAAACGACTTTCCTGCCTTGTCAGGTATTACGCAGATTCCAGTCCTGTGGCACGACGAAGCCTCGCGTAACTTCTTGCCAGGTATTGCCAGTCGTGGCCAGGCCCGCCACCAGCAACGGTGCACCGTCCATGGCGAAATGCGTAGCCAATGCTGCGCTGAAATTTGCCCCGGTTTGCAACCCCTCCAGATTTTGACTCATGACCGGGGAAAACCATTCCAGCCGGGGTAATACTTTCCAATGCAATCCGGATGGTGGAGTGAACGGCGTCTCGCCCCAGCGCAGCCACCAGCCGGATAAATGCTGCACGGATACTTCCGGGGCAGCAACAATCGCCTCCCCGTACGGGTAAAACAACCAGCCCTTGAGCAGTGCGTGAGCGCTGACTGCCTCTTCGGCATCAGGCAAGGCCGCCATACCCGCAGGCGTTGCGGCAAGCTTGAGTTGCTTGTCGCGCAGATGGCCGAACTTCAAATCAAGCCGGTCACGGGTAAAGGTTCCAACATACCCGGCCAGTCCGGCAGCGACATCCACTTGTAAGTAAAATTTTACCGATGCTTCCCAGTGGTTGAGCACACCCGCCGCATCGCGCCACAGAAAATCGTATTCGCCGATGACAATATCGCCGGCTTTGACCGGCAGATTGGCAGCGACCAGTTGTCCGCCCATGAGGTGGCTAATCCAGTATTCCAGCAGAGCTTCGAAATAGCGGCCCAGACGGTGTGAGCTGCGCGCAGCAATCCAGTCGTGCAACGGTGCGGGGTGGCGATCCAGTTCAAGCAACTGCGGCATCGCCCGCGCCAGGGCATCCCGGCACACTGCGTCAGGCACGCCGAAATCCGCTGCGACAGATTCACTCATCAGGCCCGGCGCGGCCATCACCCAAACAAGGTCGCGCACGCGCGCATCGTGGAAGGTTTGCAGCAAATTCATCATCGTGCCATTGTGCCACCAGATTGATGCGCCATCCCGACTTGATCCGTAATGACGCCCCGCCCTCCACCCCGTACAATGCCGCCTTTGCTTTGTTGCCTGAAAAATCGTGATCAGCCTGCGTCAACTCACTCTCGCCCGCGCCGCCAAAGTCCTGATCGAAGACGCCAGCGTGCAAATCCACCCCGGCCAGAAAATCGGCCTGACCGGCGCCAACGGCTCGGGCAAATCCAGCCTGTTCGCGCTGTTGCTGGGAGAGTTGCATGCAGAAGTGGGCGACCTGTTCATGCCGCCCGGCTGGATGATCGCACACGTAGCGCAGGAGACCCCGGCGCTGGATCAGGCAGCGCTGGAATTTGCGCTCGATGGCGATGCGGTATTGCGCCAGGTGGAGCGCGATCTGGCCGCCGCCAGCGCTGCAGATGACGGCCATCGGGTCGGCGAGTTGCATGGGCGCTTGAGCGAGATCGACGGTTATGGGGCGCGCGCCCGCGCCGCCGAGTTGCTGCACGGCCTGGGCTTTACCGACGCGGACTTCGCCAAGCCGGTGGCGGCGTTTTCCGGCGGCTGGCGCGTGCGCCTGAATCTGGCGCAGGCACTGATGAGCCGCTCCGACCTGCTATTGCTGGACGAGCCCACCAACCACCTCGATCTGGACGCGGTGATCTGGCTGGAAGGCTGGCTCAAGAGCTACCCCGGCACGCTGTTGCTGATCTCGCACGACCGCGATTTTCTAGACGCGGTGGTCACCCATATCATCCATATCGAAAACCGCGTGCTCAAGCTCTACACCGGCGGCTATTCGGATTTCGAGCGCCAGCGCGCCGCCCAGCTGGCAGTGCAGCAATCCCTGTTTGAAAAACAGCAACGCGAACGCGCGCATCTGGAAAGTTTTGTCGAGCGTTTCCGCGCCAAGGCCACCAAGGCGCGCCAGGCGCAAAGTCGCATCAAGGCGCTGGCGCGGATGGAAGACGTGACCGCCGCGCACGTTGATTCGCCGTTCACCTTTCGCTTCCGCGAGCCGGCCAGCGCACCCGATCCGCTGCTGGATTTGCGCGAAGCAAGCGTGGGTTATGGCACGCAGCCGATCTTGTCCAACATCGAACTCACCTTGCGCCCGGGCGAACGCATCGGCCTGCTGGGTCGCAACGGCGCGGGCAAATCCACCCTCATCAAACTGCTGGCGGGGGAGATCAAGCCGCTGACCGGCACGCGCAGCGAGGGCAAGGGGCTGGCCATCGGCTACTTCGCCCAGCACCAGCTGGAGCAGTTGCGCCCGGATGAATCACCGCTGCAGCACATGCTGCGCCTGGCTCCGCAAACGCGCGAGCAGGAATTGCGCGATTTTCTCGGCGGCTTCGATTTTCGCGGCGACATGGCGCAAGCGCCGTGCGGACCCTTCTCCGGCGGCGAGAAATCGCGTCTGGCGCTGGCGCTGCTGATCTGGCAGCGCCCCAACCTGCTGCTGCTCGACGAGCCCACCAACCACCTCGACATGGAAATGCGCCACGCGCTCAATCTCGCCTTGCAGGAATTCGATGGCGGCGTGGTGCTGGTGTCGCACGACCGCTCCCTGCTGCGCGCCACCTGCGACCGTTTCCTGCTGGTGGCGGACGGCGGCGCACCCGCTTTCGACGGCGACCTCGACGACTATCGCGACTGGCTCAACCAGCAGCGCATCCAACAATCCGCCGCCAATGCCAGCCCGGAAAAAGCCGTGCGCCGCGAGCAGCGCGCCGCCACGCAGGCCGACCGCCAGGCGGTGCTGGCCAAACGCCGCCCGCTGGTGAAAGAACTGGAACAACTGGAAAAGAAACTGGCCGGCTGGCAAAGCGAAAAAGCACAGCTGGACCAGCGTCTGGCCGATACGGAATTATACGAAGCCAGCCAGCGCGCGCTGCTGCATGGTCTGCTCAAGCGCCAGGGCGAACTAACGCAAACCATCGAGGCAGGCGAAGAACGCTGGCTGGAACTTCACGCAGCGCTGGAGCAACTGCCCAGCCTGTAGCCAGGCGTCAGCCCATTCCATCCGGAATCCGCGCAGCTATTTTCCGTACTTCTCTATGAGTCCCGTCGCCAGAAATATCTCGCGCAGAAAACACAATAAACCGGAAATCAGCGCCAGCATCGCCAGAATAAACAGCACTGAGATCGTGCTGGATGGGTCAAGACTCATCACCGATCCGACAAACAGCGCCGCAATCACGATACAGATGAGCAGAGCCGACAGGGTGCAGAGACTGATTGCCCAATGTATCCAGCGCGCCCGGCTCAATAGCATCGTCATTTCCTGTTCATGCACGATCCGCTCTTCGTCTTTAGTATTGTTCAACGTCCGAAAGCGGTCAACGATACGCGCAAGCCGGCTGGTCAGCACAGACAACATGGCACCGATGCCGGTCAACAGAAAAACCGGCCCGACTGACAGCTGAATCACATGGGCGACGGTGGTGATACTAGCGGCGGTTGGCATGGGAATAGGTCATGTTGAAATCGTCAAAAATAAATACTGAAGCCTCGAGACAATCAGTCTTCACGCTCAACGTTACCAAAACCAGCATGAAATAGACAGGGGCACATCCCTTGCCAGGAAGTTCCGCTCTCCAGTGCATTGATCATGCGACCCGGGGTTGCGCAGCGGCATAGCCAGCGCGCGCCGCCCCCGGTTACTGTACGGCCCGGTATATTTCCGCCAACGAGGTAACACGCTGTCGCGCCTGGTCGATGGCATTGGCCCTGAGCGACGCCATCCCGCTCTGCAGCGCAGTCTTGCGCAATTCGGTGCTCGCGATGCCGGGTACGCACTGTTCCCGCAGCGCCTCGTCCATCACCAGTAATTCGTACACTGCCAGCCGCCCGTGGTATCCGGTATGGTTGCAATGTTCGCAGCCGCGCCCGCGATAAAATTTCTCATCCGCCGCCACTCCCAGCTGCTCACGCACATGAAGGTCTATGGTTTCCTCCTCGATGCAATGAGGACAATTGCGGCGCACCAGACGCTGCGCCAGCACGCCGATTACCGACGATTTCAGCAGGTAGGGCTCCACACCCATTTCCATCAAGCGCGTGATCGCGCCCGGTGCATCGTTGGTGTGCAGCGTAGACAGCACCAAATGCCCGGTCAGCGCGCTTTCCACCGCGATTTTGCAGGTTTCCTGGTCGCGTATCTCGCCGATCATGATGACATCGGGGTCGTGCCGCAGGATATGCCGCAACGCCTGCGGAAAGCCGAAATGGATTGCCGGCAGGATTTGAATTTGGCGCATGCGCTCGAACTCGTATTCCACCGGATCTTCCACCGTGACAATGTTGAGATTGCTCCGCGCCACCTCGCGCAATGCGGCGTAGAGCGTCGTGGTTTTGCCCGAGCCGGTGGGGCCGGTCACCAACAGGATGCCGTAGCTGCGGTTGATAAGGTCGGTGAAGCGAACCTTGTCGTGCGCGCTAAAGCCGATATCGTCGAGGGCGCGCAACCCTTCTCCCTTGTTGAGAATGCGGATTACCACGCTTTCCCCGTGCTGGCAGGGGATGATGGAAATGCGCAAGTCGATGATATTGCCGCCATCCAGCATGCGCGCGCGCCCATCCTGAGGAAGGCGGTGCTCCGCGATGTTGAGCTGGGACAGGATTTTGATACGGCTGACAATCGCCGGCAGCAGGCCTTTTTGTAGCTCGCGCTTGTGCATCAGCACACCATCGACACGGTACAGCAACTCCACTTGCTCGCTGCCGGGACGGATATGAATATCCGAGGCGCG
Organism: Sulfuriferula multivorans; assembly: GCF_003851125.1. Classification (GTDB taxonomy): domain Bacteria; phylum Pseudomonadota; class Gammaproteobacteria; order Burkholderiales; family Sulfuriferulaceae; genus Sulfuriferula; species Sulfuriferula multivorans. The sequence continues at coordinate 127,365 of NZ_BGOW01000036.1, read as the reverse complement.
GTGATGAATCGCATCCAGCAAGATGCTGCTCACCAGCTTCACGATCGGCGTTTCGTTCGCCAGCCGCTCCGCCTTGCGCCAAACTTCCTTGTCGTCTTCGTGATAAAAGTCGCTCAATTGCAGCTGTTCGAGCTCCCGCTCCTGTTCCTGGAAATCGTAGTGCTGACTGATGGCCTGTTTAATGTCCACCTTGTGCGCAAATACCGGTTCGATATTGCGCTGAGATACGAACTGGAGCGTATGGATCGCTTCCAGATCGAGCAGGTTTTCCATTGCCACCACCAGATGCTCCTGGTGCAACATCAGCGGAATCACCTGATAAGTACGCGCCAGTTCCGCCGATACGCAGGCAAGTGCTTCGGGTTCGATGTCGAAATCTTCCAGATTCACAACCGGCGCGCCGAGCGAGTGGGCAATGGCAAGATGGATACTATCCTGGGAAGCGATCCCCATTTCCGCCAATATCGTACCCAGCTTTTTCTGCGGAAACTGCCGCTGAAAGTCCAGAGCGCTAGCCAATTGTTCCGGGGTGATCACCTCGGCTTCGAGCAAGCGGCGGCCCAGCTTCAGGTAAGGAGCGGTCCGTTGCGTTTCCAGAGCCAGCCCGAGATCGTCGGTACTGCAAATTGGCTGATTCTCTTGCTTTGCCTTCATAGGTAGCTCCAACATGGCATTTCCCATCATCGAACAGAATTGAAAAAAAGGGGGCTGAGCCGGATGTATTGATATGGATGCCATGCCTACCAGCAACTTTCATACCGGGCGCCACAAGCAGCTCCGCTGCAAGGTTGGTTGTCGCACCCAGGCGCCAATAGATAGATTTTCGACTTCATCGGTGATTTTTTGACGCAAACCGGCCCGCCCACGCAAGCAGCCGGAACCGGTACCAGGCGCGCTCGTTATCTGGAGAAAATCGTCATGGATTATCGCCTTCGATTTGCAAAAGATCGCGCGATGCTCGTCACCGGTGTTGCATGAAGGCTCACATCTTGTGAGGGCAAGCTTTGAGCAACGGCTGTAATACTAGGGGCGGTATGCATGAAGCGCGAAGGGCGGCATCCTTATGATGGGGCTTTTTTCAGCGCTTTTCGCGCGACCAATCATTCGCACCATCTCGTCCTTGACGAAGAATCATGGCAATCCCGCCCAACACCAGCATGCCTCCCGGAATGAACAGGGGCGACAGTCTTTCGCCGAGTATCAGGAAAGCGAATATCCCCGCGAACAACGGAATGAACAGTGAAATCGTTGCCGTCACCACCGCAGGCAGGCGCTTTGACGCAACCGCGAAACCGATTGTCGGGATCGCCGTTGAAAGCACGCCGAGGCCGAGGAACACCAGCACGGATGTGCCATTCAGCGTATCCAGCCCGGCAGGCCCCGGCGCCAGACCCACCATGAGCACCAGGATGGCGCTCCCTGAAGCGAATGTCAGCAAAGACACGCCGATGATATCCGGCGCGCAGCCGCGTTCGGCCAGAATCCGGTATCGGTAAGCATATAGCGCAGTCAATCCCGCCGCACCCAGTGCCAGCACGTTTCCAATCAGGTGACGAAGCGGCGCCGCGCCGGCGAAGGATATTCCTGGAACCAGAACCAGGCTTATTCCGGCAACGGCCAGCACCGCGCCGGCGATTTCAGCACGGCCCGGAATGTCGCCGCGCACACGGCGAAAAGCCGGCACGAAAAGTGGCGGTGTGCTCAGCAACAGCGCGACCTCTGCCACCGGCGCCATTTGAAAAGCTGCCGTTGCCAGCAGGTAATAGCCTGCCAGGAGCAGCGCCAGCACATAGGCGGCGGGATGCCGCAGTGCCGACCGAAAACTCCGGCGGCTGCTGCGCAACAGCCCAAGAACGGGAACAACCACGAGCAGCGCGATCAGGAGGCGGCCCGCGGTGACCGTCAACGCCGGCAGGGAAGGCAGCAGCCGCACGAAAATTCCGGTGAGGCCCCACATCAGGGAAGTCACCCCGGCGGCCAGCAAGGCGTTTCTGTTCATGATTGATGGCACGTCCGGAATGCCGGCGGAGTCTATTTGAAAAACCGAATTCTAAACCACGGAGCGCACGGAGGAAGACAATCGTGGGGCAGTTATGGCATTAGCTGACAGGTCAATACAGGCGAGTTTGTTTTTACTCCGTGTGCTCCGTGGCCGCCGCAGCTAAAGCATTTAGCCTTTGGCATCAGCTCCAGTAACCGATTTCCAGCGCCTTGGATTTCAGCTCGTCCTTCAGCCACTGGTCGTCGTCGTCCAGGTAGCTCCAGGGTATCTTGCCCTGTGCCAGCATTTCGCGGATGTACGAGCGGTAACGATAGTGCTGATACACCGACATGACATAGGCGGCATAGGCGCGGGCGAGCTTTTTCTGGCCGCGCACGATCACCAGATTTTCGTCGTTTTTTTCACTCGCTGGGGCGGAGAAATTGTGGCTTCCCGTCACGACCACCGGATTATCCGACAGAGGATCGATCACCAGCACCTTGGAATGCACAATCGCGTGGCCGACCTGGGACAGGAAATTCTTGCGGGTGACTTCTGCCAGCCATGGGCCGAGCGCGGTATCGACCCCTTGCGGCTGCACAATGGTATAGCGGTCGGGGGCGAATTTCCTGTCGCTGCTCAACAGCCGGACGTCCAGTACACTCTTGTCGCTGTCGCCCGTCTCGTTACCCAGCGTGCTGACCACGCCGCGCACGTACATGTTCGTCTCGTTGGCGCGCTGGCCGATGAGGGTGTGCAGCCCCTGTTTCCCCGGCGAGAACATGAGGAACAGAATTGAATCTTTGGCCGAGGAGATAAGTTCGCGCAGCGCATCCATGTCGCGGCCGTCGGAGGTACGCGTGAACCAGACCGTTGTCTGCGCCTTGCCGACCGAGAGTGTGTGGGGCGTGTCGTTGGCATCGACCAGCGCTGCGGGAAACCCGGCCGGATCGAGTTCGGGAGGGGACGCGGCCTGCAGCCTGTCCCATTGCTGGCGATACAGTTTGGCAACACCTTTGTGCTCGATGAGCAGCGCATTGTTGATCTGCGTACACAGGCCGGTCGTGCTCCAGTTGGTGCTCCCGGTCCACACTGCCCTGGGCCCTTTCGCGTCCGACAGCACCGCAAACTTGTTGTGGCCCAGCCCTTTGGACTTGAGCAACCGGTTGATGGTGGGAATCTCGCCATCGTTCAGGTGTTGGCGCGCCGCCCGGTTGCCATCGCCGGATTTGTCCGAACCATTGGCGAGGATCAGATGCAGGTGCGACTTGAGCGCGATCATTGCATCTTCGAGTTGCGTGTCCCCAAGCTCGTACAACGCAGCGTGGAGCTGGGTATCGCCGTCTTTTGCATGGCTTAGAATATCGAGAAGCCTGGCACCCAGATCGCCGGCAAGGAACGCGCGGAATTTCGGATCGACACTTTTCTTGAGCTGGGCCTTGAACGCCGCCGGCGTCAGTTTCTTGTCCTTCAGATAACGCGCGACAAATTGCGACAGCACCAGACCGCGGTTGAAGTAACACGAAAACCCGCCGCCCGCGTCCGGGGTGAGTGTTGCCCAGGGCGTCCAGTTGCTCGCGACGCCTTTTTTGTAAGGGCGGCCGCTGCCATCGTCGATCATCGCGGTCACCCGGTAGCGCACTTCGTTACCCACATTGACCGCATGATCCGTCCAGTTGAAGCGCTGAAACGGCCACTTGCTCGAGGGTTCATGATCGCCCGATTTGGGCTTGTCTTTTTTGAATCCCAGGCGGTTTTCGACCTGCACCACTTTTTCGCCTGCCCGGGTCTTGCTCGCCCGCTCCAGCAGGAAGCCGCGGCACCCTGGAATAAATGCGCTGGGCGCCCATGCAACGAACGCATCGTCGCTGTTGGTATAGACAGAAACCTTGATGTTTACGGCCATCATCTTCTCCTCGGTAAACAGAGCGTATCCAACAGCCGCGTAGGCTGGCTACGCAGCATGGAAGCCCTCAGCGTACATCCAATCGAAACGGATTGAAATCAGACGAGTCCGCTCAATACACGCCCTGGCACAGCCAGGTATATGCAAAGGGCAGCGCCTTGCGTCCGCGTAAAGCGGCTGCAAGGCGATGTTCAAGATGAATATCTAGTTGCCGGGAACAATAACCGGATCGAAGTGGAATACGTTCTTGCTGGATGGATCTACCGTCACTTTTACCCAGTGCACGTTAGGGCTGCCGAAGGTCTCAACGCGGGTGAAGTTCTTCAACATATTGGCCTGACTGAACAGCGGCTTGTCGATTTTGAAGAAATGCGTATCGCCATGCACCAGCACCACCTGTCCGTCGAAAGCCTGGGTATCGGCGGCCAGCGCATTCAGGAACGCGGTGTAGCCGTTATAGCCTGGCAGCAATCGTTCATTCACGGTTTCCGTCTCCGGCAGATCGAAGCCCGGATCGGCTTGCATGACGACCATCACCCCGGCCGCATGACGCTGCTTTGCGATCTGGAACGATTCATTCAGCCACGCAATGTTGTGTGCGTTGCGATCGGCGTATTCGGCGTTATCGGCATCGCAGTCGGCCTGGGTACGGACGCTTTTCGAGCTCAGGCAATCACCGTCGTTGACCTTGTTATTGTTGCTACCGGGAATATTCAGCCCCACGAATACCACGCCTTTATGCAACCAGCGAGTGTTTTCACTATAGGGCGTGGTAACGCTACCCTGGTGCTCCAATGCCATCTTGTGTTGTCCGAAACTCTGTTCCACATTGAACAGCGTGCGGCGGATGAAGTCGAGCCGTTCCAGTGCGTTATAACCGCCATTATTCACGCGGTGGCAATCGGTCCATTCATTGTCGCCGGGAACATAAACGGTCGGCGCCTTGATCTGGTTGAAGCGCTCGATCGCCTGCGCACCGATCAGCTCATCGGTACAAATCGACCCCCCGTCCTTCGTGTCGCCATCAAAGATGGTGAATGCGAGATGCTCTGAATTCATGCTGTGAATCAAAGCCGGTATCTTCGGATCATCACCATTCTTGGCATACGGCATGTCGCCCCATAGCGCGAATTCGAAACGGCCATCGTGGCGATCGTGCTCGCCGCTGTCCGCGTCCGCCGCAGCCATGTTTGCAGCGAGCAGCACCCCCGCGCAAACACCAATATTCAACATGCGTAATAAGTTTTTTCCAGACATCATGATGACCTCCCCGTCAGTATCGAAAAATCGGTAAGTTTAGGCACACGGCACATATCGATCAGAAGACCGGACGCGTTCCGCCAGTTACCCTATTCCTCCGAAGTGACAGGGGGATGACATGAATGCCGCACAGGCGAACAGTATTGTGATGTGAGCTTCTGATGTGGGAAGTGCAGGCCGAATGATCCTGTTGGGTCGCTTCGACTGAGGGGCATGCAGAAATTCAGGGCTGTACGGTTTGAGTTACGCAGCAGTTTTCGGCTGTACAGGTTGCCAGAGTGTTTGCGCAGCCCTCGCCGTCTTCTTCTGCCGGAGATGCAGACGACGATTTTTCCGATGAGTATTTGATTTCAATCCGCGATCAAAAAAAACACTGCGGTGGCAGCGTCTTGTTGCCCCGTTTGACTGTGAAGCGGAGGAATTATTATTGGGGGGAGGAAAGTTCTTGTTCCTTCCCCAATTCTGCCAATGGCCGCGGTCTGCAGATGACGTAGCCCTGGACATGGTCCACGCCAATCTCCTGCAGGGCGCCCAGGCTGGCCGGGCTTTCCGTCCATCCGGCCACGGTCCTGGCCGACATTTCGTGCGCCACCTGGTTGATGGCATCCACCAGCGCTTGCGCAATGCGATCCTGCGCAATGTCCTTAACGAAATAGCCGTCGATCTTGAGGTAATCCATCTGCAGCACGTTCAGGCTGGCGATGGAAAACATGGCGCTGCCAAAATTGTCGAGCGTGGTCCGGCAGCCCAGATTTCTTATCTCGTGGAAGAAATGGGCAGCCTGGGTCAGATTGGCAATGGCCGTTGCCTCCGCAATTTCAAAACCCAGCATGTTCCCCGGAACCTGATTCAGGATCAGTTGCTCCCGGATGAAGTCCAGCATGGCATGGTCGGCCAGCGAAGCGCCGCTCAGGTTGATCGAATAGATGGCGGCCCGCTGCTCGCTTTCCGGAGGCTGCGCGGCCAGCCAGGAAATGACCCTGCGCACTACCCAGCGGTCGATGGCAGGCATCAGGTTATAGCGTTCGGCGGCGGCCAGGAATGCCTCCGGCGCGATCACCCGGCCGTCTGGCTCCAGCATGCGCAGCAGAATTTCGTAATGGACGCGCTCCCCGGCATGGGGGACAAGTTCAGCAATCGGCTGACAGAACAGCCCGAACCGGTCTTCTTCCAGTGCCTGGGTGATGCGCGCCACCCATTGCATTTCGCTGTTGCGTTGGGCCAGCTCGGCCTCATCGATCTGGTAAACATAGACGCGGTTGCGCCCCTTTCCTTTTGCGGTGTAGCAAGCCGCATCGGCAGCGCGCAGCACGGCGGACAGGCTCTCGCTCGCGGCCGTGACCGGAACCACACCAATGCTGGCCCCGATACTGTGAACTTTGCCTTCCCACACGAACTTGAACTGCTGCACGGCTTGCAGCAACTCTTCGGCAATGCGCATTGCCTGCTCGGGATGGCAGTGCTCCAGCAGCAGGCCGAATTCGTCGCCGCCGAGGCGGGCGAGTGTATCCCGGCTGCGCATCTGATCCAGCAGCAGGGCGCTCAGCTGGCGCAACAACTGGTCGCCTGCGGCGTGGCCGCAGGTATCGTTGATCACCTTGAAACGGTCCAGATCGAGATAGCACAGGGCGTGCTCGGCGCCATCCGCACGTGCATTGGCCAGGGCGCGTTCCAGACGCTGTTCGAAGTCGCGCCGGTTGATGAGACCGGTAAGCGCGTCGTGGGTTGCCTGGTAGGATAGCTGCTGGGCCAGCTTGCGTTCCTGGGTAACATTGTGGAACACCATCACGACGCCGGTGGTTTTCCCGTGCCGGTCGTGGATGGGCGAGGCCGTATCGGCGACGGCGAGTTCGCTGCCGTCGCGGCGTAGCAGAATGCTGTGGTTGGCCAGGCCGATGGCGTGGCCTTCGCGCAGGCAGCGGTCCACCGGACTTTCCACCGGTTCCCGGCTGGTTTCGTTGATGATGTTGAACACTTGCTGCAGCGGCTGGCCTTGCGCTTCTGTGGAGCTCCAGCCGGTAAACTGTGCCGCAACCGGATTCAGATATTCGACCCTGCCGGCGGCATCGGTGGTGATGACGGCATCGCCGATGGATTCGAGGGTGACCTGGGCGCGTTCTTTTTCCTGAAACAGCGCCTCTTCCGCCCTTCTGAGCTCGATGACATCCTTGCGCAAGTGCTCATTCGCCTTGGTAAGCGCGTTGGTGCGCTTTGCCACGAGTTCCTCAAGACGGTAGCGATGTTCCCTGAGTTCCTTCTCCACCCGCTTGCTTTCACTGATGTCCACCAGAATGCCTTGCAGAAACAGCGGATTCCCCGCTTCGTCACGCACCACACTGGCTTCGTCGCGAAACCATACGATGGCTCCATTGCGGGCAAGCAGGCGGTATTCGCAGCGCAGCGGCTTGCCGGTAGCGCGTACGCGGTCGAATTCCTCCACTGCCCGTATTTGGTCATCGGGATGCACATGGCTGCGCAGAGCGCCGACTTCAGCGATCCATTCCTCCGGTAAATAGCCCAGTGCCTCGAGCTGCGGGCTCACGTAGAGCAGCTTGCCGGATACATCCAGCGCGGCAGTGTAGGTGATAGCGGGAATCTGCTCTACCAGGGAACGGTACTTCGCTTCGGCCTGGGCCAGTTTGTTCTCGGCGTGCTGCTTCTCCAGCAGCATCCGCCGCTCGCGCAGCACGCGCTGGATGACGGCGGGCAGCAACTCCAGGTATTGACGGTTCACATCCTTGACCAGATAGTCCTGCGCACCGCGTTTCATGGCTTCGACTGCCACCGACGCGTTGTCGGCGCCGGTCAGCATCATCACCGGCACCGGAATTTCACCCAGGTCGTTTCGCAGTTCGGCCAGAAACTCCAGGCCGTTCATGTCGGGCAGATGGAAGTCGAGCAGCACGCAGTCCGGTTTCTGACCGTGGGCGAGCCGCAACCCCTCCCCGCCCGTTTCGGCCTCGGCGATAACGAATTCGAAGTCCGCGTCCCGTGCGAGCGCACGGCGGCAGGCCATGCGGTCCACCGCATCGTCTTCGACCACGAGCACGCGGATCTGCGGTTTGCTCATTGCGGGATCTCGCTGATGGTCCAATAGGCGTTGATGGTGCGCATGACTTCCACGAACTGCTGGTAGGCCACTGGCTTGGCCATGTAGCCGGCGACCCCCAGGTTGAAACTCGCCACCTTGTCCTGCTGCTCCTGCGAGGTGGTCAGTACTACCACCGGGATGGCCTTCAACGTATCGTCATGCTTGTCTACCTGCAGGAACTCGATGCCGCCCATGACCGGCATGTTGAGATCGAGCAGAATCAGGCAGGGTTTTTCATTGTTCGGGTCGCGCAGGTAGGCCAGCGCCTCCTCGCCGTTTTCCCGGAGCACCAAGGGGTTGGTGACATGCAGATCCTTCAGCGCGCGCTTCACCGTCATGGCGTCCACTTCGTCGTCTTCCACCAGCAGGATGGGTTGATTGGCGAATCTCATGATTAAGTTTTTCCTTTGTTTGAACGAATGCCTGTTTTAGTTCGCGGGAGGGTGAAGAAAAAGGTGCTGCCTTCGCCCATGCTGGATTCGACCCAGACCCGGCCGCCGTACATCTCCACGATCTTCTTGACCAGAGAAAGGCCGACGCCGGTGCTTTCCACCTTGTCGCGCGGGGTGAGCGTCTGGAATAATTGAAAGATACGCTCAAAATGCCGCTCTTCAATCCCCGGACCGTTGTCGGCCACGCTGAACTTCCATTCGCTGCCCTCGGCGGCGCAGCCGACGCGGATTTTGCCGTCGGGTTTGTCCAGGTATTTGATGGCATTGGAAAGCAGGTTCTGGAATACCTGCTGGATGCGGGTTGGTTCAATCACGATGGTGGGTAGCGGGTTTTCGATGGTCACCGCGATGTTCGGCGAGGGCGCGAGCAGATCGATCACTTCGTGCACCAGCCTGTCGAGATCCACCGGCAGGGCGGTTTCCTTGACCCGGCCCACACGCGAGTACAGCAAGATGCCGTCAATCAGGCTGTCCATGCGACGCACGCGGCTGACCAGAAGGCGCATATGCTCCTTGCCCTCGGCGTCGAACTTGTCGGCGTAATCGGCGGAAAGCCAGTCCGCCAGCGAACCGATGGCGCGCAGCGGCGCCTTGAGATCGTGGGAGACGACATAGGCGAAGTTTTTGAGCTCTTCGTTGGCACTTTCCAGTTCATGTACCAGGAGCGCCCGTTGCTCTTCTGCGCGCTTGCGCTCGCTGATGTCACGCACGGTTCCGGCGAACATGCGGCGCTCGCCCAGGCGCGTTTCGCCCACCGCCAGATCCATCGGAAAGGTCGTGCCGTCTTTGCGCAGCCCCACCACCTCGCGGCCGATGCCAATGATTTTTTTCTCGCCGGTCTGCAGGTAGTGGGCGAGGTAACCGTCGTGCGCTTCGCGGTAGGGAGAGGGCATCAGCATGGAAACATTGTTGCCGGCCACCTTGGCTTCGCTGTAGCCGAACATGCGCTCGGCGGCGGGATTAAAACGTTCGATGATGCCGTGTTCATCGATGGTGACAATGCCGTCCACAGCAGTGTCGAAGATTGCCCGCATGCGTGCGTCGCTCTCGCGCAGTGCCTCTTCGGCCTGCCTGCGGCGCGTGATGTCGTGAATCGTCGCCATCACCAGCAGCCCCTGCTCGGTCTTGAGCGGGGAAAGGCTCACGTCCACCGGGAACTCGCTGCCGTCCTGGCGCTGGCCGAGAAGATCCATTCCCGTGCCCATGCCGCGCGCGCGCGGCTGGGTGAAATAACCCATACGCTGGGAGCCATGCGCCTGGCGGAAGCGTTCCGGCAGCAGGATTTCCATCGGCTTTCCGATCAGTTCCTGGCGCGGATAGCCGAACAGCCGCTCGACCGGAGGGTTGGCGAGGATGATCAGTCCTTCCCGGTCGGTGATGATCATTGCATCGGTGGCGGATTCCAAAAGCCACTCGAGGCTTTTGCCTTCTAGAAGATGTCCTGTCACGGGCTGTTGGATTTTTATAATAATCAGTATTGAAAAAACTATAACACAGCACACCCGGAACTAAACAAGCATCTGCTAAAGCCGGTGGCTTAAACCCTGGATGGCCGCTTACGAAACTTCGGTCGCCACCCCTTGTCTCAGTTTGTAGTTAGCCGGACTAAGCGCCGGAAATTTTTCTGCGGCAGGAAGTTCGGACATCCACAGCCCCTCAACGAGACTTTATACCTCCCGATCTGGCAATAGTTCACTGCACGAGGTAAACATGATCAAGAAATCGTTCCACAGAAAAAAGCCAGCGTCCATCATGCGCTGCCAGATCGGATGACATGATGACGCAACCGACGCTGCACGTGGACATCCCCATCACGCTGAAACAGGCCAATGCGGTGTTCAACATGGACCACCTTGCCTTTGCTGGCGACACGCCGGTCGGCATCCATTACATGCATCTGCTCGCCGAGCGCTACGTGAAGGATGGGACCAAGGGCAAGATCATCGGCATCTTTCACGGCGACGCCGCCTACATGGCCCTCAACGACAAGGCCTACAACGCCTATCGTCACGTCAACACCGGCAACCCCTACAAGGGCACTATCGCCGAGTTGCTGAAACAGGGCGTTCAGATGGAGGAATGCGCCGTGTCGATGAAGGCGCACCACTGGGTAAACGATGACCTGTTGCCAGGCGTGAAGGTGAACGCAGGTGCCGTGGCACGCCTGATCGAGTTGGTGCAGCAAGGCTACGTTCAGATTCAGCCCTGATCGTTTGCAGGGCCCGCTTGACCGCTTAGAGGAAGGCACCTCAAAGGGACGACGCAGTTGGTCGCCCTTACGTCGCCTTCCATCCTTCGTGCCAATGTTTACTTACCGGGGCAGCCCGGCGAACCATGTTCAAGCGATACTCGTCGCATAGCCGCGCTAATTAGCTATGGCATGTGTTAATGCAAGACGTGAGCCCGATGATTTCCCGATGTTCCGGTGTTTTCCGCACTGCCGTTTGAAAATTTGAAGTGCAGCCGTCTACCGCTGCGCGACAGGCGGGTTGTTCAGAGCATCGCTAAGAGAAACGTTTTTCGGAGGTAGGATCAGCAGGCCACCGGCCCCGGGGTCAGGGTATTGATGCGCATGTTGGGGTAACGCATTTCCCATTCCTGCGTCCATATCTGCATCAGTGACTGTGGCTCCACGCCGGCTTTGGACACACTGTGCCTCCAGCAGTCAAAAAGCCCGCCCGAATTCAATACCGAAATAGGCTCTTGCTGCTTCGCCAGATGTGTGGCGGACGCCCATCTTTATCGCCGTGTCGATGGATTGAGCAAGGCGCAGGTTTGCGAGAACCAGTCCGAACTGGCGCGCGTTGTAGTTCGGGTCGCCTTGCAGGAGCAACTCCGGGCCGATATGCATGCCGTTACCGAACGGGGTGAGTAGACGAAGTCTTGCCCAGTATGCCTTTTGGCCGAGGATATAGCTCAGGTTTCCATTCGCGGACCAATTGGCGGCAATGGGGGCCTGCATCTCAGCCTGCACCTTGAGCCTCACCGACTCTCCTCGGGCTCGGCTGTTGGGGTCATCCGGGCTGAGCCGGGTATCCCTGCAGACAGCACCAAGGTAGGTTCCCCACCACCGGTCTCGCTCCGCTCCCTGAAAACCCAAGGCCGCCTCGGCACCCCAGCCCTCGGCTTTGACTGTTTGTCCCGCACTGGCGTAACGATATTCGACATGATCGATCCAGTACCGCTGAACCAGACCATTCCCCATTGGACCGGGGCCGACGGGAGCAAGTATGCCGGCATAGAGATAGGAATTTGCTCCGTCAGTCTCCATTCCACCGAGAGTGATGCCCTCCGCAGCGCTGGCGCTCACCATCGCTCCCGCCAGCAAGGTGCCGAGTAGTAGTCGCATCATCATGCAGCGGAAGAGGGTTGCACTCTTGGCGCTGTCACGAAATTTTCTTTGCATTTTGTCTCTGCCTCACACAACTCGGTCTGGTAATAGAAAATAGGTGCTACCGGACTTTGAATTTGTCTCACACCAGTAACTTTCAGATGATATCGACGCTGCTCCGTCCGGGTAAAGGAACGCAGAAACACAACCGCGCCGGTGGCAAGTGGGGTGAAGGTTATCATGGCCCGTTCGGACTGATTGTCCAGCGGGGTAGAAACCAATCCAAGCCGGCCTGTCTCCTCTCCATCCACGTCGTACAACATGGTATTCCAGTGGGCTGGAGACGGAATGCGATGGCGCCCATCCTCACTGAATCGGCTGAATGCCCACTCTAGCGGGGTTAGTACGCGCTCGGACAACTGCAGAAGATGCCACTGCAAGTCCGAACCATACAGAAAAAGATCCAGCCGGTCCCGCTCATGGGGATTTTTCCACTCGAAATGGCAGCTTACCGACGGTGCGCGGGATTCGTTTCCCTTGTCGGTTTTAATGGAGACGACTCGTCCCTGAAAAGGAAGCATTCCTGCTGGCAGGGCGAGCACGCCTTGCACGGGAGAACCCGGTTCCAGATTCCGCGGAAACGCGCCATAGAAGGAGCAGCCGCTCGATGAAATATTGTCCACCGTCGCATAAAGGGTAAGCCTGTCCTTGATCGTTACCTTTGCCGGAAGGGGAATCGGAAACCGATACTCCGAACGAGTATAGGAAACCCGGCGCAGCGAGAACCACACCACAGAGAGGGCCAGCGCAAGATTGATACCTGCCCAAATGATATTGGCCGCCAAGCCGGTAAGGGGAAGATGTGCAGCATAGACGAACAAAAATATGCCGACAGGAACAGCCAATCCATTCAAAAGGATGACGGCAATCTGAGGTAAAACAAATGTGGCCGTCTGGCCCGCCTGACTAAGGTCTTTGGACGTCACCCGGAATTTCAGGTGGCGCTGGAACAAGCCCAGGGTTGACCATGCAAATGCCGCAAAACGGCCCATATTGTATTGCTCAATGTAAATGGAACGGCCGAAACCTCTGCCCACTTCTTCAAAGGCCCAGAATGTCAATAGATAGTAAGGGATGAAGTGCAACAGGAATTCCGCGCCGAACGCGCTGATCGGCATCACGCCCGTGACCAGCACGATTACGGGAGCAATATAGAACAAGCCTTTTTGCCAACCGTCGAAGTAAGTCAACATCGAAGCGAAGTAATTGAGCCGCTGAGCCAATGTCAGCCCTGATCCCGTCAGAACCCGTTCTTGGCGCCAGACCTGCATCGCACCCTGCCCCCAGCGTATCCGCTGCTGCAGGAAAGGCACCACCGATGACGGGGCGATGCCAAACGCCAGGGGCTCGGCATGATAGACAGACTTGAAACCCTGCTTATGGAGACGAATGGAGGTATGCAAATCCTCGGTTACCGTTCCGGTGGCGAAGCCGCCGATTTTCTCCAGAGCGCTGCGACGCAGGGTCGCGCAACTCCCGCAAAAGAACGCGGCGTTCCAGTAGTCTTTGCCCCGCTGGATCACCCTGAAAAACAGCGACTGCTCGGTCCAGACGGTGTGTTTCCTGGTTTGCTGGCGGTGCTGATAGGAATCCAGATTGAAGAAATCCTGGGGCGTCTGCACAAATGCCACAGCAGGATCATTAAAATAGCCCAAAGTATGGGTCAGGAAATTTTGTTGTGGGGCATGGTCTGCATCAAATACCGCGATAAATTCTGCCGAACTGTTTGCGAGCGCGTGGTTTAAATTTCCTGCCTTTGCATCAGTATTCCGCTCCCGCGCCAGATAACGGACCCCGAGATCCTCCGCCAGGCTGGCCATCTCAGGACGGTTGCCATCATCCAGCAACCAGGTCTCGTGGGGGTAATCCATATGAATGGTGGCCAACAGTGTGCGCCTGACCAATTGCACCGGTTCGTTGAAAGTGGGAATGAAAACATCTACGCTGAGCCCTCGCGACGCCGGGGGTGCAATGCGTACCGTCAGTCGCCAGGTCATGAACAAATGCAGGAGTGTCGTTACAAATCCATATAACTCAGCCGCATAGAGTAACCAGGAGAAGAACTTGGCCTGCGGATTTATGGTTCCGAGCCGCCATGTGAGATACCAAACAGTAACGAAGAGAAATACCGCGACAAGAACTGCACGATAGGACTCAAGAGATTGGAAGCTTGGTGTGCGTTGTTTATTCATTCTGCTTGCGGACTTTTAAGTTAAATGCTCACCCTGCATGTCCGCAAGATTTGTGCCGCAGCAAATTTTCAAATTTTATATTTATTATTCATTGAGTTGCACAAAATTGAAGGAAGGAGATTCTCTCGCAAAATCGCCAAGTCTGGCGGGTTTTCAACTGTCGTCACTTCAGGCGCCGGTATCCGCCGAAGTCGCAGGATTTCGTCTTGAGTTATCCCTTGTGTACGCTTTTAGACCGGGCACAGGGGTAACACTTGTGACGTAAACCTTGGTCAGGAGAAAACCATGCCTTGGAACGAAACGAGTGCGGCTGATTTACGCCGTGAATTTGTCACGCTGGCTCGGTGTGAGGATGTCAATGCAAGACCTGAGCCCGAATTTTGTGAAAATTTTGCCGAATTTTTCTATCCGATTTCTTCGAATAAGCGGCCAGGAATTCTTCGAGAATCTCTGGCCGCCGATTGAGGTAAATGGCGACCCTTAATCCAGGCTGCCAATTGCAACGGAGGGTGTAGCGGCTTATTTACCCGCGACTTTGAGCTCCGAGGTATCCACACTCTTCACGCCATCCACCTTTTCCGCAATGGACTTGACGTGTTCGACCGCAGCCTCGTTTGCCAAAGTGCCTTTGAGAACCACCACCCCGTGACTCGTTTTCACGCTTACATCGAAGCCTTTAGTCAAACTGTTGGCAAGTATCTCGGATTTCACCTTGGTGGTAATCCAGCTGTCCGAAACGACTCGCTTCGTCTTGCGCACGGCATTGCTGCTGTCTGGTGTTTTCAGGGCATTGTCGACACTTTTCACGCCTTCAACCGACTTTGCCTTTTCTTCTGCCAAAGCCTTGGCATCCGAATTACTTGCCGACCCATTCAGTGTCACCACGCCATTGGTGGTAGTGACATCAATTTCAGACTTCTTAAGGCCACTCTCACCCATCAACTTGGCTTTCACTTTCGCGGTAATGACCGTATCGGATATGGCTGCGCCCATGCCGTCGCTGTGGGCTTGCGGCATCGGCTTATCGCTGGCAATTGCGTTTACCGTACCGGCGCCAACCATGCCTGCAATACTCGCGGCCAACAAGGTCTTGCAAAATGCGTTTCTACAAATCAGGGTCATATTCATATCAGCTCTCCCTTTTGTCGTTCATGCGACTTACGTTGCGAGTTATTCGCAGGGCTAGTTTGCCCAAGTGGTTAAAGTTTATCTGTGCGCTATGACACATATACTGATTGCCGATATAACAGTCCAGTTGCGATGAAAGCAACTCGAAAGGGCGACGTTGCGGCCGTATCCCTTTTTGCGAGCGGCGGAAAAAGGGAACAAAAAAACCACGCGCAGCGCGCGTGACTCAAGTTTTTTGAAGTTCCCCTTCTGCGCCGCTTCGGCTGAGCCGCTCAGGCGGGAGGGGTAGGCGAGCACTGTTTGAGCTCCGCAGCAGCTTGCGGTTTGTGCAAGCTGTCAGGGCGAGTTGCGCAGCCCCCGTCTGACCGGTTCAGACGAAGGTATCCCGAAGGGGCGGCGCAGTGGGGTGGCCTTCTTTTGGGTTACCTTTTCTTGGCCACACAAGAAAAGGTGACTAGCCGCCGGGCTACCCCCGGCAAACCATGTTCAAGCGATACACGTCGCATAAACGCGTCAATTCGCTAATTGCTATGTGTTAATGCAAGACTTCGTGACCTTCGGATCTTCGAATTTGCGGTGTTCATCTGACCAAAATTCCCAAATTCCTTCCCAGATTTATAGACATTTGAAGATCAAGTCTCCATAACCCCAGATTACGGTTCCAATAGCTACCATACTATGGGCAAATCCACGCAGGTGGCGTTCCTTGTCTGACAGATTGGACGCTTCAGCTAGTTGAAGCATGGTGATTGGGGAACCCGGCGTGTAGGTGTTGCGAAGATATGCACCTATGCCAAGTTGGTATTCGAGAATTGCGCCGGATAGGGCAAGCAACGCGCCGGACCTCGAAAATAGACTGAGCTGCTGCACGACCGTCCTGTAGTCAGCAATGAAGCACAGAATGGATAAAAGGATTGCGGCAATTGCCACAAATAATGCTGTTCTGATGTAGGGCCGTTTTTGCATGGGGTTGTATAACAACGTCTGAATTCACCGACCTGCGTGGCTTTTCGCACATGTCTGGTGTAATGATGTGTTGGGCCTCATAGGGAAATTTGACATTCTTGTTCCTGTGATTCACCTGCACTATTCTTCCAAGACATCTTTCCGGTAAGCGGAAAATTTGTATCAAGGTTGGCGGCGATAAGCATGGAAACGCTTTCGTCAGGTCGAAGCACTTTGATTGGGAATAGGGAGTTGAACACGTCATAAATCAGCGGATTATGTTCACCCGCTTTAACTAGCAGTTCGAACTCGACATCTTGCGCCGGCGCTGGGCCGCGGTTTTCGAAGACCAAGAGCTGCCTTTGGCCCTCTTCAGCAAAGGTGACGCGCAAATCTGCATGTTGTCTTTCTTTCAGTTCATTGACTAAGACAATGTGTTGAAGGTTTGCCAGGTCGGACTGCACCTTCTGTAAAGCAATTTGTTGCTCGGCTGTTCGGTGGGTACGGTAAAGCGACACGAACGAGATGATGGCGGCAAGAGTTGCTATTAGAACGGACAGAAGTTCGAAATTAGACATGGTTAACGAGGGCTACACAGTGAGAAGCTTAACTGCTCATTACCCCCGCAGCTCCAACCTAAAATCCTCCCGCTCCGCCACCACATCCGCCAGTATCTCCAGCAACCGCCAGTAATCCTCCCCCAGCGCATCGCGCGTAACCCCCGGCTTTTCCCAGATCAGTTCAAACGGGCCTTCCACGTCGTCGGTCAGCACATCCCACAGCGCGTCGAGATTGCGCCCGAAGTGCTCGGGAAAGGCGAAATCCTTCGTGATCTGATCGTAGAAGTTTTTCATGCTGGTGATGCTTTGCAGGTGGCAGGTTTTCATTGGCAGGCGGGGATCTCGGTAAAGGTGCGGTAGTGGTCAACGGTGACGAAGCGACGGCCTTCGCGCGAGAAGATCAGGCGCTTGGCGCCGCGATGGCCGCCGTTGTAGTCGAGGTCGGCTTCGCGCCATTGGCCGTAGGGTAACTGGCGTTCGCGGTTGCCGAAATGGTCGCCGCCTATGCTTTTGCCATTCAACGCAGGCGCCTCCCACAGGTCGTGGCCGCGCTGCCAGCCGGCGGATTGCGCCTCGCGCTTAGTGACGAATTTATCCGGCAGGCGCGTATTGCGATCGGCGTTGAGGGTTTGCAGGGCCTGTGTCAGCTCGGCCTCGTCAATGTGCGGGCGCGACTGCTGGTTAAACGCATGCACGACGTCGCGGCAACTGGCCGCCTGGACCGAAGGCGCGAACGCCAGCAAGCCAAGTAATGCCAGCAGTGCGCGCGTCATAGCACCTCACCCGCCCAGTCGGCCAGACGCGAACGCTCGCCGCGCGCCAGGGTGATGTGCCCGCCATGCGGCCAGCCCTTGAAACGGTCGACCACGTAGGTCAGGCCGGAGCTGCCTTCGGTGAGGTAAGGCGTGTCGATCTGCGAGATGTTGCCCAGGCACACCACCTTGGTACCGGGACCGGCGCGCGTGATGAGGGTTTTCATCTGCTTGGGGGTGAGGTTCTGTGCCTCGTCGATGATCAGGTATTTGTTGAGGAAGGTGCGCCCGCGCATGAAGTTCAGCGACTTGACCTTGATGCGGCTGCGGATCAGGTCCTGGGTGGCGGCGCGCCCCCAGTCGCCGGCGCTGTCATCAGTCTTGTTGAGCACATCGAGGTTATCTTCCAGCGCACCCATCCACGGCGTCATTTTTTCTTCTTCGGTACCGGGCAGGAAGCCGATATCCTCGCCCACCGGCACGGTCACGCGGGTCATGATGATTTCCGAATAGCGCTTGTGCTCCAGCGTCTGCATCAGCCCGGCGGCCAGTGTGAGCAGGGTTTTACCAGTGCCGGCCTGGCCCAGCAGGGTGACGAAATCGACCTCCGGATCCATCAGCACATTGAGCGCGAAATTCTGTTCGCGGTTACGCGCGGTAATGCCCCACACGTTGTTTTTCTGGTGGCTGTAGTCCTTGATGGTCTGAAACTCGGCGACATTGCCATCAACGGACCGGACAATGGCATAGAGCGGATTGCTGCCCTCCTGATAGACGAATTCGTTGACCAACAGATGGCTGACCAGCGGCCCCTTGACGCGATACCAGGTGTGGCCGTCGGCCTGCCAGGATTCGATCCCCTTGCCGTGCTTGTCCCAGAAATCTTCCGGCAGTTCGCGCACCCCGGCATAGAGCAGGTCGGTGTCTTCGAGTACCTTGTCGTTGAAGTAGTCCTCCGCAGGCAAACCCAGCGCGCGCGCCTTGATGCGCATGTTGATGTCTTTCGACACCAGGATGACCGGGCGCTTGGGCTGCTCCTCGCGCAGGCTCAGGATCACGCCGAGAATCTGGTTGTCCACCTTGCTGTTGGGCAGGCTGAGCGGGGTGTCGATGCGCGAAATTTTGGTCTGCAGGAACAGCCGGCCGGTGGCCGCCTTGCGGCTCTTGCTGCTCAACGGAATTCCGGCTTCGATCGAATCTTCGCAACCGGATACGATTTCGTCCAGAAAGCGGCTGGCCTGACGCGCATTGCGCGCCACTTCGGTCATGCCTTTCTTGTTGTGATCAAGTTCCTCCAGCGTGCCCATCGGCAAAAAGATGTCGTGCTCTTCAAAACGGAACAAGCTGGTGGGGTCGTGCATCAGCACGTTGGTATCAAGAACAAACAGCTTGGTGAGCGCAGCGGTTTTGCGGGGCATTCAGATTTTCTCCTAGAGGGTTTTAACAGTGTCCAGCACTTCCTGCGCGTGGCCGGCGAATTTCACGCTACGCCATTCCTTGACCAGCTTGCCGTCGGCGTCAAACACGAACGTACTGCGATCGACACCGCGGACTTCCTTGCCGTACATGTTCTTCAGCTTCATCACGCCGAACAGTTCGCACACTTTTTCGTCTGTGTCGGACAAAAGCTCAAACGGCAGGCTCAGCTTGGTCTTGAATTTTTCGTGGGATTTCAGATCGTCGCGCGATATGCCCACGATCTCGCAATGGTGCGCCTGAAATTCGGCATACAAATCGCGGAAGTCGGAGCCCTCCACGGTGCAGCCCGGGGTATCGTCCTTGGGATAGAAGTACACCACCAGTTTCTTGCCGCGCGCATCCGTGAGCTTGAAGGTCCGGTTGCCGGTGGAGGGAAGTTCGAATTCGGTAATTGTTGCCATGGTGCTCCTCCAAAACGGTTTTCATGAAGACTTGAGTAACACTACCACCGCGCCACTGCCGCCGTCCACCGCGCGCGCCTGGCAAAACGCCAGGACCTCATCTTTTTGCATCAGCCAGTTTTTTACCTTGGTGCGCAATACCGGTTCGCGGTTTTTGGAACGCAGCCCCTTGCCGTGAATGATGCGCACGCAGCGCAGGCCGCGCTTGCTGCAGCCGGCGATGAATGCATTCACTTCCTGGCGGGCTTCGACGCTGACCAACCCATGCAAATCCAGCTCGGCCTGCAGCACCCAGTGCCCGCGCCGCAGCTTCTTCAGCGTGTCGCGGCGCAAGCCGGTACGCAGGAACACCAGCTCCTCGCCGGTTTCCATGGCGTCTTCCCAGGCGATGTGGTCGGACAGGCTGTCGGCGAGCGCCTGCTGTTCGTCGCGGATACGCTGGCGCGGGATGGGCGAAACGCGCGGCAGGACCGGCTCGACCTTGCCGTGCTCGGGCAACGGCCGGGCGTCCTCCACCGCCGCCTTGAACAGCGCGACGTCGTCCGCGGGAGGCACGCGCCCGGCCATGAGCTGATTACTTGCCGAGGCTTTCCAGGTAGCGGTCGGCGTCGAGCGCGGCCATGCAGCCGGTGCCGGCGCTGGTCACAGCCTGGCGATAGATGTGGTCCTGCACGTCGCCCGCAGCAAACACGCCAGGGATATTGGTGGCGGTGGCGTTGCCCTTGTTGCCGCCTTTGGTGACGATATAGCCGCCTTCCATCTCGACCTGGCCGGTGAAAATATCGGTGTTGGGCTTGTGGCCGATGGCGATAAATACCCCGGTCAGGGCGATATCCCTGGTGCTGCCGTCCACGGTGGACTTGATGCGCATGCCGGTGACGCCGGTTTTATCGCCCAGCACTTCGTCCAGCTGGCTGTTCCATTCCACGCTGACCTTGCCTTCCTTGACCTTCTCCATCAGATGATCGGCGAGTATCTTTTCCGACTTGAACTTGTCGCGGCGATGCACCACGGTAACATGGCGCGTGATGTTGGACAGGTACAGCGCTTCCTCCACGGCAGTATTGCCGCCGCCGATCACCGCCACATCCTGGTTGCGATAGAAGAAACCGTCGCAGGTCGCGCAGCCGGAGACGCCCTTGCCCATGAAAGCCTGTTCGGACTCCAGCCCCAGGTACATGGCCGACGCGCCGGTGGCGATAATCAGCGCATCGCAGGTATAGGTGCCCTGGTCGCCGATCAGCGAAATGGGCTTGTCGCTCAGCTTGGCAGTGTGGATGTGGTCGAAAATGATTTCGGTGTTGAAGCGGCGTGCGTGCTTTTCGAAACGCGCCATCAGTTCCGGCCCCTGCACGCCGTCGGGGTCGGCCGGCCAGTTGTCCACGTCGGTGGTGGTCATCAGCTGGCCGCCTTGCGCCATGCCGGTAATGACGACGGGATTCAGGTTGGCACGCGCCGCGTAAACGGCGGCGGAATAGCCTGCCGGGCCGGAGCCGAGGATGATGAGGCGATGGTGTTGGGTTGTGGTCATGCAGTACTCCGTAGCGGGATTGAAGAATGGAAAACTGAAACAGTATGGAAGATGGTCACGGACTGGACAAGGTTCAAGTTATAATTTTGCATTCCTGTAAATTATCCGACCATGTCGATTACCCGGCGCAATACTCAAAAATCCGTCCGTAAACCACTCCCGCCCAGGCTCAGCGGCCTGCTGCGCGAGATCGGCTGGCTGCTGAGTGTCGCGCTGGCAGCGTTCCTGGCGGTCATCCTGTTCACTTATTCCCAGTCCGATCCGGGCTGGTCGCATAGCGGACAAGGCGGTGTGCACAATGTGGGCGGCACTTTGGGCGCCTATCTGGCCGACATTTTGCTCTCGTTATTCGGGCTTTCCACCTGGTGGCTGGTGGCACTGGCGCTGTATGCCACCTGGTGGGGATATCGCAAGCTGGAGATTTCCGAAGCGTCCGACCGCCGCTCCCTGTATATCCGCAGCGCCGGATTTGTATTGCTGCTGCTGTCCAGCGCCGGGCTGGAATCGCAGCGCCTGTATAGCCTGCACACGGCGCTGCCGGAGCACCCGGGCGGTATTCTGGGGGCGATTGCGGGGGAAGCCGTCGTCCGGATACTGGGCTTTACCGGCGGCACGCTGGCCTTGCTGGTATTGATTGCCGCCAGTTTAAGCCTGTTTACCAATATTTCCTGGCTGACCGTCGTGGAAAAAACCGGGGAATACCTCGAACGCAGCTGGTTTTGGGCCATCGAGACCTGGACCGTGCGACGCGAACGGCGCGTGGGGCAAGCCGCCACGCTGCGCCGTGACGAGATGGTGATGGAAGAGAAACGCCGCAACGTGGACCGCGCCCCGGTGATCATCGAAACACCCCCGCCCACCATTATCAAATCGGAACGCGTGCAGGTGGAAAAGCAGGCGCCGCTGTTTGCCGAAATGCCGGATTCCCCTTTGCCGCCGCTGCATTTGCTGGATGCCGCGACGGCCCATGTGGAAAGCCTGTCGGCGGAAACCCTGGAATTCACCTCGCGCCTGATCGAACGCAAGCTGGCCGAGTTCAACGTGCAGGCGCGCGTGGTCGCCGCCCTGCCCGGCCCGGTGATCACCCGCTACGAGATCGAGCCGGCCTCCGGCGTCAAGGGCAGCCAGATCGTCAATCTCGCCAAGGATCTGGCGCGTGCGCTGTCGGTGGTGAGT
>NZ_BGOW01000036.1:0-105040 GCF_003851125.1 Sulfuriferula multivorans | reverse complement strand
ATCCGCGTGGTGGAAACCATTCCCGGCAAAACCACCATGGCGCTGGAAATTCCCAACCCCAAACGCGAGATCGTGCGCCTGTCGGAAATCCTGTCCGCCAAGGTGTATCACGACATGGCGAGCCCGCTGGCGATGGCGATGGGCAAGGACATTGCCGGCAACCCGGTGGTCGCCGATCTGGCCAAAATGCCGCACGTACTGGTGGCCGGCACGACCGGTTCGGGCAAGTCGGTGGCGATCAACGCGATGATTCTGAGCCTGCTGTACAAGGCCGACCCCAGCCAGGTACGGCTCATCCTGGTCGACCCGAAAATGCTCGAGCTGTCGGTGTACGAGGGCATTCCGCACCTGCTCGCGCCGGTGGTCACCGACATGCGCCAGGCCGCCGCCGCGCTCAACTGGTGCGTGGCCGAGATGGAACGCCGCTACAAACTGATGTCCACACTCGGCGTACGCAACCTGGCCGGTTACAACCAGAAAGTGCGCGACGCGAAAAAATCCGGCACCCCGCTCACCCACCCGTTCAGCCTGACCCCGGATAATCCCGAGCCGCTGGAAGAGCAGCCGATGATCGTGGTGGTGATCGACGAGCTGGCCGACATGATGATGGTGGTGGGCAAGGCCGTGGAACAGCTCATTGCGCGGCTGGCGCAAAAAGCCCGTGCCGCCGGGGTACACCTGATCCTGGCGACGCAGCGCCCGTCTGTGGACGTGATTACCGGCCTGATCAAGGCCAATATTCCCACCCGCGTCGCATTCCAGGTATCCAGCAAAATCGACTCGCGCACCATCCTCGACCAGATGGGCGCAGAAGCCCTGCTCGGCCAGGGCGACATGCTCTACCTGCCGCCCGGTACCGGCTATCCGCAGCGCGTGCACGGCGCTTTTGTTGCCGACGAAGAAGTGCACAAGGTGGTGGAATACCTGAAACAGCTGGGCGAGCCGGATTACATTGAAGGCATTCTCGACACTCCTGAGGACAATGAAGGCGGTGGCGAAACTGCCGTCGGCGGCGGCGATGCAGAGAGCGACCCGCTGTATGACGAAGCCGTCGCCCTGGTGTTGAAAACCAAGCGCCCATCGATCTCTGCCGTGCAGCGCCATCTGCGTATCGGTTACAACCGTGCCGCGCGGCTGATCGAAGCCATGGAACAGGCCGGGCTGGTAACGCCGATGCAGAGTAATGGCAACCGTGAAGTGCTGGCCCAGAATCGGGAATGAAGATCATGCGATGGAACAATACTAGTCGGAGCAACGTGATGACGGGTAATCGGCACTCCCCATCAACTCATTGTCCGTCCAGACTTTTACTCCATATTAATCGTGATGCCAGCCCCCGACGTAAACCATTTACCGGAAAACCTGTCCATCCTGTTTATCCTGAACAATAGCCTTGAAATCTCAATGAAAAAACTCAGCCTCCTTATCGCACTCCTGATTTTCTCTGCCAGCGCAGCGGCTTCCAGCATCAATGCACTCAAGGCCTTCGTCGCAGATACTCAAACGGCGCGCGCCACGTTCACGCAGACCGTGCTGGACAAGAATGGCCATACGCGCCAGCAGTCATCCGGCACCATGGCTTTCGCGCGTCCCGGCAAGTTTCGCTGGGTGTATGAGAAGCCCTACGAACAGGTGATTGTGGGCGACGGCAAAAAAATCTGGCTGTACGATGCCGATCTGCAACAGGTCACCATCAAGAAGCTGGGGCAGGCATTGGGCAGCAGCCCGGCGGCACTGCTGGCGGGCAGCAAGGACATCGACAAGTTTTACACGATCAGCGATGCCGGCACCCGCGATGGCCTGGAATGGCTGGACGCGCGCCCCAAGGACAAGGAAAGCACGTTTGAAAACGTGCGCATGGGGTTCAGCAAAAACACGCTGGTAAGCATGGAAATCAAGGACAATTTCGGCGAGACCACGGTGCTGAAATTCGCCGGGCTTCAACGTAATCCGGTGCTTCCCGCCAGCGATTTCCATTTCACCCCGCCCCAGGGCGTGGACGTCATCTCCGACGGCAAGTGAGTCACGCCGACCTGTTCGATCGTCCGCTGGACGGCGCACCGCTGGCCGAACGGTTGCGGCCGCGCAATCTGGATGAAGTGATCGGCCAGGCCCATCTGCTCGGCCCCGGCAAACCGCTGCGCGTCGCGTTTGAATCCGGCAAGCCGCACTCGATGATCCTGTGGGGGCCGCCGGGCGTGGGCAAGACCACGCTGGCGCGGCTGATGAGCGATGGTTTCGACATGGAATTCATCGCATTGTCCGCCGTGCTCTCCGGGGTCAAGGAAATCCGCGATGCGGTGGCGCGCGCCGAAATGATGCAAGGCCAGGGACGGCGCACCCTGCTGTTTGTGGACGAGGTGCATCGTTTCAACAAATCCCAGCAGGACGCTTTCCTGCCGTTCGTTGAAGCCGGGCTGCTCACCTTTATCGGCGCCACTACCGAGAACCCTTCGTTCGAGGTCAACAGCGCGCTGCTGTCGCGCGCCCAGGTGTATGTGTTGAAACCCCTCGAGGAGGCCGATCTCGCTGCGCTGCTGGAACGTGCACGGTGCAATGTCTACCCGGACATTGCCATCACCGAAGCTGCGCGCGCCCAACTCACCGGTTACGCCGATGGCGATGCACGGCGTTTGTTAAATCTGCTGGAACAAGCTGCCAATGCTGCACTCGATGCCGCCCGCCATGAGATCGACGAGGAGTTCATCCACACCACGCTGGCCCGCGGCGCGCGTCGCTTCGACAAGGGCGGCGACAACTTCTACGACCAGATTTCCGCACTGCACAAGTCAGTGCGCGGCTCCAATCCCGATGCCGCGCTTTACTGGATGGTGCGCATGCTCGACGGCGGCGCCGATCCGCTGTACGTCAGCCGCCGCCTGATCCGCATGGCCAGCGAGGACATCGGCCTGGCCGACCCCCGCGCGCTGCGCCTGACCCTGGACGCGGTGGAAACCTACGAGCGCCTGGGCAGCCCGGAAGGCGAACTGGCACTGGCGCAAGCGGTGATCTACCTTGCCTGCGCGCCCAAGAGCAACGCCGTGTATGTGGCGTACAATAACGCCCGCAGCTTTATCGCGGCGGACAAATCGCGCGAAGTGCCGGTGCATCTCAGAAACGCCCCGACCAAGCTGATGAAGCAACTGGGTTACGGCCACGCCTACCGCTACGCGCACGACGAGCCGGACGCCTACGCCGCCGGGGAAGAATACTTGCCGGAAGGCGTCAACGCGCACTTTTACACCCCGACCCCGCGCGGGCTGGAAGGAAAAATAGCCGATCGGCTCGCATATTTGCGCGGGCTGGACGAGGCGGCGAAAAAAAACTGACTGCCACAGAGATCACAGAGAACTCAGAGAAAAGCGTGACAGATGAGATGACTGAATCAGTTTTAGACGCGATTAAGCTGATTCATTGATTTTGTCCACATACGCTGGATTAATGCATTGCTCGGTGGCCTCTGTGTTCTCTTTGGCTAAGCGTTTTAAGCGGTGTAAAAAACTGACTGCCATAGAGAACTCAGGGAAAAACGTGACAGACGAGCTGACTGAAGCAATTATTGGCGCGGCAATTGAGGTCCACCGTCTACTGGGGCCTGGGTTGCTGGAATCAATTTACGAACAGGCACTGTGCCATGAATTGGGCTTACGCAACCTCGGTTATGTCCGTCAAATGGCAGTCGATGTGCAATATAAGGATTTGGTCATTCATGGACAGCGTTTGGACTTGTTAGTAGAGAGCTTGGTAATCGTAGAGTTAAAATCGCTCAGAACCTTGCCAGAATCAGCACTTGCGCAGACACTTTCCTACCTCAAAGCAACCGGTCTCAGACAAGCGCTGCTTATTAATTTTGGCCACAAGCGCCTGATTGACGGCATTAAACGCATTTCTCTGTGAACTCTGTGTTCTCTGTGGCTAACGATTTTTAAAGGTAAACATGCTAGACATTCAACTACTCCGCAACGACCTCGACGGTGTCGCGCAACGCCTCGCCGCGCGCGGCTATACGCTCGACACGACCGAATTCCAGCGCCTGGAAGCCGAGCGCAAGCAGCTGCAGACCCGTACCCAGGAGCTGCAGGCCAAACGCAACGCCAGCTCCAAACAGATCGGCATGGCCAAGGCCAAGGGCGAGGATGTTTCCGCCATCATGGCCGAAGTGGCCAATCTCGGCACTGAACTTAAGTCCGCGGAATCCGCGCTGGAAGCGCTGCAGGCGCCGCTCAATACGCTGTTGATGACCATTCCCAATCTGCCGCATGAATCCGTGCCGGCCGGGAAATCCGACACCGACAATGTGGAAGTGAGCCGTTTCGGCACGCCGCGCGTGTTTGATTTTGAGGTGAAAGATCACGTGGATGTGGGTGAAACTCTCAAGTTGCTTGATTTTGCCACGGCCACCAAGATCAGCAGCGCACGGTTTTCCCTCATGAAGGGAGGATTGGCACGCCTGCACCGGGCACTAGCGCAGTTCATGCTGGATACTCACACGACGCAACATGGCTATACCGAAGTGTATGTGCCGTATCTGGTCAACGCTGACAGCATGCGTGGAACCGGACAATTTCCGAAATTTGCCGAGGACCAGTTTGGGATCGAACGCGATGGCTTATATTTGATTCCTACAGCCGAAGTGCCGCTGACCAACATGGTGCGCGACGAAATAGTGGCCCAGGATAGCCTGCCTCTGAAATTTGTCGCCCATACTCCGTGCTTCCGCCGCGAAGCCGGCTCCTACGGCCGCGACACGCGCGGCATGATCCGCCAGCACCAATTCGACAAGGTGGAGCTGGTGCAACTGGTCGAACCGGAGCAGTCTTACGCCGCGCTGGAGGCGCTCACCGGTCATGCCGAGGCCATCCTGCAGGCGCTCGGTTTGCCTTACCGGAAAATGGCGCTGTGCGGCGGCGACATGGGCTTTTCTGCCGCCAAGACCTACGATCTGGAAGTGTGGCTGCCTGCGCAAAACACTTATCGCGAGATTTCCTCGTGCAGCAATTTCGAGGCATTCCAGACGCGCCGCATGCAGGCGCGTTTCCGCGGTGAAAAAGGCAAGCCGGAACTGTTGCACAGCGTGAACGGCTCCGGGCTGGCGGTAGGACGCACCCTGGTAGCCATTCTGGAAAATTATCAGCAGGCGGATGGCTCGGTGACGATACCCGCAGTACTGTGGCCGTATATGGGCGGCGTGCAAGCGCTGTAACCCGGAGCTCTGCAGCGTACACACCATGCTGAGTTACCGTCACGCCTTCCATGCAGGCAATCACGCCGATGTGTTGAAGCACCTTGTGCTGATGCAGCTGCTGGATTATTTCAATCAAAAAGACAAACCCTACTGGGCCATCGACACCCACGCCGGTGCCGGTTTGTATGCGCTGGATACCGGCTACGCCCAGCAAAATGCCGAATATCATAGCGGCATTACGCGCCTGCTGGCACGCGACGACCTGCCCACCGCTGTGGCCGCTTATGTCAGCCTGGTACGGCAGTTGAATCCTGCGGCGGCGTTAAGTGTCTACCCCGGCTCGCCATGGATTGCGCAGCAACTGCTACGCGAGCATGATCGACTGCGACTGTTCGAGCTGCACCCCACCGATAGCCAGCTCCTTGGCGCCAATTTTGCCGAGGCGGGCAGGCGCGTCAAGGTGCAGAACATCGACGGCTTTGCCGGGCTGAAAGCGGCCTTGCCGCCTGCGCCACGGCGCGGCTTGGTGCTGATCGATCCTTCGTATGAAGAAAAACAGGACTACCAGCGCGTGCCCGCCGCGTTGAAAGATGCGCTCAAACGCTTTGCCACCGGTACTTACGCGGTGTGGTACCCGCTGTTGCAGCGCCACGAAGCGAAGAATTTTCCTGCCGCACTCAAAAACATCCCGGCAAATAGCTGGTTGAACGTGAACCTGACGGTACGCACGCCCAAAGTCGACGGCTTCGGCATGCATGGCAGCGGCATGTTCGTGATCAATCCACCGTGGACGCTGCGTGCGGGTTTGCAGGGGATCATGCCTTATCTGACGAAAGTGCTGGGACAGGATGGGAGTGCGCGCTTTGTGCTGGAAGGGAGCGAGGGGCGTTGACACTGATCATCGTGGAGAAAAATAATCTCTTCAAATCGGCGCACACTTCGTAGCCTATATGCTCTCCGTGGCTGCAACAGTTTTTCCAGGCTGAAAACTATATTCCGGCTTCGCTTTTGGACAACAACAGCGGTTTATAGGGCCGCTGGTATTTGACCAGAATATCGTAGTAGGTGCGGATGTTTTCCACAAAAACCACCGCCTCGCCGCCGCGGCAGTAACCGTGCTTCACCTGGCTGTTGTATTCGGAGCGCGCCAGCAACGGCAGCGTCTGCTTGACGTCACTCCAGGACAGCGGACTGAGCTTGTGCCGCTGCGCCAGGATCCGTGCATCCTCCAGATGACCCTGGCCCTGATTGTAGGCCGCCAGCGCCATCCAGGTCCGGTCTGGCTCTTCCACCCTGTCCGGCATCGCATCTACCAGCAACGCCAGATACTTCGCGCCGGCAATAATGCTCTGGTGCGGATCGAGGCGGTCCGTCACGCCCATCCTGTCGGCCGTATCTCCGGTCATCATCATCAGCCCGCGCACCCCGGTGGGTGACGTAGCGTAAGGGTTCCAGTGCGATTCCTGATAGCCAATGGCGGCAATCAGACGCCAGTCAATACCGGTCAACTCCTCCGCCTCGTGAAAATAAGGCAGGTACTTGGGCAGCGTATCTTTCATGCGCGCCAGTATGCCCGCTACGTCCGCGTTTTCCAGGCGATCGGCGTGGCCATAGTAGCGTTCCGTCAAACGCTTGAGCGTGCCGTCTTTCTGGATACGCTTGAAAAACGCCTGCACCTGAGCGTACAAAGCCGGATCGACGTTCTTGGGAAAAGCCCACGCCAGTTGATCCGGGTGTTTAACCTCGAATGCGACATCCAGATTGGCGTACAGATTTTGGGCGATATCAAACTGGTTGGAATTCACGATAACGGCATCCAGTTCCCCTTTGGACAAACGGTCAAGCAACTCATCCCCCCCTCCGGTCCCGACCTCGGTCCAATGCAGGCCGGGGATGCGCTGACGCATGTCCAGCATGGTTTCAGCCCCGCTGCTGCCGGCGACCACCGCCACGCGCGCGTCTACCAGGTCGGCAAAATCGCGCGGCTTGACGGCATCGGTATTGTAGATCACCTGCTGCGTCACCTTGAAATAAGGCGGTCCAAACCGCATGCGTTTGTTGAGTGCATCGGTTTGCGTGATACCGGCAGCCGCAAAGTGCGCCTGATGTTGCGCCAGCTTTTGAAACAAGCTGTCCATATTATCTTCAACCAGGAATTTCACCCGATAGCCCGCTTCCCTGGCAAACAACGTGACCAGGTCGTACTCAAACCCGGTGGGTTCACCATTCGGGCTTTCATAATAAGTAGTGGGGCCATTGTGGGTCAGCACGACCAGTTCCCCAGTCTTGGAAACCGGGGCTACGGGCTGTGGAGGTTTGGGCAATGTCACATCACAGGACACCAACAACAGGCTGAAACTCAACGCCAGCAATTTACGCATGGGGCAAGTCTCGCTGAGAATCTCTGGCTTGTCTACCCAGAGGCATTAGCCAGGCCTTCCGTTTCGCGGCTTCTATTTAACGGAGCTTGCGGGTACAATTGCGCCTCTCTTGGAGAGGTGGCAGAGTGGTCGAATGCGCCGGACTCGAAATCCGGTATGGCGGTTTCCGTCATCGTGGGTTCAAATCCCACCCTCTCCGCCATATATAACACAACATATTGATAATAAATAATTATTTGTTTTGATGTAGTGTCAGTTCCTACCGCTATTTTTACCCAGTGACAGCGCTCGATCTGGTTTTAGCGCCAGCCTTCCACCATGCTGGCATCATGCAAACCCAGCGGTTAAACTCCTTATGCCGCCACTTGCAGCGGTGAAACCTCCTTGTCGATCCGCTCCCCCAGTTCCAGTTCCGCGGTTTCCAGATCGTACTGAGCCTGGAGATTCATCCAGGTTTGCGCATCCATGCCAAACAGTTTTGCCAGCCGTAAGGCAGTATCTGCCGTGATTGCGCGGTTACCGGCACAAATCTCGTCGACGCGCCGCTGCTGCACATTGATCAGCTTGGCAACCTTGTAACGGGTGATGCCCATGGGCTCAATAAAATCATTCATCAGCACATCTCCAGGATGTACCGGCGCGAGCCGCTTTCCGGTAGCCACGGCGCGAAAGTCCATTTTGTCTAAATCTTTGCGATCAATACTCATTTTGTTACCTCGTCAGTGATAATCGACAATCTCGGCGTCGAACGCATGACCATCGCGCCATGTGAAACAGATACACCACTGGTCATTGATGCGAATGCTCCATTGTCCTGTACGGTTACCCTTGAGTTGTTCCAGACGGTTCCCGGGTGGCATGCGCAGGCTTTCCAGCATTGCCGCCGAGTCAATCAGTTTCAACTTTCTCCGGGCTGTAGCCTGGATGGTCTTGGGCAGCTTCCGCACCTCAAGGCCATGGAAGATTGCGGCAGTCTGCTTGTCAGCAAAAGTCTGAATCATGGTTTATAATATTGCACAGCGTTAGTATTGTAAAGCGTTATTATTGGTTGAGCTATTGTTTCCGCATCAAGCAGCGCTTACCAGTCTTACCACGTTACCAGCGCCAGCACACGCGTCCGCATGTGGCCATAAGCTCGGTGCCATCAGATACTGACCGGCACATCTGCTCGGTCTTATCGCGTACCTCCGCCAACGTGTGGGTATGTGTCGCGCTCATGCCGATCTCGCGTACCTTGTCTGCCTGCTTGTATCGGAAAACCCACGATCTGACGTCGCCCTTCGCTTTCAAGTAAAGATTGCCGCCGTCTGCTTGAGTGTCAACCTGACGCGCAGATAAAAGATGCCATGTCGACGATGCTCCCAGCAAACCCGGCTCACCAACGATTGGCGCCGATCTACGATCAGAAGCTGTAACCCAGTCCCATCAATATCACGTCCGTATCACGATTGTAGGTGCTGGCAATGCGATTCCAGGATGTGCGCAGATAGGCGTGCGGACTCAAGCGTATGGCTGCTGTGGCTGTCACAATGGCGGAAACCGTAATATTGCTTGCTTCGCCCGGCTGCGGCGCGCGATAGCGGTCAATACTGAAGTACGGTCCCAGACCTGCACCCAGCGTAAATCGATTATCAAAGAATCCATGCACCAGCCACGCCTGCGCGATTACACCATCGCGTCGAATCAGGCGCGCATCGCCTTCGTTCAACCAACTGGCGGACCATTCGAAATGGGGCGATACGCCGTGTCTAAACTCAATGGCTCGCGCTGTGTCATGTTGGGATGCGAAACTGTTGACGATAGTCTGGCCTAGAAAAAACGTAACCTGATTCGTGGTCGGCTTCTCGGTCTGAGGTGGGGTACTTGCGGAAGATTCCGTACCCAATGGAGGCTCCAGTTGATAGCCAATGCCAAACAACATGGAGGTGGTATTGATGCTGGTGCTGGCAATCACACGGTTAGCCCGCGCCTCGTAAATCCATCCGCTTTTCGTGTAATAGGTGGCGGCCAGACTGGATATGGTTCCCCAACCGTGCTTATCCATATATCCCGCGCCAGCACCGGTCGTATCGTAATAAAAATATGGCCCCACACCTGCGGCAAGCGATAAATGCCGATCCAGCAGATTAGTGCGTGCCCAGATTTGGGCACTCTGACCATCGCGGTGATGATGGAGAACATGGCCTTCATTTAGCCAGGAGAGGGTAAATGCCAGGTTTTCGTTCAGTCCCTGACGGTAATCCAGTTCCCAGGCGTATGAAGTATCGGGGATACCGGAAGCTCGCATCCCCCCCGCCAGCAGGCTTAAATCCTGCGCCCCGCAAGATGAGTAAACAAACATCAACAAACCGGAGACAGCCATTTTCCGTATCAGCATTTTTCCTCCTTCCAGCGTTATTGATTGTGGATCAACGGGAAGCTATTTTCGGCTAACACTAGCCATCTCCCGCCATGCCCGATCAAGTTCAAGCCCGAGTTTCTCCGAACCTCCTGGATCGGGAAACAGTCAATATGTTACAGACCCATTTCCAAACTGATTGTTCGCTACCGTACACATATCTGGATTACCTTCCCTATTGCTACCCCTGCAAGTTAGGGCGCTATTTTCTTCGATACGCCCCAGTTCGGTCCGGCATTTCAAATGCCTATTAAAACCCGGAGTGCATCGAATACCCATATCCTTGCCGTCACGAAATCTTCACAAATATCGCGACGCCATCATGCTAGATTGCCGCCTCATTGTTTTTTCCAGAGGTTTCCCACAATGCATTTCAAATCTGTTGCCAGCGTCGTGATTCTGGCTGCGGCCGTCATCGGTTTTTTCGTGACCCAGTCTCCTCAGGCCAACGCGGGCGAGATCACTGTCTACACATCCTTGGAGGAACCTGAGATTGCTGACTACCTGGCCGCTGCCAGGAAGGACATGCCCGACCTCAAGGTCAATGTGCTGCGCATGTCCACCGGCGATCTGGGCGCGCGTATTCTGAGCGAAGCCAGCCACCCACGTTATGACGTCATTTGGGGTTGGGCCTTGACCAACATGATGGACCCGCGCATCCAGGCACTGCTGGTGCCTTATCAGCCTAAAGGGCTACAGCGTATGCCGGCCCAGTTCAGGGACGCGGGCGGCAAATGGTTTGCTCCCACCGGTTACATGGCCGCTCTATGCGTCAATACGGATCGCCTGAAACGCAAAGGCCTGCCCATGCCTACCGGCTGGTCGGACCTGTTGAACCCAGCCTACAAGGGTGAAGTAGTCATGCCCAATCCGGCCTCCTCCGGCACCGGCTATCTCCAGGTAGTGTCGATCCTTCAGGGCATGGGCGGTGAAAAGGGTTGGGATTTTCTCAAACATCTGAACGTCAACGTGGCGCAGTATGCCAAGTCCGGTTCGCGTCCCTGCAACATGGCCAGTACGGGCGAGTATGCCGTCGGCGCTTCGTCGGCCATTGTGGCGATGGAGGCTGTCAAGCAAGGCTATCCGGTGAAAATGGTGATTCCCAAAGAAGGCGCCGGCTATGAGCTGGAGGCCAACGCCCTGGTGGCGGCCTCCACCCACAAGCACGACGCGGAGCGTTTTTTGGATTGGACCATCTCCGATTCCGCCGTGAAGCTGTATGGCAAGTACAAGGAGATCGTGGGCATCGCAGGCGTGCGGCACAGCGCGGACGAGACCGCCGTCGGCCTGCCTGCGGATGTGAAGAAGGTGCTTTTCCCCATGAATTTCAAGCAGTCCATGGAGACACGTTCCCAGACCCTGGCCCGCTGGCAGCGGGAGATTGAGCACCACTGACCGCCGGGGCGTCTTGCCCCTCCTTTGTTGAACTCCATCGATTTTTGGCTTCATGACAACTACAGACAATGCCGGTTTACTGAGCCTTTCCGGCATCAGTAAATCCTTCAATGGTTATACCGCCGTACGGGATGCCAGCCTCACCATCAACGCAGGTGAATTGGTGTGTTTCCTCGGCCCCTCTGGCTGCGGCAAGACCACCCTGCTGCGATTGATTTCCGGTTTGGAAACACCCGACTCCGGCCACATCACCCTGGGCGGCCAAGACATCACCCACGCACCACCCCAGTTCCGTAATTTCGGCATGGTGTTCCAGTCCTACTCACTATTTCCCCATCTGACGGTAGGCAAAAACGTGGCTTATGGACTGCGCTGCCGCAAGTGGGGCCGGGTGGACACCCGCAGCCGGGTGCAGGAGATGCTGGAGCTGGTGCAACTCGCCGAGCATATCGACAAGCTGCCCCATCAACTCTCCGGCGGTCAACAGCAGCGCGTGGCTATTGCCCGTGCCTTGGCAGGCCGGCCCCATGTGCTGCTGCTGGACGAACCTTTTTCGGCCCTGGATGCCAAGGTACGCGCCCAGCTGCGCGGGGACATGCGGGATCTGCAGAGCCGGCTCGGCATCACCACCATCCTGGTCACCCATGACCAGGAAGAAGCCATGACAGTGGCAGATCGCATTGTGGTCATGAAGGACGGCCGAATCGAGCAGATCGGCAGCGGGCCGGAAGTGTACCACCACCCCAGGACTGCCTTCGTGGCTGGCTTCGTAGGCGATATCAATGTATTACGGGTGCAACGAGCAGCGAGCGGTGCGTTAATGCTGGCGGGACTTCCCCTGACGATACACGGCCCTGTGGACAACGACTGCGTTCGGGTGGGTATTCGACCCGAAGCGGTGACACTTGCTGTGGGTAATGAAACGGAAAACTGTTTCCCGGCAACCGTGGTGAAATCCCAATTCATGGGAAAACAGACCCGTCTGGAAATCGTTCTGGCCGATCAGTTCCTCAGTCTTGAGGTATATGGACGCGTGAACATTGAGATACCGCCCGGCGATCAATTGGCGGTATTTCTCCCTCCTCACGAGATCAGGCAGATGAATGAGCACTGAACGCCTGCCCTTGATCGCGTCTCTCCAGACCCGCTGGCAACTCGGCAAGAAACAGACTGAGTTTCTGGTGGCAGTGGTGGCGATCCTGCCTCTTGCACTGTTCGTGCTCTATCCCCTGTGGACAATCTTGCGGGAAAGTGTGTTGCGCCCGGACGGGCGCTGGAGCCTGGACTACTATGCCCGCTATATGCAGGACTCCCACTTCCGGGAGACCTTGTTCAACACCCTGAACGTATCGATTTGGGCGACCCTGGCCACCACCGCCATCGCCTTCGGATATGCCTACGCGCTACGCCGGACCAAGGTGCCGGGCAAGATGCTGTGGCACAGCGTGATGCTGCTTCCCCTGTTCGCGCCATCCCTGATCCAGGCGTTAGGGGTGCAGTTCATCCTCGGTCGTAATGGTATCGTCAACCGTTACCTGGGCACGGATATCGACATCTACGGCTTCTGGGGAATCCTGCTGGCCAACGTGTTGTATGGGCTGCCTCATGCCTATCTGGTGCTGTCGGTGTCCCTCGGGGCCGCGGATGCACGGCTGTACGAGGCTGCCAAACTACTCGGGGCCGGCGGTTTCAAGCGCTTTCTCAGCGTCACCTTGCCGACCGCCCGTTACGGCGTTCTGTCGGCCATATTTCTGGGCTTCGCAATCAACATCAGCGAATTTGGCAACCCGATGGTATTGGGAGGCGACTACAACGTGCTGGCCACCGAGATTTACAATCAGGTAGCGGGCCAGGCCAACTTTCATTTGGGAGCGGTGATCGGCGTGCTGCTGCTGTTTCCGGTTTTGCTGTCTGTGGCCGCGGAAAAATGGATTGGCCGCCGCCAGGCCACAATTTCGTCGCAGGCCACCCCCTATCGGCCGGTACGCAACTGGCGCATAGACGGCCCGATGCTCCTTTTTCTGGGGACGGTCGCGCTGGCTATTGTCGCCGTGGTGGGGGTGGTAGTGGTTGCCAGCTTCACTAAACTATGGCCCTACAATCTGGGCTTCACCCTCAAGCACTACGCCCTGGATGTACCCGGCGGTTACGGCGCTCTGTGGGTGAGCCTGAAAATGTCCCTGGCGACAGCGGTCATCGGCATGGTGGTGGCCACCTTCGCTGCCATGGTGGTGCACAAGCTGTCCAGCCGCTTGCGTCAGGTTCTGTATCTGCTATCGGTAGTGCCCGCCGCCGTTCCAGGCATGGTGTTGGGCCTGGGCTATGTGCTGGCCTTCAACAATCCGTCGCTTCCCGTCTATTGGCTCTACGGGACGGTTGCGCTGCTGTCCCTGTGCACGGTCTATCATTACCATGCGCAGGCTTTCCTGATCGCCACTACCGGACTGAAGCAGGTCGACAGTCGACTTCAGGAGGCCTCCCATACCCTGGGGGGCGGCGCCCTGCACACTGCCCGCCATGTAACACTACCCCTTATTCGTCCGGCCATGGCGAGCATCGGCATGTTCTATTTCATGCACAGCATGGTAACTATTTCAGCGCTGATTTTCCTGGTTTCCCCGGAGGTCACACCGGCGGCAGTATCCATCCTGCTCCTGAACGATGCGGGAAACTGGCCTCAGGCCGCCGCCTTCGCCACCATCATCATGTTCACTATTGCAGCCGTGGTGCTGGGGATCAAAGCCCTGGCCCATGGTGCAGCGCTCCTGCATAAGCGGCAAAACCATTCCTGAACTCTCTGCCGGTTTTTGAATTCATATCATGATATGTAAATTCATATTACGGTAACAAACGTCCTCTATAGTGGCCGGATTGTCGGCAGTCCGAAGCGAGCCTTTGCGTTGCGCATGAGCGCCACCGCGCAGTTGAAGGGCCATATCCTGGAAAACAAAATTTTTGCGCCTGATTTGGGTGCAGGGATCGCTTTTGCCTGAAATCCGACTGACCGAACATTTTAGGAGGCATTCGATGCTTATTTGGCAAGACCAACCGCGCCGCAAGGCCCGTATTGAAATCATTCCGATGATCGATGTGATGATGTTTCTGCTGGTGTTCTTCGTGCTGATTAGCATGAATGTGATCCCGGCCACGGGAATCAAGACCCAGCTGCCGGGATCAGCTCAGCCGGATCATCTGGACCGGGCCTACCACGCGGTCATCACAATCGGCGAGCATGGGCGCCTGCAGCTGGAGGGCAAGGACTACGACCTGGGCTCGCTGGAGCAAGGCCTGCAGAATCTGAAGCGCACCCACAAGGACATCGACTTGGTGATCGATGGCGACAAGGGCAGCGAACTGCAGAACCTGGTGGACGTGATGGATGTGGTGAAGTCCACGGGCATCACCGCGGTTTCCATCGCCGCCAAAAAGAAATAACGAGTACCGAGCCGGTTCCATGTCTTACAGCAGCCTATTTTTTTCTCAGCGGGAGTGGGTGGCGCGCGGTATGGCTGTGGCCATTCTGTCTCTAATGGTGATTTCCCAGCAGGTACTTCACCTGGAATCACCCCTGCCCAAGGCCGTCGCCGCGCCCATCCGCATCACCCTGGCGGAACCTCCCGCGCCGGAACCTGTTCCGGTGGAACCTCAGGTGCCGGTAAAGCCGGAGCCTACACCACCCAAACCAGTGCCCAAACCCAAGCCGGCTCCCAAGCCGACACCGAAACCAGCACCGGTTTCACCGACACCCGCCCCGGTACCGACCCCGGTACCCGCGCCCCAGCCGCAGACGCCTCCGGCTCCGCCCGTGCCACCGCCAGTAGTGGCGCCGCCAACACCAACGCCTGCGCCCCCGCCGGCCCCGGTAAGCAACCTGAGCCATGAGGGCGCCTACGTGCAGAAGGTGCGACAGCAGATCGAGCAGCACAAAGTCTATCCGGCGCTGGCCCGCAAGCTGGATATGAGCGGCACCGTCGAAGTTTTCTACGTTATCAACCGGCAGGGCAAGTTGATCGACGCGGGAATAGCAGCAACGTCAGGCAGCGAGATTCTGGATAAAGCGGCTCTGCAGGCAGTACGTGCTGCCGTGTTTCCGCCGATACCGGATGACGCCTGGCGAGGAGAAGCGCAGAAGCAGTTCAAGACAAAACTCGTCTATTCATTAACCGATGATTAACAAGGGGAAAAGCAATGCAATCCAGATTCAATCCGACGCCAATATTTTTGGCTGTGATGGGCGCCTTGGCGGTGATGCCAGCCTATGCTGATACAGCGACAGACGCAACGGTAGATACCGGCGCGGTGTCTGTGATGGGCGAAGGCCAGGTACGTGCCAGCAATGCGGTGGACCGCAAGCAATTTCAGGAGCAGACGCCCGGCAAAAACCCGGTAATGGCACTGGAACGTGTACCCGGCGTCAGCGTGACCACCGCCGATCCATACGGTATCTATGAATACGGCACCGATATCGAGATGCGCGGTTTCAACTCCGACCAGATCGGCATGACCGTAGACGGCGTACCCATGACCAACAATGCGGTTGCCGGCGGCAACCCGGCGAGCCGCTTCATGGATAGCGAGAACCTGGAGTCGGCTACGGTGGCTCAAGGTTCCGGCGACCTGTCCACGCCATCCTACAATTCTCTGGGTGGCTCCATTAACTACAAGACCATCGATCCGCGCAACCAGTTCGGCGTGCAAGGCGAGCTTTCCGGCGGCAGTTACAATTCCCACCGCGAATTCGTCCGTCTGGATACCGGAAAATCCGACAACGGCACCAAGGCCTTTATCAGCGGCTCCCGCACTGACACGGAGAAATGGCGTGGCGCCGGCAAGAACTGGGTCGACCATTTCGAAACCAAGGTGCAGAACATATTCGGCGAAAACAAGGTAGGCCTGTCTTTCATCTACAACAAGCGTTTCGACCACGACTATCTGGACATGAGCCTGGCGGACTACCAGAAATATGGCCGTTCCTATGATCTGAATACCACCTGGACCGGCAATCCATTGCAGGATCAGAACAACTACACCGGCTGGACCAACGGCCGTACCGATAAGTTGTTGAGCCTCCCGGCGGACCTCAAATTAACCGACAAGATGCGCCTGACCCTGGTGCCCTATTACCAGAAGGAAGATGGCTTCGGCACCTACAATCCAGGCCACAACCCCAATACCGGCGCGGTGCAGCTGATGTACCGGCAGTCCAGTTACTTTACCGACCGTTATGGCATGACCAGCAAGCTGACTTACGATCTGGGTCAGCACCAACTGGCGGCCGGCCTGTGGGTGGAACGCTACAAGTTCGATAACGACCGCAAGTGGTACGACACCTTGAACCCGGCAGTGAACGGCGATCCGAACTGGAACGCTCTGGTCAAGACCGACTTCGATCGCAGCTTCGTGACGAATTCCACCACCTTCTACGTCCAGGACACCATCTCCATGCTAAACAACCGCATGAAGCTGGATCTGGGCGCCAAGGCGATTTCCGTGTCCCGCGACTACGTGGACAATCTGAACAACGCCAACAACCGGAATGCGAAGTACTCCAAGTCCTTCCTGCCCCAGATCGGCGCCACGTATCAGTTGACCGCAACGGAACAGGTATTCGGCAACTATGCACAGAACTTCAGCGCCCCCTCGAACAGTGTGCTGACCGTCGGAACTTACAACCCGGATCTCAAGCCCGAGACTTCTACCAACATAGATCTGGGCATCCGCACCAAGCGTGAGCATTTCGATGCATCCCTGGCTCTGTACCAGGTCAAGTACGATAACCGCATCCTGCAGATCAAGGACTCCACCAACCGCTATCTGCTGAACGCCGACATCTACTCCAATGTGGGCAGCATCACCAGCAAAGGCGTGGAACTGGCATCCACCTGGCACCCCACCGACCGTTTCAATCTGTACACATCATTAACCCTGAACGATTCCAAGTTTGACCAGAATTATCAGGCCTCCTCCACGACAGTGGTGTATAGCGGCGGCAAAATCGTACCGGATTCGCCCCAGGTCATGTTCTTCGCGGACGCCAGCTACCATCTGGGTGACTACTTTGCCGGCGTGAACGGCAAGTATGTGGGCAAGCGCTACTCCACGGTGGACAACACGGAAAGCGCTCCCGGGTATGAAGTCTTCGGGCTGCGTGCCGGCTATCAGACCAAGAGCTTCCACGGCATGAAGGACTTCAAAGTCCAGTTCAACGTCGAGAACCTGTTCGACAAGAGCTACCTGTCATCCATAAACACAGGCACGACCGCCGGCAACCCGACCTACTTCACCGGGACGCCGCGTTCGTACTACCTGAGCATTGGCGCATCGATCTAAGCGCACAAGGCGGGGCACGTCGCCCCGCCGTCTTTTCGATTCAAGAATTGAGGTAAGCAAGCAATGTCCTACAACCTGCTCCATGATGTGATCATGTACGCCATGCTGGGCATGGCCCTGATCGCGACCTATGTCATCGTCGAACGCATGATATTTTTCAGTTACGCCATGAAGGAAGGCAAAGGCCTCGCCGCCCTCGTCAACAGCCATCTCCATGACTCCAACCTGCACAAGGCGCTGCGCGACCAGTTCTGCGACAGCCGGGGCCCACAGGGCCAGGCCATGTGCGAGATCGTGGATGCCGCCCCCATGTCCCATGCCGCCACGGAATTTTTCGTCCAGTCGGTGTATGTGGCGAAACAGCCCCTCATCACCAAACGCCTGTGGCTGCTGGATACCATCGTTACCCTGTCGCCCCTGATGGGGCTGCTGGGAACCATCATGGGCATTATCGACGCGTTCCACAGTCTGGCAGCCAACGGTACGTCCGATCCTACCGCCGTCAGCCGCGGCATCGGCACAGCATTGTTCGCCACCGGCCTGGGCATCGCCATCGCCTTGTACAGCATGGCCTTTTTCAATTTCTTTGGGGAAAAAGTGGAACAGGTGAACAACCAGATGAAGCTGATCTCCCTGAAGTTTCTCGCCACCAAATAAGATCTTTTCCGGGCCTGCCCCTCTGCGGTTCGGCCCAATCCGGAGCACAACCATGACGCACCGCTACCTCGCCTTTCTCCGCCCGCAGCCGGGCTTCACGCTGCCTGCACTGGCTGCTGCGCTGTTTACTCTGGGCGGAGGAGGCGTCAGCGTGGTGTCGGCGGCCCCGGTCGCGGCCATCCAGACCGATGGCACCCAGTTGCCCACGGGGGCAAGGATAACTCCCCGGGCCGCCCGTGGTGCCCGCTTTGAACGAATGAACCCAGGCCTGCCTACCCTGCCCGATTTTCAAGCCGGGCAGGCGGTTTCCACCGCCTTGAGTCCGGACGGCAACACCCTGCTGGTACTCACCAGCGGCTATAACCGCAACTGGAACCCGAAAGGCAAGATCAATCACGACACCTCCAACGAATACATATTCGTCTATGACGTAAAGGCAGCTACCCCAATCAAGCGCCAAGTGCTGGAGGTGCCGGACACCTTCTCCGGTATCGCCTGGCAGCCAGACGGACAGCGCTTCTACGTGGCCGGCGGCGTGGACGACAATGTGCACAGGTACGCCATGACAGAGGGCAAATGGGCGGAGATCGAGCCGGCCATCGCCCTCGGTCATGTCAAGGGCCTCGGGGTGGATATCCGCCCCATGGCCGCAGGCGTGGCGGTCAGCCCGGATGGCAACCGGCTGCTGGTGGCCAATTTCGAGAACGACAGCGTCTCCGAGATCGATCTTGCCAAAGCTGCGGTGCTGCATGAACAGGACCTGCGGCCGGGCAAAATCAATCCGGCGCAAGCCGGGGTGCCGGGCGGGGAGTTTCCCTTCTGGGTGGCCTATAGCGGCAACCACACGGCCTACATAACCAGCATGCGAGACCGGGAGGTAGTGGTGCTGCGCACCGGCGGCATGGCTTTGTCGGTGAAGACAAGAATCCCGGTAGGCGGCCAGCCCACCCGCATGGTGCTGAATCGCGCCCGCACCCGCCTCTATGTGGCCAATGCCAACAGCGATACCGTGTCCGTCATCGATGCCGGGCGAGATTTGGTCCTGGAGACCCTGAACACCACAGCGCCGGCGGCTACCTATGCCAACGCCAGTCAGCTGAAGGGCAGCAACCCTAACAGCCTGGCCTTGTCTCCTGATGAGAAAACACTATATGTGACCAACGGCGGCACCAATTCCGTCGCCGTCATTCATCTGGACCAGGTGGGCAGGAAAGCCGGCGTGCGCGGCCTGATCCCCACCGGCTGGTATCCCAACTCGGTGAGCGTGAGCAGGAATGGCAAGACGCTTTATGTAGTCAACGGCAAAAGCATGGCCGGTCCGAACCTCGGCAACTGCCGCAACTCCTTGTCCACCGACCCGGCAGCCACGGCCAGCTGCCGGGCCAACAACCAGTATGTCTGGCAACTGACCAAGGCCGGATTCCTGACCCTGCCGGTGCCGAGCCCTAGTGAGTTGGCAACCCTTACCCGCCAGGTCGCATACAACAATAACTGGGCCGATTTCCGTGGCAAGGCCGAGGCCGAGCGCGTGATGGCCTT
Source organism: Sulfuriferula multivorans (assembly GCF_003851125.1). GTDB lineage: Bacteria > Pseudomonadota > Gammaproteobacteria > Burkholderiales > Sulfuriferulaceae > Sulfuriferula > Sulfuriferula multivorans. The sequence continues at coordinate 85,155 of NZ_BGOW01000036.1, read as the reverse complement.
CGTCCGCTCCCGGATCAAGCATGTGATCTACGTGGTGAAGGAAAACCGAACCTACGACCAGGTGCTGGGGGATCTGCGGCCCGGCAACGGGGATGCCAATCTGGTACTGCTGCCGGAACCCATCAGCCCAAATCATCATGCCCTGGCACGGCAGTTCGTGACTCTGGATAATTTCCTGGTCAGCGGCGCAGCCAGCAACGACGGCTGGATCTGGAGCACTGCGGCGCGTTCCAGCGAGTACACCGAAAAAAACATCGCCATCAACTACGCAGACCGTGGCCTCAGCTATGACAACGAGGGCCAGAACCGCAACGTCAACCTGGGGCTGGCCAGTCCGGCTGCGCGGCGCGTCGAAAACCCCCATGTACCGGATGATGCCGATCTGATGCCAGGGGTGGCCGACGTCGCCGCTCCTGATGGTCCGGGTGAAGAGAATGGCGCTGGTTACCTGTGGGATGCCGCCCTGCGGGCGGGCATCTCCATCCGCAACTATGGTTTTTACCAGGATGAGGATCGCTACGCCCTCCCCCCAACAGACCCTGCCTATGTTCCGCCTTCCAAGCAGCCGTTCAAGGATCGGATGATCCAGGCCTACCCGAACAAGTCCGCACTGCGTCCAATCAGCGACCGCTACTATCGCGGTTTCGACATGAAATATGCGGATTTCTGGCGTTACCAGGAATGGGAACGCGAGTTCAACCAGTATGTGAAAGACGGCAATCTGCCCGCACTTGAACTGGTACGGCTACCGCATGACCATTTTGGCGATTTCGCCAGCGCCGATGACGGCGTGAACACGGTAGAAACACAAATGGCGGATAACGACTATGCCTTGGGAATGCTGGTTGAGAAAATCGCTCACAGCCCCTACCGGAACAATACCCTGATCGTGGTGGTGGAAGACGATGCGCAGGATGGTGGAGACCACGTGGATGCCCATCGCAGTCTGGCCTATATGATCGGCCCCTATGTGAAGCGCAACACGGTAGTATCGACCCGCTACACCACGGTGAATCTGCTACGCACGATTGAGGATGTATTGGGCCTATCCCCCATGGGACTGACGGACGGTAACGCCCTGCCTATGGCCGCGGTTTTTGAGCGCCATTTGGCGCCCCAGGACTATACCGCCATCGTGCCGGAAGTTTTGCGCACCACCCAACTGCCACTGCCGCCGCGCACGGCCCGAAACACCCTGGCCTCAACGCCGGAAACAGCCCGTTACGCCAAACCGCGACGCACCGCAGCTTATTGGGCGCGGGTAATGCAGGGGCAAAACTTTGCATCGGAAGACCATCTGGATACGCCGCGATTCAATCAGGCTCTGTGGCAGGGCCTGAAGGGCGAAGATTAATCTGCCAGCGCATCGGGCCGTATCCGACCCTATCGCAAAAGGAAAATTCGGCTGTATATTTCTGGTTGCAGGCAACTTCGCCTTCAACTGCTCTCCGGCTCACACATAATTCAAGCGAATGAAATTTTTCTTCGCTTCCTGATCAGGCCAGCCACTTCCAGCCTAAACTGGTTTGCAAGTGCTTGCGCTGTCCGTTAATCTCTAAGACATCTCATGTAGTGAATGAACCATGCATCGAAGTGCCGGTGTGATGTGAATCACTCAATACTTCGATAAAGCATCGTCCACATTGCACCGCATCCACTGATGAACAACCTTACAGTTAAACGCTATCTGCCCTGGGTCGTTGCCACGGCCCTGTTCATGGAGCAGCTCGACTCCACTATCGTCAATACCGCGGTTCCGGCCATGGCGGCGAGCCTGCATGTGACGCCGCTTAGCCTGAAGGCAGTTGTGACCAGTTACATCCTGAGCCTCGCCGTATGTATTCCGGTGAGCGGCTGGATGGCCGACCGATTCGGTACGCGACGTGTATTTGGCATAGCAGTAGCCGTCTTCATTTTGTCTTCGATACTGTGCGGTTTGGCCGTCAATGTCCCGATGCTGGTAGCAGCGCGTATTTTGCAGGGCATAGGCGGAGCGATGATGATGCCGGTGGGCAGGCTCGCGATCATTCGCACCTTTCCCAAGGCGGAACTGCTGACGGCGATGAATTTCGTCATCATCCCGGCGCTGATCGGTCCGCTGCTCGGGCCCACTGTAGGTGGCCTCATCGTGCACTGGCTGTCGTGGCGGGAAATCTTCTTCGTCAACGTGCCAGTGGGTCTGGTGGCGCTGCTGCTCATCCATCGCCATATGCCGGATTATCGGGGTGAGGCGCCCCGGCCGCTGGATTTGATTGGTCTGGTCCTGTTCGGCTCGGGTACGGCACTGCTTTCGTGGCTGCTGGAAGTGTTCGGCGAACATCACCTGGACGTGACTTCGGCAGCGATTCTGCTGCTGCTTTCCCTCAGTCTGCTGGCCGCCTACGTCCTGCACGCCCGTCAGGCATCTTTTCCACTGCTGCGCCTGGCACTGTTTCGGGTGCGCACGTTCCGCATCTCGGTGATTGGCGGCTTCATTACTCGGCTGGGTATTGGCGGCCTTCCATTTCTGCTGCCGCTGCTCTACCAGCTCGGACTGGGCCTGCCAGCCTGGGAATCAGGCCTGTTGATGATGCCTGCCGCTGTCGCTGCCATGGGAATGAAGTTCATCGCTGCTCGGGTACTGCGGCGCTATGGATACCGGCGAGTGCTCATAGTCAATACGCTCATGATCGGGGTCACCATCGGCCTCTTCTCTATGGTGGTTCCAGCCACACCGATAGTGTTGATCGTGCTGCTGGGGCTGGCGCAGGGCTTTTTCAACTCGCTGCAATTTTCCAGCATGAATTCGATGGCCTATGCCGACATCGAAACGCCCGATTCAAGCATGGCCAGTACCATCGCCAGCACGCTACAGCAGATATCGATGAGTTTCGGACTGGCCTGCGGATCACTGATCGCTGCCTGGTACCTGGGGGGGTTGCCACAAACCGACCGCATAGCGGTGACGTATGCATTGCACCATGCGTTTCTGACCTTGGCCGGTTTGACCATTCTGTCTTCACTTTCATTCTGGGCATTACGCCCCCGGGATGGTGAAAGTGTGAGCAAGGGCAAGCTTCCCCCGTCAGTATGAAATGAGCAAGAAATCTTGTTGACCCGGCAATATCCGGATTTGGTATCGGCCATACTTGATATCAATTCAGATGTCGCAATTTAGCAAATAAACCAACTATTAATATCCATAATGTGTATCGAACTTATCAATCGGATATAATTAAACCATTATGCATTTTAATATTCTGATTTTTGATAGGATAATCTTTAAATTTTAAAAATATCCAGCATAATTGGTTTTGGTATTTTTATTTCAATTTATTTAGCTCAACCATAAGGAGCACATAGTCATGACGACCTATAAAGAGATTAAAAATAAAATTGCCCAACTTGAAAAAGAGGCAGAAGCTTTGCGTAAGGCAGAATTGCTGGCCGTTATTACCGAAATCAAGGCAAAGATGGCAGAATACGGTATCTCCAGCAAGGATCTTGGAGTTATTAAAAACAAAACCAGGAAACAACCCGGCACGCCCAGTCCAGCTCGTTACAGAAACAAGGAAGGCCAAACCTGGAGTGGAAGAGGACGTAAACCGAAGTGGGTGATTGAAGCCCTGGCCGCCGGGAAAACGCTGGAAGACATGGGCTATTTTATTGGCTGAACTGAACGCAGGTTGAGTTGCTTTCCAGATTGGCCCGGATTTGCCACTGCTTGGTTTTCAAGCGCCCGATAGGGAACTATTTCCTAAACTTCGATCAAACGAACGGATCGTTCCTGTGCAGCAAAGCCATGTCGAAAAACACAACCTCCCTCAATGTAAAAATAAAGGTATGGGATTTTCCTGTACGCTTCTTTCATTGGGGTTTGGCCATCTGTTTTGTCGCCTCCTGGGCGAGCGCCGAGCTTTTCGACAACGCCATGCAATACCATCTGTATGCGGGCTATGCCACGCTGGTGCTCATCCTCTTCAGGGTGCTGTGGGGATTCATGGGCAGCACTACGGCACGTTTTAGCAGCTTCATTCGTAGTTTTGCCACCACACTGAAATATGCCGGCACCCTACACAAGCCGCACCCTGGCCAACAAATTGGGCACAATCCCCTGGGTGGATGGATGGTCGTAGTGATGCTGGGAATGTTGTTTGCCCAGGCAGGAACCGGTCTGTTTTCAAGTGATGATGTAGCCACTCAAGGACCGCTGGCATTCTGGGTGGGTGACACGCTCAGCGACACCCTCAGCGGCATTCATCAACAACTGTTTAACTTCCTGCTTGCGCTGATCGGCCTGCATATCAGCGCAGTGCTGTTTTACCGATTTTTCAAGCACGACAATCTGATCTCCCCGATGATTACGGGATACAAGGATTTGCCGGGCGGCACTTCAGCCCCCCCATTGCATTTTGTCAGCAACGGGCGGGCGTTTCTGTTATTCGGATTGGTGATGATTGGCGTATTGGTGCCTATCTCCATTGTCTGAAAAAGCACCGCGGCTCTATCAACGCGGACCACCCCGGAAATCACGATGGCAGGCCTTGCAACTGTCTGCCACTTTCCCGTAATCCGCACGAATCACATCCATATTGCCAGTCTTTGCCCCCTCGGCCAGCTGCGCAGAAGCTGCTATGAAAGCCTGCTGCGCCTGTTTGAATTCGGCCGGTTTTTGCCAAACTTCGGGCTTGGCTCTGGTGGGAGCGTAATTACTGTCCGGTGTGAAATATTTCCAGGGCTGAGTACTCAGCGTTTGCAATTCCACAGCGTATTGCAGGAAACGATCCTTTTCATACGGTCTGCGCCCGCGCACGATTAATCCCATGGGCTCGAAATTACGCAGTATTTGTTTGAATACCAGTTTGCGTTTGGTTACTGGTTGTCCGGCATGGGTATCTTTCTCGGCATGTCCGCATGACGCCAATGCAAAACAGGCCAACAATATGAGCGGCAAGCGCACTGACAGCGTGGTGTACTGGCTATTAGCCGTCTTGTCCTTGCGTTCGAACCAAATCTTGAAACTGGGCATATCCACATTCCTTTTGAAATATTCTAGCGATCGACTTATCAAGATATCTTGTCACAGCTAGCCTTACACTTTCCTTACCGGCCTGGAACGAACCGGGCTGAAGGAATGTCGACAGCGTTGATGATGAATGATTCCTTCCGACCTCACACCCTGCAACAGCCAATACTGGAGCGGCCTGGGATGAACCCTCCTCGATGTAAAGTTTTGAAGGATTTGGTGCCGGGAAACCTGAAGACGGCGATGTCCAGCGACATATAACGCGCGAATATCATCCGAAACCGGCACGTGTATTAAATGTTCATTGCGTACGCTAACGTACGGAACCCTGATCCTGTCCGTACTATCTTAAGGCTACTTACTGTCGTCACGGAGTAAGGAATTAATGCTTTTTTGCTTAATTCCATCCGCGATAAACAGCAAGTGACGAGCTTTACAGATGATTCATTACTGTTGAATGGGTTTTAATTTTCCTGGAGGATTTAAATCATGAACAAGGATCAGATCAAAGGTACTGCGAAAGACATCGCTGGAAAAACTCAGCAAGGCGCAGGCAAGCTGGTGGGTAGCAAAGAGCAGCAAGCCAAAGGGCTTAAAAAACAGGTGGCTGGCAAACTGCAAAAAAATGTCGGCGACGTCAAAGAAGCCATTAAGGATACGAACAAACATAAGCACTGAATTGCGTTTTTTTCATGTGCGCAGCGCTCGCGGCTTGATTGCATTGCATTCCATCATGTATGCAATCAAACCGGCGCTCTGTCTCCTTTCAACACTTTGGATACATTTCACTCCCGTGTATTCAAAAGAAAGAATCTATCCGCCATGGCACAAAGAATTCAAACACAGCTTGCCAAGTCTGCATTCATGGCGTTGGTCCTGACCATTTCTTTCGCCACCATGGCCGCCACGACAAGCGCGGCAAGTTACCCCAAGGATGGCAGCAAAGAGACCTTGGCAAAGCAAAATATAGTACCTGAGATAAGCGGCGGAGAGGCCGTTTCACCGTACTCTACAAAAAACCGTGTATTCGAAAAAAAGAGATCCATGCAGCAAAACAAGCCGCGCTGGACTTAAGTGGGTGAGGAGGAAAACACCCATTCTGGCAATGTTTTTCACTTCCTTCCGATACTTCAATTCATTTCGCCTTGGGCATACCGAATGCGCCACGCCTCCATTATTTCGGCTGCTCGTCTGCCTGCTAATGCTGAAACAGCATGCAATCTTTCCAGATTCCGTATGATTTTTTACCCGTCGCCAGCAACGCAGCATTTGATCAAACAAGCATTTCAAGGAGATCTTCTCATGAATCAAAAACATTTCATCAGCCGGCGCGATGCGCTGCGTAGCACATTATTGGGTCTAGGCATCGTCAGCCTGAGTCTGGGTGTGGCACGCGCCGCAGGGCCGCACGGCCAAGCCGCGAACCTGCTGGCGCCGGGCGCCAAGACCTTGCAGGCGTTGAGCCAGCGCCTGGCAGTATTGCCGCGGCGACGCGATTTCAAGACGGTGCCGATGATACTGACTGCACCGGATCAATGGGACAACGAGGCGCTCGATGAAGTGCTGCAATACGCCGGAGGTCCCAAGCAGGTTTGGGACAATACCGACCTGGCAGGTCCGTGGCTGAATCTGATGCGTAACGCGATGAATGTACAGATATGGTCGTTCAAGCACCCGGACTTTCTGGCCGTTTCGGCTACCCACGGCAACGCACATCTGGCGCTGTATGACGAAATGATCTGGGACAAATACGGTTTCGCCAAACTCACCAAGGACAAGTTCAAGACCAACACATTTCTGATTTCCCCGCCCGCATCGAAGGCTAATCCCACCGATTTCGAAAATACCAAGGGGGTATTCTCTCCGTATGACAACAGCATCACCGTGCTGCAAAAGCGCGGTGTGTTGTTCCTGGCTTGCCACAACGAAATCTGGGAGCTGACGATGGCTCTGCACAACAAGGGCGTGAACCCCGATCACCTGAGCCACGAGCAGATGGCTGCCGAATTCACCAACCATTTGATTCCGGGTGTAATTCTCACCCCGGGCATGGTCGGCACGCTGGTGGAATTGCAAAATGTCGGCTATCGTTACGCTTCCTAAAAAGTCAACCCGGAGGAGCCAAAAATGAAATCAGCCGCGAAATATACCCTCTCTGCTGCGCTGGGCGCAGCCCTGCTCTTTGCGCTACCCACCTACGCGACGACTACTGGCTGGGGCGGCAAGGTGCAACCGCCCCAGTATAAAGGTGAGATTTTCCCGCCCTGGCAGCATGGCGCCAATGCGCCGGCGACCGTCAAGGGGCTGGAATTCACCGTGCCCGAGGTCAACGTCCTAGCGGATTTCCACGGCAATCTGAATAATCCCAAGCTGGTAATTTTCGTCGCCGGCAACTACTACTTCGCGATGGCGCCGCTGGTAGCTGCGTTCGAGCAGGAGCACCCGCAATACAAGGGGCGCATCTATTTCGAAACCCTGCCGCCGGGCATTCTGCTCAAGCAGATGGCCGCTGGAGGCACGATTACCGTGGGCAACATGACCTGGACGGTCAAGCCCGATGTGTATGCGGCCGGGTTGAAAAAGATCAAGACCGCAATCGCCGACGGTATCCTGACCGCCCCGGCTGTACCCTATGTGACCAACGACCTGGCCATCATGATTCCGAAGGACAACCCGGCGCACATTACCGGCCTGGCCGATCTGGGCAAACCTGGCGTACGCCTGTCCATGCCCAATCCGGAGTGGGAAGGGGTAGCGCGGCAAATCAAGGACTCGCTGGTCAAGGTAGGCGGGACTACACTGGAAAAAAGCGTGTATGAAGACAAGGTCAAGAACGGCCAGACCATCCTGACCCATATCCATCACCGCCAGACACCGCTGTTCATGATGCAGGGTCTGGTCGATGCCGGCGTGACCTGGAAATCGGAAGCGATTTTCCAGGAGCAGGTTGGCCACCCGATCAGCAATATAGCGATCCCGGCTGACCAGAACACGACTGCAATTTACGCGTCAGCGGTAGTCAAGGGCGCGGCGCATCCCAAGGCCGGCAAGGAATGGGTAGAGTTCTTGCATTCGCCCACGGCATTGGCTATTTTCGAGCGTTACGGGTTCAAAGCCTATAACGCAGCCAAGTAAGTGCAGCGCAGCAGCCGTAGCTTGCCAGGCTAATGCCTATGCGTTTCAGTCCCGGATTCATCAAGGCCTAATGTGCCCTGCGCCGCAAGCGTTCCGGCAGGGGTCGGCTTTCCCTTGAGCATCCATTCGAAGGCGACTGCGATCAGCGCGCCCAGGATCGGCCCGGCTACATAAATCCAGGTGGTGCCGAAGTCGCCACGCACCAGATCCGGCGCCAGAGAGCGCACCGGGTTCATCGAGGCTCCGCTGATTGGCGCCGCCCAAAGCCCGGCCAGGGCAATGTAGCCGCCCACCGCGATGGCTCCGTTGGTGCCGATATTGCGTGCTCCAGAGGCTGTGCCCAGTATCGTGTTCACCAGTCCGGCACTCAGCACCACTTCCATTGCCAATGCCTGCAAGCTGCTTATTCCGTTACCGGGTAGCGTTGCCCCCAACGCGCCGATCGTACCGAACATGGCGCGCAGGAACAGCGCCGCCGCGATACCCCCAGCCAACTGTGCCAGGATATAGCCTGGCACCCGCCGCCACGGGAAATTGCGCCGCACTGCAAACGCCAGGGTGACAGCCGGATTCAGATGGGCGCCACTTACCGTGCCCATGAAATAGATGATCGCCATCACCATGAGACCGGGTGCAACCACCTGCATGCCCAGGGTGACCGCTCCATGACTCTGGGCCGCGACTACCCCGCCACCGGCGGCCACCATGACTAGCAGGAACGTGCCCCAAACCTCGGCAAACAGACGCCGCCATTCGAGTGCAGGGTCGAGGAAGTCGGGCGCGGATGCGCGCCCGACCATGCGCTGTTTCTGCGCTGTATCGAGCCGTTTTTTGCGAAATGCTGTCATGCATACCTCCGCTCGTTTCGGTTACATGGATGTGACCGGATTTATCCTGGAAAAAGTTGAAGCTACAGAGAGTGGTGCAGGGTTTTGAGGAGAATCGTTTTTCTCCTGACAGGTGAGTCTGGAAAAGCCACCCATATTGGGTTCCCTTTGCGTACTCTGTGGCTAGCCGATTTCAGGTTTATCCGGGTAACCGGGGGGGTTCACGCCTTGTCACGCATCAAGCACAGCGTCACTTCCTCACGGTCATGGTATAGCTGCTTGATCTGCAAGGTATAGTTGATGTCTTCCCGCTCCAGCCGTTTGGCGATGATTTCTTCGCAGCGGCGCACTTCTTCCAGGCGTTTTTTCATCGGCAGCTTAAGGTTGAAAATAGCGTGTCGGGCATGGCCGCGAGCGATCCATTCCGCCACCAGTTGGGCGACACGCGACGGGCTTTCCACCATGTCGCATACCAGCCAGTTCACTGGATGGTGCGGCCGATAGGTGAAGCCGTCGCCGCGCACGTGCTCGACCATTTCGGTGGCCATTGCCGCTGCGGCCATCGGCCCGTTGTCGACGGCCGTCACACGGATACCACGCTGTGCCAGCACCCACGCCCAGCCGCCGGGTGAAGCACCCAGGTCGACCGCGCGCATCCCGGCCTTGAGTTCATGCGCATTGCTGTCGTCGAGAAACACCATCAGCGCTTCCGCCAGCTTGCCGGCGGAACGGCTCGGAGCGTCGCGCCCCACGCGCACGCGCGGGATACCCATGAACCACGGCGCGGAATTGGCTGGATCGGAGATGCCCGCATATGCTGCATCGTCGGCCACAAAACACACATGCAGGCGCGGCGCGCTCCCGCCGGGAACAAACTGGCGGGTTTTTTCCAGCGCCGCGGTAAGCGGGCGGGTAAAACGGCCACAAAAACCCAGGCGTGTTTTGGCTGCATCGGTGTCAGGCGTTTCCACCCATACTTCGGAGTAGCGCGGCGCGAGCTGGGTCACGACCGCCTTGACTGCGGTGAGGCGGTCGCCCTCGGGCATGCCCTGGATCAGCGGCGCGACTTGCACCCACTGGCGTGCAAAAATGAGTCGTGCGAAAGACAATTCACTGGTAATCAGCGCGATTTCATCCTGCGTTTCAGCCTGGAACAAGACCCAGCCGGTTTGCTCGGCGGCTTTGACGTAGCCATGCACGCCCAACTCGGTCGCCCCAGCCATGATTTCGCCGGCGCATTCTTTTTCGAACCCGGCGCGACAGTAGAGTAGCAGTGCGTTCATGCTGCCCATGGAAATTCCTTTATTCGATTAACGGAGTGTCTTGTCTGGCAACGGGGTGAGCCGTCGCTGAGATGGGTTGCGCTGTTCGCCATACGGCCAATTCCACAGCGCGCTATATCCGCCAGTATAACCGGCTGCATGGCTCGCCGGGTGAGGGGACGGTTGCCATGACACTCTTGACGCCGTTTTATCGTAACAAATTTTTCACAAATCACCCCCAGACTAGGATGGTTGTTAAAAATTTGCGCATCAGCCAAGGTGAATGAATATGCAGCCAATGGATAACGCTACCGGCGAAATCAAAAACCTGGCACATCGCCTGCAGGTATTGCGCGACGCCACCCTGGCAACCCAGCAGCAATTGATGGAACGCTGGCATCCGCATTTGCACCATCGACATTACCTGCCCAGCGCCGCAAATCTGGCCGCATATATCGGCCTGAGACGGCATGATTTGCGTGAACTGCAAGCCGCCCTTGCCGCTGTGGGGCTTTCATCGCTGGGGCGCTGCGAAGGCCATGTAATGGCTACGCTGGATGCAGTGAGTTATGCGCTGGCGATGATGAATGGCGCGCAATCGCTGCCCTGCCCGGTGCATGAAACCGGCCACGCCATGCAGCATGACCGGCAGCTGTTGCGCCACAACACCGACCTCCTGTTCGGAAAACATCAAGGCAAGCGCAGCACGCGGATCATGGTGACACTGCCGAGCGAAGCGGCGGACGATCACCCTGTCGTGCGCGAGATGCTCACGCTGGGCATGGATTGTGCGCGCATCAATTGCGCCCACGATACCCCTGCAAGCTGGGAAAAAATGGTCGCCAACATTCGCCAGGCAGAGCACGAAACCGGGCGCCCATGCCGCATCATGTTCGACCTGTCCGGCCCAAAACTGCGCACCGGCGAAATCGCAGCCGGCCCCGAGGTTTTGCATGTCAGGATCAAGCGCGACGACCTGGGGGATCGGCTTTACCCCACCCGGATCATCCTCGATGGCACAGGCAGCCCAGGGCAGCCAGCCACCACCGACAAGCTGGGAAAGGCGTCGCCTGCGCGCCTGAGTGTGCCTGCCAAGTGGCTGCACAAACTCAAGCCCGGCGACAAAATCAGGTTCCATGACATGCGCAAGCGAAAACGTGAATTCGTCGTGGAACAGCGCCTGTCAGACACGGAAGTCCAGGTAAGTTGCGAGGACGGTGCCTATATCGCACCCGGCACCATCCTCGAACGGATTGCTGAAAAAAAACAGCGCGCCCAGGCAGGCAAAACCGCCAGCGGGGATTTTCTGGCACCACCGATGCGCATCCATTTGCGCAAGAACGACGCGCTGTTGCTCGCCCGCGATCCCTCACCGGGCCAGGCCGAGCGGCGCGACAAAGCCGGACGCATCCTCTCTCCCGCACGCATTTCATGTAGCGAGCCCGAGGTTTTTGCCTTTCTGGAGGCAGGCCATGCGGTATGGATAGACGACGGCCGCATCGGCTGCGTGATCGAGCGGGTCGATGCGGAGGGCGCGTGGCTGCGGGTCACGCAGGTGCGCCCGGAAGGAGAACATGTCGGTGCGCAGAAAGGGCTCAACTTCCCCGACAGCCATCTGCAACTACCCGCACTGAGCGAAAAAGACCTGCGCGACCTGGATTTTGCCGTGCAGCATGCCGACATCATCGGCCTGTCGTTCGTGCAGAGTGCGGATGACCTGGACCGGCTTGCTGAAGCTTTGAAAAAACGCAATGCCAGCGCCCTCGGCATCATCGCTAAAATCGAGACGCGCCAGGCGGTAAAGAACCTGCCGGAAATCATCGTGCGCGGCGCGGGGCATGGCCCGTTCGGCGTGATGATCGCGCGCGGCGATCTGGCCGTGGAGATAGGCTACGAACGCATGGCGGAGATTCAGGAAGAAATGCTGTGGCTATGCGAGGCTGCCCATATCCCGGTGACCTGGGCCACCCAGGTGCTGGAAAGCCTGGTCAAACTGGGTCTGCCGTCACGCGCCGAAATCAGCGACGCTGCGATGTCCGGACGCGCCGAATGTGTGATGCTCAACAAAGGTCCCTATATCCTGCACGCGCTGTCGGTACTGGACGACATCGTTACCCGCATGCAGGCGCACCTGGACAAAAAGACCTCGCAATACCGGGCATTGCACTGGTAAAACACGCGTTATACTGAAGCTCGCTCAAATGTGTGCTCTGGAGTCCAAGATGGCGGAAAACATGATTGAGTCCGGCAAGTTGCCGGCGGATGGCCTGGTGACGATCACCCATGTGATTTATGGTCTGCATGCATTCACCGTGATCACCGGACTGTTGAGTCCGATGCTGATCGTGACGGCATTCCTCACCGGCTGGCCGTCGATCCTGGCAGTGGTGCTCAACTATATCAAGCGCAGCGAAGCGCGCGGCACCTATCTGGAATCGCACTTCCGCTGGCAGATCCGCACTTTCTGGTTTGCCTTGCTGTGGGTGGTGGTGGCATGGCTGCTGGTGTTTACGCTGATCGGCATTCCGCTGGCGATTGTGGTCGTCTCCATCGCCGGGCTATGGGTGCTGTACCGCGTGGCGCGCGGCTGGCTAAGGCTTAACGACAAGCTGGCGATGCCGGTATAGCTCTACGAATTATGGCTGGCGTTAACGCGCCAGGAACTTATCCAGCTGATTGGCAAACGCCTGGCGGTCACTATTTGAAAAGACCGCCGGGCCGCCTGTCTGAACACCGCTGCCGCGCAATTCGTCCATGAAGTTGCGCATGGTGAGTAAAGCCCGGATCGTTTCCTTGCTGTAAAACTCGCCTCTGGGGTTGAGCGCGTGCCCGCTTTTTTCGATGACGTCCGCCGCCAGTGGAATATCGGCGGTAATCACCAGGTCACCCGCTTGCAGCCGCTGCACAATCTCGTTATCTGCCACATCGAAACCCCTGGGTACCTGCAGCGCGCGGATATACGGCGAAGGCGGCGTGCGCAGCAACTGGTTGGCAACCAGGGTCATGGAAATCTGCGCCCGCTCGGCGGCGCGAAACAGGATATCCTTGATGACGCCCGGACAGGCGTCGGCATCTACCCAGATGTGCATGACTGAACCCCGGCAATCAATGGCGTACTCTCAGGCCGGTGCCTGCAGCACGACGAATTCCACCGCTACCGTTTCGGCGTCGCCGGACAGCCAGATTGCGCCGTCTTCTATCGTACAACTGAGCTGCATGTTGCGCTGCGCCAGTTTGCCAAGCGCCTGGGTGACTGGCAATGGCAAATTAATTACGGTCAGGTTTTTCAGCCGCGCAAGCTTGGAGCTGATGGCAGCCCACCACAGGTTGGCGCCATGGCCGCCATACGTGTAAATCACTACCTGATTCGCGCGGCCGCTGGCTTTGAGGATGCGTTTTTCATCGGGCAGGCCCACGTCTATCCAGAGATCAATCGCACCGGTCAAATCCTTTTGCCATACATCCGGCTCATCCGCCTCGGAAATGCCTTTGGCGAACGTCAGATATTCGTGAGCGTGACGGGCGAAAGCCAATACACGCACCATCATGCGCTCGTCGGTCTCCGACGGATGGCGCGCAAGGGTCAGCGCATGGCTGGCATAATAGTGCCGGTCCATATCGGCGATTTGCAGGTCGGCTTTGAAGATGGTTGCTTTGAGTGCCATGGGCCAGGAGTTTTTAGCGACGTGGAAGCGCGACAGTTTAGCTGATTCACGCGCGTGCGCGCAGAGCCGGGTAAAATTCGTCCAACACAAGGAATGCAGATGGATATTATCGAACTCGCCGGTTACGGCCCGTTGAAAAAGCTTCTAGAAGCAGCACAGGGTGGCGACGTGACCGCACAATACAACCTCGGCGTGATGTATTTCGAAGGCAAGGATGCGCCGCAGGACTATCTCGAGGCCGCCAAATGGTACGGCGCGGCTGCCGATGAGGGCGACCGCCAGGCGCAGTTCAACCTGGGATTGATGTTTTATCGGGGCGTGGGTGTGCCGAAAAACCTGGTGCATGCCTACGAATTATTCAGTCTGGCCGCCGCGCAAGGCGATGAACGCGCCAAACAGGGCATGGCGGCAATCCTGCGCGAAGCCGCGCCGGAACAGTTTGCGGAAATCCACGCGCTTGGCACTGGTTCACGCAAGCACTGAAATATTGCGGTTTCAAGTTGCGACGTCCAGGTGCCCTACCTTGACCAGGATGGTACAGCCCGGCTCGCTGAACGGCTGATGCATGCTCAAATGCGGGCTGCGCAGCCACATGCCGGGACCGTAATCGCCGAACTCATCCTGAAACACACCCTCCAGCACCAGAATTTCCTCGCCGCCGTAATGCCGGTGCGGCTGAAAGCGCGTGCCGGGCTGCCAGCGCACCAGCGCGGTATGCTCGCCGCCGGATTCGGACAGCGGCAGCACTTGCAATCCCTCCACCAGCCCCGGCAGCCAGTGCGATTCATGGGTGTGGATGACCACGCGCTGCGTGTCGCCCGGCTGCATGTAGCGCAGTTTCACAAACAAGGTACAGCCGCTGCGGCTGAACGGACGGTGCGCCGAGCCGGGCGGATTTTTCAGATAAGTGCCTGCCGGATAGACGCCGTATTCATCCTCGAAAATACCTTCCAGCACCAGGATTTCCTCGCCCTGCGGATGCGTGTGCGCGTCAAACCCGGCTCCCGGCTGATAGCGCACTATCGAAGTGGCGCGCGCCGCTTCAGCGCCGTTGCGTTCCAGCATGCGGCGCGCCACGCCGGGCAGCGGCGAATCCATCCAGGACAGTTGGGCGGGGTCAACCAGTGCACGCTGGCTGTGGTCTGCATTGATGATCATGAGCAATGAGTGAATCCGGATTTGAAACAGTTTCGATTTGGCAAACGCCCATTAAAAACGAATATAGGCATAACCACGCTGCTGCAAGTCAATCAGGCGGGTATAGGCATCGTGGACGATCACCACACCGGGCAACAGATCTTCCTGTGTGAATCCCTTGGCGCGCATGGTGACGTTACAGATTTCCACACTCACGCCATGCTGTATCAGTTCGGCCACCACCTGGCTGTTCGGGTTGTAGGCAAATGGGTCTTTTTTGTCACGCTGGTAAGCCGGGTCATTGAGCAGCCAGTACGCCGTAGGGCCGTGCAGTACGATGCTGATATGCAACTGATCCTGCGGGATACCCAAGGATTTATATGCCTCCAGCAGGCCGCGCAGATAATACAGCCCCTTGCCGATCCCGGCCTCCCACACATCATCCTTGTCGTCGTATACAACCTTGATGTCGGTGCGTTTTTGCACGCCGATTATGTCTGCTTGCTGCGCTGCTGCAACAGCCGTAACAGGTGCGAATCCAGACAGACAGCCGATCAACAGGCAAAAAATCAGGCCGGTTTGACGCATCATCGTTATTCTCCTCTTGTTTAAACGCGTTAAACATAACTTGATTCGCCCGCCTGTGCCAGTCGTAATTTCCAGCAAAATTTCCTATGTCAATGCGTCCAAACTGATTTGCTACGGGAAATTTGCCGCACGGTTTCCGCGGCGCGCGCGGTTATAATTCCCAGACTGGAGGAATCATGCTGGAAATCGTCATTGCCCTGGTGGCGCTCATTATCGTTGCTGTGCTGCTATGGCTCGGGTTCAAAATCAACGCACTGACGCAGGCACAGGCTGGCCTGCCAGGCATGCTTCAGGAGGGTCTGGAAGCACGCCATCGAACCATGCTCACCGATTTACACAACGGCCTGGCGAATCAGTCCGATCGCACCCAGAGTGCATTGACCGAGGTATCCGAGCGTCTGCGCCACACCGTAGCAGGTGAACTGACTGCCACGCGCGAAGCGGTACTGGCGCTACAGCACGCGCAGACCCGCGAGCTCGCGGACAGCCGCACCGCGCAAAATGCGCAGCTGGCGGATTTTTCCGCCAAAATTCAGGCCGTGCAGGCCGAGACCCTCGCCCAGACTTTGCAAACATTGGCCAAACAGGGCCGCGAAGAACAGGCGCTGATCCAGACCACCATGCAAAATGCCACTACCCAGCTATCGGCCTCGGTAGAGGCATTGGCAAAGAGCGTGGATGCGCGTCTCGCGGAAATTTCCGGCAAGGTCAGCGAACGCCTCGATGAAGGCTTCAAGAAAACCAACGAGACTTTTGCCAATGTGATGGCGCGTCTGGCCACCATCGACGAGGCGCAAAAGAAAATCGACGGACTGTCCAGCAACGTGCTCACCCTGCAGGAACTGCTTGGCGACAAGCGCTCGCGCGGCGCATTCGGCGAGGTGCAACTGGAAGGGCTGGTACGCAATATCATGCCGCCGGATGGGTACAGTTTCCAGACCACATTATCCAACGGCAGCCGGGTGGACTGTCTGCTGATGCTACCGGAACCGACCGGGCGCGTGGCTGTGGATTCGAAATTCCCGCTGGAAAACTATAACCGCATGTTTGCCCGCGACGCCGCCGAAGCCGATCGTACCCTGGCCACGCGTGCATTCAAGGCCGACGTGAAAAAGCACGTGGATGACATTGCCGCCAAATACATCATCGCAGGCGAAACTTCGGACGGCGCGGTGATGTTCGTGCCGGCCGAAGCGGTGTTCGCCGAAATCCACGCCTACCATTCGGACCTGGTCGAATACGCCATGAGCCGGCGCGTGTGGATCGTCTCGCCAACTACACTGATGGCGGTACTCAACACCGCGCGCGCGGTGATCAAGGACGTGGAAACACGGCGTCAGGTACACATCATCAAGGACGAACTGTCCAAGCTGGGCAAGGATTTTTCGCGTTTCGACGTGCGCATGAAAAAACTCGCCGACCATATCCGTCTGGCCAATGAAGACGCCACGGAAGTCCACATCAGCAGCCAGAAAATCAGCAAGCGCTTCAGCCAGATTGAATCGGTGGACCTGGAGCATTTGCAGCCCGCAGCGCCATTACTGCCCGACGCCGAAGCATGAATACATCGCACCCGCGCATTGCCGCACGCATGGCAGACATCGCACCATTTCATGTGATGGACATCCTGGCACGCGCGCGCCAGATGGAGGCACAAGGGCGTTCGATCATCCATCTGGAAATCGGTGAGCCGGACTTTCCCACTCCGCATCCGATTGTCGAGGCAGGCATCGCAGCACTGGAGCAGGGCAACCTGTATTACTCGCCCCCACTCGGTCTGCCGCAGTTGCGCAGCGCCATTGCCGATTTTTACGCACAACACTATGGCGTGCAGCTCAGTCCGCAGCGCGTGGTCGTCACTCCCGGCGCATCCGGTGCGCTGCTGCTTGCACTGGGCGTGCTCGCCGATCCTGGCGATAGCGTATTGCTGGCCGATCCAGGCTACCCATGCAATCGCCATTTTGCGCGCTTCATCGAAGCGCGCACGTTGGCCGTACCGGTAGATGCGGATACCGGCTACCAACTCACACCCAAACTGGTTGAGCGTTACTGGACACCCGAGGTCAAGGTCGTGCTGCTGGCTTCGCCGTCCAACCCCACCGGCACCGTCGTGCCGGATGCCGACGTACGTGCCATTGCTGCTATCTGCGCGGCGCGCGGCGCCACCCTGATTGTGGATGAGATTTACCACGGACTGATTTACGAAGGCGGCTATCACACGGCGCTGGCGCACTCGGACCAGGTGTTCGTGGTGAACAGTTTTTCCAAGTACTTTCAGATGACAGGCTGGCGGCTGGGCTGGCTGGTAGCGCCGGAGTGGGCAATGGAAGCACTGGATCGGCTGGTGCAAAACCTGTACCTCGCCGCCTCCACGCCGGCGCAATACGCAGCCCTTGCGGCTTTTACGCCTGCCACACTTACCATTCTGGAAGCACGCAAGACCGAGCTGAAAATACGCCGCGATTATCTCGCCAGCGCATTGCGCGACCTTGGCTTTGATTTACCCGATCTACCGCAAGGTGCATTCTATCTGTACGCTGGTTGCGGGCGATTTAGCCAGGACAGCTTCGCTTTTGCAGCGCAGATTCTGGAACAAACCGGTGTTGCCATCACCCCGGGTGTGGATTTTGGCACATACCAAGCACAGCGCTTCGTGCGATTTGCCTACACAACTTCATTACCCAATTTGCAGGAAGCAGTGCGACGGCTGCGCGAATATCTCCCGTCCTGAAGTCGAAAATGACCAAATTCTTCGCAAGGCAACAAGTATTCAGGACGAAAAAAAACCGACCCTAAGGCCGGTTTTTAACAGCAGGTAAGCTTGCTGGGTTTATTACTTGGCTGCAGGAGCAGATGCATCCGGAGCAGCAGGAGCAGCTGCGTCAGGAGCTGGAGCAGGAGCGGCTGCATCAGGAGCTGGAGCAGGAGCGGCTGCATCAGGAGCCGGTGCAGCAGGAGCAGCTGCATCAGGAGCCGGTGCAGCAGGAGCAGCTGCATCAGGAGCCGGTGCAGGAGCAGCGGCTTCTTCTTTTTTACCACAGGCAGACAGAGAAACGGCTAAAAGAGCGGCGAGCAGGATGGAATGTTTCATTTATGTTCCCTCGTTAAAAATAATGACAAGCAACCACATTAAGATCGGCCCAAAGTCATTTATGATGACCGACGGGCAAAATTCTAGCAAAATCCAAGAAATATACTAGGGGTATATGGTATTTCGTAAGGTTTTATTTTACACCCGGATTACGAAAAAATCTCTCGTTTTTCATTAATTCTATATGTCGCGACAATCCTTAGCCATGTTTAGCACCTGACAACAGAAAACCATCGAGATAGCATTCATATAGCAATGGCAACAAATCTGCTTCCACTTCTGCAGATAGCAACTGGCGTCTATCAGCCAATATCTGCAACGCGGTACGGTTGCCCGCCTTCTTTATGCCAATATACTCTCCATTCAGAAAAAAATTACCGTTCCGAAACAGCATCTGTGACTGAGGTGCCAGGCGCACGCCGATTTTCTGGGCCTGCCGGTTAAAACTTGCTTTACTTAATGGATTGCCAGGTGGCTCGAAAAATAGATGCGGTTTGGGTTCGGTGAGATAGCATCCAAGAAAATCCACTACCTCTTTTTGAGTCCAATGAATACGCTCCAGCATCGTTTCGACCTGCTCCAGCATTGCATCACTGATTTGAGCAGGGTGTTTTTGCAAACTCAGCTCTGGATCCTGATACATACCGGTTAATTCGATTCTATCCTGCAAATACACCAGAAATTGAGTAGCGATTTCCTGCACGCTGGGGGAACGGAATCCGATTGAATAAGTCATGCATTCACCTACAGCGACGCCATTGTGTGCGTAGCGCGGAGGTAAATACAGCATATCCCCTGGATTCAGCAACCACTCCTGCTCCGCCTTGAAATGACGCAGGATTTTTAATGGCGCGCCAGGCACCAGGTCAAGCTTGTCTTGCGCGCTGATTTGCCAGAGACGCTGCCCCTTGCCCTGCAACAAGAACACATCATAAGAGTCGAAATGGGGACCTACGCCACCGCCATCAACCGCATAGCTCACCATCAAATCATCAAGCCGCGCATGCGGGATGAAATTGAAACGCGTCAGCAAGGTTTCAGCAGCATCCAGATGGTGATTGAGCTCCTGCACCAGCAGCGTCCAGGGCTGTTTTCCAATGCGTTTGAAATCCGTCCCGGCAAAGGGCCCGTGCTGCAATTGCCAGTCCTGTTTTTTTTGGCGTATCAACCGGGCTTGAACATCGTCCTCACACGATAAAGCGATGAGCGCATCAGGGTTAATCAGACCTGCGAATCCGGGCACTGCATTGCGGACCAGCAAGGGCTTTTTTTGCCAGTATTCACGCAAAAATCGGGTGGGGCTAATACCACCAAGCAAGTGTTTGTCCATGCGCAGATTATAACGCCACAGCTAACCAGATTACCCACAGTCAAATTTTGAAATGGGTTAAAATCCGCCCATTGCGGAGCAATCGCACATCGAGGTCAGCATGTTGCAGCCAGGTCAAATCGCGCCAAATTTTAGCTGTGTCGATGCCGACATGGAACTCATCAAGCTGGCAGATTACAAAGGCCTTGCAAATGTGGTGTTGTATTTTTACAAACGCGACAGCGCGCCCAGTTGCCTGCAGGAAAACATCGAATTCAGTGATCTGGCAGCTGACTTCGCCGCCTTAGATACTGTGCTTTTTGGGGTGTCGCGGGATGATTGCCTCAGTCATGCAGCGTTTCGCGACCAGCACGGCATCAACATACGCCTGCTGGCAGACAAGGATGCAGTGGTATGCCATAAATACTGTATTTTGCATGATAGAATAATAGATGGTGTAAGCCGTAAAAGCGCCCTGCGTTCTACCTTCATCATTGATAAGCAAGGCATAGTACGTCATGCCTTGTACGACGTGGCAAGCAAAGGGCACGCTCAGCAAGTGCTGGCATTAGTCAAACAACTCTGATTCAGAGCGTGGCATTCAGGTCATGCCATACCACTTTCATCAATCATCCACCGGCCTACCGAGGACATTATGCAAATTGCCAAAGACACCATCGTCACCATTTCCTACCAGTTAACCAATCTTGCAGGCGATATTCTGGAAAAAAGCAGTGAACCTGTAAGCTACCTGCACGGCGGTTACGACGGTATTTTCCCGACTGTAGAAGAAGCGCTGCAAGGCAAGCAGGAAGGTGACGACATCGAAGTCACTCTGGAGCCGGAATATGCCTTTGGCGAATACGAAGCAGAATTGGTGCGCGCCGAACCGCGTCACCTGTTTCCGGCGGAAATAGCAGTGGGGATGCAGTTTGAAGGTGCGGCCGAAGGCACAGAGGAATTCATGCTCTACACCGTCACCGAACTGACCGAAGATACCGTGATGGTGGATGGCAATCATCCGCTCGCTGGGCAAACACTGAAATTCTCCTGCCATGTGGATAACGTACGCGCAGCCAGCGCCGATGAAATTACCCACGGTCACGCCCACGGCGAACACGGCCATCATCATTAATACAACGACTACCTGCGGGCGGCATTGTCTACGGTGCGATTCTGTCTGGCACCTGAATCAGCTACAATGCCGCTTTTTTCACGGCCCTGACTGCCTATGAAAACCACTTTTCTGGATTTCGAGCAGCCGATCGCCGAGCTGGAAGCCAAGATCGAAGAACTGCGCTATGTGCAGGACGATTCTGCGCTGGACATCTCGGAAGAAATCGGCCGCCTGCAAAAAAAGAGTGAAAAACTCACCAAAGATATTTATGCCAAGCTCACCCCATGGCAGATTTCCCAGGTAGCACGCCACCCGCAACGTCCATACACGCTCGATTACGTGGGTGCGCTGTTCAGCGATTTTGAAGAGCTGCATGGCGACCGTACGTTCGGCGACGACCCTGCAATTGTAGGTGGGCTGGCGCGATTCAATGGTCAGAGCGTGATGCTCATTGGCCACCAGAAAGGCCGCGACACCAAGGAAAAAATCTACCGCAATTTCGGGATGCCGCGCCCCGAAGGTTATCGCAAGGCGTTGCGCCTGATGCGCCTGGCTGAGAAATTCGGCGTACCGGTAATGACCTTCATTGATACTCCAGGCGCCTACCCCGGCATCGGTGCCGAGGAACGCGGCCAGTCCGAAGCCATCGCCCGCAACCTGTTTGTCATGGCGGAGCTAAAAACACCCATACTCTGTACCATCATTGGCGAAGGCGGCTCCGGCGGCGCATTGGCGATAGGCGTGGGCGACCAGACCATGATGCTGCAATATTCGACTTATTCGGTGATTTCGCCGGAAGGTTGTGCCTCTATTTTATGGAAAAGCGCAGACAAAGCGTCCGTCGCGGCCGAGACACTGGGCATTACCGCACCACGCCTGAAATCCTTCGATCTGATTGATCGTATTGTGAACGAACCTCTGGGTGGCGCGCATCGTGATCCGGCGCTGATGATGCAATCCATGAAAACAGCGTTACAGGACGCGTTGGACAGCCTCACCAGCCAACCTCTCGACGCCCTGCTCAAGACCCGCTACGAGCGCCTGATGAGCTATGGCCGATTCAAGGACACGCCCGCCAAATAATTTACTGGAAACAGTACGAGCGCAATTGGCTCGATACGTCAAACCTGGTGCACGCATCACTCTGGGTTTGAGCGGCGGTGTGGATTCGGTTGTATTGCTCGACCTGCTGGCGCGCCTGGCAGCCGATCTTTCCTTCCATCTCAGTGCCATCCACGTCAACCATCAGATCAGCCCCCACGCAAAAGACTGGGCAGATATCTGCCAAACGCTCTGCACAAGCCGTCATATTCCACTACGGATGCATACCATCGATATTGAAGACGCCGCGAAACTTGGTCTGGAAGCGGCTGCACGGCGTGCGCGCTATGCCGAATACGCGCAACTGGATACGGACTTCATTGCGCTGGCTCAGCATCGCGACGACCAGGCCGAAACACTCCTGCTGCAGTTGCTGCGCGGTGCCGGGGTCAAAGGGCTGGCGGCGATGCCTGTGTTACGTGAAGCGACCAATCATCCCGCCTATATACGCCCGCTGCTGGATATCGATCGCAGCGAGATTGAGGCTTGGGCGAGACAACATGCACTGCAATGGGTTGAAGACGAAAGCAACCAGGATACCCATTTCAATCGCAATTTTTTACGCCATTGCGTGCTGCCGCAATTGGGTGAGCGATTCCCGGCATGGCGCGCCACGCTTGCCAGGAGCGCGCAAAACCTTGCCGAAGCTGCCGACCTGCTCGATCAGCTCGCCGCGCTCGACGCTACAGACAGTATCCGCAACCAGCGCCTGAGTTGCGCTCAACTGGCTGCCCTGCCCCCGGCTCGTGCGCGTAATCTGCTGCGCTATTTTCTCGCGCGCAATGATATTCCCATGCCCAGTCAGGCGCGACTCGCCACCATGCTGGAACAACTCACCCACGCCAGTGCGGATAGCCGACCATGCATTCTGCACGCCAGTTGGGAGTTGCACCGCTACCAGGGCTGGGTACATCTCACAAGCGGGTTACCCTCCCTCGTTGCGAATCTGCGTTGGCCCTGGCAACGCGAAACGCAGCTGCTCCTCAAAGAACTCGATGGCGTCCTGAAATTAACTCCTGCTATCGGCCAGGGACTGGACCGCAACAAACTTGACCAGGCATCGGTCACCATCCGTTTACGTCAGGGTGGTGAACACTTCCGTCCCGACTGCCAGCGTCCGCGCCGTAGCCTGAAAAATTTGCTGCAGGAATACGCCATCCCGCCCTGGCTACGCGATCGTCTGCCATTGCTATATTGCGGCGAAACGCTGGTGTGGGTTGCCGGAATCGGTGTGGATTGTGCGTGGCAGGCCCCTGCCGATACAGCAGGCATCCAGCCCGAATGGAATAACAATACCCGCTAAGCCTTTATTTTATCGGCATTTCGTGGTACTTTAATCAGGTTTTTCAACCCCAAAAACCTCTTAAAATTCACGGAGTACCGCAATGGCAGTCGAACGCACCCTTTCCATCATCAAACCCGATGCAGTGGCCAAAAATGTAATCGGGAAAATTTATCAGCGCTTTGAAGATGCCGGGCTGAAAATTATCGCCGCACGCATGATGCATTTGTCCCGCAATGAAGCCGAAGGCTTTTATGCCGTTCACCGCGAACGTCCTTTCTTCAAGGATCTGGTCGATTTCATGATTTCCGGCCCGGTGATGGTCCAGGCACTGGAAGGCGAAGGGGCGATCCTTAAAAACCGCGACCTGATGGGCGCAACCGACCCGAAAAAAGCGGCTCCTGGTACCATCCGCGCCGATTTTGCTGCCAGCATCGATGCCAACGCGGTGCATGGCTCCGACGCCGCAGAAACCGCCGCAGTGGAAATCGCCTACTTTTTCCCCGCGCTGAACGTTTATTCGCGTTAAACAGTCCTAATCGGCTTACAACTCCACCATCGGCCAGCCATGCTTGTTAACCTTCTCGACTACGACCTGCCAGGACTTGCTGCTTATTTCGCCGAACTCGGCGAAAAGCCGTTTCGCGCCAAACAGGTAATGCGCTGGATGCATCATTTCGGCGCAGCGGATTTCGCTGAAATGAGCGATCTGGCCAAGTCGTTACGCGAGAAACTGGGGCAACTGGCGACAGTGACGCCGCCCAGCATGATGGCGGAACAGGCGTCCGCTGACGGCACGCGCAAGTGGCTGCTGGACGTAGGCAGCATGAACGGAGTGGAAACCGTATTCATCCCGGATGGCACGCGCGGCACACTGTGCGTGTCATCGCAAGTCGGCTGTGCACTGGAGTGCACGTTCTGCTCTACCGGTCGCCAGGGTTTCAACCGCAACCTGTCGGTGGCAGAAATCATCGGCCAGTTGTGGTGGGCGAACCACGCGATGGGACGCGATCCGAAAGGCGAGCGCATCATCACCAACGTCGTGATGATGGGCATGGGGGAGCCGTTGGCAAACTATACCAACGTGGTCACCGCGCTCAATATCATGCTCGACGACAACGCTTACGGCCTGTCGCGACGCCGCGTGACGGTCAGCACCTCCGGTCTGGTACCGGCCATGGATCGGCTGCGCGAGGATTGCCCGGTGGCCCTGGCAGTTTCCTTGCATGCCCCCAACGACAAGCTGCGCGACGTACTTGTGCCGATCAACCGGAAATACCCGCTGGCCGAACTGATGGCGGCTTGTCTGCGTTATCTGGAAAAAGCCCCGCGCGATTTTGTCACGTTCGAGTATGTAATGCTGGACGGCATCAACGACCAGCCCGAGCACGCACGCCAGTTGATCGAATTGGTACGCGACGTGCCGTGCAAATTCAACCTGATCCCGTTCAACCCGTTCCCGGATTCCGGTTACCGCTGTTCGCGCGGCGATGCGATGCGGCGTTTTCGCGATATGCTGATGCAGGCGGGCCATATCGTGACCATCCGTAAAACCCGTGGCGACGACATCGATGCCGCCTGTGGTCAACTGGCCGGACAAGTACAGGATAAAACCCGGCGGGTTATGCGCCGTATGGAGGTATCACATTGAACAAGTTTGCTGTTCTGCTCATTACCCTGCTGCTGGGCGCCTGCGCGCAACCGCCGGGTGCCGACACGCTCAATTCGCAGCAGACTTCCACCGGAAATGTGAGCGAAGCACAAAATCGCGCGCGCATACATACCGAGCTTGCTGCCGACTACTTCACCCGCGTCCAGTATGCAATTGCGCTGGAAGAATTACGTGATGCGATCAGTGCCGATAGCAACTATGCGCCGGCTTACAATATGTTTGGCCTGGTCTACATGGAATTGCATGAAGACAAAACTGCAGAAAGCAACTTTCGCCGCGCTCTCGAACTGGCGCCGAACGAATCCGAAACCCATAATAATTACGGCTGGTTCCTGTGCACGCGCAATCGTTTCGAGCCTGCCATAGCACAATTCAATGAGGCGCTGCGCAATCCGCTCTATCCTTCGCCCGAACGCGCACTCACCAATGCAGGAGTGTGTTCGCTGAAAGCAGGTAACCAGACTGCCGCCGAAGCCTATTTCCAACGCGCACTCAAGTACCAGCCCAATCAGCCACAGGCGCTGTCGCAACTCGCTGATATTTATTTTCGCCAAGGCCGTTATACGGAATCTCGTACGCTGCTTACCCGCTATTTCGATGTCAGCCAGCCCAGTCCGGCAGCACTCTGGCTGGGCGTGCGTCTAATGCGGAAAATGGATGATCGCAATGCCGAAGCAAGTTACGGCTTGCAATTGCGCAAGCGTTTTCCCGATGCACCGGAAACTCATTTGCTGTTGAACGGGAAATACGAATGAGCGCAGACGAACAGTCAAGCCAGAGCACCATTCAATCAGTCGGGGCGGAACTCGCTGCCATACGCCAGGCACAGAACATGAGCGTGAACGATGTCGCCTATCGCCTCAAGCTCACCCCCAGACAGATCACGGCAATTGAACAGGACGATTTCGCCAGTCTGGGGCCGATATTCAGCCGCGGTTTTGTACGTAACTACGCACGATTGCTGCAACTGGATCCGCAACCGTTTCTGGATGCCATGCAGGCCGCCCCTGTCAACCCTGTCGAAGCGCTTGCCATCCATGACGAACAAATTGCGCTGACCGGCAGCCTGTCACGCCACTGGTTGAAACTCAGCCTTCTGGCGCTGCTCATCGTGATTGCACTGCCGCTGGCAGTGTATCAATGGCTACGCGCCGACGACGCACCCAAGGCAGCATCTCCAGCTCATAACGCAGCGCCGCTGGCGTCTCCACCCGCTCCAAAAATCGCACCAGCACCTGCCGCACCTGCTGTCGAACCACCCACGCCCGCGCAGCCCGCACCACCTGTTTCCGTAGCCGTACCACCAACCGCACCACCTGTTTCCATAGCCGTACCACCAACCGCCCCGGCTACCCAAGCTGAAGGAAGCGGTCACATCCAGATCAACTTTAAACAGGATGCATGGGTACAGATTACCGACGCCAGCAAGCGGCGCCTCACCTCGCGCATCTATCGTGCCGGAGAAACCGCACAACTCACCGGTGAGGCGCCTTTTAGAGCAATCATCGGCAACGCCGCCAACGTCAGCATGACCTATAACGGCAAACCGGTTACCCTCACGCCGCGTCCCGGAACAACAGTCGCGCACCTGACTATCGAGTAAAGAATGTTTGATTTTCACATTTCGCGCCATGTCACGCGCAAAGTATGGATTGGCAATATTGCTGTCGGCGGCGATGCGCCGATTGTGGTGCAGTCGATGACCAACACCGATACGGCCGATGCGGCAGCGACCGCCGAGCAGGTCTATGCATTGTGGCGCGCCGGCTCCGAACTGGTGCGCATCACCGTGAATACCCAGGAGGCCGCCGAGACGGTGCCGCGTATTCGCGACCTGTTGAGCCGGCGCGGCTGCGACGTGCCGCTGATCGGTGATTTCCATTTCAACGGCCACAAGCTGCTCACCAGTGTGCCCGCCTGCGCCGAGGCATTGGCCAAATACCGCATCAACCCGGGCAATGTGGGCAAAGGCAGCAAACGCGACGAACAGTTCGCAGCCATGATAGAAACCGCCTGCCGGTATGACAAACCAGTTCGCATTGGCGTCAACTGGGGCAGCCTGGACCAGGCGCTACTGGCACGCATGATGGACGACAACGCCGGTCTTGCCGAACCGCGCGAAGCAGAATGGGTGATGCGCGAGGCGCTTATTGTCTCGGCCCTGGATTCCGCGCGTAAGGCCGAGGAACTCGGCCTGCCCGGCGACCGCATTATTCTGTCTTGCAAGCTGTCCGGCGTGCAGGATCTGATCAGCACCTACCGCGAACTGTCCACGCGCAGCGATTACCCGCTGCACCTGGGCCTGACCGAGGCAGGCATGGGTTCCAAGGGTATTGTCGCCTCCACCGCTGCGCTATCGGTGCTGCTGCAGGAGGGCATCGGCGACACGCTGCGTATTTCGCTGACGCCAGAACCCGGTGGCGACCGCACCCAGGAAGTCGTGGTGGCGCAGGAAATTCTGCAAACCATGGGTTTGCGTTCGTTCACTCCGATGGTAGTCGCCTGCCCGGGCTGCGGACGCACCACCAGCACCGTGTTCCAGCACCTGGCGCAGGACATCCAGCGTTACCTGCGCGACCAGATGCCGGTATGGCGCAACCACTATCCCGGTGTAGAAGATATGCGCGTGGCGGTGATGGGTTGCGTGGTGAACGGGCCGGGTGAATCCAAGCATGCCAACATCGGCATTTCCCTGCCCGGTACCGGCGAAGTTCCGGTCGCCCCGGTATATGTGGATGGCCAAAAAACCGTGACGCTGAAAGGCGAGCGCATCGCCGAGGAATTTCAGCGGATTGTAGAAGACTATGTACAAAGCCATTATTCTGGCGGCCAAATAAGCAGCAAACCCAAAACCATACCGATTGCCATCGCCTGATATTATTTGCCGCAGAGCCCAGGGAAATACCAAGGAATGTTCCCGACACTCTGTCGCAAAAGAAACGAATTTAAAAATGAGTAACACTATCCAGGCCATACGCGGGATGAACGACATCCTGCCCGAACACAGCCCGCGCTGGCAGCACTTTGAAGCCGTGATACGCGATTGGCTCGGCGCATACGGCTACCGCGAAATTCGTACGCCCATCGTCGAGCAGAGCGCGCTGTTCAAACGCGCCATCGGTGAAGTCACCGACATTGTCGAAAAAGAAATGTACGCGTTTGAAGACGCCTTGAATGGCGAGCATCTCGCGTTGCGCCCAGAAGGCACAGCCGCTTGCGTACGTGCCGTGATCGAGCATAACCTGCTGTACAACGCACCGCAGCGATTATGGTACGCCGGCCCCATGTTCCGCCACGAACGACCGCAAAAAGGCCGCTACCGGCAATTTCACCAGGTCGGCGTCGAAGCGCTGGGTTTTGCAGGTCCGGACATCGACGCCGAGCACATCGTGATGACCGCTGATCTGTGGCGACGCCTTGGCCTGACCGGCATTACGCTGGAGTTGAACACGCTGGGCAATGCTGCCAGCCGTGCCCGTCATCGTGACCGCCTGATCGCGCATTTCGAAACACACCAGGATCAGCTCGATGCAGATGCCAGGCGCCGTCTGCATAGCAATCCGCTGCGGATTCTAGACACCAAAAACCCGGCCATGCTCGCATTGGTCGAATCCGCTCCGCGCCTGATGGATGACCTCGACACGGACGCCATCAAACACTTCGAGGATGTGCAAGGGCTGTTGCGCAGCAATGACATCGAATACCGCATCAATCCGCGTCTGGTGCGCGGGCTGGATTACTACAACTACACGGTGTTTGAGTGGGTAACCGACAAACTCGGCGCCCAGGGCACTGTGTGCGCCGGCGGCCGCTACGACAGCCTGATCGAACAGATCGGCGGCAAACCTGCACCGGCCTGCGGTTACGCA
Source organism: Sulfuriferula multivorans (assembly GCF_003851125.1). Taxonomy (GTDB): domain Bacteria; phylum Pseudomonadota; class Gammaproteobacteria; order Burkholderiales; family Sulfuriferulaceae; genus Sulfuriferula; species Sulfuriferula multivorans. Next base: position 56,095 of record NZ_BGOW01000036.1, on the reverse strand, counting down.
ATGGGCGTGGAACGCCTGTTGGCATTACTGGAAGAGTCCGGTGTCAATGCGCCAGCGACCTCTACCGATGCCTACCTCGTGCATCAGGGTGAAACCGCTACGGCGTTTGCCTGGCAGGTTGCCAACAGCTTGCGCCAAGCCGGTCTGAGTGTGGTGTTACACTGCGGCGGCGGCAGTTTCAAAGCCCAAATGAAAAAAGCCGATGCCAGCGGCGCACGTTTTGCGCTGATTATCGGTGACGATGAAGCCGCTGCTGGCTTGATTACCCTGAAAGCATTGCGAGAAACTGCTGAACAAACGCGCTGCAGCCTCTCTGAGGCGACAGACCTTTTGCAATCAAGGAACTGAACATGACTTTCGATCTGGAAGAACAGGAAAAACTCGACGCACTCAAAGACTGGTGGAAACGCTATGGCAACTGGGTGACAGGCGCACTGGCCATACTGATCATCGGCGCAGCGGGCGCACAATGGTGGCGATATCAGCAGCATGAAAAATCTGCCCAGGCTGCCGTGATATATGGCGCATTACAACTGGGTTTGCAGGCAAACCAGCCTAAAGTCATCAAGGATGACGCAGCGACCATTGTCGCCAAATATCCGGGCACTCCTTATGCGTCGCGCGCGGCGCTGATTTCCGCCAGCAGCAGTATCCAGGCCGGGGATACGAAAACCGCTGAAACACAGTTGCGATGGGTCATCGATCACACCAGTGAAGACGGCATCAAACAATTGGCAGTCCTGCGCCTGGCCGCCGTGCTGCTGGAACAGAAAGATCCGGCAGGCGCGTTGAAATTGCTGGATGCTCCCTACAATGAAGCCTTTGCCGCCCGCTTCAATGATCTCAAGGGCGACGCGCTGGTACAGCAAAGCAAAATTGCCGAGGCACGTGCCAGTTACAAGATCGCATTGGAAAAAATCGACGCGCAAAGCCCGTACCGAAAATATATTGAAGTCAAACTCGACGCCCTTGGCGGGGAACCCAAATGAACAAACTCATCCACATGGTGCCGCGCCTCAGCGTATTCGCACTCGTCGCCGCCCTTGCCGGCTGTTCCAGCATGAACCCGATGAACTGGTTCGACAGCAGTTCTCCAGCAGAAAAGCCTGCGCCGCTGGTGGAGTTCAAGCCCGCAGTCAATCTCAAGACCGGTTGGCAGGCCAAGATAGATCCGGCGCGCAGCTATGCCTTTGCACCGGGTTTGAGTGCCGATGCGATTTACGTGGCCGGATACGATGGTCAATTGGCCAAGCTTGATGCCGGCAATGGCGCCACCTTGTGGCGCATCGCAACCGGCGGCAAACTGTCTGCAGGGGTGGGCATTGGCGACGATCTGGAACTGGTAGGCACGCCCAAAGGCCAATTACTGGCATTCGATAGCAAGGGCAAGCCGCGCTGGCAAGTACAGCTATCCAGCGAAGTGCTTGGAGTCCCTCAAGTTGCCGATGGCTTCGTCGTGGCACGCACCGCCGACGGCCACATTTATGCGCTGGATGCCAAGGATGGCTCGCGTAAGTGGATGTATGAACGCTTGTTGCCTGCGTTGTTGTTACGCAGCCAGCCTGGTGTACTCATTACACGTGGTGGCGTCTTCGCCGGTTACGCCGGCGGCAAGTTGGTGGCACTCGCGCTGGATACCGGAGCAGTCGGCTGGGAGGCTAGTGTGGCGATTCCAAAAGGTGCTTCGGAAATCGAACGGATTGCCGATGTCACCAGCACCCCGGTCGCTGATGACAAACAGGTATGCGCTGCTGCCTTCCAGGGGCGCGTGGCCTGTTTTGATCTGCGCACCGGCAATGTCAACTGGACGCGCGAACTGTCCAGTGTGGCTGGCCTTACCATGGATGACAGCAATCTCTATGTGACTAATGACAAAGGCGAGGTAGTCGCACTGGAAAAGAACCGTGGCGCAATCCTGTGGACGCAGGACAAATTGCGAGCACGCGGCACCACGGCACCACAACGGGTCGGCAACTATCTGGCGGTAGGTGATGGGCAGGGCTATGTACACCTGCTGGCACTGGATGACGGTCATTTTGTCGGCCGCATCGCCACCGATGGGTCCGCCATTATCAGCCGCCCGCAACCACGCAGCGGCGGTGTCGTAGTACAAACCGCCAACGGCGGTGTCTACGCACTTGCTTTGTAAAATATAAACCGGAACCAATCGCCGCTCAATACACGGCGATGAATACACCATGAAACCCACTCTCGTACTGGTCGGCCGCCCCAATGTGGGGAAGTCCACCCTGTTCAACCGCCTGACCAAGACCCGCGACGCCATTGTTGCGGATATCCCCGGGCTTACCCGTGATCGCCACTATGGCCACGGCAAGGTGGGCGACAAGCCCTATCTGGTGGTGGATACCGGCGGCTTCGAACCGGTGGTCAAGGAGGGCATCATGCATGAAATGGCACGCCAGACCTTGCAGGCCGTCGATGAGGCCGACGTGATTCTGTTCATGGTGGACGTGCGCACCGGTTGCACCGCACAGGACAAAATCATCGCCGACCGCCTGCGCCAGAGCGGGCGCCCGGTATTTCTGGTGGTGAACAAAGCCGAAGGCATGCGCCGTGAAGTGGTGACCGCCGAATTTCATGAGCTGGCGCTGGGCGACCCGCTGGCCATTTCCGCCAGCCACGGAGAAGGCGTGCACGAACTGGTCGAACTGGCACTGGAGAGCTTTCCCGACGCCACTGAGGATGAGTCCGACAAACACCCGAAAATCGCCATCGTCGGCCGCCCCAACGTGGGCAAGTCCACCCTGGTCAATACCCTCCTTGGCGAAGAGCGCGTCATCGCTTTCGACCAGCCTGGTACCACGCGCGACAGTATTTACATCGATTTTGAGCGCGCCGGCAAGAAATACACCCTGATCGATACCGCCGGGGTCCGCCGCCGCGGCAAAATCTTCGAGGCCATCGAGAAATTCTCAGTGGTCAAGACCCTGCAGGCCATCGAAGACGCCAACGTGGTGGTACTGGTATTGGATGCGCAGACCGACATCTCCGAGCAGGACGCGCACATGGCCGGATTCATTCTGGAAACCGGACGCGCGCTGGTGGTGGCGGTAAACAAATGGGATGACCTCGACGACTACAAACGCGACACCGTCAAACGCGAAATTTCGCGCAAACTGCAATTCCTCGAGTTTGCCAAATTTCATTACATCTCGGCGCTCAAAGGCAATGGCGTGGGCGGACTGATCGGCTCGGTGGACGTGGCCTATGCCGCCGCCATGGCCAAGCTGCCCACCCCCCAACTCACCCGCATCCTGATGGATGCAGTTACCGCACACCAGCCGCCCAAGTCCGGCCCGTTCCGCCCCAAACCGCGCTATGCCCACCAGGGTGGCATGAACCCGCCGCTGATCGTGGTGCACGGCAGCGCGCTGGATAAAATCAGTGCCAGCTATAAACGTTATCTGGAAAAAACCTTCCGCCAGGCGTTCAAGCTGGAGGGTACGCCCCTGCGTGTGCAGTTCAACGTGGGTGCCAACCCGTTCGCCGGCAGGAAACCCGCACCGCTCACCGAGAACGAAGAACGCCAGGCGCACCGCAAGCGCATGGTAGGACGCAAGCTATACGGAAAACAGCGCAAAAAAGACTAATCTGTAGAACGACATTAAATGTTTGAACAGCTATTAAAGTCATGGCCAAACCAGAATTCTTTGCTTTCAAAATAATGCAGGAAAAAATATGAGCGAATCAAACGAAATCCGCGAAATCCGCATCAACCCCATTGTGCCCAGCGAATCGGTGCTGGTTGCCACGGCACGCAGCATGCGCCCAAAAAAAGCCGAGGATCTGGCGCCGCGCGACACGCGCAAACACGTGGAAACCTGCCCGTTCTGCCGCGGCAACGAAGACAAGACGCCGCCGGAAATACTGACTTACCCGGCCAGCGGTGACTGGGATATCCGTATCGTGGAAAACCTCTACCCGGTGCTGGGGGACGATCGCAGTCAAAGCAATTTCAGTTTTGGCCTGCAGCAGACCATCGACGGCTATGGCCGCCACGAGGTCATTATCGACCACTATGAACACGGTACCGCCCTGCATGACATGAGCAGCGCCCATCTGGCCATGCTGTTTGGTGCCTATCGGGACCGCATGGCGCAAATTTACGCCTCGGACGAACGGCTCAAATATGTACTGATATTCAAAAATTTTGGACCCGCAGCAGGCGCCTCGATCCCCCACACCCACAGCCAGGTGATTGCCATGCCGGTGGTGCCGGAGAACGTGCAGGCCGAGGTGGATAACAGCCGCGAGTACTTCCGCAAGCATCATCACTGCATTTTCTGCGCGTTGATTGATGAAGCGCTGACCTTTGAAGCCACCATTTACGATCGTAATTCGGGCGAAATCCGGCGCAAAATCGACGTCGGCCAGTACGTGGTGGAGCGCGGGGAAAAATTCATCGCCATCAAGCCGTTCGCCAGCCGCTTCGAATGGGAAGTACACATCCTGCCTCTCGTGCACCAATCAGATTTTCTGGCCATCAGCACAGACGATCTGGCCGATCTCGCCAACGTGCTCAAACGCACCATGGCACGTCTTGACGCAGTGATCGGCGGCGCCCAGTACAACTACTTCCTGCACGCCGTGCCGCATGATCAACACTCCGCCGAACACGCCGCCAGTTACCACTGGCATCTGGAAATCTGCCCACGCACCTCGATCCCTACCGGCTTTGAATTGGGCTCCGGATTATTTGTCAACACAATCAGCCCTGAAGCCGCCGCAGCACGTCTGCGCAACGCGCAAATAGAGCAAGAATAATGCCTATAGTTCTTTTGGGAAATGTTGTCTAGACTGGAAGTGAAGCGCCCGCTCTACGGGGGTGTATTGCCCACACAAATAGGCTATCCGGAAAATAAACCCTGATGAAAAACCACTTATCCGGAAATTCTGATTTGGGCCCCTCCAGCACCCCAGCAAACCTGCAGGATCGTCTGCGCGCATTATGGCGACTGGCCACAGACCGCACCCTGGACGAGATACAAAAAATCGACGCCATGCTCGAGGCTGCTACTGCGGCGATGAACATGGAAACCGCGCTGGTCGGCGAAGTCGACGAGCATTACACGCTGAGTTATCTATTCGATGCAACCGGAATATTCCAGACGCCCTGGCAAATCGCATTACATGATTCCATTTCTCATGCGGTGGCCATTACCCAAAGCAGTCTGTGCCTCCCTGATCTGAGTCAGGATCAACACTACCGTGAACATGCACTGCATACCCAGCTGGGCTTTAATGTGTATATCGGTACCCCAATATGGGTAGGCGAGCATCTCTACGGCACCTTGTCATTCATGCGTCGCACAGTGTTGACGACAGCGTGTTCAGAAGACGATATCGCATTTGTCGAATTACTCGCCGCATGGTTTGGGCAGTTTTTGCTGCAAAAACGGCAGAGTGAAGAACTCAAGGCGCTGGCGCTTTCCGATCTGCTTACTGGCTTGCCTAACCGGCGCGCCGCAGAAACCCGGCTCGCTGATGAGTTTGCACGTTCCCAGCGCAGCGGTGAAACTTTTGCTATCGCAATTTGCGATCTGGATCGATTCAAGCTGGTGAATGATCATTACGGCCATGAAACCGGTGATACCGTTCTGCGCCAGGCGGCTGCCATATTGGTGGAGCAAATGCGCGATGGCGACTGGATCGCTCGCTGGGGCGGCGAAGAATTTTTCATCTACTTGCATAAGGTGGACGGCCCACAGGCGTTTGCGGTGATAGACAGACTGCGCCAGGCCTATGCGCAGCACCCGATTGCAACACCGCATGGCAGCCTGGATCTGACTTTGAGCGCCGGCGTTAGCGTCTATCAGGGCGGCGAGAAAAATATCGCCCACATCCTGGCTGAAGCCGACAGTGCCTTGTATGAAGCCAAAAATGGCGGGCGTGACCGCGTGATTTTGCACCAGACGGCACAGCGCGGACTGCTTTGGCATGCCGGAGAGCTGCAATCCGCATTACAGGACAAACGCATAGTCACGGCCTATCAGATCATGGTGGATCTCTCTACCGGCGCACCGGTCGCAGACGAAGCGCTCGCGCGCCTGGTCGGCAGAACCGGACGTACCGCTCCAGCCGCTGAATTCATCGAAGCTGCCGAAGGACTGCACCTGATCCATCTGGTGGATCAAAGCATTACCCGCCAGGCCATCATGCGTTGCGCCGCGCGCCTGGATGCGGGTGCAACGCCGGATTTCGCCCATTTCATTAACTTGTCACCGCAATTCCTGGCACGCAGCGATTTGGTCAAACAACTGCTCGAACTCACCCAGCAGATTTGCAGTAGTTGCGCAGTCACGATGGATTCGGCCAAGCCGCTGGTGTTCGAAATTACCGAGCGCCAGTACATCGCCAACTTCGATCTCCTGATGCGCGAGATACAACCCTTGCTGGATTCCGGCTTTCGTCTGGCGCTGGACGATTTCGGCAGCGGTTATTCCTCGTTTCTGTACCTGGCCAAGCTACCGGTCAGCTTCCTGAAAATCGAAGGCTGGATGATTGCCAATTTGCGTCACAACTTGAAAATTCGCGACATGATACAAAGTATCGTCGACCTGTCCCGCAAACAGGGCATTACCACCATTGCAGAAAACATCGAGGACGCCGAGACCGCGGAACTCCTGCGTGAAATGGGCGTCAATTGGGGGCAGGGTTACCACTTCGGGCGTCCGCAATTCGATACACCGACGGCATGAACTGCATATCAGCATTTTCTCATATTTGCCCGATACGCAGCTTGACCGCATAATCAACTAATATCCAATAAGCTTGGGAGTACATAAAAATGAGCGTATCCAAGGGTCAATTGTTGCAGGATCCCTTTCTCAACGTGTTACGCAAGGAACACGTACCCGTTTCCATCTACCTGGTAAACGGCATCAAATTACAGGGGCATGTCGAGTCGTTTGACCAATACGTCGTCCTGCTCAAAAATGCGGTAACGCAGATGGTATACAAACATGCCATTTCCACCGTCGTTCCGGCTCGCGCGGTCAACCTTCGTCCGGATCAAGGCGCTGAATAACTTCTGCTTATCTGACTATCGCCAGACGCGTCCTTTAGCATGCTGTCTGGGTAAAACCATTGCGGTGCATTTCCATGTTTGAACGTCATGCCGGTAGCGAACGCGTGGTGCTGGCCAGCCTGGATTTTGGCGAACCGGATTACGCCGATAGCGTAGAAGAACTGCATCGCCTGGCTGAAAGTGCTCAGCTTGAAGTGGCGGGTCTGGTCGAAGGACGCCGCGTCCGGCCCGATGCAGCACTATTCGCCGGCAGCGGAAAAGTGGAAGAAATAGCTGCCATGGTGCAGAGCACCGAGGCAGGCGTCGTGATCTTCAACCACGCATTGTCCCCTGCCCAGGAACGCAACCTGGAAAAGATATTGCAGTGCCGGGTAGTGGACCGTACCAGCCTGATTCTGGATATTTTTGCGCGCCGCGCACAAAGTGCCGAAGGCCAGTTGCAGATCGAGCTCGCCCAGCTTGGGCACATTTCCACGCGTCTGGTCCGTGGCTGGACTCACCTGGAACGTCAGAAAGGCGGCGTCGGACTGCGTGGTCCGGGTGAAACCCAGCTGGAAACCGACCGCCGCCTGATCGGCAAGCGCGTCAAACTATTAAAAGACCGGCTGGTCAAGCAGCACCGCCAGCGCACTGTACAGCGCCGTGCGCGCAGCCGCGGCCGGGTCATGTCGGTGTCGCTCGTGGGTTACACCAATACCGGCAAATCCACCCTATTCAATACGCTCACCAACGCTGGCAGCTATGCCGCCGACCAACTGTTCGCCACCCTGGATACCACGACACGTCAGCTGTACCTGCCGAATGCGGGCGAAATCGTGGTTTCCGACACAGTCGGTTTCATCACCCGCCTGCCGCATACTTTGGTGGAGAGTTTTCGTGCCACGCTGGAAGAAACCATCCAGGCCGACCTGCTTCTGCATGTGGTGGATGCCTGCAATCCGAATCGCGACAAACAGATCGCCGAAGTCAACAAGGTACTGGCGGAAATCGGCGCATTGCACGTGCCCCAAATCCTGGTAATGAACAAGATTGATCTTGGGACGATAGAACCCGGTGTCGAGCAGGATGAGTATGGTAAGATTACACGGATCAGAGTGAGCGCCAAAACCGGCGCAGGCATTCCCGCATTGCGTGATGTGCTGACGCAAATGTCGCAGCATCACCATGAGCCTGCAGCCCCGCAATTGAGCACCGCCATCATCAACAACGAATATCATCCAGAACTGGACTAAAACCATGGCTTGGAACGACCCGCAGTGGGGCAAAAAAAACGAGGGACCGCCGGATCTGGATGAGCTTTGGCGTCGATTTACCGATAAGCTCAAAGGCTTGTTTGGCGGAAAAAAAACTCCCGGCGGTGCGCCTGGCTCGAATGGCTTGGGCGCCGCCGGCCTGGGTATTGTAGGCGCTATCATTGTCGCGGTATGGCTGGCCAGCGGATTTTACATTGTGGATGCTGGTGAACGTGGTGTGGTGCTGCGTTTCGGAAAATACATCGAAACCACCCAGCCCGGTCCGAACTGGCATTTGCCGTGGCCAATTGAAAGCGTACAGGTAGTGAACATCGAGCAAGTGCGCACCGTGGAAATCGGCTATCGCAACAACGTTCAAACCAAGATGTTGAAAGAATCGCTGATGCTCACCGATGACGAAAATATCGTCGATATCCAGTTTGCCGTGCAATATATCCTGAAAAATCCTGAAGATTACCTGTTCAATAACCGTTCGCCCGACGAAGCCGTGCGCCAGGTTGCCGAAAGTGTCATGAGCGAAATCGTAGGCAAGAGCAAAATGGACTATGTGCTTTACGAAGGTCGCGCCGATGTCGCTGCGAACGCCGCCAAGCAGATACAGACAGTCCTCGATCGCTACAAAACCGGCATCAGCATCAGCCAGGTCACCCTGCAGAACGCGCAGCCGCCCCAGCAAGTACAGGGCGCATTCGATGATGCGGTCAAAGCCGGCCAGGATCGCGAACGCCTGAAGAGTGAAGGCCAGGCTTATGCCAACGATGTCATTCCCAAAGCACGCGGCATGGCAGCCCGCCTGTCTGAAGAGGCTGCAGGCTACAAGCAGTCGGTCATTGCCAATGCCGAAGGTGATGCCAGCCGCTTCAAGCAGATAGTTGAGGAATACAACAAGGCGCCAGGTGTCACGCGTGAACGCATGTATCAGGACATGATGCAGCAGGTATTATCGAACACCACCAAGGTGCTGGTTGACAGCAGCAAGGGGGGCAACAACCTGCTTTATCTGCCTCTCGACAAACTGATGAACATGTCTGGTCAGGGCACGCCCCCGCCGCCGGTCATGCTGGATGCCACTCCCAAGCCCAGCACCACCCCACCCGCTCCGGATGACCGCTCGCGCGACACCTTCCGCAGCCGTGACCGGGAGGATCGGCCATGAAACATTTGAATATCCTGATAGTCGTCATACTGGGCATACTGATATTGGCGAGCCTTAGCATGTATACCGTGGATCAGCGCCAGAACGCGATGGTCTTCCAGCTGGGTGAGGTCGTTGCCATACATAAAAAGCCAGGGCTGTATTTCAAACTGCCACTGGTGCAGAACGTGCGCTATTTCGATACGCGCGTGCTGACCCTCGACCCCGCCCAGCCAGATCGTTTCATTACCTCGGAAAAGAAGAACGTGCTGGTGGATTTCTTTGTTAAATGGCGCATTATTGACACCCGGCAATATTACGTCAGCGTGGGCGGTGATGAAACCCGCGCGAAGACACGCCTGCGCCAGACCATCAATGACGGATTGCGCGCCGAGTTCGGCAAACGCACCATACATGACGTGGTATCCGGTGAACGTGACCAAATCATGGCAACCCTGCGTCAAAAAGCCGATCAGGATGCGCGTGCAATCGGCGTGCAAGTACTTGATGTGCGTCTCAAACACGTGGATCTGCCGGACGAAGTCAGCGAGTCGGTATATCGGCGCATGGAAGCGGAGCGTAAACGGGTAGCCAATGAACTGCGTTCCACCGGTTCCGCAGAAGCCGAGAAAATCAAGGCAGATGCTGACCGCCAGCGTCAGGTCATCATTGCCAACGCCTACCGTGACGCCCAGGAGATCAAGGGCGCGGGCGATGCCAAAGCCAGCGCCATCTATGCCTTGGCCTACTCGAAAAACCCAGAGTTTTACGCCTTCTATCGCAGCATGGATGCGTACCGCCAGAGCTTCAAGAGCAAAAGTGACGTACTGGTACTTGAACCGAATAATGCCTTCTTCAAGTACATGAAATCACCCAATGCGGGAAAATAGGCCATGAACGGTGGCAACTTCCTCACTGCCATTGCACTGATGCCGGTGCTGGAAGGCCTGCTGCCGTCAGTGGCGCCCAGTTTATGGCGTGAAGCGTTTCGTAAGATGGTCATCCTGAATGATAGCCAGTTGCGCTTCGCCGGACTCGCGTCTATGCTCAGCGGTTTGTTAATTCTGCTTGCATCTCATTCCCATGCATAACTGGCTATTACCTGAATATATCGAAGATCTCCTGCCACCGGTCGCCTGGCGTCTGGAGTACCTGCGCCTCAGCACGCTCAACATGTTCCGCACTCACGGCTACGAACTGGTTACCCCACCCATGCTGGAGTATCTGGAATCGCTACTCACCGGTACGGGTAGCGACCTGGACACGCGTACGTTCAAGCTGGTGGACCAATTATCGGGACGCATGATGGGTCTGCGGGCAGACATCACTCCACAAGTCGCGCGCATCGACGCGCATCTGCTCAATCATCAGGGGGTGACGCGCCTGTGTTATGCCGGTGTCGTTGTGCACACCTTGCCCGAAGGCATGAATCGCTCGCGTGAATTACTGCAGGTAGGTGCCGAGCTTTACGGCCACAGCGGTTACGAAGCCGACGTTGAAATCCAGCGACTGATGCTGGATGCATTGGCTCTCGCTGGCGTCAGTGACCTCTATCTGGATATTGGACATGTTGGCGTATTTGGCGGATTGATGGCTTACGGGCACGTTCCCGCAGAGAAAGAAGCCGCCTTGTTCCAGGCGCTGCAGGCTAAAGACACCCCGGCCATTCGCGATTTGACCCACGGCATGGACGAGGCAACCCGTGCCGCATTTACCGCACTGCCCACGCTCTATGGCGGGGTAGAGGTGCTGGACGAAGCATTTCAAATTTTGCCTAGCAGCCTGGAAATCACCCAGGCCCTGGAACAATTGCGCGCCATCGAAAATGAACTCAAGGGTAGTGCAAAAATCAATATTGACCTCGCCGAGCTGCGCGGCTACCACTACCACAGCGGTGTGGTGTTTTCCGCCTATGCGGGAACGCATACCAACGTATTGGCGCAGGGCGGACGTTATGACGAGGTCGGCAAAGCATTTGGCCGCGCCCGCCCTGCCACTGGATTCAGCCTTGATCTGCGCGAAATTGCCACACTGTTCTGGCGTTCTCCCGGCTCAAAAGGCATTCTGGCGCCCTATCTGAAAAACGCCAAACTGGCGCAGAAAATCCAGCAACTGCGCAGTAGCGGTGAGATTGTAGTCGTCGAACTGGCTGGTCACGAAGCTGATCGCAGCGAACTCAACTGCGACCGCATACTGCTCGACAACAAAGGCGAATGGGAAGTCGCCCCTCTGACAAAATAATTTTCGATAAATCGTTTGGATATCAACATGACCAAGAACGTCGTCGTCATTGGCACGCAGTGGGGAGATGAAGGCAAGGGCAAGATCGTGGACTGGCTCACCGATCACGCCCAAGGCGTGGTGCGCTTTCAAGGCGGCCACAATGCCGGGCATACACTGGTTGTGGCCGGCAAAAAAACCGTGCTGCATCTTATCCCTTCCGGTATTTTGCGAGACAAAGTCACCTGTTTTATCGGCAATGGCGTGGTGGTATCTCCGCAAGCATTGCTGGAAGAAGTGGACATGCTGGAAGCGGCTGGTATTGACGTTATTTCACGCCTGAAAATTTCTGAAGCCTGCCCGTTGATCCTGGCGCACCACATCGCTCTCGATCAGGCGCGCGAACTTGCCAAGGGTGCCGGTAAAATCGGCACCACCGGACGTGGCATCGGGCCCGCATATGAAGATAAAGTGGCGCGCCGCGCCATTCGCCTGCAGGACGTATTCCACCGCGAGCGCTTTGCAGCCAAGCTGGGCGAAGTACTCGATTACCACAACTTCGTGCTGAAAAACTATTTCCACGCCGAACCGGTTGATTTTAGCCGTACGCTGGAAGAAACCCTGCTGCTGGCCGAGCGTATCAAACCCATGGTGGCCGACGTGCCACGGCTCTTGTATGAAGCCAACCGTGCCGGTGACAATCTGCTGTTCGAGGGTGCACAAGGCACGCTGCTTGACATCGATCATGGCACCTATCCTTTCGTCACCTCAAGCAACTGTACCTCGGGTGGTGCAGCCACCGGTGCTGGCGTCGGGCCACATACCCTGCATTATGTGCTGGGCATCACCAAGGCTTACACCACCAGGGTCGGATCCGGCCCTTTCCCGACCGAACTGTTTGATGACAACGGTAAATATCTGGCCGAGCGCGGCCATGAATTCGGTTCCACTACCGGTCGCGCGCGGCGCTGCGGCTGGTTTGACGCTGCTGCATTAAAACGTTCGATACAGATTAACGGCGTATCCGGATTGTGCGTAACCAAACTTGACGTTCTCGACGGCATGGAAACACTACGCGTATGCGTAGGCTACAATCTGGATGGTGGCTTCTCAGATATCCTGCCGGTAGGCGCGGAAACGCTAGCCAAGTGCGAGCCGGTATACGAAGAAATGCCCGCCTGGAAAGAAAGCACCGTCGGCATCAAGCGTTACGAAGACCTTCCGGAAAATGCGCGTGCTTACCTGAAGCGCATGCAGGACTTGTGCGAAGTGCCGATCGACATGATCTCTACCGGTCCCGACCGCGAAGAGACGATCGTGTTGCGACACCCGTTTAACTGAGCAATAACCGCCGTATTCGTGCGTGTACGGGTACGGTATTCAAGGCAATACGGATGACTGAATTCGGACTGGCAATGCAAAAAAACGAAAAGGGCAGCTGGCGCTGCCCTTTTGAGTTTGATGTACTGCTAATCTGGTGCCCAGAAGAGGACTCGAACCTCCACAGTGTTGCCACCGCATGGACCTGAACCATGTGCGTCTACCAATTCCGCCATCTGGGCTGGAAAGACGCGCATTATAAATGATCAAGGATACTTGTCAATGAAAAAACCCACGGCACACGCGGAAACCACGCACCTTACTGGCATGCGTGCGACTGATCCGCATCTGGAACGCGAGCGCGAGCGCTATGAGCACCCGCTGCCCAGCCGCGAATTCATCATGGATGTATTGCGCCAGCAAGGTGCGCCGCTACAGCCGGAAACGCTGGCTGAATTGCTCGATATTGCTCCCGAAGAAATCGACCTGTTTGCGCGCCGTTTGCGCGCCATGGAACGCGATGGCGAGTTGATGCAGAACCGGCGCGGCGACCTGTGCGTGGTAGAAAAACTCGACTTGATCAAGGGTCGCGTGGAAGGCCATCCCGAAGGTTTCGGATTCCTTTCCCCCGATGACGGCAGCGACGACCTGTTCCTGTCGCCGCGCGAAATGCAGAAAGCCATGCACGGCGACCGCGTCATGGCCCGTGAAATCGGCCTGGATCGGCGCGGACGGCGCGAAGGCAAAATTGTCGAAGTGCTGGAACGTGTCAATACCCATATCGTCGGGCGCCTGCTGGTGGAGCAGGGCATCATGCTGGTGGCCCCGGAAAACAAGCGCATCACCCAGGATATTCTCATTCCCGCCGGCAATGAGGGCAGCGCCCAGACCGGTCAGGTAGTCACGGTCGAGATCATCGAACAACCCGGTAAATACGCCAAGCCGATGGGACGCGTGGTGGAAGTGCTGGGCAGTTACGCCGACCCCGGCATGGAAATCGAAATTGCACTGCGCAAGCATTCGCTGCCCTATATTTTTCCTGAGGCAGTGGAAAAAATCGCCAAAAAACTGCCCAAGAAAGTGCTCAAAAAAGACCATGCCGGACGCGAAGACATTCGCCACCTGCCGCTCGTCACCATCGATGGTGAAACCGCGCGCGATTTCGACGATGCGGTGTATTGCGAGCCGCAAGGAAAAGGCTTCCGCCTGGTCGTAGCAATCGCCGACGTGTCGCATTATGTACAGCCCGGCGATCCACTAGACACCGAAGCTTACAATCGCGGCAACTCAGTATATTTCCCGCGCCGCGTCATTCCCATGCTGCCGGAAGAACTCTCCAACGGCCTGTGCTCGATCAACCCGCAAGTCGAAAGACTCTGCATGGTCTGCGACATGCAAATCGGCGCTCTCGGTGCGGTAAAGGAATACCGCTTCTACCCCGCCGTCATGTATTCGCACGCACGCCTCACTTACAACCAGGTTTGGGATTGGCTACAGCACCCGCAAAATGCCGGCGGTCATGGCGATCTATTGCCGCAGCTCAACAATCTCTACACCCTGTTCAAGGTACTGTTGAAGGCGCGTGGACGGCGTGGCGCGATCGATTTCGAGACGCTGGAAACCCAGATGATTTTCAATGATGAGAAAAAGATCGAGCAAATCGTGCCGGTCACCCGCAACGACGCGCACCGCCTGATCGAGGAATGCATGCTCGCCGCCAATGTCTGCGCTTCGGATTTTCTGCAAAAGAAAAAGCAGCCCGCGCTATACCGCATCCATGAAGGCCCCACCCCGGAAAAACTCGCCGCCCTGCGTGAATTTCTGACCGAATTCGGCTTTGCATTGGGCGGTGGCGATGACCCGCAGGCCAAGGACTACGCCACGCTGCTGGAAAAAATCAAGGGCCGCCCGGACGCTGCCTTGCTGCAAACCGTGATGCTGCGCTCATTGCAGCAGGCGGTATACAGCCCGGACAGCGTCGGCCACTTCGGCCTGGCTTACGAGCATTACACCCACTTCACTTCCCCCATCCGGCGCTATCCCGATCTGCTCATCCACCGCGCCATCAAGGCCGCACTCGATGGTGAAAAATACGTGCCCGGTAACTGGGTCGAGTTGGGGGGGCATTGCTCAATGACCGAGCGCCGTGCCGACGACGCCACGCGCGACGTGGAAGCCTGGCTGAAATGCTTCTATATGCAGGACCGGGTTGGCGAGGAATTTCCCGGCACCATTTCCAGCGTGACCGGTTTCGGCATTTTCGTGGCACTCGACGGCATTTATGTGGAAGGTCTGGTGCATATCTCCGAACTGGGCAGTGATTACTTCCACTTCGACAAGGCGCGTCACCAGATTATGGGCGAGCGTACCGGCACACGCTATCGCATGGGCGACCGGGTGCAAGTCAAAATCGTGCGCGTGAGCCTGGATACCGCCCGGATTGACTTTAGCCTCGCCGGTACCAGCCGCCCCGCTCAGACATCGGAACAAAATCAGTTGCAGGGCAGCAAACAACCAAAAAAATCCGATGCAGGCAAGAAGTCCCACACGCACTCAGCCAGCACCCCCAGCGAGCCAGCAAAAAAATCGCGCCGGCGTCGCAAATCCGGTAAGGGAGCGCACTAAATGGCGGGCATATTGATCTACGGCTTCCATGCCGTGACTTCGCGCCTGCGCCAGAATCCGGCCAGCGTCGAAGAAATTTTCGTGGATGCCGCACGCCAGGATGGGCGCGCACGCGAGCTGCTGGAGCACGCCAAAAGCCTCGGAGTCCGTGTTTTGCAGGTGGACAGCAAGCGCCTTGACGGCATCGCCGGCGGCCCGCGCCACCAGGGCATTGCCGCGCGCGTGACGATGGTGCAGCAACCGCGCCACGTGGACGAAGTACTCGAAGGTCTGCAAGGCGATCTGCTATTACTGGTGCTCGACGGCGTCCAGGATCCGCACAACCTCGGCGCCTGTCTGCGCGTGGCCGATGCGATGGGCGCCAATGCCGTAATCGCACCCAAGGACCGCGCCGTCGGTCTTACTCCCACGGTAGCCAAAGTAGCCTGCGGCGCTGCCGACACCGTGCCCTACCTCACCGTTACCAACCTCGCCCGCGCACTGCGCGACATCAAGGAATACGGCGTGACGATTGTCGGTGCCGATGGCGAAGCGCAAACCGAATTACCAGTGGCCAGTGTCGGGGGTTCCATCGCCTGGGTGCTGGGAGCCGAGGGCGGCGGCCTGCGTCGTCTCACCCGCGAGCACTGCGACATCCTGGTTAAAATCCCCATGTATGGCACCGTTGAGAGCCTGAACGTATCAGTGTCCGCAGGCATCTGCCTGTACGAAACCCGGCGTCAGCGTGTAACCAGCAGTCATGATCAATAACGCCGACGCCTGGCGCATCCTCGAGGATGCCGATCTGATTTACTCGGAGGCCGAGGTGCAGGCTGCCATCGCCACCCTGGCTGCCGCAATCACTGCACGCTTTAAAGACACTACTCCGTTACTGCTATCGGTGATGGGCGGCGCGGTAGTATTTACCGGGCAAATTTTGCCCATGCTGCACTTCCCGCTGGATTTCGACTACGTCCATGCCACCCGTTATGGAAAAAACACGCGCGGCGGCGATCTGGAATGGATCGTCGAGCCACGCGAATCGGTGGCTGGGCGTAGCGTACTACTGCTCGACGACATCCTCGACGAAGGCCACACCCTGGCCGCCATCCGTGCCCGGCTGCTGGACCGGGGCGCAGCTGAAGTCACCTGTGCAGTACTGACTGAAAAACACACCGGGCAAAGTAAGCCAATACGTGCCGACTTTGTCGGCCTGGTATTACCCAACCGCTATGTATTCGGCTGCGGCATGGATGTGGAGGGGGCATGGCGCAATTTGCCGGCCATCTATGCCCTGAAGGACGTCCACACCTGATTACATCGGTTTTTTCTGATACTCATGCAAGTTTATTCTGTCAAACTTGATAAGTTGTACTTGATAGAATCACTGTTCATCGCTTTAATTTTTGGAGTACCAAATGCGTAAATTCCTAGTCTTGTTCCTGACCCTGCTATTGAGCATGAGCATGATCACCACCGACGCTTACGCCAAGCGCTTTGGCGGCGGCAAAAGCTTCGGCAAGCAGCGTGAAAGCATCAGCCAGCAGGCTGCACCGCGCGCGCCCGCTGCGCCCGCGGCCGCCCCGGCAGCCGGCGGCAACAAATGGCTGGGCCCGCTGGCCGGTCTCGCAGCCGGCGGCCTGCTCGCCTCGCTGTTCATGGGTCACGGCTTTGACGGGATCAAGGGCATGGACATTCTGCTGATGCTGGCACTGGCTGCGGGCGTATTCTTCATCATGCGTGCCATGCGCCGTAAATCAGCCGAACCCCAAGCCACTGCCTACACCGCACACGGCCAAAGCATCCAGGTACCGATGCCGGTGAGCAACGCCGAACTGCCCATGGGCAGCACCGCGGTCGCCCCAGTTGCCGGCAGCCGCCCCGCCTGGTTTGACGACGCTGCTTTCCTGCGCGACGCCAAGGCCCACTTCATCCGCCTGCAAGCCGCTTATGATGTGGCCGACCTCAACGATATCCGCGAATACACCACACCCGAAGTCTTTGCCGAGATCAGCCTGCAAATCCAGGAACGTGGCGCCAGCGCACAAAAAACCGACGTCACGCTGCTCAATGCCGACATGCTTGACGTGGTCACCGAAGGCAATCTGGTGATCGCCAGCGTGCGTTTCCATGGCCTGATCCGCGAGGAAGCCAACGCCCCCGCAGCGCCGTTCGACGAAATCTGGAATATCCAGAAATCCGCTACCGACCGCAACGCACCGTGGTTTGTCGCCGGCATTCAGCAGGCGCAATAGATTCATGCTCGCCATTATCGGAGGCACCGGCCTCACTCAACTCGACAATCTGGAAATCACCCATCGGCAGGTCGCCCGTACGCCTTACGGCGAGCCTTCCGGTGCACTGACCTTTGGCAACATCAACGGGCATCAGGTGATTTTTCTGGCACGCCACGGCTACGGCCACACCATTCCGCCGCACGAGGTTAACTACCGCGCCAACCTGTGGGCACTACAGGAGCAAAAAGTCACTCACATCGTATCCGTGGCCAGCGTAGGCGGCATCCACCCTGACCTCATTCCAGGCGCTCTGGTTGTTCCCGATCAGATCATCGACTACACCCATGGTCGCAAGCACAGTTTTTACAATGGCGGTGACAAAACCGTAACGCACATCGACTTCACTGAGCCCTATAGCTCAAGCATGCGCGCCAAAATTATGGCCGCCATAGCGGACGCGGGAGAAAGCGCGATTGATCATGGCGTTTATGCTGCCGTACAGGGTCCGCGACTGGAAACCGCCGCCGAGATTAATCGCCTGGAACGCGATGGCGCCACCATGGTGGGCATGACCGGGATGCCCGAAGCCTCGCTGGCACGCGAACTCGGCCTCAATTATGCGGCCATCGGTGTCGTCTCCAACCATGCGGCCGGCCGCGGCAATAGCAAAATCGCCATTAGCAGCGCTGAAGTACAAGCGACCCTTGCTCAAGCCATGGGTCACGTACGTACGGTCCTCGCACACTTGGTGGCGCTGCATAATGAAAGCTGATGCTATATTCAGGGCTTTAAACAGGCCAACCACAGGATTGATCAACCAGTAATTCCGGCAATCATAAGCTGTTGATATCAACCTCTGCCAAACTGGCCGGTAAAACCAGAACCAGTCCATGACATGCTGTGCGTGCAATACACCACCCCGTAACAAGTCTTCGACAAGCCCGGCAGCTAGCGACGTGTAAAGCCGGGCAAGCAATGAATTTCCTGTCCTGTACAGAACAGAACTTGTGCGTTTCTCCTCCAGACTCCGGCCCGGAATCAGACCGAAAAGCCTTCATCGTCGTCGAGTGCCAATAAACCCGAATTCACGTCAGCAATGATTTTTTTCGCTGCGACAGAAAATTCACTGGGCACTTGCAGCCTGACTCCACCGGCAGCAATGGACATCAGCGAGTAGGTCTGATTGATATTGGCGTCCGCCACAAACGACGGAATGCCTTCCGCTTCCAGGCGAGCGCTCAGTATGAGCATCTCTGAGGTATCGAGGGAACGTGCAACCGTTACAAATTCTATGGTTTCGTCCATGTTGCGCACCTTATGTTTAATACATTCCCTGATACATAATATTTCCTCCACTCGACTCGGTTTTTTCTGGATCAAGTACCCTTTAGCGGAAGACCACCAAGAACACACACGCAGTGGTGACAACCGCAAGCGCGCCACAAAAGACAAACAAAATACGTGTGCGGACACGCAGCACATCCACCGCCTGGACTAGCTGAATATTTTGCTGCGCGAGAGATTTAATCAGCTCAGAAGACAACAATACTTCTTTGTGAAGTTCAGCAGTCAACAGTTCCAGCGAGTGAACCCGGGTATCCAGGGCCGACAAACTCACTGACTGGGAAACTTCTTCCTCTGCGCGGTCATTGCCGCGCTGTGGTGCCGGTTTTCCGGCAATGATGCTCCATAGCTTCTCCGCTCCCTGGACGATATATGGCGCCGCCGTCAGCACGTCGCTCCACGGAATAATCTTGAATGCTGAAAGCATACTGATAGCCATATACATATCTCCTGGAACGAATTTCTAAAATTTCATCATTCTGCCATCTTATGAATCTAGCATTGCCGCATGCTTACCATTCATGGAAAAAACAATGCTGATCTGTCATGAATGCCTGCACAAAAAATTTGTGCCAGTGGAGGCCTCAGCCTATCGTGGGTCTTTGCAACTTAATCATTACGCAACTTGCTCAACTTGCAAACAACTTACCTTGTGCCGCTGTGTACACAGCCACCTCATCAAGGAAAGAATCGATATACACATGCCGAAACAGACTGTTCGGCATGGCAGCGAGACGGCAACACAGCGGAGAACAGGCTAAGGACCAACCGGGAAGTCTCAATGATCGGGTAGGAGTAAGTCTGACGTACCCGGACAAACCCGGCGCGGATATTCGCGCGAAGTGTCGATACAGCCGCCATCAATATACACACCGCTCGGTTCGCGCAGCCGCAGCATCATCTTGAGAATGCGCTCCACCTCTGCCGGATCCTGCAACGAAGTATGTACCCGTTGCTCGACGACCGCCTCGTCAATCTGCAACTCGCCTGCCTGATCTCGATAAGTCGCGTTGCGCCAATGAAACAACTCCAGACACTTCGTCGTCAGCGTGTAGGGTTCGGCCCGCTTCCAGAAGTTGGTGAACCGTCCCCCACCGAGATACAATACCCAGGACCCCTCATAACCCGCCACGTCCGAGGAATAATCATCAGGATTACGGAACCAGGTTCGATCTCCGGGGACGAAATACTTCAGCGGCAACGGATCGCTCATGGAGCCGTACTCGCGCAGAAAGACTTCATGGAATTCGCCAGACTTGATCGCTCTGCGCTCACCCTGCTGTTGCAGGCGGCGGAATAATTCCGGATTGCTGGCCATCACCTCCTGGGCGATGCCAAGCAGAATCACATACTCGGTGGCCCGGTAGCATGAAAAAGAGTAGCACCTTCCGGACTCGTCAGGCTGCGTCGCTCTCTGTAATGCCGTCACCAAGTGGCTGCCGGGTATCAATGTAAACCCGCGATCCTCGGAATAGGTCCAGCAATCGGCGGGGCGTTCTGCCTCGTTTGTGTCAAAAGCCAGAGTGGTCTTGCGCGCCGCTTCCACAATGTTTTTTCTGATACGAACCGCAGAGGCCAGTTCGTCATAACTCGGAAACTGGAATGGCACCGGGCTCAACAACATGGCCAGCAGGATTTCACGTTCCAGATCGTCGGAATTGCCTTCGCTATCCAGATCGAGTGCCTGACACAGCTGCAACGTATCCCAGCCTGGCGCCAACTCATTGGCAACCTCAGTACGAAGCTGGAACTTGATACAAAGGATTCCGACATCCTCGGCATTTATAATTTGAACATACTGCACAAGCCCAAGCGCTTCGAGTTGGCTCAGGAAACTGAGTCGATCCGCTTCGAGAGCCTGCGTCGACACCCTGTGTATCTGTATCCCCATCGCCTTCCCTTGCGCATCGTTCATCTGAAGGGATGGAATATTACATTCATTTCAGGGCGCGGACACTCCGTCAAAACCCGGAACAGATTTTACCTATCGCTCAGTCTATCTAAACGATTAAATTTGAACTATGGTGGAAAACGACTCACAGGATTGGCATTGCGCATTTTATTGTCATCCGCACCTGGTTTCAGCGCAGAAGATTTCCTGTGCCAAACAACCCGATCAGACCGATGACGATCAGATAAATGGCGACGATGTAATTCAACAAACGTGGCATGACCAAGATCAGAATACCGGCAACCAACGACACGAGTGGAGTAAGAGCCAAATGGAGATTCATGGGATATCCTTTATTTAAGTGAACCATACAGGAGTAACACAATTCCGGCGTACATCATGTGAGCACCAAGTACTCAAAGCATAACGCCAAGTTTCTATAAATCGGACCATGATTAAATGGCTGATCCATACGCAGAGTACACCAAAGCATTCGCCCCGATATATATTCGCTGCCTAGTCCATATTCAAATCAGTCGCACTTTCGTACCATTCGCTTTCAGGACACAAGGCAACGTCATTTCCCGAAATCCATAAACGGTTTCGTGGAAAAATAAACAACGGCGGCAATGACAGCCAGATAGAGGATAAACCGCAGCGGATTTCCCTTGATCACGTCAAGGACAGTGCGCCGTTCGCCGGCCTTTTCCATCTGCGCATACTCCTCCCTCACTCTAACCATGCGCGCACGCTGGTATGCATCGATCAATGATCGGGCCTGATCCAATTGGCGCTCATCATTCAGCCATATCGCGGGTGAAGAAATACCCCAGTTTCCTGCCGGTGTTTCGTAGTAGTCTATACCTCCATCTGTCAGCACGGCGCGCACATCTTCGGCTTCGTCATCGGGCACCCCATTCAAGGCAAACAATCGGGTTGGCATGGATCATTCCTTTTAGTTCGGCAAGGATATCGAACACATCGCTTTTTAATTTTAAGTGAAAAATGCATTTCTTATCCTCATTGGCCGCAGCAAATGAGGCTTGTCTACAAAAAATCCTGGCCTATCATCATGATGATGATGATGGAAAATATCTCATGGAAGAAGAAGTATTGAGGGATCGCGAATTACGTTCTCCCGTGGAAGCACGCAGAACCTTGACCAGGCTCATGGTCATTATCTGTATCGCCGTCTCGCTCGAAACCGTTGTTTATCTCTCCACGGCAGGAAAAGACCGGATTCAGAACCTGATATATCCGGCAATTTTATTGTTAAACGCCGTGGCAGTCAGAGTGGGGTTGAGTACCTATCAAAAAAAGTGGCGCCATTGAAACCAGGGATTCCCGACAAATTCCAAGGAAATACGACAGCAAACGCAATGCAGTGCCTCAATCAACACCCGCCAAAACACAGGGCAAAAACCATTCATGGCACATTAATTCTTGTATTTTTATTTTTACCTGCTATACAAATAGTCCCTCATTTATATTTTAAGGATGAATCATGATTCGTCGTACAACTCTGGCTGTAATACTTGCGGGTTTTTTTGCAGTTCCGGCTTTCGCCGCCAAGGAAATGCCCCTCACCATCAATCTCGGTGCGCAAAATGATTCGGGGGAAACGGGTACCGCGACACTCACCCCTGAAGGCCACAAAACCAAGGTGGTTATCGAACTGACAAACGCACCTGCCGGCGTCGCCCAGCCCGCTCATATCCATGAAGGCACCTGCGCCAAACTCGATAAGGCGCCCAAATGGAAGCTGGAACCGGTCAAGGACGGAAAATCGACCACCATGGTGCCGGCCTCGCTGGAAACCATCCTGAAAGACAAAACAGCGATCAACGTTCACAAAAGCCCTGATGAAATACAGGTCTACGTTGCCTGTGGAGATATCGTCCATTCCAAAAAATAGCAGCCTGCATTGGGTCTGACTACAGCCTTCAGCAGCATGAATAAGGCTGCGCCGCAGCCCTAACCTTGTTCCGTGTCAAAAACAAAATCCGCCTGACATTGCTGTCTTTCTGACAGCAATGTCAGGCGGATTCGCGTTACAAGCCTCGCCCTTCGGCAATGCCTCTTAAACAAGATACGCATCTCTTTGTCCTGCAGGATTGAGCCTGACGAAAACAATCATGCCCGACGTCATTTATTTTGAGAAAATGGCCGCTTCGTAATGCTCAAGAAATGGAATCATGGATACAGAGCTGAACGTGCAGGATAACAACGGAACCTCGCTGAATGAAGGTGCTGATTCTCATTGCACTACGCGCCACCAGATCGCCGACGTGCTGCAATCCACCTGCATCTGCAGAGGACGCAGGCGGTGATATTATCGACGAAGGTTTAGGAAATCGCTGATTCTGTTTTATTGGAGCCAACATAAACATCAACGCCGAAGCTGGAGGGAAGCACCACCGCTACGCCTGTTTCAGGCCACCGGCAAACTTGCCAATCACCCCGGGTTTGAAGTGAGCAGACCGTCTTGAGCAAACTCGACGACCTCTACCGGCTGCACCGCCTGCTCGATGGCCGGCGCAGCACCATCAGCCGCCAGGCATTGATGGACGAACTGGAAATTTCCCGCTCCAAACTCACCCGCCTCATCACCGACCTGCGCAACAAACTCGGCGCGCCCCTCATCTTCGACACAGCATACGGCGGCTACCGCTACGACACCGCGGACGGCCACCACCCCCTGCCCGGCCTGTGGTTCACCAGCGCAGAACTCCATGCCCTCATCACCCTCAATCACCTGCTGCAAACCCTCCAGCCCGGCCTGCTGGATTCCGCACTTGCGCCCATCCGCACCCGCATCGACGCGCTCCTCCAGACCGAACATCTCGGCAGCGGCGAAGCGCACAAACGCATCCGCATCCTGTCCATGGCCGCCCGCACCAAAGACCTGCGCCATTTTCAGAGCGTCGCAGGCGCCGTACTGCAACGCAAACGATTAATCATCCAGTATTACAACCGCGACCGCAGCCAGACCAGCGAACGCGAAATCTCGCCGCAACGCCTCACCCACTACCGCGACAACTGGTACCTCGACGCCTGGTGCCATCAGAAAAAAGGCCTGCGCATTTTCGCCGTCGAATGCATCCGCCAGGCAACCACGCTGGACAAGCCCGCTAAAACCCTTCCCGACACCACCCTCAACCGCCAGCTCGCCAGCGCCTACGGCATCTTCGCAGGCCAACCCGTCGCCACCGCCATCCTGCGCTTTACCGCCCACCGCGCCCGCTGGGTCGCCGATGAAACCTGGCACCCCGAGCAACAATCCCGCTGGCTCGAAGACGGCCGCTATGAACTCAGCATCCCCTATTCCAACGACAAAGAACTCATCATGGACATCCTCAAATACGGCGCGGATGTAGAAGTGATCGCGCCGGATGCGTTGAAAGCAGCCGTCAAAATTCAGCTCGACCGCGCCAGAGGCCAATATGGATAAGGGTTTGCAGCAGGCTCAGGTTTTGGGCCTGGGTGGGGGTAGGATACAAAATGCGATTACAGGATTAGCGAGTCATTAGTGAAAACACATACAGCGAAAAAAGTAGCCCAAGGCACAGAAGCTGGGGACGTGGCGAGCAAACCGCAGTTCATCGCCCACCATCGTGAATCGGATAGTGCTACGCAATCACTCGTGACCCATTTATGTAACGTGGCGATGCTGGCAAACGTATTCGCAGGGAAAGTCGGTTTGGATAAACAAGGGGAGCTGATCGGCCTGCTCCACGATTTGGGGAAATTCAGCGCAGCGTTTCAGGCCTACATCAAGTCCGCCGTCGGCCTACTCAACCAGGATGAGGACGAAGAATTCGTCGATGCAGCCGGGCTGAAGGGCAAGATCGACCACTCCACCGCCGGAGCCCAATTGGTGTGGCGGGAACTCTCCAAACAGGGACAGCTTGGACAGATCGTCGGACAAATCCTCTCCCTTTGCATCGCCTCCCACCATTCCGGGCTGATCGACTGCCTGTCTTCCGATACGAACAGCCTTGGCGAAGACGTATTCGGCAGGCGCATGAACAAGGCCGATGACCGGAGCCACTTCAATGAAGCACTTGGCATCGCCGACGAGGCTATCCTTACCCGCGCTCGCGAACTCACTAGCAAGCCTGAAATGCTCAAAGCCATGCAAGCAGCGATTTCCGGGATTGTACGTGTCGCACCGGGCAAAGATGACAAGAGCATGGTAGCGCAACAACAAATCGGATTGTTGGTGCGTTTTCTGTTCAGTTGCCTCATTGACGCCGACCGCATTGATAGCGCCGACTTTGAGAATCCCAAGGGAAAGAAACTCAGGGCGAATGGCGGATATGCCGCATGGGATGTCTTGATCGACCGTCTGGAAAAGCACCTAGAAACCCTTCAACCCCGTCACCCTATCGATAACCTTCGGCAAGACATCTCCCGCCATTGCCTGGAAGGCGCGTCGCGCGGCAAAGGCATCTACACTCTCACTGTGCCGACTGGCGGTGGCAAAACACTGGCTAGCCTACGATTTGCGTTGCATCACGCGAACAAGGAAACGAACGGCGTGAAAATGGATCGGGTGATCTACGTCATTCCATTCACGTCCATCATCGACCAGAACGCTGACATAGTGCGAAAAATCCTTGAGCCGGAGGGCATAGAGCCGAGCAGCGTGGTTCTCGAACACCATTCCAACCTCACCCCTGAAGAACAAAGCTGGCGCGGAAAAATTCTCTCGGAGAACTGGGACGCGCCGGTCATCTACACCACCAGTGTGCAATTTCTGGAAACCCTGTTTGGTGCGGGTACACGTGGTGCCCGCAGGATGCACCAGCTGACGAATGCCGTACTGATCTTCGACGAAATCCAGACGCTACCGATCAATTGCGTTCACTTGTTTAACAATGCCATCAATTTTCTGGTTGAGCAATGCGGCAGCACGGTCGTCCTGTGTACCGCCACTCAGCCACTGCTGGACAAGGTCGATGCAAATAAAGGAGCCATTCGCATCCCAGAGGGCAACGAACTCATGCCGGATGTGAAAAAATTATTTGATGATTTGAAGCGAGTAGATGTGTTGAACCGCCGCAAACCAGGCGGCTGGACAATGGATGAAATTGCCTCGCTGGCGCGGGAGGAAACCACGAGAGCCGGTAGCTGCTTGGTCATCGTCAATACCAAGAAAGCGGCGCAAACGATCTATCGACTATGCAGTGAACAGGCCGCTATCCCGACTTATCACTTGAGCACCAGTATGTGTCCGGCGCATCGTAAGTCGATTCTGGCCAAGGTACGGATGCGGCTTGAAAAGCAGGAACCGACGTTGTGCGTCAGTACCCAATTGATTGAAGCCGGTGTAGATGTGGATTTCAGTGCGGTCATCCGCTTTACCGCCGGGCTGGATTCCATCGCCCAAGCGGCGGGGCGTTGCAATCGTAATGGAAAGCAAAAAGATGCTGACGGAAATCCCAAAGTAGGGTTTGTCCATGTCGTCAATCCGCAAGATGAAAGTCTGGGCATGCTGCCTGACATCAGCATTGGCCGCGATAAGGCAGAGCGGGTTTTGGACGACTACGAGAAAAATCCCGGCAAGTACAGAAACAACCGCATCGGGCCGGAAGCAATGGCTTGGTATTACCAGAACTACTTTTTCGCCCGTGCCAGTGATATGGATTACCCGGCTTCCGATAGAACACTGGGGCACAACGACACCTTGCTCAACCTGCTCTCAATCAACACACAAGCCACTGCCGAATATGGCAGAACCAAGGGGCAGGCACCCGACATCTACCTGCGTCAGTCCTTCATGGCCGCCGCTAGGGCGTTCAAGGCGATTGACGCACCAACACGCGGAGTCATCGTCCCGCATGGAGAGGCGGGGCGCGCCATCATCACCGCGCTATGCGCGGCCTACCTGCCGGATAAAGAATTCGACCTGTTGCGCCGGGCACAACAATTCACCGTAAACGTGTTCCCACAAACGCTGGAGCGGCTCACCAAGGCCGATGCAGTGAAGGAAATCCTGGAGGGAACGGGCATACTGTTCCTGGCCGACTCGCGCTACTACAGTTCTGAGTTTGGCTTGAGTGAAACACCGGATGGAAAAATGGAGGTTCTCTGTGGCTGAAAGAAATAGAATTGAATTCAAAGTCTCAGCACGCCATGCACTGTTCACTGACCCATTGACACGAATCGGCGGTGAAAAATGTTCGTACCACATCCCGACCTATGAGGCGCTCAAGGGCATCGCCAAGTCCATCTACTGGAAGCCCACCTTCATCTGGATCATTGATGAGGTGCGCGTGATGAAGCGTATCCGCACCCAGACCAAGGGCACCAAGCCACTGGAATTCGGTGGCGGTAATACTTTGGCCATTTACACCTTCCTGGCCGACGTGGAATACCAAGTACGCGCCCATTTTGAATGGAACACGTATCGGCCTGAGTTGGAAGACGACCGGATCGAAGGCAAACACTACGCCGTCGCCCAGCGCATGCTGGAACGGGGCGGTCGGCAGGACATTTTTCTGGGTACGCGGGATTGTCAGGGCTATGCCGAACCTTGTGAGTTTGGCTCAGATGACGGCGACTACGACGGCGCAGGAGAACTCGCCTACAGCCTGATGTTCCACGGCTTCGACTACCCCGACGAAACGGGCGTGAAAGAACTGCATGCTCGTTTCTGGCGACCCACCATGACCGATGGTCATATCCGCTTCATCCGCCCGGAGGATTGCACCATCCACAAGTTCGTTCGAGACATGGGTGCAAAGAAGTTCGGCAAGGGCAGCCTGCGCAGCGTCGAAAACGAAGCAGCAGAATTGGAGTGATGACATGAGCTGGATTCAGAAACTCCATGAGACCTATGAGCAGTGCAAAGGACAAGAACCACCAGGGTCGGAACGGCTAATGCCGATTAGTCACACGCCACAACAAGCGCACATCGAAATTACGCTTGATGCCGATGGCAATTTTAAGGGTGCCAGAATCGTCCAGAAAGAAGAGACAGTAATCCCTGCCACTGAAAAATCGGCGGGCAGAACAGGTAAAACCCCGCCACCTCATCCCCTGTGTGACAAAGTGCAGTACTGTGCGGATGATTACCCTGGATACGGCGGCGGAAAACCTTCATTTTTCAAGGAATACGAGGCGCAACTTGGCAAGTGGTGCGAATCCGAATTCAGCCATCCCAAGGCCAAGGCGGTGCTTGCATATATTCGCAAGGGCTGCGTAGTGGCTGATCTAGTCAAGGAAAAAATCCTTCACATCGATTCCGATAGAAAGTTATTGACCCGCTGGACAGGGGAAAATCAAGCCCCTGATCTCTTTCGTTTACTGACCGCAAAGGCTGGCGAGCGGGACCAAGGGGATGCGTTTATCCGCTGGCATGTCCGGGAAGCCAACAATCCATGCACTGCCGTTTGGGAAGACCCTTCATTGCAAGAAGCCTGGGCAAAGTTTGATGCCAGCACGAAACAGTTGATGGGTATATGCATGGTTACTGGCGAGGACGTAGCGCTTGCCGTGAGCCATCCCAAGCGAATCAGGCACGCTGGAGATGGCGCCAAACTGATCAGCGCCAATGATGCCTCAGGCTATACGTTCCGAGGCAGATTCACGGATGATACTGGCCTGCAAGCGTGCGGGGTCGGTTATGAGGTTACCCAAAAAGCACACAACGCTTTACGCTGGCTTATCCACCGACAGGCCTATCGAAACGAAGATCAGGTGATTGTAACCTGGGCTGTTTCAGGCAAGCCCGTCCCCGATCCATTCAAGGACTCGCTCTCGCTCTTTCTCAGCAGTGAAGAGACCGCTCAAGCGGCAACGGAAAGCGTGCTTCATGATACGGGCGATACTGGCCAGGCATTCGCACTACGGCTGAAGAAAGCGATTTCCGGGTATCGCGCACAGCTCGACCCGACTGAAGGCATCGTCGTCATGGGTTTGGACTCTGCAACACCTGGGCGTATGGCCATCACCTTCTATCGCGAACTGTTGGGTTCGGAGTTTCTGAACAGAATTCAGGCTTGGCATGAAAAGCACGCCTGGCCGCAAAACTTCGGCAAGGATTCCAAGTTTGTTGGCACGCCAGCCCCACGCGACATCGCCGAAGCCGCCTTCGGTCGCCGCCTCGACGACAAATTGCGCAAAACCACGGTGGAACGGCTTCTGCCCTGCATTGTCGATGGTCGCCCACTGCCCCGCGATCTCGTTGAATCGGTGGTGCGCCGAACCTATAACCGGGTGGGTTTGGAACACTGGGAATGGGAGAAAAACTTGGGTATTTCTTGTGCGCTTTTCAAGGGATTTTTCAATAAAAGGGAGTATCAAATGACACTGGAAACAGACCGGACATCCCGGGATTACCTGTACGGCCGCCTCCTCGCCATTGCTGAACACATTGAAGGCAGAGGGCTGTATGTCGGCGGCGAAACACGCGATACTTCCGCCGCCAAACTGATGCAGCGCTTCGCTGACCGGCCAGCGAGCACTTGGCGCACTATCGAACTTGCCCTGACGCCATCGAAGTCGCGCCTACGCGCCAAACGCCCCGGCTTTTTGTATGAAATGGAAAAACTGCACGACGAAGTCGTTTCAAGCTTTGCCGAAGAGGACTTCCTTGACGATCGAAAACTCTCTGGCGAATTCCTGCTTGGCTACCACTGTCAGCGACAGGCATTGAACCCACCCAAGGCGGATACTGCCGCCAGCGCCGAAAAAACACCTGCCGAATAAACTAATCCAAGGAGCCAAACATGACTACTTTGCAAAACAAAATCGACTTCGCCGTCATCCTCCGCGTCAAGAACGCCAATCCCAATGGTGATCCACTCAATGGCAACCGTCCGCGCACTGACTATTCAAACTTCGGAGAAATGACGGATGTTTCGATCAAGCGGAAGATTCGGGATCGGCTGCTGGAACGCTGGGTAGCAGATGGTAAGAACGATGACGGAAACATGATCTTCGTTCAGTCAGATGATCGGAAAGTAGATGAGGCAAAAAGTCTGCGCGCACGCGCCGAAGCTGTTTTGGGTAACAAATTGGGGTCTGACGAGACCGCCAAGCTCGCCTGCGAGAAGTGGTTTGACGTGCGTGCCTTTGGTCAATTGTTTGCGCTGAAGAGCAACAAGAAAGCCGGAAAGAAAAAGGACGATGGCAGCGACGATGAAGGCGACACCGGCGTATCCATCGGCATTCGCGGCCCGGTCACCGTCCAATCCGCCTTCAGCGTCGAGCCCATAGACATCACCAGCACCCAGATCACCAAGAGCGTCAGTGGCGAAGGCGACGGCACCAAGCGCGGCTCGGATACAATGGGAATGAAGCACCGCGTTGACCAAGGCGTTTATGTGTTCTGCGGCAGCATGAACCCGCAGCTTGCCGAGAGAACCAGCTTCTCCGACGCCGATGCCGAAGCCATCAAGCAGGTACTTCCCAAATTGCTTGAAAATGACGAATCATCTGCACGTCCGGCGGGCAGCATGGAGGTGCTGAAAGTCATCTGGTGGAAACACAACTGCAAATCGGGCCAGCATTCTTCGGCCAAAGTGCATCGGACACTCACTGTCAATCCAGATGGCAGCTACGCGCTTGCCGACCTGGAAAACTTGGTTCCTGAAGAAATCAACGGGTTCTAAATGCCGGAGCCGCTTACCGCACCCAGCCAGAAGTCGTGTTGAAGAGTCCGGCTCAAGGTCAATATTTTTTATCTGTGGGATAGGCGATACTAGAAGCTATCTTTGTTATTGGAGGACAGTATCCATGAGCGAAATCCATTTCATTGTTGAAGAAGCGCCAGAGGGCGGTTATGTTGCGCGTGCTGTTGGCGTGGATATTGTGACCGAGGCCGACGATCTACCCAGCCTGCACGCCCAGGTCCGCGACGCGGTGCATTGCCACTTTGACGAAGGAAAATTGCCCGGTCTGATCCGCCTGCACATCACCCGTGAAGAAGTGCTGACGGCATGAGAGTGCCGCGTGATCTCTCCGGGGCGGATCTGGTCAAGCGCCTTGAGCGAATGGGACACAGCGTCACACGCCAGACGGGCAGTCACATGCGGCTGACTAGCTCCGTTCGTGGCGAGCATCACATCACCATCCCCAATCACGACCCGCTCAGGCTGGGTACGCTCGCCTCCATTCTCGCCAGCGTAGCCGCGCATCACGGCCTCGCGCGCGATGAACTCATCCAACGATTGTTTGATTGAGTGGCAAATCCTGCAGACGAAGTTGTCGCCCTCTCTGCCCTGCAACACTGGATCTACTGCCCGCGCCAGTGTGGGTTGATTCATCTGGAACAGGCGTTCGAGGACAACATACACACGGCGCGCGGGCAGGCCGTGCATCATCTTGTTGATACGCCGGGTTATGAGATCAAATCTGGCGTACGTGTTGAGCGTGCGTTGCCCGTGTGGTGCGACCGGCTCAACCTGATTGGCAAGGCCGATCTGGTTGAGTTCCATCCAGACGGCAGTGTGTATCCCGTCGAGTTCAAACACGGCGCCAAGCGTCAGAAGTTGCACGACGACATCCAGCTCGCCGCGCAGGCGATTTGCCTGGAGGAAATGCTGAACCGCCCCGTGCCCAAAGGTGCGATTTTTCACGCCACCAGCCACCGGCGGCGAGAAGTATCCATCACACCGGAACTCAGGCAACTGGTGGAAGAAACCGCCGATGCCATTCGCGCCATGCTGGCCTCGGGCAAGCTCCCACCTCCGGTGAACGATGCGCGCTGTAAAGAGTGCTCTTTGAAAGACATTTGCCAGCCGGAGGCGCTGGCCGGACAGAGCAAGCAGCACCAACAAAGACAAGATTTATTCAACCCGGAGAAATAGCGGTGCACACCGTCCAGAACACGCTCTACGTCATGACGCCGCACGCCTACGCGCATCTGGAAAACGCCACCCTGCGTATCGACGTGGAGCGTGAGAAAAAGCTCCAGGTACCGCTGCATCACTTGGGCGGGCTGGTCTGTTTCGGCAATGTCATGGTCTCGCCCGCGCTCATGCACCGCTTGGCGGATGAAGGCAAATCGCTGGTGTTGCTGGATGATTCAGGGCGTTTCAAAGCGCGGCTCGAAGGCCCGGTTTCCGGCAATATCCTGTTGCGTCAGGCGCATCACCGCGCAGCCTTGGAACCCGCTTTCACCCTGGAGTTTGCGCGTGCCGTAGTCGCGGGAAAACTCAAAAACAGCCGCACCAACCTGCAGCGCGGTGCACGCGAAGCCGCCGACCCAGATGAAGCCGCAATACTCACCCGCACTGCCAACAACCTCGCCGCCTCATTGCGCGCAGCGGCCGTTGCCAAAACCATGGACGAACTGCGCGGGGTGGAAGGCGAAGCCGCGCGCGGCTACTTCGCTGCCCTCAACCTCATTGTCAAACCCCAGACGCGTGCATCATTTGCACTCAATGGCCGCACCCGTCGCCCGCCGCTGGATCGTTTCAATGCGCTGCTTTCCTTCCTCTACGCCATGAGCATGAATGACTGCCGCTCCGCCGTTGAGGCCGCCGGGCTGGATGCACAACTCGGTTTCCTCCACGCCGTGCGCCCCGGCCGTGCCGCGCTCGCGCTGGATTTGCAGGAAGAATTCCGCTCGATACTTGCCGACCGGCTGGCCCTTACCCTCATTAACCGCGGCCAAATCACTGCCGCTGATTTTGACGAACGCGAAGGCGGTGCTGTCATGCTCAACGACAAAGGCCGCCGCGCTGTCGTCACCGCCTGGCAGGAACGCAAACAGGAAGAAATCACCCATCCGCTCACCGAAAACAAAATCCCCATCGGCCTGCTACCCTTCATCCAGGCACGTTTCATCGCACGCACTATCCGGGGCGAGATGGAAGGCTACCTGCCTTATCTGGCAAAATAGGAAACCGCATGCTCATCATCGTCACCTACGATGTCTCCACCGAAACTGCGGCCGGACGCAAGCGACTAAGACGGGTTGCAAAAGCCTGCGAAAAGATGGGACAGCGCGTACAGAAATCCGTGTTCGAATGCACCGTCAACGAAATGCAGTTTGAACAACTGGAGCGTACACTGCTCGCAGAAATCGACGAAAGTCAGGATAATCTGCGTTTCTACCGCATCACCGAGCCAGTGGAAGTGCGCGTCAAACAACATGGCTGCTTCCGCTCCGTGGACTTTGAAGGGCCTCTCATTGCCTGAGTGCGCGAACCTCTATCAACGGCCAATGCCCGAGGCTTTCGCGCAGGAGCTAACCGGATGACTAATAAACATTTTTCACGCAGAACAAAATTCATGAGCCAAAAACAGTGGCTTTCTGAAGCCAGTTCGCGGGAAAATACAGGAATCTTCTTACGTAGCGATACGTTACGTGGGCGGAGCATCACCCGGCCAATTGGCCGGGTGCGGATTGAAACGGCAATACGCCGGGCGGCGAGATCAGCGTGCAAAGCATCACCCGGCCAATTGGCCGGGTGCGGATTGAAACTGGCTATCTGATGTGCGCCCGGATGGTGCCGAAGCGGCATCACCCGGCCAATTGGCCGGGTGCGGATTGAAACCGCTGCACCGACGACCTGCAGGGAAAGCTGGCCGCGCATCACCCGGCCAATTGGCCGGGTGCGGATTGAAACTACACCACCATTGGGGAGGTGTCTATGGTGGTTTGCATCACCCGGCCAATTGGCCGGGTGCGGATTGAAACATCGCCGTCGTGCCGCGCAGCAGCTCGCGGTTCAGCATCACCCGGCCAATTGGCCGGGTGCGGATTGAAACCATCTGCGAGTTTTCGTAGTGTAGCAAAAAATATTGCATCACCCGGCCAATTGGCCGGGTGCGGATTGAAACAACGTGCGCCGACGGCTAATCGGCGCTTTGTGATGGCATCACCCGGCCAATTGGCCGGGTGCGGATTGAAACCAGGTCAGCCAGATTTCCGAGTCCGGCTCGCGGATGCATCACCCGGCCAATTGGCCGGGTGCGGATTGAAACACTCCTGCGAAAATCCACTCGACGTGCTTAGCTAGCATCACCCGGCCAATTGGCCGGGTGCGGATTGAAACTTTGCGGTAGGTCAAGCGCATCACGATACCGGATGCATCACCCGGCCAATTGGCCGGGTGCGGATTGAAACGATTGTGCGGTCAGGGTCGAGCATTTCGGCCTGGGCATCACCCGGCCAATTGGCCGGGTGCGGATTGAAACGTGGTTGGCCTTATCTGGTGGGCCATTGCGGCGCTGCATCACCCGGCCAATTGGCCGGGTGCGGATTGAAACTTTGGTCTGGATCGTGGCAATCAAATCCGTGACCGCATCACCCGGCCAATTGGCCGGGTGCGGATTGAAACGACATACAGGCGGATCTGGTTGAGCAGATCGCCAGGCATCACCCGGCCAATTGGCCGGGTGCGGATTGAAACCGGGATGGGTGTTTCCACCAGCGCGGGCGGCACGGCATCACCCGGCCAATTGGCCGGGTGCGGATTGAAACGGTGATGCTGTCCCAGTTCAGCGCCTGCACCTGCGCATCACCCGGCCAATTGGCCGGGTGCGGATTGAAACATCCATGCGGAATCACCATTTCGCCCACACCCCGGGCATCACCCGGCCAATTGGCCGGGTGCGGATTGAAACCGGCGTTTGCAGCGTTTCCACGCCGCGTACATCGCGCGCATCACCCGGCCAATTGGCCGGGTGCGGATTGAAACAAACTCAACCAGACTGACAGGAGAACCAAAAATGCAAAGCATCACCCGGCCAATTGGCCGGGTGCGGATTGAAACGCAAGCGCGGCAATCTCAAGCGCGGATAACGCCCGCATCACCCGGCCAATTGGCCGGGTGCGGATTGAAACTGCAAGGCATCCAGCGCCCATACCAGCCGGTGCCGCATCACCCGGCCAATTGGCCGGGTGCGGATTGAAACCAGCCTGGCCTACAAGATCGACCGCAAGCTGACCGCATCACCCGGCCAATTGGCCGGGTGCGGATTGAAACGCCGCTGGCCTGGTCGGTGCGCAGCGCCGCCACGCATCACCCGGCCAATTGGCCGGGTGCGGATTGAAACACCAGGCGGCGCTGATTGCATTCGGCGCACACCCGCATCACCCGGCCAATTGGCCGGGTGCGGATTGAAACATTTTGGCGATGCGAGGCGAGGATCTCGGTCTGCGCATCACCCGGCCAATTGGCCGGGTGCGGATTGAAACATAAGACCGACTTGTTGTAAAACCTCGCTGAAATGCATCACCCGGCCAATTGGCCGGGTGCGGATTGAAACTTTACACTACTGATTCAAGCCACGTTGATGTTATTGCATCACCCGGCCAATTGGCCGGGTGCGGATTGAAACTTAAAACGAGAACTCCTGCTGTTCCAGCGTGAGAATGCATCACCCGGCCAATTGGCCGGGTGCGGATTGAAACAATTTTGAAGCCTCGGAATGCTTCTGACCTTTTTGCATCACCCGGCCAATTGGCCGGGTGCGGATTGAAACCGTTCTGGGACGTAGATGAGGCCCACGATTTACGCATCACCCGGCCAATTGGCCGGGTGCGGATTGAAACCCTCATCCGTACGCGCCACACGAACCGGTAAGCAAGCATCACCCGGCCAATTGGCCGGGTGCGGATTGAAACACTTTGTTCAGTTCCATTTCATTCTCCGCGCTTAAGCATCACCCGGCCAATTGGCCGGGTGCGGATTGAAACGGTCGGCCATCCTGGCGTTTCCTCGTCTTTCCTGGCATCACCCGGCCAATTGGCCGGGTGCGGATTGAAACCGGTGGTTGTGCATTCTCTCAAGCCATGCCGGGGGCATCACCCGGCCAATTGGCCGGGTGCGGATTGAAACATGAGAAACAGGGGAAGGAAACCGGGCACCGGGTGCATCACCCGGCCAATTGGCCGGGTGCGGATTGAAACCAGCGCCGCCGCGTTGCGCTTGCGCTGCTGGGTGGCATCACCCGGCCAATTGGCCGGGTGCGGATTGAAACTGGATAACGTCCCCGGCCTTGCTGAAAAACCCATGCATCACCCGGCCAATTGGCCGGGTGCGGATTGAAACGGCAAGCGCATGATTGTCGCGCATGTGCTGAATGGGCATCACCCGGCCAATTGGCCGGGTGCGGATTGAAACATGAATTTGCGCTGTTGGGTAGCGCAGAAGCCGCGCATCACCCGGCCAATTGGCCGGGTGCGGATTGAAACTGCTGGTTGGCATTGGACTGGATGTAGGCCAGTGCGCATCACCCGGCCAATTGGCCGGGTGCGGATTGAAACAAGTCAGGTACTTGGGTATTTTTGCCGCAACGTCAGGCGCTTCTCATACGCCTCGCGCGCGATCGCCACATCTTCGAGAAAATACGGCAGTTCCGGCAGCGTCAATGCCTGGGGCCCATCCACCAGCGCGGACGCGGGGTTCGGATGGAAGTCCACCAGGATCATGTTGGCGCCGGCGATGACGCCTTGCGCCACGACATGGGCGATGTCTAGCATGCCGTCCGGTCCGGCTGCGCGCGTGCCGACCGAGTGCGACGGGTCGATGCACACCGGCATGCGGGTCAGGCGCTTGACCACCGGCACGTGGGCGAAGTCCACCAGGTTGCGGTGCGGGTCGCCCATGTTGGTTTTCATGCCGCGCAGGCCGAACACGACTTTGCGGTTGCCTTCGCTGGCCAGGTATTCGGCGGCATTGAGCGATTCGTCCAGGGTAATGCCGAAACCGCGCTTCAACAGCACCGGGAAGCGCTGCTGGCGTCCGACAATTTTGAGCAATTCGAAATTTTGCGTGTTGCGCGTACCGATCTGCAGCATCACGCCGGTGGGATCGCCGGTCTGGTGCAGCGCCTCGAAAATCTCTGCCATGTGCGATTCATGGGTGATCTCCATGGCGATGACCTTGATGCCGTATTTGCCGGCCAGCTCGAATACGTAAGGCAGGCAGTCCTTGCCGTGTCCCTGAAATGCATAGGGATTGGTGCGCGGCTTGTAGGCACCCATGCGCGTGCAGACCTGGCCATTGTCGCGCAGTACCTTCATCATTTGCTCGACGTGCTCGGGGTTATCTACCGCGCACAGCCCGGCAAATATGTTGAGGTTGTCCTGGCCGAAGCGCACGCCGTTGTATTCAAAATGGCTGGGGCGCGGGTCGTTGGCCTGATGGCGTCCGAGTACGCGGTATTCTTCGGATACCCGCACCGCGCGCTCTACCCCCGGCAGGCTTTGCATGTAGTCCATTGCCAGCCCGGCGGTGCTGCCGATCAGGTAAATCTCGGTGAGCAGTTGCGTCGCGCCCTGTTCTTCATGTACGCGATACTGGATACCCGGCAACTTGTCCAGATAGCCCATGAGCTGCTGGTAAGCCGAACTGTCCGAGCGGGTATTGGGAGTGAGGATGAGGATCATGCTTTACACGCCATTCGATAAAAGCACGATTGTAGCCTAACCCGGCTGATGGATGATCCGTCCAGCCTCGATTTGATCTTTCAATCGGATGAAAACTGCCGGCTATTTTTTCAGCAGGGCAACGATCTGCATTTCCGCCTGCGCCCAGTCTGCAGTCGGATCACCTGGCGCAAAACTGCGACGCTCGGCAATGTAGTAGGCCGCTTCGGCAATCATGCGATAGCGCTGCTCGGGATTGATTGGGAGCATGGGTGCCTTCACACTGCGTTTGGCTGCCGGAGCCTTCTCAACGGGGGCGGCCATTTTAGCCTTGGTCACCTTGGGCTCGGCGGCTACCACAGCCTTTGCTGCCGATTTGCCGGTCGCAGGCTTTGCAGTTTTTGTTTTGGCTTTGACTTTGGTTTCGGCAGCAGTGGATGCCGTTTTGCCTGATGCTTTGGTTTTTTCTTTGGACTCGGCCATGAATATTCTCCATTTGATTAAGCAGGGAGCTTACAGACTGCGTTTGACAGTCAGGTTAAAACGACGCTGAAC
The DNA here is from genome assembly GCF_003851125.1 of Sulfuriferula multivorans. Lineage (GTDB taxonomy): Bacteria > Pseudomonadota > Gammaproteobacteria > Burkholderiales > Sulfuriferulaceae > Sulfuriferula > Sulfuriferula multivorans. The sequence goes on along the minus strand of NZ_BGOW01000036.1, from coordinate 18,155 downwards.
CTGGTAACAGCAATTTGCATACCGGGGGTTCGCAGCGCAGTTGCGGCGCTGCTGGGTGGGGCAACATCCGGACCCCGCACCACGTCCGTGCATCCATGCACGCTTTGTGCGCGTCAGGCGGTGCCGCCCACCGTCAAACCATCAATGCGCAAGGTTGGCTGACCAACGCCGACTGGCACGCTCTGGCCTTCCTTGCCGCAAGTACCGACACCCGGGTCGAGCGCCATGTCGTTGCCGATCATGGAGACGCGGGTGAGCACATCGGGACCATTGCCTATCAAGGTAGCACCTTTCACCGGATAGGTAATTTTTCCATCCTCGATCATGTAGGCTTCGGCCGCGGAAAACACGAATTTGCCGCTGGTGATGTCCACCTGCCCACCGCCGAAGTTCACCGCATACAGGCCGTGCTTGACCGAGGCAATGATCTCGGCCGGATCCTTGTCGCCATTGAGCATGTAGGTGTTGGTCATGCGCGGCATCGGGATATGGGCAAAGGATTCACGCCGCGCATTGCCGGTAATCGGCACCCCCATCAGACGCGCGTTGAGGGTGTCCTGCATATAACCCTTGAGCACACCGTTTTCGATCAGCGTAGTGCACTGAGTGGGATTGCCTTCGTCGTCCACATTGAGCGAACCGCGCCGGTTCATCAGGGTGCCGTCGTCCACCACCGTCACGCCGCTGGCGGCGACGCGCTCGCCCACACGCCCGGCAAACGCCGAACTGCCCTTGCGGTTGAAGTCGCCTTCCAGGCCGTGGCCGATCGCCTCATGCAACAGAATGCCCGGCCAGCCCGCACCCAGCACTACCGTCATGCTGCCCGCCGGGGCTGGCTTGGCAGCCAGATTGGTGAGCGCCTGATGCACCGCCTGTTCGGCATATTTTTTCAGCATCGCATCGCTGAAATACTCATACCCGAAACGTCCGCCGCCGCCGGCCGAGCCCTGCTCGCGGCGGCCATCCTGCTCGGTAATCACCTGCAACGACAGCCGCACCAGCGGACGCACGTCGGCAGCCTGGTGCCCATCGGAGCGCGCAATCAGCACCACGTCGTATTCCGACGCCAGGCTCGCCATGACTTGCGTGACGCGGCTGTCGATGGCGCGCGCATAGCGCTCCAGCTTCTCCAGCAGCGCGACTTTTTCTGCGTCTTTCAGGGTGGTGAGCGGATCCAGCGGCTGATACAGGGCATGGCCGCCAGGACGCGCCACCGCATGCGACTTGCGCACTGCACCGCTCTTGGCGATGGCACGCGTGGCTTCCGCGGCGGCGAGCAAGGCCGGCTGGCTGATGTCGTCGGAATAGGCAAACGCGGTTTTCTCGCCGGATACGGCACGCACCCCCACACCCTGCTCGATGTTGAAGCTGCCGGATTTGACCTGCCCCTCTTCCAGGCTCCAGCCTTCGGAGCGCGTATATTGAAAATACAGATCGGCGTAGTCCACATGATGGTCCATAAGCCGCCCGAACACGCTATCAAGCTGGCTGGCGTCGAGCTGGTTGGGCACCAGCAGGGTTTCATGCGCGGTCTGAAACAGCGTCTCCGGGTTGGGGATCAGTACGCCGGTGAGTGTGGAAGTCGTCATGGAATACGCCTGTGAAGTGAGTAGGGTTAGATGGTGACGAAGCGCCAGCGTTCAAGCTATTTACTATTTAATCGCCTTGCCTTGAATCTGGATATGACTGCAATCCAGAGTGCGATGTTTCAATGCAGGGAGGCTTTTTCTCAGGCTCGCCTGATAGGCTGGATTAATACCCGCCATGACCACGCCCGAGCCGCGCGGCAGGCGATCCAGCACCACTCCCCACGGGTCGACGATCATGGTGTCGCCATGCGTCTCGCGGCCGGACAAATGATAGCCGCCCTGCGCGGGCGCGATGACGTAGGCCAGATTCTCTATGGCACGTGCACGCACCAGGGTTTCGAAATGCGCCTTGCCGGTGGTGGCGGTAAATGCCGACGGCACCAGGATGATGTCCACGTCGGGCATGGCGCGATACAGTTCGGGGAAGCGCAGGTCATAACAGACGGACAGCCCGATACGGCCAAATGGCGAATCCAGCACCACAATCCGGTCACCGGCTTCGATGGTTTTCTCTTCCTGATAGTGTTCGACGCCCAGGTCGAGGCCGAACAGGTGAATCTTGTCGTAGCGCGCCACCAGCTTGCCCTTGTCGTCGTACACCATGCAGCTGTTGCGCACTTTTTTGGGGTTGTCGCAGGCCATCGGCACGGAACCGCCTACCAGCCAGATCTTGTGTTTTTTCGCGGCAGTCGCGAGAAATTTCTGGATCGGGCCCTTGCCCTCCTCCTCGCGTGCGGCAACCTTATCGGTGTCCTTGTTACCCATAATCGCGAAAAACTCGGGCAGCGCCACCAGTTTTGCGCCGCCGGCTGCGGCCAGTGCGACGAGCCGTTCGGCTTCCGCCAGATTGGCGCTGACATTGGGGCCGGAAGCCATCTGGATGGCAGCCATGCGGATGACGCCGGGCGCAGTTGCGCGTGCCGGTTTGGCCACGGCAGTGCGGCTTTTGCGTTTGGCAAAACTGGATGTGGATTTACTGTTTCTTTCGGTCACTATTCTCTCCATGCTGCCGCCCTCGCGGCAGTTCACTCAATCTGGCTCAAGGCGATAATTCTCCGCCCTTGGCCTCACGGTCAACCCGCTTGACCACCGGATCAGACCACGCGCCGGTAACGCTGTATTCAAACGTGGCCGCCTGGCCGAAGGGATCCTTCAGTAATTTTTGCACGGCCAGCGCGCCCAGCCCCACGACCGGACCGCCAATCAGGGTACCTGCCAGCGCCACGCTTTCGCTCAGTTTTGGGGATACCGCCACGCGCAACTGCTGGGTCTCGGTATTGATATTCACCATACCGCTCATGCGCACCTTGGCAGAGGGGCCCTGCATGCTGAAATCGTCACTGTAAACCACGCCACGACTCAACCTCATGGTACCGGAAATCTCATCGAAGGCGAACCCGTCGCTAAACACATCCCGGAAATCCAGCCCGATGCGACGCGGCAATGCCTGCAGGCTGAGCACTCCTAACAGCTTGCCAATACCGGGGTCTACCTTGGCAAACTGGCCACTGCTGGCCTTCAATGCAAACGTGCCGGACAACGAGGGAATGGCGATATCCGCGGGTGTGCCGTTCCACTCGCCCTCGCCATCCAGCGTTGCCCGGCCGCGCTTGACCAGGCCAGGATGATCGAAACGTCCAAGAAACTTGCCCACATCATTCACTTCAAGGTGAATTTTGGCCTGGGTCTGCGGAATGCGGTCAGGATTCCATATCCCTTGCATGGTCAAGGTACTGTCCGGGTGAGACAGGCGAATGGATTCAAAATCAAGACCGTCACCCTGCGGCGTGGCAGTGACCTGTAATTGACCGAGCGGACGATTTCGCAACTGCAAATTATCCACGCTGATATCCAGCGCCGGCAGGCTGCCATTCTGTGAGGATTTCACGCCGTCTGCAGGCAGGGCCGCCGGGATGTCCAGGGTTTTGAAATGCGCACTGAGTTTGTCCTGCGGCCGGCCAGCACCGGCATCTGCGGGTTGCCATGTCACCTCGCCATTGACCCCCTGTCCGGCTACGTTGGCCCGCCACGTGCCGCTCTGGTTGCGTGCATTGATGTTGATATCCTGAAAACGGTGACCAAACAGGTCGAGCGTACTGAAGTTGAGATTGACCCCGGCCAAGGGTGGCAACCCGCCCGCACCAGCTCCAGCCGCCGAGAACTGATTGCGCCAGCGATCCAGACCAGACAGGGGTAGCGAGCCTGTAATCCATAGTCCGCTCTCCTGCGGGAGTGCCGCCTCGCCGCCAAAACGCAATGCACCGCGTTCGAACACCGGTTGGCCGTTTTTCAGTGTTTGTAACAGCAACGCCGAAGCCACCTGTCCATAATGGATCGACAGCAGCGATTCACCCGCTGCGCGCAGGGTTTTTTTCACGCGCAGCGGCTGGCTCTCCGCCGCCGTCTTGGCAAAAGGCGGCGGCAAATCGGATGCCATGCCCACCAGATTTGATTCAAAATCAGCTTCGGTCTGAAGATGGCGCAGATTGATCGTCGCGTGCCAGTCCGCCGTGCCGCGCAGATGGTTTGCCAATGCCGGGGTCAGAAAGCTTTTTAGCCCGGCTGCACTCATGCGGCCCTGGGTAACCAGGCGCGTTATCCCACCCGGCTGGCTGGTCGCTGAAATCGTAGCGGGCCCGCCCAACAGTTGAACGCTGATGTTTTGCGCCGCAATGCCGGTGTTGGTGAATTGCAGCCGGCCGCGGATATTCTGCAATGGCGGCATGCCGACAGGGGTCAGCGTATTGCCGTCGAAAGTGAGATCGCCAGCCACCGTGACGTCGTGCGCATGGTGCAACGGCACTTTCAGATTCAGACGCAACCGGCTGTTGCCGGTGGCACCCATATTGTTGGTGATGCCGTCTATTAATTTTGTCACTGGACTGGTATTGACAAAGCGCACGAACGCGTCCGTAGTCCCGCGCGCCTCACCGTTCACCTCCAGCATCGGGTTCCCATTGAACAAGTCAGGAACTATTGCGCTTACCCGGCTGAGTGCCACGCCATAGATGTTCGCCTGGTTCGAGGTAATTTCCATACGCTCGCCGCGAAACAGCAGATTCCCCTGTATGCCTTCGATCCTGGGCCAATCCGGCGCGTATTGCAGCACCCCATTTTCGATCCTGGCAGCCACTTCGAATAAACCATCACGCCCGCCCCGGAAAGGAAAGTGCGCAAGATCTCCTTTCAACCGCACGCTCATATCGCGAGCCTGCCCACCCTGCAATGCCGTTTGCAGCCACTGATCCGTGTGCTCATTGACTGTCACGGGAAGATAACGATAAACCTGACGCGCATCCAATCGACCCAGACGCGCGGTCAAATCGATGTTTCCCCGCTGCCCCGGTTGATACTGATATTCGCCAAACGCACTGCCTGACAGATCGGTATTGGCGAAGCTGGCTTCGGTGAGTTTGAATAGATACCCTTGCTTTTGCTCGCGCCAGTTCATTTGTGCTGTCAGGGTAGCCAGCGCCACGTCTGCTACGGGCAGCACGCGCGGCAGCGCCAGCATCACATTGCTGCTATTGATCGACAGCGTGCCATTGCTTCGCGTTGCATCGATATTTCCGGACAATCCCGCGGCCCCGGGCAAACTCCCCTGAGCCTGCCAGCCGAGCCGAGTAAAACGGCCTTTGACCTGGTAATCGAGCGGCATATGGTCGGCACTGCCGCGCCACGCCAGCGTGAATTTCTCCAGTTGGCCGCGCGGCTGCAAATCTGTCAGGCGCTGGCGTTGCGTTGCATCCAGCGGCAGATAGGGTGCCAATGCCGCCAGCCGCTCGAGCTGTATATTGTTCGTATCAATACGGCCGCCGCCCGGCAGGTTCGCTTTGGCCGGATCCAGCCTCAGCGTGAGGTCGAACGGCGCCACATAGACAAAATTCGTTGTGCGTAAACTCAATTGTTTGACCGCAAACGACTGCGCCAGTCCCAAGCGCTTCCAGATGGTGCGCCCGGATATATTCGCCAGTTTCAGTACCGGCAAATTCGGCGCGAACTGTACCGACACCTGGCGCAGGGAAGCATCCACCGTTGCGGCAATCACTTGCTTGCTGGCCACATCCAGCCACACGCGCAGGCCGCCGTAACCCTGGCTGATGGCATACGGCAGCGTCAGCCATTGGCGCCACTGGCCGAGATCGGTACGATCCGCACGAGCGTATATCTGACCATGCCAACTGGCCAGATCATCCAGGCTGCGCCCGCTGAAATCGCCCCGTATATCAAGTGGCTGGGCAAGCTGTTCGGGGGGGATGGCTGTCAAGCGAAAACGGTGCCTATGGCCGCGATTTTGCAACGTCAGGCTGACATCGCGCGCCACCAGATACGGCGCGCCGCGGCGTGCGTCGTCCCACGCCAGCGTGGCATGATTGACCTGGATATTCCGCTGCGCCAGCAGCCAGTCGCCAAACCCGCCGGATGAACCGGACTGGTTGAGCAGGATACCGGCCACATGAATGCCCTGCATGTCGCGCCGGATGGTGAGCACCACATCGTCCATGGTGAGCGAGGCCAGGCGCAGCTCGCCATGCAGCAGCGATGTCCACGACAGCACCGCGCGCACATCGGCCAGAAACAGTGCCGGGCGCCCGTCCGCACCAAACACGCGAATGTCGCGGATGCGCAGGTGCGGATGCAGGCCTTGCCAGTTGGCATTGATTTCGCCCAGCGTGACGCGCTGCCCGGCGCTGTGACTGATGGACGCGGCAATGTCATCACGCCAGCGGTCGATGTCGGGCAATATCCACAAACGCAACAACAAAACCAGCGCCACGAACAGCAACGCCAGCGGCAGAAACACATAGTCAACGCCACGCCTGATCCAGCGGCGGCTAAAAGCAATCATGCTGAAATACCCAATACCGTCATGTCGCTACCATCATTAGAAAATAACCCGCAGGACAGGATTGACAGGATGGTTCGAGAAAAATTTGGCAGGTTCTGTCAATTCCGGGAAATACTGTCCTCAATTTGTCCTTTCTATTGGCGTCACGTCGGCTGACTTGCAGGCTTGCTAACTCACCGCACCGCTTCCTTGAGTTGTTCCAGAATCGCCGGATTCTCCAGCGTGGACACGTCCTGGGTAATTTCCTCGCCCTTGGCGATCGCGCGCAGCAGGCGGCGCATGATCTTGCCGGAGCGGGTCTTGGGCAGATTGTCGCCGAAGCGGATTTCATCCGGCTTGGCGATGGGACCGATCTCCTTGCCGACCCAGTCGCGCAGTTCCGCGACGATTTTCTTCGCCTCGTCACCGGACGCACGCACTCCCTTGAGCACAACGAAAGCGACGATTGCCTCACCTTTGATGTCGTGGGGCTTGCCCACCACGGCGGCTTCCGCCACCAGCGGATTGGCCACCAGCGCCGATTCGATTTCCATGGTGCCGAGGCGGTGGCCGGACACGTTCAGCACATCGTCGATGCGGCCCATGATCCAGTAATAGCCGTCGGCATCGCGGTGGGCGGAATCCCCGGCGAGATAAATTTTGCCGCCCAGTTCCTCGGGGAAATACGCTTTTTTGTAGCGTTCCGGGTCGTTCCACAGGCTCCGCAATTGCGACGGGAATGGACGCCTGATCACCAGATAGCCGCCCTGCCCCAGCGGCACACTGCCGCCGTGCTCGTCCACCACATCGGCCATGATGCCGGGCAACGGCAGGGTGCACGAGCCGGGCTTGGCCGCCACCGCGCCGGGTAGCGGCGCGATCATGTGCGCGCCGGTTTCGGTCTGCCACCAGGTGTCGGTAACCGGGCAACGGTTTTGGCCGACCGTCTCGTAATACCACATCCACGCTTCCGGGTTGATCGGCTCGCCCACCGTGCCCAGCAGGCGCAGGCTGGAAAGGTCGTAGTTTTTGGGCAAATCCGCGCCCAGCTTGATCAGCGAACGAATCGCCGTGGGTGCGGTGTAGAACGTGGTGACCTGGTGATTCTGGATTATTTTCCAGAAGCGCCCGGCATCGGGATAGGTCGGCACGCCTTCGAAGATCACTTCGGTCATGCCCAGCGCCAGCGGGCCATATGCCACATAACTGTGGCCGGTAATCCAGCCCACGTCGGCGGTACACCAGAACACATCGGTATCCGGCTTGGCGTCGAACACCCACTGCATCGACAGGATCGCGCCCAGCAAATAACCGCCCGAGGAATGTTGCACGCCCTTGGGATGGCCGGTGGAGCCGGACGTGTAGAGAATGAACAGCGGGTGTTCGGCATCCACCCATTCCGGCTCGCAAGTCTGCGCCATGCCGTTTACCAGATCGTGCCACCAGATGTCGCGCGCGGCGTTCCATGCGCTAGCGTCGCCGCTGCGCCGGTACACCACGACAGCTTCCACGCATTCGCAACCGCCCAGCGCAATCGCCGCATCCACCGCCGACTTCAATGGCACGGTCTTGCCGCCGCGGATACTGCCATCCGCCGTCACCACCAGTTTGGCGCCGGCATCGCGGATGCGCTCATGCAGCGACTTGGCGGAAAAACCGCCGAACACCACCGAATGAATCGCGCCGATGCGCGCGCAGGCCTGCATCGCCACCACCGCCTCCACGCTCATCGGCATATAGATGATGACGCGGTCGCCCTTTTGCACGCCGCGCGATTTCAGGCCATTGGCGAACGCGCACACCTGGTTGTACAGTGCCTGATAAGTGACCCGCGTCACCGCGCCGTCGTCGGCCTCGAAAACCAGCGCGGTCTTGCCGGCCTTGTCCGGCAGGTGGCGGTCGAGACAGTTGTAGGAAACATTCAGCTCGCCGTCGTAAAACCACTTGTAGAATGGTGCATTGGATTCATCCAGGGTTTTGCTGAAATCTTTTTTCCAAGTGATGCTGGCGCGCGCCATATCCGCCCAGAAGCCCTCATAATCCGCCGCCGCGCGCGCAGTCAAGGCCTGGTAGCCGTCCATGCCCGAGACGTTGGCCTGTGCCTGGAATGCGGCAGAAGGCGGAAAAATGCGTGTTTCCTGCAAAATGGATTCGATATTGGCCATGCGGGGCTCCTGAATTATTCTGATACGCAGTACAAAAAACCATTTTAACCCGAAGCACACCATGCCCGCACATCACATGATAGAACGCGCCGCCTCTCATTCACATTATTTGACGCGTCTGCTGGCTGCAGATGCGCAATTCGTCCACAGCCTCGCCCGCGGACTCGATCGACCATTCGACGCGGATACCATGCAGGCGCAGTTGCAGGCTGCCGCGCCCGGCGACGAGGCCGCGCTCAGCACCGCACTGCGCAAATTGCGCCAGGCGGTAATGGCACGGCTGATTGTGCGCGACCTCGGCGGCCTGGCGGACTTGGCCGAAGTCATGGGCACCTGCACCGATCTGGCCGAAACCACACTGCGGTTCGCCCTCGCCCACCACAGCGCCTGGCTGGCGCAGAAACACGGCATGCCGAAAAATCCGGACGGCAGCGACATGCAACTGGTGGTGGTGGGGATGGGCAAGCTGGGCGGGCGCGAGCTGAATGTCTCGTCGGACATCGACCTCATCTACCTCTATCCGGAACAGGGCGAAACCACCGGCGCCAAGCCCATTTCCCACCACGATTTTTTCATCCTGCTGGGCAAAAAGCTCGGCCTGGCGATTTCCGACCTGACCGCCGACGGCTTCGTGTTCCGCGTGGACATGCGTCTGCGTCCATGGGGCGATGCCGGGCCGCTGGCGATGAGTTATGCCGCATTCGAGGACTACCTCGTAGCCCACGGCCGCGAGTGGGAACGCTACGCGTGGATCAAGGGACGCGCGTTGACCGGCACCCGGCTGGCGGAACTCGACCAGATCATCCGCCCGTTCGTGTTCCGCAAGTATCTGGACTTCAATGCCTTTGCCGCGATGCGCGAACTGCACACGCAGATCCGCCGCGAAGTCATCCGCCGCGACCGTGCCGACAATATCAAACTGGGGCCGGGCGGCATCCGCGAAATCGAATTTATCGCACAGGTATTCCAGTTGATCCGCGGCGGCCGGGTGCCCGTGCTGCAAACCCGCTCGCTGCTGGCGGTGCTGCCTCTGCTGGCGGCGCGCGGCCTGTTGCCGGAAAACGTGGTGGCCGAGTTGCAGGCGGCCTATGTCTTTTTGCGCAATCTGGAGCACCGCCTGCAATACCTCGACGACGCGCAAACCCAGATGCTGCCGACTCAACCGGACGACCAGACGCGCATCGCCACCAGCATGGGATACACCGATTACCCGGCTTTTCTGGCCGCGCTCAACGCCCATCGCAGCCAGGTGTCGCGCCACTTCGACCAGGTATTCGCCGCCCCGCAGGCGGACGGCGGCAGCCACCCGCTGGCCGGGCTGTGGCAGGGCGCGCTGGAAGACGCCGATGCGCTGGCGACCCTGGCCGAGCTTGGCTACAGCGTGCCCTCCGAAGTCTGCAACCGCCTGCGCCAGATCCGCTCCAGCACCCGCTATACCACCTTGCCCGCCAGCAATCGCGCGCGCTTTGACACGCTGATGCCGGCGCTGATCGAAGTCGCTGCCGGTTGCAGCCCGCCCGATGCCACGCTGGCGCGCATCCTCGATCTGCTGGAAACCGTGGCGCGGCGCGATTCCTACCTGGCGCTGCTGGTGGAATACCCCGCCACCCTGCAGCGCGTGGCCGCGTTGTGCGCAGCCAGTCCGTGGGCGGCGCAGTATCTGGCGCGCAACCCGATGCTGCTGGACGAGCTGCTCGACACCCGCGTGCTTTACGCAGCACCGGACTGGCCGGCGCTGGGCGACGAACTGCAAACGCTGATGGACACCCACAGCGGCGACACCGAACGCCAGATGGACGCCATGCGCCAGTTCCGTCAGCGCGTCACCTTTCACCTGCTGGCGCAAGACCTGGCCGGCGTGCTGGCGCTGGAGACCCTGTCCGACCATCTCTCCGACCTGGCCGCGCTGATTCTGTCGGCCACCCTGCCGCTGGCGTGGGCAGGCGTGCGCAATCGCCACCGCGCTACGCCAGCCTTTGCCGTCATCGGCTACGGCAAGCTGGGCGGGCGCGAGATGGGCTATGCTTCCGACCTCGACCTGGTGTTTCTCTACGACGACCCCGCGCCCGCAGCCGCCGAGCACTATGCGCGCCTTGCCCAGCGCATCAACACCTGGCTGGGCAGCACCACCTCCGCCGGCATACTCTACGAAACCGACCTGCGCCTGCGCCCGGACGGCGCGGCCGGCCTACTGGTCAGCAGCGTCGAGGCATTCAGCCAATACCAGCACGGCCACGCCTGGACCTGGGAACATCAGGCGCTGACCCGCGCCCGCTACGTGGCGGGCGACACTGCCGTGGGTGCCGCGTTCGAGCGCATCCGCTACGACATCCTCACCCAGCCGCGCGACCCCGCCAAACTGCGCGAAGACGTGCTCGCCATGCGCCGGAAAATGCATGACGGCCATCCCAATCGCAGCGATCTGTTCGACCTCAAACACGACGCCGGCGGCATCGTGGACGTGGAATTCATGGTGCAATACCTGGTGCTCGCCCACGCTGCGCACCATCCCGAACTCACCCGCAACAGCGGCAACCTCGCGTTGCTCAGGCTTGCTGCCGGGCTGGAACTGATTCCGGCCGGCGACGCTGAGGCAGTGCGCAACGCCTACCGCGAATTCCGCCGCCTCCAGCATGCGTTACGCCTGCAGAGCGCGCAGACCGCACGCACCGAGCCGATGCAAGTCGCTGACCATGCTGCAGCGGTCAGGCGGCTCTGGGGCACACTTTTCGGATAACCGGCGCGCGCCGAATCGGTTACAATTTCTCTTTACAAGTCTTTGGAGTTGCTGCAATGTCAATGGCGGACCGCGATGGTTTTATCTGGTACGACGGCAAAATGGTGCCCTGGCGCGACGCCACCACCCACGTCCTCACCCACACCCTGCATTACGGCATGGGTGTATTCGAAGGCGTGCGAGCCTACAAAACCGACCAGGGTACCGCGATTTTCCGCTTGCAGGAGCACACCGACCGCCTGTTCCGCTCGGCCCACATCCTCGGCATGAAAATGCCGTTCGACAAAGCCACCATCACCGCTGCCCAGCTCTCCGCCGTGCGCGACAACAAGCTCGAATCCGCCTACCTGCGCCCGATGGCGTTCTACGGCGCAGAGGCCATGGGCATTTCCGCCAAGACCCTGTCCACCCACGTCATCGTCGCCGCCTGGACCTGGGGCGCGTACATGGGCGCAGAAGCGCTGGAGCACGGCATCCGCGTGAAGACTTCGTCGTTTGCACGCCACCACGTCAACGTCACCATGTGCAAGGCCAAGGCCAACGGCAACTACATGAACTCCATCCTGGCGCACCAGGAAGCCGCGCAGGACGGCTACCAGGAAGCGCTGCTGCTGGACGTGGACGGTTTCGTTGCCGAAGGCTCGGGCGAGAACGTATTCATCGTGCGTAACGGCAAGCTCATCACCCCCGACCTGACCAGCGCGCTGGAAGGCATCACGCGCGACACCATTGTGCAACTGGCCGGTGAAATCGGCCTGCAAGTGGTGGAAAAACGCATCACCCGCGACGAGGTATACAGCGCCGACGAAGCTTTTTTCACCGGCACCGCCGCCGAAGTCACGCCGATCCGCGAACTCGACAATCGCGCTATCGGCAATGGCTCGCGCGGCCCCATCACTACGCAATTGCAGAAAATGTACTTCGATTGCGTGACCGGCAAAGACCCGCAACACACCGGCTGGCTCAGCTACATTTAAGGGACGCATCATGGCTCAAGTGCTACACGAAAATACCCAGCGCATCATCGAAGTCAGCAGCAGCGATCTGCCGCTGCATTGCCCGATGCCGAACATGGTTGCCTGGGACTCGCACCCGCGCGTGTTCCTGCCGATCGAAGTCAAAGGCGAAGCGCTATGCCCCTACTGCGGCACCATGTACGTACTCAAGGGCGGCGCGATGGGACATGGGCACTGACATACCCCGCAAGGATGCGCACTGTCAAACAAGCTATAGACAGGATTAACAGGGGCGCGCTCAACCACAGCTTGGAGATAACACATGAGTACACGAAATGTTTACTTCTTGATAATTGGTGCGCTATTGCTGGTCGGGCTCGCAATATTCTGGTCGCCGACTGCTCGGTCCCAGATCAACGCCACGCCCAGCTGGGTACCCATTGGCGTCTCTTCGAGCGGAAATACCAGCACTGTCTGGTTCCATGAGCCATCGTCACGCCAAACATTGGCGTGCCAGACGATCGCTGCACAAGGTTCCGGCATAACAGGCATTAAATGCGTTACTGCCAAGTTGCCTTGAAAACGCGCCCTGGCCTTTAGGTCAGCGGAGGTCCGACCGCAGTCCGCCATGGGACTTCGATTACCTGGCCGGATCGTGGCATATTCAGGCGCAGGCTGGTCGAATCATCCCGCCATAAACTGGCCCAACGTTTCCCAAGGAGTAAACTTGGACCACTATACCAGGGACTTCGTGATCGTCGTCGCTGCCCTCTGCGCCCTCGCCCTGTACGGCATGCTTGCGCCCTTCTGGGGGGCGCTGGCCTGGAGCATCTGTCTCGCTTACCTGCTGGCGCCGATGCAGAACTGGCTGATGCGCAAACTGAAGGGACGTGCCAACCTGTCGGCGGGGATCATCACCGTGCTGGTGCCTGTCCTGCTCGCGGGCCCACTGCTCAGTCTTGGCGCGGCATTCGCGAATCAGGTCGCGGCTCTGGCCGTGCGCCTGCAACAACAGCCGTTGCGCTTCAACACCAGTCTGCTCGCGCAACTGGAACACAACCCCTTCATAGGCAGCGTTGCCGAGTGGCTGCGCCATAACCTCGCCGCTACAACCGAACAAATTGATGCCTGGCTGGTCAGCGGCGCTCAGATGTTGCTGCAGTCACTGGCGGCCAGAGGGGGTAACTTCGTGCTCAGCGCCATGACCACGTTCGTCCACTTCCTCATGATGCTATTCCTGCTGTTCTTTCTGCTGCGCGACGGCCGCCAGATGCTCGACCGCGTGGTGCGCCTGGTGCCGATGGAACCGCAGCGCAAGAGCGAGTTGCTCAAACTGGTTGGCGACACGACCCGGGCCGTGGTCTACGGCGAGGTCTTGACCGCCCTCTTCCAGGGCGCGTTGGTGGGTATCGGCTTCGCTATCGCAGGGTTGCCCTCATCCGTCGTGTTCGGCGTGCTGGCGGCGGCTTTTGCGCTGCTGCCGGTGGGCGGCACGGCCATCGTATGGGTGCCGACGGCCATTTTCCTGGCCGCCACTTCACAGTGGGATGGGGCGATCTTCATGTTGATCTGGGGCACCGGCGTGTCAGTCTCCGACAACCTGGTGCGGCCGCTGCTGATTTCGAGGCGGGCGCCGGTGTCGACACTCGCCGTATTCGTCGGCGTCATCGGCGGCGTCTCAGCCTTTGGTATGATCGGCGTGATCATCGGGCCGGTACTGCTGACCGTCATTGTGGCACTGCTACGGTTCCTCGACGAGAGGTTGTCGCATCAGCCCTGACACATGAACAGCAGAATGATCTTGCCCCAGCTTTCTTAAGACTCCTTGGATTGGAAAAAAATTTCTGCAGGCAATGTGAGGGATCGAACAGACCATACGCGTCTTCAAACTTATGCTGGAATCTCTTACTTAAAGGAGAAACCCTAATGAGTTATCTTGATCGCGATACGTATGGCATGTATAAATCTGGCGATGCAACCGGCCCAGGCCCATCCCTGATGGGCGCCGATACTTTAATAGGCGAAGATGTCTATAACCATAGAGAAGAGGATCTCGGGGACATCAAGGAAATCATGCTGGACATGCGCAGCGGTAAAATTGCCTATGCGGTGTTGTCATTTGGCGGATTTCTTGGTATGGGCGAAAAATTATTTGCGGTCCCCTGGAATGCCTTGACTCTGGACACCGTGAATAAGCGTTTTATTTTGAACGTGGAAAAGGAACGCCTCAAGGACGCGCCTGGTTTTGATGAGGACCACTGGCCAAATATGGCCGACACCACTCGGGCAACGGGTATCCATAACTACTATGGCACTACCCCCTATTACGACGATCCCATTTAATCTTCACTGATCTGCACCATTCAAGACAGCTCCCAAAATGCCTGTGCCGGATAGACAAGCATGATGGGAGTTTTTTTCATGTGAAGGCCATGTTTAAATCAGGTATTGCAATTACTTGATCACGTGCCACACGTCTTTAACGTTATCACCCAGCTTGTCGCCGGGTTTTTGGTCCTTGGCGAACAGGTATACCGGCTTGCCTTTATAAGCCAGCTGCTTGGTCCCATCATCGCGGGTGATGGCAGAATAGTCGCCGCTCAAGCTACCGGTTGCTGCGACCGGCGGCCACAGTGCGGCACACGGGCCATTGCAGGCGCTTTTGCCGCTATTGGCGGCGTCTTTGTCGAAGGTATAAAGTGTCATGCCGGCGCTGTCTGTTAACACGCCACCCGACATCATGGTTGGCTGATAGCTGGCGCAGCCCGCAAAGGCCAGGGCGAGCAGGGCAGCGACCAGATATTTTGCGATACGATACATTTTTCTCTCCTTTAAATTGAAGTACAGGGTCTTGCAAAGGAATTAACAGACAGCCAGCCTGTTTTATTCTGCAAGCAGATAAATTTAATTTGGCTTGATCCAGTCAAATTCCGGCCCTGCATCGTGCGCTAGAGGAAAAAGGGTCGCCCGGTTGACGCTCTGCGCAAGTGCGCTTATGGTGACAAGGTCAATACCAGCGCCAACAAGATATAATTCGCAACTCATCATCCGCTCACGACCGACATCCACATGCTTATCACCCGCCGCCTGGAATTCGACGCCGGGCATCGTATCCCCAACCACACCAGCCAGTGCAAGCATTTGCACGGGCATCGCTACGCGATAGAAATCACGCTGTCCGGCGACATCATTACAGCCGAAGGACAATCCGCGCAGGGCATGGTGATGGACTTCTCCGACGTCAAACGCATCGCCAAGGAGCAATTGGTGGACGCGTGGGATCACGCATTCCTCGCGTATCGCGGCGACAAGGTGGTGTGCGACTTTCTGGCGAGCTTGCCGAACCACAAAACCGTTATTCTCGAAGTTGTGCCGACGGTTGAAAATCTTGCGCAAATCGCTTTCGACATTCTCAATCCCGCCTACCGTGATACGTATGGCAACCACCTGCGCCTGAAACAGGTGCGCATCTACGAAACACCCAACAACTGGGCGGATTGCATGCCAGGGGAATGATTCTGGAAAAAACAGTTGGTCCACGAAAGACACGAAAAACACGAAATTGGTAAGCAGGCATTTCGCAGTAAGGAAAGCTCGCAAAATATCCAATGAGATCGCAAGCAGTAACGCATCACGAAAAGGATTAACGACCTATTCAAGGCAATTTTTCGTGTCTTTCGTGTTTTTCGTGGATAAATGGCTTTTTTGGATAAACACGGTGGCAAGTTAACCAGGATAAATCCTTCATTTTTTCATCTTGTTTTTTATGTCCTAGAATGGATAGATGAAAAATGGAAAATTCATGGCCGCATTGTGTGCCCTGGCGTTGGTGCCAGCGACATCCCTGTGTCTGGCTTCGGAGGGGAATTCGAAAATGGGCTTGACCATCACCTCAACCGCATTCGCGCACCATGGCGCCATCCCCAAACACTACACCTGCGATGGCTCGGATACTTCTCCGCCGCTGGCATGGAGCGGCGTACCTGCCAACGCGAAGAGCCTGGTGCTCATCGTTGACGACCCCGACGCGCCCGATCCGGCCGCTCCGCAACGCACCTGGGTACATTGGCTGCTCTACAATCTGCCCGTGACCAGCACTGGCCTTACGGAAGGGATAACAGCACTGCCGGCCGGCACGCTGGAGGGGAGCAACGACTGGAAACGCACCGGCTACGGCGGTCCGTGCCCGCCGATCGGGCGCCATCGCTACTTTTTCAAACTCTATGCGCTGGATGAGGCACTGCCGAATCTCAATCATCCCGGCAAAGCTGCATTGGAAAAAGCAATGCAGGGGCACATTCTGATGCAGGCCGAACTCGTCGGCCTGTACCAGCACCACTGATGCGAGACACGGGAACTGTCGAGGCCATGCGGCTGCATATCTGCAGCCGATTTCATTCCGAAATCAGCCTGAGGAGTTTTTTATGCAAGCGTGGGGGAATACACAAGCCATACAGCTGACCGACCCTTTTGACAGCACCGAACCAAAAGGCCAGAAGTGTGGGTCGAGCAGCTAATGACACAATGCAAATATTCCACGACGCAGTAACCGATGTGGGTGGATTTCTTTCTTGAAGTTCTGCTACGCTTGCCCACGGTCTGGCACGGCGCGATTCATGCTTGTTGCGTCATCCCGACCTGACATTTTTCACACTATCATTTCACTTCCCTGTTTCAGGGAAGTTCGAGTGTATCTAAATCAAACTTGAAGAGGCTTAAACATGAAGCTGAGCAAATTACTTGCTGCATTAGTGATCCCCGTATTCACCCTGGGCGCTGTCGCCGTGTCTGCCGCATCGGATGCCGAGAAACCGGCTCAGGTGAATCCGGCAGCACAGAAACTTGAGCCCATTCCTGCCGACAAGGACGAAGACCTGCGTGTTTTTTACCCTGACGGCAAGGTCGTCAAGGGCGAAGCGGCTCTGGAATTGATGAAGACCGGGAAAACCGGATTCAATATATGGCTGGCAGGCAACCAGTTCTTTGCCATGGAAGAGGTCATCCATGCCTTCCAGAAGCAGCATAAGGATGTAGTGGGTGTAATCACGATGCCGCCCGGAAAAGTAATGAACGCAGTCCTGAAAGGCGGCTGGGTTTATAAGGACAAGGAATATGCCATGACGCCTGACGTATTCGGCATGGTCGACATGGGTTCCATGCAAAAACTCAAGGAAGCCGGCAAGGGCAAGGATTATGTGACCTACATGCATAACCAGCTGGTGCTGATGGTAGCCAAAGGCAACCCCAAGAATATCAAGGGTATCGCCGATCTGGGGCGCCCCGACCTGCAAGTCATGCTTCCCAATCCCGTCACCGAGGGGATCATGAAGTTTTATGCAAAAAAAGTGCTGCAGAACGATGGCCTGTGGGACAAGCTCTCCGCTGGCAAAGAATGCCAGTCCTGCTATGGCGCACCTAATGTCTACTTCACCTCAGTACACCACCGCGAAATTCCGGATGGCATCAACGCCGGCAAGGTGGATGTGGGCATCGTCTGGGCAACCGAATATCAGAATGCCATTGCCCACCATGCACCGGTGAGCGTCGTGAATCTGCCTGAAAAAGACAGCATGAAAAATGAAGTCAATTACTTTGCCGGCGATGTCACTGGCGCGCCGCATGCCAAGGCCGCTGCGGAATACCTGAAATTCCTGGGAACACCTGCTGCCCAGGATGCCTACGCCAAGTTCGGCTTCATCAAGGCCACAAAAGAAGAGCTTGAAGTCCGTGCAATCAAGTAACATCGCTTGAAAGAGTCGGGCAACTTCTACCTTAGGACCGTTGCCCGAGGGTGTAAATAATTTTGTGTAAACGGTCATTAGGCAGGAGACTGCCACCTCCAAAGGAAAACCATGACCAAACGCAAAGTAGTACAGCCCG
>NZ_BGOW01000035.1 GCF_003851125.1 Sulfuriferula multivorans | reverse complement strand
GTAAAGGCGTGTGGGGCGGCATCGCACACGACAACCGACGATTTATCAATGCGGTATGCTGGATTTTGAGAACGGGTGCACCATGGCGGGATTTACCGCCCTCGTACGGGGACTGGAAGAACACGCACCGAAGGTTCTGCCGATGGCGTGACAACGGAGCCTGGGAGGCATTGCTGGAGCAATTGATCGATGATCCTGATTACGAATGGCTGATGATTGATGCCAGCCATATCAAGGTTCATCCGCACGCCACAGGCGCCCGGGGTGGCAATCAAGCCATGAGCC
>NZ_BGOW01000034.1 GCF_003851125.1 Sulfuriferula multivorans | reverse complement strand
AGATGGTGGGTATGGACCAGGTGGCGCTGGCGATGGAAAACATCAAGCAGGCCAGCGTGCAGAATGTCGCCGGCACCCGGCAGGCGGAAGTCGCCGCGCAGGGGCTGCATGAGCTGGGGCAGCGGCTGAAGCGGTTGGCGGAACAGTACAAAGTTTGACGGTCTTCAATCCAAATAGAGAGGATGGCTATATGAAATGGTCCATTGGCACAAAGATTGGAGCCGGATACGCGCTGGCACTGTTTATTCTGGCCGTTCTCGGCATGGTTTCATACCGGAACACGACCGGCTTCATCGAAGCCGCACAGTTGAAAGCTCATACCTACCAGGTGCTTGATAATCTCAACAAGGTGCTCTCTGCCCTGAAAGATGCCGAGACCGGACAGCGCGGCTACATCATAGTTGGAGAAAAATCTTATCTGGAACCGTACCAGAGCGGGACGGTGGCTGTGAATAAGGCGCTCCAGAATCTCCGGAACCTGACGGCGGACAACCCCAACCAGCAGCATCGGCTCGATGCGCTTGCGCCCCTTATTGCGGCAAAACTTTCCGAACTTAAGGAAACGATCGGTTTGCGGAAAAGCAAGGGGTTCGAGGCTGCGTTACAGGTGGTCCGGACGGACAAGGGAAAGCAGGCGATGGATGATATTCGAAAACTCATCGCCGAGATGGGAAACGAAGAGAAGAAATTATTGGAACAGCGGGATGGTGAGGTGAAAGCCAATTCCGAAACCACGATTGCCACCATCGTTTACGGTATTCCTCTTGCCTTTGCAGTATTGGCCCTGTTTGGTTTCCTGCTCACTCGCACCATTACCCGCCAGTTGCGTGAAAGCATTAACCTGCTGTCATCCTCCGCAGCCGAGATTTTAGCCACCACCACCCAGGTTGCCTCCGGCGCGGCCGAGACAGCCAGTGCGGTGAGCGAGACCACGGCGACGGTTGAGGAAGTCAAG
>NZ_BGOW01000033.1:70098-117866 GCF_003851125.1 Sulfuriferula multivorans | reverse complement strand
AGATGTCATGTCGTTGATAGGCATCAGCCATTCGCGTCCACCGCAGTTTATGTAAAAAACTATTTTAACATATCACGTGACGACACTGTCTAGTGAAAAAGCAGAATTCTTTCTAACGCGCGAGAAATCGTCACCGGCAAGTTGGGGGAGTGCTGGTACATGGTCGGTGTACTCGCACGCCATCCATTATGTCGGTGACCAGTCGCTTATTGATTCCGATACTGATGGGGTACACGTCAACAACCTGCAGATTATATTGAACTGCGTGTAGAATTGACCTGCATTTGTGTTGAAGCGTGACCTACCGAAAAGTGAAAATTGCTTCAACCGCACGAAGCTACTTTCTATAGAATAGTCGTGACCAGCACGGCGATTCTCCCCATCTTCTTCGCGCTACTCACCAAGGGGCATGGTCGAAGTAGGATCGGGTAGTTAATAGAATAGAAATGCGGGTAGGAAGATGGGTAATATTTAATTAAATAATTAAAATAACATAATTATCATATTGTTATGCTATTTTAATGGCGGAGAGGGCGGGATTCGAACCCGCGTTAGGATATTATCCTAAACACGCTTTCCAGGCGTGCGACTTAAACCGCTCATCCACCTCTCCGGAATATCATTTTCTGGAAGCAAAATAATGCTTTTCGTGCAACCCCAGAAAGGGCGCAAGAATACCGGAGATGGCGTTTAACAGCAAGGTGTTTATCGTCTGGCAATGCCTCTTCAAAAGAAAAATGGTATGATTGGCGACTGTTAATATTGCTCTGAACAAGGCATTTTGCATGGCGTATGCCGAACTCTCACTTCTGGAACAACTCGCCACCAACAGTTCACCCTACCATGACCCGCTGCAACGGCTAAATTGGGAGACGTTGGACACCAAAGCGTACTGGCTACCGCCCACAGCCATCTCTTTGTTTGGAACGCGCGAATATGACGAGTTAGCGGAAACCACCCGCATTCGTCTGTCGCAATACGAGTTCACCGGCTTTATACAGGCTGGCTTGTGGCTCGAAGCCATTTTCGTGGAACGCCTGTCACGCAATCTCAAACATACCCAGTCTGCACAGGAACTCGCTTACTACCTGCATGAGATACGCGAGGAATCCGGGCATAGCCTGATGTTTCTCAAGTTGATGGAAAAAGGCGGCCTGCGACTTCCCGGAGTATGGCGCAACCGGCCACGCACTGCGGATTTTCTTGGTCGCCATGCACCGATCAATACCACGCTATTCTGGCTGGCCGTAACGATAGGTGAAGAGGTACCAGACAAACTTAACCGCTACATCCGTACGCACGGTAATGACAGCGTAGACCCATTGATTCGGCAGATGTGCACTTTGCATGTAATTGATGAAGCTCGCCACATTGCTCATGCGCGTAATGCGCTTGAGCAAAGCTTGGCGCGTACCTCGGCCTGGCACAAGAAATTGCTGACCCCAGTAGTTAATTTATTGATACGCCAGTTCGTAACAACTTTTTATCTGCCGCAGACCGATGTTTATGAGTTGTCCGGTCTTAATCCCGGCCGCCAGTGGCGTGAGATTGCCCGGCACAATCCGGCGCGCCGCGAGTTCATTCAAGCCTGCCTGAATCCAAGTTTGAACCTGCTACGCGGGCACGGATTTGCGGTAAAGGATCCCGCCCTTTAACCGTCAGCTAGTCCTGTAAAATCTCCATTACCTTATTGAACAAATCCATGCGCGCCTGCTCTGGTGCTTTGTTCAACGCCCCTGTCCATACTGGAAACAAGGTGGCTTCCTCGCGTTGCTCATGCTTGGACAAGTACCCTGCGAGAATGGCCAGCAAAGGCCCTACACTCGCACTACTCGCATCCGTTTCTTCAAAGCCGGCTTCTATCATGACCGACTGATTCAGGATTTCGTTGTGTTCCTGCACCATCGCGGCGCTGGGATCAAAACCCTGGGAATTGGGCGGCGTGCGGATGGCCCGCGCCAGCAGATCATGCTCCACTCGCAGATGCTTGCGCAGACCCTCGGTAAAAGCGCGCATTAACCCATGTGCCATCTCCAGTTGACCGTTATCGGTGAGATGGATGACCTGAGAGAACATCGCATCCAGCCGTTTGTGGTCACGCTTGAGCATATCCAGCACGTCCACTGGCGGCACATCCTCGGCACGATGAATCACTGCACGCCAATGCTGACCTGGCTCTTCGCTCACTTCCCAGCGCAGGTTGTTGCGCAACTGCAAATTGAGGCTGTGCAGGATAATGGCCGGATCTTCAGCAAACAGGAAGGTGACGGTCTCGCCGCGCGCCATATCCTTGATTTCATAAAATACGGAAGTTTGCAGCTGGCTGGATGCATGCCCGGTCAAGTCACAGAAATGATTATCGGCTGTCATCGCAGTCAAAATCCGAACATGTGATCCAGACAAAACGCCTGCTCGCCGTGCAATGTGCCGTGATATCCGAACAGGCGGCAGGTCACGTCGCGAATGATGATGTAGGCGCCTTGCCCGGCCTGCCGACGATGATCCGCATCAAACATTTCCGAATAGCGCCAGTGCAGCGATCCGCTGCATGGGATGGCGATTTTTTGTTGGGCAATTTCCTCACCCAGTCCATTGAACAAACTAAGCGTGGTATCGGAATGCGCATGCCAGGGTGTGGAAGCCGGATAAATCAGATGACACATGGTGTCCAGCGGTGCATCGCCCAGCCGCAGGAACAGCCGCGTACTCAGGCCCGGGGGTGCGCTGGCGTAGGATTGCGGTTCGTTCTTGTAGGTAAGCACGGTGTTGAATACATGCGCGCCGAAGCTGGACTCGGCGATGTGGCCGCTACTGTTATGGGTGTAGCGGAACAGGCTGTGCAGCCAGCCATCGGCGCTGCCGCCGTGACTGAAATCATAAACCAGTTCGATGTGGCCGGAGCCGCTGGGCAGATTGGCGCCCTGCTCCATCAACAATGCATTGATATCAAGTTCCACACTCTCGTTACGCTGCAGACAACCGAAATCGTGGCGTGCGGTTTCCACCCCGGAAGCGTCATACACAATTGCGGCGATCGGCAGATCACGCTGCGCGGTGGACATCGGTGTGGGTTGTACAACGCTACGCCATAACGCCGTCGGCAAAATCGGAGCGGGCAGGATGTACCCTTTACCCATATACGTCGCCATGGCGGGAATACCAGGATCGACGGCGAGATCGTTGCGCTCGACATTGACGTGTGCGATGCGACTGCGCCCGTTTTTCACGTGTACCTCGTAGCGTGGCCGCACGAAATGGCGTCCTGCCTGTACTTCCAGTTGCTGCGGCCAGCGCGCTTCGGGAAATAGCGCAGCCACATCGAGTGCATAGCAGGCAAACGCCGGTATCATCTGATCCACATAACGAATGTCGTCAGACCCCATCAGATTGAGCCCCACTGCGCCCGCCGGTATAGGCACCGGGTGACTGTTTTGTATCCACATGACCACGCGCTCATTGCCGCGCGGCGCGGGTAGCCCGGCAAACAAATCGGATGGCCACGCATTGGCGTCATGGGTGCAGGACAGCACGGTTTCATCGTCACCAAAGGTATCCAGTGCATACTTGACCACATCGTGGCGCGCCACACCCAACACGTGCATGAACAGCGATCCGGTGAATTCGCCGAGATTGAAGCGGCGGCGCACCTCCCGGCTGTCCACGATCAGGCTGGCGCCGGGCGCTGGGATTTCCTCCAGCCATTCGGCCAACACCCCGCCGTTGCTGTCGAACAGGCGCAACCACACAGTGGGCGGCTTGGCAGCACCCAGCCCGGACCAGTAATCACAGGTCACAATGCGTGTGTGCTGACCTGCCGCGTCGCGCAAAAAGCCGAAGTTGGTGGCAAAGTTGAGCGGGTCGAGATAGCGCCGACGGTTGGTAAGCATGGTATCGGGCAGGCGCATGTCATCCAGGCTCATGACCGTCATGCCGGGGGGCAACAGATGGCGGATATGGTCCACCAGACGAGATGCGTCGAATGCGGTGACCAGCAACACCCGTGCGTCGCTTTGCGGCAGCCCGGTAACGGGCTGTACGCGCATGCCCAGCAAGGTTTTGCCGATGTCCTCCAGGCGCTGCACAAACACCGCCCGAATATCCAGCTCGGCCAGCGCATAAAATTCACAGAAACTCTCCGCCATCCCCAATGGGTCATACACGGCAACGCTGCCCATAACCCGCAACTTGTCGAGTAAAGCAGCCGCAAGCGGTGCGCTAAGCGGGTGGCCCAATGCCTTGAAAAAGCTGTTGCCGCCTTTGGCATTGCTGAAGGTTTCAATTTTTAACGCCATCTAGTTCAACCCCATACTTTGCTTGATTAAGCTGGCTACCCGGCTGGTTTCATCCAGTGGCGGGTAATGCCAGTCGGCTAACTCACCGGTAAAGGGTCGCGTGTAGCCACGCACCTGCAATTCTCGATGAAATTGTTCAAATTTGTTATTGGCGCCAGTCAATCCCTCGATAAATACTGGCTTGCCGGTAAAACATGCTTCTGACGCCATGTTGACCGAATCCGCTGTTACCACAAGGTAATCGGCCAGCGCCAGATAACCCAGGTAGGGATTATCGCCTGTGCCATCCCATATCACCGAAGCGACATTCGACAAGCGTTGCCGCAGTACGTCCACCACCTCCGGCGCGGTACGCCGGGATGGCGTAACCACAATGCCGGCCCCATGGGCGGTCGCAGCGTGTATGAGCTTGTCCGCAAGTGCATTGGCGAGTGTTGTATCAATGCGCACACTGCGATTGGTGCCTCCCACCAGCACGCCCAGCAATGGCCTTGGCAGATGTGCCAATTGCGTGGCAAATTGTTCTGCTGCCCGGTGCAAACGTTCCGCCGTTACGCTATTCACTGCCCCCAGCGTTTCGATCACATTGGCGCCGTTGCAGCGATCGTGCAAGGGTGCGACGACCCAATCGAAATGGCGCAATGCAACCTGGGGATTCTGGATGCGGATATTCACGGTTCGCCCGGCACTGGCGCGTTTAATGGCGATGGAAAGCGCGACCGTCAGGCGGCCGGTCCCTACGACCACATCCGGCCAGGGTGGCGCGAGGGGATCGCTGCCCGCGCCCAGAAACTGCAGCGGTCTAATCCATAGTTGCGGCGGCAGATACTTCCACGGCGCGGTCGGCACCACCGTTTTTTTTATCACTTCCAGCCCCAACGCATGGGCGAGGCCGAATGACTGGTTGTCCATCCCGATAATGCCGGTGGAGAGCACCCAGCAGACTTTATTTGCCATGCGTATCAATAACCGGCGGAAGCCTTGCCACCAAACAGGTTTTTGAAGAATGCCGAAATGCCATGCCGTTTTTGCTCACGCCGTTTGACCTTCTCATTGACCACCCAATTCAATTGAATTGCCCGACGCGGTCCCACAAAAGGCTTGTGTCCATGCCAGGAATGATCACTGCGCCGGAAAGCCAGCAACGTGCCAATACTTGGATCTACTTCGGCGACATAGTCCTCAAGGTCCGTGCCTGAACGCAACAGACGCAATCGCCCACCTGATTCATGCCAGTCCTCGTTGAAATAAATCAGCATGGTAATGATTTTGGTGCGGCTGTCAGTGTGGATGCGGCCATCCGTTTCATCGGTATGCCCCCGCACGGTGATGATGGTCGGGCGGCCAGTCAAATCCAGGCCAAACTTTTGTTCAACTGCTCGGCGGAAAGTATCACCTTCCAGTTCGGCCAACAACTCACGGAATGCGCCTCCGAATTGCAATGTGTCTGAGGGAAAACTGCCCGGCTTGGAAATGTTGGGGAAATCACGTGAAATAGCTGCGATCATTTCCTGGCGCAAAAAACCCGGCAAGATCAGGTATTCAAATGGTGTTTTCTCTAGCGCTGTCGCATTGAATTTGTCCAGATCCAGCATGGAGAGCGCCGCGTGTACTGGAGCTGTCTGCGAATTTCCTTGCACCGATAGCGTGTTCATTTCAGACACTCTTTATCAATAAATTGCTGCAAGTCTAGCGGCTTTCCGCAGTGGCATAAAGCCATCTATCTCCCTGTCCTGGTTTAATCGACAAAAAAATATTTACCGGCTATTGAATTTTTCCAATTCACCCGCATTTGTGCTGGAGTCAAACACGGAGCAGAACAACATGCAGCAGGAAAATCAGACTCAGTCAGAACAAAACCCCACTGAAACCAAAAGCGAACGCGCTTCAGAAACCATGCCCAGCCTGGAAGAACTTCTCAAACAATCCGAGTTGCTGGCACAAGAACATCATGACGCCTGGTTGCGTGCCAAAGCCGAAGCCGACAATATTCGCAAACGAGCTCAACACGATGTTGCCAATGCACACAAATATGCCATTGATGGCTTTGCTACCGAGTTGCTGGCTGTGAAAGACAGTCTGGAAGCCGCTCTCTCCAGCGATGCTCCGAGCATCGAAAATTTGAAAAGCGGTGTTGAACTCACGCTTAAGCAACTGAATGCCGCATTCGACAAATACAACCTCACCGAAATCCATCCGCTTGGCGAAAAATTTGACCCGCACAAACATCAGGCCATCAGCATGGTGGAAGCCGATTCCGAGTCTAATACCGTCGTTACCGTGCTCCAAAAAGGCTACCAGTTGCATGATCGTATCGTGCGGCCGGCTCTGGTTACCGTATCAAAAACAAAAAATAGCTGAATCGCGCTTGAAATTGGCGCTGGCCACCCTATTTAATACAACAACATTAACGTCTTAACGAAGGAATTGAATCATGGGAAAAATTATTGGCATTGACTTGGGCACCACCAACTCTTGTGTGTCCGTTATGGAAAACGGCACGCCCAAGGTCATCGAAAACGCCGAAGGTGCACGCACCACGCCGTCTATCGTAGCCTACGCTGAAGATGGGGAAATCCTGGTAGGCGCTGCCGCCAAACGTCAGGCTGTGACCAACCCGAAAAACACCCTGTATGCGGTCAAGCGCCTGATTGGACGCCGCTTCGAAGAAAAAGAAGTGCAAAAAGACATCAACCTGATGCCTTATTCCATCGTCAAAGCCGACAACGGCGACGCCTGGGTGGAAGTGCGCGGCAAGAAAATGTCAGCGCCTGAAGTCTCCGCACAAGTTCTTCTGAAAATGAAAAAAACCGCCGAAGACTATCTCGGCGAGCCCGTCACCGAAGCGGTCATTACGGTGCCGGCCTACTTCAACGACAGCCAGCGCCAGGCGACCAAGGATGCCGGCCGCATTGCCGGCCTGGATGTGAAACGCATCATCAATGAACCCACTGCCGCCGCACTGGCCTTTGGTTTGGACAAAAAAGAAGGCGACCGCAAAATCGCAGTGTATGACCTGGGCGGCGGTACTTTCGACATTTCCATCATCGATATCGCCGAGATCGATGGCGAGCACCAGTTCGAAGTGATGTCCACCAACGGCGATACTTTCCTCGGTGGCGAAGATTTCGACCAGCGCGTGATCGACTACCTGGCTGACGAGTTCAAAAAAGAACAGGGCATTGACTTGCGCAATGACATGCTTGCGCTGCAACGCCTGAAAGAAGCTGCCGAGAAAGCCAAAATCGAGTTGTCTTCCGCACAGCAGACCGAGGTAAACCTGCCCTATATCACCGCCGATGCATCCGGGCCCAAGCACCTTGCGGTAAAGATTACCCGCGCCAAATTCGAGAGCCTGGTGGAAGAGCTGATCCAGCGCACCATGGCGCCCTGCAAAATGGCTATCAAGGATGCCGGTGTCAGCGTATCCGACATCGGTGACGTAATCCTGGTAGGCGGCATGACCCGCATGCCGAAAGTGCAGGAAATGGTGAAAGAGTTTTTCGGCAAGGAGCCACGCCGCGACGTGAACCCGGACGAAGCCGTGGCGGTAGGCGCTGCCATTCAGGGCGGCGTACTGCAAGGCGAAGTGAAGGACGTGCTGTTGCTCGACGTCACCCCACTGTCGCTGGGCATTGAAACCATGGGCGGCGTCATGACCAAGCTGATCCAGAAAAACACCACCGTACCTACCAAGGCCAGCCAGGTGTTTTCGACCGCCGATGACAACCAGAATGCGGTGACCATCCACGTACTGCAGGGTGAGCGGGAAATCGCTTCCGGCAACAAGAGCCTGGGGCAATTTAATCTGTCGGATATCCCCCCTGCCCCGCGTGGCATGCCGCAGATTGAGGTCACCTTTGACATCGACGCCAACGGTATCCTGCATGTTTCGGCCAAGGACAAGGCGACCGGCAAGGAAAACAAGATCAAGATCCAGGCCAGCTCCGGCTTGTCCGAAGCTGAAATTCAGAAAATGGTGAAGGATGCCGAAGCTCATGCCGAAGAGGATCATAAGACGCGCGAATTGATCGACACCCGCAATCAGTGCGACAACCTGATTCATTCAGTGAAAAAATCGCTGGGTGAATTTGGCGATAAGGTCAGCGCCGACGAAAAGGCCAAAATTGAGGCTGCCATTGCCGAAGCCGAAGAAGCACTCAAAGGCAACGACAAGGCAACCATAGAAGGCAAAACCAAGGCGCTGGGTGAAGTCTCCCATAAGCTGGCCGAACAGATGTATGCCAAGGAACAAACTGAGGCGGGTGCCGCCGCTTCAGGTCCACAGGCTGCTAGCGCCAAGACGGATGATGACGTGGTGGATGCCGAGTTTGAAGAAGTCAAAGACAACAAATAATTCTTAACCCCGGCACAGAGGGCACAGAGATCACAGTTTATCTGTGAAGCACTCTGTGCCCTTTGTGTGTATCTGTGGCTGAAAACATATGTCAAAACGCGATTATTACGAAGTGCTGGGTGTCAATCGCGACGCCAGTGAAGAAGAAATTAAAAAAGCCTACCGCAAGCTGGCAATGAAACACCATCCGGATCGCAATCCGGATAATCCCAAAGCTGAAGAGCATTTCAAGGAAGCAAAGGCAGCCTATGAAATTCTGAGCGACGGGCAAAAACGCACTGCCTACGATCAATATGGGCATGCCGGGGTCGAGCAAGGCGCTGGGATGGGGGGTGGCTTTGGTGGCGCCGGAGCGGGTTTTGCCGATGCCTTTGGCGACATCTTCGGGGATATTTTCGGTGGTGGTCGGGCCCGATCAAATGTCTATCGTGGCGCAGACTTGCAATACAATCTTGAGATATCGCTTGAAGATGCGGCGCGCGGTACGGAGACTAAAATTCGCATCCCCACTCAGGAAGAATGCGAAACCTGTCACGGCACGGGCGCCAAGCCGGGTACGCAACCCACGACTTGCGCAAGTTGTGGCGGTCATGGCCAGGTACGCATGCAGCAGGGCTTCTTTTCCATCCAGCAAACCTGCCCGAAATGCCATGGTAGCGGCAAAATCATTGCCACTCCTTGTGTTGACTGCCATGGCGTGGGACGCGTCAAACATCACAAAACGCTCTCGGTACGTATCCCATCTGGCGTAGACGAAGGCGATCGCATCCGTCTGTCAGGTGAAGGTGAGGCCGGAGTCAATGGTGGGCCGACCGGGGATTTGTATGTCGTTATCCACCTCAAGCCACATTCCGTATTCCAGCGTGATCACAACGATCTGCATTGCGAGATGCCAATCAGTTTCAGCACCGCAGCACTGGGTGGCGAGATCGAAATCCCCACTCTGGATGGACATGCCAAAATCAAAATTCCGGCGGAAACTCAAACCGGCAAGGTATTCCGTCTGCGCGGCAAAGGTATCCAGGGGGTGCGCACCCATGCACCAGGTGATTTGCTCTGCCACGTGCAGATCGAAACTCCGGTGAGCCTGACCGAACGACAAAAAGAATTGTTACGCGAGCTGGAAGCCTTGAATCTGGAAGACGGTGCGCGTCACAACCCCAAAGCCAAATCGTTCATGGATAAAGTCAAAGAGTTTTTCGGCTGATTACCACAGCGCTTTGGATCGAACTATGCGCGCAGCCGCTTGAGCTGACCGAGTCCATAGTGGATATAGACCAGTCCGGTATATACCGGGGATAGCAGATTGATCACCGGCACGAAGTGCAACAAGGCCAGCAGCATGCCTAACAGATAGAGTTGCGCAGCGGATTGCTCCAGAATCAGCTGGAACTCTTCATGACTCGCATGCTCTGCCAGCGCATCGTAGCGAAACAGGCGCTGATTCAGATAGGCTGTCAGGAGCAGAGAGAACAGCGCGCCCAGTCCTGCCAGCAACCAGAATGGCAGGGAGAGCAGCCACAAGCCGCAAAATACGCCTATCGCAATCAGGGCATTCCATATGCTTCCGGCAAATGTTCCTCCGTGACGCCGCTCCAACTCAGGATAATCGCGACTGGCAACATGACGCACCATCATAGGCATGACCATTACGGCTGCAATAAACAGCGCTGTGGTCAGGGCCAGGGGCATGACCAGCAGCACCAGCAGTACCACCGTCATGCCATTGGCCAGCCAGACAAAATCGTGTTGGCTGAGAAACTCCTGCGCCGGCTGCAACCAGTGGCCAAGCAAGCTGATCCAGTTATCCCAGAAAAACCACGCCAATACCCCCCACAGCACCAATGACAGCACCATGGGCCACAGAACGATAGCCAGCATTTTTGGATGCAGCAGGCTGCGAGCCGCGTCTATAAATGCTCGCGCGAGGTCGCTGATCACGCCGCAGCCTTGAACAAACGGAAAAAATTGCGGCTGGTCATTTCACCCACTTCTTCAACCGAAATTTCCCGCAGCCGGGCAATTTCTTCGGCAACATGGCGCACAAAAGCGGGCTCATTGGTCTCGCCTCGATGCGGCACGGGCGCCAGATAGGGCGAATCCGTTTCGATCAGCATCTGTTCCAGAGGAATGGTCTGCGCCACCTGTTTTAATGCCAGCGCATTCTTGAATGTAACGATCCCGGAAAATGAAATGTAAAACCCCATCGCGATCGCCTGTTGTGCAACCTCCAGACTCTCGGTAAAGCAATGCATCACCCCGCCGATTTCTGCTGCCCCCTCCTCCGCCATAATGCGCAAGGTGTCCTCCGCTGCCGCACGAGTGTGAATAATCAGAGGCTTGCAAGCCTGCTTTGCTGCACGAATATGGGTGCGAAAACGTTCGCGCTGCCATTCCAGATCCCCAGTAAGCCGAAAATAATCCAGTCCTGTTTCTCCAATCGCGACAATTCTTGGATGCGCCGCCAACTCGACCAGACCTTCCACACTGGGCTCTTCGATACCTTCATGATCAGGATGCACGCCCACTGAGGCGTACACATTGGGCTGGCTTTCAGCCATCGCCAATACCTGCGGAAAATCCTCCAGATTCACGCTGACACACAGCGCATGAGTGACTGCAGCCTCCTTCATGCGCGCAAGTATGGCTGTCTGCTGTTCAGCCAAACCGGGGAAATTAATATGGCAATGCGAGTCAACAAACATGAACTGGGTCCAAAAAAAGCAGGCTGCACGCAGCAGCCTAATGGGATATGTGGGTAAACAGATTTACATGGTATGGGTCTGGCGCGCCGATTTGAGTGATCCGCCCAGCAAGCCTTCCACTTTGTTACGCGCAGCGACGCCACTCTCATTCTTGTCGAATTGCACCCCAATTCCTTGCGTCTTGCCGCCATGAGCACCCGATGGCGTAATCCACACCACTTTTCCTGCGACCGGGATTTTATTGGGGTCTTCCATCAGCGTCAGCAGCATGAATACTTCATCGCCCAATTTGTATTGTTTGGTGGTTGGAATAAATATTCCTCCTCCCTTGAGAAAAGGCATATAAGCAGCGAATAGTGCGGTTTTTTCCTTGATACTCAGAGACAGCACCCCGGGACGGGCGATAGCTGTTTTATCCGCTGCATTGCTCATGGCTTTGCTCCATTCATTCAAATAGCCCCGCATATTCCAGCAGCAAATCCTCCAGCACCATCTGCGCTGCCAGTGGATGCTGGACGCTGGCACGCGCCGCTTGCAGGCGGCGTTGAAAATCCAGTAATCTGGATAAGTTAGCACGCCCCGCCATACCTCGCAATTCCTGCTCATAATCGAGCTGATAATACAAGCGTCCTGCCAGACGCAGGCTGGCCAGGTCATGCACCCACAACTGCAACCAGTGCACCATATCTGGCAGCGGTTGTTTGGAGTGATGCTCGGCAATACGCAAGGTATCTGCAGCATTCATTTTAAGCAGCCCGGTCAGGAATCCGCACCTTCGTTCCTGATAATCCGCGTCCGCCAGTTCGCTGGCCAATAAGGGTGCTCCCCCGGCCTGCGCCAGGCAGACATCGGCTTCACGTATGCCTTGCTGAGCCAACCAGGACTGCGCCGCAGCAGGATTAGGCAGAGCAAAACGAATCTGGTGGCAGCGACTCAGTATGGTTGGCAACAGCCGGCTTGACTGATGGCTGACCAGAATCAGCAGGATATTCGGCGGCGGCTCTTCCAGTGTCTTCAACAGCGCATTGGCCGCCGCCGCATTCATGGCTTCTGCCGGATGGATCAGCGCGACACGCAAACCGCCACGATGCGAGCTCAATTGAGCAAATTGCGTCAATTCACGCACCTGCGCCACGCTGATATGCTGCCCCGCAGCCGGGCCTTTACGGTCGGCCAGCTCTGTATGCAGCTCGCTTTCCTCAAGCGCAGCAGGCTGCAGCTTCATAAAATCCGGGTGACTGTTCTGGCGCAGCCAATGGCAGGATGGACAGACGCCGCACGCTTCATGCCCATCTGCATGCGGGTTCTCGC
This sequence comes from Sulfuriferula multivorans, assembly GCF_003851125.1. Classification (GTDB taxonomy): domain Bacteria; phylum Pseudomonadota; class Gammaproteobacteria; order Burkholderiales; family Sulfuriferulaceae; genus Sulfuriferula; species Sulfuriferula multivorans. The sequence goes on along the minus strand of NZ_BGOW01000033.1, from coordinate 105,201 downwards.
ACAATACAAGCTGTACTAGCTGTTCTGCCAGCGCCAATTTTCCGATGCCTGCGCGCCCATGGAACAGCAATGCATGCGGAAGCTGTTTACGCAACAGCAACAAGCGTTGCCAGACCGCATCATTCCATGTGTGCGCGCTCATGATTTAAATAGCTGCAATGATAGGGTCCAGCGTAGCGCGAATTTCATCCAGACTGCGGTCAGTCCTGATTATCCGGAATCGCGCTGGATATTGTTCTGCACGATGTAAATACATGGCCCGTACGCGCTCAAAAAAATCCTGCTGCTCTTGCTCGAATCTATCCAGACTGGCATTTGCCGCCAGTCGCTGGGCCGCTACCGAGACTTCCACATCAAACAGGAGCGTCAAATCCGGCTGCAATCCTGCCTGCACCCAGTCCTCCAGAATTCGCAATCTGGATTCAGCTATGCCGCGTCCACCGCATTGATAGGCAAAGCTGGCATCGGTAAATCGATCCGAGACGACATAAGCCCCCCGCGCCAACGCAGGCAGTATCACTCGATCCAGATGTTCCCGGCGTGCTGCAAACATCAATAAGGCTTCGGTTTCGACATGCATGGGCTCGGCCAGCAATATTTCGCGCAGCTTTTCACCCAGCGGCGTCCCGCCTGGCTCGCGCGTAACCACCACTTCAACACCCCGTGCACGCAGCTTGTCCGCCAGCCACGACAGATGGCTGGTCTTGCCTGCGCCGTCAATTCCTTCCAACGTGATGAATGGCATACTCAGTTTCCGCTTTTTTGATAGCGCATCACAGCGCGATTGTGCTCTTCGAGATTGTCTGAAAAAACATGGCTGCCGTTGCCCTTGGCAACAAAATATAAAGCCTGGCTGGAGGCCGGATTCAGTGCGGCATGGATCGAATCGAGACCCGGCATGGCTATCGGCGTAGGGGGCAAACCTGCGCGGGTATAGGTGTTATAAGGCGTATCAGCCAGCAGGTCGCGCTTGTGCAAGTTGCCATCAAAAGCGTCGCCGAGGCCATAGATCACACTGGGGTCGGTTTGCAAGCGCATCCCGTTGCGCAAGCGGTTGATAAACACGGCAGCAATTAGGGGACGCTCGCTGGCCATACCGGTTTCTTTCTCAATAATGGATGCCATTGTCAGAGCCTGATAGGGATTTTCATAAGGCAACCCAGGCTGGCGCGTCGCCCATTCCTTGGCGAGATGCATCTGCATGGTTTCATAGGCACGACGCAGGATGGAAATGTCACTGTTGCCGGGGTCAATGTAATACTTGGCAGGAAAAAACAGACCCTCGGCGTGTGTTTCGGGGATGTTCAACGCAGTGAGTATCTGTGCCTCGCTCATGTTGGTGGTGTCATGGCGCAGAGCCGGATGGGCATCCAGCGCTTCGCGCATTTGCTGGAAAGTCCAACCCTCGATAAACACAATTTCGCGCAAACTGACTTCGCCCTGGGTGAGTTTTCTGAGCAATTCTACCGGCGTGGTGGCGCGTCCGAGTGTGTAATGTCCAGCCTTGATTCGCGCAGCATCGCCTAGCACTCTTGCCAGCAATCTGAATTGCCAGGCACTGTCAATCACGCCCTGCTGACGCAGCTGCTCCGCCACTGCAGTCATGCTGCTACCAGGCTTAAGCGTAAATTCGACTGGCAATGATTTCAGCGGTAAAGGAGTGCGTGCATACCAGAACAGATAGCCACCCATCCCCAGCAATGCGACCAGCAATAAAACCATCAAACGTTTAATCAAAGTCTTGTTCCAGTAGAGTACGTATCATCCGAACATAGGAATGCGGTTGCCAATGCCGATTCGCAAGTGTACGAATTTGCCAGACGCCGATCACGCTATTACATAACATCACAGCGTCTGCTGAGTACAAATCCTTAAGTTCAAATTCACCTATTTCGGTTTTCAGGTCCAGCCTGGATCCCGCAGCAAGAATGCGCTCGCGAGTCACGCCACAAATGCCGCAGGCTGACAGGTCCGGAGTAAGCAATGTATTGCCGCGCACCATGAACAAATTACTCATCGTGCCACCGATTACTTTATTCGCTGCATCCAGCAGAATACCTTCGGCAATTTGGGTGTCATTCCATTCCCTGCGTGCCAGCACATTTTCCAGCCGGTTAAGATGCTTAATTCCAGCTAGCGCGGGTTGCCGCGCAAGGCGCAAATCGCAGACACGGGCAACAATCCCATGTTCGACATGGTCGCGGGGATAAATTGGCATCGGGCTGCTGATCGCAATTGTACGTGACTCAATCAAATCGGCAGCAACTGCGTAACCACGCACCCCGCTACCTCGGGTAACAATAATCTTGACCACGCAATCCCGCGTATCCGCGGCGATACAAGCCAAATCCGCTTCCAGTGCTGCCAGCGCTGGCACAGGCAAATCCAGTCGTCCACAATCTGCAACAATTTTCGCATATTGGCGCGCCCATGCCACAGCCCTGCCATCGCGCAACAGCAGTGTACGGAATATGCCGTCGCCATAAGCCAGCCCGCGATCCAGTGCATCCAGCATGCCGGTTTCCACGCCATTCACCAGAATCATCCGGCTAATCCCAGTGCCCGCAGCAAGCCCTTGGCCTTGGCGCGCGTTTCGTTGAGTTCGGCTATCGGATCAGAATCCGCCACGATACCGGCACCCGCCGAGAAGCCGATATGCTCACCTGTCACCATGATGGTACGAATCAGGATATTCAAATCCATGTCTCCATCCCGGTTCAGATAACCCATACTGCCGGTATAGGCATAGCGCGGCGTGGCTTCGAGTTCGCGGATGATTTGCATGGTGCGTACTTTAGGACATCCGGTGATAGTGCCACCCGGAAACAGGGCACGAATGACCTGTACCGGCGTGATCCCGGCGCGCAGCCTGCCTACAACCGTCGATTCGATATGGTGAACATAAGTGTAGCTGGTCACCGCCATCAGTTCGGCTACCTGCACGCTGCCCGGCACACATACTCGGCCCAGGTCATTGCGCTCAAGATCTACCAGCATTACATGTTCAGCCCGCTCTTTGGGGTGAGCGACCAGCTCAGCGCGGGTTTGTGCGTCCTGCTGGTGGTCACTGTGGCGCGGATGAGTGCCTGCGATGGGTCTGGTGTGCGCCATGCCTGCTTGCACCTGTACCAGACGTTCGGGTGAGGAACTGACAATGGTATGTTCTGGAGTAAGGTGCGCCAGTCCGGAAAATGGCGCCGGGTTGCTGCGACGCAGTGCCTGATACAGGGACACCGCGGGTGCTTTGCCTTGTACACGGCCATGCCAGCGGCGTGACAAATTGACCTGGAACACATCCCCGGCACGGATGTACTGCTGGATATGCCTTACCCCTTCAAGGAAATCCTGTTCAGGAGCTTCCTGCAGATCGAGAAGCGTGACGGGAATGTCGCTGACAGGTGGCAACCCAGCCAGATCGTCCTTCAAAGTATCCAGAAATCTCGCATAATCAGCCTCGGCAAACAGCCAGGTTTCACCGCTGCGGCGATTCACCATCACAGCGGCAGGCATCCGGATGATCGCAGCAAGAGGAAAATCGGTATCGGCTGAGCGGGGAGGTACCGTGGGCTCCAATCCCTCCAATAGTTCATAACCCAGATAGAGAAACCAGCCGCCACGGAACGGCAAGTGCCCAATGGCCGGATCCGACACACAGCATGCAGCTTGCCATGCAGCATCCAGTTGACCCAGACACTGTTGAGCTTCACCGTTCTTGAATAACAGAGTTTGTTGCGGAAAAGCCAGCAGGATATCCCAGCCGTCACCAGACGCCGTTTCCAGCAGCACCGGATAGCGCTGTGGGTCGGCCTGATGAAGACTTAACAAATCGGCGCTGCCGGGAAGTAAAAGAACAGGCACAAGGATAAGCGCTGCAGCCCAGCGCCTGGGTTAGACTTTACGAAACACCAGCGTGCCGTTGGTACCGCCAAAACCAAACGAGTTCGACAACGCCACGTCAATTTTCATCTGCCGGGCTGTATTCGGCACATAGTCCAGGTCACAGGCTTCGTCCTGATCAAAAATATTGATCGTAGGTGGTGCGACCTGTTCATGTATGCTCAGCGCAGAAAATACAGCCTCTACGCCGCCCGCTGCACCCAGCAAATGCCCGGTCATGGATTTGGTTGAACTGATGGCTGCTTTGTAAGCATGATCGCCCAGGGCGCGCTTTACAGCCATGGTTTCGGCCAAGTCACCCAGCGGCGTGGACGTGCCGTGAGCATTGATATAATCCACTTGGTCGGCATTCAGACCTGCGTTTTTCAGTGCATTACGCATGCAACGTGCTGCGCCCTCGCCATTTTCTACCGGGGCAGTCATATGGTAGGCATCGCCACTCATGCCGAAACCGGCGACTTCTGCATAGATTTTTGCGCCGCGCGCCTTGGCGTGTTCGTATTCCTCCAGCACCAGAATACCTGCACCCTCCCCCATGACGAAGCCGTCACGCCCCTTGTCCCAAGGGCGACTTGAGGTGGCCGGATCATCATTCCGCGTGGACAAGGCACGCGCGGCTGCGAATCCTCCCATGCCCAGGGGGCTGATCGCCGATTCCGCCCCGCCCGCGACCATCACATCCGCATCGCCATACTCGATCATGCGGGCGGAATCACCGATACAATGGGTAGCCGTGCTACAGGCGGTGACCATTGCCAGATTCGGGCCCTTGAATCCATACAGAATGGACAGGTTGCCTGCGATCATATTGATAATCGAAGCCGGTATAAAAAACGGTGAAATCTTGCGGGGGCCGCCTGCTAGATAGATATTGTGCGTTTCCTCGATCAGGGGCAAACCGCCAATCCCGGAACCGATATTAACGCCAATACGCTCGGCGTTTTCCGCTGTAACTTCCAACCCGGCATCTTTGACCGCTTCGATTGCAGCAACCATGCCATATTGGATGAAGACATCCATGCGGCGAGCATCTTTGGGATTAAGATATTGCCCCACATCGAAATTCTTGACGTCCCCGGCAATTTGGCAAGCAAACAGCGTGGGGTCGAAACGGGTGATACGGGTAATGCCTGATTTACCCGCCAGGATATTACCCCAGGATTCCTGGAGGCCTATGCCGACCGGGGACACAATCCCCAGACCGGTAATCACTACTCTACGCTTGGACAATAACGACTCCGCGAGACTCTGGTAAATTATTTGGCGAGATGGCTATTGATGTAATCAATGGCCAATTTGACGGTGGTGATTTTTTCAGCTTCTTCGTCAGGAATTTCACACTCGAATTCTTCTTCAAGCGCCATGACCAATTCAACTGTATCCAGCGAATCTGCACCCAAATCATCGACAAAGGAAGATTCGGTTTTAACATCCGCTTCATTTACGCCCAGTTGTTCTGCGACGATTTTCTTGACACGCTGTTCGATATTGTCCATCTAGATACTCCCAAGTATTAAACAAAAAGCGCTGGCATTCTAACAAACTTGCCAGCATTACCCAAATTGGAACGGTACCGCACAGGCCATCGGGCCATTGCTGAAACCGCTCACTCCATGTACATACCGCCATTCACATGCAGGTTGGCACCCGTTATGTATCCTGCCGCTCCGGAAGCCAAGAAACCCACTGCATGCGCAATATCCGCCACCTGCCCCAAACGTCCGAGGGGAATATGCGTCAGCAACGCATCGCGCTGTGCTTCCGGCAGGGCACGCGTCATATCCGTATCGATAAAGCCGGGGGATACGCAGTTAACCGTGATGTTACGACTACCCACTTCACGCGCCAAGGATTTGGAAAATCCGACCAACCCTGCCTTGGTTGCCGAATAGTTGGTTTGTCCTGCATTACCCATGGCGCCAACTACCGAGGCAATATTGATGATACGACCATAACGGGCTTTCATCATGGCACGAAGTACCGCCCGCGACAGCCTGAATACCGACCCGAGGTTGGTTGCAATCACATCATCCCATTCCTCATCTTTCATCCGCATAAGCAGATTATCGCGGGTGATGCCTGCATTATTGACCAGAATGGCAATTTCACCGAAGCGTTGCTGAATCTGTTCCAACGCTGAATTGATGCTCTCGGCATCGGTCACTTGCAACACCACCCCCGCACCTTGCAGTGCGGACTGCTGCAAGTAATCGCTGATCGCCTGGGCTCCCGTTTCGCTGGTCGCTGTGCCGACAACAATCGTCCCTTGTTTACCCAACTCCAGTGCGATGGCTTTACCTATACCCCGGCTTGCGCCAGTAACTAATGCAATTTTTCCCTGAGCCATGGTTTCTCCTATCCAGCCAATACGGATTTGATCTCGTTGATCGCATCCACGCTGGTCAGCGCGTAAACCTGAATACTATTGTCAATGCGTTTATTGAGACCGGCCAGTACTTTTCCCGGTCCGCACTCAACGCTATGAGTTACGCCCTGAGCGGCCATAGCGCATATGGTTTCTACCCAACGTACCGGATTATAAAGCTGGCGAGCCAATGCGCTACGAATCTGGGCCGGATCACTATAAGCCATTACATCTGCGTTGTGCAGGACAGATATGCGTGGAGAGTGGATAGTCACGGATTCAAGGTACGCAGCAAGTTGCACTGCAGCCGGGCGCATCAACGCGCAGTGCGAAGGTACCGAAACCGGCAGCAACAAGGCACGCTTGGCGCCTTTTTCCTTCGCCAGAGCCATGCCTCGCTCAACAGCGGCCTTATTGCCGGCAATGACCACTTGCCCAGGCGAATTGAAGTTAACCGGTTCCAGCACCTCAGCTTGTGCCGCTTCCGTGCACACGTCTCGCACTACATCGTCGTCCAGTCCGAGGATGGCTGCCATGGCCCCCACGCCTTCTGCAACCGCGCTCTGCATGGCTTCAGCTCGTAACCGCACCAGCGACAGAGCATCCGCGAACGACAACGCGCCCGCCGCCACCAATGCGGAATACTCGCCCAGGCTATGCCCGGCCATGACTTCCGGCGACAACCCACCTTGATCAAGCCAGGCACGATAAGTAGCTACCCCGGCAGCAAGCATCACCGGTTGGGTATTCACAGTCATACCCAACTGCTCGGCGGTACCGGAGTTGACCATTTTCCAGATATCCACACCCAATATATCCGCAGCTTCTGCAAATGTTTCGCGCACGATAGGCAGGCTGTCAAAGCCTTGCATCATACCTACCGACTGGGATCCCTGACCAGGAAAAACAAATGATAATTTCATCTATAAATCAAATAACTGAAATGATTAGCTAAGACCATTTAACAAGAACAGAACCCCAGGTGAAACCGCCACCAAAAGCTTCCATCAGGACAATTTCACCCGCCTGGATGCGTCCGTCGCGTACCGCCGTATCCAGTGCCAGCGGGATGGAGGCCGCAGAAGTATTACCGTGGCGATCCACCGTCACCACAACATTGTCCATACTCATACCGAGCTTTTTGGCAGTGGCCTGGATAATACGAATATTGGCCTGGTGCGGCACCAGCCAATTGATGTCGGATTTTTGCAAATTATTGGCAGCCAATGTTTCATCCACAATCGCGTCAAGGGTATTGACCGCCATTTTGAAAACCGCATTGCCTTGCATCTGCATAGTGGGCTTGGCATCTGCATATCCTGCCGAGACACCACCATTCACGTGCAGCAGATCCTTGTAACGGCCATCGGCATGCAAGTGGCTGGAGATAATGCCGGGAGTCTCGCTGGCCTCAAGAATGACTGCACCTGCACCATCCCCCCACAATATGCAGTTTCCGCGGTCGTTCCAGTCAGTGATCCGCGACAGCGTCTCGGCGCCAATGACCAAGGCACGTCGCGCCTGACCTGCACGGATAAAATTGTCGGCGATGGACAAGGCATAAACGAAGCCGCTGCAAACGGCTTGCACATCAAACGCCGCGCTTCCGTTGCTCATACCCAGTTTGTTTTGCACCAGGCAGGCCGTACTTGGAAATACCAGATCCGGTGTGGTGGTCGCGACGATCACCAGATCAATTTCCGCCACATCAATCTCTGCTGCCATGATTGCCTGACGCGCTGCCGCGACAGCCAGATCACTGGTCGTTTCATGCTCGGCGGCAAGATGGCGCTCGCGAATACCGGTGCGTTCCACAATCCATTGATCTGAAGTATCAACCATTTTCTCCAGATCGGCATTGGTGAGGATACGCTCCGGCAGATAGCTCCCCGTACCGGAGATTCTGGAATACATTTAAGCGACTTCCTTGTGCAGCGTGGCCATTTGTTGAGTGATACGGTTTAACACGCCGCTGCGCACTTCGCGTACTGCCTGTTCTATCGCATGCTCGAAAGCAAATCGGTCTGCACTACCGTGGCTTTTGATCACGATGCCACGCAAACCAAGCAGGGTAGCGCCATTGTAGCGACGTGGATCAACCCGCCTTTTAAAAGCATTCAGCACCGGCAAGGCGATAAATCCGGCCATACGCGTAAACATGTTGCGCTTGAATTCTTCCCGCAACATGGTTGCGATCATTTTTGCCAGCCCCTCAGAGCTTTTAAGGGCGATATTTCCGACAAATCCATCGCAGACCACGACATCCGTTGTGCCTTTGAAAATATCGTTTCCTTCCACATTACCGTAAAAATTCAAACCACTACTACGCAATAAATCTGCCGCCTGCTTGACGATTTCGTTACCCTTGATTTCTTCCTCGCCCACATTGAGCAGCCCCACACTGGGTGCTTCATTCTGCTCAAGCGCTGACACCAGCATGGCACCCATAATGCCGAACTGCAGCAAATGTTCGGCACTGCAATCCACGTTTGCTCCCATATCCAGCACGTAAGTATGGCCTTTAACAGTGGGCATTTCGGCGGCTATTGCAGGACGTTCAATACCGGGCAGCATTTTCAGAACAAAGCGCGCGGTGGCCATTAGGGCGCCGGTATTTCCGGCTGACACGCAGGCGTTCGCCTCGCCGCTCTTGACCAGGTCAATCGCGACGCGCATGGAAGAGTCTTTTTTGTTGCGCATGGCGAGAGCCGGTGACTCGTCCATGGCGACGACTTCAGTGGCGGGGTGGATACGCAGCCGTGAGCTTGTTTTACCGCGCCGCATACGCAATTCGGCCTCGACAACATCCTGCAGGCCTACCAGAACAATATTCAGTTCCGGATCACGCGCAAGGCACTTCAATGCGGCGGGGATGGTGACATGCGGGCCATGGTCACCTCCCATGGCATCGATGGCCACGGTAACATCTCTCATGATTCGGGGATTGCGTCCAAACGTTGCAACATTGAATGTGCTGATATTGACATCAACAGGAAAGCCAACTCACACGTCGTGACGCAAATAAATTGCACAGAGTGGATTCTGCGAAGACTTATTCGTCCTTGCTACGCACCACTTTACGCCCACGATAAAAACCGTTAGGGCTGATGTGATGACGCAAATGGACTTCGCCAGTAGTCGGTTCAATCGCCAGAGGCGGATTGGTCAGGAAGTCGTGCGAGCGATGCATGCCGCGCTTGGACGGGGATTTTTTATTCTGCTGAACTGCCATTTTAGTACTCCAATCAAGATTTCAATTTTTGATGCTGCTTCAAAGTTGCCAGCATAGCAAAAGGGTTAGGCTTACACGCCTGCGGTACGATTTGATCTGTCGGGCACGCTTCGGTGGAATGCACTGGAACTGCCGGAAGCGTCAATAAAATCTCGTCCTCCAACCACGCAAACCAGTCAAATTGGCCATCTGCAAGCACCGCCTCTTCCAAGCCTTCGGCCTGACGATCCCACAAATCCAGTTCTGCCACATTTCGCGCTATATATACATGACTACTGGCTGCCAGATGCCAACCAAAACCCTGCATGCAACGCTGGCATTGCAACTGGAGCTTGCCGCTTGCTTCCAGTCTCATGAACGCCCGTCCCGACACGATTAAACCCGTTTCGATTCGATAATGAATTTCGCCAGTACTGTCCGCCAGAGATTCGCATAGACGTGTAAAATCACGCACCGCAACGACGCCTTCCATCACTCCAGAGCCCCGCGCAAACGCAAGACAGTCAATGTGCGTCTGTTCCGACATAAGGCGCGCATGATATAATTTTCGTCTTGTGTTGTCAAAATAAGGCTTCGCCGCGTGATCAAGAAAATCCTCATAGCCAATCGAGGCGAAATCGCCGTTCGTATCGTACGAGCATGCTCGGAATTGAATATTACTTCCGTGGCTATCTATACAGATGCAGACCGCCATGCGCTCCATGTCAAAAAAGCCGACAAGGCCTACAACATCGGTTCTGACCCGGTACAGGGTTATCTAAATGCGCACAATATCGTCAATCTTGCTGTGGCGAGTGGTTGCGATGCGCTTCATCCTGGCTATGGTTTCCTATCTGAAAATCCGATAATTGCCGAAATCTGCGCACGCCGCGGGATCAAGTTCATCGGCCCAAAGGCAGAAGTTATTCGCATGATGGGCGACAAGATAGAAGCGCGCAAAGCCATGATCAAGGCAGGCATCCCCGTCATACCCGGCAGCGATCACAATCTGGAAAATGTGGAGGAAGCCCGCACCTTAGCCAAAAGCATTGGCTACCCCGTGATGCTCAAGGCAACCAATGGCGGCGGCGGCCGAGGCATTCGCCGCTGCGATTCAGAAGCCGAGTTGTTGAAAAATTATGATCGCGTAGTGTCCGAAGCCGGCAAAGCTTTCGGGAAACCCGAAATATTTCTGGAAAAATGCGTGGTGAACCCCAAGCACATTGAAGTCCAGATCATGGCAGATACGCACGGCAATACCATTCACCTGTTCGAACGCGACTGCTCAATTCAGCGCCGCAACCAGAAACTCATCGAGATCGCGCCTTCACCCCAACTCACCGAAGCGCAACGTCAATATATTGGCAAGCTCGCGGTGCGGGCTGCCCGGGCTGTGGGATACACCAATGCCGGCACAGTCGAGTTTTTGCTGGATTCGGACAACCAGTTCTACTTCATGGAAATGAATACCCGACTGCAGGTTGAACACACGATTACCGAGGCCATTACTGGTGTGGATATCGTACAAGAACAAATCCGCATCGCTGCCGGACACCCGCTCCAGTACAAGCAGGAAGACGTGCATTACCGCGGTTTTGCTATGGAGTTCCGGATCAATGCGGAAGATCCTAAAAATGCTTTTCTGCCCAGCTTTGGCCGCATCACCCGTTATTACGCACCGGGTGGCCCGGGGGTGCGTACTGACGCCGCCATGTATAGCGGCTATGTCATTCCCCCATACTATGATTCCATGTGCGCTAAACTCACCGTATGGAATTTGAACTGGGAAAGCGTAATGGAGCGAGGCCGCCGCGCCCTCACTGACATGGTGGTATACGGGGTAAAAACCACCATTCCGTATTATCTGGAAATCCTGAAAAATCCGGATTTCCGCAGCGGCCGTTTTAACACCTCGTTCGTGGATACACACCCTGAACTGATAAACTATGCGGTACGTCAGCCACCCGAGATGATCGCGGCAGCTATCTCGGCTGCCATCGCTGCCCATAACGGATTGTAATTCGTTCAACCAACAGACTGCACTGAACAATGCCAAAAGTATTCATTTCCGATCTCGTCCTGCGCGACGGCCCCCAATCCCTCATTGCCACCCGCATGCGCACCGAGCACATGCTGCCCATTTGCGCCAAACTCGACAGCGTGGGCTTCTGGTCGCTGGAAGCCTGGGGCGGCGCCACTTTTGACACCTGCGTGCGTTTCCTCAGAGAAGACCCTTGGGAGCGGCTCAAAAAACTGCGCAAGGCGTTGCCCAATACACCCATACAAATGCTGCTGCGCGGGCAGAATCTGCTCGGTTACCGGCACTATGCCGACGATGTGGTGCGCGCCTTTGTGCAGAAGTCTGCAGACAACGGGGTGGACGTATTCCGCATATTCGATGCGATGAATGACCTGCGCAACATGCGCGTTTCGGTTGAGGCCGTGAAAAAGGCGGGAAAACAGGCCGAAGGTGCAATTTCCTACACCACCAGTCCGGTGCACAATATCCCGCACTTTGTCGAACTGGCCAGAGGTCTTGCCGAACTCGGCTGTGACACGATTGCGATCAAGGACATGGCGGGTTTATTGACACCTACCGTCGCCTTCGAACTGGTCAAGGCCGTGCGTGAAGCGACCCACCTGCCGGTTCATACCCACAGCCATGCCACGTCTGGCCTGGCCAGCATGGCGCATTTGAAAGCCGTCGAAGCCGGCGCAACCATCATTGATACCTGCATCTCCGCTTTCTCGGAGGGCGCCAGCCACCCCACCACCGAAAGCATGGTTGCGGCACTGGCCGGCACTGAATACGACACAGGCCTCAACCTCGCCTTGCTGGAAGAGATCGCTGCTTATTTCCGCGAAGTTCGCAAACTGTACTGGCAGTTTGAAAGTACTTTTACCGGCGTAGATCCGCGTGTGCTGATCAGCCAGGTGCCGGGTGGAATGATTTCCAACCTGTCCAACCAGCTCAAGGAACAAGGCTCACTGAATCGCATGGATGAGGTACTCCTGGAGATCCCGCGTGTACGCGAAGATCTGGGGTACCCTCCGTTGGTTACGCCGACTTCCCAGATCGTTGGCAGCCAGGCTGTTATCAATGTGCTCACTGGTGGACGCTACAAAACCATCACCAACGAAGTAAAATCTTACCTGCAAGGTCGATATGGACAGGCGCCAGGCAAAGTCAACGAGCAGGTACGCAGTCTTGCCATCGGCAATCAGGAAGTCATTACCTGTCGTCCTGCTGACCTGATCCCGGACGAAATGGAAAAACTGCGTGGCGAAATCGAGGATTTGTCGAGAACCGAAGAAGACGCACTCACCTATGCCATGTTTCCCGATCTTGGGCGCACGTTCCTGCAGGAACGCAACGCGGGTACCCTGGCGGCTGAAGCACTACTTCCTGTTGAGGCCAAAAACGCCGCATCCACCACGCGCTCTGCAGCAGACGAATTCCGCATTACTCTGCACGGCGAAACCTATCATATCCGGCTTACTGGCACCGGCCACGCCGGGCAGGCAGAGCGCCCATATTATGTATCTGTAGACGGCGTGACCGAGGAAGTTCTGGTTGAGGCCTTGAACGAAATCGAAGTCACTTCCAGCGGCAGCAGTCACTCACCCAAATCCGACTCAGGAACCAACAAAAAAGCATCGAGCGGGGGACGTCCGCGTCCCAGCCACGTTGGCCATGTCACAACTGCAATGCCCGGCAACATCGTGGATGTAATGGTTTCCACGGGTCAGAAGGTCAAGGCAGGCGACCCGGTACTGGTGATTGAGGCCATGAAAATGGAAAATGAAATTCAGGCTTCGATTTCAGGCACCGTAATAGCCCTGTACGTGACCAAGGGAGATACTGTCACCCCTGATCAAGCGCTTCTGGAAATCCAGCCGGAATAAGTTACTCGCCTTGAATTCATTACCGCTGGTGCTGGCCTCCACATCACCATATCGACGTGAGTTGTTGTCGCGTCTGCAAATACCGTTTGCAGTGATTGCACCCGAGGTGGATGAAACGCCACTGCTTCATGAGACGCCCGAGGCGACTGCATTGCGCCTATCACAACTCAAAGCCAAGGCCGTGCAGACGGCCTATCCACGTGCGCTCATTATTGGCTCGGATCAGGTTGCTACGGTGGATGGCCAGCAGATCGGCAAACCCGGCACTCACGAAAAAGCAGTCGCGCAATTACGCCTGATGTGCGGCAAAAGCGTCGTGTTTCATTCCGCGCTCTCCCTCTATAACAGCGCCAGCGGCAACTTGCACACAACGTCCGTGCCGACCACGGTCCATTTTCGTGAACTTAGCGATGCGCAAATTGAAGCCTATCTGCGCAAGGATCAGCCCTACAACTGTGCTGGCAGCGCACGCATCGAAAGCCTGGGCATTGCGGTGATTGAAAAACTTGAAGGCGAAGACCCGAATGCGCTGATCGGTTTACCGATGATTGCGCTGATACGCATGCTGGCGCAGGAGGGTCTGGATGTGCTCACCTGGCAGGCGCCCATCTAACCTGGCGCGAGACAATCAAGAAGGCTGAATGGGCGATGCCAGAGCCGGCATCACATCAGGCTTTGCAGGTGTTGTCGGCTCTGTCGGCAGATGGGTCTGCTGTTTTGCTTCCCAACGCTGTTTAATGGCTTCGCGTTGCTTTTTCGGCAAACGCTTTAGCCTGCGATAGTTTTCGCGCGCTTCTTCGCGCTGTTCACGAGTAAGCAAAGCCCAGGCTTTGATACGCTTTTGAAATCGCAAGCGCGCCTCGGGTGTCATTTTGGGATATTGTTTAGCGACCGCAATCAACCGGGAGCGTTGCAACACAGTCATACCATCCCATTGAGATACCAAAGGCGCAAGAATCTGCTGCTGTGTGGGAGTGAGTTCGCGCCATTCTGTCGCATTGTTCTTGCCTCCCGCAAAACAGACGGACGACAGTGCCAATAGCAAGCAAAAAACTACTGCTCGGAAGGGTTTTTGATCCATTGTACGAAGCTATTATCAAGATACGCATGCACAGGTAGATCGTCAGTCAGCAACGCTGCATCAATCTGGGAAACATCATCTTCCTGCTGTCTGGGAACTATCTGCCATATTCCGGTAACCGCCGCCAACACTATCACCAGTAACACGCCGACAACGGCTGTCCTGTGGTTAGAAAACCATGATGCGCGATGCAGGGCGTTACCGGAGAGGCCAAAGCTGGTAGCGTGACGCTGCTGCGCACGAGCGACAGCAAGCTCGCGTGCATGAAGCAGGCGTTGAGTCACCTCAGGGCGAATATTGTCGATATCCGCATCCACCCAGTGGATCACTTTTTTTGAGAAATTTTCTTCATTCATAGCGTTATTTCCTTGCTTTCCAGGTATTTGGAAAGCGCATGGACGGCCCGTGAACAGTGCGTTTTCACGCTACCTTCGGAACAACCCATGATCGTCGCAGTTTCTGCGGTATCCATCTCTTCCCAGTAACGCAGCAGGAAGGCTTCACGTTGACGTGCCGGCAATTTTTCCAGCGCTTCCTGGATAATCGCCAGTCTCTGGGTTGTATCGGCCTGGTTGGCTGGATCATCCGACTCGGAAGTCAGCTGCAGGTGTTCAATTGCATCTCCATCGTCAGCATGATCGTCTTGGCCAGGCATCACAAAAGACATCGCCGTGGTCCAGAAGTTGCGCACTTTCTGGCGACGGAAATAATCCCGTATGGTGTTTTGCAAAATACGCTGAAAAAGCATCGGATACTCTTCGGCAGGCCGGTCAAGGTACTTTTCCGCCAGTTTGAGCATGGCATCCTGCACGATGTCCAGCGCCGCCTGATCATCGCGAACGGTATAGGCCGCATGTCGATAGGCGCGGCGTTCAACTTCAGCGAGGAAATGGGAAAGTTGTTCGGGAGTGGACACGGAAAGGGTATGCTGCCTTACGATTTCAGTCAGATTATTGAATCAGATGTTATCCGGAACCCCCGCAGGCGGGCGCTCCTCAAAATGCTGGAGCTGGTCAAGTCGCAATTCACCGCTACTGCCGTCAGCGTAACGCAACATTAACCATTCACCTGATTGCCGGGTTTGCACGTCGGCATGACCAATGCTTCGTGCTCCCGGCCATCCTCCACCAGGTAGCGGAGCCATAAAGGAATCCGTCGCAGTACAGCAAATTCCAGCCGCTCGTGCTGGACACATGCAATTGGCTGATAGACATCGCGGGGTATCAACGCAATACACTACCCGACCATGCCAGGGGATTCATGCTCTTGCCCATGGCCACGCCAAAGCGCTTGGCGAAACGATTGGCAAAGCCTTCCTGCGGTGTAAAATCGACGATATCCTTGGCCTTAATTACGTTGCGCGCAACATAGTCAGTACTGCCCAGCGCATCGGTCAAGCCCAACTCGATACTTTTCTGGCCACTCCACACCAGGCCACTGAACATATCTGGCGTTTCTTTCAGGCGGCTGCCCCGCCCATCACGCACAGCCTTGATAAATTGCTGGTGAATTTCCTCCAGCATGGTCTGTGCATAAGCTACTTGTTGTGGGTTTTCAGGGGAAAACGGATCAAGAAAGCCTTTGTTTACACCCGCAGTCAGCAAGCGGCGTTCCACCCCCAGCTTCTGCATCGTGCCGGTAAAGCCGAAACCATCCATCAGCACACCGATCGACCCGACAATACTGGCCTTGTCCACATAGATTTTGTCTGCAGCGGCTGCAACATAATAGGCGCCGGAAGCGCAGATGTCGTCGACCACAGCGTACAGCGGAATATTGGGATATTTTGCGCGCAGTCGTTTGATATCGTCATAAATCTGCCCCGCCTGTACAGGACTCCCTCCCGGACTGTTAATGCGCAGAATGACGCCCTTTGTGTTGACGTCCTCAAAGGCTGCTTCCAGTCCCTTGGTGATCTGGTCGGCGCTGGTCTGGTCTGCAGCGATGGTGCCCGTCAGTTCTACCACCGCAGTATGCTTGCCGGGGATGGGGATACCGCGATCACCTATCCAGCCCAATCCCAGAAACAGCAGGATGAATAAAAAGGAAAACCCCAACAGCTTGAAAAATATGCTCCAGTGGCGAGCTGTACGCTGTTCCTTGACTGCAGCGAGTGCCAATTTTTCCAGCACTTCACGCTCCCAGTTCCCGGTCTTTTCCGGTTCAGACATGATTTGTTTCCTCAATTAAATAGACATGACCGTCATATTCCTGCACAGCAAGCGCAACCAGCCCTTTGCCGGCGCAACGTCCACCCATGCATTGCCCAGTTTCCGGCGAATACATTGCACCGTGTGTAGAACATAGCAAGTATAACCCGGAGAGATCAAAAAACGCCCCCTCCTGCCAGTCCAACTCGACAGGAATATGGGCACAGCGATTGAGATATGCATACACCCCGCCTCGATAGCGGATCGCAAAAGCAGGGGTTGTCTGACCCAGATATTGCAGCTCAAACCGGATACCTTGTCCGGCATCGGTCAATGCTGAACTGGCGCAAATCAGGCGTTGTTGTCCAGCCATGCCACCAAACCTTTGAAATCTTCGGCAATATATAGCGGCTGACACGCTTGCAGGGATGCTACCGAATGCGCACCATATGCTACCCCTACGCTCGCCACCCCGGCGTTGATCGCCATTTGCAAATCATGGCTGGTATCCCCAATCATCAACGTCCGCTCTGCGTCGACGCCGCAACAATCCATCAACTCCAGCACCATGCCGGGGTGCGGTTTGGAATAGCCTTCATCCGCACAGCGCGAAGCATGAAAAAACTTGCGCAAACCGCTTTGATCAAAAGCGCGCTCCAGCCCCTTACGGCTTTTTCCGGTCGCTACCGCCAGCCAATAGTCTGCCGCATGCAACGAAGCAATGGTTTCCGCCACGCCTGCAAATAGCGGCAAGGTGTGATCCTGCCCGAGAAAATGGTGCCGATAACGCTCCACCAGACGCGGATAGTCAGAAGGTGTCAGATCCGGCAGCAGGGTTTGGAGCGCCTCAGCCAACCCCAGGCCGATAATTTGCCGGGCCTCGTCTGTCTGCGGTACACGCAATCCCAAGTCGGCACAGGCTAGCTGGATCGACTCGGCAATGGCTCCGGTTGAATCCATCAGCGTGCCATCCCAGTCGAATATCAGCAAATCAAAACGTCTTGTATTCATGCTTCACGGTCTAGTTGTGCCAGAAAATTGCTCAGTTCAGCGGGTAGTGGCGCTTCCAGGACCAACATCTCGCCGCTGAGGGGATGTTTGATACTGACCCGGTGCGCATGCAAAAACATGCGCTTGAGCCCGGTCTTGGCGAGCACCTTGTTGCGCGGGAAATCCCCGTATTTATCATCTCCGGCAATCGGAAAGCCGGCGTGGGCCAGATGCACCCGGATCTGATGCGTGCGCCCGGTTTTCAGTTCGGCTTCCAGCAGACTGAAGTCCGCCCAGTTACGCTGCAGACGAAACACGGTATGCGCAGACTGCCCATCCGCGCTTG
This sequence comes from Sulfuriferula multivorans, assembly GCF_003851125.1. Lineage (GTDB taxonomy): Bacteria > Pseudomonadota > Gammaproteobacteria > Burkholderiales > Sulfuriferulaceae > Sulfuriferula > Sulfuriferula multivorans. The sequence continues at coordinate 87,255 of NZ_BGOW01000033.1, read as the reverse complement.
CCAGTACGCGCCGCTCGCCCTCGGCATTGAGATATTTGTGTAACGGCTGTTTGATATGGCGCAGCGCATCGCTCCAGCGTCCGAGAACCAGGGCAAAATAACGTTTGTCCATCTGATTGGCGCGCATCATGTCGTGCAGAGCCACCAATGCACTGCGTTTGGTCGCCAGCATCAGCACACCCGAGGTTTCCCGGTCCAAGCGATGGGCAAGTTCGAGAAAGCGCTGCTCCGGCATTTCCAGCCGTAATTGCTCGATCACCCCCAGACTGACGCCGCTGCCGCCATGTACTGCCATGCCCGCAGGCTTGTCGAGTACCAGCAGGCCCTCGTGATGGTAAAGAATACGTTCGACCAGACGAATACCGCCTTTAGGCAAAACTGTCGGCCGAACAATTTGCGGCGCTGCTACGCGGATGGGCGGAATACGAATCTCATCCCCCAGTTCCAGTTTGCGCGCGGCATCCACCCTCCCCTTGTTTACCCGTACCTCACCGCTCCGCAAAATACGGTACAGGTGACTTTTGGGAACCCCCTTCAGGTGGCGCGCCAGAAAGTTGTCGACACGCTGCCCGGCTCCGGATTCGTCAACTTTGAGGTATGTGACAGATTCTTTGCGTAAATCATTCATTTTGCATATACTACTGTCGCAATCTGTGACGTTTTCCAGGCTGGATTTATCTGGCAAATGACGGAATACTCTGCGTCCAGAAGCAAAATTAGCCGGTTAATTTCGCTCACCGGATGCATGTCCCGATACATCGCGCCTGCTTTAGTTTGCACCGCCATGTTTAGAGACCCGAAGCCGTTCAGAGACGCCAAGAGGCGCATGGACGCCGCATTAAAAAGTAGCGATGGTAAAGCATAAGCGCGCGAAACGCACCCTTGATTTCCAGCAGATGAGCGATTCATCTGCCTAACGATAAACCGCCACGCCCGACTAACCTGGTTGTCCAAATGACTGAAATTCCAGACTAAATCACCCGTGCCGCACACCGCGCAGACCGCGCGGCGGTTTGTCGTCCCGTGTCTATCGCGCGCGGGAGAACAAACATCATGAAACGCATGTTATTTAATGCGACACAGGCCGAGGAACTCCGTGTCGCCATTGTCGATGGTCAAAAACTCGTAGACCTCGATATTGAATCAGCCAGCAAGGAACAACGCAAAAGCAACATCTACAAGGGTATCGTCACCCGCGTCGAGCCCAGCCTCGAGGCTGCCTTTATCGATTATGGCGCTGATCGTCACGGTTTTTTGCCATTCAAGGAAGTTTCTCGCGCCTGCTTCGTGAACAACGTCGCCGATGTGGCACGTGCACGCATCCAGGATGTGCTGCGCGAAGGCCAGGAAATCATCGTCCAGGTAGAAAAGGACGAACGCGGCAATAAAGGCGCTGCGCTGACGACCTACATCAGCCTGGCTGGACGCTATCTGGTACTGATGCCCAATAATCCCCGTGGCGGTGGCGTATCGCGCCGCATTGAGGGTGAAGAGCGCAACGAACTGCGCGATGTGATGGCGCAACTGGAAATCCCATCCGGCATGAGCATCATTGCCCGCACTGCCGGTATCGGGCGCGGCGTGGAAGAACTGCAGTGGGACTTGAACTATCTGCTGCAGCTCTGGAACGCCATCGATTCCGCTGCCAACAGCCAGAAAGGCGCTTTCCTGATTTACCAGGAAAGCAGTCTGGTAATTCGCGCCATCCGCGACTATTTCCAGCCTGACATTGGCGAAATCCTGATCGATACTGAAGAAGTATTCGAGCAGGCACAGCAGTTCATGAGCCACGTCATGCCAGGCAACGTGCACAAGGTCAAGCTATACAAGGATGACGTGCCGCTGTTCTCGCGCTTTCAGATCGAGCACCAGATCGAGTCCGCTTACTCGCGCGAAGTGACCCTGCCTTCCGGCGGCGCCATCGTGATCGACCATACCGAAGCGCTGGTGTCGGTGGACGTCAACTCGGCGCGCTCCACACGCGGCGCGGATATCGAACAGACCGCCTACAACACCAACCTGGAAGCCGCTGAAGAAGTTGCCCGTCAATTGCGCTTGCGCGATCTGGGCGGTCTGATCGTGATCGATTTCATCGACATGGAAAGCCAGCGCAACCAGCGCGAGGTGGAAAACCGTCTGCGCGACTCGCTGCACTACGATCGTGCGCGCGTGCAATTCGGCAAGATTTCCAAATTCGGCCTGATGGAACTGTCGCGCCAGCGTCTGCAGCCGTCGCTGGGCGAATCCAGCCACCAGCCCTGCCCGCGTTGCAGCGGCACCGGCTTCATCCGCGGCATTGAATCCACCGCCCTGCATATCCTGCGCATCATCCAGGAAGATGCAATGAAGGAAAACACCGGCGCAATTCATGCACAGATTCCGGTAGATGTGGCAACTTTCCTGCTCAACGAGAAGCGCTCCGACATCTTCGCCATTGAATCCCGGCTCAAGGTCAATGTGCTGTTGATCCCCAATATTCATCTGGTGACGCCGCATTACAAGATCACGCGTCTGCGTCATGACGAACTCAACCAGCACGACATCACCATCCCCAGCTATAAACTGGCGGATGCCATTGAAGACGCTTCGCCCGCCGAAACGCGCAAGGAAAACAAGCCTGCGCCACAAGTGCCCGCCGTGCGCGGTATCACCCCGGCACAGCCTGCCCCCATCGTTGAAGAAAAACTGCCAGCACCGGTTCCTGCTCAGGCCGAATCCAAATCTGGCCTGATTGGGCGCATCTTCGGCTGGTTGCAAAGAATCGGTGAAGAAAAGCCGGCTCAGCCCGTCGTAGCCCAACAACCTGCCGAACCCGTACGCGAGCCACGCGAAACGCGTGGACGTGGACGTCAGCGCAGTGAACGCGCCGAGCGCCCGCAACGCCCCGCAGTCGAAGGACAGGAACGCGCTCCCCGTGCCGAACGTACTGAACGCACACCACGTCCCGAGCGCACACCGCGCCCGGAACGTCAGGCAGCCGAACGGCCTGCCACACCGGCAGACGGCGCTCAAAAGCCCGAGCAAACCCGCAAACCTCGCCAGCAACAGCCGCGTACGCCGAAACCTGCCGGTGAGGAAGCGGTTGCAAATGTCGTTGCCGAAGCCGCTACCCCGCCTCAAGGGACTGCAATACCTGAAACCGGAAATGGTGAAACCCGCAGCCGTCGCGGTCGCCGTGGCGGACGACGCGAGCGTCGCCCGGAACAGGATCAAGCTGCTCCAGCGGCCGGCACGGTTAGCACCCAAACCGATAGCGCAGAAGCACCAACAAGTGCTGAAGCGATGATGGCGCAGCCGGCCGTGACGCCTCGCAGCGAGCCGGTTCCTGCCACCATAACACCGCCTCAGACCACGAACAACACTGCGCCTGCCGAGCCTTCCAGCCCGGCACTGATGGAAACCGGCACCGTTGCCGTGGCTCCCGCAACTATTCCTGCAGTACCCAAAGCAGAGATAGTAAAAGCCACCATGCCGGTGGAAAAGCTGCTCAGTGAAATGCTCGCTCCTTCGCCTGCTGCAGCCCAACTGCAACAGGTTGAAACGCAATCCAAACCAGCGGAAGCAAGCGTAGCCGAAGCGCCGCAACAAGCGCCGCGCAGACGTCGTGAGCCGCTGGCAATGGTTGCTGACATACCGGTGGAACTGATGCAGGTGGAAACAAAGAATTCCGTCACGGCTCCTGCGGAAAGCGCCAATGAATCGGGCAATCCGGCTCCCAAGATGCGCCCGGCAAGACGCGCCTCAATGCAACAACAGCCTGCTCAGGAAGCGCCTCTGCAACAGATAGAAACACGGCAATAAAATAAATAAGCGGTAAGGTAGTCAATACTAAAACAGGAGATGGCCGATTTGGTCATCTCCTGTTTTTTTTGGCCCTTCCTCTCCGCTTTCACGTCACGCAGAAAGCGCTGAGAGTCGGCAGTTACCCTGAGACTACATATCCACTCGAAAGCAACTCCGGCAAGAGTCTGTCAGTTCCTGCCAAAGTTCAGGCCTAATCCACGTCAGGCTGACTGGGCACCCTGTTTCTCCATGATTGCTTTGAGCAAACCTTGGGCGGCATCTTCGACCATATCCAGCGTCTGATCAAACCCCTGTTGGCTACCATAGTAGGGATCGGGCACATCCAGATTGGGGAATCGCCGGCTGAAACTCAATAGCAACCGAATTTTGTGGTGGTGCCGGGCATTGGCACGCCGCGTGAGGTTGTTCAGATTCTGTTTATCCATAGCCAGGATATAGTCGAAACGCTCGAAATCGCTATCCTGCACCTGCCTGCCACGCAACCCACTGATATCATAGCCGTGGCTTAGCGCAGTGCGCTGGGCACGAAGATCCGGCGCATCACCCACGTGATAATCGTGGGTACCCGCTGAATCAATCAAAATTTGCGTCCCCAGTCCAGCGTTTTGTACCGTTTTAGCGAAAGCGCCTTCCGCCATGGGTGAACGACAGATATTGCCCATACAGACAAAAAGTACCGATGTTGGATTACTCGCATTCATATATTTTCGGGTTCTTGTTACGTAGTTTGATTGTTGCATTGTACTGCGCCTCTCAATAAAAATTCAGTCCGCTCATTTCAGCAATCCATATACGGAATCATCAAGGCCGCTCTTGTATAATGCCGGGTTAGCCGGCATCTCCTTTGTTACCGAAAATGACCATCTTTGACTCCGAAATCCAGCGTCGACGCACCTTTGCCATTATTTCCCACCCGGACGCAGGTAAAACCACGCTGACCGAAAAACTGCTGTGGTTCGGCGGCGCGATCCAGGTCGCGGGCGAAGTGCGCGCGCGCAAGGCCAGCCGCCACGCCACTTCGGACTGGATGGAACTGGAAAAACAGCGCGGCATTTCAGTCACCTCCTCGGTCATGCAGTTTCCCTACCGGGAACACATCATCAATCTGCTGGACACGCCCGGCCACGAGGATTTTTCCGAAGATACCTACCGCACGCTCACCGCCGTGGACTCGGCGGTGATGGTGATCGACTCGGTCAACGGTGTCGAAGCGCAGACCATCAAGTTGCTCAACGTGTGCCGTATGCGCGACACGCCCATCATCACCTTCATCAACAAGCTCGACCGCGAGGGCCGCCCACCCATCGAGCTGCTCGACGAAATCGAATCGGTACTGGGCATGCAATGCGCTCCGATGACCTGGCCAATCAGCATGGGCAAACGTTTCCGCGGCGTCTATCACCTCTACGACGACACGGTACTGGTATTCGATCCGCATGCCGACAAGGGCACCAGCGAGATCATCAAAGGTCTGGACAACCCGCGCCTGGATGAGTTCATCGGTCGCGACCAGTCCGAAGAGCTGCGCATGGAAGTGGAACTGGTACGCGGTGCATCGCACACCTTCGACTCAACCGCCTATCACGCCGGCAAACAGACCCCGGTGCTGTTCGGTTCTGCAGTCAACAATTTCGGCGTGCAGATGATGCTGGACGCGATCGTAGACTTGTCGCCGCCGCCTCAACCGCGCGCCACTGAAACCCGCCTGGTACAACCCAGCGAACCCAAGTTTTCCGGCTTCGTGTTCAAGATCCAGGCCAATATGGACCCCAAGCACCGCGACCGCATCGCCTTTCTGCGCGTGTGTTCCGGACGCTTCGACCGCGGCATGAAAATCAAGCAGGTCTCCAGCGGCAAGTTCATGGCGGTGAACAATGCCATCACCTTCATGGCGCAAGATCGCAATACTGCAGATGAGGCGTATGCCGGCGACATCATCGGTATTCCCAACCACGGCACCATCCGCCTGGGTGATACTTTCAGCGAAACCGAAAACCTCAAGTTCACCGGGATACCCTCGTTCGCGCCGGAGTTTTTCCGCAAGGCACGCATCAAAAATCCGCTGAAAATGAAGCAGCTGCAGAAAGGCTTGCAGCAGCTGGCTGAAGAAGGCGCCACGCAATTGTTTCGGCCGATTTCCTCCAATGACCTGATTCTGGGTGCGGTCGGCACCCTGCAATTCGACGTGGTAGCGCATCGGCTGGAATTCGAATACGGCGTGGACGTGCTGTTCGAAGGATGCGAATACGCCACCGCCCGCTGGCTGCGCGGCTCCGAAGCCGACCTCAAGCAACTGGTGGATAAATACGGTTTCAACGTCGCCCTGGACGGCGCAAATCAGTACGTTTACCTGGCGCCCAACCGGGTCAACCTGACCATGACGCAGGAACGCTTCCCGGACGTCAGATTCCTGGAAACACGGGAAATTTATTGAACTTCAACATCCAGCCACGGAGGACACAGCGGGCACAGAGAGCGTGTGTCCGGTTTTCCTGTGTGAACTCGATGTTCTCCGTGGCAAAAGATTTTCCCTGATGAATCCCACGGATTATGACGTCATCGTCATCGGCGCCGGCGCGGCGGGCATGATGTGCGCCGCCCAAGCCGGGCAGCGCGGCCGGCGCGTGCTGCTGATCGATCATGCCGCCAAAATCGGCGAGCGCATCCGCATTTCCGGCGGCGGGCGCTGCAATTTCACCAATCGCAACATCAGCGCAGAAAACTTCCTGTCGCAGAATCCGCATTTTGCGCGCTCTGCCCTCGCCCGCTATTCGCAGTTCGACTTCATCAAGCTGGTGCAACGCTACCGCATCGCCTATCACGAGAAAACGTCGGGGCAACTGTTTTGCGATGATTCCGCGCGCCAGATTATCGATATGCTGCGCGCCGAATGCGACGCCGGTGGTGTGCAATGGGCGCAGCCGTGCAGCGTGCACAGCATCGAACAGATTGACGACAACGGCCTGCGTTTTGAACTCATGACAGATCACGGCACGTTGCGCTGCCAGTCGCTGGTGATCGCCAGCGGCGGACTGGCGATACCAAAACTGGGCGCCACGCCGTTCGGCTACAAGGTAGCAGAGCAATTCAAGCTGCCAGTCATCGCACCCAAACCTGCACTGGTGCCACTGGCATTGGCAACGGAAACGCTTGCGCCATTGGAGGCATTGGCCGGCGCATCGCTGGATGTTGCCACTCATTGTGAAGATCAACCGCGCGAATTCCGTGAAGGAATGCTGATTACCCATCGCGGTCTGTCAGGACCGGCGATCCTGCAAATTTCCAGCTACTGGCAGATGCAGGAATACGGCGGCGGAAAAAAACGGCCCATCGTCATCGACCTTCTACCCGGCGTAAATGCCGCCGACTGGATCGCACCACACCGCCACAGCAAGATCACGCTCGCCAGCCTGCTTGCCGAACATTTACCCAAACGCTTTGCCCAGGAATGGTGTGCGCTGCACAACTGGACCAAACCGTTGGCAGAGCATTCCAGGCGCGATCTTGATAGCATGATTTCAACACTGAAAAGCTGGACACTCATGCCTGCCGGTACACTCGGTTACGCCAAAGCCGAAGTCACGCTGGGTGGTGTGGATACCAATGCCCTGTCATCCAAAACCATGGAAACCAAAACCATATCGGGGCTCTATTTCATCGGCGAGGTGGTCGATGTAACGGGTTGGCTGGGCGGCTATAATTTCCAGTGGGCATGGTCGTCTGGCTGGGTGGCGGGGCAATATGCATAACCGGACGCTTGGCTATCGCTTTCCTTGCTATGGAACCATGACGGCGAAAAAGGCTCTGAACCAGTTCGGCCGGTCAACTCTCGACAATAATTTGAATGCGCTCCAAAGCGCTCACGCGTGCATGCATCGCAACGACAATACATCCAGGCTACTTTACCGGCAGTTCTTACTCCGCAGTGCAATGGGTGGCAGGAATTGAGCCGTAAACGGGTGAGTGCAAACCCCCAGAAAACCTCGCCTTCAGATCAGGCTGGAGAGCTGGTATTCGCATGGGAAATTCCACCTCCCAAAGCGCGATATTGGGAAATCCACATCAGCCGCAACACGCTCATTGCTGTCATTGCATCCCTGCTCTTGCACGCGATACTGCTGTTTACATTAAAGCAGGTGCCTGTGCGGATCGAGTCGCCTTCCGATAAAAACATGCAAGGGCCGCTGGTAGTGCAGTTATCGCCCCGGGAGAGCACCAAAGTCGTTCCGAAACATTCAAATCCTGAGCCTGTGCCCCCGACTAAAAAGCCCATTGTGCGGCCCAAGCCCCAGCCCCGGCAGCACATCAGCCAACCCAAACCGCGCACCCGTGTCAGCCCTCGCCATGAGACCGTGCCTACACCTGTCATGACAGCACCAAAATCAGCGCTGGACACCCATGCCGTGCCCCCCGTGCCGGACACCACAGCGCCATCTACTGCGCCGCCTACCGATATGGCAAGTTATATCAATGCTGTCCGGGCGCGCCGTCAAGCCGCCGAGCAGGCCAATGCGGAATCCGGCACCAGCCCCACTCCCACTCCGGACGAAATCAGGTCGGCCAATATCGAGCGCAATCTGCGACCGTCAGGTGGTGCCAACGGCGTATTCCAGATCCTCAGCATGGGCGTGCGCACTGCCCAGTTTTCTTTCCGCGGCTGGACCACCGACTCAAGCAATTTTCAAAAGCAGGTCATTAATGTCGACGCCGGGCTCAACGGTGATATAGAACGCGCCATCGTCCGCAGGATGATCGAACTGATACGCCAGTATTACCAAGGCGATTTCAATTGGGAATCGCAGCGTCTCAACCGTGTGGTCGTGCTGTCGGCACGCAAGAAAGACACGGCGGGGCTGGAAGATTTCTTAATGAAAGAGTTTTTTAAAGCCGATGGTGAGCAACGTTAGTAATCATGGCAGGTCAGTAGTACGCTAGATCCAGCTAACCGATCGCCAAATTTCGCACACTGAGAATCACCATGCATAAAGGCATCATCCAGGCATTGGCCGCCGCCATTTTATTCGGCATCAGCACGCCCATGGCCAAAGCTCTGACAGGCGCCACTTCTCCGCTGATTCTGGCCGGCCTGCTCTATCTGGGTAGCGGACTGGGTCTGGCGGCGTGGCGCGGGTTGCGCCGATTGTCAGGCAAACCGGCCGACGCCACTCCCCTGCTTCGGCAAGACTTCCCCTGGCTGGCTGGCGCAGTACTGGCAGGTGGCATCCTCGCGCCGGCCTTGTTGATGTGGGGATTGCAATTCACCCAGGGCTCGACCGCTTCTTTGCTGTTGAATCTGGAAGGCGTGCTCACAGCGTTGCTGGCCTGGTTTGTATTCCACGAGAACTTCGACCGGCGCATTGCTCTCGGCATGCTGCTGATCGTGACGGCTGGCGCACTCCTGTCATGGCAGCAGGTGCCCATATTCGGCGTGGCGTGGGGGGTACTGGCGATCATCGGTGCTTGCCTGTTCTGGGCAATCGACAACAATCTTACGCGCAAGATTTCGGCCAGCGATGCCTCCCAGATCGCCATGATCAAAGGACTGGTCGCCGGCATCACCAATCTGTCTCTGGGCATTGCTATCGGGGGTCAATTACCGACAGCTGGCGTCATCGCCGCCGCGGGTGTACTGGGTTTATTTGGCTACGGCATCAGCCTGGTGTTGTTCGTATTGGCTTTGCGCAATCTGGGCAGCGCGCGCACCGCGGCTTATTTTTCGATCGCACCGTTTGCCGGAGCAGCTTTGGCGCTGCCTTTGCTGGGCGAAACGCCGGGCGTGCTGTTCTGGCCTGCCACAGTGTTGATGGGTATCGGTGTGTGGCTACATTTTAGCGAGCGCCACGAACATAGCCATACTCATGAACCGATGAAGCATGCGCATCGCCACATCCACGACGAACACCATCAGCATTCCCACGATTTCCCCTGGGACGGCCACGAAGCACATACCCACGAACATGTGCATGCACCCATTACGCATAGCCATCATCATTTTCCGGATATGCATCACCGTCACCGCCATTAAGCACATGACCAAACAGGGACCGCAAACGGCAATGAACGAAAACAGCGTGAATGACAATCCGGTGGTGAACTGGACAGAAGCAGACGTGCAGCAATCCGCCCGCTGGCGTTCGGAGAGCGGTACAGCGCCACCCAAGCGCGTGATTGTCGCCGATGACCAGATGTCCGCTGATGTCGCCTACCGCCTGGCCAGCGAGGGCACCGCGCTGCTGTGGCGCGGAGATTTCCAGAATGCGCGCCAGCTGCAGCAGGCCATGGCGCGCCGCATCGACCGTAAACCGCGCAAGCCCGCTACGTCGCCAACCGAGGCATTCAATTTCCATCGCCAGTTCCAGTCCCATCGTGCCCGCACACTGGGTATGCTGTTGCTGCCGTTGGATGCTGATTACGGCATTCACTTGCGGCGCGCACCCGATGTGCGGCAAGCCTGCACCGAAGCATATGGTGCGGGCGAGGTGCCCTCGGTGGTGTCGCTGCGCGAGTTGCTCGGCATGATCGGCGCCCACGAGTGGCGCAAAAAAGGTGTTGAAATCCCCGCGCTCGGCGCTCGCATTCACCCCCACTACGCTGTGTTTTCCCCGGTGCGGGGCGAATACATCGAGCTGGTAGCCAAGGCAGCCTTGCCGTCACTGGAACTGGCTTTCGACATTGGTACGGGAACGGGTGTGCTGGCTGCGCTGCTGGCACGCAGAGGCGTCAAGCACGTCGTCGCCACGGATCAGGATCCGCGCGCGTTGGCCTGCGCGCGCGAGAATATCGACCGGCTCGGACTGAAGGGACAGGTGGACATTGTTCAGGCAAATCTTTTTCCGGAAGGACGCGCACCGCTCATCCTCTGCAACCCGCCATGGCTGCCCGCACGCGCAAACTCGCCGATCGAACATGCGATTTACGACCCGGACAGCCGCATGCTGCGGGGCTTTCTGGATGGCCTGGCCGCGCATCTGGAGCCTGAAGGCGAAGGCTGGCTGATCCTGTCGGACCTGGCCGAACATCTGGGATTGCGTTCGCGGGAAGCCTTGCTGGCAATGATCGATACAGCCGGCTTGAAGGTCTTGGGACGCACGGATGTGAAACCGACCCATCCCCGCAGCACCGACGAAACCGACCCGCTGCATGCGGCGCGCGCAGCTGAGCTGACATCGCTCTGGCGCCTCGCAGTTCGTTGAACGCCGGGATTCACAAAACCGAAGGCTCGCCACAGGACACAGAGAAGCACAGAGATGAAACGAGTTTCAGCTAATTTTTGAATGTTAAACAACGAAGAGTTGCCCATCCCTGCGACCTTCATTACCTCTGTGTTCTCTGTGTCCTGTGGCTAAAGATTTTTTCACGATTAATACGCAACCAAAGGAAATCAACCATGAATAACCGGCGCCATCTGTTTACCTCCGAATCCGTTGCTGAAGGCCATCCGGACAAGATCGCCGATCAGATTTCCGACGCCATACTGGATGCCTTCCTGGCCGAAGAACCCGAGGCCAAAGTGGCCTGTGAAACCTTCGTGGCCGATAACCTGGTGGTGATTGCAGGCGAATTCAAAACCGTCCGCAAGGAACTGTTCAGCGAGATTCAAAATCGCGCCGAAGAAATCGCCCGCCAAGTGCTGCGCGACATCGGCTATCGCGATGCCGAAACCGGCATCGACCCCAACACCTGCGAAGTGCAGGTGCGCTTCAATCACCAGTCGATCCAGATTCATAAAGGCATCACGCTGGCGGGTGGCGACATCGGCGCGGGCGACCAGGGGCTGATGTTCGGTTATGCCTGCGACGAAACCCCCGACCTGATGCCCTACCCGATCTGGCTCGCCCATCGTCTGGTGAAGCAGCAAGCCGAACTGCGCAAATCCGGAGCCCTGCCCTGGTTGCGTCCTGATGCAAAAAGCCAGGTGACCGTCGCCTATGAAGGCCAGCGCGTGGCGGGTATCGAGAACGTCGTCATCTCCACCCAGATCGAGCGCGATCTCGACCCTGCCTGGGTCACGCAGGAAATTACGCGCGAAATCATCGACCCGCTGGTGCCGATGGAACTGCGCTCACCAAGTTTCAAACTATGGGTCAATCCCGCTGGCCCGTTCGAGATTGGCGGCCCGAATGGCGACACCGGCCTCACCGGCCGCAAGATCATCGTCGATACCTATGGCGGCTCCTGCCCTCACGGCGGCGGCGCATTTTCAGGCAAAGACCCCACCAAGGTCGATCGCTCGGCGGCATACATGGCCCGCTACATCGCCAAAAACCTCGTCGCGGCGGGCTATGCCAGGCGTTGTCTGGTGCAGTTGGCGTATGCCATCGGCGTGGCCGAACCGGTCTCCCTGCTGATTGAAACCTATGGCACCGGCGCCGTGCCCGATGAAAAGCTGGAAAGCATGGTGCGCAATAGCTTTGAGCTCACCCCGCGTGGCATCATCGACAGCCTAGATTTACGCCGACCCATCTACCGGCAGACTGCGGCCTATGGGCATTTCGGAAGATCCGAACCGGAGTTCACCTGGGAACGCACTGATCAGGCTGAGAAATTGGCTTTGTTTGATGCATAAATGGTCAGCAATCACGACCTGATGTAGAAAAACAATTCTAGCCACAGAGAACACAGAGGGCACAGAGAAAACCCGTATCAGGGCTTCTATTTCTCGACACAGACAACACTCGCGACGCACTTTCCCCTTCTGCACCGCCTCGATTTGCCGCTAAAGCCGGGGGTAGCCGGCGAGGACTGTCTGAGCGCGCAGCGCGAGTTCCGCAGCCGCCCGGCTTTAGCGGCAAATCGAGGGCAGTCCGAAGGACCGGTGCAGTGGGGTGCCCTTCTCTTTGGTTACGTTCTCTTGGGCAAGCAAGAGAAAGTAACTTGCCGCCGGGCAACCCCCGGCCGGCCATGCTGGCAAAATGCTGCATAGCCAAACTCGACCCCGAATTTTTGCTAGCTACGAAAACCAGCGCAAAAACGCCGCCGCTGTCAGGGCGATGACGCCCAGCCCGGTTAGCACCTGCCATATCCGCCGGCAGGTTGCGTCAGGCCAGCGGACCGCGCGCGACAAGTAAAGCGCGGCCAGAATGAAACCGATGACGGCGCTGGTAATTTTGATCGCCAGTGCGGCGGTGGCAATTCCGCTGATATCTGGGAAGCGCCCGTAATAGTAATAGCTGATGGCGCCCAAGCTCACGCCGCTGATGATCTGGGCTGCCCACGCCAGCGCCACCAGCCATGCCAGAGAGCGTTCCAGCACGGGTTGCCGTGGCGTCAGCCAAAGAGCCGTAGCCGCGCCACCCACCACTGCAACCGCGCCAAAATTGTGGATGACCTGGGTCAGGGCATAGGCGAGGTTCTGGAGATCCACATCCTACTCCACGGTAACCTTGACGCATTGCTCCACCCCGATGGGCACGTGGGCCTTGTTCACCACCTTGACGCAGATGTTGCGGGTTCCGGGTGAGAGCGTTTCAAGTGTGTAGCTACCCTTAAGCTGGCGCAGTATCCCGACTTCCTTGTTATCCACATAGACATGGACATGGTCGCCGCGCGGTCCGGGAACGGCCTCGTAAACCAGCTTGGTCTGGGCCATGGCATCCAGCTTGGCGCCAGGACGCGGGGAGGTGATCTTGACATACGCTTTGTCCGAGGCTGCCGGTGCGGCAAGCGGAACGAACAACAGGGCAGCGAAGATGCCAGGCAATACCGATGAAATACGCATGATCCAGACTCCTTATATAAACTCGACAACCAGCTTGGTTTTCTTTATACACCGTGGCTGCCAAGAAACCAATTCGCGGCCTACCAAAGACAAAAAGTAGCCTAGGGCAAACGGCATGATTGATAGGCGAGTTTAAGCAAATCTGCCTCAGACTGACTTCAATATGGCATTCATCACGCAAGCCCCATTCACTTTTGCAGCAGCTCTTGGTGTCAGGCTAAAAACGGATCAGGCGAGTTTCCGTTCTAGACGACCCCAACACTTTGCAGAGAAAACTCGTATCGGCGCTTCGGTTTCTCGACACAGACGATACTCGTGACGCGCTTTCCCCTTCTGCACCGCCTCGATTTGTCGCTAAAGCCGGGAGTAGTCGGCGAGGACTGTCTGAGCGCGCAGCGCGAGTTCCGCAGCCGCCCGGCTTTAGCGGCAAATCGAGGGCAGTCCGAAGGACCGGTGCAGTGGGGTGCCCTTCTCTTTGGTTACGTTCTCTTGGGCAAACAAGAGAAAGTGACTTGCCGCCGGGCAATACCCGGCCTGTCCATGCTAGCGAAATGCTACATAGCTAGACCCGATCAGAATTTGTGCTCATCTTTTGCTTGACCCCATCTTTTGGAAGAAGCCGCACCCCCCATAAAAAAGAAGGGCGCGGCTAAGGCCAATTAGCTAAACAAGCTTAACTGGCCCGGATGAGAGCGCCAATGCTGGCATACGTTTTCCTCTTTCCCAAAGCGGAAACGAGTGTATTGCCGTACAAAGACGCTCTTGAGGCGAGTGTAGTACATACGTCCTCCAAAAGGCTTGGGAGGGGCGTTTTGTATTGCCTACAGCCACGCCATAGCGTAAACTACGACTAGTCTAGTCAAGACTGGCTGTAGGTGGCAGGGTAACCCCTCACCACCTTTGCCAAGTTTAAAAGCTATACGAATATTATGGTCATATGGGTTTTAGCCATATACGAGCCCTCCTTAGTAGCACCATCGCTACTTCTGTTCCGCACTCCAAGCGGGTGGGTTAGTAAATTGAAAGCCCTGCTATTTCCCGTAGCGGGGCTTTCACCTTTAAAACGTCTTTTTCGCAATTTCAATAAATTCAACATCTTCCCCATCTTTGGTCGTATAGATCAATCCAAAGATATTTGAAGCCGCTTGTAGCCATTTAACCCTACCAGCGATAGACCATTCAGTTTCTGGCTGCGGCAAAGTCTTCAGAAGCCCTTGAATAAATGGATGGTAGTTGCCGCCGTCATCACCCACCGGTTTTACCTTTCCAGGTGGATTTGTCTGAGGCATTTCTCCGGCAGGAGCGGGAGGCGGCGTTTGCGCGTGAGATCCACCGTTTGACATAGGCGGCGATACCATCTTAGAACGATTCCCCGGCACTTTGAAATAGCCAGCAGTTTCTGCGGAGTCAAACATAATCTTTATTGTTGGAGCAATACGATCATGTACGACTTTGTACTGTGTTAGAAAGAGATTTTTGATTCCAGTTTCTGCAGGTAGCGTATTGCCTTTAAATTGTTCATAGAATTTATTAAAGAGTTCTACGCTCATAAACGAATCAATAAGAGCCTGTTCGCGCTCGCTCTCAATTACTGGCGACAAAATTTTCTGACCCCGCTCTGTTACGCGGATAGTGTCTCCCTCTTGCTCAATTAAACCGAACATTCTGGCAGCAGATACACGGGAAAGAAATCCACCATTTTTTACGGCGGAGTATCCCAGATAGCTGGCTAATTGCTCACGCGTACACGCGCCACCACCTTTTTCATGAACAATTTTTGCTGCATCAATAGAAAGTTGGAGGTTGTAATATGGGAAGGACACCCCTGATCTTGGTTTTGGCTTACCAATCTTTGGGTCAGGCGATTGCTCCGCTACTGTCTTAATTTCCACCACGATACTTACCTCACGCAACATTGATTACTGGCAATAGTAACGAATAACAGTTTACGTGTCAACTTAGAAGTAACGAATTAACGTAACGGATTCGAGTAACGCAAGTTACGAAAACTTAATGAGCAATTGCTACAGTTAATAACTGTCCAGCCAAGTATATAATTGCCAATTCATTTTATCTTTTGACTACATTCAGCCACAAAAAAAGGCAGCCCAAGCTGCCTTTTTATCAACCAAATTTACAAACTCAAGCAGCAATACGTCGCTTGAATTCTCCAGTCCGCGTATCAATCTCTATCTTGTCGCCGATCTCAACAAACGCCGCCACCGGTAATTCAAACCCGGTGGTGATCTTGGCAGGCTTCAACACCTTGCCCGAGGTATCGCCACGCACGGCAGGCTCAGTGTAGGTCACTTCGCGCACCACCGTGGTGGGCATGTCGACAGAAATGGCTTTGCCGTTGTAGAAAATCACTTCCAGGTTCATGCCGTCTTCGAGGTAGTTGAGCGCGTCGCCCATGTTTTCGACTTCGACTTCATACTGGTTGAACTCGGTGTCCATGAACACGTAAAGCGGATCGGCGAAGTAGGAATAGGTGCACTCCTTGCGGTCGAGCACGACCTGTTCGAATTTTTCGTCGGCTTTATACACGGTCTCGGAGGCCGAACCGGTAAGCAGATTCTTCATCTTCATTTTGACGACGGACGAGTTGCGGCCGGATTTGCTGAACTCGGCCTTGAGCACGACCATGGGGTCGGTACCGACCATAATCACGTTGCCTGCGCGGACTTCCTGTGCTGTTTTCATGCTGTATCCTGCTGAATAAATTGGGGGTGAGCGCTAATCTAGCCGATCATTTTAACTTACTTTGACAAAGCTGCACCAGATGTGCGGCCAAATCCCCGTTTTTCAACAGACCATCAACCCAGTTGCGCGCGTGGGTATCGAACTCGGCCTGATGTCGCCGGTAATCCACCCAGGCCTGCCCCGCTCCCTTGCCTGCATTCCAGGCATGCCAAAAATCCTGCAAGGCCGTGGCGGCCTGGGGAGACAAGCCTGCGCCATAGCGTGCCAGAAAGGCATCCAGTTTTGTCCGGTGCGCATCGTCCTGTTGCGGATAGATGTGCCAGACCAATGGCCGTGCCGCCCATAGTGCGCGCACCAGCGAATCTTCGCCGCGCACGAAATTGAGATCGCACGCCCACAGCAATTCGTCGTAGCGTGCTTGCGGCAAAAATGGCAGCGCGTGCAGGATCAGCTTGCCGCGTTGGCGCTGATCGCCGGGAATCAACCCGGTTGCGCCGAAGAATGCGGCAACCTGCGGCAGCAGCTTGCTTTCAGGCAGCAGGCACAGCACCGGCTGCTCGCCTTCTGCCCAGGCCTCGAGCAATTCCGCCACGGCCGGATTTTCATAGCCGAACAGCGACACCCGTAGCGCATCAGGCGCGGGTTTAACGCCCAGCGACGCCCACAAATCGGCCTGCGCCGCCGGGTTGCGCTGAAAGCTCGTGCGCCGCTCGGTGAGCCCGGCTTCGTGTAACAGACCACCGGTATGGGCAGTAAACCCCGGGAAATAGAAATGTTGGGTGAGCGGCAATCTGGGATGCGGCGAAGGCAGCCCATGACAGCCCTCAACCCAATCTTCGGCGCTGAGATATTCCAGGTTGACCCAGACCGGTTTGGGCTGCATCGCGGCCATTGCCGTCAGGTAGTTTTGCGGCAGTTCGCAACCGAAGGCT
>NZ_BGOW01000033.1:0-70015 GCF_003851125.1 Sulfuriferula multivorans | reverse complement strand
GATGACGACAGCGGCGGGTGTGGCATCGGGGAATGGCTTATCCCAGCGCCGCACGCTCACGCCGTCCACGCTTTGTTCGGACAGATTCGGGTCAATCGCGGGGCACAGATGCTGAAAACTGGCGAGGTCGTCCACCCACAGGCGCACATTCAGGCCATGCTCGGCGGCCAGCTGCCGCGCCAGACGCCAGGCCACGCCGATGTCGCCGTAGTTGTCCACCACAGTGCAAAAAATATCCCAGCGGTCCTGCGCCATCACGTCCCTCTTATCCATTCCGGACATCGTCAACAAATCCTCGGCAACGGGTCGTCTTCCAGTTCATCCAGAATGCGCGTCCCGCCCAGAGGCGTATGCAACACCACCTGCGCGCGGCCGGGTTGCATATGGCCGATCAGTGCCGCATCCTGCCCATCGGGCAGCGCACGCCAGGCAGCGAGTGCTGCTGCGGCATCGGCCTGTGCCACAACCGCCACCACCCGCCCTTCGCAGGCAAGATAATAGGGATCGTAGCCCAGCATTTCGCATACCGCCGACACCTGATCGCGCACCGGGATGGCAGCCTGCTGCAGGCCGGCTTGCAGCCCGGTCGCGCGGCTGATTTCATGCGCCACAGTGGCCAACCCGCCGCGCGTGGGGTCGCGCATGAAGCGCAGACCGGGCAAACCCAGCACTGCCCGGGTCAACGGCAGCACGCTGGCGCTATCCGAGGCCAGCTCGCCCTTGAGTCCAAACTGTTCGCGCGCCAGCATCACCGCGATACCGTGATCGCCCACCGGCCCAGAGACCAGAATCGCATCGCCTGCCTGGATCGTTTGCATGCCGAGTTCAATCCCCGGCGTGCGCACGCCTATGCCTGCAGTCGCCAGATACAGCCCGCCACCCTCGCCGCGCCGCACCACCTTGGTATCGCCCGCCGCCACCACCACGCCCGCCATTTTTGCAGCGCGCGCCAGGCTGGCAACGATGCGATCCAGTTGCGTCAACGGCAGGCCTTCCTCGATGAAGGCGTTCAGCGACAGATAGCGCGGTGTTGCCCCGGCTACCGCCAGATCATTGACCGTGCCATGCACCGCCAGGCTGCCGATATCGCCACCGGGAAACTCCAGCGGCTGCACGGTAAAACCATCGGTGGTAAACATCAGTTCGCCCGCGTCCCAGGGCAAGCGCGCTGCATCGGCATTGATATCCAGCAACGGGTTGCCCAGATGACGGGCGAAAGTCCCCTCGATCAGCTCGCGCATATAGCGACCGCCATTGCCGTGTGCCAGGGTGATGTAGGTATCAGTCATGTGCACTTCCCGTTTCCATAATCTGGCCAAAGCTGATGCCGCCATCATTGACGGGCACGCGCTGCGCAAGTCTGACTTGCACACCGGCCGCAGTGAGTAAATCGACAACCAGTTCGGTCAGCCGGCGATTCTGAAACACACCGCCCGCCAGCCCGATGCACGCTACCTGACGCGTTGCCTGGACTGCCCGCACCTGCGCCAGCAGTGCATGTGCAAGACTGACGTGAAACAGGTCCGCGCGCTGGCTGGCGCTCAGCGCCGCATCCAGCAGCATCGCCACCAAGGGCGTCCAATCACTGCGCCATAAGCCCTGCTCATCGCAATTTAACGGCAATGTAATCGCGTCGTACGCATTGCCGGTACACGCAGCCTCCAGCAACATCGGGCCCTGTCCCTCGAAACTCGCTCGGGTAATCAAACCGGTCAAAGCCGCCGCTGCATCAAACAAGCGCCCGACTGACGAAGTTGGCTGCGTATTCATGCGCCGCTGCCAAGCTGCATGGATCAGCCCGCTATCCGCAGGCACACCCGGCCAATCGGCCCCGATCTCCCATGCCAATGCGGCAGCGGCACGCCAGGGCTCGCGCCCGGCCGCATCGCCGCCGGGCATATGAAACGGGCGCATGCTTGCCGCGCGCACCCAGTTGCCCGGGCTGCCGAATAGCGCCTCGCCGCCCCACAACGTGCCGTCTTCACCGTAACCCACGCCGTCCCAGGTGAATACCAGCCAGTTGGCCATGTCCGGATATTCCCCCGCCAACGCGGAAGCGTGGGCACGATGATGAAACACCCTGGTCAACGTCAGGCCGCTTACCCGTGCCCAGCGGCTGCTGGCATAGCCGTCATGGGCATCGCACACCACGCGCGTGGCGCTGACGTTGTACAACTTCTGCAAATCGGCAGCGACCTGTTCAAACACCGCCATCGACCGCAGCGAATCCAGATCGCCGATGTGCGGCGAAATCACCACGCGCCGCTCCCAGGCCAGCGCAATGGTATTTTTAGTGTGCCCGCCCACCGCCAGCAGCGGCGTATCCAGTGCAAACGGCAAGCTCATTTCCAGAGGGGCTGTGCCGCGCCCCAGCCGCAATGGCCGCGGCTGACCGGCACTCATCCGGAATACGGGATCGTCAGCGGGGCGTGCAATCGCGCGATCATGATGCAGGAAGGCATCGGCCACCTCGGCCAGCCGGGATTCGACTTCGGCATTGTCGGTCAGCACCGGTTCGCCGCTGATATTGGCGGAAGTCGCCACCAGCGGCGCAGCGAAATCGGCAAGCAGCAAATGATGCAGCGGACTGTAGGGCAGCATCGCGCCGATCTCCGCCAGCCCCGGCGCTACCTGCGCTGCAAGCTGGCTGTCGGCACGCTGCCTGAGCAACAGTATGGGACGCAGCGGGCTGGACAAAAACGCCGCTTCGTCATCCGTCAGCACCGCAGCGCGCTGCACGTCCGCCAGATCAGGGAACATCACCGCCAACGGCTTGTGCGGGCGCGCCTTGCGGCTGCGCAAGCGCACCACCGCAGCCTCCGATCCGGCATCGCACAGCAGGTGATAACCGCCCACGCCTTTTACCGCGACAATCCGGCCGGCGCGCAATGCCGCGACAGCAACCGCCAATGCATCCTCACCGGCAAGCGTCAGCGTGTTGTTCTTGAACAGTAGCTGCGGCCCGCACTGCGGACAGGCGACCGGCTCGGCATGAAAACGCCGGTCCAGCGGATTTTCATACTCCGCGCGACACGCAGCGCACAACACGAAATCGCGCATGGTGGTCGCGGCGCGGTCATAGGGCAGCGCTTCGATGAGCGTGTAACGCGGGCCGCACTGGGTGCAATTGATAAATGGGTAACGGTAACGGCGGTCCAGCGGGTCGAACAATTCGGCCAGACACGCATCGCAGGTAAAGTAATCCGGCGGCACATGGATGTCAGGCTGTACATCACTGGTACTGGGCCGGATGACGAATCCGCTGGCGCCGGTGGCAGGGGTTTGCCTGTGGCTGAGCACAGATGGCTGTGACAGCGGCGGCGCTTCGTCCACCAGGGCAGTGGCGAAATCGGCCAGATGTTGTGGCGTGCCTTCCACATGAATTTCTACTTGGCCCAGCGTATTTTGCACCCAGCCGGTCAGATCAAAACGTTGCGCCAGGCGGTACACGAAGGGGCGGAAACCCACGCCCTGGACCCGGCCGGACACCACGAAATGCGCCGCAGTCAGTTGATTCAAGCGACCTTGGCCTCGCGGATACCGCTGGCCCACCAGATACGGCAGGCGCCTTCGTCCGACACCATGCACGGCCCGATCGGTGTGCGCGGGGTACAGGCGCGGCCATACAGGCGGCAGTGATCGGGATAGATTTTGCCGAGGACAACCCTGGCGCAATCGCAACCGGGCGGCATTTCACCGGCACGTTTGCGCGCGGGATCATCATAAGCGGGGAAACGCAGCCGTGCATCATGCGCAGCCAGCGCCGGTTTGATGCCAAAACCGGAGGCCGGAATCACGCCCACGCCGCGCCAGTTGGCATCGACCACATCCATCACTTGCGCCAGTTGGCGCCGCGCACTGACATTGCCGCCGGGGCGTACCAGCTCCGGGTAGCAGTTATCGAGAAAAGGGCGCTCGGCCAGCAATTGGCGCAATACCGAATACGTCGCAGCGAGCAGCGATTCCGGCGTGAACCCGGCCACAGCGGCAGGCAGGCCATGCCTGGCGGGCACGAATGCCCATTCATCCGCACCCATGACTGTGGCCACATGACCGGGGGCGATGAGCGCGTCGAAACCCGGCTTGCCCGCATCCAGCAGCATGGCGACGGCCGGCCAGGTGAGGCGACCGGACAACAGCACGGACAGATTCGGCGGCACGCCCGCCGCCAGCATCGCCGCTACCGGCGCGGTGGTGGTCTCGAAACCGGCGGCAAAAAATACCACCGGAATATCCGGATTAGCGCGGGCAATCTGCACTGCCTCGGTCGGGCTGGCAATCGGACGGATATCCGCGCCTGCAGCGCGCGCCGCATCCAGCGAGCGCGGCTCGCCCTTGGGCACGTTGACCGGCACGCGCAACATGTCGCCAAACGCGACCAGTATGATTTTTTCGTTCAGCGCCAGCTGTGTCGCCTGATACACGTCCTCTTCCGGGCACACGCATACCGGGCAGCCGGGGCCGGGGATCAGTTCGATATTGCCCGGCAATGCGCCGCGCAAACCCGCCAGCGTAATGGAGCGCTCATGACCGCCGCACACGTTCATGATCTTGATGCGCGACGGCAAATCCAGCGCGCGGATTTTTTGCAGCCAGTAGGCGGCATCGTGGCTCATCAACCGACCTCGGCGTGGAGACGGGCGCCATCCGGCTGGATATAGGGTTTGACGGTTTGTCCGGCCGACACCCGCGCACGCTGGGCGGCAAGTTCGCTGCGCAACCAGTCGTACCAGGCCGTCATGCCCTGCCCCTTGCGTGCGGACAGCGGCAACAGCGGCACGGTGCTCGCCAACTGGCGCAAACACTGCTCGGCGCGCGCCGGATCGAAATCGTCCAGCACCGGCAACAGGTCGATCTTGCTCAACACCACTGCATCGGCCGCGCGGAACATCACCGGGTATTTGGCGGGCTTGTCATCGCCTTCGGTCACGGAAAGCAGTGTGACATTGCGATGCTGCCCCAGATCGAAACTCGCCGGGCATACCAGATTGCCGACGTTTTCGACAAACAGAATATCCACTGCGGACAGATCCAGATGGTGCAGCGCCTCATGCACCATGTGCGCATCGAGATGGCAGGCGCTGCCGGTGGTGATCTGATAAGCCGGCACGCCGCGGGCACGGATGCGCGCGGCATCGTTTTCGGTTTCCAGGTCGCCCTCGATCACCGCCAGCCTGAATTCATCCCTGAGCGCGTCGATGGTCGCTTCCAGCAAAGCCGTCTTGCCGGAACCGGGGGAGGACATGAGGTTGATGGTGAGGATGCTGCGCGTATCGAAATGCGCGCGGTTGTGCGCGGCCTGATCGTCATTGTGCGCCAGCAGTTTTTTCAGCACGGAAACCGCACTGGTGCCGCCGTTCACGGGCTTGTACGCCAAGTGCCGATTACCGGGTGTCACATTGCAGCCGCAGGTATCGCACATGGGTAATCCTTTAAGTGATTAATTCCAGATTCGCCAACAGCAGTTCGTCGCCGCTGAGGAGTTGCGTATGGTAATCCCCGCATATCCCGCACAGCAAACGGTTGGGCGTTGCCTCCGTATCAGCGCCGCAAGTCTGACAATGCACCCGCAACGGCTGCGGCTCGATCACCAGCTGCGCCGACGCTGCCACGGTACCCGCTGCCGCCAGCGGGAAAGCACTCACCAGCAATGCCGGTTCCACGCCCGACAGCGGACCGATGTGCAGGGTGATCACCCGCACCGTGTGCGCCGAGTTCTGCTGCGCAATCTCGACCACCTGGTTCACCAGTGCCTGACACACCGACAGTTCATGCACGAGGCATAGCCGACTCGATCGCCAGCATTTCGTCGTACAGTTCCCACGCACTCTGCGCTTCGGCCGCACTCATGGTCTGGATGGCGTAACCCACATGCACCATCACGTAATCACCTACCGCAGGTAATTCGTCCTGCAACAAAAACAGGCTGACTTCGCGTGCCACCCCTTTGGCGGCAGCCTGCGCAACAAAACCATCAATGGCAATAATTTGCATGGGTATGGCCAGACACATGATGCACCTCGTTTGGTTCAATACAGTATAAACCCGGATGAAAATTCCGCTATTGCGGCAGCTTGCCGGCCTGAAATTACCCTACTGATTTGCTTGGTTGTTATTTAACTTTGACGTGCTAGGCTTAACTTCAGCCTCAATTACCGGATGGTTTTAGTGTAAATCCATGACGACTCTGGTGCTCGGTATCGGCAATACCCTACTCTGCGACGAAGGCGTGGGAGTACACGCGGTACGGTCACTGGCACAAGACCATCCCAATCTGGCCGGCGTTGAATTCATGGACGGCGGCACCCTCAGTTTCTCCCTCGCCGGTGATGTGGAAGATGCCACCCAACTCATCGTCATCGATGCCGCTGAACTGGACAGCGCACCGGGCACGGTTCGCGCTTTTGTTGGAGAAGACATGGATCGTTTTCTTGGCGTCAATCGTAAACGCAGCGTGCATGAAGTCGGCTTGCTTGATCTGATGGCGGTCGCCCATCTCGCCGGTCACCTGCCGCAACGTCGTGCGCTGATCGGCATTCAACCCGACATCGTGGACTGGGGCGATGCGCCCACCGCAGCAGTAGCAGAAGCCATACCGCAAGCCTGCAGCCTGACCCTCGACCTGATCGCAGCGTGGCGCGCATGAGTGGACTGGATAATATCGGCACCAAGGTGGTCAACCCGCTGCCATCGCCGCCGGAGGATGGTTTATCCGGCAACGCCGATGCCATTCTGCATGAAATCGTGGCGCTGCTGGAAGCTTATACGGCTACCGGACAAACCGGCGCGATTGACCTGCATAGCCTCCCCCTCACCCTTGACGACTACGAATTGCTACGCATCACCCTGGCCGACGGCGAAGTGCATGCGCACATTGACGCGATCGGCAACTCCGAGGTACGCGAGACGCTCTACCCCGGCGTGTGGTGGGTGACTTACTACAATGCAGAAGGTGACATCGTTGCGGACCTGATTGAAGTCACCGCTGTTCCCGAAATCCTGAAAGCACCTGCGGACGATGTACGCGAGGGGCTTGCCCATTTACGCGAATTGTTAAAACAGGAGCAGCCATGAACGAACCTGATATCCTGGGCGCAAGCCTGGCGCGCAGCGGCATCAGCCGCCGTTCCTTTCTCAAATTCTGCACCGCCATGGCATCGCTGATGGCGCTGCCCCCCAGCGCCGCGTATGCCATGGCCGACGCACTCAAGCGGGCGCAACGCCAATCGGTGATCTGGCTATCGTTTCAGGAATGTACCGGCTGCGTGGAATCGCTGACCCGCTCCTTCGACCCGACGCTGGAACAGCTGATCTTCGAGATGATCTCGCTGGATTATCAGGAGACGCTGCAAGCCGCCTCCGGCGAGGCTGCCGAGTCAGCACGCAAACAGGCGATGAAAGCATCCTATGGCAAATACCTGCTGATTGTGGACGGCTCCATCCCCACCAAGGACGGCGGCGTGTATTCCACTGTTGCCGGCGTTTCCAACCATGATTTGCTGGTAGAAGCTGCCAAGGGTGCAGCGGCCATTGTCGCGGTGGGCACCTGCTCATCGTTTGGCGGCATTCCCCACGCCAACCCCAACCCGACCGGCGCAGTATCGGTATCAGATATTATCAAAGACAAACCGATCATGAATGTGCCGGGTTGCCCGCCCATTCCGTCGGTGATTGCGGGGGTGCTGGCTTATTTCATCACCTACGGCAAATTGCCGGAGCTGGATAACCTCAATCGTCCCAAAGTGTTCTTTGCCGACACCATCCATGACCGCTGCTACCGGCGGCCATTTTATGATCAAGGCAAGTTTGCCAAGACCTTCGACGACGAAGGCGCGCGCAATGGCTGGTGTCTCTACGAACTGGGTTGCAAAGGCCCGACCACCTATAACGCCTGCGCCACGATAAAGTGGAATGGCGGAGTCAGTTTCCCGATCGAATCCGGGCATGGTTGTCTGGGCTGCTCGGAACCCAACTTCTGGGACAAAGGCAGTTTCTACAAACCATTACCCGTTCCGCTCGCCGATAATACCCCTATCATCACCGCCGCCGCACTGGGCGGTATCGCAGTAGGCACGGCAGCAGCGGTGATATCGCGCAAACACCAAACCAGCATTAGCGAGGAGAAATAGCATGGACTTGCTGCAGTTTGCCCGCGGCCCTGCGCTGACTTGGGCGTTGGCCATTTTCGCTTTCGGCATGACCTGGCGTCTGGCTGGCATCCTCCTGCTCAAACGCCGACCCGATTACTCGGAACCACGCAACGCGACCAGCTGGCCGGGCGCGCTCAAGTTAATCATCAGCCGCTCCTGGCCACGTCGCGAGTTCATCCAGCGCACCGCCTTTGGCCAAGCCCTGGGTTATATCTTTCATATCGGGCTGGCGATCGTGGTGTTCGGTTTCGCTCCCCACATATTATTTTTCAGGGGGCTGACGGGACTCGACTGGCCCAATCTACCCAATGCCATTATTTATCTGAGCGGCGCAATCACCCTCGGCGCGCTCATTGTCGTACTGGGACGGCGACTCATCCATCCGGTACTGCGGCTATTATCCAATTTCGACGATTATTTCAGCTGGTTCGTCACCTTTGCCCCCGTCGCCACCGGCATGCTGGCTGTCGCCCACCTGGGTGCACGTTACGAAACGCTGCTGGCTATCCACATCCTGTCGGTAGCGCTGTTACTGGTGTGGTTTCCTTTTGGCAAGCTCATGCATGCGGCCCTGGTATTTGTCTCGCGCGGCAGCACCGGCGCATTATTTGAACGCAAGGGGGCCTCGATATGAGTACGGCGGATATTGACAGCGCGCACCCACTCGAACTCAACCAGCCGCGTTTCTCGGTAAAGAAACCCGAACCACGTTACGACAAGCAAGGCGACATGCCCGACGCACAGCGGGTGGAAACTGCCATGCGCTACTTTGTAAAAGATTTTGGCGCAGTTGCTGCCACCTACATGGAATCCTGCATCCATTGCGGCATGTGTGCAGAAGCCTGTCACTTTTACATAGCAACCGAAAACCCGAAGTACACCCCCATCTGGAAACTGGAGCCGTTCAAGCAAGCCTACAAGCGCGAAGCCGGACCATTCGCCGCAATCTACAGAGCACTCAATCTGAAGAAAAAAGTCACGGTGGAACAGTTGGAGGAATGGCAGGAACTGCTCTATGACAGCTGCACCCTATGCGGTCGCTGCACGCTGATCTGCCCAATGGGTATCGACATTGCCGCGCTGGTCGGGCTGGCGCGCCACGGCATGAACCAAGCCGGGCTGGTGCCGCATGAACTTTGGGCAGTAGCCGAACGCGCCGAACGCGAAGGCAGCCCGCTTGGCGCCACGCCCAAAGTATTCAAGGAACGCTGCGAATGGCTGGCTGACGATAACGAAGTCGAAATTTTCGTAGATAAGGCGCAGGCTGATGTCGTCGCGGCGATGTCTTCTATCGAAATCATGAAATACCCGGGCTCCATCGTCGCCACGTCGAAGATACTCAACCACCTCGGACTGAACTGGACTTTCCGCAGCGACGGCTACGAGGCCACCAACTTCGGCATGCTCTCCGGCAACAGCGCCTGGCAAAGGGAAGCGAGCATGAAGCTCATTAACGCGACCATTGCCGCGGGAGCGAAGTTGCTGATACTACCCGAATGCGGGCACGCCTACGGCGCGATGCGCTGGCAGGGCGCGAATATTTACGGCAAACCGCTGCCGTTCAGAGTGCTGCACATTTCCGAATTTCTGGCGGAAAACACCAAATCCGGCGCGCTCAAGACCAAGCCGCTGAGCAAGACCATGACTTTTCACGACCCGTGCCAGGTATCGCGCCGCGGCGGTGCCATTGAGGCGCCGCGTGAAGTGATCGACGGCCTGGGCGCAGAACTGATCGAAATGCAGGATACCAAGGGACTGAACTGGTGTTGCGGCGGCGGTGGCGGTGTCGTCACCATACATCGCGCCGACCATATCCGTTACCAGGCGTTCCAGATCAAAATGAAGCAAATTGACAACACCGGCGCAGAAATGCTGGTTTCAAGTTGTTCCAACTGCCGCCAGACGTTTGATGATGGTCAGGACCACTTTCACTGGGACAAAACCATGCTCAGCCTGCTGGATCTAGTCGCTGACAATCTAGAGGATAAATGAACGCACCCACCAATCGAGTAATCGTCGATCCGATTACCCGTATCGAAGGGCATCTGCGCATTGAGGCGGAAACCGACGCCGATGGCCGCATTACCCGTGCTTCCAGTGCTGGCACCATGGTGCGTGGCATCGAAATCATCCTGCGTGGTCGCGATCCGCGCGATGCCTGGGCGTTCGCCCAGCGCATCTGCGGCGTGTGTACGCTGGTACACGGCATCGCCTCGGTGCGCGCGGTGGAAGATGCGCTGAAATATGAAATCCCTGCCAATGCGCAATTGATCCGCAACCTGATGATCGCCGCGCAGTTTGTACACGATCACGTCATGCATTTTTATCACCTTCACGCGCTGGACTGGGTGGATGTCGTCTCCGCGCTCAAAGCCGACCCCAAAGCTACTTCCTCGCTGGCACAAAGCATTTCCGGTTATGCCAAATCCTCCCCCGGCTATTTTTCTGACGTGCAGAAGAAACTCAAAGGCTTTGTTGAGGGCGGTCAGCTGGGCATCTTTGCCAACGGCTACTGGGGGCACCCCGCGTACAAATTGCCACCCGAAGCCAACCTGATGGCCGTCGCCCACTATCTTGACGCACTGGCCTGGCAACGCAACGTGGCGCAACTGCACACCATCTTCGGCGGCAAGAATCCGCATCCCAATTTTGTGGTGGGCGGCGTGCCCTGTGCGATCAGCGTGCACCCGGAGCATGAAGGGAAAGGCAATGGTCCACACTACCGCGGCGGGGGCGCTGCAGCGACGTCCGTGAACAGCATCGGTCTGCAAAAAGTGCAGGGCATCATCCAGCAAATGCGCGATTTCGTCGATCAGGTGTATGTGCCCGACACTCTGGCCATCGCCGGTTTCTACAAGGACTGGTTCCAGCAGGGTGAAGGTATCGGTAACTTCATGACCTATGGCGATTTCCCGGAAAAGGGCATGTCCGACCCCAGCAGTTTCCTGATCCCTTCCGGCGTCATCCTCAACCGCGACCTGTCCACCATCCACCCAGTCGATCTCAATGCCGATGACCAGATCCAGGAGTACATCGCGCACTCCTGGTACGACTACAGCGAAGGCAAGAACAAGGGACTGCATCCTTATGTCGGCGAAACCAACTTGCACTACACCGGACCCAAGCCACCGTATGCCCAACTGGACGTGGATCAGTCCTATTCCTGGCTCAAGTCCCCGCGCTGGAAAGGCCACGCAGTGGAAGTCGGGCCGCTGGCACGGGTGTTGATGCTGTATGCCAAAGGCCACCCACAAACCAGAGAACTGGTGGCCATGACGCTGAAAAAACTTGACCTGCCGGTCACCGCGCTCTACTCCACGCTGGGACGTACTGCCGCACGCACGCTGGAGAGCAAGATTATCGCCGATGCCATGCAGACCTGGTACGACAACCTGATTGCCAACATCAAGTCCAGCGATGTCAGAACCTTTAATGAAAAACTGTGGGAACCCTCTTCCTGGCCTGCCACGGCCAAAGGTGTGGGTTACACGGAAGCGCCGCGCGGCGCACTGGCGCACTGGATCATCATCAAGGACGGCAAGATCGACAACTATCAGGCCGTCGTACCCAGCACCTGGAACGCAGGCCCGCGCGACGCCGCAGGACAGGATGGGCCCTACGAAGCCGCGCTCAAAGGCACTCAGCTATACGATCCCAAGCAACCCATAGAAATACTGCGCACCATCCACAGTTTTGATCCCTGCATAGCTTGCGCAGTGCACGTCACCGACCCGGAAGGCGAAGAGCTTATCAAGGTCAAAATCCGATAGTAACGTCACCATGCGCATTCAATATTCAACTTTTCCTTGCCAGCATCTGTACCCTCCTTTCTGCGCCCGCTTCTGCGCACTTGCTCGACATACGGAGGCCAATCGAAATCAATATGACTTATTTTGAAATAGATAAACATCTGATCATTTGAAACAAGTACCACGGTATTCGGTCAGCGTTCGCGGGCTTTGCGGAGAAAACATAATGAAGGGGCTGTTGAAGGCAGTATTGGGTGATGGGGGTGATTACCTGCGTCAAAAAATTCTTGGCATCTGCAGGAAGGAAAACGCCCTATTGCCGTTGGCTTAATGTTTTCGCTCGGCCATTCGACGATCGTGGTGCTGGCGTCCATAGGCATCGCGGCTACGGCATTTGCCCTGCAAAGCCGGAGGGCGGCTTCAAAGAGATTGGAGGCCTGATCGGTACGCTGGTTTCGACGCTGTTTTTGTTTGCAATCGCGCTGATGAACCTGGTGATATTGCGTTCAGTAATTCGTGCATTTCTACATGTTTTGCGCGGCGAACCCTACATTGATGAAGACTTTGATCTATTGCTGGCTAACCGTGGTTTTCTCGCCCGTATATTTCGTCCACTGTTCCAGCTGATTACGTGCAGTTGGCATATGTATTTTCTCGGCTTCCTATTCGGGCTCGGTTTTGATACCGCGACCGAAGTCAGCCTACTAGGGATCTCCGCTGCTGGAGCGACGCAAGAGATGCCAATTTGGTCAATTCTGGTGTTCCCTGTGCTATTCACTGCGGGCATGACACTAATAGATACCACCGACAGCATCCTTATGCTCGGCGCGTACGGATGGGCATTCGTCAAGCCGATCCGCAAGCTTTACTACAATATGATCATCACAGTGATTTCAGTAATCGTCGCACTGCTGGTAGGCAGTATTGAAGGACTGAAACTTTTCGGCGACAAGTTGCATATGAGTGGACATTTTTGGGTTTCTATTAGTCGCCTGAACGACAATTTCGGAATGCTCGGCTACATCATCATCGCTGTATTCGCTATCGGTTGGGTGCTGTCAGTAGCAGTATATAGGTGGAAGCGCTTCGATGAATTGGAAATCAATACATCAACTTAGCGAACCAATCCCGACCCTCAGAACAGCTAACTCCTTGAACAATCAGTAGCGATACATCGCATCTCCTTTCGTGACCTCGTGGCGAACCAGAGGCCCAGAAAAGCGGGAGGAAATCGGCCTGCGTCACCCAGCTCGACCAAGACAACGCCTTCTTCACTCCATTTGTAAATTTTCACCAGCCCATGGCGCCGTTAGCTAATCGCATTTGTCTGGATACCCCGCTTACATTATGTACACTTCGCCAAGCTCGCGGGCGATTGCCTGCAGCAGTTGCGGGATGGCCTGCGCCACGGCATCGCTCAATCCGTCCTGGGGCGAGGCCGCAGAAATTTCCACGCCGTACAGCACCAGGCGCGGCGGCAGCGCAGCGAGCATCTTCCCCAGCGACAAGGTGTAGGCCAGGCCAAAGCCGTGCGTCGAGTTGGTGGCGTGCAAGCCCCCGAGTTCGGCGCCATCCAGCCGCCGCAGCGTGCCGGGGGGCGCGCCGCTGTGCATGGCATCGATCACGATGGCGCTGTCCAGCCCTTGCAGCAGCGCCAGCAAGTGCGTGCCGGGGCGGTCGCAGGCTTCCAGGCGCTGCAATCCGTGGCGCTGCGCGAATCCCAGTTCCTGTGCGGCGCGGATCGCCTCCCAGCCGATGCGGTCATCGCCGAACGGCGAGCCGACGCCGAATACGCCGATGCCGCTCATGTGCGCCGCACAGTCAGTTTGAGGAAGTGGGTGGCGCAGGAAATACATGGGTCATAGTTGCGGATGACCTGCTCGGCGCGCAGACGCAATTGCTCGCTTGGGCTGTTGGCGTCGAGCGCTTGCAGGGTATGCAGCAGGTCGGCCTCGATCTGTGCCTGATTCTGGCTGGTCGGCGGCACGATGCGCGCGGACAGAATTCGTCCGGCGGCGTCTGTTTCATAGCGATGCCAGAGGATGCCGCGCGGCGCCTCGGTGCAGCCGTAGCCCACGCCGGCGCGCGGCGTCACTTCGGTATAAGGTGCCTCCGGCACAACGTAGACCTCGAGCAGGGCGATGGCTTCGAGCAATGCCTGATGGATTTCCGCCGCGCGCACCACGATGCTGTGGAACATGTTGGCACTTGGAAAATGCACGCTGCCGTCCGCCAGCGCCCGGCGCACGGCAGGATCGAGTTGATCCAGATTCAGGTTGAGACGCGCCAGCGGCCCGACCAGATAGGGCTGCCCGTCGAAGCGGCTGAACAGCGCGGTCGAATGCGCTTCATGCGATTCGGCGAAGTGCTGTTCATAGTCGGCGATGGCAATATCCAGTCCCGTGCTGGAGACGATGCGGCCTTCGTTCATCGGATATTCATCGCCATGGCGCAGCGCCACCGTGATGGCCGGCGTGGCGGAAGCGGGCAGATCAAGCGCAGCGGTCCAGGCGATGAGCGCTTCCGCTTCGGGCAGGGCGGCGCGCAGCCGGCCCAGCAATTCGGCCACTTCGCTCATACCTGGTGCGTGATAAAAACCGCCCACGCGCACCCCGACCGGATGCACCGAGCGCCCGCCCAGCAGGCGGATCAGCGCATTGCCGAGTTCCTGCAGACGCAGGCCGCGCCGCACTATTTCCGGATAGTCTTTGGACATCTCGATGGCGCTGGCGTAGCCCAGAAAATCCGGCGCGGCGAGCAGGTGGATGTGCAGGCTGTGGCTCTCGATCCACTCGCCGCAATACAGCACGCGGCGCATCGCACGCACCCACGGCGTAACGACGGTGCCAAAGATGCCCTCCAGCGCATGCACTGCGCTCATCTGGTAGGCGACGGGACAGATGCCGCAAATGCGTGCCACCATGTCCGGCACCTCATGCCAGGCGCGTCCTTCGAGGAATTTTTCGAACAAGCGCGGCGGTTCATAGATGCGCAGGTGCGCCGCGACGATGCGATCCTGTTCGATGCAGATATCCAGTGCGCCTTCGCCCTCCACCCGTGCCAGTACCGGCACCGTGATGTTGATGCTGCGTGTGACGGCGCCGTCAGTCATGGCTGTCCTCTCTGGCTTTCAGTCCGGCTGCATGAAATGCAGGTGCCGCATTATTGATGAACAGGAAGCGTTGCGCCACCTGTTCCGGCAACAGCCCCAGCCCGGCAAAACGACGGGAAAGCGCTGTGGTATTGGGATTCTCGGCGGGGCCGAAACAGCCATAGCAATCGCGCCCGAAGCTGGGACACAATGCGCCGCAGCCGGTACGCGTAACCGGCCCCATGCACGGCTCGCCCTTGCTCACCATCACGCACACCTGCTGGCGACGCTTGCACTCCAGACACACCTTGTCGTTTTCCTCCACGGGCAGCACGCCGAACAGCAGCGCGCGGATGGCAGCGACGATTTGCCGGCTGGTGACCGGACACCCCCAAAGTTCCAGATCCACCGGCACATGCTGGGCGATGGGCGACACGGTGGCGAGGCTCTCGATATATTGCGGCTGGGCGTAGATGCCGGCAACCCACTGCCCGGCATCCGCCATGTTGCGCAATGCCTGCACGCCGCCACTGGTGGCGCAGGCGCCGATGGTCACCAGGTAAGTGGAATTGGCGCGTACCTGGCGGATGCGCTCCAGTTCATGCGGCGTGGAGAGGCTGCCTTCGACGAAGGCGATGTCCACTTTTTCATCCGGCGCCACCGGCCCGGCTTCGGCGAAATGGACGAACTCGACCAGCTCCGCCGCGGTGAGCAGCGCCTCGCCGAGATTCAGAAAGGCCAACTGGCAGCCGTCGCAGGAGCTGAATTTGTGGATGGCGACACGCGGACGATTACGCATTTCAGAAACCTTTCACGCCGAGCAATTCCCGTACTTCGCTGTAGCGATACACCGGGCCGTTGCGGCAGATGAAGCTGCCGCCGAACTGGCAGTGGCCGCAGTGGCCGACGCCGCACTGCATGTTGCGCTCCATGCTGAGGTAGATTTCTTCCGGCGCGATGCCGCGCTGCATCAGCCCCCTGGCCGCCGCGCGCATCATGCCTTCCGGCCCGCACATCATCACGATTGTTCTGGATGGCTCGATGACGGCCTGGTCGAAAAGCTCCGTGGCCAGCCCAACATGCCACGGCCATAAAACACCGCCATGTTCCGCCGCCAGCAGCACCTGGACATCCGGGTGCGCACTCCACTCGGCATAGCGTTCGCGCCAGATCATATCCTCTGCATGCTTCACGCCCTGCACGATACATACCCGCCCGAAGCGGGTGCGGCGCGCCAGGACATAGTTGATGACGCCCACCACCGGCGCGCAGCCCAGACCGCCGGTGACGATGAACACGTCGCGGCCTTCCGCCAGCGGCATCGGCCAGCCGCGCCCGAACGGACCGCGTATGCCGACGCGCTCACCCGCCTGCAGCTTGGCCAGCCCATGGGTGACGCGCCCCACTGCACGGATGGTGTGATCGAGCAGCGCCTCGCTTTCCGGATCGGACACGATGGAAATCGCCACCTCACCCACCCCGTACAGATACACCATGTTGAACTGTCCGGGGACGAAGCGGTAATGGTTTCTGGCCTCAGGGTCGGTCAGGCGCAGACGCAGGGTGAAGATGCTGTCCGACTCCTGAACGCGCTCGACGACTTCCGCCTCCCACGGCAGATAAGGGTTATTCATTCGCATCCCCGCAAATTGCTGCAACTTCCTCGGTCAAATCAATGCCCACCGGACACCAGGTGAGACACCGGCCGCACCCCACGCAGCCGGAACGTCCGTACTGCTCGTGCCAGCTGCCCAGCTTGTGGGTGAGCCATTGACGATAACGGAATTTTGTCTCGCTGCGCACCACGATACCGTGAATGTAGCTGTGCCCCTGCGTGAAACACGAATCCCACTCACGCACATGGTCGCTGCGCGTCCCGTCCAGCTGCGGTTGTTCCAGTTCATGGTGGCAGAAACAGGTTGGACACACCGAGGTGCAGTTGCCGCAGGACAGGCAGCGCTCGGCCACCTCCTCCCAGCGCGGGTGTTCCAGTTGCGCGAACAGGACATCGTGCAGATTGCGGCTGGGCAACCGTCGCGTCTGTGCGCTGACCGCCTGCTGATGTTGTCGGGTTGCGCTATCCTGTTGCGCGGCACTGGCCGGATCGAGCGCCAGTTGTTCGAGCACGCCCTGCCCGCGCGCGCTGCCTGCGCGCGCCACATAACCTTCCTCCAGTTCGGCCAGTGCAATGTCATAGCCGGCGGATGCCGCAGGCCCATCGCCGGTAGAGGCGCAGAAACAGGTCGCGGCGGGATGACTGCAATCCACCGCGACAATGAACAGGTTTTCGCGGCGCCGGGCGTAATAGGGATCAACGTAATCCTGCTGCAGAAAGTGCGCGTCCTGCAAGGCGAGTGCCGCAAGGTCGCAGGCTCTTGCACCGATGAATGCGATGGGCCTGGCTTGCGGCAGGGTTTCGTGAAATTGCGTGTGGTCGGCGTGGCGTTCGGCCTGCCACAGCACTTCCTGCGGCGCGAACAGATACGGCTTCAATCCCTGCGCGCCATTCGCCCAGGCGAAACAACGCGCATCGGCGCCCGTCTCGATGCGGTATTCGCCCGGCGCCTGCCGGTCGCGCACGCCGCGCGGCAACTGGCTCGCCTCTGCAAGCTCGGCATACACGATGCTGCCATCATGCAGTTGCGGCCCCTTGCAGTGGAAACCCTGTCCGGCAAGCGTAGCCAGCAGCGCCTGAAAACACTCACGCGGCAGAAATAAAAATGGGGGTTCGGTCACTTGAGTCTCCGTCAATGTTGCCAGCTTCACGACCGCCAGCAAGCTGATGGACGCTGTATGAATTTTTGGTGACAAAGCCGGGCGCTGCGACCGGCAGGCCTAGGCGGCGGGCGTGTCCTTAATGATGCTTTTCCCGGCCGCTTTCTCCATGATCTCAAGGAACGGCTTGATGAGATCGATGGGCAGCGGGAAAACGATGGTGGAATTCTTTTCCGTGGCGATTTCGGCCAGGGTCTGCAGATAGCGCAATTGCATGCCCCCCGGCGCGGAGGCCAGAATGGCGGCGGCATTGACCAAGGTCTGCGATGCCTGGAACTCGGCGTCGGCGTGGATGACCTTGGAGCGGCGGTCGCGCTCGGCCTCGGCCTGTTTGGCGATGGCTCGAATCATGTCTTCGGTGAGTTCGATATTGCGGATCTCGACCACGCTGACCTTGATCCCCCAGGCCTCGGTCTGGGAATCGAGTATCGTCTGGATGTCGGTGTTGATCTTGTCCCGCTCGGACAGCATTTCATCCAGGTCATGCTTGCCCAGCACCGAGCGCAAGGTGGTCTGGGCGAGCTTGCTGGTGGCGGAAAAATAATCCTCCACCTGGATGAAGGCTTTTTCCGGATCCACCACGCGGAAGTAAAGCACCGCGTCGACCTTGATGGAGACGTTGTCGTGCGAGATTACGTCCTGGGGAGGGATCTCGTGCACCACGGTGCGCAATTCTATCCGCACCATTTGCTGAATCCCCGGGATGATAATCACCAGCCCCGGCCCTTTCACCTTCCAGAATCGCCCCAGCTGGAACACCACGCCGCGCTCGTACTCGCGCAGGATACGGATAGACGAAACCGCCAGCGCAATCAGGATGATGAACACACCACCAAAACCGAAACTGAATTCCATGCTCAGACTCCTTTTTCAAATTGAGGCATGACAATAAGCGTCAGGCCTTCCCTGCCAGTGACCCGGATATGCTGGCCGGGAGTCAGAACTTTAGTGCTTTTGATCTGCCACAATTCGCTGTGAACGCGCGCCCAGCAAATATCTTCGCTGCATTTAACCACCTCGCCGACGCTGCCGAGCAGTTGCTCGGCCCCGCTCACCACCGTTCTGCGCCGCGCTTTTAGCGCCATGCCGGCCAGGCTTGCAATGAATATCGCGCTGATAACCCCCATTGATACTATCAAGCCAACCGGGATACCAAATCCGGGTTGTTCGGTGTCAATCAATATCACCGCGCCAAACACAAAAGCGGCTACCCCGCCAATACCGAGCACGCCAAAACTGGGCGCAAACCCTTCCGCCACCATGAATGCAATGCCCAGCAGAATCAGCATCAGTCCGGCGTAGTTCACCGGCAGCAGCTGGAAAGCATACAACGCCAGCAACAAACAGATGCCGCCCAGCACACCGGGGGCCACAAAGCCGGGGTTGAAAAATTCGAAAAACAGGCCGTATGCGCCGATCATGAGCAGAATCAGTGCCACGCTGGGATCGGTAATCACCGCCAGGAAACGCGTGCGCCAATCGGCCTGGTAAGTGATGATGGGTGCGCCGGCGGTGGCCAGGGTGCGCTCGCCACCGATTACGCTGACCTGCTTGCCATCCATCTGTTTGAGCAATTGCGGCAGGTCTGGCGCCACATAATCAATCACCCCGATTTTGAGTGCTTCTCCGGCAGGCAGGCTGGCCGCTTCACGAACTGCCTGTTCTGCCCACTGGGCATTACGTCCGCGCAACTGGGCAAGGCCGCGGATGTAGGCGACTGCGTCGTTGGTCGCCTTCTTCGCCATGGCATCCTTGGACGTCTGTGCGGATTTTCCGGCGCCTTCGCCAGCACCTTGCACTTCACGTGCCCCCGGCATGCCGATCTGCACCGGAGTGGCAGCGCCCAGATTGGTACCGGGCGCCATCGCCGCAATTTGGCTGGCGTATAGGATGTAGGTGCCGGCGCTGGCGGCACGCGCGCCGCTGGGCGCGACATAACTGGCCACCGGCACCGGTGCGGCGAGAATCGCCTTGATAATCTGGCGCATGGCGGTGTCGAGCCCGCCCGGCGTGTCCATTTGCAACACCACCAGCTGCGCACCGTCCCGGGCGGCGTGTTCCAGCCCGCGTGTCACGTAATCCGCAGTGGCAGGGCCGATAGCGCCATCCACCTTCAACAGCAGCACCGGCGCGCTGGCCCAGGCGGGCGCACTCCAGCCCAATGCCAGTAGCAGCAATATGAAAATGGAAAAACGCTTCATAGCGAGGAGGTGATTCACGTTGACCGATTCTCACTATAGACCCCGTACCGCGTTTATTTTGTTACGGAATATGATAGCCGCCGCAGTTTCAGCCCAGAACCAGCTTGAGACCAATGAGGATGGTGATTACTTCAAATGCACGCTTGATCCACAAATTGCCTTTTTTGATGGCAATGTGGCTGCCGAAATAGCCACCCAGAATCGAACCCGCCAGTAGCGCCGGCATCCAGCCCCAGGCGATCGTGCCCAGATAGCCCAGCACCACGGCGCCGGTACCGTTCCAGACCAAACCACACAGCACCAGTGTGTAAGCCACGGCGCGTTTGTAATCGAGGCCGAAATGATGAATCAGCCAGATGGTCAGGAACAAGCCGGTACCGGAAGTGATCGAGCCATTCAGAAAGCCAACTACGAACAGACCGAACATGCCAGTCAGCAGCCCGCTACCGTGCTGATTTTTCGGTGCGTAATCCATGCCCAGACGCGGTTTAAATACCGAATACACCCCCAGGCCCAGTGTCAACACACCCAGCAAAAAAATGGCAATGCGCGGCGATATCTGCAGGATGGTGCCGGCCCCCAGTACCACGCCGGGCAAGCCTGCCCCGAGGATGATCAGGGAAAAACGCCGCTCCAGATGGTTCCCCTTGAGGTAACGAATCGTTGCACCCAGCCCCAGCGCCACACTGGCAACTTTATGCGTGGCCAGCGCCACGCCGAAGGGCAGTCCGAGGAAAATCAGCATGGGAAACTGGATCAGCCCCGCGCCTCCGCCGGACAGTGCAGAAAACCAGTTGGCGACGAAAGACGCGACGAACAGGATGCCCTGGTCGGCGTAAGACGTCATGCCTTTCAGGAACCGGTGATGCCGTGGGTAATGGGGATGCGGGTATAGAACAGGCGCAGGTTTTGCTGCGTGCAGAGGGCCAGCAGCGCTTCGACCTGTTCCGCGCTGGCGATGAATTCCACCAGCATCGGCAGTTCGCCTGCCAGCTCGAAGAAGGCTTCCTCAGTGAAGCCATGGCGGCCGAATCCGGCGGTCGCCCGGAATACCGTACCGCCTGCGATACCTTGCTTGCGTGCGGTTTCCAGCAGCCATTCATACAGCGGCTTGCCGGCGTGTTTTTGTTTTTCGGAAGTATAGAGGCGCAGCCAGTGGTCTTGCATGGCATCAGGCTTTCAAAAATTTGAAGGTGAGCACGCCGAGCGCAGTCATCAGCACCGAGCCGACCAGATGCAGGAACACCGACGTCAGTCCCCAGCCCCATTGCTGGCGCGAGAGCAGCGTGAATATCTCGGCAGAAAAAGTGGAGAACGTGGTCAATCCGCCCAGAAATCCGGTAATCACCAGCAGCCGTGCTTCCGGCGCCAGCCCGGTATAGCTGGCGAAAAAAGCCATCGCCAGCCCGATCAGATAACCGCCCAGCAAATTAGCCGCCAGCGTACCCATCGGCAACGTGGGAAACAGCGGGTTCAGCCACAGCCCCAGCCCCCAGCGCAGCCATGCACCCAGCGCCGCGCCCACTCCAATAGCAACAAAAGCGTTCAATCCCATGTTGCAAGGATAGCGTGAAGCGCGGGTTTAACGCAAAAAACTCAGCCAGCCCGCCAGCGCAAACAGCGTGGCGAACAGTACCGGCACGGTGAGTACGATGCCAATGCGGAAATACTGCCCCCAGCCTATCGTCATGCCCCGCTGCGCCAGCACATGCAGCCACAGCAGGGTGGCGAGGCTGCCGATGGGGGTGATCTTGGGGCCGAGATCGCAGCCGACGATGTTGGCATAAACCATCGCCTCGCGTATCGCCGGATCGACCTGCGCATGCGCCACGGCGAGGCTGCCGGCCAGTACCGCGGGCATATTGTTCATCAGTGCCGACAGTGCCGCCATCATGAAGCCCGTGCCCAGCGTGGCTGCGGTGAGGCCATAACTTGCCAGCCATTCCAGTGCATGGGACAGGCCTGCGGTCAGACCGTGGTCGCCCAGACCATATACCACCAGATACATGCCCAGCGAAAAAACCACCACCTGCCAAGGCGCCCCGCGCAGGATAGTCCATACCGGGATGACCGCGTTGGGTTGACGCCTGAGCAGATGCTCACGGCCTGCGGCAAGCATCAATAACAAGGCGCCTGCCCCGGTAATCAGCGAGGTCGGCACGCCCCAGCGTTGCGACAGAAAATAGCCCACCAGCAAACTGGGCAAGACCACCCAACCGGCGCGAAATACAAACGGGTCGCGAATCACGCCCGCGGGATCAGCAAGCTGGGCAGCATCGTAAGCGGGTGGCACATCGCGGCGGAAATACCAGGCCAGCACCAGCAACGAAGCCGCGACCGATACCAGGTTGACCACCCCCATCACCGCCGCGTAATCGGCAAAGCCTATGCCTGCGTAGTTGGCGGCAACGATATTGACCAGATTGGAAATCTTGAAGGGCAGGCTGGCCGAATCCGATACAAACCCCGCCGCCATCACGAACGCCAGCATCGCAGGCGGCGAAAAGCGCAGCGCGCGCAGCATTTCGACGACCAGTGGCGTCAGAATTAACACTGCACCGTCATTTGCAAACAGTGCCGCAATCACGCTGCCCAGCAGCACAATCAGCACAAACAGCGCCCGGCCCGATCCCTGCGCCCAACGCGCCACATGCAGCGCCGACCACTCGAAAAATCCCGCCGCATCGAGGATCAGCGAAATCAGGATCAGCGCTATCAGCGTGAAGGTGGCATCCCAGACAATGTGCCAGACGGTGGGAATGTCGGTCAGCGATACCGTACCCGCCAGCAGCGCCGCCCCCGCCCCCAGCCAGGCCGCAGTGCCGATGCCCAGGCCTTTGGGCTGGCGGATGACAAGGGCCAGCGTCACCAGAAAAATAAGCAGCGCAACCAGCATGGCTGCTTATCCCAAACGCCGTGCGACTTCTGCCACCAGCTTGGCGCGGATTTCATCGCGCACGCGCATGAAGCTCTCCAGCGGTTCGCCGTGCGGATCGTGAAACGGCATGTGCACGCTGGGAATGGCGCGCGGGAATACCGGGCATGCTTCCTTGGCGTTGTCGCACACGGTAATCACCAGATCAATCGCCTCGTTCATGACCGCATCCACATCCTTGGGGTACAGGCCGTCAGTCGCAATACCCAGATCCTGCAGCGCGGCAATCGCACCATCGGCCACTTTCGGCTGGGGCCGCGTGCCTGCGGAGATCGCATGCACTGCGTCACCCAGATCGTGATTCACCAACGCTTCTGCCATCTGGCTGCGACAGGAATTGCCGGTACACAAAATCAAAACGGTTTTCTTGCTCATAGCCAGCCTTCCACAGTTGATTTAGCGGGCACGCCACCGGCATGCACGATTTTTCCATCGATCATCACACCGGGCGTGGACATCACGCCATAACCCAGAATCCGGGCGATGTCTTCGACCTTTTCCAGCTCGATTGCTGCGCCTCGGGCGGCCGCCACCTGTTCAATCAGCTTGAGCGTGGCAGTGCAATTGGCACAGCCGGTGCCGAGTACCTTGATATTTTTCATGATCCAACCTCGATTAACAGCAGGATTTGCCAGAAGGCGTCGGCGTGCAGCACGCTGCTGCCACTACCGGGATGGTCAGCGGGGTGCGCACAGCAGACGTGCGCGCTGCCAGTTCGGCGTCGAAACGTTCGTCCAGTTTGGTACCCGCTTCGTCGCGGATATGACGGGCGATGTCCACCACCAGATCAATCTGTTCGGCGCTGACGCCGTATTGCTTGAGTTTGTCCAGCTGGCACAGACCCTGACCGGGATGATTGGCGGCCACATTGGCCGCCAGCGACACCAGCGCCACAATGGACGGATGCAGTTCTGTATTGCTCATAACACACCTCTTAAAAAATTAAACGACACACCCACGACCCAGAACGCCAGCGCCAGATAGCCGGCAAACAACGCCAGCAGCGGCCACTTCACGACCTTGCGCAAAATGATCATTTCCGGAAACGACAGCGCCGTGACCGCCATCATGAACGCCAGCACGGTACCGATGGGCACCCCCTTGTGCAGCAGCACTTCGGCAATCGGGATAATGCCGACCGCATCGGAATACAGCGGCACACCGATCAACACGGCAGCCAGTACCGACAATGCCCCGCCGCCGCCCGCGACCTTGACGACAAAATCCGCCGGTACAAAGCCGTGAATCAGCGCGCCCACGCCGACCCCGATCAGCACATATTTCCAGATGCGTCCAACAATCTCGCGCACCTGACCCATGGCGTAGACGTGGCGCGCAGCCAGCGAATTATCCGGTTCAATCTGGGCCGCCTCGCCCATGTGGATTTTCCACACATAGTCTTCTACCCAGCGCTCGGGCTTGAAACGCTCCAGCACGAAGCCGCCGATCAGCGCCACCGTCAGGCCCGTCACCACATACAAGGCGGTGAACTTCCAGCCGATGGCCGATGCCAGTACCACCACGGCGACTTCATTGATCATCGGGCTCGCGATCAGAAACGATAGCGTCACCCCCAGCGGGATGCCCGCCTCGACAAAACCGATGAACAGCGGCACCGAGGAACACGAGCAAAACGGTGTCACTGCGCCCAGCCCCACTGCCGTAAACCGCGCCGACAGATTCGAGCGCTTGCGCACGAATTCACGCACACGCTCGGGTTTGAGCAATGCGCGCAGCAGCCCCATCAGGTAAATCACCAGCGTGAGCAACACCAGTATCTTGGTCACATCCATGACGAAGAAATGCAGCGCATCCCCCAGCGCGCTACCCTGCATGCCGCCCAGGTCATACACTAGCCAGTCGGCCAATGCCTCAAACATCACAGCCCTTCAGGTTGTTATGCTTGTCACGCTTCATATTATTCGCCGCGCTCACGTAAATGGCCAATATCATCCAGCGCGTGTTTCAGTGACAAGGCATCCAGCTTGGCGATCGGCAAACAGGTGAATATGGACAGCCGGCGATTGAGTTGCGTATACGCCGTGTGGAACGCCTTGCGCTTGACGTCATCGCTGCCGTCTACGGCTGCCGGGTCTTCAATCCCCCAATGCGCCGTCATCGGCTGACCCGGCCAGACCGGGCATACCTCCCCGGCAGCGTTATCGCACACAGTAAAGACGAAATCGAACACCGGTGTACCGGGCAGCGTAAATTCATCCCACGACTTGCTGCGCAAATCTGCCACTGGCAAGCCGCTTTTTTCCAACAGTTCGAGGGCAAATGGATTCACTGTCCCACCGGGGTGACTGCCCGCACTGGAGGCATGAAAACGTCCGTTTCCCAAGCGATTCAACAAAGCCTCGGCCAGAATTGACCGCGCTGAATTGCCGGTACACAGGAACAGCACATTGAAAACCTTATTGTCCAAGCCGCAACTCCTTACCAGATTCGAAAATACATACGCCAAAACGAATATAAGAAGACAAAAAAATCTCAGGCGCAACAGCGTGCCGGACGGTTGCTCATGTCAGCCAGTTTCGCCGCATCCTGCACATGCGTCGGATTCGCGCGCCAGACGTCGTTCATCTGCGTCAGAATGCGATCACACCAAGCCGGTATCTGAGCATTCAGCCGATAAAAAACCCACGTACCTTCACGCCGCACTAGCAGCATGTCGGCTTCGCGCATCACGCTCAAGTGGCGTGACACCTTGGGCTGCGGCATGTCCAGCGCGTAATAAAGCTCGCACACACACAGCTCGCCTTCGCGCCGCAACAGGCTGAGAATGCGGCGACGGGTGGCGTCACACAGAATTTCGAAAAGGGCCTGTTCGCTGAGCATGGCGGCAATTATATTCGTTTTATCGAATGTATCAAGTTTTGCCTAAACGACCAGAACCCGGCCGGTATTACTGGATACCTTCTTTGATAATCCTGTCGAGCAGTTTTTCTTCCGCACGAAATGCTGCTCTGGATTTTGGAGAACTAACGACGGGCGGCTTGCGGTAGCTGACATAGATGGTTTTTGGATCAGCCGGCAAGTTATATATCGAAATGATATAGGGGCACATTGCCACGCTATGCGGGTCGGCTTCCATCATCTGACGCGAGACGGTGGCGCTGCAAAACTCAATCTGCTCGGCATTGAGATAAATCTTCCGGGTAGATCCCACCGCCGCTGCGGTATTGTCCAGCATGGCGGAAATCTTGTTGAAATGATTGATTTTCAGCCCCTGGCCCTCAACGGCGGCGGCTATCGCATCGCGGATGAATTCAAAATCGCCGTGCGCTGTATACACCACGCTGTAGGAATCTTTATCCGCGGCATGGCTGCCCAGCGCGCATGCCATCAGGACTACTGCCAGAAACAATTTCATTGTTTTCATGCTGCATCTCCTCAAAATATCTTCATCCAAAGGGCACCACAAGCAAGTATCCAGCAACGCAGCTTGGTTACAATATGATATTTCAACTGCAGGAAAAAGCCATGACAGATACCGCCAATATTCGCATACGCGGACGCATCTGGCTGACCGCAGCGGGCAAAAACATGCTGGGTCGCGGGCGCGTGGAGCTGCTGGAAAAAATTGGCGCGACCGGGTCTATTTCGCAGGCTGCCCGCGCCATGAAAATGAGTTACAAAGCTGCCTGGGATGCCGTGGATGCAATGGGTAATGCGTTCAATTCTCCGCTGGTGAACACCAGCACCGGCGGTAAGGGCGGTGGCGGCGCGCGTCTTACCCCGCAGGCGCTGGCATTGATCGCTGCATATCGCCAACTGGAACAACGTCACCAGGATTTTCTTGGCCAGCTTGAGCAGGAATTTTCGGTTGCATTGGTGACGGGTGAAGGTACGATTCAGTAGTAGTGGATTTAGCCAGGGAAATACCGAAGGGCACCTCTATAAATCCAAACTCCGTCGCGATACTGCGTTGCTCAAGAAATTTTATCGCTTACATATCAAGCATATGCTGCGCGCTAAAATCACTTTCGCGCCTTGTCTCGCTTAGGATTTTGAATTTATAGAGGTGCCCCGAACACACAGAGCAGGTCATTTACCATCCCTGTGGTTCGGCCATGTCACTTTGTCGATGCAGAATTGCAGCTGGCAGAACGTCTCAATCCCGTCACTTGAGTTTTTTAATCCCCAAGGCCCCTAATACATATTTTTCATACAGCGGCTCGGTGGTACCTTGTTTCATCTTGCGGATGAAATATTTTTCAAACGCAACTTTCGCCAGGTGAACCCACTTTCCTTCCTTGAACCAGTTGACGTTGCGCGGCGGGATTTGTGGCAGGGCCACAAAGGCCGCGCCGGTATCGCCGAAGTCGGCCAGACAGATGGCATTCCAGGTGGCCTTTTCCATCGGCTCCCTGCCATCCAGGGCGCTGCGGATATTGAGCGCGGTGGCTGCAACCATGGATTCGATCATGTAGCCGGTCTTGGGCGCGCCAGTGGGCACCGGCGTGACTTCCACCGGAGGAATGGCGACGCACACACCCACCGAATAGATGTTCTGAAACCTGGGGTTGCGCTGATAGGGATCGATCAGGATGAAACCGCGCGGGTTGGTCAGCCCCTCGATGCCGAATACTGCGTCTACGCCTTTAAACGCGGGCAGCATCATCGCGTAG
The DNA here is from genome assembly GCF_003851125.1 of Sulfuriferula multivorans. GTDB lineage: Bacteria > Pseudomonadota > Gammaproteobacteria > Burkholderiales > Sulfuriferulaceae > Sulfuriferula > Sulfuriferula multivorans. Next base: position 42,480 of record NZ_BGOW01000033.1, on the reverse strand, counting down.
TCGAACGGCAGTTCGTGTTCCTTTTTCACGCTGCCGTCGTCGTTGAGCTCCGTGACGAACATCTTGCCCGCCTCGACTTTGGTGGTTTTGGCATTGCATATCCACTTGATGTGGCGGTCACGCATGGCGGATTCCAGCAAGCCCTTGGAGTCCCCCACGCCGCCCAAGCCAAGGTGGCCAATATAGGGTTCGGCGGTGACAAAAGTCATCGGCACCTTGTCGCGTATCTTGCGGCGCTTGAGATCGGTGTCCATGATGAAGGCATATTCGTAGGCCGGCCCATAGCAGGAGGCCATCTGCACCGCACCCACGACGATGGGGCCAGGATTGGCGCAGAAATCCTCCCATTTTTGGGCGGATTTTTCAGCGTGATCGACATGACAAATGGAATGGGTATGCCCCTCAGGCCCCAGACCGGGTACTTCGTCAAACGCCAATTTGGGACCGGTGGCGATAATCAGGTAATCGTAATCGACGTTACGTCCATCCATCAGCTCGACCTGATTTTTGTCCGGATGTACGCGTTTGGCGCCACTGTGGATGAAATCGATATTTTTTTTCTGTAAATAATTGGCAATGGGGAAGGCAATGTCTGCTCGAGTGCGCCATTTCACACCCACCCATGGGTTGGAAGGGACGAAGTGGAAAGTATCGGTATCTGAAATAACCGTCACCTTGTCATCCTTGCGTGCCTGTTCGCGCATTTCGTAAGCCATGGGCATGCCGCCAATACCCGCGCCAATGATAACGATGTGTGCCATTTGGTCATCCTCTGCAATCTGTTGAATATCGGTTTTTATGGTGAACATCTGCTGCGCAGGTGTCGCCCCATGCATCATGGCTTTGCAATACTTATGCCACCATTTCAATACTTTGATTACAAAAAGAATCGTTCAAATCACTACATGTTCTATCCAAAAACGTCATGTCATTTTGGCCGCTTTATACTAAGCTGACACATTCATGTCATGACACTCTGTCAGGAATAATGCTTATGGATACCCTGCTTGCACCGGAACTCCAATCCCTGATTGACGTACAGGAAAATCCTTTTGTGCTGATAGACGAAAACTACCGCATCGTTGCAGCCAACCGTGCTTATTGCGTTACCTATGCGATGGATAAAAACGAAGTGGTGGGGAAAACCTGCCACGAGGTATCGCACCGCTCTCCGGTTCCCTGTCATCAGAATGGCGAGGACTGCCCGCATCAGGAAGTGTTTCGTAGCGGCCAGACACATGAAGTCATCCATACCCATTTCGACCGCCATAATCGCCCGGAATACGCACGTATCAAGGGGCATCCAATCCAGGGTCCCGGCCAGCACCGCTATCTGGGCGAAGCGATTTTCCACATCGCCAATTCGGATGAACTGGACTGTGAAGACCTGCGCATGATCGGCAATTCGCCTGCTTTTCTTGCCTGCCTTGACCAACTTACCCGTGCCGCCGAATCCGAGGCCGCCATCCTGCTGCTGGGCGAAAGCGGAGTCGGCAAGGAACTGGCAGCGCAGTACATTCATCGCCGCTCGACACGGCGCAACAAACCCTTCATCGCAGTGAATTGCGCCTCCATTGCAGAGACCATGTTCGAGGATGAGCTGTTTGGTCACGAGCGTGGCGCGTTTACTGGCTGTATAGGAAGGCGGCAGGGGTTATTCGAACTGGCCGACGGCGGTACCCTGTTTCTGGATGAAGCCGGAGAAATCCCGTCCAATATGCAGGCCAAACTGTTGCGGGTACTGGAAACCGGCGAGTTCCGCCGCCTCGGCGGCACAGATACGTTACGCGCCGATGTGCGGCTGATCTCGGCCACCAACCGCGACCTGCTGGAGATGGCCGAAGCCAAACTCTTTCGCCTCGACCTGTATTACCGTATTGCTGGCATAGACTTGGCTCTGCCGAGTTTGAGGGAACGGAGCGGTGACATCCCGGCACTGGCAGAGGCCATGCTCAAACGCATTACTCAGGCGGGTGCGCCTCGCTGCAAGCTCACCGATGACGCTCTGGAAAAATTGATGCGGTATAGCTTTCCGGGCAATGTGCGGGAACTGCGCAATATTTTGCTGAAAGCCGTGGCCATGAGCAGCCACGGCATCATCAGCGCCGCGCATATCCACCTTGGCGGCCACTCATCCATGCACAACCATGCACCTTCCGGAACGCCCAGCGACACGACCAGGACGGGCAGTCCATCTGGATCCTCCATTGCGGAACTGGAGGCGCATCACATTGCCGAGCTGTTGATCAGCCACAACGGCCATCGCCGCAATGTGGCGGATGTGCTGGGTATCAGCGAACGCACCCTGTATCGCAAACTGAAGCATTACAAACTGGCCTGAGTTTTCATTGCGATGGAATAAGCCCCCGTCAGGGTAGCGCGACGTCCGATTGTTCCATCACCCCACCTTAAGCAGCGTTACTTCCCACTAAGAAGCTTTTTTTCATTTAAATATCATCATTTAATTCAATGAATTACAAGCAATCAACTTGTTTTCGGCACGAAATTGAAACCGCTTGATGCCAAGTGGATAAATATAACCTATTGAATTTTAATAAAATATATTTTTGGTATGAGGCTTGCTAGTCAGGGGTGCGGGTAATCGCCCGCAACCAATTTCCTTGTGCAACTTCCGTAGCAGTCAGGCTGCTCAAGGAATTCTAAATTTGTAGCCTTTTACCGAGGAGACTGAAAATGACAACTCTCAAAGAGCAACTGACAGCGCACGTCGCTGCATACGACATCTGGGAAAAACGCCGCCGTCATGGACCGGCCGGGGCTAACGACCGGAAATTGTGGGTGCTTGCCTGTATGGACGAACGCCTGCCGGTAGACGAAGCGCTCGGCATTCACGTAGACACGCCAGCCGGGCATGGTGATGCGCACTGCTTCCGCAACGCCGGAGGAATCGTCACCGACGATGCAATCCGTTCGGCGATGCTGACCTGCAATTTCTTTGGTACTGAGGAAATCGTCATCGTGCAGCATACGCAATGCGGCATGCTGTCTGCGAACGCGACCGATCTGGAAAAGATGTTACGTGACAAGGGGGTCGATACGGACAATATCGCAATGGACCCAACACTGCCGGAATTGAAGCTGGAGAAAGGCGCGTTCGCCAAGTGGATCGGGATGATGGACGACGTAGACGAAACCTGCATGAAAACAATCGAGGCATTCAAAAATCATCCCCTCATTCCCAAGGATGTGGTCATCAGCGGCTGGGTCTGGGAGGTGGAGACGCGTCGGCTAAGGGCGCCGACCCGGGATCCGGAAAAACGGTCCCGGACCGACGTTACCGCCAGCCAATTCGGCGTCAAGGGGAAGCAACCTGCGCGCTGGAGCTAGTCTCTTAAAGGAAACCCAAGCGTGGGCGCCTGGCGTAACGGGTGTCCACGCCGTGGCGTTTCCGGGAAACGCGCCAACCTACAAAATGAGGTTCCAGATGCCTACTTATGATTACCAGTGCACGCAATGCAAGCTACAATTTGAAGCACACCATGCAATCAGTGCCCCCAGCCCGGATTGCCCGATATGCGGGGCTGCTACCGCTAAAGTAATCCTCACGGCCCCGGCGATGCATGGCCATATGGCGCGCGGTCGTGATCTGGCAATGCGCTCGCTGCAACCAAAACCAGGACAGGAGAAACACGTACACGGGTCCGGGTGCGGATGTGGGCAACGTCAACATTCTTGAACGCAATCAATTTTTTGGCGTAGTCTGGAAAAATAGCCGGCGCGCCACTATGGCGACTTACGATAGCGGTGTCGGATTTGAGGAGAATGACTGTGCCCGATAAGCTTTTTTCCCATCTGAATCCCATCCTGTTTTTGCAAACCTTTGTTGCCCAGAGCGTCGAAGTCAGCGCAAAGATGGGGGGCGGCAACGGAAATGACCGCTTGAATTACATCGAACAGCTCGGCCTCACCGCGAGCGGCTGCTTTGAAACCGCGTATCGCCAGGAGTTGGCGCAAGACGGCCCTCTGGATCATGACAAGTACGCGGACATGATCGTGGAAATCAAGAACAAGATCGGCGGAAATTTTTCGCGTGCATCAAGCGAGCCGGATATGGTGCGCGTGGTCAATACGCGCTGCCCTTTCGGGGATGCAGTCATGCAGGCGCCTGAGCTGTGCAAGATGACCTCCAGCGTATTCGGCGGGATTGCCGCACGTAACTTCGGTTACGCGAAAGTGATCCTGGACAAACGCATTGCGGTGGGAGACGGGATGTGCGAGGCGCGCATTTATACCGACCCCAGGATTGCCGCCGACTTCGAAGGAGACGAATATCACCGCGAACAGGGCGTCATCCGCGGCCGGGGAGCAACAGTCAAAGCGCAGATCATTAGAGAACGGCGCGACGGAAAAGTCTGGTGCGGTGCCAGCCCGAACCAGCCCGAGAATGCCGACAAACCTTTCATCGTGGCAAAGTCCCCGGCCATGCTCAATGCACTGGAGACAATCAAGGTCGTGGCGCCGACCACCGCGACCGTGCTGATTACCGGTGAGACCGGCGTGGGCAAGGAGGTCATTGCGCGTCGCATCCACGCATTGAGCGAACGCTGGAACCGGAATTTCGTTGCAGTAAACTGCGGCGCAATACCCGAAAATTTGGTCGAAACCACGCTATTCGGACATGAGCGCGGTGCGTTTACCGGCGCTTACGAAGTTCATCACGGTCTGTTTGAACAGGCCGAGGGCGGAAGCCTGTTTCTGGACGAGATCGATTCCTTGCCACTGGCTGCGCAGGCGCGCCTGCTACGCGTGCTGCAGGGTGGCGAGTTCGAACGCGTAGGCGGGAAGCAGCGCCTGTCCGCAAATGTTCGGGTAATTGCCGCAGCCGGTACACGTTTGGACAAGTTCATTGCCGAGGGGACTTTCCGGATGGATCTCTATTACCGGATCAACGTGGTGCCCATTCTTCTCCCGCCGCTACGCGAACGATGCGAGGATATTTTGCCGCTCGTCAATCACATCCTTGCGCAGCTCTCCACCAAATACAACAAAGTCATCAAAGCATTAAGCGCGGCCGCAATAGCGCGGGTGATGCAGTACGATTGGCCTGGCAACGTGCGCGAACTGGAGAACGTACTGGAGCGCTCGTTCCTGTTCTCACCTGGTCCGATCATGACCGAGCTGCTGCTTCCAAAAACCGGCAGCGATGCGCCGGCAAGCGCGATGCAGGCCGCTGACCTGTCGCTCAAGGAGGCGAAACAGCGGGCAGGCGAGCAGGTGGAGGCGCTCATTCTCAGGCAGGCACTTAGCCGTTTCCATGGCAATGTCAGCGAGGTAGCGAAGTCTTTAGGTGTGACGCCCAGGGCGATCCATCAGAAGCTCAATTTACACAGCATGGATCCCAACAGCTATCGCTCCCAGGTGAGGCTCAAAGTCGTACATATGGATAAAGGCAAGTGACCAACCCCGAGCTTCCATGGCAAAGTAAGAAATGAAATTTCCCATCGGGCAAATTATTTTCGTATCCAATTTCCCTTGTTTATTGGGTGTTTTGTTTCTAAACACTCTCGCTTGTGGGAAGTTCAGCTTCTGATGATCCCGCCGATAAATATCATAATCGATTGTATTATAACAATATTAATTATGGCATAAGCATTGCTTTATCCCCTGTAGCTTGTCGTTCATACCAGGGAGAAAGTGATGAAAAAATATTTATATCCGGCATTTGTTTTCGGTGTCTTGACGATAGTGCAGTCACAAGCCCATGCAGATCAGGGGGATTGGCTGGTCCGCATACGCGCGCTTGATATTCAACCCAGAAACCAGTCCGATCCCATCCCGGCGCTAGGTGTGCCTGCCAATGCGATTACATTGAATAACAAATGGGCGCCTGAAATCGATCTCAGCTATTTTTTGCTGAACAACATCGCGCTGGAATTGATACTGACCTATCCCCAGAGGCATGACGTTTCCTTGAATGGGACAAAGATCGGAACCGCCAAGCACCTGCCTCCCACCTTGACCGTTCAATACCATTTCATCCCGGATGGAAAATTCAGACCTTATCTGGGGGCGGGGATCAACTATACGCATTTTTCCGACGTCAACCTCAGTGTGCCCGGCGTGGGGCAACTGGATATGGGCAGGAGTAGCTGGGGCGGCGCACTCCAGGCGGGTTTCGATGTGGAAGTGGGCGAAAACAAATTCATCAATTTCGACGTCAAGAAAATCTATATCAGCTCTGACGTAAAGCTGGCAGCGACTGGCGCCACGGTCAGCCATGTCCGGCTCGACCCGCTAGTGCTGGGGGTCGGTTTTGGGTGGAAGTTTTAACGCACAGATCACACCCTATCTCAACCCGCCTTCCGCAACGGGACGTAACGCCTTGGCACTATAAAACAGCGTAACGGCTTAATCAGTTCACAAGACGCGATTCCACGCTGAGTCAGGTGCTTGGAGCCGTAAAATTGCACACAACGGTCGACAACAAGACGAAGGAATTTAAGATGTTTCATACGCATATGGACGAAAACGGCCTGATGGTGAAGTGCTACCACAAGTCTAAAACAGTGCTGCTGTCCGTGAGCTTTTGGCTGGGATTAACGCTAGGCTTTCCGGTAGAGCACTTTTTGTGGGAGAAAATTTGGCCGTTTAAGTTGCTCACTCACTATATTGGACTATAGGTGCCTGAGTTACCGTCTATGCCTAACTCGCACCCACGCGATATATCCAAACGATATCGCGACAGCCAGCAGGATCGCCGCGAGAAGGTAAAAAGCGGCGGTATATCCGTGCCGGCCGACCATCCAGCCCGTCAGCACCGGACCGATGGACTGACCGATGTCCATGATAGTGCTCAGCACACCCATCGAAGAACCATACGCACCGTTTTTGGTGAGGTCTGCCACCAGCGCGGAAGTAGACGAAGTGACAGCGGCAAAACCGATGCCAAATATCGAAATCAGAAACATCAAACCAAACACGCTGGGGAAATGCGGCAGCAGCAGGACGCTTATCCCTGCCACGATCAGGCCAGGGATAATAACGCGCTCGCGGCCCGTCTTATCAGAAAGGACTCCCATCAATGGTTTCAAAAAGACGATGCTGAGCAGTTGTGCCCCGAGGATCATACCGATCTCCCAGGCGGGAATACCTTTGGATGAAGCGAACAATGCCAGGAATGCTTCTACCGCGCCGAAGACAAGGTACAGTGCGGCCTCGACCAGACTGGTGGCCAGGATATAGCGATCTTTCAACACCGTTTTCAGACTTTCCACGAAGTGATCGCGGGGATGGCTTCGGGTAGCGGGATTCGATTCGGCCGGGAGCAGAAATCCGAGTGCCAGCGCCAATACGGCACTGATGCCGCAGGCCAGATAGACCATCCGGAAACTCGCCAGAGAAATGAGCAAGCCGCCCAGGAATGGCGCGACGGAACGTCCGACTATGGTGGCGGAAGAATAAGCCGAAAGCTTTTCCGCCCTATCCTGCACATATCTTTCAGCGATCGCAGCATTGACCACTGTGCCGAAAATGGCGGTGGCAAAGCCATGATAGAAACGCACTGCTATCAGTTGCCAAACATCGCTCACCAGCAGGTAAAGAAAAGGTGCCGTGGCAAACACAATAAGCGCAGCATAGATAATGCTGCGCTTGCCCAGATAATCGGATAACGCCCCGGCAGGAAAACTGATCAATATGCCTGGAACAGTCGACGCCATGACGATCCAGCCGATTTCCGCTGGACTTGCCCCCAGAGCTTTTGAAAACAGGGGCAATACGGGTGTCTTCGACATCGTTGAGCTGAGTATTGCCAAGCCGCCGATCACGCAGATAAGGAGAAAAAAATTGCGCCTGGATGACTTGTGCATACTCACTCTGCAACTGATGGTCTGGAAGGCAGCCGCTATATGGAAACCTGGCCTGGAAGAAACAGGCCATCACGCGCTGTTATTTGTTGTCTGGAATGTTGAGTGTAGGGACCAGATTTTTCCTGGCATATTCCTCGACAGATTTTTTTGGCGATTACTCGGTCCAGCGCGCCGCCGCCTGCTCATCCGTGGCGCGCTGTTCCACCCAGCGCGGTCCCTCAGGGGTCTGTTCTTTTTTCCAGAACGGCGCCTGGGTCTTGAGGTAATCCATGATGAACTCGCACGCGGCAAACGCGTCCGCGCGATGGCTGGAGGCCACCGCCACCAGCACAATCTGATCGCCCGGGTGTAACTCGCCCACGCGGTGGATCACCGTCACATCCAGCAGCGCCCAGCGCTGGCCGGCCTTGGCCACAATCGCCCCCAGTGCACGCTGGGTCATGGCGGGATAATGTTCCAGCGTCATACTGTCCACGTTACTGCCCGCATTGCTATCACGCACCAGGCCGACGAAGCTCGCCACCGCGCCGACTTGCGGGTTGCCTGCACGCAGCGCGGTGATTTCGGCACCGGCGTCAAAGTCCTTGTCATCGACGAGAATTTTCATCAGCCCCCCGTTACTGGCGGGAATATCGCCACTTCGTCGCCGTCTTCAATGGGGGCTTCCATGCCGGCCATATCCTGGTTGACCGCCGCCCGGAAATTCTTGCCAGCGGCGAGTTCCTCCGCCCATACGCCGCCGCGCGCGCGCAGCACGTCGAGCAGCATGGCAACCATGCCCATGCCGTCGGGCAGTTCCACGGTTTCTTCAGCCACCCCCAGGCGTTCGCGCAGGCGGGCAAAATACAGAACCTTGAGTTTCATCCCAGCACCTCGCTAAACGGGATAAATCGCACCAACTCGCCGCGTGTGACGGTATGGCCAATGTCAATATCCACCAGGCCATCCGCCCAAACTGCGGAGGTGAGTACGCCGGAACTCTGATTATGGAATAGCTGCGCTTCCAGTTCGCCGCCCTGTCCCGCTTGCAGCCGCGCGCGCAGGAACTCGCGGCGCTGGCCCGGTTTCGTCCAGTCGAATGCGGCCGTGACCCAATAGGTTTTGGGTAGCACATCGACCACGCCCATGCGTTTGAGCAGAAACGGCCGGGCAAACAGCACAAAAGTGACAAACGTGGATACCGGATTGCCGGGCAGACCGATGAAATCCGCCTCAACCACGCGCCCATATACCAGCGGCTTGCCGGGTTTCATCGCCACCTTCCACATGTCGATTTTGCCGAGTTGTTCAACCGCAGCCTTGACGTGGTCTTCTTCTCCCACCGACACGCCGCCGCTGGTAATCACCACGTCGGCCATGGCTGCCGCGCGCTGCAGTGCGGCCAGCGTGGCCGCCAGGGTGTCGGGAACGCTGCCCAGATCCAGCCATTCGCAACCCAAGCCCTGCACCAGGCCGGCCAGCGTATAACGGTTGGAGTTATAAATCTGCCCTGCCCCCAGCGCCGTCCCCGGTTGCACCAGTTCGTCGCCGGTGGAAAAGCTGGCCACCTTGAGGCGCCGGTACACCGGCAGCGCAGCCAGACCCACCGACGCGGCCAGTCCCATCGCGGCAGCATCCAGACGTGTGCCTGCAGCCAGGATGGTGTCACCGGGGCGTATGTCTTCCCCGGCGCGGCGGATATTCTCGCCCGATTTGGGCTGGTGATTAATCTGCACCTTGTCACCGTCCACGCTGCAATACTCCTGCATCACCACCGCATCGGCTCCCGGCGGCACCGGCGCGCCGGTGAAAATCCGCGCCACGCTGCCCGTTGCCAGCGCCCCGCCCACCTGTCCGGCAGCGATGCGTTGCGAGACCGCCAGCAGCGCATCCGGCGCACATTCGGCGGCACGTACGGCGTAGCCATCCATCGCGCTGTTATCCAGCGGCGGCACGCTGATCGTAGATACCTGCGGCTGCGCCAGCACGCGTCCAAAGGCCAGTTCAGCAGGCACTACCTCGGTTTGCGTCAGCCCGCGCGCGCGCTTGAGCAATTCTTCCAATAACTGGTCTACAGTCAGCACCTCAAACTCCTACTGTCATTCGGATAAATCGATAAATAGCGACAGCATCATTCAAATCCAGATGCTTTATTCCGCCCGGCGGCGCCACATCACTGGCGACTGCCACGATGGACGCATCGCCAGGGTGCAGCCAAGGCTGATTGTTGGCACTGCGATGCACTTCCAGCTTGGGGATGGCCTCGCGCTTGTAGCCTTCCACCAGCACCAGATCCACCGGCGCCAAGCGTGCCAGCATGTCTTGCAAACCCGGCGCTGCGCCGTCACGGATCTCGTGCATCAGCGCCCAGCGCCGACCCGATGCCAGCAGCACTTCGTGCGCACCGGCCTGACGCGCGCGCCAGCTGTCCTTGCCAGGCTGATCGATGTCCACATCGTGGTGCGTCTGCTTGATCAGCGTCACTTTCAGCCCATCCGCCACAAAGAGCGGAATGAGCTTCTCGATCAGCGTGGTCTTGCCTGCGCCGCTCCAGCCTGCCAAGCCCAGGATTTTCATTCGCGATTTTTCTTTGATTTTGGCCTCATATAGCGTTATATTCTATACAACATAACGACTGCCTGCAAAGCCATGTCTGCTACGCTCATACCCAATCTTACCGACCGATTTGGCCGCCGCATCGAATATCTGCGCCTGTCGGTGACCGACCGCTGCGACCTGCGCTGCAGCTACTGCATGCCGGAAGGATTCAAGGATTTTGAGGAGCCCGCACACTGGCTCACGTTTGATGAAATCGAACGTTTGCTTGGCGCATTTGCCCGGCTGGGCCTGAAACGTGTGCGCATCACCGGCGGTGAGCCCCTGCTGCGCCGCGATTTGCCCGCGCTCGCTGCGCGTATTGCCAGCTTGCCGGGCATCGAAGATCTATCGCTTTCAACCAATGCCACCCAGATGGACAAACACGCCACCGCGCTCAAGGCTGCGGGTGTCACACGGCTGAACGTCAGCCTGGATTCCCTGCACGCCGAACGCATCGAGGCCGTCACCGGGCGCGACGTGCTGCACAAGATCATGGCTGGCCTGACCAGCGCGCAGCAGGCAGGCTTTGCTCCGATCAAAATCAATATGGTGGCGATGCGCGGCGTGAACGACGACGAGATCGACGCCATGGTTGCGTTCTGCATGGAGCGCAACTTCGTGCTGCGCCTGATCGAAGCGATGCCGATGGGCGACACCGGCCGTAATACCCAGTATCTCGACCTGCAGCCAGTCAAGGCACGTATCCAGGCGCGTTTCGGCCTGGTTGATACGGCATTTCAGGGCGGTGGGCCGGCGCGTTATCTGGGCAGTCCGGATGGACAGTTTTCTGTGGGTTTCATCACCCCCATCTCGCAACATTTTTGCGGCACTTGCAACCGTGTGCGCCTGTCCGTGGACGGCACGCTTTATCTGTGTCTGGGACAGGAAGAAAAATTCGAGTTTCGTCCCCTGTTGCGCGGCGGGGCAACCGATGTCGATCTGGAAAATGCCATCTGTGCAGCGCTGGAACTCAAGCCGGAACGCCATGAATTCCGCGAACAACCGAACAAGATCGTGCGCTTCATGTCTGCAACCGGGGGCTAGCCAACAGACTTTGCGGTAAAATTGCAGGCAACTCTCATTACATCCTGCTTCGCATGATCTGGAAACCCCACGTAACCGTCGCCGCCGTAATCGAACAAAATGGCCGTTTCTTGCTGGTCGAAGAACAAACCGATGACGGGATTCTGTTCAACCAACCCGCCGGTCATCTTGACCCGGGTGAGTCGCTGATTGACGCAGCAATACGCGAAACGCTGGAAGAATCGGCCTGTCACTTTGCTCCGGATGCCTTGCTGGGAATTTACCAGTGGCATCAGGCTGGGCGGGACCGCACTTATTTGCGTTTTGCCTTCACCGGCGCAATCACCGGCAGCGAGCCCGATCGCAGTCTCGACACAGGCATTTTACGCACTGTCTGGCAAACCCCGGATGAGATGCGCGCTCAGCAAAACCGCCATCGGAGTCCATTGGTAATCCGCTGTATGGAAGATTACCTGGCCGGCAAACGCTATCCGTTGGCGCTGTTGACCCACTACGCATGATGCGCGCCGTTGTACTGAGCCTCGGCCTGCTGGCCAGTATTCCTGCCTGGGCGGTGGATATCAGCGTCTGTTACAACTACGGTTGCGCCAGCCAGGCCAGAGTGGATTTCAGTCCGCAACAAATACGCAAGTTGCGCCAGCTATTCAAGAGCGCAACCACCCCGGCAGCCGAGCGCAATGCGATCGCCAAGGCCATTGGCCTGTTTGAGCAATTTGCCGGCAAGCAGACGCCGACCTGGCGCGACAGGGGCGGCAATGTCAATGACGACGGCGTCGATGGGCGCATGGATTGCATTGACCATTCAACCAATACCACTGCATATCTCACCTTGTTGGAACGCCTGGGTTTATTACGCTTTCACACCGTACTCGGCCGCGTGGAACGCTCACCCTTGATCGTGAATGAGCATTGGGCGGCGCGAATCATGGACCGCACCACCCAGCAGGAATACGCGGTCGATTCATGGTTTTATGACAACGGCCACCCCGCCGCCATTTACCCTTTGCAAGACTGGCTTAAAGGCGCCTCCCCCGATGTCTAAGCCGCATATTATCGTCGGCATGTCGGGCGGCGTGGATTCCGCAGTCACCGCACTGCTGCTCAAGCAGCAAGGCTATCGCGTCACCGGTTTGTTCATGAAAAACTGGGAAGATGAAGACGACGAGCACTGTCCGGCGCGCCAGGATTTTCTCGATGTGCTGGCGGTGGCCGATGTCATCGGGCTGGATGTAGAAGCAGTCAATTTCAGTGCCGAGTACAAGGATCGGGTATTCAGTTACTTTCTGCGTGAATACCAGGCCGGACGCACGCCCAATCCGGATGTGCTGTGCAACGCGGAAATCAAATTCAAGGCGTTTCTCGACCATGCCCTGAGCCTGGGTGGGGAACGCATCGCCACCGGCCATTACACGCGGTTGCACGAGGTGGATGGGCGCCATGAACTGCTCAAAGCCGTGGATACTGCCAAGGACCAAAGCTATTTTCTGTACCGTCTCAATCAGGCGCAGCTGTCCAAATCCATGTTCCCGCTGGGCGAGTTGACCAAGCCGCAGGTCCGCCGTATCGCCGAGGAGGCCGGGCTGCCCAATTTCGCCAAAAAAGACAGCACCGGCATTTGTTTCATCGGCGAACGTCCGTTTCGTGAATTCCTGCAACGTTATTTGCCGATCCAGCCCGGTGATATGTGCACGCCGGACGGGCGCGTGGTCGGACGCCACCAGGGCCTGATGTACCATACGCTGGGACAACGCCAAGGGCTGGGGATAGGCGGTGCCGGCGAGGCCTGGTTTGTGGCAGGCAAAAACCTGCCGGAGAATCGCCTGATCGTGGTTCAGGGACACGATCACCCGCTGCTGTTCAGCACTCGGCTGGACGCCGCAGACCTCAACTGGATAGCCGGTTCCGCGCCCGATATGGCGCTTACCTATACGGCCAAGACCCGCTACCGTCAGGCCGACGCCAGTTGCCGCTTCGACGCGCTCGAGCCAGGCCGATGCGTGCTGGATTTCGACACGCCGCAATGGGCGGTCACTCCAGGCCAGTCTGTGGTGCTATACGCCGGCGATGTATGCCTGGGCGGCGGCATTATTCAATAAAGGCCATCAATGAATATTCTTTTTGCTACTTCAGAAATTTACCCGCTCGCCAAAACCGGTGGCCTGGCCGACGTCAGCGGCGCACTACCCGCCGCGCTGCGCAAGCTCGGCCTGGACGTGCGCGTGCTCATCCCGGGTTATCCCAAGGTGCTGGCCGCGTTACCCGATAAAACCCTGCTCGCCAGCCTTGAGCTCCCGGTACATGGTGCGCTGCGTCTGTATGGCGCCATCATGCCGGACAGCACCGTGCCGTTGATCGTGATCGAACATCCCGGTTATTACAACCGCCATGGCGGCCCCTACCAGGACATCACCGGCCACGACTGGCCAGACAATTATCTGCGTTTTGGGCTGCTATCGGCGGTGGCTGCGCTATTGGGCAGTGCCGCCTCGCCGTTGCGCTGGCCGGTGGATATCGTGCACTGCAACGACTGGCAGACCGGTCTCGTTCCTGCCTACCTGCACCATGGCAGCACACGCCCGGCAGCCACACTGATGACTATCCACAACCTGGCCTATCAGGGTATTTTCCCGCCGCACACCCTCACCGAGCTGGGGTTGCCGTCAGCCAGCTTCAGCATCGAGGGGCTGGAATACTATGGCAACCTGTCGTTCCTCAAAGCCGGCTTATACTACGCTGACCACCTCAGCACGGTCAGCCCCAGCTACGCTGAAGAAATCCAGCACGACGCCCTCGGCTTCGGCATGCAAGGGCTGCTGCACCATCGCCGCGCGCAGCTCACCGGCATTGTGAATGGCATTGATACCGACGACTGGAACCCGGCCACCGACCCACACCTGTGCCGCCATTATCACCCTGCCCGCATGTCCGGAAAAGCAGCCGTCAAACGCCTGTTACAGATAGAACATGGACTGACCGGCAGCAAGGAAACGCCTCTATTCGGGGTCATCAGCCGCATGACACATCAGAAAGGCCAGGATTTGCTGCTGGCCATTGCACCTCAACTGATCGAGGCAGGCGTACAAATCATGGTACTGGGTGGTGGCGATGCCCTGCTGGAAACCCGGTTGCGCCAGCTTGCCGCGGAATACCCGGCGCAGGTGGGCGTTGTCATTGGTTATGACGAAGGCCTCGCGCACCGCATTGAAGCCGGGGCAGATATTTTCCTCATGCCGTCCCGCTTCGAGCCCTGCGGACTGAATCAAATGTACAGCCAGCGTTATGGCACGCCGCCGGTAGTGCACCGCACCGGCGGCCTGGCCGATACCGTGACCGATACCACCGGCATGTCGCTCGCAGACGGCAGCGCCACCGGTTTCATGTTTGACGAAGCCACTCCGGCAGCATTCCTCGCCGCGGTACGTCGAGCACTGGATTGTTACCATAGCCCGCGCCAATGGAGCCAGGTGAAAAAGAACGCCATGGCGCGTGACTTCAGCTGGAAGGCGAGCGCGCGTCAATATCAGACGCTGTACCAAAGCATATTGGCAGGCTGATGCCCGCATCCCGTTTCGCGTAAAATGATGACTTTACCTATCCGCCCCATCCCATGATTCGTACCCGCTTCGCTCCCAGCCCGACTGGTTATTTGCATATTGGCGGTGCGCGCACCGCGCTGTTTTCCTGGGCGTATGCCCGCAAGCACGGCGGCACTTTTATCCTGCGTATCGAAGATACCGACCTTGAACGCTCCACGCCGGAATCCGTCGAGGCCATTTTGCAAGGCATGGACTGGCTTGGTCTGGATTATGACGAAGGCCCGTTCTACCAGATGCAGCGCATGGCACGCTACAAGGAGGTCATTGGACAGATGCTGGCCAGCGGCCACGCCTATCATTGCTACGCCAGCAAGGAGGAAGTTGAAACCATGCGCGAGCAGCAACGCGCAGCCGGACTCAAACCGCGCTACGACGGCCGCTGGCGGCCTGAGCCGGGTAAAGATTTACCTGCACCTCCGACTGGCATCGCACCAGTGGTGCGTTTCAAAAACCCGCTGGATGGCTCGGTTGCATGGAATGATCTGGTCAAAGGCATCATCGAGATCAGCAACAGCGAACTGGACGATTTGGTCATCGCTCGCCCCGATGGCACGCCTACCTATAATTTCTGCGTGGTGGTGGACGACTGGGACATGAATATTACCCAGGTCATTCGCGGCGACGACCACGTTAACAATACCCCGCGCCAGATCAACATCCTCAAGGCACTGGGTGCGACCCTGCCGCAATACGCGCATGTGCCGATGATACTGGGTACCGATGGCGAGCGTTTATCCAAGCGCCACGGCGCGGTAAGCGTGATGCAATATCTGGAAGACGGTTATCTCCCCGAGGCGCTGCTCAACTACCTGGCGCGGCTGGGCTGGGCGCACGGCGACGAAGAGATATTTTCCATGGCGCAGTTCGTCGAATGGTTCAACCTCGAAGCCATCAGCCGTTCCCCCGCCAAGTTCAACCCGGAAAAATTGCTGTGGATCAACCAGCAATATCTGAAAATTGCTGACAATGCGCGTCTGGCCGAGCTAACTACCCCTTTTCTGCTACGCGATGGCGGAAACCTTGCGAATGGCCCGGCACTGTCAGACGTGGTGCAGCTATTAAAGGATCGCGTGAATACCCTGGTTGAACTTGCTGATGCAGCAACGATTTTCTATCGTTATATAGAGCCTTCCGCGGAACAACTCGCACAGCATCTGTCTCCAGAAGCGGTTCCTGCATTGACTACGCTGACCAACAACTTCATGCTGATCGACTGGAAGCGCCAGTCTATCCAGGAAGCGCTCAAGACCGTGGTGGCGGACTCGGGGCTGAAAATGCCCGGGATTGCCATGCCGCTTCGCCTTCTGGTCACGGGTGTAACCCAGACTCCCAGCATCGACGCCACGCTTGAATTGCTTGGGCGTGAGACGGTGATCGGCCGTTTACAAAAACAATTGGCAAAGCTTAACGACTAAATAGCTATTCATAAGTATTCAGTTTTATTGTTATAATCTCAATTCTTGACTTGAGATCACCCCCTAATTTTTTGCATGTGGAGATTGAAGTATGGCTGATAAACTGATGATTATGCTGGTCAACACGGACCCATCGAACGGTTCTGAACTGGGCGCACCTTTCTTTCAGGCAACTGTTGCCGCTGCGATGGAATATGAAGTCGAAGTGATTTTGACCGCTCGTTCCGGCGAACTGGCCATTAAAGGCGTGGCAGAAAAACTGTTCGTGAAGGAAGGCTCACCCAAGAGCGTGTATGACTTCATCAAGGATGCCCATGAAGCCGGCGTGCATTTCAAAGTGTGCACCCCTACCCTAGAACTGTGGGGCGATGACCTGATCCCAGAAATCGAAGAAACCGTGGGCGGCGCCTACGTCATCCAGCAAGCCATGGATGACGATGTGGTAACTCTGACCTACTAAGCTCAGGTTACTCTCAACAAAAAAGCGGAGCTTGATGCTCCGCTTTTTTGTTGCCTGCACTTCTAACTGCGCTGGTAAATATCCTCAAAACGCACGATATCGTCTTCGCCAAGATAAGCGCCCGACTGCACCTCGATCATGTGCAATGCAATCTTGCCCGCGTTCTCCAATCGGTGCGTGCTGCCCAATGGAATGTAGGTGGACTGATTCTCGGTGAGCAGCAACACTTCTTCATTACGCGTCACGCGCGCAGTGCCACTCACGACAATCCAGTGCTCGGCACGGTGATGATGCATTTGCAATGAAAGCTTCTCGCCCGGTTTGACCATGATGCGCTTGACCTGAAAACGGTCTCCCGCATCGATGCCCTCGTACCAGCCCCACGGGCGAAACACACGAGTATGGTTGAGGTGCTCGGTACGATTGTGCTGTTTCAGGTGCTCGACCACTTTTTTGACGTCTTGCACGCGGTCTTTGTGCGCCACCATGATGGCATCGCCGGTTTCCACGATCACCAGGTCGGAGACGCCGATTACAGCAACCATGCGGCTCTCTGCACGGATCAGATTGTTGCTGGCGCCATCACAGTAGACGTCACCGCGCATGACATTGCCGGCATCATCCTTGGCGCCTACTTCCCAAAGCGCCGACCATGAGCCGATATCGCTCCAGCCAATGTCCGCGGGCACTACCACGGCATTTTTGGTGCGTTCCATGACTGCGTAATCGATGGACTCGGAAGGACATGCCGTAAATGCCTGGGTATCCAGACGCACAAAATCCAGATCGCGCTGGCTGTTGTCCAGCGCCGCCTGGCTGGCGGCAAGGATATCCGGGCGGAACGCGCGCAGTTCATTGACAAACGTTGCAGCCTTGAACAGGAACATGCCGCTGTTCCAGAAATAGTCTCCTGATTGCAGATAGCCCTGGGCAATTTCACGGCTGGGTTTCTCAACAAAACGCGCGACTGCAAATACACCATCCCAATGACTGCTCGCTGTGCCGCGCTGAATATAG
The DNA here is from genome assembly GCF_003851125.1 of Sulfuriferula multivorans. Classification (GTDB taxonomy): domain Bacteria; phylum Pseudomonadota; class Gammaproteobacteria; order Burkholderiales; family Sulfuriferulaceae; genus Sulfuriferula; species Sulfuriferula multivorans. Next base: position 24,542 of record NZ_BGOW01000033.1, on the reverse strand, counting down.
CCATAGCCGGTTTCAGGCGTCTGCGGCAGGATACCGAAAGTCACCAGCTGCCCAGCCTGAGCAGCTTCAGCGGCCTGGGCAACTGCGCGTTCAAATGCGGCCACATCGCCTATCAGGTGGTCGGCAGGCAACAGCAGCATCAACGCCTCGGCATCCTGCGCTATCAGTGCGAGCGCAGCGACCGCCGCCGCCGGTGCTGTATTGCGCCCGACGGGCTCGAGAAAAATGGCCTCGGGCGCAACATCAATCGCACGCATCTGCTCGGCTACCATGAAACGGTGTTCATGGTTACATACCAGCGTGGGCGGCGTGACGTCAGCAATACCGGAAAGGCGCAGCATGGTTTCCTGCAGCATGGTGCGTTCGGACACCAGCGGCAATAACTGCTTTGGCAACGCGGCACGGGATAAGGGCCACAGCCGGGTACCGGAACCGCCGGAGAGAATTACGGGATGAATATGCATGTTTTCCTGTTTCCTCAATCAGTCGGGCGAGTCCATCAGTCGGTGCTGACCGCCTTGTTGCAATCCAGACACAGCTCCAACGCTGCCTCCCAATCCGGCAAGGATAAACCAAAGCTGCGCTGCAGTTTGTCGCCCGCCAGTACTGAGTTGGAGGGGCGTTGGGCCGGCGTGGGGTAATCCGTACCGGGAATGGGGATCAGCTCCGGTCGTCTGGCTCCGGACTGAATGGTTAAATCCAGAATAGTCCGGGCAAATTGATACCAGCTCACCCTACCCCGGCTGGTCAGGTTGTAAGTGCCGTGCAGCGCGGATTTACCCTGATCAAACGGCTGTTGCGCCAGCATCTGCGCCGTAGCCTCCGCGATCATGCGTGACCAGGTGGGCGCACCGTATTGGTCGGCAACGATACGCAGCTGGTCACGCTCCTTGAACAAGCGCTGCATGGTCAGAAGGAAATTGCTGCCGCGCAGGCCGTACACCCAGCTGGTACGCAAAATGAGATGAGGAATATTAGCCGCACGGATGGCATTCTCACCTTCGAGTTTGGTTTGCCCATAGACGCCCAAGGGATGCGTCGCATCATCCTCAGTGTAGGCACCGGGTTTGTTGCCGTCGAACACATAGTCGGTGGAGTAGTGAATCATCGCTGCGCCGAGTTTTGCGGCTTCTTCGGCCATGATGGCGGGGGCAATGGCATTCACCGTACGTGCCAGTCCCGGCTCGGATTCTGCCTTGTCCACAGCGGTATGGGCGGCCGGGTTGACGATCAACTCAGGGCGCAAAGTACGGATGAAGCTGCGCAGTGCATTCCCATCGGTCAAATTGAGCTGGCTGCTTGTAGGCGCGGTCACCGTACCCAGCGTCGCCAATGTGCGCCGCAACTCCCAACCAACCTGGCCATTGACGCCAGTGAGCAGGATGTTCACGCAAACACCTCGCACTGCGCCAGCGGCAGGCCGGCAGCATCCTTGGCGGCGATTGTTGGTTCGCCTTCCAGGGGCCAAGCAATACCCAGCGCCGGGTCATTCCACAGCAGGCTGCGCTCGAACTGCGGCGCCCAGTAGTCAGTGGTTTTATAAAGAAACTCTGCCGTGTCGGAAGTCACCACGAAGCCATGGGCGAAGCCTTTTGGTATCCATGCCATGCGTTTGTTTTCGGCCGAAAGTTCGATGCCCACCCATTTGCCGAACGTGGGGGAGGATTTGCGCAAGTCCACCGCCACGTCATATACGCTGCCACTAATGACGCGCACCAGCTTTCCCTGGGTATTTTGAATTTGGTAATGCAGGCCGCGCAGTACGCCTTTGGCCGAGCGCGAATGGTTATCCTGTACAAAGTCGTCCGGGATACCTGCTTCGGTCATGGCTCGACGATTGTAACTCTCGTAAAAAAAACCGCGCTCGTCACCGAATACTTTGGGCTCGAGCACGAGTACATCGGGAATTTTAGTAGGAATGATATTCATGATTAAAATAGGCGTTCGTTGAGCATGGCCAATAAGTATTGACCATAGGCATTTTTCTGCAAGGGCGTTGCCAGCCGCTCGACCTGCGCAGCATCGATATAGCCTTCACGATAGGCGATTTCTTCCGGACAGGATATTTTGAGTCCCTGGCGCTTCTCGATCGTCTGGATGAACAACGAGGCCTCCAGCAGCGATTCATGGGTACCGGTATCCAGCCAGGCATGGCCACGCCCCATGACTTCCACCTGCAGTTGCCCCATTTCCAGGTAATGCCGGTTAACGTCGGTAATCTCCAGTTCACCACGCGGAGACGGCTTAAGCTTGCGGGCGATGTCGATAACCTGATTGTCGTAAAAATACAGGCCAGTGACAGCGTAGCGCGATTTGGGCTGGGCGGGTTTCTCTTCCAGGCTGATGGCGTTTCCCTGAGCGTCGAATTCAACCACACCATAGCGCTCCGGGTCGTGCACCGGGTAGGCGAACACCGATGCCCCGTCCTGACGAGTTGAAGCGGTGCGCAAGTCGCCGGAAAATTCATGGCCGTAAAAGATATTGTCGCCCAACACCAATGCACTCGGCGCATCGCCAATGAAATCCGCGCCGATGATGAAGGCCTGTGCCAGACCGTCGGGCGAGGGCTGGACTGCATAACTGAGGCGAATCCCCCACTGGCTCCCGTCACCCAGCAACTGCTCGAAACGCGGTGTGTCCTGCGGGGTGGAGATAATGAGAATGTCCCGGATCCCTGCCAACATCAACGTAGTAAGCGGGTAATAGATCATGGGCTTGTCGTACACCGGCAGCAGTTGCTTGGATACTGCCTGAGTCACGGGATACAGCCGGGTGCCTGAGCCGCCAGCCAGGATGATGCCCTTGCGCGCGCTCAAGCTTGGCTCCCATACTGTTTTTCAACCCAGTGACGGTATTCGCCAGTGGCAACGTTGGCTACCCAGTCCGGGTTGGCCAGGTACCAGGCAACCGTTTTGCGAATTCCGGTCTCAAACGTTTCTTGGGGACGCCAGCCCAGTTCACGTTCGATTTTGCGCGCGTCGATGGCGTAGCGGCGATCATGACCGGCACGGTCCTTGACGTAAGTAATGAGTTTTTCGTGTGGAGTCACGGGTGAAGCCGGATGCAGTGCGTCGAGCATGGTGCAGATGGTCTTGACCACGTCGATATTGGTCTTTTCGTTGCGGCCGCCAATGTTATATACCTCACCTGCCTGGCCCGCAGACAGCACGGCGCGGATGGCGCTGCAATGGTCGCCGACATAGAGCCAATCGCGTACGTTCAGTCCATCGCCGTATATCGGCAGAGGCTTGCCGGCCACCGCGTTCATCATCACCAGCGGGATGAGCTTTTCCGGGAACTGGTAAGGACCATAGTTGTTGGAACAGTTGGTAGTAAGCACCGGCAGGCCATAGGTGTGATGGTAGGCGCGCACCAGATGGTCAGAGGCGGCCTTGGAGGCTGAGTACGGGCTGTTGGGTGCGTAGGCAGTGGTCTCGGTAAACGCGTCATCATGCGGGCCGAGGGAACCGTATACCTCGTCGGTGGAAACGTGCAGGAAGCGGAATTCGGCTTTCTCCATCCCCTCCATTGCATTCCAGTAAGCGCGGATTTCTTCCAGGAAATGAAAAGTTCCGACAACGTTGGTCTGGATAAAATCTTCGGGGCCGTGAATGGAACGATCGACATGGCTTTCAGCAGCGAAGTTGATCACGGCACGCGGGCGATGTTTAGCCAAAAGACCCGCCACCAATGCGCGGTCGCCAATATCACCTTGTACGAAGAGATGGCGGGCGACGCCCTCCACACTGGCGAGGTTGTGCAGGTTGCCGGCGTAGGTGAGCTTGTCGAGGTTAATGACTGGCTCGTCACAATCCGCAAGCCAGTCCAATACAAAATTGGCGCCGATAAAACCGGCGCCGCCAGTTACTAGAATCATAGTAATTCCCGATTGGTCTTTATTTTATTTCCGGCAATCCGGAGGTATTGTTCTCGGACTTGCCCTGCGCCGTTTTTCCCATGCCGGAAAATTCGCCCATGTATTCAATTTTTGCTGCATCGTGCAGTTTCTTGATGTCCGCGGTAGCGACATCACGTTGTTTGGCGGCGGTCAGATAACGCTCTATTAACGTATGTGCCTTGTCGAGGGTAATTGGTGCAGACTGTATAGAGGCTATCTGCAATACCGTTATCCCGTTTGCAGATGGCAATGCCAATAACTGTCCATTCTGCATGGTCTGCATACGGGGCACGATATTCATTGGCAATTGTTCTGCTGCCTTGACTTCGCTGCCAGTGCGGAACGGAATATTCTGGCTGCGCAGCCAGTTCACAAACTCGCCCAGATCATGACTGGTCTCAATGCGCGAGTTGAGTTCAGCAATCCTGTCCTTGGGCGCTGCAATAGCCAGTTCCTGCAAATTATAGATACGGCGCTGACTGAACAACTCCGGATGCTGGTTGTAGTAGGCGCTGATGTCAGCTTCACTTGGTTTGGCGACGGCCTGCCCTGCATGCTGCAGATAGGCCTGGGACAAGACTTGATCATGCGCGGCCTGCAGCAATTGCTGCACAGCGGGATCCTGATCCAGTTTTTGTGCTGTGGCTGCCTGCACCAAAAGCTGCTGGTCCACAAGAGCCTGTACCACTTGATCTTTGGCTTGCGGCGTTAAATTTTGCGGGGTCAGACTCAGGCGCGACAAAGCCTGGTCGAATTGTGTGCTTGTAATTGCCGTTCCATTCACACTGGCAATGGCTGAAGATGTCTTTTCTTGCTTGCTGCAACCCGCGAGCGTAACAGCCAACAACAGCACCAATGAGATCTTATTCATGAGTGGATACGATTTCATCCGAGTTTTCTCCCTAAATTACTATATTAGCGATCATGCCATAAGCCCGTGTCATGATGCGTATTATCGGTTGCCTTACAAGAGCAAACAATAGACCAATTGAATTACAAAATAGTCATGACGGTAAAAAAAAAGCTGACTTCTCTGCAGAAGTCAGCCACAGCATTACTTGAATCCAGACAACATTCAGACGGTCACACTTTCCTCGTCAAATACCAGCTTGATGGCACCGGATTCATCCATGTCGACTAGCACATTCCCGCCATTCGCCAACCGGCCAAACAGTAACTCATCTGCGAGCGCCCGGCGTATTTCATCCTGAATCAGCCTGGCCATGGGTCGTGCACCCATCAATGGATCAAAACCCCGCTTGCCTAGATGTGCCTTGAGCGCATCCGTAAATGTCGCCTCGACTTTTTTCTCGTGCAACTGGTCTTCCAGTTGCATCAGGAATTTGTCTACCACACGCAGGATAACCTCCTGAGACAAGGGTGCAAACGAAATCATCGCGTCTAACCGGTTCCTGAATTCCGGGGTAAAGGCACGCTTGATGTCTGCCATTTCGTCACCGGTCTGCTTACCAAGCGTGAAGCCGATACTGGACTTATTGAGCGACTCCGCACCCGCATTGGTGGTCATGATAATCACCACGTTGCGAAAATCCGCCTTGCGTCCATTGTTGTCGGTTAGCGTGCCGTGATCCATGACTTGCAACAGCACGTTGAACACGTCCGGGTGCGCTTTTTCAATTTCATCCAGCAGCAGAACTGCGTAGGGGTGTTTGGTAATCGCCTCAGTCAACAGGCCACCCTGGTCAAATCCGACATACCCCGGAGGAGCACCGATCAGCCGCGACACAGCATGACGTTCCATATACTCGGACATATCGAAACGAATCAGCTCAATGCCCATGGTGTAGGCAAGCTGGCGCGCCACTTCTGTCTTGCCCACACCAGTGGGGCCAGAAAACAGGAAAGAACCGATGGGTTTCTGTGGATTACCCAAACCGCTGCGAGCCATCTTGATCGCGGCGGCCAGTGAGTCGATTGCCTTATCCTGGCCGAATACCACCGCCTTGAGGTCCCGATCGAGATTTTTCAGCGCATCGCGGTCATCGCTGGTCACATTCTTGGATGGAATCCGCGCAATCTTGGCGACGATTTCTTCGATCTCGCGCTTGCTGATAATTTTCTTCTGCCGTGATTTCGGCAGAATGCGCTGCGCAGCGCCTGCCTCGTCGATCACATCGATTGCCTTGTCCGGCAAGTGCCGATCATTGATGTAGCGTGCCGAAAGTTCTGCTGCAGTGGTGAGCGCTGAAGCTGTGTACTTGATTCCATGGTGAGCTTCGAAACGTGACTTGAGACCACGCAAAATCTCCACTGTCTCCTCGACCGAGGGCTCATTCACATCGATTTTCTGAAAACGCCGCGACAAGGCATGGTCTTTTTCAAAAATGCCGCGATACTCATTGTAAGTGGTAGCACCGATGCATTTGAGTTGACCAGATGAAAGCGCCGGTTTAAGCAGATTGGAAGCATCCAAAGTACCTCCCGAAGCCGCACCTGCACCAATCAGTGTATGAATTTCATCAATAAACAAAATTGCCTGAGGGTTTTCGTACAGCTGTTTCAACACGGCTTTCAGGCGTTGCTCAAAATCACCACGGTATTTGGTACCCGCCAACAATGCGCCCATGTCCAGCGAATACACGGTGCTATCCGATAAAATATCCGGTACCACACCTTCGACGATACGCCGCGCCAAGCCTTCAGCGATGGCAGTTTTACCCACCCCGGCTTCTCCTACCAGCAATGGATTATTCTTGCGCCGACGGCACAATGTCTGGATAACCCGCTCTAGTTCCATCGCACGCCCAATGAGCGGATCAATCTTGCCTGCCAGCGCTTGCACATTAAGATTTTGCGTATAGGTTTCCAGCGCCGTAGCTGGCGCAGCTTCCTCACCTGCCTCGGGGGTGGCTTCCGGACGCGCAGTACTGCCCTGCGGGACTTTGCTGACGCCATGCGAGATGAAATTCACCACATCCAGGCGCGACACGCCTTGCTGATTCAGGAAATACACTGCGTGTGAATCCTTCTCGCCAAAAATGGCTACCAGCACATTTGCGCCGGTTACCTCTTTTTTACCCGAGGACTGCACATGCAAGATGGCACGTTGAATGACCCGCTGAAACCCGAGTGTAGGCTGGGTATCAACTTCCTCGCTCCCGGTGACAGTAGGCGTATGTTCGGTGATGAAATCAGCCAGTCCACGGCGCAGTTCATCCGTGTTGGCGCCGCATGCGCGCAACACCTCTGCAGCGGATGGATTATCCAGCATCGCCAGCAACAGGTGCTCGACCGTAATGAACTCATGGCGCTTTTGTCTCGCCTCCATGAACGCCATATGCAAACTAACTTCCAATTCCTGCGCAATCATCTAATTTTCCTCCATCACGCATTGCAGCGGATGCTGGTGCTGGCGGGCGAACCCGACCACTTGCTCTACCTTGGTTGCCGCAACATCGCGGGGAAATACGCCACACACTCCCATGCCGTCCCTATGTACTTTGAGCATGATTTGCGTAGCCTGTTCACGGCTCTTGTAAAAAAAGTTCTGAATCACAAGAACCACAAAATCCATTGGCGTGTAGTCGTCATTCAACAACATTACCTTGTATAAAGGCGGCGGCTTGAGTTTTGTTTCGCTTGCTTCCAGAACGGTGTCATCGCGGTGCTTGGTTGCCATGGCGCTGGATAATTTCCGGATAGTCAGGAACCATTTTGACGACTGGAGCGAAATTTTCAAGTGTTATCGATTAAAAAAAGATTTGCCAGGCACTTGCCAAATCAACTAGTCAGGCGTAAAAAGCAATCTGGAGTTTGGCATCAAGGTTCCTGCAAGTCTGGTAATGCCGTTGTGCGATCTTGATTTTCAAACAGCCCCTGGCCGTTTTGGCCTGTTTTTATCAAGGATGTAGCAATGGCAACTGGCACAGTAAAGTGGTTCAATGATTCTAAAGGCTTTGGGTTCATTACCCCGGATGATGGTAGCGAAGATCTTTTCGCTCACTTCTCCGCCATCAACATGGGTGGCTTCAAAACCCTGAAGGAAGGTCAAAAAGTCCAATTCGAGGTCTCCCAAGGCCCGAAAGGCAAACAGGCATCGAACATTCAGCCTGCATAAATCGGCTCATCGATTACTTAAAAACGCGGAACCTGGTTCCGCGTTTTTTTTTCGTTTTTTTCGCCCTGAATTTTGTATTCTGGCTTTTCAAAAAGGCTGTGCTAGATTAAAGCATCTGCCACAGCCTTATGAAGGAACTGGATATGCGCACTCAACTTCAACCAGATGGATCCCTGCTTCTGGACTTGACTCAGAAACAGGCGCGAGAACTCGCCAAAACCGTCATTCAGCATGCCGAGGATGCGCATACCGCGCTATTGAATTTTGCCTACCTGCTGAACGAAGCGCATTACGATGCTGAGAATGATTTCCGGCAACCACCCCATGCCTGGGAGCCGGGCGCACATCAGCCTGATACCAAATAGGGGGTGGATCATGAACATTTCAGCACTCGACAAACAAACTACACAGATCAGGATGTTGCCGACCGAATCCGCACAATTGCTGGAGGGCCTGGAAGCGATGCGTGATGAGCTCGGTGAAATTGCCGATGAATTGATCAGTTTACTGCGCGACAGTGGCATCGAACTGCCGCCCAAACCCGAGCATGTTCGCACTGAATATGCCGGGCCTGAGTAAACTCACATATGCGAAATCATCGCTTCGCCAAATGCCGAGCACGACACCTGTGTCGCACCCTCCATCAGACGCGCAAAATCATAGGTTACGCTTTTGGCTGCAATTGCCTGTTGCATGCTCGCAATGAGGATATCAGCGGCTTCCAGCCAGCCCATGTGGCGTAGCATCATCTCTGCGGAAAGAATAATGGAACCCGGGTTGACATAATCTTTGCCCGCATATTTAGGCGCAGTGCCATGCGTAGCCTCAAACATGGCGACTGAATCGGACAAATTGGCACCCGGCGCAATACCAATACCCCCCACTTCTGCCGCGAGCGCGTCCGAGATGTAATCGCCGTTCAAGTTCAGCGTTGCAATCACATCGTATTCATCCGGCCGCAATAGAATCTGTTGCAAAAATGCATCGGCTATCACGTCCTTGATAACGATACCATTGGGCAACTTGCACCACGGGCCGCCATCAATCTCTACCGCGCCAAATTCACGCCTGGCCAGTTCATAGCCCCATTTCTTGAAGCCACCCTCGGTGAACTTCATGATATTGCCCTTATGCACCAGGGTAACGGATTTGCGCCCATTATCGATGGCATATTGAATCGCCCTGCGGATCAGGCGCTCGCTGCCCTGCACGGAAACCGGCTTGATGCCGATGGCGGAAGTTTCAGGAAAGCGGATTTTTTTCACGCCCATTTCGTTTTGCAGGAACGCAATGATTTTTTTCACTTCATCCGTGCCAGCCTCCCACTCCACCCCGGCGTATATATCCTCAGTATTTTCGCGGAAAATAACCATATCCACTTTTTCCGGCGCTTTTACCGGACTGGGTACGCCATCAAAATAACGTACCGGACGCAGGCAGACATACAAATCCAGCAACTGTCGCAACGCCACATTCAACGAGCGCATACCGCCGGAAGTCGGTGTGGTCAGTGGCCCCTTGATTGAAATGACGTATTCGCGTACGGCAGCTACCGTTTCATCGGGCAACCAGTTGTCACCGCCATAAACCTTGACAGCCTTTTCACCTGCGTAGACTTCCATCCAGGCGATACTGCGCTTGCCGCCATAAGCCTTGGCTACCGCGGCATCCACCACGCGACGCATCACCGGTGTGATATCCACTCCAGTCCCATCCCCTTCAATGAAGGGAATAATCGGCTGATCGGGAACATTGAGTGAAGCGTCATTGTTGATCGTGATTTTTTCGCCGGAAGTCGGCATCTGGATATGCTGATACATGATTACCCTATTTCAACAGGTTAGAATGGTCGCTTTACTTTCAGCGATGCCGGTACAGATGAGTCGTATTGTAGTGTTCAACAAACCCTACGGCGTGATTTGCCAGTTCAGTCCGGACGGCAAACATCCTACGCTCAAGGATTTCATCCCTATTCCCGGCATTTATCCTGCCGGACGCCTGGATACAGACAGTGAGGGACTGCTTATTTTAACCGATGATGGTGCGCTACAACATCGTCTTGCGCATCCCATCCATAAATTGCCGAAAACCTATTGGGCGCAGGTTGAGGGCGCAGTCGATGGCATCGCACTGCAAGCCTTGCAAAGCGGCGTCAATCTGGGAGATTTCATCACCTTGCCAGCTCAGGCACGCGCCATCACTGAGCCTGCGAATCTTTGGGTGCGTTTGCCACCCATTCGAGAACGGAAAAATATCCCCACCAGTTGGATTGAACTGGTTCTGAAAGAGGGGAAAAACCGCCAGGTCAGGCGCATGACGGCCAAAGTTGGCTACCCCACCCTGCGTCTGATCCGGTGCCAAATTGGTAGCATCACGCTGGAAAAGCTGATGCCCGGCGAGTACCGGGAGGCGACTGTAGCTGAATTCGCCGCATTAAATTAAGGCGAGTATGTCAACCGACTGTAATAAAGCTGCGTTAGTTGCCGTGACACATGTTGTTTCGTGTTGCTAAAAACCCTTGATTAATTGTTTTTAAAAGGAAGTCCAAATGAACAAACTGCTGTCCGCTCTGCTGGTTGCCGCTTTTGCTGCTGTTTCCTTCTCCGCCGTTGCTGCCGATGCCGCAGCACCTGCTGCCGAAGCTCCTAAAGCTGAAGCCGCCAAACCAGCGATGAAAAAACATCACGCCAAGAAGCACGTCGTTAAAAAGCACCACGCCAAAAAAGAAACCAAAAAAGAAGAAAAGAAAGAAGAGTCTAAAGAAATGAGCCCTGCAGCCAAATAATCAGGCAAAGTGCACGTAGAAGGGCAGGGGTATTCCTGCCCTTTTTATTGCTGACTCAAGCTGACGCTTGGCGTGCCGCCAGTCGCTCTGCCCCCAGTAGCCCCACCTCGGCATTCATCACCAGATACACGGGCACCGTTTCCAGCAGATTGCGGTAGCGCCCTTTATCCAGAAAACCTGCCACAAAACCGCCTTGCGCCATCTGTGTTGCCAGCTTGGCAGCAATTCCGCCTGCTATATACACCCCGCCATGCGACAACGACAACAACGCAAGATCCCCGGCAAAAGCGCCGTAGGCCCGAATAAACATGGCCAGAGCGTGCCTCGCAGCAACGTCCTTATTGGATTGCGCCGCTTCTGCAATCGCAGCAGGCGGATCTGCTGATTCCAGCAGCACCGGCTGGTGTTGCTCATACTCACAGACGAAAGCATAAATATTGGCGAGCCCCGGACCGGATACGACTCGCTCCACACAAACCTGTCCATAAAGTCGCCGAAGAAAACGCAGCAATTCGATTTCCATGTCGTTGCCGGGAGAAAAATCGACGTTGCCGCCCTCGCTAGGGATGACAATTTCTCCCTCACCACATGGAAACAGAAATCCGACACCCAAGCCTGTACCTGCCCCTAACACAGCACGTGCGGCACCTGACTGGGGCACACCAGTTTGCAAAACATGAATATCCTGCGATGTCAGCGCAGCAATTCCATGGCTAATCGCCGCAAAATCGTTGAGAAGCTGCACCGATGCAATCCCGAACCGCTTGCCGATTGCGGCACCATCGACAAACCACGGCAAATTCGTGAGCCGCGCAGCGTTATCTTTCACTGGTCCTGGTACGCCAAAGCAGGCGACAGAAATGGGCGGCGTATTTTCCAGGAAGTGCGCCAATAGCGTTTCGAAATCCTGGAATTCTGTACTGTTAAAGCGCTGCTCCTTAACTTTTGAACTGCCCGTTGCATCAACTTCTGACAGGCGCAGCAACACCTTGGTGCCACCCACGTCCCCAGCCAGAATATGCGTCGGTTTACTCACTCAAATACATCTCGGGTTCCCACCCCATAGTCTTGGCACGCTCAATCGCTGCGGCATGGATGCGAGCATGGCGTTCGCGCAACTCCGCTGGCAAATTAGAGGCCAGGCAGCCATATTTGTCCCATTCGACCTGGGTTTTGTCATACAAGATCTGAATACGGTTCACATCCCACCCGGCACAGGTTTCGGTCTCCGGCAGAATCCCAAACAGCCATGCGTCCTTGATGATGGCACCCATTGCACTCATGCCACCGTATTGATCCTGGTCTATACCAACATAAGTTTTCTGCATTATGACTCCAAATATAAAATGACAAATACGGTATTCTACGCCTATGCATACATTCGGAACGCTCCCTTTCGTCAACAGCTTCGCCGCGCTTCCCCCCATTTTTTATAGCGCGGTTACACCTACTGCGCTAGCCCATCCTCACCTGGTGAGCTTCAATACGGATGCCGCCATCCTCATTGGACTGGATCCTGCCCAGGCACAGCGCCCTGAAGCGCCTGCCTATCTGTCCGGCAGCGCTCATATCGATGGCGCGCAACCCATCGCAGCGCTCTATGCGGGCCATCAATTCGGTTACTTTGTTCCGCAACTCGGTGACGGTCGTGCCATCCTGCTGGGTGAAGTGCAAACGTCACATGGCGGCTGGGAATTGCAGTTGAAAGGTGCCGGCCTGACGCCCTATTCACGTAATGGCGATGGACGCGCCGTATTACGCTCCAGTATCCGCGAGTATCTGTGCTCGGAGGCCATGCATGGGCTGGGCATCCCCACGACGCGCGCACTGTCCATCGTCGGCAGTGCCGATGAGGTGTACCGCGAACAAATTGAAACCGCCGCCGTGGTGATGCGCATGGCACCGAGCTTTGTGCGCTTCGGCTCGTTTGAAGTCTTTTTTTCTCGTGGCCAACCCGAAGCCATACGCATCCTCGCCGACTATGTCATCGCAAGGCATTTCCCTGAACTGGTGGATACGCCAGACAAATACCCGCTTTTCCTGCGTGCCGTGGTACTGGCTACCGCACGCCTGATGGCACAGTGGCAGGCAGTCGGTTTTGCCCACGGCGTGATGAATACCGATAATATGTCCATCCTCGGTCTCACACTTGACTATGGTCCGTTTGGCTTTCTCGACGCTTATGATCCGGGCTATATCTGCAACCACTCAGACCAGGGGGGCCGCTACGCCTTTGACCAGCAACCCGATATCGGCGCCTGGAATCTCACCCGCCTGGCCCAGGCACTTACGCCGCTGATGACAGTTGATGCAGCCAAAGAAGCCCTCGACATCTATCCGGCTGCCTTCGCAACCCACTACATAGACCTGATGAGCGCCAAACTGGGTATCGCAGCCGGCAAGGACAGTGTGCCGCTCATCACCGGGGTACTCGACATCCTGCACAGCAACCATGTCGACTACACAATGTTCTGGCGCGCGCTGTGCGATTTCGACTCCTCATCAGGTGCTGCCAACGCAGCATTGCGCGATCTGTTTCCGGATCGCGCTGCATTCGATTCCTGGGCAATGGACTATCGTGTCCGCCTGCAAACGGAAAACAGCACGGATACGCTGCGGCGCAACGCCATGTATCGCACTAATCCCAAATACATCCTGCGCAACCATCTGGCTGAAATCGCAATACGGTGCGCCTGCGACGACCACGATTTCAGTGAAGTTGACCGTCTGCTTGATCTGCTGCGACGTCCTTTCGACGAGCAACCAGAAAATGCAGTCTACGCAAGTGCCCCGCCGGATTGGGCAAGCCAGATCAGCGTGAGTTGCTCATCGTGAAATTGGCCGTTCCGCTGGTTTGCGCACTCCTTCTAGTCGCGGGATGCAGCACACCCATCATGCAACGCGATGGAAAGCCTCTGCCCAACAAAAACTACAGCTTCAGCGACATCGCCAAATCCAATACCGATATGGTGATTGAAGCCCACCAGCAAGCCGCTTTGGAGCATCTGCGTGTGCTGGCTGAAAAACTCTACAAACGCAACCCACGTGAATTACGAAAATCCGGCCTGACGCTGGACACCGCGCTCAACCGGCTCACCCCGCCCTGCACTGGCAACTTTGCAGCATTACAAGGCAAGCACGGCGCAGAAGCCATATTTCTCGCATTCAACCCCGATTACCGAGGTGATCGAGTCCTCGCCTACATGGTAGGGCTTTCAGACATGATCATGGCTGCCTACAATAACCAAACCGAGTTTTTCGTACTTGACGACCTTGATCCGCAAAAACTCTACAATAGCGCGCGCAATACCGAAACGGCAGCGTGGAAGCTTGCTACAGCACGTGACGTACAAGGCAGGCTGTACCTGATCTCCAACAGCATGGACACGGCGGGCAGCAATCTGAGCTTTGAACGCGAATTCGGCAAACTCATTGCCGAGCAAGACACCCTCGCCAAAATCATCGCCGACAAAACCAACCGTAGCATTAACTGGTTCGTGCAGACGGCCGGAGCAATGGTATTCTTACCACTTTAGACAACATTGTTCAGGTCTGGAATTTTCCCGGCGAACGCCCCATGAATACACCTTCCGTAAACGACAAGTGCATGCCCCTCGCTCCCGAAGAGATTGCGGCCTTCGCCGAACTACTGGACAGCATTGGCGACCGTACCGATTTTCCACTTGAACTGGAAGCACTGGATGGCCTGATTTGCGCGCTCCACTGCGCGCCGCGTCCGATCAATCCAGCCGAATATCTTACTGCTCTACTGGGTGAAGATTACATGGCGGCATTTTCCAGTACCACTCAATGTACTGAATTCATGGATTTTTTCAATCGGCGCTGGCATGACGTGGGCGCGGCGCTGGCCCAGCCCATCGAAGATTTGACCGAACCTGAGGCGCTGGTGCCATTCCTCAACGATTGGGAAGCTACCTTGTCTGACATGAATCCCGATGAGCGAGCGGAAGTAGCATCGCTGGATATTGCCTACATGGGAATGGCTTGGGCGGAAGGCTTCATTTGGGGAGTGGAACACTGGGAAGACGAGTGGACATTGCCCGCCGGGCATGCGCTGGAAGACGTTCTGGATGCCCTGCTCGACCCGTTTTACATTTTGACCATTCCGGATACGGAACAAGCCACACACGAACGCGAGCACACCCGTCCGGAATGGATAGGCGCCGCCATCCTGGCCGCCTATGATTTACGCGGATTTTGGCAACGTGTGGCAGACTACACACCGTCGGAGTCCCTGCGCACCATACCCGACCCGGGTCGCAACGATATCTGCCCGTGCGGTAGCGGCAAGAAATTCAAAAAATGCTGCGGTGCACCGGAAAAATTACACTAAATAATACTCTACCAGGAGCCTGAACTTGAAAATTCGCTTATTCATCTCTATTGCATTAGTCGCATTCATTGCCAGCGGCAGTGCACATGCAACCAGTTCCGTTAACACAACCGTAAAATTTACCAAATCCACCACCGACAGGAGCAGCAGAATGGCAACTACCACCGCATCCGGCTTGATTTATGAAGACCTCGTTGAAGGCACCGGCGCTACCGCAACAGCGGGTCACACCGTGGTGGTGCACTACACGGGATGGCTCACCAATGGCACCAAATTTGATTCCAGTAAAGATCGCAACGAACCGTTTGAATTTCGCCTTGGCGCCGGACAGGTAATTCGCGGCTGGGATGAGGGCGTGGTAGGAATGAAGGAAGGCGGCAAGCGCAAGCTCACCATCCCGGCAGAACTGGGCTATGGCGCACGCGGTGCGGGTGGCGTGATTCCACCCAATGCAGTACTGATTTTTGATGTGGAACTTATCAAGGTCAAATAAAGCGGCGTCATTCAGGATTTGATCCTGGCTGTTTTTCAAGGTTTAAAGCTTATCTTGATAAAACGGCTTGGCGGCGGAGGATACAAATGTCAAAACAGCATCCCATCATCGCAGTAACCGGTTCGAGCGGCGCGGGTACCACAACCGTACGGCGCGCCTTTGCCGATCTGTTCCGGCGCTTGCAGATTCAGGCAGCTTGGATACAGGGCGACGGCTTCCTGCGCCACGAGCGTTCCGCCATGCGCGATAAAATCGACGCTGCCACCACCCAGAGCAGGCGCTTCAGCCATTTCCATCCTGATGCTAATCTGCTCGACAAACTGGAAGCACTTTTTCTTGAATATGCGCAATCCGGCACCGGCATGACCCGCAATTATGCCCACGACGATGCTGAAGCAGCGCGCTTCGGCACGCAGTCGGGAAAATTTACCCCGTGGCAGGCACTCCCTGCCGATACTGATGTATTGTTTTATGAAGGGCATCATGGCGGATTTTCACAACCGGGAAGCAAAACCGCCAAGCGCATTCAGATTGCCGAACAGGTGGATTTATTGCTGGGTGTCACCCCTTCGGTAAACCTGGAGTGGATACAAAAAATTCATCACGATTGCGGCCGTAGCGGCTGCGGCGAGCAACTGGTGATTGATACCATCCTGCATCGCATGCCGGATTATGTAGACTATATCGTGCCGCAATTCGCACGCACTCACATCAATGTGCAGCGCGTTCCACTCGTGGATACCTCACACCCCTTTGTCGCACGCGATATTCCAGGCGCTGACGAGAGCATCGTGGTAATCCACCTGCGCGATCCACGTCAGTTCGATTTTCCGGAATTATTGAAAAAAATAGACGGTGCGCAAATGACGCGGCGCAATACCATGCTGGTTCCCGGCGGGAAAATGACGCTGGCGATCGAAATAATTTGCACGCCGCTGATTGCCGAAATGATTGCTGCGCGCGATACGGTAACAGGCTAAGGTTTCTTGTCTGAAGGGGTGATGTACGCTTCGTAGTGGCGATGAAATAAGACTTCTAGGTCATCAATCACCGTCACGGCAGGTATGCCATGGATCACATGGCGGGTCATCTGGTTGGAAGTTTCGTGCAGCAGTTTATTGCGCTCCAGCATTGGATAGGTTGCCATCAGGCGTTTTATGGCTTTGACTACCGATTCCTGTGCCGGGCGCTCCATCGGTACAGGCTGGGCAGGTTCGGAGGCTTCAGCAACCTCTTCGCGCGTTGCTAAAAATGCAGCAAAATCAAGCAAAGTTTCGCGCTGATTTTCAGTCAAACTGCGAAACTGCAGAAGCAGTTTCTTTTCATTTTGAGTCATCGGTCTTCACCACATTGAGACTGAATACCGGCATTTTCCGATGCTCAGTCATCAAGTCAAGTGCTGTGACCAGCGCCAAAGACACTTCGGCGGTATTCTTCTGCGTCTGTACCCAAAGCTCGCGAGCCTGCCCCAGCAGTTCACCAATATTATCAGGCAGCGGACGATTGTCTTCCATGATCATGTCTTCAATCATGCCGGGTTTGATTTCCGGGCGAAACAGCATGGCATAGGTCAATTCATCCGGGTGAATCGCGAGCCAATTGCCATCGTCATCCACCACAATAGGTTCAATCCCAGCGGGCAAGTCTGCGCTACCGTTGTACATGACCAGCATCTTCTTGCCATCCACTGCATTGGCCAACAGGTCGTCGCGGCCGGCCTCGGTTTTATGGCAGGTGGTGAAGTAAGCATTGAAGTAAGGCTCTTCATGCACCATACCGCCTTCGTATTGCACCACGACCAGCGCGCCAAAGCCGATGCCGACAATCGGACGCTTCATCCGCTTGAACAATCCGATCAGACGCATTTCGTCGTCAATCCACGGGCAGGCCTCGCTGTCGGTAACTGGATAAGCTCCGCCCAGCAACCACAGCGCATCGTGCTGGGTGGCGGTTCCGGGCAAATCCGCACCCAAAAACGGGCGTTGGTACTGAAAGCCGATGTCACGCGATTCAAGCTGCTTTTCGATAGGACCGAGAAATTCAGAATAGGTATGCTGCACAACCATGAATCGTTTCATTTTTCACTACCGTATAGAATTTATTTCGCAGATTTGTCGGAAATATTGATGAGACAGGTATCCACAAAATCGAGAAATGATTGAAGCAATTTGGAGCGAAATTTTTCCTGCGCGTAAACTAACGTAAGTTGCCGACGCAGCGGCTTGTCGAGTGGCACAGCAACCAGATCACCCAGCTTGAGCTCTTTAATCACAGTAGAGCCTGACACAATCGCCACTCCCAGGCCGGCCTCAACTGCTCCCTTGATCGCCTCGCGGCTACCCAGCTCCATCACGATATTGAGATCTTCCGGTGGCATTCCATTGTCACGGAAATACCGATCAATCACTTCACGCGTGCCAGACCCGAGTTCACGGCTGATGTAAGGAATTTCTATCAATTGACGTGGGGAAATTTTAGTCAGCTTGGCGAAAGCGTGATCCGGGGCACAGATCAGGAACAATTCATCTTCGCAGCATACCGCTGTGGTCAGGTTGGGGTGGTGAGAGGGCGCCTCGATCAATCCTACATCCAGACTATGGTCATTGACCCGATTTTCTATGGTTTCGGAATTGGCCACGGTAAGCCGTGCCTGCACCTGTGGAAATTTGGCCTTGAAATCACCCAAAATACGCGGCAGCATGTATTCCGCAATTGTAGTGGATGCACCAATCATCAAGGGCCCACTCATCTGTCCGGTCATTTCGGCCATGCGGGCTTCCATCTCGGCATTCAGGTCGAGAATTTTTTCAGCGTAATACATTGCCAAATCACCGGCTGGCGTCAAGGCAATCTTGCCGTGGGTGCGCTCAAACAGACGCGTGTTGAGATGTTCCTCGAACTGCTTGACCTGAAACGTTACGGCTGGCTGAGTCATGAATAGCAATTCAGCCGCTTTGGTGAAGCTAAGCTGCTTGGCGACAGTGTAGAATACTTGGATACGGCGATCAGCCATGGGTATGCGGACTTGAGCAAGAATAATCCGTTATTCAATCACAATTTCTTGGATGAAGATAGATAGTTTTTATGAGCGAAGCATGGAAACATCTTGATCTTGAGGGTGAAGGTCTACAAAGCGCGAACTTGCGTCTGGTGCAGTTAATGAAACGCCGTCCCAAGTCGTACGGCCTGCTCGCATTGTTTCCGCTAGGCCTGCATCGGGCTTACCTAGAAGATGTTCGAGGTGCCTGGGTTTATCGCATTGCAAGCATTGCGGCGTTGATGGCATGGTGGTTCGGGCAAAGTTGGGCTGCGCTGGTCATTGTTGTGCTTATCGCGGGCTTTGCGGTTTATGATATCCGCTGGATCGATGACCGCGTAGCCGCCCTCAATAAAGCGCTGCGCATGCAGGTTTATAAAAGCAGACCGGGCGCAGCGGCACCCCAAGGATTCCGTGGGCGCTTCACGGACGATGACCTCGATGACTATCTCAAGGTAAAAGAACAGGAACGGGGCGGTCACGTTTTGCCTGGCAAAGATCCAGCTCTCAATAGTCGTAGCCGCGCACCCTCCTTTGCCGAGCAGGAAGCCATGCTTAAAGCGCTGGTCAAGTCCAAGCAAAACAACAAATCGCAGTGATGCCGGAAGTCATATACCCGGAAATATTGCCGCACCTTAAACTGACCATTCACCACGACATGATGCACGCATGAAACTGGGCTTTTACATCATTCTCTGCGCGCAGTTTTTGTCTGCGCTAGCTGATAACGCTCTGTTATTTGCCGCTATTGCCCTGCTCCAGGATTTGAGTGCTCCGTCCTGGCACACGCCAGTGTTGCAGGAATTCTTTGTGGTTTCGTATATCTTGCTGGCACCTTTTGTCGGAGCATTTGCGGATGCGCTACCCAAAGGACGCGTCATGTTCATCAGTAACAACATCAAGCTGATCGGTTGTTTTGCCATGTTGGCGGGATTAAATCCCTTGTACGCCTACGGCATTGTCGGCTTCGGGGCTGCGGCTTATTCTCCTGCCAAATACGGCATCCTTACGGAATATCTTCCTCCTGCAAAGCTGGTTGCCGCCAATGCCTGGATGGAAGGCGCCACGGTAGCGGCCATTGTACTCGGGGCCATTCTAGGCGGACTGATGCTCAATTCCGATATTTCCGGGAACATCCTTCTGCATCTGTCTTTTCTGGGTGACATCAGCGTGGCCAAGCTCGCCATTGTATTGATTACGCTGCTGTATATTGCCGCTGCGCTGGCTAATCTGTTCATTCCCTGTATCGCCATGGACCACCGTCCTCCCAAGCGCAATCCGCTGTTCTTGCTGCATGACTTCTGGCACAGCTTCAAGCTGCTCTGGCGCGACCCGCTCGGCCAGGTAACGCTGGCCGTTACCACGCTGTTCTGGGGAGCAGGCGCAACATTGCGCCTGGTCATCCTCACCTGGGCCGGGCTGGTACTCAAATACGATATGCAACAGGCTACCCAGCTCACCGCCGTTGTAGCAGTGGGCATCGCCATCGGTTCAGTACTGGCAGGGCGTTACATCAAACTACAGGATTCAATCAAGGTGCTTCCAGCAGGGATCGTAATGGGCTTGGTCGTGATCGGCATGATGTTTGTCAGCGACCCGCTCATCGCGGCCGGACTGCTGATGGTAATCGGCGGGCTGGGTGGCTTTTTCGTGGTGCCGATGAACGCCCTGTTACAACATCGCGGCCACTTGCTGATGGGTGCGGGCCACTCCATCGCCGTACAGAATTTCAACGAGAACCTCTCTATTCTCGTTCTGCTCGGTTTCTACGCACTGATGGATTGGGCTAACTGGCCAATGGACTGGATCATTATTGCATTTGGCAGCTTTATCAGCCTGTCGATGCTGACGATTCAAATACGCTTTCGTCGCATCGGAGGAGTCCAGCACATTTAAGCGTAGCGAAGTGGCCTGGATTAAGGGTGGCTCACTGCGACGAACAGGCCATCTAGCCGGAGTGTTTCAGAAAAAACTTCAACTTAATCTCTCCTGCTTCAACCAGGTCATTTTCCTTTAGCAGGAATGGCCGGGAACCGACGGATTTTCCATTGACTCTGGGATGTTTTTTGCCTTCTACATGGGTCACATAATAGCCATGCGGGCGACGCGAAATCATAACGACCTGAACCCCGGGCAGACCAAATGTTTTCAGTGGACGGCTAATCAATATTTCTTCCTCAGGATCCTGCCCTTTCAGGTTTTTCACACCGCCTAGAGGGAAACTGGTTTTTACCGAACGCGCAGAAAATACCGCTGTTGCCAATGGCGGCCTGGTTTGTGGTGTCACGTGTGCGGGCAGCGCATTCACTTCCAATTGCGGCGCTTTCATAATCATCGTCTTGTCGAAATCCATATCCGACGTTGCGCGTTGATTGACATATTTCAACTGGTAGCCGCTCAATTCGATCACATCATTATTCTGCAGAATGTGCTTGGTGATTTTTTCTCCATTGATCGAAATACCATTGGTGCTATCTGCATCTTCCAAGACATGATCATTGCCAATGGTGATGATTACTGCGTGCAAATGGCTGACACCCGGTGCGTCCAGACAAATGTCGTTATCCGATTTTCGCCCAATCGCAAACCGCGCCTTGTCGAGAAAATAATGCCCCTCCGCGATCCCTTCATAACTGACCACTAGTTTCGCCATAGCGCATTGATCCTAAAATGATTTCAGCCAATTTAATAATCTGTCCATGAGGCCACGTTTTTCTGCTTCGCCATTCCTCACTTTGGCAATCAGCACCGAAACATTGTCATGACCGCCATTATCGTTCGCCATCTGTATCAGTTGAGTTGCGGCAAGGGAAATATTGGTACTCAAAGCACTCACCGCCAGTTCAATGTCTGCATCGTCCACCATGTCATTCAAACCATCTGAACATAGCAAATAAATATCGTTTACCTGCACATTGTCTTCATAGACATCCACGTCGACAGTGGCTTCGACGCCAAGTGCTCGTGAAACAAGGTTGCGGTTATGGGAAAGCTTGGCATCATCGGATGAAATCAAGCCCATCTCCAGTTGATCCTGGAGCAAAGAATGGTCGGTCGTCAACAATTCAAAACGCCCCTGACGCAAGCGATAGAGACGTGAATCGCCTACATGGGCAATGGTCGCCAAGCCATGATGAAATAGAATAAGTACAATGGTTGTCCCCATTCCGGTATATTTATCTTCGGTTCGGGCTGTTTTATAAATGGCCAGATTGGTTTTTTCGATCGCAAATTTAATCGCCATCGATTCACGGGAAAGCTTTGCAGACTCTATCGGCGAAGGCTCCGTGTCATTCAATATTCGTTTCACATAGTCCATCACCAGCCCGGTAGCGAGAGAACTCGCCACATCGCCCGCCTTATAGCCCCCCATGCCATCGGCCAGAACCAGCAATCCAAGATCACCGTCCGCAGCAATACTGTCTTCGTTGAATGAACGGATTTGGCCTGCATCTGTGGCGCTGGCGATCTCTAGTTGAAAAGGGCTGCGCACAGTCATACGAATATCGGCTCCTGTTTTTATGATTTGAGACTGTACAACTAAATCTATATATACGTCTTCTATCGTAAATTCTGAAGGGTTTGAGAGCATTTAATTCCCCCATTGCCTTCATCAAATAAGTAATACAAACCGCAACCTGTAGGGAATGTTTATAATTCACTAAAGATATCTGCACCGAGGCCGTTCTTACCGCAATGGAGGAAAATTGGTTGGGATATTTCTCCCGCGATCACGCTTCGATCTCATGATTTTTTTATTCAACCGCAACATCCCATGGCAACTCACAAATCAACCGAAAAACTTGGCCGTTACGAAATTCTTTCTGAGCTTGGTCAAGGCGCCATGGGTGTCGTTTACAAGGCTATTGACCCGCTCATAGATCGTACCGTTGCCATCAAGACCATCAATCTTGATCTTTGCAAGAATGATCTCGTAGATTTCGAGGAACGTTTCTACCGGGAAGCCAAATCGGTAGGTCGCCTCAATCACCCGAATATCGTCACCATCCACGATATTGGCAAAACAGATAACATCGTTTACATGGCGATGGAGTTTCTGGAGGGACAGTCATTAAAAGAAATCCTTGATGTGCATACCGCGATGTCTGTCGACCAGATTTCCAACATCGCTGCCCAGGTTGCACATGGCTTGGCCTATGCGCATAAAAATGGAGTTGTCCACCGCGACATTAAACCCGCCAATATCATGCTGGTACGCGGCGGCATGGCCAAAATCACCGATTTCGGGATCGCGCAAATGCCCACCGGTTCCAAAACACTTGCAGGCACCGTCTTGGGTTCGCCAAAATACATGGCGCCAGAACAGGTACTAGGCACGGAAGTTGATGGTCGCGCAGATTTGTTTTCACTGGGTGTGGTGCTCTACGAGATGTTGACGGGCGAGTCACCTTTCAATGGCGATAACATCAACTCCACCATGTATCGCATCGTTAATGAGACACCCGCCCCCCCCACAACAATCGTTCCGCGCATTCCGGCTGCGTTTAATCTTATTGTCGCCAAGGCTCTGGCCAAAAACCCGGACGAGCGATACCAAACCGCAAAAGAACTGGCGTACGATCTACGGCATTACAAAGACAATGGGTCAACATCCACGACTACGGAACCCGACCAGGCCAAACCCGCGAAACGCCGGCCAAGGCCAAAAAACGACGTGGGTGAGGCCACTGTTTTGCTGAGCCCTGCTTCCGCTCAGCTAATCAACAAAGGAGCGATTTCTGGAAACGCAGGGGCAATGCAAGCAAAGACAAATGCCAATGGGTTTTTTGACTGGCAAAACAAAAATGCTCTGATTGCAGTGATCATAATTTTGCTGCTTATTTTTACCTTTCTCGTGATGCGCAGCAGATCCACGCATCAAGAAGAAAAAGTGGCTCTATCTAAACCAGTCGTTTCCCCTGTAGCACCCGTCCCCGCACCTGGCGCGATCGCGCCGAAAATAGAAGTGGCGGTGAATGACAATGCTCTGAATAGTGAATTATTAAAAACAGAACCCATTGCCCCTCAACCAAAGATTCTGCGTGGCCCGGCAAAGATACCAAGAAATGCCGAACCTCATAAATCGTTGAAGCAAGAGATCGCGCAGACCGAGGCAGCCACAAGCGTGCCCCTTGTTTCTGAGCCAACTGGTGAGGCGCTACTCAGTTTTGCGATCACTCCATGGGGCGAAGTTTATATAGACGGAAAAAAGATAGGCGCAGCCCCTCCGCTTAAAGAGTTAAAAATACCAGCAGGCAGGCATACTATCGAGATCAGAAACACGGATTTTCCAGCTTATTCCAAGGTCGTCGACTTGCAGGCTGATTCGACAAAGAAAATAAAATACATTTTTAAATAGAGGTTTTCCGTGTCCATACGATTACTGTTCAGCCTTTTGCTTGCCGCATTTCTTGCAAGTGCCTGTTCATCCGCTCCCATTCGAGATATCGGACTGGACAAGTTCGCACCGCGAAAAGCGGAGCAGGAACTTTCTGCAGGTTTGAAAGAATACGAAAACGGGCATTACCAGACTGCTGCAAAAAGTCTTCAAAATGCCCTGAATGATGAGCTGGCTTTCAAGAAAGACCGAGTAACGGCGCACAAGTATCTGGCGTTCATCTACTGCGTATCGGACAAGAAAAAACAGTGCCGGGAACAGTTCAAGGAAGCAATGGAGATCGATTCCGACTTTGAACTGAGCCCTTCGGAAGCAGGTCATCCTATTTGGGGTCCCGTGTTCCGGGAAGTGCAGGCGGAACAGAGCCGCCATAAAAGATAAAGTGTGAGCCGGCGACGGCTATTCTGAGGGTGTAAATAATTTTGTGTAAACGGTCATTAGGCAGGAGACTGCCACCTCCAAAGGAAAACCATGACCAAACGCAAAGTAGTACAGCCCG
>NZ_BGOW01000032.1 GCF_003851125.1 Sulfuriferula multivorans | reverse complement strand
GGGGGTATCCGCGATTTTGTGTAAACGGGAAATCGTTTAAAGCTGCGGCATGCGCTCATCGAACATGATCGTGAACCGATTTAACGCGGCCTTCCAGTTCTGAATCGGCATTGTCCATTTCTTGCTGATGTTGCGCAGTGCCAGATAATACAGCTTGATCAAGGCATCGTCATTGGGAAATGAGCCCCGGCTTTTAGTGACCTTGCGCAGGCTCATGTTGACGGACTCGATGGCATTGGTTGTATAAATCACCTTGCGAATTTCGGCAGGATAGTCGAAGAACGGAATGATGCGCGGCCAGTTTCGCTGCCAGGACTGCACGATGGAGGGGTAATCAGCCCCCCATTTCATATCGAATTCTGCCAGCCGCATTTCTGCTTCTTCAACGGTCGCAGCCGTGTAAATGGTGCGTAGATCCGCCGCAACGGTCTTGCGTAATTTCCAGCCAACGAAGTTCAAACTGTAGCGCACCATGTGGACGATACACAGCTGCACGGCGGTCTTCGGGAAGACTGCCTCAATCGCCTCAGGAAAGCCCTTGAGGCCGTCCACGCAGGCAATGAAGATGTCCTGCACGCCGCGGTTCTTGAGTTCGGTCACGACCTGCAACCAGAACTTGGCACCCTCGGTCTGGGCCACCCACAGGCCCAGCAACTCCTTCTCGCCATTGAGGTTGACGCCCAATGCTAGATACACCGCTTTGACGCGTACCGTGCCGTCATCGCGTACTTTGGCATGAATGCAGTCGAGGTAGACGATCGGGTACAGTGCATCCAGCGGACGCACCTGCCAGGCTTTGGCTTCGTCCATGACGGCATCGGTGACTGAGGAGATCAATGTCGGCGAGACCTCGGTGCCGTACATTTCTTCCAGGTGGCTTTGAATTTCCCGCACCGTCATGCCGCGGGCGTACAGCGACAGGATCTTGTCGTCAAAGCCACTCCAGCGGGTCTGATGTTTGCCAATGAGCTGCGGCTCGAAGCTGCCGTCGCGGTCACGTGGAATCTCAATGGGCAAGGCACCAAAATCGCCCTTGAGCGTTTTGGCGCTGCTGCCGTTGCGCGTATTGCCACTCTCGTTGGCAACGGCCGCATGCTTGTCGTGGCCCAGGTGGGCAGCCAGCTCGGCTTGCAGGGCGCGTTCCACTATGGCCTTGGTGAGCTGCTTTAAGATGCCATTCTCACCAATCAGGTCTTCGGGTTTCTGGTAATCAGCGAGTAAAAGATCAATCAGATCGGGCTGTACTACTTTGCGTTTGGTCATGGTTTTCCTTTGGAGGTGGCAGTCTCCTGCCTAATGACCGTTTACACAAAATTATTTACACCCTC
>NZ_BGOW01000031.1 GCF_003851125.1 Sulfuriferula multivorans | reverse complement strand
TTGGTGCGCCCGGCAGGGCGCACTTACTTGGAGGTGAAAGACCTCTACTCGCCCGGCAAGGGGAAGAGTTAGCTGAACGGCAAGGGTGTTCTGGGCGACTGGAAATCTGGAGGAAGCCGAAGGCAAAGCGCTGGCCTGACGAACAGGAAGCGGATATGAGGCGGCGTAGCGGGGTGAGATGTCCAATATCATCGAAGCCCGAAACTTGTACGGAACGCTACGACGTAGATCCGACAGGCATAAGCGTGAAGGTGGGTGCGCAATACCCGGGGAGATCTGCATGCGTGCCTTGTGCTACCGGCATCGAGAGGTGCGGGGATGCGCATGCAGAAGTCAGCAGAAGGCATAGTAGGTCAAGGACGAGGCGGTACGATCCGAGAAGAGCCCTGACCGAAGGCCTGAACATTGAACAACGCGATTAGGACATTCGACCTCGATGCAAATCGATGAGGCAACAAGGCAGGCAACTGCGCCCAGCACGGAGAAAGACGAACGGATTTCGTCAATGGCCGGGCTGGGTGCCGAGATAGGCACGGCGGCGGATGGGCAAACGAAAGCGGAAGGGCTGCGGCAGATGGACGCCGTGGTCGAACGTAGCAACCTTTGGCGAGCGTATGAGCGGGTCATGCGGAACAAGGGCGCAGCGGGAGCCGATGGACTCACTGTGTCCGATTTCAAAGCATGGCTGCAACAGCACTGGCCAAGCGTCAAGGCAGCACTTCTGGCAGGTAGTTACATACCGGCGGCGATCCGCAAAGTGGACATACCCAAGCCCAATGGCGGGGTACGCACACTGGGCATCCCGACGGTGTTGGATCGCCTGATCCAGCAAGCGCTACTGCAAGTACTGCAACCTGAATTCGAGCCTGAATTCTCCGAACATAGCTACGGGTTCCGGCCGGGCCGCAATGCATGGCAAGCGGTGCAACGAGCGCAGAGCTATATCGGGGAAGGCTGCCGCTGGGTGGTTGACCTCGACTTGGAGAAATTCTTTGACCGGGTGAACCACGACATTCTCATGTCACGGATAGCTCGCAAGGTCAAGGATGAACGGGTATTGAAACTGATCCGTCGTTATCTGAAAGCGGGCATGATGTCAGACGGAATCGTCAGCGCGAGGGAAAAGGGCACGCCGCAGGGCGGGCCGCTATCTCCGCTGCTGTCGAACATCCTGCTGACGGACCTGGACCGTGAGTTGGAACGCAGGGGACACCGATTCTGCCGTTATGCCGATGACAGCAACATTTACGTCAAAAGCGAAGTGGCGGGACGGCACGCGATGGAGGCGATCACCGACTACCTGGAGAAGAAATTGAAGCTTCAAGTGAATCGGGGCAAAAGCGCCGTCGCGCGGCCTTGGCAGCGGAAGTTTCTGGGCTACAGTGTCACTTGGCATAAGCAGCCACGCCTTAAAATCGCCGACAGCAGCTTGAAGCGGTTCAAAGACAGAGTGCGTGAAATCATTGTCGGGAATGCCTCGCGCAACCTCGACAAAGCGATAGCAGCGCTCAACCCGGTGCTGCGAGGCTGGACATCCTACTTTCGGCTGACCGAGGTAAAAGGTGTGTTGCAGGAACTGGACGGATGGATTCGGCGCAAACTGCGTTGTCTGCTATGGCGGCAATGGAAGCGACCGGCCACCCGGAATAAGCGACTCCAAGCGCGAGGTGTGGATGAGACGCGAGCATGGAAATCGGCAAGCAACGGACGTGGCCCTTGGTGGAACGC
>NZ_BGOW01000030.1:47517-78125 GCF_003851125.1 Sulfuriferula multivorans | reverse complement strand
CGCGCTACGTTAAAAACGCTTCCTCATTCCTGGCCGCAGTCCGCATACGCTGCTTGGTGCTTTGGCTCGCTATCTCGTGACGACACTATCTAAGAGTCGCCTCTTCATTCAGGATAATTACCAATTGCCTCTTCCAGTACTCGAACTGCGGCCATAGACCAGCGGCGTCAATTGCCTCCCATTGCCAGGCATTGCTGGGTGAAATAAAAAAATGCGCATCGATATGGTGTTGATAACTAAACCGGACTATTTGCCTAAAGTGCTCGAACATGGAACCACGTGCCGCGTTTTGGAAGACGAAACGCCCGGTACTCTTGGGGAAGTAAATATCATCAAGATAGCCTGTTACCTGCCTCAGAAACATATGTCTGTAATTGTATTGTTGCTGGTCAATGGGAGACGGAGTTCTGGGTAAAACATCCATATCGCGTTGGGTATGCTGATTGAACTGAAAGGTTGTCCATGATGCATCTAGCGTATCAAGACTCATAGCAGTGGATAACATGGCGGTCCACTCCCGAAACGGATTCAAGTCGCTTGGATAGCTCAATGCGGAATTGTTGAAATTTTCCACCCCAGGTTGAAGAAAATCAGCATTGAACATGAAGAAATCCAAGCCAATGATCGCTTTTTTAAGCTTTCCCTGGGCCGCGACATGCGCCAATAAACGTTGTACTTCATCAATACCGGGTCCGGAAACACCAAAGTTATAGATTGGCGTGTTCCCCCATTTGGCCCCATCAATGTATAGTCCAAATTGTGTCCTGGAACTGCCCATGGATACGGCTTCCGGCCGGAGTCGGTAAACATCGAATAGCTTAACCAGGCGTTCATGATCACCAGCTTCGGGCTTGCCGTGATTTAAGCCGGTGATGTCCAGCCATCGATCGGTGGCAAATGGATCAATCGCGAGATTGATGGAAACCAGCACTGATACAAGGCTGACTATGGATAAGAGAAGGTAGCGTAGGAAGCGCTGGTGCATGGGCATTCAGAACTGGAAATAGAGAAACTCGGATACCCGGTTCATGCTGAACAAGGCCACAACGAATAGACAACCGACCAACCAGGCAAAAACACGGTTGGGACGCCAGGAAAAATAGCCGGCTGGTTCTTTTATTTCTTCCAGCGCAGGTTTGAAGGCAGCCATGATCTGTTGAGTATTGGGCGCAAACCAGGCAAGTACCCAGAGCGCGGCGATCCAGCGCCAGACATGCCCTACATCCTCGAACAAAGGCAAAGGCCGCCCGAAATGGATACCCAGTTTCGCCAAGGCTTGCACTAGCCGCCAGTGGAGAAGTCCATACCAGCTCCCGGGCAAAACAACCCCATTCAGGTCGAACATGGCGCTCAGTATGTTAAGCGCAGCTTGCAGGCTGGGCGCTCGGAAGAACACCCAAGCTACGACCACCACCAGAAAAGTGAGTGTCATGCCGGCGATGCGTCCCAGTCGGGTGGGAGGCCCGATGGGATAGCCCATGCGCACACGTAAGCCATGCCAGGCGTGATTAATGACCAGATAAAAGCCATGCAGTCCACCCCATAGCACAAAAGTCCAACCAGCACCGTGCCACAGTCCGCCCAGCAGCATAGTGGTCAAAAGATTGAGATAGCGGCGAAACGGTCCCTTGCGATTGCCGCCCAGGGGAAAATACAGGTAGTCACGCAGGAAGCGTGAAAGCGTCATGTGCCAACGCCGCCAGAAATCAATGATGTTCACCGCCTTGTAGGGAGAGTTAAAGTTGAGCGGTAGTTTTACCCCGAACAGACGCGACAGGCCGATGGCCATGTCGGAATACCCGGAGAAGTCAAAATAAAGTTGAAAGGTGTAGGCCAGTGCGCCGCCCCAGGCTTCAAAAAGGTTCAGTGCTCCCCCCGTAGCAGCTGCGTGAAACACCGGGCCGGAAAAAGGGGCGATGCCATCGGCCAGTACCACCTTCTTGAATAGGCCGATGGCCAGAATCGTCAGCCCGACGGAGAAATTCTCCCAATGTATGCGATAGGTGGCAGGCTGGGCGAACTACGGCATCATCTCCCTGTGATGCAGCACAGGGCCGGCGATCAGGTGGGGGAAATAGGTCACGAACAGACCGTAGTGGATGAAGTTGGCTTCCTTCACTTCGCCACGGTAAGCATCTACTAGAAAAGCGATCTGAGTAAAAGTGAAGAAAGAGATTCCCAGGGGCAGGATGATGGGATCAATATGCCATCCGGTGTTGAACAATGCACTGGTATTGGTAACAAAGAAATTGGCGTATTTGAAGTAAGCCAGCAGACCCAGATCGGCGACGACACCAAAAGTCAGGATTGCCCGTTTACTGACCGCGTGGCCACGCGCATGTTCACGGACCAGAGCCCGGCCGACGGCATAATTGAACATTACCGAACCCAGCAGCAAGCCGACAAAAGCGGGGTTCCACCATGCGTAGAAAAACAGCGAGGCCGCGAATAGCCACAGGCCCGCAAGCGATCGACTGTAATGCCCCAGACGAAAGAAAATCAGCAGGGTGACGGGAAGGAAAAGAAACAGGAATGGATAGGAGTTGAACAGCATGTTGTGCCGATTTAATTATGGTGTCTGATTTTTAAGTGATCCATTGTCGCTCTACGATTGAAGTTCTAATTTCTTTCTTAAGCACGACGGACAGAGCTTTTCCAGGGGCAATTTTTCAAGTAATTAGGGGGATGTTTTGGCTTTTCCACAACAAAGCAAACGGTATACCTGATACAAATAAATCCTTAATATATTGAATTTATTGTATATATTATAGCATTTTGCCACGACTAGACTGCTTTTTGCTACAACTCCGTATCGGATTTAAGCACAATCTGCACTATATTCGTGCGCCATCGTAATTGGATAATTAAACACTTTCGTGCCAGCTCGGCAACATTTCGTTCCTGCCCGCCTGTTTGAATGTATCGCATTTTGCGAAGACCTGTTCCTGGCAACTGAGACTAAAATCAGATGCCATGAATTTGTAGAGGCACCTTCATTTCGCTGAGTGGTTAACCGCACCTGTTTCGATACTCCCTGCGTATACGCTGAACCTGTCTCTGAAGACTTGATGATGTCATCCTTCGTTGTATACAACGTAGCACTACATTGGTGCGGCATCTCTATGGCGCGCATCATTCGTGGGCGTGCTGGTTGTCCGACGCACGTACCAAAAAAACGGAAAAATTAAATAATTAGCTATGTATTCAATATTTTAAATTAATAATTTGAATTAAATAGAGGCTGGCACCTTACTTGCTTTTTGGTTGAGCAGCATCGCTCAGGGACCATAAAGGCGAGGACATTAAAAACCCAAAACCTCGCTGTGTATGGGTGTAGTAAAAGTCAAATTGCCAACTTTAAGGAGATAACAGGATGGACAATCAACGTCGCAAGTTTTTGGGCACCATGGGTGCGATCACAGCGGGTACCTTGCTGGCAGGTAATCGTTTCGCATTTGCGGCTGACAAATCCCCCATCAAGGTAGGTGTGCTCCACTCGCTTTCCGGCACCATGGCAATTTCGGAGAGCGCGCTCAAGGACGTGGCGCTGATGACCTTCGAGCAGATCAATGCCAGCGGCGGTGTGATGGGACGCATGATTGAGCCGGTGGTGGTTGACCCGGCCTCCAACTGGCCGCTGTTTGCCGAAAAGGCGCGTCAGCTGCTGACCAAGGATAAGGTCGCCGTGGTGTTCGGCTGCTGGACTTCGGTGTCGCGCAAATCGGTATTGCCTGTATTCGAAGAGCTCAACGGGCTGCTGTTTTATCCGGTGCAGTACGAAGGCGAAGAGTTGTCCCAGAATGTGTTTTATACCGGTGCGGCACCCAACCAGCAGGCCATCCCGGCGGTGGAATACCTGATGAGCAAGGATGGCGGCGGCGCCAAGCGTTTCTTCCTGCTCGGCACCGACTATGTCTATCCGCGTACCACCAATAAAATCCTGCGCGCGTTTCTCAAATCCAAAGGCGTGAAAGAAGCCGATATTGTGGAGGTATACACCCCGTTCGGCCACAGCGATTACCAGACCATCGTCGCCAACATCAAGAAATTTGCCGGCGGTGGCAAGACGACGGTGATCTCCACCATCAATGGCGATTCCAATGTGCCGTTCTACAAGGAACTGGGCAACCAGGGCCTGAAGGCCACGGATGTGCCGGTCATGGCGTTCTCGGTAGCTGAACAGGAACTGGCGGGCATGGATGCCAAACCGCTGGTGGGTCATCTGGCAGCCTGGAATTACTTTGAGTCGGTCAAATCGCCGGTCAATATTGCCTTCGTCAAGATGTGGAAGGATTACGTCAAGAAGAAGGGCCTGAAGGATTTTCCGGTTACCGACGATCCGATGGAAGCTACTTATGTGGGCATCCATATGTGGAAACAGGCGGTCGAAAAAGCCCATTCCGATGCGGTCGACAAAGTCCGCATCGCCATGGCGGGGCAGACCTTCAAGGCGCCGTCCGGGTTTACCCTGGAAATGGACAAGACCAACCACCATCTGCACAAGCCGGTCATGATCGGCGAAATCCGCGCAGACGGGCAATTCAATGTGGTGTGGAAAACACCAACAACCATCCGTGCGCAGCCTTGGAGTCCGTATATCGCGGGCAATGAGGGCAAGCAAAAGCTGTAAATCCATACCGGGGCGATGCCCCGGAGACGCTCCCCGCGAGAACCCCGTTCTCGCGGCACCCATTCAGAAAGTCCGTGTATGACACGTAGTGCAATCTACCTGTGTTGCATTGTGCTCGCCCTGTTGAGCCTGCCGGCACGTGCTGCACTCGATGCAGGCCAGTTGAGCAAGCTGGCAGCCGATGACAATGATGCCAAAGTTGCCGTGGTGAAATATCTGGCCAGCCACCCCAGCCCCGAAGCGGAAGCCGTGCTCACTGCCATGGACAATGACGCGCTGTATCAGAATCAGGGACGTCTGCTGATCGTGCGTGGTGACCAGGCGATTGACGCCGCCACGCTGCAAGCTTTGGGTCCAGTACCGGATAGCGCCGAATCCATCATTGTGAATAACCGGCTAAGAGGGGCAGTTCAAGGCGCCCTGTCTGCTTTCAAGCTTTTTTCTTCCGACCTTGCGACGCGCCTTAAAGCAGCGCGCGATGTGAAGCAGGATCCGCGCCCCGAGCAGTTGCCGTTGATACAACAAGCTCTGGCGAAGGAGACCAACGCAGAAATCCATCAGGATTTGCTGCTGGCACAGGCCAGCATTCAGATCAGTAGTTCTAACGAAGCTGAGCGTCTGGCTGCAGTCAAAATACTCGGTGCAACCAATAATCCGGAAGTACGTACCAAACTCGCTGACATGCTCATCCAGAACAATGGCCAATACAACGAGGCCAGTCCGGTGGTGCGCGCTGCGGCGCAGCAGGCATTAAAAAGCATTGATCTGCGCATCAGCCTGGCACGCGCGGCTGCCAGTCTGTTTTCCGGTTTGAGTCTGGGCAGTGTGCTGTTGCTCGCCGCACTCGGCCTGGCGATCACCTATGGCGTGATGGGCGTCATTAATATGGCGCACGGCGAGCTGCTGATGGTGGGGGCCTATGCCACCTATTTCGTGCAGGGCTGGTTTAAGACGCATCTCCCCCAGCATTTCGACTGGTATGTGCTGGCTGCACTGCCCATAGCATTTCTGGCTGCGGCGGGAGTGGGGATGGTGATGGAGCGGCTGGTGATCCGCCGACTGTATGGGCGGCCGCTGGAAACCTTGCTGGCGACCTGGGGTATCAGCCTGATCCTGATCCAGCTGGCACGCGTCAGCTTCGGTGCACAAAACGTCGATGTGGCCAATCCCAGCTGGTTATCCGGCGGAATCGAAATCATCCAGGACGTGGTGCTGCCGTGGAACCGCATCATCATCCTGGGTTTTTCCATGGCGGTTCTGGTATTCATGAGTTTTCTGCTGTCGCGTACGCGACTGGGTCTGTTCAT
Source organism: Sulfuriferula multivorans (assembly GCF_003851125.1). Taxonomy (GTDB): domain Bacteria; phylum Pseudomonadota; class Gammaproteobacteria; order Burkholderiales; family Sulfuriferulaceae; genus Sulfuriferula; species Sulfuriferula multivorans. Next base: position 72,188 of record NZ_BGOW01000030.1, on the reverse strand, counting down.
GCGTGCCGTGACGCAAAACCGTGCCATGGCCGGTGCGCTGGGCGTGCCTACCGGCACGGTGGATACGCTGGCGTTTGGGCTGGGTGCAGGCATTGCCGGACTGGGCGGCGTGGCGTTATCGCAAATCAGCAACGTGGGGCCGGATATGGGGCAGGGCTACATCGTGGATTCGTTCATGGTGGTCGTGCTCGGCGGTGTCGGGCAAATCGCCGGTACGGTTTACGCCGCGCTGGGCCTGGGCATCGTCAACAAACTGCTGGAATCCTGGTCGGGTGCGGTGATCGCGAAAATCGTCGTGCTGGTATTCATCATCCTGTTCATACAAAAACGCCCGCAGGGTTTGTTCGCCCTCAAGGGCCGGTCTGTGGATTAAGGCCATGACAACTACCTATCGTTACTTTTCGAAATCGGTATGGCTGGCGATGGGCTTGCTGGCAATCGGTTTATTGGTCGTTTTGCCGATACTGCATCTGGGCGTTGACAAACACAGCTCACTGTATGTATCGAGTTATGCCATCACCCTGATCGGCAAGATCATGTGCTATGCCATCCTGGCGCTGGCAATGGATCTGGTGTGGGGCTACGCAGGCATTCTTTCGCTTGGACACGGCGTGTTTTTCGCGCTGGGCGGCTATGCGTTCGGCATGTATCTGATGCGCGGCATAGGCGCAGACGGCGTTTACCACGCCAACGTGCCGGACTTCATGGTATTCCTCGACTGGAAAACGCTGCCCTGGTTCTGGCACGGGACCGAGCATTTCGCATATAGCCTGCTACTGGTGGTTCTGGTGCCCGGGCTGCTGGCATTGATGTTCGGTTTCTTCGCGTTTCGTTCGCGCATCAAGGGTGTGTATCTATCCATCATCACCCAGGCGCTGACTTTTGCGGCAATGCTGCTGTTTTTCCGCAATGAAACCGGCTTTGGCGGCAACAATGGCTTTACCGATTTCAAGCGCGTACTGGGTTATTCCATCACCGCGCCGGAAACCCGGGTCGCCATTTATATGCTGACCGGGCTGGTATTGCTGGGCGCGCTGCTGCTGGGGCGTTATATCGTCACCTCCAAATATGGACGGGTGCTCGCGGCCATCCGCGATGCCGAATCGCGCGTCATGTTTTGCGGCTATAACCCGGTCAGCTACAAGCTCTTCATCTGGACGCTGTCGGCCGTTTTGAGTGGCATCGCCGGAGCGCTGTATGTGCCCCAGGTCGGCATAATCAATCCGAGTGAAATGTCGCCTGCCAACTCGATCGAAATCGCCATCTGGACTGCGGTGGGCGGGCGCGCCACGCTGATCGGCCCGATACTGGGTGCGGTGCTGGTGAATGCCGCAAAAAGCTATCTTACGGTGAGTTTTCCCGATTACTGGCTGTTTTTTCTGGGTGCGCTTTTCATTGTCGTTACGCTTTATCTGCCGCACGGGCTGATGGGGTTGCTGAGTGCATTGCGCCGCAAAATAACAGGTGGCTGGAAATGAATACCCCGGTTACTGAAAACAACGAGACACAGGACGGCGGAGCATTGACCGGGCTCGCCCACTTTGTGCAGCCGGGCGAGCTGGATGCCAGCCATGGTCCGGTGTTGTATCTGGATGACATCACCGTCAGCTTTGATGGTTTCCGGGCGCTCAATCAACTTAGTCTCACCATAGACAACGGCGAGTTGCGTTGCATCATCGGGCCCAATGGTGCCGGCAAGACCACCATGATGGATGTAATCACCGGCAAGACGCGCGCAGACAGCGGCACTGCATTCTTCGGCCAGACCCTGGATCTGACCAAAATGAATGAGGCCAAAATTGTGCAGAGCGGTATTGGCCGAAAATTCCAGAAACCTACGGTGTTCGAGCAGCACAGTGTGTTCGAAAATCTGGAGCTGGCCATGCAGGCGGATCGTAGTGTGTGGGCGACCCTGTTCGCCAGGCTGGATAGCGAATCGCGCGATCGCATCGCCGACACGCTCAAGCTGATTCGTTTGCAGGATAGCGCCGATCGTCCCGCCGGGCTGCTCTCGCACGGCCAGAAACAATGGCTGGAAATCGGCATGTTGCTGATCCAGCGCCCAAAATTGCTGCTGTTGGACGAACCGGTGGCGGGCATGACCGATGAAGAAACCGACCGTACTGCCGAACTGTTCCTGTCGCTGGCGGGTAAACACTCCCTTATGGTCGTAGAACACGACATGGCGTTTGTTGCGCAGATCGCCAAAAAAGTGACGGTGCTGCATGAGGGCAGCGTGCTGGCTGAGGGAAGCCTGGATCAGGTGCAAAACAACAAACGCGTGATCGAGGTTTATCTGGGGCGCTAATGTTTAAAGTCGAACAAATCAATCAATACTACGGCGGCTCGCACATTCTGCGCGATGTCGGGTTTACGCTGGAATCAGGGCGCGTCACCTGCCTGTTGGGGCGCAACGGCGTCGGTAAAACCACGCTGCTGAAATGCCTGATGGGTTTGCTGCCCGCGCGTTCCGGCCAGATCCAGTTTGACGGGCGCGACATTACCCGCTTGCCGCCGCATGCGCGTGCACAACTGGGTATCGGTTACGTGCCGCAGGGACGCGAGATATTTCCGCGTCTGACGGTAGCCGAAAATTTGCAGATGGGACTGGCCGGTCTGCCGGCCCGGGAAAAATTACCGCCGCTTATTTTTGAATTATTCCCGGTCCTGAAAGACATGCTGCACCGGCGCGGCGGCGATTTGTCCGGCGGTCAGCAACAACAGCTCTCGATTGGCCGTGCCCTGGCCATGCGTCCCAAACTGCTGATTCTGGATGAGCCTACCGAGGGTATCCAGCCTTCCATCATCAAGGACATCGAGCGCGCCATCCGGCGCCTGTCCGGTGAGGGAGAGATGGCCATTTTGCTGGTCGAGCAGTACTACGACTTTGCCCGCGATCTGGCTGACCAGTACCTGGTGATGGTGCGCGGTGAAATCATCAAGCGCGGCGAGGGGCGCAGCATGGATGCAGACGACGTGCGCAGCTACCTGTCCATTTAATCAATCAATATTGAATCAATAACTCGATATGCCTGGTCAAAAAATGCAAATAAACGCACCTGGGATGCCTACCATGGGATGGACCATCAGCCAGTGGCGCGCCGCCTATCTTGTGGATCAGGCCGATCCGGACAAGTTGCTTAGGGAACTGCTGGCAGGTTTGCAACATGACGACCCGGCCTGGATCATGATCGTGGATAGCACCACACTCAAGCAGCAGCTGGATGCCCTGGCGGAGGCTTTGGTACAGGCCAATGGCGAGCGCAGCCGCCTGCCGTTGTATGGCATTCCGTTTGCGGTCAAGGACAACATGGATGTGGCCGGACTGCCGACCACGGCGGGGTGTCCGGCCTTTGCCCATGTGGCTGAACACGATGCCGCCGTCGTGGCGCGCTTGCGCGCAGCAGGCGCTATCCTGGTCGGCAAGACCAATCTGGATCAGTTTGCTACCGGGCTGGTGGGGGTGCGCTCGCCCTATGGCGTGGTGACCAACCCCTTTAACCCGGCGTATATCGGCGGCGGTTCCAGTTCAGGTTCGGCATCGGTGGTGGCACGCGGCATTGTGCCGTTCGCGTTGGGTACGGATACCGCTGGGTCGGGACGCGTACCTGCCGCGTTCAACAACCTGGTCGGGCTTAAACCCACGCGCGGTCTGGTCAGCAGCGTGGGCGTGGTGCCGGCGTGCCGCACGCTGGATTGCGTATCCGTGTTTGCGTTGAACGTGGAGGATGCAGGCAGCGTGCTTGATGTGATCGCCGGCTTCGATGCGGCGGATCCCTACTCGCGCCCCAGCGTGCCGGACCAGGCTGCCGTGCGCATCGGGCAGATGCCACGTTTCGCCATACCGCAACAGCCGGATTTTTGCGGGGATGCGGTTCAAGCTGCGGCATATAGCGTTGCCCTGGCACAAATGCGCGCGCTCGGTGTCGTGCTGGAGCCGGTTGATTTTACCCCGATGCAGGCACTGGCGGCGCTGCTCTACGATGGCCCCTGGGTGGCCGAGCGCTATGCGGCCATTGCCGAATTCATCGCAGACCATGCGGCGGACATGCATCCTGTAGTGCGCGACATCATCGAACGGGCAGGGCGCTACAGCGCGGTGGATACGTTCAAGGCAGAGTACCGTCGCGCCGAGCTCAAACGCGCACTGGATAGTTTGCTGGCGGACTTTGATGCGCTATTGGTGCCCAGCGCCCCCACGCTGCCGACGCTTGCGGCGGTCGCTGCGGAGCCGATAGCAGCCAACAGCCGGCTGGGGATTTATACCAATTTTGTCAATCTGGGAGATTGTGCCGCGCTGGCATTGCCCGCGGGCTGGCGTAGCGACGGTCTGCCGTTTGGCGTGACGCTGATTGCGCCAGCCTGGCGCGATTACGCCCTGCTGGATTTTGCTCTGCGCTGGCAACGCCATACACCGTGGACGCTGGGGGCGACAGGGCTGGATTTGCCGGCTGATAGTGCCGCCCCGACTGTGTCAGCTACACCCGCACCCGGTTATGTTCGTCTTGCCGTGGTCGGTGCGCATTTGACCGGCATGCCGCTGAACCATCAGCTCACCACGCGCCATGCCCGGTTAGTCGAGCGTACCCGGACTGCGGATTGCTATCGCCTGTATGCCTTGCCCAATACCACGCCACCCAAGCCGGGACTGGTGCGCGATGCGCAAGGCGGCAGTGCAATCGAGGTGGAGGTATGGGATGTGCCGCTAGGCGGATTTGGATCTTTTGTCGCAGAAGTTCCCTCGCCCCTGGGTATTGGCAGCGTTGAGCTGGGCGATGGCAGTGTGGTCAAGGGATTCATCTGCGAACCGTGGGCGTTGCAGGGCGCGACCGAAATCACGGCACTGGGCGGCTGGCGTGCGTTCCTGGCGCAATTGAATAACTCTGGAAAAAGCGATTGAAGCCACAGAGAACACAAGGGCACAGAGTTGTAGGGGGGCGAACAGGATTTTTCTGCAAGCAGTTAAGTGGTCGAACCACCCGATTCCTTCTTCGCTTTTCTCCGTGTGCTCTGTGTTCTCTGTGGCCAAAGAGGTTTTTTGAATAACTAAATCGAGGTTGTCATGTTCCATACTGTATTGGTTGCCAACCGGGGCGAGATTGCCGTTCGCACTATCCGCACCCTGAAGAAGATGGGGATACGCAGTGTCGCGGTTTACTCCGATGCCGACCGCAATGCGCGCCATGTGGTCGATGCCGATGAGGCGATTGCGCTCGGTGGAAACAGCCCGGCGGAGAGCTATCTGCGTGGCGACAAGATCATTGAAGCAGCCAAATCGGCCGGGGCGCAGGCGATTATTCCCGGCTACGGTTTTTTATCCGAGAACGCCGATTTCGCCGAGGCGTGCGAGGCTGCCGGGCTGGTGTTTATCGGGCCTACACCGGAGCAGATGCGTCAGTTCGGACTCAAGCACACCGCGCGTGAAATTGCCGGTGCGGCAGGCGTGTCGCTTACGCCGGGCACGGGCTTGCTTGCTGATCTGGCCGAGGCCACCCAGGCTGCGGCGCGGCTGGGTTATCCGGTGATGCTTAAGAGCACCGCAGGCGGCGGCGGGATCGGCCTGAGCCGGTGTAACGATGTAGCCGAACTGGTAGATGCATTTGAAACGGTGCAGCGCCTCGGGAAAAATTTCTTCAGCGATGGCAGTGTGTTTCTGGAACGCTTTGTGGAAAATGCGCGCCACGTTGAAGTGCAGATTTTCGGCGATGGCCAAGGCAACGTAGCCGCATTGGGCGAGCGCGATTGCTCGCTGCAGCGCCGCAACCAGAAGGTGGTGGAAGAAACGCCGGCACCAAACTTGCCGCCGGCCACGCGTGCTCAATTACTCGCGGCCGCAGTCAGGCTGGGCAAGACGGTCAACTATCGTTCTGCCGGAACCATCGAATTCATCTACGACGCAGCGCGTGACGCGTTTTATTTTCTGGAGGTCAACACGCGCTTGCAGGTTGAGCATCCGATTACCGAAGCGGTCACCGGCATCGATCTGATAGCGTGGATGGTCAGCACCGCGGCGGGCGAGCCACCTGCGCTGGACGTGCCTGTCGTGCCGCAGGGCGCGGCCATCGAAGTGCGCATTTATGCCGAAGACCCGGTAAAGAATTTTCAGCCTTCCCCGGGCGTGCTGACCGAGGTGGTGTTCCCGGAAGACGTACGCGTGGATACCTGGGTGTCCACCGGGGTGGAAGTCTCTGCGCACTATGATCCGATGCTGGCCAAGCTGATTGCTTATGGCGACAACCGTGAAGCGGCATTGGCGAAACTGATTGAAGCCCTCGATGCCACGAGCATTGCGGGGATCGCCACCAACCTGGATTACCTGCGCCAGGTGGTGGCCTCACCGGTGTTTGTCAGCGGCAATGTCTCGACCGCTGCTCTGGAAGGATTCCGTTTCCAGCCGTCGGTGATCGAGGTGGTCGAGGCCGGCACCTATTCCACGGTACAGGATTATCCGGGACGAATCGGCTACTGGGATATCGGGGTGCCGCCGTCCGGCCCGATGGACGATTATGCGTTTCGTCTGGCTAACCGCATCGTCGGTAATTATCCCGGTGCCGCAGCGCTGGAATGCACGATTCAGGGAGCGACGCTCAAATTCCATTGCGCAGCAACGATCGCATTGAGCGGCGCTCCTACGGCCGCAACCCTGGATGGCAACCCGGTCGCTTTCTGGCAGGCGATCAAGGTTAAAAGTGGCCAAAAACTGGTGATCGGCAAGGTATTGAGCGGTTGCCGCACGTATTTTGCGGTGCGTGGCGGGCTGGATGTGCCGGTGTATCTGGGCAGCCGCTCGACCTTTGCGCTGGGGCAGTTTGGCGGCCATGGCGGACGGCCGCTCAGGGTCGGCGACATGCTGGCGGTCAGCCGCCCGGAATTGCCCGCTTGTACCACGCCCGCGCCATGCTATGCCGAGTCGGCAGCACCCACGGCATTGATACCCGAATACAGCCAGGATTGGGAAATCGGCGTGCTGTATGGTCCGCACGGCGCACCGGATTTTTTTACCGATGACGCGATCGAGATGTTTTTCTCCACCGCCTGGGAAGTGCATTACAACTCCAATCGCCTGGGTATCCGCCTGAATGGGCCCAAGCCCACCTGGGCACGCAGCGATGGCGGCGAGGCGGGTTTGCATCCGTCCAATATCCACGATTGCGAGTATGCGATCGGCAGCATTAATTTTACCGGCGACATGCCGGTGATTCTGACGCGCGACGGCCCCAGCCTGGGCGGCTTTGTGTGCCCGGCCACGATTGCCCGTGCCGAGTTGTGGAAAGTCGGACAAGTCAAGCCGGGGGACAGCATCCGCTTCCTCCCGCTCAGTTTCGATGATGCGCTGGCACTGGAACGCGCCCAGGACGAAGCGATCGAAACACTCAGTGCCATGCCGTCGTTGCCGAGTGTCAAGCTGCCCAGCCTGCAACCGGCCGGTACCGTATCGGCCTGTGTGTTGCGCGAATTGCCGGCGCAGGGCGAGCGGCCTGACGTGGCTTATCGGCAGGCCGGGGATAAATACATCCTGCTGGAGTACGGTGCCAATGTGCTCGATTTGCACTCGCGGCTGCGCATTCATGCATTGATGGAGGCGCTCAAGGCCAATCCGGTCGACGGCATACTGGAGCTGTCGCCGGGCGTGCGCTCGCTGCAGATACATTACGACAGCCGCACCCTGCATCAAACTGCATTGCTCGATACGCTGTGCGCGCTGGAAGCGCAACTGCCACCTGCCAGGAGCATGCGCGTGTCCAGCCGGATCGTGCATCTGCCGCTGGCGTTCGAGGATAGCGCCACGCTGGATGCGGTGGCGCGCTATCGGCAATCGGTCAAGGACAGCGCGCCCTGGCTGCCGAGTAACGTCGAGTTCATCCGCCGTATCAACGGCCTCGCCAGTCAGGATGCGGTGCGCGATATCGTGTTCAATACCAGTTATATGGTGCTGGGGCTGGGTGATGTGTATCTGGGTGCGCCGTGTGCGGTTCCGGTTGATCCGCGCCATCGCCTGCTCACTTCCAAGTACAACCCGGCACGCACCTACACGGCGGAGGGCACGGTCGGTATCGGCGGCGTCTACATGTGCATCTACGGCATGGATTCGCCCGGCGGTTACCAGCTTATCGGACGCACCCTGCCGATCTGGAACAAGTTTCTGAAAAACCCGCAATTCGAACAGGGCGCGCCGTGGCTGTTGCGTTTCTTCGACCAGGTGCGCTATTACCCGGTGAGCGAAACGGAGCTGAATCAGCTACGTGAGGATTTCCGCGAAGGGCGGGCCAGCATCCGCATTGAAGACGCCGTGTTTGACCTCGCCCAATACGATGCATTCCTGCGCGACAATGCGGAAAGTATCGCCGATTTTCAGGTACATCAACAGGCAGCTTTCAAAGCAGAAATTGCGCACTGGCAAACCTATGCAACGGAAACCGCAGTGCATGATGACGAGCCGGATGTGGCGCCGCTTCTGGAAGATAGCGCTGGTCATATTGTGGCATCGGATATCAGCGGCAGCATCTGGAAGTTGCTGATTGAAGCGGGTTCCGTGGTAAAAGCAGGTGACCCTCTGTTGATTGTCGAGGCGATGAAAATGGAGTTTTCCGTCTATTCGCCGGTCGACGGAACGGTGTGCGCTTTGCATTGCCGCGCCGGCAAACAGGTCACTGCGGGCGATGCGCTGGTTGTGATCGAACCTGCGTAGTGTGATTACGCTGAACGGTTGCGGTTGCCGTCGCGACGCGCACGTTCGAGTTGGGTCAGGGTGAGATTCTTGACAAAATTCTCACTGTGGCTGATGTGCGCTTTCATCTGTCTTTGCGCTTCGGCCAGGTCGCGCTGGAGCAACTGCTGGCAAATCTGGTAGTGCTCTTCGTAGGTGCGGTCGATGCGCGTGTCGTCGGTAAAGTCGAGGCGCCGAACTGCACGGATGCGGCCGTTAATATCTTCCAGATAATGCTTCAAGGCGATGTTTCCACCGCCTTCCGCCAGGGTCATGTGAAATGACTCGTCGCGCGCTTCCATTTCTTCCGAGTCGTTGCTGCGTTCCTCCTGCCGGGCAGGATCCCAGGACTGCGCCAGTTTTTCCAGATCGGCGGTTGGCATGAATTCGGCAGCCAACTGCAGGGACAACATTTCCAGCGTGATGCGAACCTGGTAGTAATGCGCGAGTTCTGCGATATCGAGATTGCGGATAAAGCATCCCTGTTTTGGCAGTATGCGTAAATAGCCCTCTGTCTCAAGCCGCTGTAATGCTCCGCGGATCGGAGTTCGGCTTACACCATATTGAGCCGCCAGCTCGGACTCGGTAACCCGCGTTCCCGGATAAAGTTCGAAATTGAGGATGCTTTCACGCAACTGGTGGTATACGTCTTTTGCACTGGGTTTGGCTTCCGACACAAGCACCTCTGGAATGGATTTTTCGGCCTGGTTTGATTGTAGGCTGATGCGGGAAGTCTTCACAACCGATTCAGGTAATATAATTTAGGCGATCTGAAAAATCAGCTGTTTATCCGGTGAACAATGCGTAGTGGCGGGACTCTGGGTATATAAGTCCACGATGATTTATGGATTTATTCCCGCGCCAATTTATTGCACTCTGTGACGCCTCAAGAGATAAAAGAGTGAGTTATTCTGCCGCAAGTAATCGCAACCGCCGTGCGGCTTCTTCGGCACGCGCGTCATCGATTTCCCGCATCACACTGTCCAGATCGACTGCCTCGGTGCTGCGTTCGAAATGGCCGGTGAGGACGACCTCCGGGTGCAACTCGCCGTGCTCGAACAGCGACCAGATTTCCTTGCCATAGTCGGTGGAGAGCAACTCCGGTGCGAAGCGGCCAAAATAGGCGGTGAGATTGCCGACATCGCGTTCCAGCATGCTGCTGGCGTGGTTGTTGCCCGCAGCATCTACCGCCTGGGGCAGGTCGATGATGACCGGACCATCAGCGCCGACCAGGATGTTGTATTCGGATAAATCGCCGTGAATGATCCCGGCGCACAGCATGCGCACCACTTCCATCATCAATGTGTGATGGTGGGCGCGTGCCTGGTCTGCGCTGAACTCCACATCGTTGAGGCGGGGAGCTGCGTCGCCATGCGCGTCGGTCACCAACTCCATCAGCAATACGCCTTCGTGGAAGTTATACGGCTTGGGCACGCGCACGCCGGCGGCGGCGAGGCGATACAAGGCATCGACTTCGGCGTTTTGCCAGGCTTCTTCCTGCGCTTTGCGTCCATAGCGTGTGCCTTTTGCCATGGCGCGCGCCTGACGACTGTTTTTGGTTTTGCGATTTTCGGTGTAATCGACGGCCTGGCGAAAGCTGCGCTTGTTGGCTTCCTTGTATACCTTGGCGCAGCGTATTTCTTCGCCGCAGCGGACAACGAAGACCATGGCCTCCTTGCCGCTCATAAGCTGACGGATGACCGTATCTACCAGGCCATCTTCGATCAGCGGTTCGAGTCGTTTTGGTGTTTTCATAATTGCAGAGGCGTCAGTCAGGATTCAGTAAAAGATCAGATAGCAAAAATCATCGCAGCAAGCCAGCGATGCTACCGCGTTGCCAGAATTTCAGCAGCATGCCCCGCGTTACACGCCATTCCAGATTCTCCTCTGTTGTCGGCACAACGATTCGCAACTCGTCTACTTTGCCGGATTTCAGCAGTGTCAGCAGCGGCGCAAACCAGTCCGTTTCCAACTGCTGCATGCCCTCGCGCCAGCCGATGATGTCGCCGTATTGTGCCGCGCCACGCAAGTGCTCGGCTAATACCAGCGTGTCGTCAGTATTGTCGGCCAATGCGGCGGCATTGACCGGCAGTGTGTCGTTGGGACAGGCTGCGGCGAGTGCGATGGCGCGCGCGGTGGGGTCATTCGCCAGTACTTTGGAGTTGGCCGATGCGATTCGAGGGGGTGTGCCGCCGCCCCACAGCCAGATGCTATTCACCGTCAGTTCGCCGCGTGCTTCACGGACGTCGTTCAGTGGCAGACTGAAAAACAGCATCTGGATTTCATTGTACAGGCGGTGCCACTTTAGCCCGTCCGCGCCTTGCGGCAGGTAGGGGTCGAGATGCTTGCCGGTCACTGCAGTGACAGGATGGGTATTGATGGCGGGATGCTGATCGAGTTTGAGATACCAGCGATCCGGACGCAGCGGGTAGAGCGTGAAACCGTCCGCGCGGAAATGCGCATTGAACGCCTGGGCGTAGGTTTCCGCTTCGATCTGGGTGAGCTGGAACGCGCCGCTGTCCACCAGCATGAGTTTGTCGCGGGTGGCGCGCAGATGCACCGGGTCGGCACGCAGCCAGTAAGCCTTGCCGGGTTCGCCGCCGTCTGCCAGCAAGGTGATGGGTGCAATCGGCCAATCCTGTTGCTTATCCACGCCGAAAGCGCGGCACAGCCAGCCATCCAGGCCGCCTTCCGCCGGGGCAGCAGTTTTGTCCGCACGTGCCAACAGGGTTTGCAGGGCGGGCAGGGCAAGCCCGCCCAGCGCAGCATCGCGCATTTCAGGCGCGGGAATCAAATCGGGGATCAGTAGCGTGATGATCATCGTCGCAGTTTATCATTCCAACCCGACGGCAATTTGGTTGATGCGCGATTTTCTGGCGGCAGACGTGCGCCTGTGGCACACTGCTGGCAGCAAATTCAACTCAAATTTCCCGTGCGCCCATACGAACTTTACATTGGCTTGCGCTATACCCGCGCCAAGCGTCGCAATCATTTCATTTCCTTCATTTCGCTGATTTCCATGCTCGGCATTGCGCTGGGCGTGGCGGCGCTGATCGTCGTGCTGTCGGTGATGAACGGTTTTCAGGATGAACTGCGCAGCCGCATTCTGGGGGTGGCGGCACATATCGAGATCACCGGTTTCGACAATACTCTCGGCGATTGGCAAAAAGTCGCGGCAGAAAGCCGCAAGGAGCCGGAGGTGCAAGCCACTGCGCCCTATGTGATGGGGCAGGGCTTGCTGGCCTACGATCAGGCAGTGCAGGGCGCGGTGGTGCGCGGCATCCTGCCGGATCAGGAAGACAGCGTGACTGACATTGGCCACAAGATGCGCGTGGGCAGCCTCGCGGCGCTGCGTCCCGGCGAGTGGGGGATCGTGCTGGGTGCCGACCTGGCGCGCATACTGGGGGCGCAGCTGGGCGATAAAGTGACGGTGATTACGCCACAGGGACAGATCACTCCGGCGGGCATGATACCGCGTCTGAAGCAGTTCAAGGTGGTGGGCATTTTCCAGATCGGCATGTACGAGTACGACTCCGGCCTGGCGCTGATCAATCTGCAGGATGCTCAGAAGCTGTTCCGCACCGGAGACCATGTCTCCGGCCTGCGCCTGAAACTTGACAACCTGGATCGCGCGCCGGAAGTAGCCAGAAAACTCACCACCATGTTGAATGGCGATTATTCCATCCGCGACTGGACGCAATCGCACACCAGTTTCTTCAGCGCGGTGCAGATGGAAAAACGCGTGATGTTCATCATCCTGCTGCTGATCGTGGCGGTCGCCGCATTCAATATCGTTTCCACGCTGGTGATGGTGGTCACCGATAAACAGCCGGACATCGCCATCCTGCGAACGCTGGGCGCATCGCCGGGCAGCATCATGAAAATTTTCATGGTGCAGGGCGCGATCATCGGTTTGATCGGCACCGCCATGGGATTGCTGTCGGGCGTATTGCTGGCACTCAATATCGGCACAGTGGTACCGTTCATCGAACGCACCTTTGGCGTCCATTTTCTGTCGTCCGACGTGTATCAGATCAGCGAGCTGCCCTCCAAACTGGAGTGGCACGATGTATGGGTAATTGGCATCGTGGCGCTGGTGTTGTCCTGGCTGGCGACTATCTACCCGAGCTGGCGTGCATCGCGCACCAATCCTGCGGAGGCTTTGCGCTATGAATAAGCAAGTGATTGCCTGCCGCGACCTGAAAAAAACCTATCGCCAGGGCAGGCTGGATGTACAGGTGCTGACCGGCGTCAATCTGGTGGTGGAAGCGGGCGAGCGCATCGCCATCATGGGCGCCTCGGGCTCCGGCAAATCCACCCTGTTGCATCTGTTGGGCGGACTGGACGACGCCAGCGGCGGCAGCGTGGAAATCATGGGGCGAGACATTCAGCATCTGGGCGAAACCGAGCGCGGCAAGCTGCGCAACGAATCGCTCGGCTTCGTCTACCAGTTTCACCACCTGCTGCCCGAATTCACTGCGCTCGATAACGTCGCCATGCCGCTGCTGATCCGGCGCATGCCCACCGCAGAAGCGCGCGAACGCGCCGCCAAGGTACTCAAGGAAGTCGGCCTCGCGCATCGTCTCGACCACTCCCCCGGCGAACTTTCCGGCGGCGAGCGTCAACGTGCCGCGATTGCCCGCGCGCTGGTTACGCAACCTGCCTGCGTGCTGGCGGATGAGCCGACCGGCAACCTCGATCGCCATACCGCCGAGGGCATTCAGGAACTGATGCTGGCGCTGAATCAACAGCACGGCACCAGCTTTCTGGTGGTTACCCACGATCCTGATCTGGCCGGACGCATGCAGCGCGTGTTGCAACTGGCGGATGGGGTGCTGGTGCAGGGTTGAGATGACTAGCGTTGCAAATTCCGGAATGCGATGTGGGCAAGCTGGATTTCGGAAACAGACTGAAAAATGGGATACAGCACAATGCCATGGAGGATGGATTTATCCTTGCCAGCATGGTTCAAATAAAGCCGCGAACCAACGCGGCCAGTTTTCCCAGGCCTAACTCGGCCTGCGCCTCGCTGGCATGGCTGAAATTGAGGCGCAACTGACCGCAACTGTCCACATCCACAGGCAGGAATGGTTCGCCAGGCATAAAGGCGACACTCTCTTCAATAGCCTCGGACAAAAGTTGGCGCGTATCGATGCGGCGATTAAGGGTGAGCCAGAAGAACAGACCGCCCGGCGGTGTCTTCCAACTGGCGAGATCGCCAAAATGACGCCGCAATGCCATCTCGAAGTTATCTCGGCGCTGGCGATAGCGTTGCGCCAGTTCGTCCAGATGTCGGCTACGCGCCGGATCATTCAACTGCTGCAGCACCAGCCACTGGCTCACCCGGTTGCTGTGCAAATCGGCTGCCTGCTTGAGGCTCGTGAGAAATGGCAGTAGATCCGGTGAAGCGGCGAGGTAGCCGAGGCGCAACCCCGGCGCCAGACTTTTCGAGAACGATCCCTGATAAATCCAGGGCGCTCGTTGCAAACGGCCGCACACCGGGCCGCGCTCACAGGAGTCATACACCAGATCACGATAAGGATCATCCTCAAACAGTGGAATCCGGGCGGCATCGCAGGCGGCGGCCAGAGCGTCGCGCTGGGTGGCATCGAGGCAGCGGCCGCTCGGGTTCTGAAAAGTGGGAATGGCATAGGCAAAAACCGGCTTTTCGCGTTGCATCGCATGCACATCCAGTTTCTCTGCGTCGTAGGCAACAAAGCGCGCACCGAAGAAACGGAATACCTGCAAAGCCGCCAGGTAGGTGGGCGACTCCACCGCCACCGCGGTACCAGGGTCGATGAACAGTTTGGCGACAAGATCGATACCTTGCTGCGAACCGGAAAGAATCAACACCTGTTCGGCCGTGCACTGCAAACCTCGCTCTTGCAGTTCTTCGGCAATTCTCTGACGCAATGCCCACTCGCCTTCGCTGGGGCCGTATTGCAGGATTTCCTGCGGCATGCTGTCCAGATTGAATCTGGGAAAGCTGTCTAGCGCTGGTAGCCCACCCGCAAAGGAGATCATGCCCGGCCGATTGACGACAGACAGAATTTCGCGGATCGGGGACGGATGCAAATAGCGGGTGCGAGTAGAAAAGTGAGCAGGATGAGTGGGTGGGGAGGGATTCATGGCAGTCGATCCATAATGTCAATAAAGTTGACCTATAGACATCCTAATGAATGCACGCTTATCATGTCAATATGGTTGACCCAATAGCCACTGCCGATATGCAGTCCAATGACAACGCCAAGGCTACCGATACGCACTCGTCCAAGTCGCCCGAAACCGCATTGCGCCTGGCCATAGAGCAGTTTTACTTCGGCTACCGCGCCTTTACTGCACCCCCAGACCGCATTCTCGATCAGCGTGGTTTGGGTAGAGTCCATCACCGCATACTCTATTTCGTTGGCCGTAACCCGCAGATTTCGGTTAATGCCTTGCTGAGCATACTCAATGTCAGCAAACAAGCCTTGAACGCGCCTTTGCGGCAGTTGATCGCAATGCGTCTGGTGGTGATCAATACCGCGGAGCACGATCGTCGTGTTCGTCAGCTGTCTTTGACCCCTATGGGTCAGAAACTGGAAGCACAACTTACCGGCACCCAGATGAAACTGTTACAAGCAGTTTTTGAAGAGGTTGGTGAAAGTGCCACGGCGGGATGGCATCAGGTGATGCACAACTTGAGCAAAAAGGACTGAACGCAGCCTCGATTTCGAGTCGCCAAACTTACCGGGAATTGATCGTCAGCGGGCCTGGAGCTTTGTCATTCTGGTAAAGGCATTACCAATTCCGGCACACTGGACATGATGGCGGAATGGGTCACTACGCGATTGCGGCCTTCCTGTTTGGCGTGGTAGAGGGCCTTGTCTGCGGCAGAGACGAGTTCATTGAATTCCAGGCCGACACGTTTCGAATCGGCTACACCGATGCTGATTGTGCTGTGCAAAACCGCACCGCCGAACTCCATGGTCAAGGAGGCATAAGCCTGCCGCAGGCGGTCGGCCAGTACTCTGGCTTTTTCTTCAGTGGTGGATGGAAGCAGAATGCAGAATTCTTCCCCGCCATAACGGGCAAAGTAATCGTCGCGACGGATGGAATTCTGGGCAACTTCGGCCAAACGTCGCAGGACTTTGTCTCCCACCTGATGGCCGCACTGGTCGTTGATCGCCTTGAAGTGGTCGACGTCTATCATCATGATCGCCAGCGTATCGCCATAACGCTGACACCGTGCCTGCAGGCGGATAGCCTCCTGTTCCAGGCTGCGCCGGTTGAGTGCGCCGGTCAAACCGTCGCGCAAGGCAATTTTTTGCATTTCCAGAATGAGGCGATAGTTCAGCATGAGTACGAAACCAAAAGGCACGCACATCAGCAGCAGGCTGCCGAACAGAAATCGTATGGGAATAAAAGGTACCTGCGGGTAAAGGCCGACAAAGGCATCGGGTGGCGCATGAAATATTGTGGCCAGTCGGATCAGCGATGCCACGCCAAGCAAGGCAAACGATGCACCCGTAAACCAATATGCGGTGCGCAGCGGGGGTTCGATATTGATGAGCAGGGCACGGGCGCAGATTAGATTGATCAATGCGAACACCAGCGTATTGGCGATGGATCGCGCAGCGGCGTCGTAATGCAGAAATGTGAACCAGACGCTCAGCACAAATGCCAAGCCCACCACTGACAGGGGAATACGCCAATCGATGTACTCTTCCTTGAATGCCCGTATTCCTGCAAATTGCAGGCCGCTACCTGTCATCACCAACACGGCTCCCCACACCATGATCCAGCCATTGGTCAAGGCAGGCAGCTGTGCAAATATAATATAGCTTGCGAGGCTGTGACACATGCTCGCCATTGCCCACAGGCGCACACCACGAATATTCCCGGCCTGAAAACTAGCCATTCCCAGCAATCCGGAAAGCAGCAGCGTCAGTACGGATATCATCAACATCATGGTGCGAAGATCAAGACTCATTTCTTAATTGCTCTTATTTCCAGTTTGTGTCTGCGCAACATTATGCGGCAATTCAGCCCCGCGGCGGCACCGATTTTTTCCTTATTTGTTCATGATTTTTTTTTGGAGAATGGCAGTAAATTTGGATGAAACACGATTTGAGCAATTTTCTGTGGATCCGCAATATTGCTCATTGTTGGTGCAGTGCATGTGCCTTTCTGATGCACAGATTCCATATGAAAATATTACGATGTTTTCTATTCAGCAATATCAATATATTGCGATTTAATTAGGTCAGGTATGTTATTTGCTTAGCGCAAACAGCCTTCAACTCAACAAAATTGCAATGAAAAATAGTTCTGACAAGGGACATGTCAATACAAGGCATGTTATGCATCCATCGTATCTTGCTCAACCTATGCAAGGCTTGCATAAGAATCGACAAAAGCTTCATGGAATAAAGACTGCTTATGACAATCTGGCGCTGCTCGGGCAATTACTGTGCACGGGAACGGACACTACGGGTATGCGTCCAAATTTTAACGAGCGGCCGGGTGTATTGCCTAGCCAGCTAACCCGGGAGTTTCGCAAGAAAGCGATACCGGGTATTGGCTCCAATGCCAGAGTGGCCATCGATCTCCTCCTCTGCAACCCATTCGAGCGGGCTGCTGATAATGGATTTCTGGCTACTGACAGGGATATCCGTTCTTTCGCCGAGGCGGTAGAACAGGATCCGGACCTTGCTGCAGACAAGGATCGAGTAAGCGCAGTGCATGCCCGGTTCACTGAAAACGTGCGCAAATATTCTGTTTATGAACTTGCGGCTCACCCTAAATACCGGATATTCACAACTCGAATGAGTACTCAATAATGAGTCTTCGTTTTTTATCGGATACAAAATATGCTCAACTATCACTCGATACGATTGAATTATCGATTGCTCAAAATGGCAGGAATGTGAATGGGCTGTTCGGAGGCCTCAGCTTAACCAGCGCATTTCAACCAATATTCAGCATTACCCACCGCAGACCAGTCGGATATGAAGGGCTGTTGCGCGCATTCGAGCCAAACGGCACGGCTGTCTCTCCCCTAGAAGTGTTTCATTCCATCCAGACTGAATCCGAAGCGATCTTGCTGGATCGCCTTTGCAGAAATCTGCACCTTCGTAATTTTCTGAGCATGGCCGATGAGACCAGCTGGATTTTTATCAATGTGAGTCCGCAAGTCATTGTTAATGGCAAGCATTATGGCGCGTATTTTTCTGATTTACTCCAGCGCTACGGTATACCGCCTCATCGGATTGTCGTTGAAATTCTCGAAGGTGGAATTCACGACGAGGCTTTATTAGCTGAGGCGGTCGGCTACTACAGGGAATTGGGTTGCCTGGTCGCCATCGATGATTTTGGTGCCGGCCATTCCAATTTTGAACGTATCTGGCGTATAGCCCCTGATATTGTGAAGCTAGATCGTTCGGTCATTGCCCAGGCAGCGCAAAATCGCAGCGTCGCACGCGTGCTGCCCAATCTGGTGAATTTAATCCATGAGTCAGGTAGCCTGGCCCTCATTGAAGGTGTTGAAACAGAAAATGAGGCGTTGATCGCCATGGACTCCGGGATTGATTTTGTTCAAGGCTTTTATTTCGGCAGGCCATCGGAAGAACTCATTCAACCAGGCGCCGAGGATAATCGCATCGCCGAGCTGTGCGGAAAATTCAAGACCTATTCCGATGACTTGGAAGCCCGGCAGAGAAAAGAACTGACCCAGTATGTGGAAGCCTTCAAGCGTTCCGCAAGCCGCATTCAGGCGGGTGCCTGCATTGAACAGGCCTGCGCCGAGTTTCTCGGACAGGAAAGAGCCGAGCGCTGCTTCATGCTGAATGCCGAGGGCATGCAGTTAGGCAAGAGTCATGTGTCCAGATATCGGGAAAACAAAATGGACCCCCGCTTTCTGCCCGTATCCAATGCAGAAGGGGCCAATTGGTCAAGGCGCCATTATTTCCGCCGTGCGGTCAACAACCCGGGAGAAGTTCAGACCACGCGCCCCTATCTTTCCGTCGCGGAAGCGAATATGTGCATCACGCTATCGATTGCAATTCAGGCCGATGAGGACACCCGTGTTTTTTGTTGCGATCTGGATTGGCGCGGAACATGACCCAACGCGATATGAAGAAACGCGGATACGTTGAAAAGTTTCACTGGCCGGTGATTGCTGTATTGTGTGCATCCCTGGCTGTGACGCTGGTTATCAATTCACCTGATAAATGGATTTGGGTCAACATTCCTTTCCATTCGGTCATCGAAACAACGGGTGCCTTCGCTGCGCTGGCGCTTGCCACACTCCTGGCATTCCTGCATACCAGTTCTACACCTTCCTACCGTATCAGCACGGCTATGGGTTTGGCAGCCATGGGCATGCTGGACCTGTTCCATGCCGCAACAGCGCCCGGCGACGCGTTTATCTGGCTGCATGGTCTGGCTACGGCATTGGGCGGTCTGTGTTTTATGGGTATTTATTTTCAAGATTTGCGATTCGGGAATAGAGCCCGATTTGTGTTCCCGGTATTGGCTGGTGTGAGTGCGGCCGTTATGGGGTTGCTGATTATCCGTTTTACCGCCTTTTTGCCGCATGCGTTGCTGGACAATCAATTTGCTTCTGCCACGTCGGCGCTCAACACTCTTGGCGGCTTCATGTTTCTTGCTGCGGCGCATCGATTTTATTCAATCCAGCGTACCCAACCATCTCCCGAGGTGCTGCTTTTTACCGTGATGAGCCTCATGTTCGGGATTGCCGGTCTTGC
The DNA here is from genome assembly GCF_003851125.1 of Sulfuriferula multivorans. Classification (GTDB taxonomy): domain Bacteria; phylum Pseudomonadota; class Gammaproteobacteria; order Burkholderiales; family Sulfuriferulaceae; genus Sulfuriferula; species Sulfuriferula multivorans. Next base: position 52,733 of record NZ_BGOW01000030.1, on the reverse strand, counting down.
TTACGCCTTTTCGAACCTATGGGATGCCACCTGGTGGATGTGGCATTTTCTGAGGCTCTTTGCTTATGCCCTGTCGCTAGGCTATGTTGCTGTTCTGTTTCTGGAAATTTTCAAAAATCTGCACGACAACGAAGCCTTGCTGAGAACCGTGCTGGACAGTCTGGCCAGTGGCATTGTCACCGTCGATGCCCATGGCACGATTACGTCGTGCAATCCAGCGCTGGAACAAATGTTCGGCTATCGCTCCGGAGATCTTAACGGAAAGAACATCACGTTGTTAATGAGCCACGCGTATGACTCGGCAATAGGCCAGCGCGCCGATGGTTCCTGCTTTCCGATGAACGTCGACCTCAGCCCGATAACACAGAATAACAACAAGCTATTCATACTGCAGATAACGGATATTACCGAGCACAGAATGAGAGAGCAAAAGCTTAGCTATCAGGCGCACCATGACACGCTCACCCAGTTGCCAAACCGCTTGTTGTTCATGGACAGGCTTTCGCAAAGCATTGCCCAGGCGCACCGCCATGAACAGAATTTTGCGGTGATGTTCCTCGACCTTGACAATTTCAAGCTGGTCAATGACAGACTGGGGCATCACGTGGGTGATCGTTTGCTGGAGCATGTCGCGAAACGCCTGAATGGGTGTATCCGGGAAGGTGACACGGTGGCGCGTCTGGGAGGCGACGAATTTGTACTGATCGTTTTGGATGTCTGCAACATCGAAGATTGCGAAACTGTAGCCAGAAAGATCATGAAGGATATTTCTGACGGGTTTGAAGTGGAAGGGAAGCCACACCGGATTACCTGCAGTATTGGCATCAGCCTGTATCCGCAGCACGGTGTAGATGCCGACACCCTGATCATCCATGCGGACACCGCAATGTACCAGGCAAAGATGGGGGGGCGGAACAACTATTGCCTATACAGTATTCCCGAGAAAATGGCGTTAACCAGCCTGTCATGCACGTGAGTTAGCTGGTTTTGTCGCTGTCATCTTGCGGATCGCCGTCGTGTAATTTGCGTCCCTGATCCGTTTCTTTGGCGAGTTCCGCCCGGAATTCCTCGAGTTTGGCATGGAAGTCATCCGCTTCGCCGTAAGCCAAAAAATGCGCGTAGCGTGCATGGGCGCCGAGCATTTTGCGGGCATGCTTGATGGGGCAGAAATATTGCTCGGTGCGTGCCGTGATTTCTTGCGCATAGCCAAGCAACCCGACCGCGTACGAGCAATACATGCAATCCACTTTCTCGATGATGTTCAGATAGGCCAGATGCTGATGATCCAGCGCGATGTAGTCCGCGCGCCGCACTCTGGCAACCCTGTAAATGGGGAAGCAGGTCAGCTGATAAAAGCTGATGCACAGATCGAACAAGGCTAATGGAACGATCATGCCGTAGATGATGGGGGCGGTGAGATAGTTTAGCGGGCGGACGGTCAGGAACCAGCGAAAAATCCCCATTCTGGCTTTGCGGTGCGTTTCACTGACGGCATGCTCGAAGCTGATGCGCTTGTCTTCGAAACGGTAGTGCAAGCGCTCCTGCTGCTGTTCGACGGCTGTTTGCAGTTCATCTTCGAGTGCGCTTATCTGGTTGAGAATCTGGCGAATCCGGTTGTTCATGGAAACCTTCACTGGCATGTGCGGACGACATACGCATTCGCGCATACGGGAGCGCAGTATAAGCACAATCTGCCGTTTGTTAATGAGGCATTTCGGCCAAGGGTCGCCATGCACCTATCCATCGGCCAACAGATTTAATCCGCCAGACGATCCAGTTCCTGATCCGCCAGGGAGGCGGGATCTTCCTTCGGTTCCAGGTGGGTGGTGATGTGAGCGTGCGGCACGGCCTGGCGGATATCGGCTTCGATCCGTTCCGACCAGTCATGTCCATTCTGGACCGTCCAGGCGCCAGGCACCAGGACATGCAAGGTGACGAAAGCACGGGTGCCGGCCTGACGCGTGCGCAAGGCGTGGAACTCTAGCCCCTGCTGACGGTAGCCATCCAGTACTCTTTCAATCGCCTTCAGTTCTTCCTCGGGGATGGAAACATCCATCAAGCCCGCGGCGGAGCGCTGCAGCAGTTGCCACCCGGTCCACACAATATTCATGGCCACCAGGATGGCAATTACCGGGTCGAGCCAGATCCAGCCCGTCACCCACACCAGTCCGACCCCTGCGATGACCCCCGCTGACGTCCAGACATCGGTGAGCAGGTGGCGCGCGTCGGCTTCCAGGGTGATGGATTTGTATTTTTTGCCCACCCCCATGAGGATGCGCGACGTGGCCAGATTAATCACCGAAGCAGCCACCGACACCGCCAGCCCGATGCCCACTGCTTCAATCGGCTGCGGATTGAGCAAGCGCTCGATGGCTGCATAGGCGATGCTGACAGCGGCGACGAGGATGAGAAAGCCTTCGAATGCGCTGGAAAAGTACTCTGCCTTTCCGTGTCCGTGCGCATGGTTGTCGTCCGCCGGCAAGGCCGCCAATGACAGCATGGCCAGCGCCATCATCGCCCCCGCCAGATTGACGAAGGACTCGAGTGCATCGGAAAGTAATCCCACTGAGCCGGTGAGTCGCCAGGCCCAGCCCTTGAGCAGGATTGTGACCAGGGCTGCGGCGATGGAGAGCCAGGCGTAGCGTTTGAGGGAGGCAGGCAGCATGTCGGTTCTTCTTCGCGGGGGAGATTGAGACTTTTTTTTCAGACTCGAATCCATTAGACCATTTTTATTCTACCCGTGGGGGTGGGTGGTCCCGCATCTGGAAATTGAAAGCCGCTATCATATGCGCATTCGTCTGGAAAAGGAGGCGAAGGATGAAGAGTGATGATGTTTCTGAATTCACGCTTTTCATGAGCCAATACTTGGCAAAACATCCGGAAGTAGTCGACGATCAGAAACGCGGATGAGGCATATATTGGAACCGTAAAGTAGATCCGGCGGCGTTGGAGAAAGTGCACCATCCCGTGGATCGGGAACGTCGCCACCGGCTCATATGCCGACGGTGAGCGCAGTCTGCGCACAAGCTTTTCATCCGAAGATAAAAAATCAACTGCGCATAATGCCTATCCCAAATTCAGCGTTCCACGCATGCTGCCGTGGCGGCGACGCCGATGGGTCTTTGCATACTGCGCTTTCTTGCATATCCTGACGGCATCCCACCCTGCGCCGCACGATGCCATGTCGCCCGCCCTAGACAATACCGAGCCTGTCCTCACCGGCCTCACCCAGCACGAGGCGGCCGAGCGTTTGCGCACGGAAGGCTACAACGAGCTTCCCGGCACGCGGCGGCGCAGCCTCGGGATCATCGCCCTGGAGGTGTTGCGCGAGCCGATGTTCGTCCTGCTGATCGCGGCGGGGGGAATTTATCTGGTGTTTGGTGATATCCACGAAGCGCTGATTCTGCTGAGTTTCGTGTTTGTGGTGATGGGCGCCAGCGTGTACCAGCAGCGTAAAACCGAGCGTGTGCTGGAAGCCTTGCGCGACCTCACCAGCCCGCGCGCGCTGGTGCTGCGCGACGGGATCGAGCAGCGTATCGCCGGGCGCGAGGTGGTACGTGACGATCTCCTGCTGTTGACGGAGGGCGACCGGGTCGCGGCGGATGCGGTGCTGCTGTCGTGCAATGACCTGGCGGCAGACGAATCGGTGCTGACCGGCGAATCCATGTCAGTGAACAAAATTCCCTGGGACGGCGCCATGCCGATGACGCGGCCGGGCGGGGATGGCCTGCCTTTCGTGTATGCCGGTAGCGTACTGGTGCAGGGGCAGGGAATGGCGCGCGTGACGGCTACCGGGGAACGCAGCGAGATCGGCCGCATCGGTCGCGCGCTTGGACAAGTGACGCCCTCCGCCAGCCCGCTGCAGCGTGAAACCGTCCGCCTGGTGCGGGTGCTGGCGTTAATCGGCGTTGCGCTGGCGCTCATGGTGATTGCACTCTACGGCTTCACCCGCCACGACTGGTTGGGTGCGCTGCTGGCGGGCATCACCCTGGCGATGGCCACCATCCCGGAAGAATTCCCCGTGGTGCTTACGGTATTTCTCGCTCTGGGGGCGTGGCGCATCTCGCAGCACCGGGTACTGACCCGGCACGTACCCGCTATCGAAACCCTGGGTGCGGCCACGGTGCTGTGCGTGGATAAAACTGGTACGCTCACCCAGAACCGCATGAGCGTGGCTGCACTGTGCGTCGACGGACAGATGCACAAGGTGGATTACGCGCTGCCCGACAGTCTGCCGGAAGCTTTCCACGCGCTGGTCGAGTTCGGTATTCTGGCCTCCGAGGTGGCGCCTTTCGACCCGATGGAGCGCGCGTTCCACCAGCTCGGTGCGAATTTCCTCGCCGATACCGAGCACCTGCATCACGACTGGACACTGGCCCACGAGTATTCGCTGACGCCGCAGTTACGTGCCATGTCCCACGTCTGGCAGGCCGCCGGCCGGGATGAATATGTGGTGGCAGCGAAAGGTGCGCCCGAGGCCATCGCCGACCTGTGCCATTTCGATGCGGCGCAGCTGGACGCGCTGGCGCTGCAAATCGCCAGCCTGGCGCAGCAGGGTTTGCGTGTGCTGGCGGTGGCGCGTGCCGATTTTCGCGGCAGCGAATGGCCTGCGTTGCAGCACGATTTTCCATTTCAGTTTGTGGGACTGATCGGGCTCGCCGACCCGGTACGCGCAGACGTGCCTCGAGCCATCGCAGAATGTCGTGAGGCAGGCATCCGGGTGGTGATGATTACCGGCGATTATCTGGGTACGGCACAGGCGGTGGCGCGGCAGGCTGGGTTCGACAGTGCGGCCGACGCGATGACTGGCGACGAGCTGGCGCTGCTGGATGACGCAGCACTGCAGCGCCGCATCACCACGGTCAACGTGTTCGCGCGCGTCACACCGGAGCAGAAGCTGCGCCTGGTGCAGGCGTTCAAGGCCTGCGGCGAAGTGGTGGCGATGACCGGCGACGGCGTCAACGATGCGCCCGCGCTGAAGGCCGCCCACATCGGCATCGCCATGGGTGCCCGCGGCACCGACGTGGCGCGCGAGGCAGCCGATCTGGTGCTGCTGGACGACGACTTCGACTCCATCGTGCAGGCGATCCGGCTGGGGCGCCGTATTTACGACAACTTGCGCCGCGCGATGGCCTATATCCTGGCGATCCATGTGCCCATCGCCGGCATGTCGCTGATCCCGCTGTTGTTCGGCTGGCCGCTGATGTTTTACCCGG
>NZ_BGOW01000030.1:0-47447 GCF_003851125.1 Sulfuriferula multivorans | reverse complement strand
TGCATATTGTTTTTCTGCAGTTCATTATCGATCCCGCCTGCTCCATCGTGTTCGAGGCCGAACGCGAGGAACCGGACCTGATGCGCCGCCCCCCGCGCGACCCGGCAGTGCCCCTGTTCGGCATGCGCACACTGCTGCTCAGCCTGCTGCAAGGGGTCGCCGTACTGCTGATTGTACTTGCCGTATATGCCGTGGCGCTGGCACGCGGCCAGGGTGGGGATGAGGCGCGCACTCTGGCTTTCGTCGCGCTGGTGGTCGCCAATCTCGGCCTGATTTTTGCCAACCGCTCCTGGTCGCACACGGCCCTGACCACGCTGCGCAACTCCAACCCGGCGCTATGGTGGGTAGTGGGTGGCGCCATCGCGGCACTGACGCTGGTGCTGGCCGTGCCGGGCCTGCGTGCGCTGTTCCACTTCGGTGTGTTACATCCGGAAGATCTGTTGCTGTGTCTGGCGGCGGGGGTGGCGAGCGTTGCCTGGTTCGAGGTGTTCAAGCGTTTCGGGCGACCGCTCTAGCCGATGCGCAGTGGCATTCTTGCCTTCGTCGCGGGCGTGTGGCTGCTGCAACAGCAGGCGCTGCTGCCCGATCTGGCTTGGGCGTGGGGCTTGCCGTTATTGGCTACTGCCTACTGGTTGCCGCGCCACCAGCTGCTTGGTGCAATACGCCGCGGACTGTTGCTGGGCACGCTGTTTGGCGCCGGATTTCTGTTTGCCGCGGCGGTCGCCGGACAGCGTATGCAGGACGCGCTGCCGCCGGCGTGGGAAGGCGTGGACATCGTTCTCAGTGGCGTGGTGGCCAACCTGCCGGTCAAGACCGAACACGGCCAGCGCTTTGAATTTGATGTCGAGCAAGTCATCACCCCCGGTGCGCAGGTGCCGCACCATATCCAGCTCAACACTTACACCACGGCCTTCAACGGCAAGCCGCTACCCAATGCCCCGCGTGTGCTTGCGGGTGAGCGCTGGCGTTTCACGGTGCGCCTGCGCCGTCCGCACGCCAACGCCAATCCTCATGTGTTCGACCTGGAGGCCTGGTTTCTGGAACGTAATCTGCGCGCCATTGGTAACGTGCGCGACAGCGCCGATAACCGGCGTTTGCGTGTCTTCGTGCTGCGCCCCGGCTATGCGGTGGAGGCAGTGCGTGAAGCCATCGCATTGCGCATTGACCGCGTGCTGGCGGGCGACTCCTACGCCGGGGTGCTGAAGGCGCTGGTGATTGGCGATCAGTCCGCCATCCCGCCCGTGCAATGGGCGCTGTACCAGCGCACCGGAATTACGCATTTGATTTCCATCTCCGGTTTGCATGTGACCATGCTCTCCGGGTTGGCGTTTGCGCTGGTGTACTGGTTGTGGCGGCGCAGCGTGCGTCTGACTCTGCGGCTGCCGGCACGGCGCGCGGCAGTGCTGGCAGGGGCGTTCACGGCGCTGCTGTATGTGCTGCTGGCAGGATTTGCGGTTCCGGCGCAACGCACGCTCTACATGCTGCTGGTAGTAGCCGTGGCATTGTGGTCGGGACGCGTGATTGCGCCGACCCGCGTGCTGCTGTGGGCATTGCTGGTGGTCGTGCTGCTTGATCCGTGGGCGGTGCTGGCGGCGGGATTCTGGCTATCGTTCGGTGCGGTCGCGGCGATGCTGTTCGCCACCACCGCACGGGTCGGCAAGCCGCACTGGCTGCGCGCCTGGCTGGCGACGCAATGGGCGGTGACGCTGGCATTGGCGCCGGTCCTGTTGCTGCTGTTTGGCCAGCTGTCGCTGGTCTCGCCGCTGGCCAATGCATTTGCCATACCGCTGGTGAGTTTCGGCGTGACACCGCTGGCGCTGGCCGGCAGTGTGCCGGGCATGGACTGGCTGCTGTATGCCGCGCACTGGCTGATGGCCGGGTGCGTGTGGGTACTGGACTGGCTGGCGCGCCTGCCGCTGGCGTTGTGGCAACAGCCCGAACCGGGTGCCGCCGCCATCATGCTGGCGCTGCTGGGCGTGTTGTGGCTGCTGCTGCCGCGCGGCTTTCCGGCACGCTGGGTGGGGGCGCTGCTGATCCTGCCCGCCCTGCTGACGCCAGCGCCGCATCCTGCGCCGGGTGCGCTTTTGGTGACCGTGCTGGATGTGGGGCAGGGGCTGGCAGTGCTGGTGCGCACTGCACATCACGCCCTGCTGTTCGACACCGGGCCGCGCTATACGGCTGAATCCGACAGCGGCAGCCGGATCATCGTGCCGTATCTGCGCGGCGAAGGCGTGACGCGGCTCGACGGCCTGATCGTGTCGCACGACGATAATGATCACAGCGGCGGCGCGTTGTCGGTGCTGCGCGAAGTGCCGGCAGGCTGGCTCGCCAGTTCGCTGCCCGCCACGCACCCGGCGCTGTCAGCCGGAGTGCGCAGCCTGCGCTGTGTGGCCGGGCAGCACTGGCAATGGGACGGGGTGAATTTTGCCGTGCTGCACCCCACGCAGGCCAGCTATGACAATGCCAGCCTGAAAGACAACAATCGCGGCTGCGTGCTGAAAGTGGCTGCCGCGGGCGGCAGCGCATTGTTATCCGCCGACATCGAAGCGCGCGATGAGGCCGAACTGCTGGCCAGCGTGCCTGAGCAATTGCCCGCCACCTTGCTGGTCGCCCCGCATCATGGCAGCCGCACTTCGTCTACGCCGGATTTTGTTGCTACCGTGCATCCTGTCATCACCGTATTCACGGTGGGATATCGCAACCGCTTTGGTCACCCGCGCGGCGATATCGTGGCGCGCTATGCAGGGCAGGGCAGCCGTTTGTTGCGCTCTGACAGCGATGGGGCGGTAGAAGTGAATTTTGTTCCGGGCCAGGCGCCCAGTGTTGCAGCCTGGCGGCAAACCCGACAGCGATATTGGCAGGCTGGCATGCGATAATTCAGCCTATGGTTACCACGCATACCCCCAGCGCCAGTTGTGGCGACAATCTCGATCCCGATGTGGCGCTCGCGCATCTTGCCGGGCAGTTTGACGCCAGCGGAGCGACGCTGATTCGCGCCGCCGGCGAACTGATCCTGACCGAGCCGGACACGCTCACCGCATTCGGTGCAGCACGTATCAGTCACGCCATCGGCAGCGCCACGCAGGTGGCCGATCTGCACCTGGATGCCGACAGTGTGGCGGCGGCGCTGCTCATTGGCCTGACTGACCCCTGGCAGGACGATGTGCTGAGCGCACAACTCAATCCACAGGTGGTCAAGCTGGCGCGCGGCGTGGCGCGCATGGACGAAATCGGCCAACTGGTGGGCGGCGGCGAGTCGGCGCGGCGTGATGGGCAAAGCCAGGTGGAAGGACTGCGCCAGATGTTGCTGGCGATGGTGGAGGACATTCGCGTGGTGCTGATCAAGCTGGCCGAGCGCGCGCATGCGTTGCGCTGCCTGGTGCAAAGCGACGACGAAACGGCGCGAACCCAGGTGGCGCGCGAGGTGCGCGAGCTGTTTGCGCCGCTCGCCAACCGGCTTGGGGTGTGGCAATTGAAGTGGGAAATGGAGGATTTGTCCTATCGTTTTCTGGAGCCGGAAAATTACCAGCGTATCGCACGCCTGCTGGACGAGAAACGTCTCGACCGCGAGCGTTATATCCAGGACGTGGTGGCCAGATTGCAGGCTGAACTGCACGCTGTTCACATCCAGGCCGAGGTGACGGGCCGTCCCAAACACATCGTCAGCATCATCAACAAGATGAAGCGCAAGCATCTGCAATTCGACCAGCTCTACGACATCCGCGCGGTGCGCATCCTGGTGCCGGAGCTGCGCGACTGCTATACCGCGCTGGGAATCGTGCACAACCTGTGGCAGCCGATTAGCGGCGAATTCGACGACTACATCGCGCAGCCCAAGAGCAACGACTACCGTTCGCTGCATACCGGCGTGATCGGCCCTGAAGGCAAGGCGCTGGAGGTGCAGATACGCACCTTCGACATGCATAAGCACGCCGAGCTGGGCGTGGCCGCGCACTGGCGTTACAAGGAGGGCAGTAGCGCCGCCGCCGGTGCCGAGGATAAAATCGCCTGGTTGCGTCAGATTCTGCAATGGAAGGACGAAGTGGCAGACAGCGCCGAACTGGCCGAGCTGTTCAAGAACGAGCTGTTTCAGGATCGTGTTTATGTGCTCACGCCACAGGGGCGGGTGATCGACCTGCCTGCCGGCGCCAGCCCGGTGGATTTTGCCTACCACGTGCATTCCAATCTGGGCCATCGCTGCCGGGGAGCCAAGGTGGATGGAGTGATGGTGCCGCTCAACACACCGCTGAAAAACGGCCAGCGCGTGGAAATCCTTACCGTCAAAGAAGGCGCACCGAGCCGTGACTGGCTCAATCCGACGCTGGGTTATCTGGTCACCCAGCGCGCCCGCGCCAAGGTGCGGCACTGGTTCAAGTATCTGCATTTCGAAGAAAACGTCGCCCAGGGACGCGCCATTCTGGACAAGGAACTGCATCGCCAGGGGGCTGTGGAGGTCAATCAGGACAAGCTGGCGCAGAAATTCGGCGAATCGCGCGTCGATGAGTTCCTCGCCGCGCTGGGGCGCGGCGACATCACGCCGCATCAGGTGGCGAGCGCCCTGCAGGAACAAACTGCGCTGCCCGTGGAGACGCCGGCCAAGCGCCGGACAAGCAAGACGCCGACCGATAAACCCGCCGAGGGCATCCTGATCGAAGGGGTGAGCAATCTGCCGGTAACGCTGGCGCGCTGCTGCAAACCGGCGCCACCCGATGCGATTGCAGGATATGCCACGCAAGGACGCGGCGTCACCATCCATCGCCGCGACTGCGCCAACATTCAGCGCATATCGGGCGAGCGCCAGGCACGTCTGCTGGCGGCGACGTGGGGCGAGGACAGCGCGTTCGAGAGCGAAATCTGCGTCACTGCATTCGATCGTCACGGCCTGTTGCGAGATATTTCCGAGGTGCTGGCCAAAGAGCGGCTGGCGGTGGTACGCGTCAATACCGAATCCAAAACCGATATGGCGGTGATGCACTTTCATGTCCATAGCGCCAGCCTGCAACCGCTCAACCGCGCGCTGGCGCGCATCAAAGGCCTGAGCAATGTCATCGAAGCCGTCCGCAAGGGCTGAGTTTGCGCCGGTACAGCGGCGCGAATATTGGGCATGGGCGATGTACGATTTCGCCAATTCCGGCTACACCACGGTGGTCATCACCGCCGTGTTCAGCGCGTATTTCGTCGCCACCATTGCGGGCAACGCAGAGTGGGCAACGTTTGCCTGGACTGCCGGACTGGCACTGTCGTATCTGCTGATCATGCTGACCGGGCCGGTGCTGGGCGCCTATGCCGACCTCCACGCCGCCAAGAAAAAACTGCTGGCTGTCACCACCGTGGGTTGCGTGCTGTTTACCGCCGCACTGGCGCTGGCCGGACCCGGTGCAGTGTGGCTGGGGCTGTTGCTGATCGTGTTAAGCAATTTCTTTTACGGCAGCGGCGAGAATGTCATTGCCGCATTTTTGCCAGAACTGGCAACGGGGCGCAATCTGGGCAAGGTGTCGGGCTGGGGCTGGAGTCTGGGATACATGGGCGGTCTGCTCAGCCTGGGCTGCGCGCTGGCCTACATCACCTGGGCGCAGAGCAGCGGGCAGGATGCAGCGCATTATGTGCCGGTAACCATGCTGATTACCGCCGGGTTGTTTGCCTTGTCCAGCCTACCGACTTTTTTGTGGTTACGCGAACGCGCCGTGCCGCAACCGGGACGTCATACGCGCCTGTGGCGCGATACCTTCTCACGGCTGGGACACACACTGGCTCATCTGCGCCAGTATCGCGATCTGACGCGGTTTTTTGTGTGCATCGTGTTTTATCAGGCCGGGGTGCAGGCGGTGATTGCGCTGGCCGCCATTTATGCGCAACAGGCCATGCATTTCCAGATACAGGACACGCTCAAACTGATCCTGGTGGTCAACATCACGGCGGCCATCGGCGCGTTCGTGTTTGGATATGTGCAGGATCGCATCGGCCATATCCGTACCATTGCGCTGACTTTGCTGGGCTGGATCGCGATGGTGCTGATAGCCGCCAGCGCAGAAGGGCGCGACGCGTTCTGGCTGGCCGCCAATCTGGCCGGGCTGTGCATGGGGGCCAGCCAGTCGGCGGGGCGTGCCCTGGTTGGCTATCTCAGTCCGCGCGCGCGGCTGGCCGAATTCTTCGGATTGTGGGGTTTCGCGGTCAAGCTTTCCTCGATTCTGGGCCCGCTGACCTACGGCGTGGTGAGTTGGGTGTCGGGTGGCGATCACCGTCTCGCCATGTTGCTGACCGGCAGCTATTTTGTGATCGGCCTGGTTATTTTGATGGGCATCAATGTGCGCCGCGGGCGCCGCGCAGCGTTGCGTGGGCATCGGATTTTACCCGCCGCGTGATGCCTCCCCATAAAGCGAATAATCAGTTCTGGCTGTTGCGATGCAGCAAGTCGGCAAGTACCGCCCGGGTCTGGGGAAGCATGCAGGTAAAGCGCACGCAAACACAATTGTCGACATCGCCAGCGTAAGCGACGACTTTTCCATACAAACAGGTGGTCTGATCAGTAAAGTTATCGGGTAGCAGATAGATCGCGATATTTGTGAGGGGGGATACTGCTCGGGTGGTCACGATTTCTGCGGCCTTGGCAGACAATCTGGTAAGGCTGCCTGCGAATGTTTCTTCGCTAATGGATTTTTCGTCGATGATGGCGCAGTTAACAGTGATCGCCTGATGCAAAGCCTGCAACTCATCCGTATAACGAGGCAGGAAAGAATTATAGGTGGCTATGCCGCCAGCTTCATAAACGGTAACCGGGTCAGCGACGCCTTTCGGATGCACGATAAATTGGCCATCTATTCTGACTATGGCTCCCGTATGCGACAAAGTCGCTTCGGATATCAGTATCTGGTTTCCACAACAGTAGGATTCGAGACGCGCGGCCAGATTGACATGCTTGCCTACCACACTATATTTCGATCGCGTTTCGGAGCCGATATTTCCCACAATGGCTTCTCCGGTGTGAATGCCGATTCCCATGGAGAGTTCCGGCAAGCCATGTGTCTGGTTATACGCATTAACGGACGTCATCGCCTGCTGCATCGCAACCGCGCAGCCGACGGCGCGTTGCGCATGATCCGGTTGTTCGCTGGGCGCTCCGAAAAACGCCAGCATTCCATCGCCCAGAATTTCATCGACGATGCCGTGGTGATCAGCAATGATTTTAGTCATTGTGCCGAGGAAATTGTTCAGCATATGCACGACTTGCACGGGCGTGAACGGACCTTCCGAGATCAGGGTGAATCCTCGCAAGTCGGCCACCAGAACGGTGACCATGCGGAGCTCGCCGCCAAACTCGAGCGCTTCAGGCGATGCCAGAAGCTTATCGACGACTTCGCTTGCGACGTAGCGCCCAAAGATGTTGCGAATGAGCGTGTTGCGCGCTTCCAGCTGGCTGGCGAGCATTCTGACTTCATCCGAGGCGCGCTTGAGCGCGAGTTGTGTTCGCACTCGCGCCGGCACTACAGCGAGATCAAGCGGCTTCATGATGTAATCGTTGGCACCCAACTCGAGGGCGCCAACGATATCGGTGGATTCGCCCCTAGCCGTTACCATGATAACGGGCAATTCGGACATCGAATAAGTCGTGCGTATCAGCTTGAGAACAGCTATGCCATCGATGCCCGGCATTTCGATATCGAGCAGAACCAGGTCGAACTTGTGCTCCAGCAGCATATTGAGCGCACTTTGCCCATTCTCTGCGACGATCACGACGTAGCCCAGCCGGGTTAAGCGGCGCGACAGAATATCCCGGTTCATTTCATTGTCGTCGACGACCAGCAGCATTCCGGGATCGGATTTCATGGCCTGGTTGCAGCTTGCAAAAGCAATTGAATTTTGTCCAGCAGGCGCTCCATCTCGACTGGTTTGGTATCGTAATCGTCACAACCGGCCGCAAGCGCCCGTTCCCTGTCGCCCTGCATGGCGTGAGCGGACAGGCCGAGGATCGGCAGCGCGCACAATTGAGGGTCTTCCCGAATGCGCCTTGCCACTTCAAAGCCGTCCAGTATGGGCAGGCTGATATCCAGCAAAAGCAGGTCGGGACCATGACTCCTCACTTTTTCGATCGCTTCCTCACCGTCCATCGCGATATCGACTTGATACCCCCTGCGTTCCAGGCGACGCATCAGCATATCGCGGTTCAGTTCATTGTCTTCCGCCAGCAAAATTTTGACCATGATCTTTCGTCCTAAAATTAGGGCAATGGATGGAATATCTCGCCTCGATTGCCCACGTCTCTCCATCTAGAGAATGGCTTCCCCTCGATCAATCGCTTCATGTCCCCAGGTTTTAAGGGAACACCGCTTTGCAAGCGCCGCCAATCGAATCCGTTATTTCCCGTAACAGGGCAGCGCGGCTCACAGTGGATTTTTCGAGTATCTTCTGGACATTCATATTCAGTCGAACGCGTTCCTCCTGGGTCAGGTTTTTGCCTGTCAGAACGACGATGGGGATCGTTCGCCATTGCGCATTTTTGCGCAGCTCGTCTATGAACTGTAGACCATCCATCACCGGCATGATCAAATCGAGCAGAATGATCTGGGGCGGCGCCTGTGTGGCGAGCAGATCCAGCGCAACGCGCCCATTTTCCGCTTCGAGGATGGTCCAGCCTTCTTTTGCGAGTGTGCGACTCGTCATGGTCCGCGAATTGTCGTCGTCTTCGACCACCAATACGCGCCCCTGAGGAGCGTCGCAGCAATATTTCCTGACGATTGTGAGTAGCCGCTCGCGATCGATAGGCTTGGTCAGATAGTCCGAAGCGCCCAGCGAATAACCCATGTCTTTTTCGTCCAGAATCGTGACGACAATGATCGGTATGTCCGCCAGATCAGGATCGGCTTTCAACTCGGCCAGGACCGTCCAGCCATCGACGCCGGGCATCATGATGTCGAGCGTGATCGCCGTCGGATGAATTTGACGGGCGAGACTGAGTCCGCTTTCACCATTAGGCGCGGACACGGCCTGGAAGCCATCCTTGGATAAAAAACGGCTGATGATTTCCCGCGCGGATGCGTCGTCATCAATGACAAGCACGGTGCATTTCGACTTGCTTTCGCTGCCCTCGTCCATCGGGTCAACAGAGGCTTCATTCTGCTCAACTGAAGCGTTGCCGGTGGAAATATCAGCCGGCAACCAGACTGTAATTTGGGTGCCATGGCCTACCTGGCTCTGCGCTTCGATAAACCCGCCCATCATTTCGCAGAATCGTTTGCAGATGGCGAGGCCCAGCCCTGTTCCTCCGTATTTGCGAGAGGTTGATACATCTGCCTGGGAGAATTCCTGAAACAGGTTCTCCATCTGCGCCGAACTGATGCCTATTCCGGAATCCGCCACCGCGAAACTCAACCATCGCTCGCCTGCCTTATCCATTTCACTCACCGTCAGGGAAACTGCGCCCTTGTCGGTAAATTTTCCTGCATTGCTCAGCAAGTTAAGCAGGATTTGGCGTAGCTTGGTTATATCGGTCCGTATCGGAGCCATTTTTGCCGGGCAGATTATGGAAAATTTATTGCCGCTCTTTTCCACCAGCGGGCGAACCGTAGTCTTCACGTCGTTAACGAGTGATCCGACATCGACATTCTCAACGTAGAGCTCCATTTTTCCTGCCTCGACCTTGGACAAATCGAGAATATCGTTGATCAACGACAGCAAATGTCTGCCCGAGGAATGAATTTTCTTCAAGTCCTTGATTAGTGGCTCCTGGTCCGGACTCTCGTGTTCTTCCATGAGCATTTCGCTATAGCCAATAATTGCATTCAGCGGCGTGCGCAGTTCATGCGACATTCTTGCCAGGAATTCGGATTTATGTTGAGTCGCCTGCCTCAGCCTTTCGTTCACTTCCTTGAGCTTATCTTGCTGCATTTGAAGTTCTGCTGTTCGTGTCGCGACTTTCTGTTCGAGACTGACATTAAGTTGCTCGATTTGCCGGTACGCGGATGCGTTCGCCATGACTACCGCAAGCTGGCTGCAAAGCGTGGCTATCAGCTTCAGATCCGCATCGGTCAGCGCTTTGTCGAGGCTTTCCACTATCAGGATACCGAGTGTGTGGCCCTCGAATTTCACAGGCGCGGCCAGAAAGGAGCGGGCGTCTAGAATATGTAACATTGGCCCATAGATATGCGGTTGTTCCGTGCTCACATCCGCAACCAGCACGGCCTCGCCCTTCAATGCCACTGTGGCGCAAAAACCGCTTTTTTCTTCCAGAGGAATTTCCAGTCCCTGCAATGCCTGCTCGAGATCTTTTGATATACCTTCCAGTTTCCCCTCAACCAGCGCCTGCTTTTCCTCGCTATACCGGAAAAAGATCGCCCGGTCATAGCCCAGCCGCCCGACGACTGCTTTGAGTGTCAAATCAAATAATCTTTCTTGATCCAGGGTCGAACTCATATCGATACCGATATCATGAAGAGTCGATAGTTCTGCCAGGCGTTGTTGTTGTGCCTGCGTCATCGTGGACAGAGAATCCGTCATGTGGTTGAAAGCGGTTGCCAGCACGCCGATCTCATCCCTGGAGCGAACCTGGACGCGCTGCGACAAATCGCCGCGCGAAATATTCAGCGCGGCTCGCGCCATGGCGCGAACCGGTTTGATGATGTAGCCCACGCCAAAAAACGCCACAATCACCGCAATCCCGACAATGACCAGCGTCAGAAATATGCCGCTGAGCAGCGTTTTGCGAATTTTATCCAGCACTTTTTCCGTTGACAGGAGTATCTGGACATTGCCCTGCTGAATGACTTTTGGCTTATTGCCGACAGAAGAATTTCCTTCACCAAGCAGTATCAGTTCAGTGGAAAGTCGGCTATTGGTTTCGTTACGAATCGTCTGCACCGGAGTAAATGTATGATAGATGCCAATGCCCTTGATCAGATGATGGGTCATAAAGGGCTTATTCCACGCCGGATCTATGGATGTAATGTGTCGGAAGATGTCGGCTAGCGACTTGGTTGTGCTGGGATATTTAAACTGCTCGGCGAGCACTTTCCCCTGCGCATTGCTGATACGCACATAGATAACGCTTTCCTCCTGCAGGGCACCCTCAGCCACTTCGCGCAGGATCTCGGGGTCTTCCGTCAGAATGCCGTATTTGCTGCTGCGGGCCAGGTTGTTGCTGAATGCTAGTGCCCGGTCCTGCAGTTCAGAGGTCAATATTTCTTCCGACTGGCTTAAGAATCGCCAGCCTAAAAAGCTTCCCACCGCCAGAATGATCAAGGCAATGAATGAGATCGCCTTGACCTTGAGCGAAAGCCGGAATGGGTTGTTAACTGGAAAATCCATATGCGCAGTTTCGGTGAGGAAACATTCTATTGATAAACCAGCTTTGCCGATTCTATGACCGATTTGGGTATGGCCAGGCCAATCTTTCTGGCTGTCTTCAAATTGAGTGAAAGATTGATTTTTCTCGGCGGCCTGGCGCCAGTCTCGGCCAGGCTAACCTGACCGTCTGTGAATCCAGTGGCCAACTGGCAACCCTGCCGCCCGACGTCTGTGTAATCCGGTGTGAGTGCTGCCAAAGCCCCCGCTTCAACAAAGATATCCGACGCCGCGAAGAACGGAACACCCTTTTCCAGGGTTGTCACCAGGAAATACTTGAATGAATCTGTCGTGACGACGGTCTCATCCGGCACCATCCAGACTGCATCTACTTTTCCCAGCATGCTGCGCAAAGCTTCCGGAACTTCTTTTTGCGAAGTAACGGAAACCGCAACAAGCTGAACTCCAAGTTTTTTCGCGACGCTCCCTGCCTCCCGAATAATTTCCCCGGAATTATTCGCATCGTAGATGACGCCTATGGATTTAAGTCCTGGCACCAAGGTTTTGTATGTCTTGAACTGTGCCTCGACGGGTATGTTCAACGTGATGCCCGCGATATTATTACCAATAAGGCCGTATTTTTTTGGATTGGAAACCATGATGTAGAGCGTCGGAATATCCTTGAGATATTCTTTGGCAAGCTTTGCGGCCATCAATCCGATCGCCAGGACCAGTCGTGGTTTTGCTTCGCTGATTTCTTGCGCCATGCGCTGCTGCGAAGCGCCATTCCCGCCCAGCGTATATTGCTTGACGTTGCTGGCACACGACTCCGAAAAACCGGCGAATGCCTGATTGTAGGGGTCGAGGTCCTGGCTTCTGATTACAGCAATATCCCCAGCGCCGATGGCAGAAAGGGGGAATATCGAAACTGCCACGATAATAACGAATCGCAGTAGGCATAGTACCCTCACAGAGTCATCCCTTTATTTGGCTTGAACCGGGACGCAATCGGTAACGAGGTGTTAGGCCAGGGCCGATTAAAAACCATATTCCAGTGCCACCGTGGTAATTAAATCGGAGCGCAGACCGGAGTTGTTCAAAGGGAAAAGTGCATTGGCGGACACAATCAGGTTTTTCGCAAAATCGGGATTCCACTTTACTCCGAGCGCGCCGTTGATAATGTTGTCACCAATGGCGCTGCCGTTGGTATATCTGCTACCGATCACGTCCGCGGCTACCGTGTATCTTTCATTTCCGTAATCGAATCCCATAGCATACTCGATGGCGTTCTTATCCGAGGTTTTGAGATTGAACTTATAACCCAGGTTGATATGAGGTGTGAAAGCACCGAAAGAACGTGCATATATCATGTAGGGGCGCACGGTCGTATCGCCGGTGCCTAAAAAGTTGTTCGCATCTCCGGTTTCCGTCTTGACCAACACCGCGCCGGCAACATTATTTGTGTCTGTTTTCAGCCAGTGATATTTTGCTTGCAACAGTATGTCGCCGAGCCCGCTGGCGCTACCGTGCGCCGCATCGTCCGGACTTTCGCTGCCGAAACGATGTGCTGTAGGAAAAGGGTTGCCAGGCGAAACCACCAGTTGAGCATGACTGCGCACGTCCATATTGACCCAGACATAAGGCACGAGCACACCGATATCAAACCTGTCGGTAACGCCGTAGGTCGCAGCAAGCGCAAGGATTTTCGCTTTGATGCCAAGGTTGATTCGCAGGTCCAGTGTGTCAAGTTCGAATGAAGTATGCACGTCGGACGGCGGCAAAATATTCGCGTCATGCAAGGCAATGGCATCCAGATTGTTGAGGCTATTGCCCTCGAATTTATTGTATTCAAAGGACGTAAAAGAGAGGTTCGCGGTAAACTTTCCTGCGCCGGTAGTTCGCGGCCGCTCTGCGAAAATGGGCCCGAGACTTTCTGGTGTCTTCAAAAACGTACCAAGATCGGGATTGAACTCGAAAGCGAGTCCGGAAGAGATCGAAGGAAATGGAAAAACTGCGATCTGAGCCGCAATATTGTTATTAAGCTGGTTGATGGCCGCGGCTGAATCTACAGAAAAATGCGCCACATGACTCGGAAATGGGCCGCTTGGTGGTGCGAGTGTGATGCCATCGCCACCATAAAGACCTGGGATTAGACTTTTAAGATCTGCAGCCCATACTTGCAATGAGCTTAACGCAAGCAAAAAGGCTGTTGTCGCCGGCAATATAGAATGCATTTATCCCTCCCATGTACTATGAGATAGTCAATCTGCCGGGATATATTCTGATTTATTTGAGTTAATCATAGCTGGAGTCTGCCATTTTGTGCAACGAAATGCAGTTTCACGAGATTGGACGCGCCCAGTCCCTTATTTTGGAACGTCATTTTAAATACGAGGTCTCGAGGACGGTCTTCTTGCCAGCATCAAAAAACTTTTCACCGTATCGACGTTTCAAACATGTTTGAAGTGCCGATTTACTTTGAAGCCTATACTATAATTAGACTTTGGAATTCGCAGGTTATCGGGTTTTCCTGGTTTGGGGAGGATAAAGAGACATGGGAAATAACATCGATTTCGAATATGAATTTCCGGATATTGCGCATTTCCTGGGACGCGAAAACACGGCAGAACTGTCACACCTGATGCAGTTGCGGGAAATTCCGGCAGGAATGACACTAATCGAAGATGGCGCAACTGTAGATGCTTTCATGCTGATTTTCTCCGGCGAATTCAATGTCGAGGTAAGCAATCGCGATAAATCATTATTGCTGGGTCAGCTTGGCAAGGGCAAATGGGTCGGGGAGGTTTCCTACTTTACCGGCGATGGCCTTTCCACAGCCAAGGTATATGCAGTGGTTGATTCCAGTGTGCTGGAGCTCAAGCATGCTGATTTTGTTGATGCGCAAACACGACATCCCATGTTGGCAAGTATGCTCATTCAGCATTTCGGGGAGTTGATGGCGGGGCGATTGAGGAATTCCAACCAGGCGTTTGAACAAGTTGGTGAGCAGAAACTCGCGCTCATGCTGGCCAATAATGAGGCGAGTATCAAAGATAGTTGGCTTATTGCGATGCTGAAGAAACTGACGGGAATAGAGGTTTGATATGCTTTTAAAAAATTTCCTCAAGAGTCAATCGGTATTCAAAAGCCTGGCTGATGAACAAGATCTGGATGCACTGTCCCGTGCCATTTACGTACAGGAATTTCCTGACGCTTCCATCATTGTGCAGGAGGGCAAGCAGGGCAAAGAACTGTATCTACTGATCGAAGGTAAAGTGGAAGTGACCCACTATGATCTAGTGAGTGGTACACCGTGTGTGTTGAAAGAACTGAAAGTCGGTGAGTTGTTCGGTGTTCTTTCGCTGATGGATCACCTGCCTTCCGCAGCCAGTTGTGTCGCTGTCGGAACGGTGAAGGTGGGAATACTGCCGCGTGTTGCCTACAATTTATTGGCGAAGTCTTCAGCCCCGATTGCGCTTAATTTCCAGTTGGCTGTGACCAGGCAGATCGCCAATGATATTCGGCACCGCAATGACGCTTTACGCGGTTTGATTGGTTAAATAACCCAATTCCATTCTTCGCCAGCTGCTTCGTTGACAAGGCTTTGAGCGTGCTGAAACGGCAGTTGGCCAGTTGGTTGCTGATCCGAAACGGTGAAGAGCGTGTCGTACTCTATCTGTCCCTGCTCTACCTTGCGCTGGGAGCAGGTATGGCAGTGGGTCGTAGCTCCAGCGATGCGCTGTTATTCAAGCGCTTAGGCGTCGAATTTTTACCCCAGATGTTTTTTCTGACCAGCTTTCTGCTAGTGGGTTTCAGTGCTGTTTACGCCGAATTCTCGGATCGCCTGCATCCATCGCGGATGTTCAAGTATATCGTCGCTTTGACCGGGATTTTTCTGGTGGTCGTCTGGGGCGCCATGCAGAATGGGGGCAGTAAAATCGCTTTCGCAGCGTATTTTCTCGGTTATGGCGTGGTTTCTGAAATCCTGTTGGTGCATTCCAATTTGTATGCTTCCGGATTTTTGGATCTATCGCAATCGAAGCGCATATCTCCTCTCATCAATGCGGCTTCGCGCCTGGGCGGCGTAGTCGGCGGAGTGACGCTCGGGCTGCTTAGTTCGCGATTTCCCACCGAATACATGGCCTTGGTCTGGGCGCTGACCTTGGTTGAGGCGTTTTTTCTGATTGCCGCTTACCATCGGGGCGAGCAGCGGATCCGTGCCAAAACAAAACCGCTTAAGAAACATGGCAGACCCCTGGTGCACATTCGCGAGGGGCTTGAGTTTGCACGGCGCTCGAGCTTGTTGCAAATCGCCGGGCTGGGTTTGTTTGTCATGATCGTGCTGATTTCGATGCAGGATTATCTGGTGAGCACCATTCTTACCCGGCATTTTCAAAACGAGCGTGATCTGGCGGCTTTCTTCGGCTGGTTCTCCGCCTTCACCAACTTCGCGGTATTGCTGTTGCAGATTCTGACCACCAATCGATTGCTGCGCCGCTTCGGTCTCAAACTGGTCAGCCTGATTTTCCCTTGGAGCACAGCGGCGAGCTTCGCACTACTGGGCCTGAGCGCAAGCTTCCTGCCTGCCGTCATTGGCCGTTTCAACTATACCGGCATGATGCCGGCCTTTCGCAACCCATCAGCTAATCTTTTCTACAGTGCACTGCCGGGCTATATGCAGGGCCGAGCGCGGGCGTTGAGCATCGGCCTGATTTTGCCGCTGGGACTCGCGGTTTCCGGCCTGCTGCTGATGTGGGTGCCCAAGGAATCGGTGGGTGAATCGCTGGCCGTTTTCGGCTTGCTTCTGTCGTTCGTATATATATATCTCAAAATCGTGAAGAATCGTATTTACGCGGCCAGCCTTGCGTGTTTGATCCAGCAACAGGTATACACCGGGATCGGCGAGGAATTGGAAGAAATAGGTCGCCTGGATGAACGCGTAGTGGGTGAGCTGAAACAACTATTGCAGCAAACCGAAGATGGCGATAATTACGTCGCTTATGCGGAGATACTGCTGCACGGCGCACCGCAAGACGCCGGCAAAATCCTGCTGGAAACCCTGCCCGGAAAGTCAGCGCAGGTACAAGATCGGCTATTGCCGCGCATTGCTGAATTGGCCCCGCCCGGTTGGCAGGATTATATGCGGTGCTGCCTGGATTCGGTTGACACTCACCTGCGCGCCACGGCCTTGACCGAATTAGCGAAGCGTGGCGATGTGGATGCCTTGCGAGCCATCCATGGATGGCTGGTGCATACCAATCCGCGTATTCGCGCTGTAGCTGCTCAGGCATGTTTCGCCGCCCAGGACCCGGTCTTGCATGAAGTCGCCGAGCGCACATTGCGCACAATGCTCTCCGCAGAAAAGCCGGGCGCAATCATTGCAGCGCTGTCGGTAATGCCTGGACTTAAATTGTTTTCACTAGACGATGCAGTGCGGGCGCTTCTGCAACACCCCGACGCAGGCGTGAGAGCTGCTGCCATCGCTGCCACCGGGGCAATTGGCGCTGTCGGCGAGCGTCTGATCCTGTTGGCACGCGCGTTGCGGGATGAAGATGTTGTAGTGCAGCGCGCCGCGGAAAAAAATGCAGTAACGCTCATGCCCATCACTGAGTCTGAATACGCGGCCGCACTGGACACCTACTTTAGCTTTTTCCATATGCAATCACTTCTGACAAACTATCTGGCGCAAAGTGAACTTGCGCAACGCAAGACAATATTGCTGGCGATCGCACATCGGCATTTGCAGCGTGCCTGGGATAAAAAGTCCGTCGCCTTGCATGCCCTATCGCTTGCGCAGCAGGCATCAGCCAGGCAGGCCGATGAAGCGGGGTTTTTACGTCTGGTTCTGAATGAAGAAGTGCTGCGGCACATCGACATCGCGCTGGATATTCTGGCGTTGCTGGATGAGGCGCAGATGGCGCGGGCCATCAGTGCAGCGCTCGCCAGCCGTGATCGACGGCTGCGCGCGCAGGCGTTGGAGTCGTTGCGCCACATCGAAAATAAAGCCTTGGTGGAATGGCTGCTGCCTTTGATCGAGGCCGCACAAGATGGTGCGAGATGGGAGCACACTGTGCCCGATATGCCGCGTGATATGAATGAGATGATTGCCTGGTGCAAACGGCAGGGTGGACAGTGGCTGCGCCAATGCGCGGCGTTAATGGAAGAGGAAACAAGCCGTGCAACCCCTGTTTGACCGTATCCTCCTTTTGAAGCGGGTACCGTTTTTCGCGCTGCTGCGTACCGATCAGCTTCGACATATCGTGCCCATGCTCGAGCCGGCCGGCTGGGCCTCGGGTGAGCGTGTCTTCGAGAAGGGGGATCCGAGCGACCGCATGTATATTTTGCTGTCCGGCCGCGTGGGTATTGTCTTGCATGACGATCCGGAAAGTACGGAATATGTCGCACAGCTGGGACATGGTGACTGCTTCGGTGAGATGGGATTGCTGGATGATCTGCCGCGCTCCGCTACAGTTCATGTACTGGAGACAGTCGAAGCTCTGAGTTTGAGTCGGGTACGTTTGCATGGCATGTTACAGGCGTATCCGGAATTGGGCATCGGGATGCTTGCCGCCTTAAGTGGACGTTTACGCGAAGCAAACGATGCCAGGATTAAATCCAGGCATCTCGCCGACAATCCGAAATGAATCAATCCAGGGTTTTCAAATAATCGATCCGCTCACTGAGCCACCGAGAATGTCAGCGATCCACTTAGCGATCCATCGTTGAAATCGCCTAACAACATGGTGCCGTCGCTGTCGCGGGCATGAATGACCCAGCTATAATTGCCGCCGCGTTTGATCAGACCGGTTGGCAATGTTAGCACTGGCTTTGCGATGAGAGGCGAAGTAAAAATTTTCCGATCATCGTCCCACTTGTCACGAACGAACACTTGGTAATATCGCGCACCGGGAATCGCGGCCCAAGAGAGACTGACCGGACTATCCGTCAACTCGCTTTTGTCTGCGGGCAGGGGATCGTGAGCAATGGGCATCAAGGTATGGATTACATAGTCCTTCGCTGTAAATTCCCGGCCATCCTTCATTTTTATGATTGCCGTGAACCAGCCATCTGTGACATCTTTGAGGATAGGTAGCTGAGTGATAAACACGCGTTTATCGGTTTTGGCGGGATCATGAACGGATCGGAAAAGGTTCAAATTCAGTTCTCCGGCGCTGCTTCCGTCCGCGCGATAGATGTGGATGCTTGCGATGTTGGCGTATCGGGTGGATGAAAACAGCGCCATATAAAATGGCGGTCGATCTGGCCAGTTGCAAACATGGATGTCGAAGAAACCGACCCCGGTGTAATGCGGATCGGTGTTTTCGATGCTCAGTGTTTGCGCGGATGCCCTCAACGCGCAAAGTAGTATCGCGAATATAACTAATATTGGTTTACCGCTTTGTCTCATCGCTGGCACCTCATTGCTTGGAGATGGCTAAAATTCGAAGACCTGGTCGTTCATCAGCCTGTGCGGTTGATAGTTGCCAATGCATGCATCGATCTCGCGCATGATGAGTGCGTCCTCCCCGGGTTTCAAATGTGTGATGTACATTTCCACAGGGAGCTTAAGCTTGGTCAGTTCTTCTTGCAGCATGCTTGGGCATAGGTGCTTGGAAAGCACTGCGATTTCACGCTCCTTGTTGGAGAAGGCAGTCTCGATGATCAGGTAACGCAAATTGCCAATGCCATTCACGATTTCCCAAAAAGGGTCGTTGGTCGTTGTGTCGCCGGTAAACACCAGGCTGGCTGTGCCGCTGTCCAGTTGGTAGCCCACGGCGGGAACTGCATGATTGGCGGGCAGCGCGGTGATACGGCGTTGGCCTAACTGCACCGGTTTGCCGATTGCAATGGTTTCATAACGCATATATGGCGCTGTTGCAGTGGGGATGCGGCTAAAATCGGGCCAGATTTCCCAGTTAAAGATGTGCCCGCGCAGAATGCCGAGCGTCGCCTCGGTGGCGTGCAAAACTAAAGGTTTGTCGCGCATTCTGGCTACCGTATCCACCATGAGCGGGATGGAGGTAATGTGGTCCATATGGGAATGAGTGATGAATACATGATCGATACGTGTCAATGCCTCCATCGATAACCGATTCACGCCGGTGCCTGCGTCAATCAGTATATCGTCGTCTACAAGCAGTGCTGTAGTGTACTGGTCACCGCCGATACCTCCGCTGCAACCCAGAACCTTTATCTTCATCATCCCGCCCTCTAGTCGATCACGTTCTGGTTATTAGGCAATCAATCTTGTCTTAAATGCAAGTATGTAGCCTAAATTGGAACGCCGTGAATTGATACCGGAATTACGAGGCTATTTGATACGGTAAGATATCATTGGAATTTTAAGAAAGCGTTCGCATGCAACAATTAGAAGTGGCGTTAAATGGTGAATTCGTCGAGCTTAACCAGCTATTGAAACTGGCCGGTGTATGCGACAGCGGCGGTGCCGGAAAAAGGCTGGTCGCATCCGGCGTGGTCTCGGTGGACGGCGAGGTGGAGCTGCGCAAGACTTGCAAGATCCGCGCCGGGCAGGTGGTGAGCCTGGGGGATGTGCGCATCAACGTCGTAGCCCCTGTCTAGCATGCCACCTGCGACCGCGCAAGTTAAAAGCTCAGCAGTTTTTTTGCTGCTTCCAGGTAGGGCAGGGCGGCCGCCACGCTCATCGCCGGGATGCCCGGCACCATGTCTTCAGGTTTGAGGTCGTGTAAATCCATGGAGGTGGCGCACAGTACAAACTGCGCCCCATTTTTCTGTGCCAGGTCCATAAACCCGGCAAGCGATTTCCCTCCCTCCTTGGGAAACACGGTTTCCGCCACACCTTTTTGCAACAACAAAGTGCCCAATCCGGTGAAGTAGACCACTACGCTTCGTTCCTCCGCGGCAGCAGCGGCTGCGAGAAAAAATGGCGATGCCAGGCGCTTGGGGGTATCCGGGCCACTGGTCATGACGATGCCGAAATCTATATTGGGCATTTGCTCACTCATGTTGTACTCCTCAAGTTATCTTGGAAAAAACAGTTAGCCACGGAGAGGACAGAGACCGCAGAGATGACGCGACTTTCGAAGCGTTGCTTTATCTCTGTGTTCTCTGTGGCTTGAATTACCCTTCTATGGTTATGTATGTTCGGCTTGGTCCTTGCGGCATTCCTGACGCAGACTGAACGATCCGCTGCCGTGCACAGCCAGATAGACCATGGTACCCATGATGGCGATGTTTTTCATGAAGTTGTTCATCTGATTTTGCATACTGGCGGCATCCGCATGCCAGAACGCATGAAATGTCAGGGTCACAGGTATCAGCCAGAAGAAAAAGGCGATGGCCGCATACCGTGTGTAAAAGCCAAGCAGGATCATCAGTCCGCCTCCGATTTCCAGCGCTATGGTAAGTGTCAATAGAACATCCGCCATGGGTAGTCCCATGCTCGACATGTATCCTGCCGTCTGTGCAAAGTGGGCAATCTTGCCGAAGCCTGCAATCAGGAATATCTGTGCAATCAGCACGCGCCCAAACAAAGGGCCGAATTTTTCGAAGCTGGTCATTTGCGCATCACCCTTTTGTGAGTTATTGAAGGTCAAACACGAGCACTTCTGCGGCATGAATGCCCGTCAGGGTAATTTCGGTTTCTTGGCTGATTTCTGCACCGTCGCCACGGTGCAGCGGAAAACCCTTGAGTTCAACGTCGCCTTGCGCAACTTGTAAATAAGCGCGTCGACCCGGCGCCAGCTCCAGGCGTGCAGTTTCACCCTGATTGAGTTTGGTGGCATAAAGCAGGGTGTCCTGATTGATATGCACGGAACCGTCGCGGCCGTCGGGTGACGCCACGACCCGAAATTGTCCTTGCAGTTGCGCAGGATCAAACCGGGTCTGTTCATAGCTGGGGGTCACGCCGGTTTTTTGCGGCAGTAGCCAGATTTGCAGCAGGCGCGCGGGTTCGGTTTGCGATGGATTGAATTCGCTATGGCGGATGCCGGTACCGGCGCTCATGCGCTGCACATCGCCGGGCCGGATGATGTCGCCATTGCCCAGGCTGTCGCGGTGTTCCAGCGCGCCTTCCAGTACATAAGTGACAATTTCCATGTCCTGGTGCGCATGCATCGGGAATCCGGCGCCGGGTGCGATAACGTCGTCGTTGATGACGCGCAGCACGCTGTAACCCATGTGTGCGGGATCATAGTAGTTTGCAAACGAGAAGGTATGCCAGCTATCCAGCCAGCCGCCATGTTCGGCGTGTCCACGCGTATCCGCTTTACGTATCTGAATCATATTTCAGCTCCTCTATTCAATTGTTCAAATATTGAAGCAAGTCTATGCAATACGCTCCTGCAGATATAGCGGAATGTTTGGAACGAATTATTTAAAAAAATTGAACAAAGACAGCCTGATCGACTCAATGCATCAATCAATTCAATATAGACGAGTTTGGATTTTCACATTGAAAGCCTGCAGCAACTCCGGTACAATGCGGCCTCCTCAGGCGCGTAGCTCAGCTGGTTAGAGCACCACCTTGACATGGTGGGGGTCGTTGGTTCGAGTCCAATCGCGCCTACCAACGGATTCAATACAGATAATAGATGGGACACGGAAAGGCAGCGTTATGACACCGCGAACTTGCACGACCACAACCAGTCACTATCATCGCGTTAATCCCTGAGTAGGTTTGTATCTGTCAAAAAAGCGCGGCTATCCGCGCTTTTTTGTTTTGTGCCGGAGAAATCAATGTTGAATGTCACTTTGCCAGATGGTTCTGTGCGCAGTTTCCCCCAGCCGGTCACGGTGGCTGAAGTCGCCGCCTCGATAGGCGCCGGGCTGGCCAAGGCTGCGCTGGCCGGTCGAGTTGATGGCGCGCTGGTGGATACCAGTTTCGTCATCGCGCAGGATGCGCAACTGTCTATTGTGACCGACCGCGATGCCAATGGCCTGGACATGATCCGTCACTCTACCGCACACCTGCTGGCCTACGCGGTGAAAGAGCTCTATCCGGATGCGCAAGTGACCATCGGCCCGGTCATCGAGGATGGCTTCTACTACGATTTTTCCTATAAGCGCCCGTTTACGCCGGAAGATTTGCAGGCCATCGAGAAAAAGATGGCCGAGTTGGCCAAGCGTGATATCCAGGTCAGCCGCAAAGTTCTGCCGCGCGACGAAGCGGTGGCGTATTTCAAGGGCCTTGGTGAGTACTACAAGGCGGAAATCATCGCCTCCATCCCGGCGAATGAGGATGTGTCGCTGTATACCGAAGGTGATTTCACCGACCTGTGCCGCGGGCCGCATGTGCCGTCTACCGGCAAGCTCAAGCATTTCAAGTTGATGAAGCTGGCCGGCGCGTACTGGCGCGGCGATCACCGCAACGAAATGCTGCAGCGCGTGTACGGCACTGCGTGGGCGAAAAAGGAAGACCTCGATGCTTACCTGTATCGTCTGGAAGAAGCCGAGAAGCGCGATCACCGCAAGCTGGCAAAGCAGCTCAGCCTGTTTCACATGCAGGATGAAGCGCCGGGCATGGTGTTCTGGCACCCCAACGGTTGGGTGATCTGGCAGCAGATCGAGCAGTACATGCGCGAAAAATTCCGCGAATACGGTTATCAGGAAGTGCGCACACCGACGATCATGGACCGGCAGATGTGGGAAAAATCCGGCCACTGGGAAAATTATCGCGACAACATGTTTACCACCGCGTCGGAAAACCGCGAGTACGCGGTCAAGCCGATGAACTGCCCCGGTCATGTGCAGATATTCAATCATGGTCTGCGCAGCTACCGTGACCTGCCCTTGCGTCTGGCGGAATTCGGTTCATGCCACCGCAACGAGCCGTCCGGTTCGCTGCATGGCTTGATGCGGGTGCGCGGCTTTACCCAGGATGATGCGCATATTTTCTGTACCGAAACGCAGATCGAATCCGAGGTGGCGGACTTTATCGTCATGCTGCAAAAGGTCTATGCGGACTTCGGCTTCAACGACATGCTGGTCAAGCTGTCCACTCGCCCGGAGAAACGCGTGGGTTCAGACGAAACCTGGGACAAGGCCGAAGCTGGCCTGGCGGCCGCATTGCAACAGAATGGCCTGGAATACGACCTGCAACCGGGTGAAGGCGCCTTCTACGGACCCAAGATAGAATTTACGCTTAAAGACAGCCTTGGACGCCTATGGCAATGCGGCACCATCCAGCTCGACTTCAATCTGCCAGTGCGGCTGGATGCGGAATTCGTGGACGAGGACAATACGCGCAAAGCGCCGGTAATGCTGCACCGTGCGATTCTCGGTTCGATGGAACGCTTCATCGGTATCCTGATCGAGCATCATGCCGGTAACTTCCCGCTATGGCTGGCGCCGGTGCAAGTAGTGGTGATGAATATCACCGACAATCAGGCTGAATATGCGCAAAAAGTCTGTGATGCGATGCGTCAGGAAGGCCTGCGTGTGACGACAGACTTGAGAAATGAGAAAATAACCTATAAAATTCGGGAACATAGTTTGCAAAAGCTGCCTTATCAGCTGATCATCGGCGACAAGGAAATGGCCGCAGGCATGGTTGCAGTGCGTACGCGTACGGGCCAGGATCTCGGCCAGATGCCTTTGGAAGTGTTTATGGCACAACTCAAGGAAGCTGTAGCGCTGCGCAAACCAAGCGAGGAGTGAGGTTTTCTCACTCCTCTTGTCTTTTGATTTACAGGAGTTGCAGCTATCGCTCAGGATAAAGAAACACGGGTCAACGATGAAATCACCTGGCCAGAGATTCGTTTGGTCGGGCTGGAAGGAGAACCCCTTGGTATCGTCAGCGCTGCCGAAGCGTTGAAACTGGCTGAGGAAGCCGAAGTGGACTTGGTGGAAATCGCCCCGCAAGCCAAGCCGCCCGTATGCCGCCTGATGGACTACGGCAAGTTCAAATATCAGCAAAGCAAGCGCCAGCACGAGGCCAAGGTTAAGCAAAAGCAGATTCAGGTCAAGGAAGTGAAGTTCCGGCCCAATACTGACGAAGGTGATTATCAGATCAAGCTGCGCAACCTGATTCGTTTCCTTGAAGAAGGTGACAAGGCGAAAGTAACCTTGCGCTTTCGCGGTCGTGAAATGGCGCACCAGGAAATCGGTCTGGCGCAGTTAAGGCGCGTGGAAGCAGACCTGGCTGAGCAGGCTGTAGTCGAGCAGTTTCCCAAGATGGAAGGCCGGCAGATGGTAATGATGCTGGGTCCCAAGAAAAAGTAAACAAGAATTCTCGAACAGGCCGTAATCGTAATGCAGCCTGTTCGATTGAGGAATTTTCGCTGTAATCTGGCGAAAACCATCCGGCGGTAAATGCCGCCGGATGTTTCGCGGATGTCCGGGTTCCTAAATGTCTCGTTGTGAGGCTGCCCGGCGTCTTGCCCAACAGGAGTAATGCAATGCCGAAGATGAAAACCAAATCGGGTGCGGCCAAGCGCTTCAAGGCGCTGGCGAATGGTGGCGTAAAGCGCGGTCAGGCTTTCAAGCGCCACATTCTCACCAAGAAAACCACCAAGAACAAGCGCCAGTTGCGTGGCACGATGATGGTCGATGCGACCAACATGCGTTCCGTTCGCGCCATGTTGCCCTACGCATAAAGGAGAGATCACATGCCAAGAGTAAAACGTGGTGTAACGGCGCGCGCGCGTCACAAAAAAGTTCTCGACCTGGCCAAAGGCTATCGCGGTCGCCGCAAAAACGTCTACCGTGTCGCCAAGCAGGCGGTAATGAAGGCGGGGCAGTATGCCTACCGTGACCGTCGTCAGCGCAAGCGTCAGTTCCGTTCGCTGTGGATTGCGCGTATCAACGCGGCTGCACGTGAGTGCGGAATGCGTTACAGCGTATTCATGAACGGTCTGAAAAAAGCCGAAATCGTGCTGGATCGCAAGGTATTGGCCGATCTGGCGGTGTTCGACAAACCTGCGTTCGCGCTGCTTGCCGAGCAGGCCAAAGCCAAATTGGCGGTCTAAAGCTGGCTATCCTTCAAAAAGGGAGGCCGTCGGCCTCCTTTTTTGTGGGCGCTTCCAAAAATTCAATCATGCATGGATGCATCATGTGTTGGTTGAATTTCTAGAAACGCTCTCCTGAGACAAATTACCATGCAAAATTTCGACCATATCGTCGCCGAAGCATTAGCGAAATTCGCGGCAGTCAACCAGGTAGTTGAGCTGGAACAGGCAAAAGCCCGCTATCTTGGAAAATCAGGTTTGCTTACTGAGCAACTGAAGCAACTCGGCAAGCTCCCTGCCGCAGAACGCCCCGCTGCGGGCAATTTGATCAATCTTGCCAAGGAACGGATTCAGCAAGCACTGGAAGCGCGTCGCATTGCCTTGGCGCAGGCGCAACTGGATAGCAAGCTGGCGGCGGAAACCCTGGATGTCACCTTGCCCGGACGCGGTCTCGGCACCGGCGGTTTGCATCCGGTCACGCGCACGCTGTCACGCATCCAGGCGCTGTTCGCCTCGATCGGTTTCGAGGTGGCAGAAGGCCCGGAGATTGAAACCGATTTCTATAATTTCACCGCGCTGAATATTCCGGAAAACCATCCGGCACGCGCCATGCACGATACCTTCTACGTGGATGACAAGCATTTGCTGCGAACCCACACATCGCCGGTGCAGATACATTATCTGCAGACTAATAAGCCACCGGTCAAGATCATCGCACCGGGACGGGTATATCGCTGCGATTCCGATGTGACCCATACTCCGATGTTTCATCAAGTCGAGGGATTGTGGGTGGATGAGGAGGTGAGTTTCGCTGCATTGAAAGGCGTGCTGGCGGATTTCATGCAGCGATTTTTTGAGCGCGATGACCTGAAAGTGCGTTTCCGCCCGTCGTTTTTTCCGTTCACCGAACCATCGGCGGAAATGGATATTGCTTGTGTGATGTGCGGTGGCGACGGTTGCCGCGTATGCAGTCATACCGGCTGGCTGGAAGTGCTGGGCTGCGGCATGGTGCACCCCAACGTATTGGGGCACGTGCATGTGGATAGCGAAAAATATCTTGGATTCGCGTTCGGCATGGGCGTAGAGCGGCTGGCGATGCTGCGCTACGGCGTTGACGATCTGCGCCTCTTTTTTGCGAATGATTTACGTTTTTTGAAACAGTTCAACTGATCCGTCAACATGAAATTCTCTGAACTCTGGTTACGCACTCTTGTGAATCCGGCGCTGGATAGCGCAGCACTGTCTCATCTTTTGACTATGGCTGGACTAGAGGTCGAAGCGCTGGATCCGGTCGCAGCGGATTTTTCCGGTGTGGTGGTGGGGCAAGTACTGTCGGTAGCGCCACATCCTGATGCGGATCGCTTGCGCGTGTGCCAGGTGGAGGCGGGAACCGGTAATCCATTGCAAATCGTATGTGGCGCGCCCAACGTGGCTGAAGGCGTTCGTGTGCCTTGCGCACTGATCGGTGCCAGCTTGCCGGGCTTTGAAATCAGGAAAGCCAAACTGCGCGGTATCGAATCGCAGGGTATGTTGTGCTCGGCGCGCGAATTGGGACTGACAGAAGAAGCCGATGGCCTGCTGTTGTTGCCGGACGATGCTCCAGTGGGTAAGAATATCCGCGATTATCTGCATCTGGATGACAAACTTTATACGCTCAAACTGACCCCCAATCGCAGCGATTGCCTGAGTGTGGTCGGCGTTGCGCGTGAAGTGGCTGCGCTGACCGGTAGTCCGTTGAGCTTGCCTCGGATTGTACCTGCTACAGTCACCGGCAGCCTTGCCCGCAGAGTGCAGGTGACAGCCAAACAAGGCTGCCCGCGTTATTGCGGTCGCGTCATCAGTCAGCTCAACCGCGCAGCTCGAACACCGGCCTGGATGATAGAGAGGCTTTCCCGTAGTGGTCTGCGTAGTATCAGTCCGGTCGTAGACATCACCAACTATGTGTTGCTGGAATTGGGGCAGCCTTTGCATGCTTTTGATCTGGGGAAGCTGGCTGGCGATATACAGGTGCGCATGGCCGCAGCGGGTGAAACGCTGACACTTCTGAATGATCAGCGTGCGACGCTGGAAGCCGACATGCTGGTGATCGCCGATGACAATGGTGTGCAGGCGCTCGCTGGCATCATGGGTGGGGCAGCCACTGCAGTGGATGAAAATACCTCGGAAATTTTCCTTGAAGCAGCCTATTTCAACCCCGACGCGATTGCCGGACGTGCGCGCCGGCTGGGCTTGTCCACCGATTCCTCGCACCGTTTTGAGCGCGGGGTGGATTACGCAGCCACGCGCAATGCGCTGGAGCGGGCCACGGCACTGATACTTGAAATTTGCGGTGGCGCGGCAGGCGCAATCACCGAAGTCAGCGGTGATTTGCCGCAACGTGCACCTGTCGTGCTGCGCAGCGCGCGCGCCAGCAAAGTGTTGGGCGTGACGCTGAGCGACGCGCGGGTGGAGGAATTGCTGGGCCGCCTGAGTTTAAACTTTCAGCGCGAGGGGGCCGTTTATCGCGTGACGCCACCCAGCTACCGCTTTGACCTGAATATCGAGGAAGACCTGATTGAAGAACTGGCACGGCTCTATGACTACGACAACATCGTTGCGCAGGCCCCGGTCGCGCGCCTGAGTATGCTGCCGCAACCAGAGCACCAGCGTGGAGTGGATGCATTGCGCACTCTGCTCACCGCGCGTGATTACCAGGAGGTCATTACCTATAGCTTTGTGGATGCGGCATGGGAAGCTGATTTCGCACCCGGCGCTCAGCCTGTCACCCTGAAAAACCCGATCGCCAGCCAGATGGGCGTGATGCGCTCAACTTTGCTGGGCGGTTTGATGGATGTGCTGCGCAACAATTTGAACCGACGCCAGGATCGCGTGCGAATTTTCGAAAGTGGACGTTGTTATCTTCCGGCAGTCGAGGGTTTTGATCAGCCGCAACGCCTGGCCGGGTTGGTATACGGCGACGCCATGTCAGAGCAGTGGGGCAGCGCAGCTCGGAACGTGGATTTTTTTGATGTCAAAGCTGACATTGAGGCCCTGTATTCGCCGCAGCGTGCACGCTTTGAAAAGTCGGTGCATCCTGCATTGCATCCTGGACAGTGCGCCGAAATTTGGCTGGATGACGTCCATGCAGGTTGGTTGGGTAGCTTGCATCCACGGTTGTCGCAACAATATGATTTGGCGACTGCACCTGTTTTATTCGAACTCTCCCTGCAGACCTTGTTAGGACGGATGCTGCCGAAGCATGGTGAAATTTCGCGTTTCCAGAGTGCGCGTCGTGATCTGGCGGTGATTGTTGATGAATCGATACCGGTTCAGACTTTGATTGATGCGATGTACGCAGCGCGCGTCGAGGGTATTGCCGAGATTGCGTTGTTTGACGTGTATCGCGGCAAAGGCATTGATTCTGATAAAAAAAGTCTTGCATTCCGGGTGCTGTTGCAAGATACTCAAAAGACATTCACAGACACTGAGGTGGATGCCGTCATGGCGATTTTCACCGATTTGTTAAAACAAAAATTCAACGCACAATTACGTTCCTGAGGTAGTCATGACCCTGACCAAGGCAGAACTGGCAGACATGCTGTTCGAAAAAGTTGGACTAAATAAACGCGAAGCCAAAGACATGGTGGAGTCGTTCTTCGAAGAAATACGCGTCGCACTGGAAACTGGAGATACCGTTAAGCTTTCCGGATTTGGAAATTTCCAGTTGCGCGACAAGCCGCAACGTCCTGGGCGCAATCCAAAAACCGGTGAGGAAATGCCTATCACGGCACGTCGAGTGGTGACATTTCACGCCAGCCAGAAACTTAAATCGCAGGTAGAAGATGCACATGGCGGAACATCAGCCAACTAGTCAGCTGCCGCTGATTCCTGCCAAGCGTTACTTCACGATCGGTGAAGTCAGCGAACTGTGCGGAGTGAAACCACATGTGTTGCGTTACTGGGAACAGGAATTCGGTCAACTCAAACCAGTCAAGCGGCGTGGTAACCGGCGCTACTATCAGCACCACGAAGTGCTGCTGATTCGGCGTATCCGCGAACTGCTGTATGAGCAGGGATTCACGATCAATGGTGCACGCCATCGCCTGGATGTGCTGGCTACTGCCGATGCCGCCGAGGCAGCACCCACCGTGACTAAATTAACAGCGGATTATGCCGAACTGCGCCGCGAAATGATGGCGATTGTAGAGTTGTTGCACTTGTGATTTTTTAGTTTTTGCTTTGTTGTGCCGCTACAGACTCTGCTATAATCGCGGCCTTCGGGGCGTAGCGCAGCCTGGTAGCGTACTTGCATGGGGTGCAAGTGGTCGGAGGTTCAAATCCTCTCGCCCCGACCAGAACCAAACTCAGGTGCCACACCTTTTTAGAAAGCAATTCACGGGAATTTCAGAGTAATCGTCCACTATGCGCATTTTGTTGAGCAACGACGATGGTTACTTCGCACCCGGTCTCGCCATTCTGGCGGATACCCTCTCACACATCGCAGACATTACGGTAGTCGCTCCCGAGCGGGATCGTAGTGGCGCCAGCAATTCGCTCACTCTGGATCGTCCGCTCATGCTGCGACAGGCGAGCACGGGGTTTTATTATGTCAATGGCACCCCTACAGATTGTGTTCATCTTGCGGTCACAGGTATGCTGGATCATCTTCCTGATATGGTCATTTCAGGCATCAATCACGGTGCCAACATGGGCGACGACACAATTTATTCGGGCACCATAGCGGCTGCCACCGAGGGTTTTTTACTGGGCGTACCCTCATTGGCGATATCCCTGGCAAGCTATTCGGCGGGCAATTATGCTACCGCTGCGCGCGTTGCCAGTGAGCTCGCGCAGCGCGTCATGGCACGTCCTTTTGCGGAGCCGCTGCTACTCAATGTGAATGTGCCGGATGTCCCCTACCAGGATTTGAAGGGAACCGAAATCACCCGCCTCGGGCGTCGCCACAAGGCCGAACCAGTGGTCAGATCAAGTAATCCGCGCGGCCAGACTGTGTATTGGGTAGGCGCGGCTGGTGCAGCGCAGGACGCAGGCAAGGGCACTGATTTCCATGCAGTGGCGAAAAAGCGTGTATCGATCACGCCATTGCAGATGGATCTCACCCAGTTCAGTCAATTGGAACCCCTGCAGGTATGGTTGAAGGCATGAGTGTGACGCGTCACAGCGGTATTGGCATGACCTCCGAGCGCACCCGTGCACGCATGGTTGAACGTTTGCGTGCACAGGGGATCAAGGACAATAACGTCTTGACTGCGATGGGGATGGTGCCCCGACATATCTTTGTGGATGAGGCATTGTCCATTCGGGCTTATGAAGACAGTGCATTGCCGATAGGTTTTGGCCAAACCATTTCCAGCCCCTATAGCGTTGCACGTATGATCGAAGTGCTGCGTGGCGGTGCCGATCTGCAGCGTGTGCTGGAAGTCGGTACCGGGTGTGGATATCAGGCCGCAGTACTGGCTAAACTGGCTCGCGAAGTCTACTCGGTTGAGCGTATTGCTACGCTGCTGGGACGCGCGCGGCGTACCATACGCGAACTGCGTATCGGCAATATTAAACTTAAACATGGCGATGGTAGCATTGGGTTAAAAGATGTGGCGCCTTTCGATGGCATTATCCTCGCCGCAGCTATTCCCGTACCGCCGCAGGCTTTACTGGAACAATTGGCGGAAGGCGGACGGATGGTATTGCCGCGCGGCATCGGTGAAACGCAGCAAATGGTGCTGATCGAGCGCACCTCGGAAGGTTTTCAGGAGAAGGTTCTGGAAATGGTTCATTTTGTTCCACTGTTGCCGGGAGTGCGTTGACGTGATGCTAATTGGCAAGCTTCGGTTCCCCGTTTATCCGCTTGCTGTGATCCTGATTTTGGGCGGATGCGCCACGCAACGGTCAGCACCCGTGGTAGATGGCACACGGACTGGCGCAAACAATATTGCCAAGTCTTCAGTGGGCATTGCAAGGCTGCCTGGTGGCCGACCAGCTACCCACACCGTGCAAAAAGGCGACACGCTTTATAGCATTGCACTGGAATATGGACTGGACTATCGTGATCTGGTGAATTGGAATGCATTGCCTGACAATTCCCTGATCCATATCGGGCAGGTATTGAAGCTGACTCCGCCGCAGCCAGAGAGTGCTGCAGCTCCAGCCACTTCAACTTCAACAGAATCAACTGTTCAGACTATCCCCCTCAAAATCGAACCGCTAGCGCAGGCCCAGGTAGCAAGCAGCGCAGTATTGATTACTCAGCCCAAGGCAGTCAAATTACCTTACTCCAGCGCAGCGTTGGCGCAACTTGAGCAAACCGGCCAAGCTCAGCCAGCTCCCTCCGCTACGCCGAGTGCTGCCCCTGGTACGGTAGCTGAAGCGGCTGGTGTGCAACCCAAAGCGACCCCGGGAGCCAACGCAAGCAATGATAGCGGTATAGATTGGATCTGGCCGACACAAGGTCGGGTCATCGCCGGGTTTGACGAGGCCAAAAACAGCAAGGGACTGGATATCGCGGGCAAAGCAGGTCAAGCCATATTCGCCGCCGCATCAGGAAAAGTGGTATATAGCGGGGAAGGTTTGCGCGGTTATGGCAAGCTGGTTATTATCAAACATAACCCGATTTATTTAAGTGCTTATGCACACAATCAACTGGTTCTGGTGAAAGAGGGACAGACAGTTGTAAGCGGACAGAAAATTGCTGAAATGGGTGACAGCGATGCTGATCAAGTCGAGCTGCATTTTGAAATCAGAAAAATGGGTAAGCCGATTGATCCGATGACATATCTTCCCGGGGCACAAAAATAGCGATGCACGACGACAGCGAGCAGGAAGACTACAGCGGCATCCAGGAGGACAAACTCCAGCCCGAAGTGCCGGATATCGAGCCGGGGCTGACTGAAGACCTGCATACGGATGTGACGCAGATGTATCTCAACGAGATTGGCCATAACGCATTGCTCAGTCCTGTTGAGGAACGCCATTTGGCCGAGCTTACCCGTGCGGGTGATTTTGATGCCCGCCAGAAAATGATCGAACACAATCTGCGACTGGTGGTGAATATCGCCAAGCATTACGCCAATCGCGGACTGGCGCTGCTGGATCTGATCGAAGAGGGTAACCTCGGACTGATTCATGCCCTGGAAAAATTTGAACCGGAACGTGGATTCCGGTTTTCGACCTATGCCACATGGTGGATAAGGCAGAATATCGAGCGCGCCATCATGAATCAGTCGCGCACCATCCGCCTGCCGGTGCACGTTATCAAGGAACTCAATGTCATTTTGCGAGCGCGTCGTCATCTGGAAAAGCATGGTGTCAGCGACCCGAGTGACGAAGACATCGCGCATCTGGTCGGGCTATCGATTGAAGAGGTGCGGCGCATGCTGCGATTGAATGACCGTGTGGCATCGCTTGATGCCCCGCTCGATATTGATCCCAGTTTATCTATCGGAGAAGCCATTGCCGATGACAACAGTGAATTGCCGGAAGATATGCTCGAGCATGCGGAAACGGAAACTTTCGTGCGTCTGTGGCTGAGAGATCTGAATGACAAGCAGCGTTGGGTAATTGAACGTCGTTTCGGACTGGGTGGACAAAACGTACATACTTTGGAACAGCTGGCAGCAAGCCTCGATGTCACCCGTGAACGTGTGCGCCAAATTCAGATGGAAGCCCTGCACCAATTGCGGCGTATGCTGAAACGCAACGGTTTTAACAAGGATGCGCTGTTGTGAACAGGTATGCTTGACTGGCAGGCGATCGATACCGTCCTGCTTGATATGGACGGAACCTTGCTGGATCTGCACTTCGATAATTTTTTTTGGCGCCAGCATGTCCCGCGTCGTTATGCCGAATTGCATGGCATTCCGCTGGCCGATGCGCACGCTGATCTGGCCGGGCGATACCAGCGACATCTCGGCACGCTCAACTGGTATTGTGTGGATTTCTGGAGCCGCGAACTCCAACTCGATATCGCCAGGCTGAAAACGGAAGTCCAGCACCTCATTGCAATCCATCCGCAGGTCCCGGAGTTTTTGCAGGCCATCCGCGCCGCCGGAAAACGCGTCGCGTTGGTAACCAACGCCCATCATAAAAGTCTCACCTTGAAAATGCAGTGCACCCGCCTCGATATCCATTTCGATGCGATGATTACCTCTCACCAGATCGGTCTGCCCAAAGAGCATCCGGATTTCTGGCACGCGCTACAAAGCACTGAACCTTATGATCCGGCCAGAACACTGCTGGTGGATGACAGCTTGCCGGTATTACGCTCAGCTCAAAGTTACGGCATTGCGCATTTGCTTGCGATATACAAGCCGGACAGCAAAGAAGAATGCAAGGATGTGGAAGAGTTTCGTGCGATAGCGGGTTTTGATGAAATCATGCCCTGAGTATTACAGCCGATTGCCACGAATCATGCGCTCATGCCGATCAATAGGCACATCACCACGCGCCGTCCTTCCGCCACAAGGATATTGTAAGTGCGGCATGCTGCGCCGGTGTCCATGACTTCGAGGCCAATACCTGCGTTGGTCAGGCAGGCAGATAAACGGGGGTGGGGAAAGCGCAATGATGTGCCGGTGCCGAGCAAGGCGATTTCCGGTTTGAGAGCGAGGAGTGCCTGAAAGTGATTTTCATTGAGTTGGGCGAAATCACCTACGCGCCAATCCTCAATAATTTCATCGGGCGTGACGACCAGACTGGGCGCATCATAACGCTGACCATTGATATTGACAAAGTCGTTGCCGTAGCCTGTGAACAGGTTTAGACCTTCGGGCTGGGTGAGATGGAACTTCAAGCTGGTTCTCCAATTGCGGCGGGGGCTTGCGCTCGGGTAAGATTATACATTTTGAAGCTGGTGCAGCAATGCACCGCCGCTCGGAACCCATCCGAAAAAGATTATTACGGGCCATCACCTTGAAAATTACAGAGGCACCCATGCTGCGACCGGTACGCAAATCTTCCAAGCTGGAAAATGTCTGTTATGACATTCGCGGTCCTGTGCTTGCCCGTTCCAAGCAGATGGAGGAGGAGGGGCAGCGCATTATCAAGCTGAATATCGGCAATCCGGCGCCGTTTGGCTTCGAGGCACCCGAAGAAATCATCCAGGATGTAATCGTCAATTTGCCCAATGCATCGGGGTATAGCGATTCCAAAGGATTGTTCGCCGCACGCAAGGCGATTATGCATTACACCCAGGGCAAAAATATCGCCGGGGTACATATTGATGACATCATCATCGGCAATGGGGCATCCGAGCTGATAGTGCTGGCCATGCAGGCCCTGCTCAATACGGGCGATGAGGTTTTGGTGCCGGCCCCGGATTATCCATTGTGGACGGCAGCAGTCAGTCTGGCCGGGGGCACGCCGCGTCACTATATTTGCGACGAAGGCGCCGGCTGGATGCCGGATCTGGCGGATATTCGCGCCAAGATCACACCCAACACCCGCGCCATTGTAGTGATCAACCCGAACAATCCCACCGGCGCACTCTATCCAGCAGAGTTGCTCAAGGAGATTGTGGAAATCGCCCGTCAGCATCAACTCATCATTTACGCAGACGAGATTTACGACAAGGTTCTCTATGATGGCCGCAGCCACACCTCCATCGCTTCGCTGGCCGAGGACGTGCTGTGTGTCACATTGAATGGCTTATCCAAGAATTATCGCGCCTGCGGCTATCGTGCGGGCTGGATGGTGATATCAGGTGACAAACGCCATGCACTGGATTATATCGAGGGCCTGGGCATCCTGGCGTCAATGCGCCTGTGCTCAAATGTGCCGGGCCAGTATGCAATTCAAACTGCGTTGGGTGGATATCAGAGTATCAATGATCTGGTGGCCCCCGATGGTCGCCTTACCCGTCAGCGCGACCTGGCTTGGGATCTGCTTACCGCCATCCCCGGGGTGAGCTGTGTCAAGCCGGAAGCAGCGCTGTATCTATTTCCGCGTCTCGATCCCAAGGTCTATCCGATTCAGAATGATCAGGATTTCATTCTTGATCTACTGGAAAAAGAACGCGTTCTGGTAGTGCAGGGCAGTGGTTTCAACTGGCACCAGCCAGATCATTTTCGCGTGGTCTTCCTGCCTCATGAAGACCATCTGCGCGAAGCCATCGAACGCATTGCGCGTTACCTCGAAAGCTATCGTAAACAACACGGCACCGCCAACTGACAATAATGGAAAAAACAGTAATGAAACCAATGAATGTAGGCCTGCTCGGTCTGGGCACGGTCGGTGGCGGAACGCTTACCGTGTTGCGTCGTAATGCGGCAGAAATCACCCGCCGCGCCGGACGCGAGATTCGTGTGACGATGGCCGCAGTACGAGATCTCGACAAGGCAAAGCACTATGCATCGGCCGGTCTGGTGCTCACTGATAATCCGTTTGCAGTGGTGGATAACCCGGATATCGACATCGTGGTCGAAATGATGGGAGGGATCAGCCCAGCCAAAGAGCTGATACTGAGGGCGATCGAAAACGGCAAACATGTGGTCACCGCCAATAAGGCGCTAATCGCCAATCACGGGACAGAAATCTTTGCCGCAGCGCAGAAAAAAGGCGTGATGGTCGCGTTCGAGGCGGCTGTCGGTGGCGGTATCCCCATCATCAAGGCAATCCGCGAGGGCCTCACCGCCAATCGTATCGAATGGATAGCCGGAATCATCAATGGCACAACCAATTTCATCCTGACCGAGATGCGCGACAAGGGAGCCGGCTTCGACGAAATGTTGAAAGAAGCGCAACGCCTGGGCTACGCCGAGGCGGATCCCACCTTTGACGTGGAAGGTGTGGACGCCGCACACAAGCTCACCATCATGTCGGCGATTGCGTTCGGCATTCCCATGCAATTCGACCGT
Organism: Sulfuriferula multivorans; assembly: GCF_003851125.1. Lineage (GTDB taxonomy): Bacteria > Pseudomonadota > Gammaproteobacteria > Burkholderiales > Sulfuriferulaceae > Sulfuriferula > Sulfuriferula multivorans. Next base: position 11,401 of record NZ_BGOW01000030.1, on the reverse strand, counting down.
GCCTACATCGAGGGCATTACCAAACTCACCGGCGATGACGTGAAGTATGCCGAACAACTGGGCTATCGCATCAAGCTGTTGGGCATTACCAAACGTACCGCCAAGGGTATCGAGTTGCGCGTCCATCCCGCGCTGATCCCGGCACGACGCCTGATCGCCAATGTGGATGGCGCGATGAATGCCATTCTGGTCAAAGGCGATGCGGTGGGAGCGACGATGTACTATGGTGCCGGAGCCGGGGCTGAGCCTACGGCCTCATCGGTGGTAGCCGATCTGGTTGACGTTACCCGCATGCATACCGCCGATCCGCATAATCGCGTGCCGCACCTGGCGTTTCAGCCGGACGCACTTTCCGACGAGCCCATTCTGCCGATGGATGAAGTGCGCACTGCATATTACTTGCGTCTGCGCGCGCTGGACAAGCCAGGGGTGCTGGCCGATGTAACGCGCATTCTGGCCGATCTGGATATCTCGATCGATGCGATGATGCAAAAAGAGCCGCATGAGGGTGAGGAGCAAGTGGACATCATCATGCTGACGCATCAAAGTATGGAGAAGAACATCAACGCAGCGATGGCTAAAATCGAGGCACTCCCGGCGATTTGCGGAAAAATTGCACGGATTCGCGTAGAACAACTGGGCAAATAGTTTCGCAAGACTGGCAAAAGGGCTTCTGAGGTAAATTCCATGGTCATGCGTTATATCAGCACGCGCGGCAAAGCGCCTGCACAAACATTTACCGAAATATTGCTGGGCGGTCTCGCGCCGGATGGAGGCTTGTATTTGCCGGAGACCTATCCGCAGTTTTCTCTCGATGATTTGGAACGCATGCGCGGTATGAGTTACCGCGAACTGGCGTTCGAAATCTTGTCGCGTTATGCCGACGACATTCCCGCTGAAGATCTGCGCGCCATCATCAACAAGACCTACACCGCCGAGGTGTACTGCAACACACGCCCAGACGAAAACGCTGCAGACATCACACCGTTGCATACCCTGGAACCCGGTTTGCACCTGCTATGCCTGTCCAATGGTCCTACACTGGCGTTCAAGGACATGGCCATGCAATTGCTGGGCAACCTGTTCGAGTATGTGCTCGATAAAGCTGGCCAGAACATCAATATTCTCGGGGCTACTTCCGGCGATACCGGATCCTCGGCCGAATACGCCATGCGCGGCAAACACGGCATCCGTGTGTTCATGCTGTCGCCGCACGGCAAGATGAGCCGTTTCCAGACTGCACAGATGTTTTCGCTGCAAGACCAGAATATTTTCAATATTGCCGTTGAGGGTGTGTTTGATGACTGCCAGGACATCGTCAAGGCAGTGTCCAACGATCATGCCTACAAGGCACAATATAAAATCGGTGCGGTCAATTCCATCAACTGGGGGCGCGTGGCCGCGCAGATCGTGTACTACTTCAAAGGCTATTTTGCCGCCACTCACAGCAACGACCAGCAAGTGAATTTCTCGGTGCCGTCGGGCAACTTTGGCAATGTCTGCGCAGGGCATATTGCTCGCATGATGGGGCTGCCGGTCAAGCACCTGATTGTGGCCACCAACGAAAACGATGTCCTCGATGAATTTTTCAAAACCGGTGTCTATCGTCCACGCGGTGCAGCGAACACCTACCATACCAGCAGTCCGTCCATGGATATCTCGAAGGCCTCCAACTTCGAGCGTTTTGTCGCCGACCTGAGCGGGCGCGACGGAACCCAATTGCGTAAGTGGTGGGGTGAGGTGGACCAGGGCGGCGCATTTGATCTGAACCAGGAAGGTTTGTTCGAAAAGGTGGCAGAATACGGGCTGGTATCCGGTTCCAGCAATCACGCAAGCCGTATGGAAACCATTCGCGATACTTGGGAAAAATACGGCGTGATGATTGATACGCATACCGCAGATGGTCTCAAGGTCGCGCTGGAATATCATGAGCCGGGCACGCCGATGCTGTGTCTGGAAACTGCATTGCCAGCCAAATTCGAAGACGCCATACAAGAGGCGCTTGGGCGTAATCCAGAACGCCCGGCAAGCATGGAAGACCTGGAACGCCTGCCGCAGCGTTTTGAAGTAATGGCGGCGGATGTGGAAATAATAAAAAGTTATGTAGCGTTGCATGCGGTGAATTGAGGCGGCCAAAAATACTGACAATGTAAGACAAACACTTACAGGAAGACCGCCGCTGTTACCTACGAAAAATACCGAGCTACGCTGATTTGCAGTTCCGGGGATTAACGTCAATATTCATACAACCAGTGAACCCACTGGCAAACTGAATCGAGACGTGTAAGGGGGGACGGAAATGATCCTGAATGCGATACACCACGCTGTGCACCGTATGGTTTGTGCTGCCAGTAGCGTGCTAACGACATTCTATCATTTTACCCCAGCCCTGATCTGTGTCCGATTTAATCCAGAGGGAGGATTTAATCATGCCAGCCATCACTGAAATCGCCAGCAAAAATAACCATATTGCGCAGCATGCCTTATTGGTCAAGCGCCTGGCTTATCACATGAAAGCGAAATTGCCGCCCAGCGTCGAAATGGACGATTTGGTACAGGCCGGAATGATCGGCCTGCTGGATGCGGTGAACCGCTACGAAGAAACCAACGGCGCACAATTTGAAACCTATGCCGTGCAGCGTATTCGCGGTGCCATGCTGGATGAGCTGCGCAGTAATGACTGGATGCCGCGTACCGCACGTCAGAACATGCGCAAAATCGAAGTGGCAATCAGCGCGCTGCAGCAACGTCTTGGACGGGCTCCGCGCGAGACCGAAATTGCCAAGCATCTCAAGCTGACCCTGGCCGAGTACCAGCTTATGCTGTGCGAAGGCGGTGGGCACCAATTGCTCTATTACGAAGATTTCCATGAAGCCGGAGGACACTCCAATTTCCTCGACCGGAATCATATGGATACTTCCAGCGACCCCCTGCAAAGCATGATCGATAATGGTTTTCGTGGCGCGGTAATTGACGCCATCGGACGCCTTCCAAAACGCGAAAAACAGATGATGGGGCTCTATTACGAGCAGGAAATGAACCTCAAGGAAATCGGCGTGGTAATGGGTGTTTCCGAATCGCGGGTATGCCAGTTACATGGTCAGGCAGTCACACGCATCCGCGCCATGCTGCGTATCCAGACCTGGGTTGCCGATATTTAAGGGTGTCTGTAACAACTACAGATTTTGCTTCAACCGGGGTTTGTCCCGAATCTGTAGACGGTTTCCCAAATTTAGCCGGGTTTTCATATGTGCCAAAGGCGCATTGGCAGGTGAAGTTGGGTATACGGCGTGCTAACATGCATGCTTATCCGAATAGCCATACATGATGAACGACCTGGCAACCGTATTCAGCGCCGAGGGCGTATTTGCAGCAACAATTCCAGGTTACCGGGAACGCGCGCAACAACTGGAGCTTGCCAAGGCCATTGGACAGACCATCGAGTCTCGTGGCGTACTCATCGCCGAAGCCGGCACCGGGACCGGAAAAACCCTCGCCTACCTTGCCCCTGCATTGCTGCATGGCGGCAAAGTCATCATTTCTACCGGCACTAAAAACCTGCAAGACCAACTCTATCGGCGCGATCTGCCTAATGTGCGGAATGCTCTTAAAGTGCCTGCCATTGTGGCACTACTCAAGGGTCGGGCCAATTATGTCTGTCACTACCACCTGGAACGTGCACGTGAAGAAGGTCGCTTCATGTCGCGCGAAGATGTGGCGCATCTCGAGCAAGTGAACCGTTTTGCTGAATCCAGTCGCAGTGGTGACAAGGCAGAACTGCATGGCGTGGCCGAAGATGCCAACATCTGGCGTTACGTCACTTCAAGCCGGGAAAATTGCCTGGGCGGTGATTGTCCGCATCACAAAAAATGCTTTGTGCTGGAAGCGCGCAAAAAAGCGCTTGAGGCAGATATTGTCGTGGTCAATCATCATCTGTTTTTTGCGGATGTCTGGCTGCGTGATGAAGGTGTGGCCGAACTGCTACCGGCATGCAATACAGTAATATTCGATGAAGCACATCAGCTGCCTGAAACTGCCGGGTTATTCTTTGGTGAAACCCTGACTACCGGCCAGTTAGTCGAGTTGGCACGGGATGCACGGTTGGAAGCGGTGCAGTCGTGCAAGGATTACGCGGCACTCCCCGAGGCAGCGAAAAAGCTGGACAAGGCAGCACGCGATTTGCGTTTGATATTCAGTGAGGATAGCGGACGCTGGCCGCTGGAGAAAGTGCGCGACCGCAGCGGGTTTGAAGCGGCTTTTGTCGAGGCGGGCGCTGCTCTGGATGAACTGGTGGCGCACCTGGAAACGCAAGCGCAACGTGCACCGGGCCTGGAGAGCTGCTGGCAGCGCGCACGCGAGTTGGTAAACATGTATGCCAAGTGGCAGGAGCCAACCCCTGCAGAGAGTGTGCGTTGGGTGGAAGTATTCAGTCACGCATTGGGGTTCAATACCACCCCGCTGTCGGTGGCAGAGATATTCAAAAAGCAGATCGAGGGGAGTGCACGCGCCTGGATTTTTACTTCAGCAACGCTGTCTGTAAAAGGTGATTTTGCCCACTACCGCAAGCAACTCGGGCTCATGGAAGCGACCAGCGTGTCCTGGGACAGTCCATTCGATTATGACCAACAGGCTATGCTCTATGTCCCCACGGATATGCCCGAGCCTAACACGCCGGCTTATACCGGTGCCGTAGTCGAGGCGGCATTGCCGGTAATTGCCGCCAGTCAAGGCAGGGCCTTTCTGCTGTTTACCTCGTTACGCGCGATGAAAGAGGCACATGGTTTGTTGCAACAGGCCTTCGAACAAAGGGGGCTGGAATATCCCATTCTCATGCAGGGCGAGCAATCCCGCACCGAACTGCTCGAGCGTTTTCGTCAGCTTGGCAATGCCGTATTGCTTGGCAGTCAGAGTTTCTGGGAGGGTGTGGACGTCAAGGGGGAGGCGCTGTCACTGGTGGTGATCGATAAGCTGCCTTTTGCACCACCGGATGATCCGGTGCTGGCCGCGCGTATCAGCCATATCAATCAATCCGGAGGGAACGCCTTTATGGAATATCAGCTTCCCCATGCGGTGATTACCCTCAAACAGGGAGCAGGCCGATTGATTCGCGACGAAGCTGACCGCGGCGTATTGATGATCTGCGATCCGCGGCTGCTTTCCAAACCTTACGGACGGCGCATCTGGCAAAGCCTGCCGCCAATGCGGCGCAGTCGCGAACTCACCGAAGTGCTGAGCTTTTTTGCTCAGTAACCGATGCCAGTCGCGGTGCGGCAAAGCTTGTTCGACACCTGCTAAATCAATCGTCCGTATTGCTGTTGCGGCGTAGCATGATTCCCAGCGCCAAACCTATGGCGATGGCCAGAAGCGTGAATGAAGCCCCATACACCCAGGGATTCTGATGGGCAAAATTGGATACCCACAGTTCTGACTGTACCTGGCGCACTTCCAGTTTGCTGTATTGGTGCGCCGTGACTTTTCCACCTCGCACCAGGTACGTGTCCAGCGCATATTCACCCAATGGCAGCTTGGCCGGCAGCGTGAGCTTGGAAAAGAAAAGCCGATCGCCAACTACAGTCACGGCGTTATCGAATTCCTTGTAATATTTTTTGGATTGCTTGAGCCGTAAAAAAGCCGTCCGCCAGTCTTCCATGCCGTGCGTCGATCCCTCAAGCACGCTGCCTTCCAACCCGCTTTCCAGGCTTAAGCCATATTTCTTCAATTCCTGCGGCGCCACAATCTGAACGATGGGGTGGCTGGACAGCAGGTACATGATGCCCGGTGTGTTTTTGACGGTAATATTTCCGCTATCGAGCCAAATCGGTCCGCTTTGAACTTTCTGCGACATGGCCACGCTTTGTGCCGGTGAGGTCACCTTGATGATCACGTCGCCTTTGTTGGCAATGGCTCCGAATACCAGTATTTGCTCGCCGGTAAAATGAGCTGTGATGTCGACATGATCCGAGTCAAGCTGGGTGATGAGATTGTCTTCGGCTGCTGAAAAATCTGCCTGCAGCAAGAAAACCATAAAAGCGATAGCCAGGGTAAAGTGCTTCATACTGCAGACCTCGTCATGGAATAAACCTCATGGGGAGTAATCAAAAGCCCAATCAGCATTTTCACGGCTACAGCGACTACCACTAGTGCCAGGATCAGCCGCAGTTTCTCACCGGGAAGCCGCATGCCTATTTTTGTACCCCATTGCGTACCAAATGCCGACCCGAAAATAAGAATCAGGGCCAGGAACGGATCCACCGCGTGATTGACGCCCGCTTGCATGACCGCCACGGCTGCCGTCGTAAAGAGCAGCTGGAATAGCGACGTACCGACGACGACTTTAGTGGGCATTTTGAGCATATAAATCATCACCGGTACCATGACGAACCCCCCGCCGACGCCCATCAGCGATGTCAGTACACCTACGGCAGCGCCCAAAATGAAAATAAGAATTACCGAGGCGCGTAGCTGCGAAGCCGGAAAATCCATCTGACCAGGCAGATTTTCCAGCCATATGGCAAGCCTGGCACCCAGGCCGCCTTCTTTTTTCTTGACCGGTTTGCCGGCATGCTGGATTGCACTGATGGATTCGACCAGCATGCTGGAACCGATGAAGCCGAGCAAACCGACATACAGAAAAGTCACAATGTTGCCGAACTGCCCGCTCTCCTGTAACAGTTTGGCGAGGTACACGCCACCGCCACCACCTATCCAGCTACCGCAAAGCAGGAAGATCCCCATTTTGAAGTCGATATTTCCCAGGCGCCAGTGGGCGTAGCTGCCACCCGCTGACGTGCCTGCGATCTGTGCTGCACCGGTAGCGACTGCAACGATGGGCGGTACGCCCACGAAGATGAGCAGGGGGGTAATCAGAAAACCGCCACCAACACCGACCAGGCCTGAAAGAAATCCGACAATGCCGCCAAAAAACAGGATCAACCAGAGGTTGACATCCATGTGTGCGATAGGAAGGAAAATGTCCATAAGCTGTATGCCTGTTATTTTAAATTTGATCTATGCTTTATCGGATTCGCCAGCCTTGGAAGCCATATCCGGGCAAATCCGGTTGAGTGCAATATCAGGAGGAATAATTACCACCGGAATAGGCAACAATTCGGAAAGTCGCATACCCAGACGACCGGAAGCTTTTCTAAGGCTGGGATGGGCTTTTTTCTCGGTGGCAATGCCTGCGCGTCCGATGACAACCATAAGAATTTTTTCATCTTTATTGACGACGCGCAGAATTTCTTCTTCGGGTACGCCATCCATAAGGTAGAACTCGGGAATGATATGGCAGCTTGCGCTGATTTTCTCGGAGATGTCTTTCAGCGTGGCCTCAGCCTGATGCCGGATATCATCTTTCATCTGTTCCTGGACACCCGCCCAGAAAGCGAAGGGTGGAGAATCGAGGACATGTAGCAGGCCAAGATGGGCATTAAGCATTTTAGCCATTTGGGCTGCGGCCCCCGCTGCAATGATGGAATTCTTGGAGCCGTCGATAGCGACGAGAATCGTTCCCGTAGAAGTCATGTCTGGTATCTCTCCTGAGGGGTGTTCTTGCGAAACTTGGTTAGTCTATTGGCAAGGATGAAGTATTTTGAAGTCAGCCAGGGCGGCGAACAGCTGGCTATTTTACACATAAATACGGTGTATGTGAGGCACTGGGTATGCGAGTTGATAGTACTTTGGTGCCGGACTTGGCTGGGCACGTTTGCGGAGGTGTGACAATGCAGCCCCCTGGCTGGAGACCCAGTGGCGCAGAAATGGCGCAACAGATGAAAAAGAAAAAGGCCAGCTTGCGCTGACCCTTATGTCAGATCAAGTCAGAACTACTACAGCCTCAATGATTACCACCCCACCGGCCAGTTCCCCGGCACCCTGTTTTTCATCATCGGCGACAAACGCCGACGGCGGCAGCTACTTCATCTTCGATGGCAGCTTGATGGTCTCGCCGGCCACCATGAAAACGCCTTGCCCGCGGTGATGGAGCGTGCGCGGGTCTTTGCAGGCCGGGTCGATCCAGGCCTTGAGTACATCGAGCACGAAGAAGTTGTAGCGATTTACCAGGCGCGTATCGACCACACGACATTCCAGGTTGGCGTAGCATTCGGCAATCAGCGGCGCGCCGACCAGCGCCGCCGGTAGCGGCGTCAGGCCGAAGGTCTCGAACTTGTCCACGAGACGGCCGGAGGTATTGCCGCAGCCCACCACCTTTGCCGCCAGCTCCGCCGTCGGGATGTTGAGCACGCATTGCCGCGTCGCCTTGAGGGCGGTGAAGCTGAAGTCGCGGCCGCTGATGACGCAACCCACCAGCGGCGGCTCGAACTCCATCATCGTGTGCCACGACATCGTCATCACGTTGATTTTGCCTTTGTGTGCCGTGGTGAGCAGCACTACCGGTCCCGGTTCGAGCAGACCGTAGACCTTGGACAGGGGAAGCGAGCGCTTGGACATTCCGGCACCTCCGTTTGCCGCGTTGCAGCAGGTTTGCTTGTGCGGTCTTGACCACCCGGCGGTTTCTGCACCGGCTATGCTAAAAGTTTAGACCAGATTGTTCATTGCAGCGGCCTTAAGCAATAATGACCTGGCCAATCCTGAGCCTGTCCCGGCCTGGGCGAGGAAACTGCTGGAGATTTGAATGCGGCCTGCGTTTCATCCCTATCTCGTCAACGATCCCTTCGGCGATCCCGCGCTGTTCGTGGATTTTCTGTTCGAGCGCAGTGCCTTGCTGTTCGACCTCGGCGATATCCACGCCTTGCCGCCGCGCAAGCTGCTGCGCGTGTCCGACATCTTTGTCTCCCACTGTCACATGGATCACTTCATGGGTTTCGACTGGTTCCTGCGCATCTGCCTAGGGCGCGAGCGCAACGTGCGTCTGTATGGCCCACCGGGCTTTCTGGATCAGGTGCAGGCGAAGCTCTCGGCCTATACCTGGAATCTGGTGCATCGCTACGACAACGACTTTTCCATCACCGCGACCGAGCTGGCGGAGGATGGCGCCGCGCGACAGGCGGTATTCCGCGTTCGCCATGCCTTCCGGCGCGAGGCGGAGGCACAGCTCAGCCTGAACGACTGGATCCTGCTCGATGCGCCCGGCTTTCGCGTGCGCTGCACCTTCCTCGACCACCACACGCCCTGCCTCGCCTTCGTCCTGGAGGAGAAGCAGCATGTCAACGTCTGGAAAAACTGTCTGGCCGAGCGGGGGCTGCCGGTAGGCCCGTGGCTGCAGGGACTCAAGCGGGCGGTGCTGGAAGGCCGTGCGCCGGACAGCCAGATCGCGGGCCCGGAAGGCCGGTTGATCACACTGGGCGAGCTCATGCCGTGCCTACGGCTTACCCCCGGGTTCAAGCTCGCTTACGTGACTGACGCGGTCTATCACGAGCGTAATGCTAAGCGTATCGAGGCATTGGCCCGAGACGCCGACAAGCTGTTCATCGAGGCGGTGTTCGCACAGGAACTGGCCGCGCGTGCCCGGGACAGATACCACCTCACCGCCGCCCAGGCGGGCTGGCTCGCGCATCAGGCCGGGGTGAAATCGGTAGTGCCGTTTCACCATTCGCCCATCTATCAGGGGCAGGAGGCGCTGCTGCAGGCGGAATTGGAAGCGCATTTCAGGTCTGGCATCCCGCCGCAACAGGACGCATGAACCGCCGCTAGCGCCAATCAAGCAACAAATCCTGCTCCGCCAGCCTGACCACCCGCGTGCCGAACTGTCGCCCCTCCCGGTTCAGCGTCGCCGTCGGTCAAGATGCCTATCAGCCGGGTTGCTTCCAGGGTGGGGAAATACATCAAGGCGAGCTCGCCACGGTATTGTTCGTGGCCGCTGATGCCCTCGTAGTCGTTGAGGAAATCGCCGCAGCCATACAGCACGGGTTTTTCGCGGTACACCTCAATACCCTTCACGTGGTGGGAGGAGTGGCCATACACAACGTCATCGAACTGGACACAGGACAAATTCCGGAATCTCAGCAAGCTTATTTTTTTATGATATACAACACTAGTGTCCGGTTAAAAACGACCCCATGACTCTGGAATCCTTATCTGATGCTGCATTCGGAGATTTTTATAGTGTCTCTGACTTGAACGGCGAACCAGCCTTCGTGCAGTCTGGCAGCTTTCCTGCTGCCGGAGATTGCGATGTACGTTGGCAAGCCCTTGTTCGCCCAAGTTATGGACTTCCTGCCATGGAAGACCTTTCACCGCATCGTAGCCCGGCATGGAGGCGACTATCGCGTCAGAACCCTGCCCTGTGCAGAACACTTCCGTATTCTGGCCTTCGCTCAACTCACCTATCGCGAGAGTTTGCGCGACATCGAAGCCTGCTTGTCGGCGCAGTCCGCCAAGCTGTACCACATAGGCATCCGCAGCGCGGTATCTCGTTCGACGCTGGCCGATGCCAACGAGGGACGCGACTGGCGTATCTATGCCGAATTCGCCCACCGTTTGATTGCCCAAGCCCGTACGCTTTACGCCAGCGAAGACATGGGGCTGGACTTGACCAATACGGTGTATGCGTTGGATTCGACCACCATCGATCTGTGCCTGTCGGTGTTTCCCTGGGCGCATTTCAGAACGACCAAGGCCGCGGTGAAGATGCATACCCTGCTGGATTTGCGCGGCAGCATTCCCAGCTTCATTCATGTTTCGGATGGCAAGATGCACGACGTGCGTGCGCTCGACTTGCTGATCCCGGAACCGGGCGCCATCTACGTCATGGATCGTGCGTATGTCGATTTCGTGCGTCTGCATCGCTTGCATCTGGCTGGTGCGTTCTTCGTGACTCGCGCCAAGTCGAATCTCGATGCGCACCGGATATACTCCGCCAAGACGGACCGGAGCATAGGCATCGTCTGTGACCAGACGATTGCGCTCGATGGGTTTTACACCCAACGGGACTACCCCGTGCCGTTGCGGCGCATCCGTTTCAAAGACCCGGAAAGCGGCAAGACGCTGGTGTTTCTGACCAACAACTTTACGTTGCCTGCGGCAACGATCTGCTCGCTCTACAAGAGCCGCTGGCAGGTGGAGTTGTTCTTCAAATGGATCAAGCAGCATCTTCGTATCCAACGTTTCTATGGCACATCCGAGAATGGGTGAAGTCGCAAATCTGGATCGCCGTGTCTGTTTACGTACTCGTCGCCATCATCAAAAAACGTCTCGATCTGGACGCTTCGCTCTACACTTTGCTACAGATACTGTCGGTCACGCTGTTCGAGAAAATGTCCATCCAGCAAGCCTTGCAGGGCGTCAGCGGTCGGGCAGAAAACACCGATTTCAGCAACCAACTGAATCTATTCAATTCTTAACCGGACACTAGACAGTGTCGTCACGTGATATGTTAAAATAGTTTTTTACATAAACTGCGGTGGACGCGAATGGCTGAGGCCTATCAAAGACATGACATCTC
>NZ_BGOW01000029.1 GCF_003851125.1 Sulfuriferula multivorans | reverse complement strand
CGCGCTACGTTAAAAACGCTTCCTCATTCCTGGCCGCAGTCCGCATACGCTGCTTGGTGCTTTGGCTCGCTATCTCGTGACGACACTATCTAGTGGATATACATAAATATTCATCGTCGATCTCTCATTTCTCTGGTCAATTACGGAAAGGGCAAAGATGGCTAATAAGACAAGTGCGTCGATTACTCCAGAAAGTCGCTCCAACGTTCCTTCGGATAGAGAAATCAGCCTCGAGCAACTCGAGCGCATGATTCGGGAAGCTGCCTATTTTCGCTACCTGCAGCGTGGCGCTGTCCTTGGCCATGATCTCGACGATTGGCTGACGGCAGAAGATGCGATTTTCAGGGGGGAGGCCGAGCAGCAACCGCCCGGGCAGAACCTGACGGAGGAACTGGAGGCGCAGGAGAGCGGCGCCCACAGCGCCTGGAGAGATGATGCATTGAAACGGACCATCAAGCAGCATCCGCGAAAAGGCATCCCCCAGATTGAGGGTATAGAGCCCCAGGAAGCCCCGCTAAAGGAATAACGCGGTGTGGGTGGGAGTGCCATTGTGAAAGGCCGCGCGTACAAATTTCACGACAACCGGCTCCAGTCTTGTGGCTGGCGACATAGTCGGCTGAGACTGGCGGTTGTCTGCGCAGAGCAGTAGGCCGCATATCCGAATGGTTCAGCTCATTTTTTCCAGGAAAGAATCAAGGGTTCCTTCCTTGAAGTGGCAGCGGTTTCTCCACTCAGCACGCCCACAATGAGCGGCGCCACGGCGTTGAATTCTGCCGGGATGCCGAGTTCCGCTTTCACTTCCGGAAGGTTCAGTGCTGCAACAGAAGAACCGATGACGCAACTGCCCAGCCCGATGGCGCAGGCCGCCAGCATCAGGTTTTCCGCCGCCAGCCAGCAGTCGGCTTCCACAAACGGGCTGGATGGTTTGGCACAGATGACGATGAGTGTGCCCGCGTCATGGAAAATATTGAAATCCGGGTTGGCGAAGGTGTCGATTGCATGACCACCCATCGGGTGGGAGCGATGCAAGCGCTCGATGAAAAGCGGCTTGGCACGATCTGGACAAAATGAGCTTGCCGGTTCACTGCAACAGGATTTTGTTCAGCCCCATACTACCCCGAAGGCATCAGCTCAATTTGTTCATGACCGTCCCAACGCCGCCAATTCAATCTCACTGAAACCTGCTGCTCGTCGTGCTTCGAGATTGAATGGGCCGCGCATGACCGGTGCCCGGTACTCAGCGGCCAGGCGGGCGTAGGTGGTGACCGGATCCAGGCCGCGCTGTTCGCACAGCCAGCCATACCAGCGGTTGCCGATACCGACATGACCAATTTCATCATGCAGGATGATATCGAGGATAGCTGCGGCGGCCATATCACCCGCCTGCGCGAGTTTGGCACGTACGGGTGGTGAAGCATCCAGCCCGCGCGCCTCCATGGTGCGGGGCACCAGCGCGATGCGGGCCAGAATATCGCCCTGGGTTTTGGCGGCCATCTCCCATAAGCTGTTATGCGCCGGGAAATCACCGTAAACATGCCCTTGGCTTTGCAAGTGCTTGCTCAGCAGTGTGAAATGCAGCGCTTCCTCCTTCGCCACCTGCAGCCAGTCAGCGTAATACGCAAGCGGCATATCGGCGAATCGCCAAATGGCATCCAGTGCCAGGTTGATGGCATTGAACTCGATATGCGCCAACGCATGGATCAATACAGCGCGCCCCTCCGGCGTATTCATTGAGCGGTGTTTAACCAGGCGCGGTGCCACCTGTTCCGGTTTATCCGGTTGGCCGGGTAACGGGGATCGTGGCGACAACGCGGCATGCGCATCCAGCACGACGTTGCCGGCAATCCATGCTTGCGCCAGAAGCGCCACCCCCTCGACTTTGCGGGCGACATCCGGCTCAGCCAACCAGAACAGCGCCGTCTGACGCAATTCTTCCGGCTGAGGGCCGAGCTCATGTGTGCAAGGGGTATTCACGCGAAAGTTGTCAGTGAACGATCCGGTTGGCGCCGCAGCACTGCTTGAATTTCTTACCGCTGCCGCATGGGCATAATTCATTGCGCCCCACCTTGGGTGTTTCCCGTCGGGCGGGGGAGGGGGCCAGACGGCGCTTCGTCAGCCAGAAATTGTATATGCCAGTCACGGCTTGCGGCAGCATCGCGACACAATCCTGTTGTACTTTTAGGTCGTCAGCGTCAGGGATATATTTCTGCCCGCTGAATTCTGCGGCTTCGCGGAATGCTCCGGACAGAAACAGAATGGGGAAGGTCAGCTTTTTGAGCGGTTCGTTGCCAGGGCGCAGCCATTCTTCTTTCGACAGCGACCACCCGGAAATATAGCCCTCGCACCAGGATTGATAGTCCATATCCGGTTCCCCGGATACCTTCGGCTTCAGGATCAGCTTGAGCGGTTTCTTATCCGGGAGTGTACTGGCTACTTCATTGTAAAACCGCATCAGCAGATCCATGAACGCCTGCGCCTGCTCCATCGAATCATACGTTGGCGCGCAACCCAGCACTTCCGGCATCCAGACACTTGGCAGGATGATGTCAGGTGAGCTCACCACGGCAGCCAGAAAGCCTTGTAGACGGTCCAGCGGCATGGCCTTGCCACTGAACATGGGTGATGCAAGCCAGTTTTCCAGCTGCTGAATTTCCTGGTGGGTCATTGGGGCGGATGGTTGCATGGCGAGGAGGCTTTTCTGACGAATTGTAATGAAGTGCTGACCAGCACAATTCTATAGGTTAAGAGGAGGGAATAGAGAGGTTGGCTGATTTCACTTGTAAATCAAGTCATGCCGGCTGCAGGTTTTCGCCGCCGAGCGCGTTGACCAGATCAGCCAGCATCTTCGCCAGTTCCCCAGTCATCAGGGCAAAATCGAGATCGAACATCTCGTCTGCTGACTCTGCCTGGGTCTCGGCCTGTTCCTTGATGATGTCCAGAAAGTCGAGCCGTTTGATCTGGAGTTGTTCGGTCAGCACGAAAGAAATCCGGTCATTCCAGGTCATTCCCAGCCGGGTGGCAGTCTTGCCGGCGGCAATGTGCGCACGGATTTCATCGCCCTCCAGATCATGCCGGACATAGCGCACCGTGGCCTTGCCTGCATCGCTGGAGCGGAGCTCCAGTTCACGGTCGATGGTGAAACCAGCGGGCGATTCGCCCCCAGCGAGCCAGTCCGTCATTGCCGCAACAGGAGAGCGCTGGGTGTGCAACAGTTTGAGCGGTAGATCGTCCAGCGTCTTTCCCAGCAATTCCAGCGCTTCATCCGCCTTGGCCGGGGAGGCGGCATCCACAACCAGCCAACCATTGACCGGATCGATCCACACATAGGTCATGCGCCGATGCGCAAACGCGCGCGGGAGAAGTTCTTCGGTGACTCGTTCCTTGATCTCCTTCTTCTCCTTGCGTCCAACGCGGTAGCCCTGCTGCGCTTCCAGATCAGCTACGCGATCCTTGGCAAACTGGTTGACTATGGATGCAGGCAGCAATTTCTGCTCTACACCAAGCGTAATCAACATCTGCCGATTTGATGCGTGGACCAGGCGATCATCCCCATGACAGGAAACCCATCCCCGACTTTGCTTGTCCAGGCCAGCGCATGCCTGAAGCGGGTGAAGGGAGAGTTTCTCTTCCAGGGTCGTGGCGCTCATGGCCCAGTCAGAGGCAAGGCGATAAACGAAGATGTTTTTAAACCACATGGCGGATGCTCAAAAAAAGTGGCGATTATACAGCCCGTCTGGCCGACAAATGGAGACAGCCAGAAATCCAGGCGTGCATCGAAAATTGATCAGGCGTACTCATGCCCAGAACGCTGGTACCACCCTCAAGGGGATCACGAGAAGCCCGTTCGCTCAAGCATGGTTGCCATCGTGCCAACCCTACACTCGAAATAATTGCCGCTTTTTCTCCGCACGCATTTGCTTAATGGCATGTTCGCGTCTGAGCGCAGCTCCGCGATCACTGGCTTTCTCTTGATACACCAGCACTGCCGGTAACCTGCCACGCGTGTATTTGGCACCCTTGCCAGCGTTGTGGGTGACGACGCGTGCGGTGATATCGGTAGTTACACCGGTGTAGAGGGTGCGATCTGCGCACTGGAGGATATAGACGTACCACTCGGCCATGATAGGCGTGGGATGCTCTGTGTTGGTTGTATTGCGAAGTTGGACCAAACCAGACATGCACGTCCCATTAAAAATTGATTGCAGGGTGAATCGTCACGGTTGATCTGGATCGTGGGCACGCTTGGATTGATTCAAGCATGTCTAAGAACCGTCAGCCGCAGTACACCATTGCTCTTTTCTTAATCATGCGGAACCTCTTAGCTGTTGAGCAGGATGTACAGCTCGTCCACCACACGCCTGCCTTTGGGCGTGAGTTTGACCAACTTCCTTCTGCGGTATTTGGGGTCCTCATAGGCTTCCACAAGTCCCGCTCCCTTTTCCTTGAAGGTCACCCCGTCCCCCAGTTTTGCCACGTTGCGGGAGATGGTAGCTTGGCTAACCCCAACGGCTGACTCCAGCTCGGGCATCGGCGTCTCCGCCCTCATGGAGACCTCCAGAAGTATCTGCACCGCTAATACTAACAAGTCGGGGTTTCCCGTTTTGTCCCGAAGATACTCTAAAGTTTTGAATAGTTTGCGCATTGAGTGCGCTGATTCATTTGGGCTCACTGCTTCTACTACTAACATGCCGCTCTCCTCTATAGGCAGGTGACACCACTATGTACTGAATCGGTCAGGCTTCGGTACGGTTCACTGACTCAACGAGCGCATCCTGTCCAGCTTCTCGACCACAGCCTGATAGAGATCCTGATCGGCATCGGAGTTGCGGTCTGGATGGTGGGCGCTACGCATCTTTTTCAGCGCAGTCATATCGTCGGGCAGGTCATGCACCTTGGTCACCCGGTCACCGTTTTTGACCATCTCGCGCTGAAGCTCGGCCTCTGCGCCTTCGCGTGTGTCATATAACTTCCTGCTGCCAAGACGCCAGCCATCCTGGTTCTTGCGCGGGGATTGATTTTTCTCGCCATCAAACCAGATCCATTTGCCGGTCTCAGGATCCAGATCAAAATCAACGGTGATGATGCCGTAGGTGTGAACAGGCGGCTTGAGGTCTTTGGAAAACAGATTGATCGTGTTGCTCACAGTACCCACGTCAGTGAGGTAATACGCGCCTGCCTCTTGAGGGCAGAACGCGTTGCCGGGCGTTGGTTCAGGCTTGCTGCCATTTATTTCAGCCATGCGGGCAGCGGCTGCTCGGCGTTGTGCGTTGGTCACTGGTATTGCTCCTTAATATCGGTTGAAACCCACTGGGATCACCCCTCGCTGAAGGGATCACCCGCTGGACTCCTGGACTGCCAAGACGGCTTCGAAGCGAAAACGTCTTGTGCCCGAGTTCGTTCTTGAACCCATCGTCGCTGGCGGTCAGGGGCCTTGATCCGCTTCACTCCGACGTATCTTCAATGGTTTCCTCGTTTCTAGTCTGATGAGGCGCTTTTGGTAGGCCCGGCCTTTCGACCTGGTGCGACGGGCGGCACATAGCCCGAAATCCTGCACTGAAAACCATCAATACGCTTGTTGCCATTGAAGTGGGTGACGCTGCACTGGGATATTTCTCCCCGTGTCGTTAAGTCAGCCAGTGTCTTGCGCACTTGAGCCAGTGCAATCCCGGTTGCTGAAGCTATCTCCAAGTCGAGAAGCTGCCCATGTTTTTTCAAGTGGTTTAGAACTTGGTCTGCCTGCATGTCGATTCCTTTGACGTGTGGATGAGCGTGTGACCCAAGGTGGCGCCTCGAGTCAATACAGAACACTCGGAAAAGCAAAAAGGCCAATCCGAAGAATGGCCTAAGCGCTTGTGTTTTGGCTCCCCGACCTGGACTCGAACCAGGGACCTGCGGATTAACAGTCCGTCGCTCTACCAACTGAGCTATCAGGGAATTGAGAAGCGCGAATGTTAAAGTAAGCAGGGCATTTGGTCAACTGTGTTATGCGTTTGCTATGGCTGTTTTGTTAATATGCTCGTCTCAAAAACTTCTTGCTGCCCTCATTTGATTGTAAAAATCAGGTAGTGCCGAGGGTATACTTCTGCGATGGTGGATCAAGACTTGGCGCATTGCGTTTCTTGTGCATCAAATTTATAAGATCGGGGTGAGAGGATGACTATTAAAAAAACTGTAATAGCAGCATTAATAAGTGGGTTCGGACTAACCACGGCCAATCTTGCAGCAGCATCCGGATTTGCGTTGATTGAGGAGAGCGCCAGTGGCTTGGGCAATGCATTTGCGGGCGGTGCAGCCAGTGCAGAGGATGCCAGCACTTTGTTTTTTAACCCGGCCGGGATGACGCGCTTGTCGGGTCAGCAGATGTCGCTGGTACTGCATGCCATCAAACCGACGATAGAGTTTTCCAATACGGCCAGTACAGCGGCGACTGGGCGTTCGCTGGGTAATAGTGGTGGCGACGCAGGGTACTGGGCTGCAGTGCCCAATTTTTATTACGTGGCGGAATTGAGCCCGCAGTTGCGTGCGGGTATCGGCATTTCCTCGCCGTTCGGCCTCAAGACCGAGTATGACCCGGGCTGGATGGGGCGTTTTCAAGCGATCAAGTCGGAGTTGCAAACCGTCAATATCAATCCTTCGCTCGCCTATAAGATCAATGACAAGTTGTCCGTGGGTGCAGGGCTGGATGCGCAATACATCAAGGCGGAACTCACCAATGCAGTCAACCTGGGCGTGGCCGAGGGCTTGGCGCAAGTGAAGGGTGATGACTGGAGTGTGGGCTACAATCTGGGCGTGTTGTACGAACTGGATCCGGCAACGCGCTTTGGTCTGGCGTACCGCTCGGATGTGCGCCACAAGCTGGAGGGGGATGTGACATTCAGCGGTGGCGTGCCTGCGCTGAATGGTCCGATCAGTGCGGAAATGACCTTGCCTGAAACGGTTTCATTGAGCGGTTTCCACCAGATCAACCCGCAATGGGCGGTAATGGGAGACGTGACCTGGACGCGCTGGAGCCGCTTCAAGGAGTTGCGTATCGTGCGCGACTCGGGTGCACTGGTCGCGCTCACTACGGAAAACTGGGATGACACGCTGCGTTATTCGGTGGGCGCCAACTACCAGGCCACCGACAAACTCAAGCTGCGCAGCGGAATTGCCTATGACCAGTCGCCGGTATCGGACCCATACCGTACCGCACGCATTCCGGATGCCAATCGTACCTGGCTGTCGGTTGGGGCAAGCTACAAGCTTTCCAGCGCTGCCTCGGTGGATGCCGGTTACACCCACATCTTTATCAATAGTTCCTCTATCAATATGGGCAGTGCGAGTACCGGAAAACTAGTGGGCACGTACGACAACAGTGTCGATATCCTCAGCGTGCAATATAACCATCGTTTTTAAAACAGGGGCGATGGAAATGAAAAAAGGCCGGGTGACCGGCCTTTTTTCATGCTGCGGTGCGGATACGGTTTCAGGCGAGGAGCTTGTGAATGCGCTCCAGCGCAGCTTTGAGATTGTCCATGGACGTGGCAAAAGACAGGCGAATATAACCTTCCGCGCCGAAGGCGGAGCCTGGCACCACTGCCACACCGCCTTGTTCCAGCAGGTATTCGCTGAACGCCACGTCGGTGGCGCTGGCGAGTTTGCCTTCACGATGCAGCCGCGCGATGGCAGAACGCGTATCGGGAAAGGCGTAAAACGCGCCGCCGCCATGCAGGCAATTCACGCCGGGTATCGCGTTGAGCGCGGCCACCACGTATTCATGGCGCTCGCGGAAGGCCGTCAGCATCGGCTGGATGCAGCTCTGGTCACCGTTCAGCGCGGCCTCGGCCGCCACTTGCGAGATCGAGGTGGGATTGGAAGTGGACTGCGACTGCACGTTTTCCATCGCCGTAATCAGCATTTCCGGTCCGGCACAATAACCGATGCGCCAGCCGGTCATGGCATAGGCCTTGGATACGCCGTTGAGCACCATGGTGCGCGGATAGAGATCCGGGCAGGCGTTGAGGATGTTCACGAACGGCGCATCCTGCAACAGGATGTGTTCATACATGTCGTCGGTGGCGATGATGACCTGCGGGTGGCGCCGTAATACTTCACCCAGTGCGGTCAATTCGGCCAGGTTGTACACCGCACCGCTCGGGTTGCTGGGGCTGTTGAGTACCACCAGTCGGGTATTGGCGTTGAGCGCCGCTTGCAGTTGCTGCGGCGTAATCTTGAAGCCCTGGTCAATGCCGGCTTCGACGATGACCGGTTTGCCGCCGGCCAGAATCACGATGTCCGGGTAGGAAACCCAGTACGGCGCGGGAATGATGACTTCATCGCCGGGGTTGATCAGCGCCTGCACTAGGTTGAAAAAACTCTGTTTGCCACCACATGACACCAGGATTTGTTTGGCGGTGTAGTCCAGCCCGTTGTCGCGCTTGAACTTGTTGATGACCGCCTGCTTCAGGGACGGGGTGCCGCCCACTGCGGTGTATTTGGTGAAGCCACGGGCAATGGCGTCTACTGCCGCATCCTTGATGTGTTGCGGGGTATCGAAATCCGGTTCGCCTGCGCCGAGGCCGATGATGTCCTTGCCTTCTGCTTTTAATCTGGCTGCACGCGCGGTGACGGCAAGGGTGGGGGAGGGCTTGATGGCCTGTACGCGCTTCGAGAGTTCCAACTTGGGTCCTTAGGGCTGGCAATGCGGGCAGAATCAAATACCCGGCGTGATAGGATGCAATGTTTATTTTGATGACACGAAAGCGCGAATTTTACCTGTGATTGCCACTTTTCCCAATAGTCCATTCCGTCTGCATCAGCCATTTTTGCCGGCCGGCGACCAGCCAGCCGCCATCGAAAAACTGGTGGAAGGCATCAACGACGGCCTGGCATTCCAGACCCTGCTCGGCGTGACCGGCTCGGGCAAGACTTACACCATGGCCAATGTGATCGCCCGGCTCGGGCGTCCGGCGATCGTCATGGCACCCAACAAGACGCTGGCGGCGCAGCTGTATTCGGAGATGCGCGAGTTTTTTCCGGAAAACTCGGTCGAGTATTTTGTTTCCTATTACGACTACTATCAGCCCGAGGCCTATGTGCCGGCGCGCGATCTGTTCATCGAAAAAGATTCCAGCATCAACGAGCACATCGAGCAGATGCGCCTGTCGGCCACCAAGGCGTTGCTGGAACGCAACGACAGCGTGATCGTGGCGACGGTTTCCGCCATCTACGGTATCGGCGATCCGGTCGATTATCACGGCATGATCCTGCATCTGCACCAGGGCGAAAAGCTGGGTCAGCGCGACGCCATTCAACGCCTCATCGCCATGCAATACGACCGCAACGAGATCGAATTCAAGCGCGGCGTGTTCCGCGTGCGCGGCGATGTGCTGGATATCTTCCCGGCGGAAAGTGCGGAGCACGCGGTGCGTGTCTCGCTGTTCGACGACGAGGTGGAGTCCATCACCCTGTTCGACCCGCTCACCGGCCATATCCTGCACAAGCTGGCGCGCTTTACGGTGTATCCGTCCAGCCATTACGTCACGCCGCGCAGCACCACGCTGCGCGCCATCGAGGCGATCAAGGTCGAGTTGCGCGAGCGCCTGGAATTTTATTACAAGGAAAACAAGCTGGTGGAAGCCCAGCGTCTGGAACAGCGCACGCGCTTCGATCTGGAAATGATGAACGAGCTAGGCTTCTGCAAGGGCATCGAAAACTACTCGCGCCACTTGTCCGGGCGCAAACCGGGCGAGCCGCCACCGACGTTGATCGACTACCTGCCACCGCATGCGCTGATGTTTATCGACGAATCCCATGTCACCATCCCGCAGATCGGCGGCATGTACAAGGGCGATCGCGCACGCAAGGAAAACCTGGTCAATTACGGCTTCCGCCTGCCTTCGGCCATGGACAACCGGCCGCTGCGCTTCGATGAATTCGAGCGGGTGATGCGCCAGACCGTGTTCATATCAGCCACTCCGGCGGATTACGAACAGCAGCATCAGGGTCAGGTGGTCGAGCAGGTGGTGCGTCCTACCGGGCTGGTCGACCCGCAGATCGAGGTGCGCCCGGCGACCAGTCAGGTGGACGATGTGCTGTCCGAGATCAACCTGCGCGTGGCGCTGGGCGAGCGCGTGCTGGTGACGACCCTGACCAAGCGCATGTCGGAAGACCTCACCGACTATCTGGCCGAGCACGGCATCAAGGTGCGCTACCTGCACTCCGACATTGACACCGTAGAGCGCGTGGAAATCATCCGCGACCTGCGCCTGGGATTATTCGACGTGCTGGTAGGCATCAACCTGCTGCGCGAAGGGCTGGATATCCCGGAGGTTTCGCTGGTGGCCATTCTCGATGCGGACAAGGAAGGCTTTCTGCGTTCCGAGCGTTCATTGATCCAGACCATCGGCCGCGCCGCGCGTCACCTCAATGGCCGCGCGATTCTGTACGCCGACCGCATCACCAACTCGATGCGTCGCGCGATGGATGAAACCGAGCGCCGCCGCAACAAGCAGATTGCGTTCAATCTGGAACATGGCATTACCCCGCGCGGCGTGGTCAAGCGCATCAAGGACATCATCGACGGCGTGTACGACATGGACGGCGCACGTCAGGAACTCAAGGCCGCGCAAAACCTGGCCAGCTACAAGGCGATGGACGAAAAAACCCTTACCCGCGACCTCAAGCGCATCGAAAAAGACATGCTGACCGCCGCCAGAAATCTTGAATTCGAACGTGCCGCCGAGCTGCGCGACCAGCTGAGAAAAATCAAGCTGGCGCTGTTCGGGGTTGAGGAACACGACTGAACCTGACAGACATGTCGCTCGCATCGGTTGCATTCACCCTGCTGGCAATCGCGCTCGTCATTGCAGGTTTAAACTGGCTGATCCGCTACAGCCTGCGTGCGCCGCGCATCCCTGAGCAGGGCTCGCCCGCGTTGCGCGGCCTGGCATACCAGACCGTTTCCATCCCCGCCGCGCGCAACAAACAACTGTTCGGCTGGTATATCCCCGCGGCCGATAACGCGCGGGCTCCGGCAGTGGTGGTGCTGCACGGCTGGGGCAGCAATGCCGAGATGATGCTGCCGGTGGCGGCACCACTGAATCAGGCGGGTTATGCCGTGCTGTTGTTCGATGCGCGCTGTCATGGGCGCAGTGATGACGATAACTTTGCTTCGCTGCCGCGCTTTGCCGAAGACCTGGATTACGCGCTGGGATGGCTGGTGCAGCAGCCGGGAGTGGATGCGGCAAAAATCGCCGTGCTCGGGCACTCGGTCGGTGCCGGCGCGGTGCTGCTGGCGGCGTCGCGCCGCAAGGATCTGGTTGCCGTGGTCAGCGTCGCGGCATTTTCTCACCCGGCCAACATGATGCGGCGCTTTCTGGCCGCCCGTCACGTGCCCTACATGCCGTTCGGATGGTATGTCATACGCTATGTGCAGCACATCATCGGTCATCGTTTCGATGCCATCGCGCCGCGTCATACCATTACCCGAATCCGTTGCCCGGTGCTGCTGGTCCACGGCAGCGACGACACTATTATCCCGGTTAGCGAGGCTCGCGAAATCCATGCACAACGCAGCAGTGACGCCGTGCAATTGCTGATCCTGCCCGGCGAGCATGATTCATCCGCTGAACTGGAACGCCACGCCGACAAATTGCTGGCGTTCCTCAATCAGGCGACCAGAACCGGGATATAGCCCGCCTCGGCAATCGCATCCACGCCAGCCACTGCCTTGGTGAAATCGACGTTAGTGCCTGGTGCTGCGACTGTCTACGCCCTCCCAGCTGTTTTTACGAAATCTTTATACATCTCCCCGCAATCTTTAGGCCATTTTTATCCCCTGCCATCTAGCATGCCTATAGTGAATCTTCACTGGGGGAAATCAAATGGACTTACTTTATCTCGGGCTTATTGTGGTCTTTTTTGGGCTATCGGCCCTTTTTGTCCATGGCTGCGAAAAGCTAAGGAGGCCGTCATGACCTGGATTTACACATTAGGCGCAATCGTCGCCATAGGCTTGATGGTGTATCTCGTCGTCGCATTGCTTAAACCGGAGCTATTTTCATGAGTGCGAATGGATTGCTGCAAATCGCCTTGTTCCTCGGGGTGCTTCTAGCCCTGACGAAGCCCCTGGGCTGGTACATGGCGCGAGTCTACGAGGGCAAGCTGCCAGCGTTTGTGCGCTGGATGGCGCCTGCTGAAAATCTGTTTTACCGCCTGTGCGGGGTGAATCGCGAAGAGGAGATGCGCTGGACCCGGTATGCGTTCGCCGTATTGTGGTTCAGCCTGCTCGGGGTGCTGGCGGTATATGCCATGCAGCGGCTGCAAGGCTTGCTGCCGCTGAATCCCCAGCATTTCGGTGCGATTAGCCCGGATTCTTCCTTCAACACGACGTTAAGTTTCGTCACCAACACCAACTGGCAGGGCTACGTTGGCGAATCCACCATGAGCTACCTCACGCAGATGGTGGCTCTGGCAGTACAGAACTTCTTCTCTGCCGCCAGTGGCATGGCTGTCCTTGTGGCTCTGATTCGCGGTTTGGCCCGGCATAGCGCGGAAACCATCGGCAACTTCTGGGTGGACATGACCCGCAGCATCGTCTACATCCTGCTGCCGCTGTCAGTTCTGCTCGCGCTGGTGCTGGTCAGCCAGGGCGTGGTGCAGAACTTCTCGGAATATAAATCCGTTCCCCTCGTGGATGGCGTCAGTTATGACCAGCCGAAGCTGGACGCGGCTGGCAATCCGATGAAGGACGCCACCGGCAATCCGGTGACGGAAAAAATGACCGTGAAGGAGCAGACCATCGCGCTTGGACCGGTTGCCTCGCAGGAAGCGATCAAGGAGCTGGGCACCAACGGCGGCGGCTTCTTTAACGCCAACTCTGCGCACCCGTTCGAGAACCCCACGCCGTTAACCAATTTCCTGGAAATGCTGGCGATTTTCCTGATCCCCGCCGCCCTTTGCTACACCTTCGGCAGCATGGTGGGTGATACGCGCCAGGGCTGGGCCATCCTCGCCGCCATGACCGTGTTGTTCGCAGGCTTCCTGGCGGTGGCGGAGATTTCGGAACAGCAGGGCAACCCCGCGTTTGCTGCGCTGGGCGTGGACCAAACCGCTTCCGCAACCCAGCCCGGCGGCAACATGGAAGGCAAGGAAACCCGCTTCGGCATCGTCAACTCCGCCCTGTTTGCCACCGTCACCACGGCCGCCTCGTGCGGTGCGGTGAACAGCATGCACGATTCGTTCATGCCCCTGGGCGGACTGGTGCCCTTGGCGCAAATACAACTCGGTGAAGTCGTGTTCGGCGGGGTGGGATCGGGGCTGTACGTCATGCTGATCTACGCCGTGATCGCGGTATTTATCGCCGGTTTGATGATCGGGCGCACGCCGGAATACCTGGGCAAGAAAATCGAGGTCTTCGACATCAAGATGGCATCCCTGGTCATTCTGATCCCGCCACTGATCATCCTGGGTGGAACGGCCCTGGCGGTCATGCTGGACGCAGGCAAGAGCAGCATTTTCAACCCGGGCGCCCATGGTTTCAGCGAGGTTCTGTATGCGTTTACGTCGGCTGTCGGCAACAACGGCAGCGCGTTTGCCGGCATCTCCGCGAATACGCCCTTCTACAACACCGCACTGGGCTTCTCGGCATGGTTTGGCCGCTTCTGGCTGATGATCCCGGTGCTGGCCCTGGCCGGTTCCCTGGCGGCGAAGAAGCGCATTCCGGAGGGGGCAGGAACCATGCACACCCATACCCCGATATTTGTCGGGCTGTTGATCGGCACAGTGATTCTGGTTGGGGCGCTGACCTTCGTGCCAGCGTTGGGCCTTGGTCCAATTGTCGAGCACCTGACCATGATCGGCGCGCATTAATTGCGGGCTGTTTAGGAGAATTGATATGACCAGCAGAAGCAAGACTTTTTCCCTGTTCGATCGCGAGATCGCCAAGCAGGCGCTGTGGGATGCATTGAAGAAATTGACACCCCAGCAGCAAATGAAAAATCCGGTGATGTTCGTGGTGTGGATCGGTAGCATCCTGACCACGATCCTGTTCTTCCAGGCCTTGGGTGGGCACGGCGAAGCGCCGATCGGCTTCATTCTGGCAATCACGTTATGGCTCTGGTTCACCGTGCTGTTCGCCAACTTTGCCGAGGCACTGGCAGAAGGTCGCAGCAAGGCCCAGGCCGCATCGCTGCGCGCCGCCAAGAAGACGGTACTTGCCAAAAAACTGCGCGAGCCGCGCTATGGCGCTCAGCTAGATTCCGTGCCTGGCACGGATTTACGGCGCGGCGACGTGGTGCTGATGGAAGCTGGCGACATGATACCGGCGGACGGTGAGGTGATCGAAGGCGTTGCTTCGGTAAACGAGAGCGCCATCACCGGCGAATCGGCTCCTGTGATCCGCGAATCCGGCGGCGACTTCAACGCCGTCACGGGGGGCACCACGGTGCTGTCCGACTGGCTCGTGGTACGCGTCACGGTCAACCCTGGCGAAGCCTTCATTGACCGCATGATTGCCATGGTGGAAGGGGCCAAGCGCCAGAAAACGCCTAACGAAATCGCCCTGACCATTCTGCTGGTGGCGATGACGATCATTTTCCTGCTGGCCACTGTGACCCTGCTGCCTTTTTCGCTGTATAGCGTCGAGGTGGCGAAAGCAGGCCAGCCGGTCACGATCACCGTGCTGGTGGCGCTGCTGGTTTGCCTGATTCCCACCACCATCGGCGGTCTGCTGTCAGCCATCGGGGTGGCAGGGATGGGGCGCATGATGCAGAAGAATGTCATCGCCACATCCGGCCGTGCAGTTGAGGCGGCCGGAGATGTAGACGTGCTGCTGCTGGACAAGACCGGCACCATCACCCTGGGCAATCGTCAGGCTAACCAATTCCACCCTGCCAGCGGGGTGACCGAGCGTGAACTGGCCGATGCCGCCCAGCTTGCCTCCCTTGCGGACGAAACGCCCGAGGGACGCAGCATCGTGGTGTTGGCCAAGCAGAAATTCGAGTTGCGCGAACGCAACATTCATGAGCTTGGTGCCACTTTCGTGCCCTTCACCGCACACACCCGTATGAGCGGGGTCAATCTGGACGCCAGGCAGATCCGCAAAGGCGCGTCCGATTCAATTCGTGACCATGTGAAGAGTCTGGGCGGCGATTTTCCTCACGATGTACAAACTCTGGTTGATGATGCTGCGCGCCGCGGCAGTACGCCCCTGGTAGTGGCCGATGGCACCAAGGTGCTGGGCGTGGTGGAACTCAAGGATATCGTCAAGGGCGGCATCAAGGAGCGTTTTGCCGAACTGCGCCGCATGGGCATCAAGACCATCATGATCACCGGCGACAACCGTCTTACCGCGGCAGCCATCGCCGCCGAGGCAGGGGTGGACGACTTCCTGGCCGAGGCCACACCCGAGGCGAAACTCAAGCTCATTCGGGAACATCAGTCGCAGGGCCGCCTGGTGGCGATGACAGGCGACGGCACCAACGATGCGCCGGCGCTGGCCCAGGCCGACGTGGCGGTGGCGATGAACACCGGCACGCAGGCTGCCAAGGAGGCGGGCAACATGGTGGACCTGGATTCGAATCCCACCAAGCTGATCGAGATCGTGGAAACCGGCAAACAGATGCTGATGACGCGGGGCGCCCTTACCACCTTCAGTATCGCTAACGACGTGGCCAAGTATTTCGCCATCATCCCGGCGGCTTTTGTTACTACCTATCCGGCGCTGGCTGCCTTGAACGTGATGCATCTGGCCACGCCGGCAAGCGCGATCCTGTCGGCGGTAATCTTCAATGCCCTGATTATCGTCGCCCTCATTCCCCTGGCACTAAAGGGTGTGAAATACCGTCCTGTCGGCGCGGAAGTGCTGTTGCGCAACAACCTGCTCATCTATGGCGTCGGCGGCATCATCGTTCCCTTCATCGGGATCAAGCTGATCGACATGATTCTCGTCACCTTCGGATGGGTTTAATGGAAAGGAATTGCCATGCTAAAAGAACTTAAACCAGCCATTATCAGTTTCCTCGTTCTCACGCTGATCACCGGCATCGCCTACCCGCTCGTCGTAACGGGTATTGCCCAGGGGCTCATGCCAGAACAGGCGAATGGCAGCCTGATCATGAAAGACGGCAGGCCAATGGGCTCGGCACTGATCGGCCAGAACTTCAGCGACCCCAAGTATTTCTGGGGCCGCCCCTCAGCCACGGGGCCTATGCCTGATAACGCTGCCGCATCCAGCGGCTCCAACCTGGGGCCGACCAATCCGGCCTTGATCGATGCTGTCAAAGCCAGGGTGAAAGCCTTGCGCGATGCCGACCCCGGCAATACCGCACCGATCCCGGTGGACCTCGTCACCGCTTCCGGCAGCGGTCTCGACCCTCAGATCAGCCCGGCCGCAGCGGAATATCAGGTGCAGCGTGTGGCCCGGGTGCGGGGCTTGCCTGTCAAGGAAGTACGCCGGCTGGTGCGACAGCATACCGAGGACCGCCAGCTTGGCGTATTGGGTGAGCCACGGGTGAATGTGTTGCAGCTCAATCTGGCGCTGAGCGCACTACATTGACGGGATGGATATCGCTTTATACTGATTAACATGACCGATCAACGCCCCAATCCAGATGCGCTCCTCGACAAAATACTGCGCGAGGAAGAGAAAGCCCAGCGGGGCAAGCTCAAGATATTCTTTGGCGCATCCGCTGGTGTCGGGAAAACCTATTCGATGCTGTCGGCAGCCCGCCAACTCCGGGCCCAGGGACGTGATGTGGTGGTTGGCATCGTCGAAACCCACGGCAGATCCGAGACAATGGCGTTGCTGGATGGGCTGGAGGTGCTGCCTCTCAGAGAGGTTGAATATCGCGGAAAAATCTTGCGTGAATTCGACCTTGACGGTGCCCTCAAACGCAAACCGGCGCTTATCCTGGTAGACGAACTGGCCCACTCGAACGTCGAGGGCTCACGTCACCCAAAGCGCTGGCAGGATATTGAGGAACTCCTTGCTGCAGGCATTGATGTGTTGACCACAGTCAACGTCCAGCATCTGGAAACGCTCAACGACATTGTGGGGAGTATCACCGGCATCCGCGTGCAGGAAACGGTACCGGACAAGGCGTTTGATCAGGCCGACGAGGTGGTTCTGGTTGACATTACGCCTGACGAGCTGCTGCAGCGGCTCAAGGAGGGCAAGGTCTACCTGCCCCAGCAGGCCGAAGGAGCGATACGGAACTTCTTCCGCAAAGGCAACCTGATCGCCCTGCGCGAACTCTCGCTGCGGCGGACTGCCGACCGCGTCGACGATCAGATGCGCACGTACCGGCTGGAGCAATCCATCGAGACCGTGTGGCAGACCAAGGGGTCTTTGCTGGTGTGTGTGGGGCCGCATCGGGGTTCGAAAAAAATCGTGCGCAGCGCAAGTCGCATCGCCAGCCAACTCGATGTGGACTGGCACGCTGTGTACGTGGAAACCCCACGGCTGCAGCGCCTTCCCGAAGCCGAACGCGCACGTATCCTGAGTACGCTTCGACTGGCCCACGAATTGGGGGCCAACACTGCCACCCTGGCCGGCCAGGATGTGGCTGAGACAGTCGTCGACTATGCGCGCAGTCACAATCTTGGCAAGATCATCGTCGGGCGGGACTCCGTGAAAAGCTGGCTGCCATGGAAACGTTCCTTTGCGGACCGGATCGGTCAATTGTCGTCGGATATGGATGTGATCCAGATTGCACAGGAATCGCCTGAGGATCGCCTGAGGAGTCCGGCAGAACGACGCGTATGGCGTGAGGGCTCCGGAACGTCCTGGCCATCCTATGTCTGGGCAGTGGCTGTCTGCGCGGCCACGACGGTGCTGGCTACCCAGGTGCTGCCTTATTTCGATCTCGCTAACGTTGTCATGCTTTTCCTGCTCGCCGTGGTCCTCGTGGCAGTCAGATTCGGACGCGGCCCGGCTGTTATGGCTTCCTTTGTAAGCGTTGCGCTGTTCGATTTTTTTCTGGTTCCGCCGCGTCTGTCGTTCGCCGTCAGCGATGTGCAGTACCTGCTGACGTTTGCGGTGATGCTTTCGGTGGCGCTCATTATCGGCCAGTTGACTGCCAGTCTCCAATATCAGGCACGTGTGGCATCACAACGCGAGTCGCGCCTGCGGGCGCTTTATGAAATGGCCCGGGACCTTTCCGCAGTATTGCTCCCGGAGCAGATTATTGTCCTCAGCCACAAGTTTGTTGAAAGCACCTTCGGCGTCAAGGTGGGTGTTCTGCTGGCGGACGAACACGACAAGCTGCAAGCACCTGTAATGATCGATGATGCAGGACCGGTTTCCGCCATCGACTATGGGATTGCCCAGTGGTCTTTTGATCATGCGGAGCCTGCCGGTTTCGGCACGGACACTTTACCAGGCAGCCCAATGCTGTACTTGCCGCTGATTGCGCCGATGCGCACGCGGGGTGTTCTGGCAGTGGAGCCGATCAATCCGCGCTGGCTGATGATCCCGGAGCAGCGGCGCCAACTGGATGCATTTGCCGCGCTGATTGCTACTGCTCTGGAGCGCGTCCATTACATCCAGGTGGCACAGGAGGCGACGCTGAGGATCGAGTCCGAACGGCTGCGTAATTCAGTGCTATCTGCTTTGTCGCACGACTTGCGCACGCCGCTGACTGCCCTTGTCGGCCTGGCTGATGCGCTCACCCTCACCAAACCGGCGCTCAACGGGGCGCAGTTCGAAATGGCCGGCGCGATTCGGGAGCAAGCCTTCCGCATGAACGCGCTGGTCAATAACCTGCTGGATATGGCCCGCCTGCAGGCAGGCGACGTCAAACTCAACCGGCAATGGCAGCCGCTGGAAGAGGTGGTCGGCAGCGCGCTCAAGGCACGCGAACAGCAATTGTCCAGCCACCGGATACATGTTGCGCTGCCTCCGGACCTTCCACTGCTGGAATTCGACGCGGTGCTGATCGAGCGCGTGTTTTGCAATCTACTCGAAAACGCAGCGAAATATACGCCGCCGGGCAGCGAGATCCGGGTCGAGGCGCGCATTGAAGGCTATGAAGTCCAGATTTCGGTCAGCGACAATGGGCCGGGATTGCCACCGGGAAAAGAAGAAGCGATATTCGAGAAATTCACGCGCGGCGAAAGGGAGTCGGTAACGCCAGGTGTGGGCTTGGGGCTGGCCATCTGCCGCGCCATCGTCGAGGCCCACAAAGGGCGCATCTGGGCGGAAAACATTCCCGCGGGTGGCGCCCGTTTCATATTCACGCTGCCGCGCGGCATGCCGCCGACGCTCACTGACTTCCTCGAAGATGAGCGTCCGGAACACGCGGGGCCAAAGCCAGAATGAACGAGATCACACCCATCGCCATCCTCGTTGAGGACGAGAAACAAATTCGTCGTTTTGTGCGAGACGCACTCGAAGCTGAGGGCTGGCAGGTCTACGAGGCCGAAACAGTGCGGCAGGGGTTGATCGAAGCAGGCACGCGCAAACCGGACCTCGTCATTCTTGACCTGGGGCTGCCGGACTGCGATGGCATCGAGTTCATCCGCGATCTACGGGGCTGGTCGGAACTGCCCATCATCGTGTTGTCGGCAAGATCCCACGAGATGGACAAGATTGCGGCGCTGGATGCCGGCGCGGACGATTATCTGACCAAACCTTTCGGCGTTGGGGAGTTGTTGGCACGGGTACGGGTTGCGCTCAGGCGCCACCAGAAGACGGGCGCAGCAGGCGCGACTGTCGTTGAGTTTGGCGGGGTGCGTGTCGACCTAGTCAACCACAGCGTAATGCGCGGTGGGCAAATGGTGCATCTCACGCCCATCGAATACCGGCTGCTTGCACTGCTTGTCCGTAATGCCGGGAAAATGCTGACCCATCGTCAAATTCTGCGTGAAATATGGGGGCCTTCCCACGTCGAAAGCAGCCATTATTTGCGCATCTACATGGGCCAGCTTCGCCACAAACTGGAAGAAAATCCGGCTCAGCCACGTTTCTTCCTTACCGAGGCCGGGGTTGGATACAGGCTGGCGCTCGAGTAGTTGCGCTGATTTCTCCGGCGTCCAGCGTTCCTGAATCAGGCGACCAGAACCGGGGTATAGCCCGCCTCGGTAATCGCATCCTGAATCGCCTGTTGCCGGGAGCTGCCGTCAATGCGTACCGTGCGGTTGGGAATATCAATGGCTACCTTGGCTTTCGCATCCACCGCAGCGACGGCCTTGGTAATCACCCCGGCGCAGTGGCCACAGGTCATGTCATCAACTTTAAATTCAATCATGGCGTACTCCGACTATATTGGTTGGTAACTTAGCAATATAAACCTTCCCTGTATGGGAAGGTCAAGATGCGTCAACAGTCCCAACCATATCCATTTCAATAGGAGCACACCAATGATTGTTTTTTATACAATGCACAGCGAAAGTCCGAATATTCGAAAGATTTCAATCATGCTTGAAGAAATCGGTTTGCCCTATACTGTCAAATGCGTGGAGAAACAAAATGGCGGGAAATTTTCGGATGATTTTATCGCGATAAATCCTAATGCCACCGTGCCCGCTATTGTTGATACAGACAATGGCACTACACTTTTGAGTCCGGTGCAATCCTGTATTACCTTGCGGAAAAAACCAGAAAACTGTTGCCAACTGACCTTACTGATCGAGCTGAAGTTGTGAAATGGTTGATGTTTGAAGTTGCCAACGTATGCCCCACAATGGTGGAGTTGTACCATTACATGTTGAAAGATGCTTAGGAAATTTCCGAGGCCATTCTTCAGCGTTATAAGGACAAGCTCGTTCGATACTGTTCTATCCTTAATCAACAACTTGATGGACGAGAATACCTCTGTGGCGAATATTCTATCGCTGATATTGCGCTATACCCATGGTCGGTAATTTTAGAGGATATGGCCGAGATTAATCTGTGTGACTACCCTAATTTGAGAAATTGGGTTACTGCGATTAGTAACCGTGCAACTACACTACCGGCTACTCGAACTGTTTTATCGAAAAATTAACTGGTGCGAACAGAAGAAAGATTTCAGGTGGTGACATGATTTCTGCTGTCATGAGTCTTCGTTTGCCGCAAGGCCCATCTCCCATGCCTAACGCCACTAAGTTTCTCCCTCGTCTGGTGCGCTATATCTGGGCGGTGCCATGCTCGGTGGTTGGCTTGGTTCTCGCGGCACCTCTGCTCCTTGCCGGAGCCAAGGCTCACAGCGTTTGCGGCGTGCTTGAAATCGCATTGTCGCAGCAGGTGAAACCCGACTTCCGCCTGCTGCATAGGCTGCCATTTTGTGCCATAACCTTCGGCCATGTCGTCATCGGCCTAACCGCGCACAACCTTGAGCATTTGCGTGCTCATGAGCATGAACACGTAAGGCAATACGAGCGTTGGGGTTTGTTCTTCTTCCTTGCCTATCCCGCTTCAAGTCTCTATCAGTGGGTGCGCGGGAACAATCCGTATTGGGACAATCGGTTTGAAGTGCAGGCGCGGCTGAGTGCTGCCAATGCTAAAAACGAGGCCTGATTTCATGTCAAATATGGAGCCCGTTTTGATTACTGACCCAAAGCTTTTGGATGTTATGAAAGAACTCATGCAACGGGAGCCCATTTTCCATCGCTCCGAATTTGGAACGACGCGCCTTGATTTCGAGAAGATGACGGAAGCTACGTTTTGGGAAGTCGGCGCTTCAGGTCGTCGTTATAGTCGGGAGTACATTTTGGATGTGCTGGAGCAGCGTTCCGCGAACCCGATCGAAGATAGCTGGGAGGCGAAGGATTTTCACTGCATCGAGATCGCTGCCGACAATTACCTCCTCACCTATACGCTCCTTCAGGGTGAACGAATGACACGTCGGTCTACCATCTGGCGGCGGTCCGGTCTCGATTGGAAGATCGTGTACCACCAGGGAACTGTCGTAAGTGATCAATGACCTGAATGCTTGCTTAGCTATGCTACAAATAGACTAATTCCGTTATAGAGCGAGTGTTTTGAAGCAATGTACGGGAGGAATCAAGCTATGAATGAACAGCTAAAAGACTACGAAAGCAAATTCGCTTTTTAGCGTGAGGCAGCAACCTTGGCTGGAGTTACTGACATGAATGATCACGAACTAGCTAAAGCAATCGAACGTGCGGATCAGGCAATCAATCGGAGAGATCTGATCGCACTTATGGATTTTTATGAAGAAGACGCGACCTTGGTCATTGAACCAGGTCGATTCGCTCGAGGTAAGAAGGAAATAGCTACAGCATTCGAAGCCATTTTCGATTTCTTCAACCAGAGTCTGGTGGTAACCCAGAGAGACTTCCATATCATAGAAGGTGGTGGTGTAGCGCTGGTTGTCTGCAATCTGAAGTTGACTACTGAAGGGAAGGCATCATCTCCCGTTTCTATGGAAAGGCAGCCTACCTATGTTTTCAGGAAGTCCGAGGATGGGGGCTGGCGTTGTCTGATTGATAATTCTTATGGCGTTGACGTTCTGAACATGCGGCGTTCTATGGGTTGATGTACACAGACGCATGCCGATTAACAGCACATCAGGAGTGACTCATGGAATCCGATCGTTATAAACGCGGCTGGGAAAAGCTCAAGGAAATTGACGGACAGGCCGGCGAACGGGTAATTGAAGCACTGAAAGACATCGCCCCCGATCTTGCCCGCTACACGATCGAGTTTCCTTTCGGAGATGTTTATTCCCGCGGCGTGCTTTCCCTGAAAGAGCGTGAAATCGCTACGGTTGCGGCACTCGCCGCATTAGGAAATGCGCAGCCACAGCTCAAGGTTCATATTCATGGAGCGCTCAACGTCGGCTGCACGCGACAGGACATAGTGGAAATCATGATACAAATGGCGGTTTATGCGGGATTCCCTGCCGCATTGAATGGCATTTTTGCCGCCAAGGAAGTATTCGCAGAAAGAGATGGCGATGGGCAATCCAATTGAGTGCCGCAATGCTGTTTCAAAGCTTCAAACCCGTGAACCCGGTTGAACCAGACCTATCGCTGTAATTAAAGCAAGCAGGAAGTTTTCGTGCGGAAATCTGGTTCATACCGATGGCTAAAGAGCCGCTACCCAACGATTGCTGGCGAGATTCGGCTGGCGTTTCAGCACTTTGCCATTGTGCAGGTCCACAAT
Source organism: Sulfuriferula multivorans (assembly GCF_003851125.1). GTDB lineage: Bacteria > Pseudomonadota > Gammaproteobacteria > Burkholderiales > Sulfuriferulaceae > Sulfuriferula > Sulfuriferula multivorans. The sequence goes on along the minus strand of NZ_BGOW01000029.1, from coordinate 25,204 downwards.
CACGGATTCATGACGATTTTCAATCGTTGTGATGGCCTCGTCAGTATTGGGTAGTACAGCCAGCCCACTGAGCTTGTCTGGACCCGCCTTACCTACCGAGACTTTGACCTGGCCTAGATAGGCTGGCTCGGCAGTCGAGAAGCGCAGGATATGACCAGAAAACCCGGCAGCGTAGACGCTATCCTGACTCGGGCTGACGGACAATTGCATGAATCCGGCCTTGGCCATGAGGATTTTGTTGTACGAAAAATTTGGATCCACTTCATTCGTTTGAATATTATAAATATGATCGGTTGCGGGATTGTATGCAGACATCACACCACTCTTGATATCCGCGGAAAAAAGCTTGCCGTTTGCCCAAGCCAAATCTCCCGAATGCCCGATAGAAATCTGGTGCTCAATATGGCCGTTGGATGGATTGATGTCGGCGATGGTTTTGTTCATGTTTCCGCCCACATATAAGTGGCTGCCATCTGTATTGAACGCCATCGCGTTGCCGCCGACCGGCACTTGATAACGCAGCGTATCGTCATTGGTCGAATAGGCAGCGAGTGTTTTACCTGAGAGTATGAAAACCATGCTGTGGTCAGGTGAAACAATTGCGGCACGACCACCAGGTATGCTCTTGAACTGTCGCACCAGTTTATTTGTAGCGAGATCAATCACGTTGGTTGTACCGGCCACGCTTGGAACAAAAAGCTGCTGGTTCTGGGCATCTACAGCGACATAAAAACTGTTCCCGGTGGGTGTGCCCGCCTTGCCGAAATCCACAACTTGCGCCGAATCGCCAGGCAACCGAATTTCAGCCAGCTTACCCGGTCCTGCACCCATAGGTGCAGAGGGAAATGCACCGACCAGGATATGCAACGAATCTGCACCAGCATCAGTCTTCGCTTGGGCTACGGGAGCCGCTACGACAATCAGGCTGGCCAACAAAATACTGGAAAAATGTATTGACTGTTTGGAGTTCATTTTAAATCCTCCTGGAGGAAAGATAGATATCGATGACAGAGCCGTCACGGTAGGAGCAAACAGGCACTCCCGTGGATGAATGGGGCGGGATGTGAAGAATCTCGCTATCGTAATAATACGATTGCTGTGTAATTGCTTAGTTCCAGTAGTTGAGAAAATCTTAAAGAAGATGAGGGTATGACAAAATTGAAGCGGGATTGGACTATGCTATTCGGTGATGCCCATTCATGACTTCAACATATTTTGCAGATTTATTTGTTGTGGAAACACGCCGCCAGCAATTTCTGGCAATCGTCGACCGGCGGCAAGCATTGCGTGCCCTGGCAGATCCAGGCGTTGACACTTTGCGACAGAGGCTTCGCCAGCGCCTCGGGCAGTCCGGCCAGCTCGCCTTCCAGCGCCAGGATCAGCTTGTCGGGTGCATAGTGCTGGAATAGCTGGCGGCGCCAATCGTCGCCTTGCCCCGGCGCGCTGCGCAGGATAATAATTTGCGGCGGGGTGAGATGTTCCTGCAAGGTCATTAACAGACTGGTGTAGCCCGCTGGCTGGTGCATCAGCGCAGGATAATAAAGCGCCAGCGTGCGCTCGGCGGCATCGAGGTAACGCACTTCCCCCAGCAGATAGCCGAGGCGCTGCAGGGAGAAGGCGGCGATGCCGTTGCCCGACGGCATGGCATTGTCATGGCCGGGTTTGGGGCGATGGATGAGCTGTTCGTGGTCGTGGCTGGTGAAGAAGAATCCGCCCGCCTGGCTATCCTCGAATTGTTCCAGCAGTATGTCGGCGAGTGCGCGCGCAAATTCCAGATCAGCCAGGCGGAACTGCGCCTGCAACAATTCCAGCAAGGCGTCTAGCATGAATGCGTAGTCGTCCAGATAGGCATTCAGATGTGCCTTGCCGTCCTTGCACGTCGCCAGCAGACGACCGTACTGCCACATGTCGGTATGGATGAAGTCGACTGCCTGTTGCGCCGAGGTAATCCACGTCGGTTCGTCCAGCATTCTCCCGGCGCGCGCCATGCCTTTGATCATCAGGGCGTTCCAGCTCACCAGGATTTTTTCGTCGCGCCCTGGGCGCACCCGGCTGGCGCGCGCGGCGAACAGTTTTTGTTGCGCACTGGCGAGCAGTGGCTCAACTTGTTCCAGCGGAAACTGGTGCGCTTCGGCGATGGCGGCCAGCGGCCGGGCAACAATCAGGTTCCAGTGCCTGTTCTCGAAATTCGGCGGCTGATCCAGCCCATAGTAGGGCATGGCAATGGCGTATTCCTCCTCGCTCAACAGGCTGCGAACCTGCTCCGGCGTCCACACATAAAACTTGCCCTCTTCGTGTTCGGAATCTGCGTCCAGACTGGAATAGTAGCCGCCCTGCGGCGCCTGCATCTCGCGCATGACCCAGCCTGCGATGCCGTGCACCACGCGCTGGAACGAAGCCTCGCCGGTCAGCACACAGGCATCGGTGTACAGCGCCAGCAGCGGGCCATTGTCGTAGAGCATTTTTTCGAAGTGGGGGATGGCCCAGCGCTCGTCCACGCTGTAGCGGCAAAAACCGCCGCCCAACTGGTCGTAGATGCCGCCGTCCGCCATTTTGCGCAGGGTATGCAGCGCCATGTAGCGTGCGTTGTGGTCGCCGTCGCGCGCTGCATGCCTGAGCAGAAATTCCATATCCGTGGGCCGCGGAAATTTGGGCGCGCTGCCAAAACCGCCATGGATCGGGTCGAAGGAATGCTGCAATGCGCTGCATGCATCGTTCAGCGGCGTTGCGCTGAAGCTGATCTGGTCTTGTGGGCGTGCGGGCAGGGTGGTGTCGAACGCTTGCAGCAGCGAGGCATTCTGGGCGGTGATATCCTGCTGGCGAGTGCGGTAAATTTCGGTCACACGCTCCATCAAGGATATAAAGCCGGGCAGGTTGTGACGCGCCTGTTTGGGGAAATAGGTGCCGCCGAAAAACGGGGTCTGGTCCGGTGTCAAAAACAGCGTCAGCGGCCAGCCGCCGTTGCGCTGGGTCAGCATGTAATGAGCGGTCTGGTAAATGTGGTCGAGGTCGGGACGTTCTTCGCGGTCCACCTTGATATTGATGAAATGCTCATTCATGACCGCTGCGACTTCGGCATCTTCGAACGATTCATGCGCCATCACATGGCACCAGTGGCAGGCGGAATAACCGACCGACAGCAGAATCGGTTTATTCTGCTCGCGCGCAAGACGCAGCGCTTCTTCACCCCACGGATACCAGTCGACGGGGTTCTCGGCGTGCTGTTGTAAATAAGGGCTGGTTTCCTGTGCAAGTCGGTTGGTCATGGTCAGCTCGATAAGATATATGGAACAGTTGGGCGAACCAGATCGGTTATTTTCTTCCCACAGCGATTGTGACACTGGTATCCAGCCAGGTTTCCCCATTGCGTAACAGTGTACGGACCCTGTCCAGATGCTGTTCTTTGAATGCCACAAGCTCTTTTTCACTCAACTGCTTGAGCAGCCCGCGGAAACCGGCGTTCCAAACAATATCCCACCATTGCTGTTCAGATTGCAGCGCATAACCCAGCGGTTCATGGTGCAAGGTAATGTCTGTGATGCCCGCTTCACGATAAACATTTTCGATAACCGAGGCATTGGCTAAACGTTTCCAGGATAGAGGCGGAACATGTTTTCCAAAATCTTCATACAAAGACAAGAAGGCCGGAGAGAATGGCGAAAAAGCTGTTTCCATGAAGCAGCTGATGGCAATTTGGCCGCCGGGTTTTACGGTGCGCGCAAGGCGGCGCATGGCGTCTTCCATATCATCAATAAAAAACAGTCCGAAACTACAGGTAACGATATCGAATTGGTCATTGGCAAAATCCATCTCGTCCAGATCCATCTGGCGGAAGGCGACATTGTGTAAATTCCGGGCCTGTGCTTTGGCTTGTGCCTGGCGCAACATGCCGCTGGACAGGTCAATACCGATGATGGAACCGGCTGGCAAACGCTGTGCCGCTTCCAGTGCCACCATGCCGGTGCCGGTAGCCACATCCAGACAGCGTGCAGCCGGGTCAGGGGCAAGATAATCCAGCATTCGCTGCGCAGTTTCCTGGAAAAAACTTAACGAGGGATGATCGTAATCCTCGGCCACCGTATCGAATGTATCTCTAATCATCTGCTTACGTTGTTGCATATCCATAGGATTCCCTGCTTCGCGGCATGTGGTAAAAGTGGATGGAGTTCATGACTGGCTTTGGAGGTGTGATGAATGACTGAGCGGAACAGCGCTAATGATCCATCTGGCTGCACCTGATCGCTTATAAACACCATCAAACATGGACGTTTCCATTATAGCCGTCGATGACATGGTCAAGAATGCCGGAAGCCAGCCGCGAGAAAAATACTGGACTCTCCCATTATGGTAAGGTTTAACATAAACCCATTAGCCACTATCAGGAGTTGGTCATGGCAGCTACAAGCCCAGCGCAACAGACTACACAGGAACAGCGCCTGCAAATTACCGGCATGACCTGTGCCTCGTGCGTGGCGCGGGTGGAAAAAGGCTTGCGCAAAGTACCCGGAGTCAGCGATGTCAGCGTGAATCTTGCCACCGAGCAGGCCAGCATCAGCGCCAGTCCGGATGTCTCCACGGCCGATCTGGTGGCGGCGGTGCAACAGGCCGGCTATGAAGTCGCAGTACAGGAAATCAACATCGGCATCCAGGGCATGACCTGTGCCTCCTGTGTGGGGCGCGTGGAAAAAGCGCTGGGCAAGGTGCCTGGCGTACGCTCGGTGTCGGTTAATCTGGCGACCGAGCAGGCGCGTGTCATGGCCAATGCCGGTATCTCGCAAGAGGCCTTGCAGCAGGCCGTACGCAGCGCAGGTTATGAAGTGGCGGCAGTGACCGGGGATGCCGGCAGTCAGACAAAGCCATCGCGCCTGCCGGAATGGTGGCCGGTGGCGCTGTCGGCTGCATTGAGCTTGCCGCTGATTGCGCAGATGTTCGGCTTGCTATTCGGGCAACACTGGGCTTTGCCCGGTTGGGTGCAATGGGCGCTGGCGACGCCGGTGCAATTCTGGCTCGGCGGGCGTTTCTATCGTGCGGGATGGAAGGCAGTCAAGGCGGGTGCCGGCAACATGGATTTGCTGGTGGCGCTGGGGACCTCGGCAGCGTATGGACTGTCGGTTTACCTGCTGTTTGTGCCGGCTGGTCATGCCATGCAACACCTGTATTTCGAGGCATCCGCCGTGGTGATCACGCTGGTGTTGCTGGGTAAATGGCTGGAAACTCGCGCCAAGCGCGAGACTGCCGCCGCCATTCGCGCATTGCAGGCGCTGCGCCCGGATACCGCACGGGTACGCCGCGATGGCGTGGATGTCGAAGTTGCGGTCGCTAGCGTGCAGGTCGGCGACCTGGTCGTGGTGCGTCCGGGCGAGCGCATCGCCGTGGATGGTGCGATACGCGAAGGCCACAGCGAGGTGGATGAATCGCTGATCACCGGCGAGAGCCTGCCGCTCAGCAAAGGCCCCGATGCTCATGTCACCGGCGGCTCGGTGAATGGAGATGGTCTGCTGCTGGTGGAAACCCTGGCGGTGGGTGCTGAAACCACGCTGGCGCGCATCATCCGCATGGTGGAAAACGCGCAGGCAGCCAAGGCGCCGATCCAGCGATTGGTGGACAAGGTGAGCGAGGTGTTTGTGCCGGTGGTGCTGGTCATCGCGCTGGCCACCTTGCTGGGCTGGGGCTTTACCACGGGTGACTGGCAACAGGCATTGCTGAACGCGGTTGCGGTACTGGTCATCGCATGTCCGTGCGCGCTGGGTCTGGCAACGCCGACGGCCATCATGGTCGGCACGGGTGTTGCTGCGCGTTACGGCATCCTGATCAAGGACGCCGAAGCGCTGGAAGTCGCGCATGCAGTGCGCTGCGTGGCGTTTGACAAGACTGGCACGCTCACCGTAGGCCACCCCGATCTGGTTGCACTGGAGCCAGCAACGGGGAACGCCGATGACATGCTGCGTCTTGCAGCGGGGGTACAGCAGGGCAGCGAACATCCGCTGGCGCGCGCAGTAATGCGAGCTGCCGCCGCCAAGCACTTGGCCTTGCCGGGCGCCAGTACAGTCAAGGCGCTGCCCGGCCTGGGGATAGAAGCGCAAATCGACAGCGTCACCTTGTCTCTGGGCAGCAGCCGTCTGATGCAGAATCTGGGAATCGACACCGCCGCGCTCGCCGCCAGCGCTGCCCGCCACGAACAAGCCGGGCGCAGCGTGTCCTGGCTAGCGCAAAACAAGGACGGGCAGGCCACATTGCTTGCCCTGCTGGCCTTTGGCGACACCATCAAGCCTCTGGCACAAGCCGCCATTGCCCAACTGCAGGCACAAGGCGTGCGCACCGTGATGCTGACCGGCGATAACCCGGGCAGCGCCGCAGCCGTTGCGCAGGCGCTCGGCATAGATGAATTCAAAGCCGAAATCCTGCCTGCCGACAAAGCGCAGGCGATAAGCGATTTGAAAGCCGACGGCACGGTCGTGGCGATGGTGGGCGACGGGATCAACGATGCACCGGCGCTGGCTGCTGCGGATGTGGGTATCGCCATGGCCACCGGCACCGATGTGGCCATGCATACCGCCGGCGTCACATTGATGCGTGGTGACCCCCGGCTTGTAGCGGATACGCTCGATATTTCGCGCAGGACATATCGCAAAATCCGCCAGAATTTATTCTGGGCGTTTATCTATAACCTGGTCGGTATCCCGCTGGCGGCATTCGGGCTGCTCAATCCGGTGATCGCAGGGGCGGCCATGGCGTTCAGCAGTTTCAGCGTGGTGTCCAACGCGCTGCTGCTGCGGCGCTGGCGGCCTGCCGGACAGCGCAATCAGGATTGAGCCTTGAAAAAGCAGCCGGTCCACGAAAAACACAAAAAACACGAAATACTCAAAAAGATAACAAGCGGTAGTTCATCACTCAAAGATTGAATGACTTAATTTCGTGTCTTTCGTGGATAAATCACCGTTTTTTAGGTTGAATGGAGACTGCATGGACATCCCATCTCGCAACATCGGCAGTGCCGCGCAGGCTTCCGGTGTTTCCGCCAAGATGATTCGCCATTACGAAGCCATTGGTTTGATCGCCAAACCTGCACGCACTTTTTCCGGTTATCGCACTTATTCGGAGCGCGATATCCATACCCTGCGTTTCATCAAACAGGCGCGCAATCTCGGCTTTTCGATGAAGCAGATTTCCGTGCTGCTGAGTCTGTGGCAAAACCGCACGCGCCCTAGCCGCGAGGTGAAAAACGTCGCGCTGCAGCACATTCAGGAACTGGATGAAAAAATCCGCGAAATGCAGGCCATGAAGGCCACGCTGGAACGTCTCGCCAGGCACTGCCACGGTGATGAACGTCCGGACTGCCCGATACTGGATGGGCTGGCGGCGCCGTAGCTCCGCGGACGACAGGAAGATCAGCGTGCTTCGGCGAGGCGTTGGGCAATATGCGCCAGCGCCTCATCGACCTGATCGATCAGGATCAGGCACAGGTCGCCAGGTGAGAGCCGCGCGAGCGCGTTATCAATCGCAGAGAATTCGCCATTGATCGCGTCGATGGCAACGGCTCGTTTCGCTCCGGTAAGCCCTTCGCGCAGCAGGGCCAGTACTTCTCCATCGGCACGACCGCGCTGACACTGGTCCTGATACAGGATCACTTCATCAAAAGCGTCACCCAGAATTTGAGTCTGCTGCCGGATATCCTCATCGCGCCGGTCGCCGGCGCCGCTAATCACCACCAGGCGGCGTTTTGCCGGCATGGTTTCTATCGCATTCACCAGCGCGAGTATGGCGTCGGGGTTGTGACCGTAATCGGCGATCAGGGTCGCGCCGCGATAGTTGAACACATTGAATCGCCCCGGCGCAGTGGCCGCGTCGTTGATGAAGCTGCCCAACCCGGCGCAGATGGTTTCCCAGGGGATACCTAGCGCCCAGGCGGCAGCGATGGCAGCCATTGCATTTTCAATCTGAAAACCGATGCTGCCGTTGCGGGTAAGGGGAATTTCGGCAAGCGGAATACGGCATTCCGAGCGGCCCTGGATTGCGACGATCGCGTCCGCGTTAACAAAGACCGCCCGGTGACCCTGTGCACGGTGCGTCGCAATGATGGGATGCAACATGTCGCGCGCGAAAAATATCACCGAACCGGGACAGTAGGCGGCCATCTGCACGACCATCGGATCGGCCGCGTTGAGCACGGCAGTGCCGTTCGGTGCGACGTTCTGAACAACGACGCGCTTGACCACAGCCAGGTCTGCCACCGTGGTGATGTAGTTGAGGCCGAGATGATCGCCCATGCCGATATTCGTCACCACCGCGACATCGCAGTGGTCGAATGCCAGCCCTTCGCGCAGTATGCCGCCGCGCGCGGTTTCGAACACCGCGGCATCGACGTCGGGATGAAGCAGCACGTTACGGGCACTCTTCGGACCGCTGCAATCGCCGCTGTCGATGCGCCGCCGCTCGATGTAGACGCCATCGGAATTGGTCATTCCCACGCGCTTGCCGCTGAGGGTAAGCATGTGGGCAATCAGGCGCACCGTGGTGGTCTTGCCGTTGGTTCCGGCCACTGCCACCAGTGGAATACGGCCGTTGTCGCCGTCGGCGAACATTGCCGAGATAATGGCTTCGCCGACCGGGCGTCCTTTGCCGAAGGAAGGGTTGAGGTGCATGCGCAGACCGGGCGCAGCGTTGACTTCGACAATGCCGCCGCCTTGTTCTTCAAGGGGCTTGTGCACGCTTTCACACACCACATCCACACCGCAGATATCGAGCCCGATCATTTGCGCAGCTTCCACAGCACGGGCCGCGACTTCCGGGTGCACGTCATCGGTGACATCGGTAGCGGTACCCCCGGTGCTCAGGTTGGCATTATTGCGCAGCGTGACGTGCTCTCCTTTGCTGGGTACCGAATCAGGATTCATGCCCTGGACTGCCAGGCGTGCCACGGCGATGTCGTCAAGATGAATCTTGCTCAGCGAGGTTGCATGCCCCTCGCTGCGGCGCGGATCGCTGTTGATCTGATCCACGAGCATGCGCACGCTGTGGATGCCATCGCCGATTACATGCGGCGGTTCGCGCCGGGCTGCAGCAATGACATGTTTTCCAACCACGAACAGGCGATGATCATGGCCGTGAATAAAGCCTTCCACCATCACTTCGCTGCTGATTTCAGCCGCTGCCGCATAAGCAATGTCGAGATGATCGCGCGTGACGATGTTTACGGTAACCCCCTTGCCCTGGTTGCCGTCGCGCGGCTTGACCACTACCGGCAGGCCGATTGCGCAGGCGGCTGCCCAGGCGTCGTCTTTATCCGATACGGAGCGGCCGACAGACACCGGAACGCCGGCAGCCTGCAGCAGTTTTTTGGTGAGTTCCTTATCCTGCGCGATGGATTCGGCAATGGCGCTGCTGTGGTCGGTTTCGGCAGCCTGGATGCGGCGCTGACGGCTGCCCCAGCCGAACTGCACCAGGCTGCCGTCGGTCAGGCGCCGATAGGGAATGCCGCGCGTGACCGCGGCCTGAACAATGGCAGCGGTGCTGGGTCCGAGGCGAACATCTTCGTCCAGTTCATGCAGCCGGGCTAGGGCGGCATCCAGATCGAATGGCTGGTTTTCTGCGGCAGCGCGACACAGCGCCTCGCCGAGTTCAAAGGCAAGCCTGCCAACGGTTTCTTCCGTGTATTCAACGACAACCTGGTAGAGCCCGGATTCTACTGTTTGCGCAATATGCATAAAGGTGACCGGGCAACCTGCCTGTGCCTGCAAGCCGAGGACGGCGAAAGCGAGGGCATGCGCAATAGAAATTTCCCCTTCGTCGCCAATGGAACGCAGTGCGCCGATTTCCGGGAAACGTGCGCGCAGCCGCGCTTCCAGGCCCGACATCCGGGTGACGTGACACTCTTCGACCGAGCATCGCACCAGCGCTTCGAGGCTGGTGTGTCTGCTCCACAAATTGGGGCCGCGCAGTGCGCGGATGCGTGTGACTTCCATGGACCGGTGTTCCTTTGGTTTTTGTGGACGTTTATCAACGTCGCTTAATGATCTCGCGTGGCGTGTCCGAAAAGTGGGTGGGCTGACTGGCCTGATTCATAGGTTTCGACTCCTGCGTGAATCAATTCCGGTGCGATGTCGAGTGCCCAGGCGACGCCAATGGCCGCCAGCAGGCTGGCGGTATGATGGCCCGGCTGTCCCGATCCGGTCAGCGGCAAAGCAGATAGCTGGACAAAAACAACTTCTTTCGCGCCGCTCGCCAGGATGATTTCTCCATCGCGTACAAACAGTGTCCGGCCGCCTTTTGCCCGGTGTTCGGTGATGACCGGAGATTGGGGATCGAGTCCGAAGAAAATAATCGCGCCATCACACAATGACGCCATCTTCACCACCAATGCATCGTCGGCGTTGAGCACGGCGACGCCGTCGGACAGCACCACATCCATTTGCGTACGCAGCACGTTGTAGAGCTGATCCGGTTCGCTGATGTAGAACTCGCCGAGCGTGTCGGCACCGCTGACGTCGGTCACCACGCCTACCTGGCAACGGTCATAGGCCAGCCCCTCGCTCAGGATGGCGACAGCCGGATGCTCGAATACCGCAGCCTCCACCGCACGGTTCATGAGCAAGCGTTGGCCGGCTTGCCAGGTGGTGCAATTGCCACGCTCGACCTGGCGCTGATTCATGTACAGACCATCACTGCAGGCAAGTCCGACATATCGCCCGGAGAGATGCAGCAGTGACGCCACCAGCCGCGCAACCAGCGTCCCATTGCTGCCGCTGATTCCGACAATCGGGATACGGCCGTTTTCCGACTGCGGGATCAGATGGTCGACGATGGCACGGCCGACCGGACGCGGTTCGCCTTGTGCGGGCTTGAGGTGCATCAGCAGGCCGGGGCCGGCATTCACTTCAACGATCGCGCCGCGCTGCGGCTCCAGCGGACGCGTAATATCCCCCGCCACCAGATCAACGCCGGCCACATCCAGGCCGATGATACGGGCTGCGAGGGTAGCCATCGCGCATACCTCCGGATGAACCGTGTCGGTGACATCGATGGCCACATTTCCGTTGCGTTGCACCATTACTTCCTGACCCGGTGCCGGGATCGAGTCCGGATTGAATCCCTGTCGCGTCAGTTCCAGGCGAATCGCAGGTTGCTCGTCGATCAGTATCACATCGAGGGGATAGTCTTCAGTCGCGCCGCGGCGCGGGTCGGTATTCAACTGACTGTCGATGAGTTCGATGATGGTCGAGCGACCATCGCCTGTTACGCATGCAACTTCACCTCGTGCCGCTGCGACGACACGTCCTCCCACCACCAGCAAACGGTGTTCGTGGCCAGGTACGTAGCGCTCGACAATCACCTTGCGGCTTTCCGCGCGGGCGACTGCATAGGCGGCTTCGACATGCGCCTGCGTCATCAGATCGAGCGACACGCCGCGCCCGTGATTGGCATCGACCGGCTTGACCACCACCGGCAGACCGATGTCTTCGGCCGCTTCCCAGGCGTCTTGCGGACTGTCGACGATGCGCCCTTCGGGCACCGGTACGCCGCAGGCATGCAACAGGCTTTTGGTCAGATCCTTGTCGCTCGCGATCGATTCGGCAATGGCAGCGGTCTGGTCGGTTTCGGCGGTCCAGATACGACGCTGGCGTGCACCGTAACCGAGCTGCACAAGATTACCGTCGGTCAGGCGGATAAAGGGAATGTGGCACTCCGTAGCCGCATCGACGATGCAGGCGGTACTGGGGCCGAGGCAGAGACTGTCGGCCATATTGCGCAATCGTTCTGTGGTGGCCGCCATATCGAAAGGGCGGTCTTCGATGGCTGCCATCAGCAAGTCGCGTGCGTCATGCAGGCAAGCGCGCCCGACCTGTTCGTTGCGGGTACGCACGGCGACTTTGTATATGCCGCGTACCGAGGTTTCGCGCGCCTTGCCGAAGCCGACTTTCATTCCCGCCAGGGTCTGCAACTCCAGCGTGACATGCTCCAGTATATGGGCCGGCCAGGTGCCCTCGCGCAGGCGTTGCAGAAAACCGCCACGTTCGCCCACCCCGCAGCGGTGCTCAACCAGGCCGGGCAGCCAGGCCGTGAGCCGTTCGTAAAATCCTGGAATGGTGTTGGACGGGCAGTCCTCGAGGTCGCCGATGTCGACCCATGCCTCCAGCACTGGACGATACGTCCATATATTCGGGCCGGACAGATGGGTGATGCGAAGGAACCGAATGTCTTTGTTTTTCATGTCCGGGTGGCATGGCAGGACTCAGGCATACATTTGCGCGAGACCTGCCAGTTTATTTTCTGGGCTAGGATATAATTTACTGTTTCAGCACCAGCAAGGTGTAAGGTCATTGCTGCGCCTGGAATTTTAATAGTTTAAACGTTTATTGCATTTTGCTCGACGAAACATGCGGTCAACCGAGCAGGTACGTAAAGTGCAACGCTGACAGGTAACCAGCGACAGACCAAAAAAAGCACGGTTTACGTTAGGTTCGCCCTGCGTTCTAACTTCACAACCGCGATTAACGTGCCAATCTACTTTTACGATGACAAGCCGATCCATTAATGTGACTTCAGCTCATGCCACGCTGCCCGATCCCTGGCTTGGCGAGATAGCCCCTACGCTGACTGATACGGAAAACATCCTGGCATGGGTGGAGCTTGATCTCGATACCCGGCTACAGTTTTCGCAAGGCCTGGTGGTCGTCACCAACCAGCGGATTCTGGCCAGGACCATGGCTGAGAAGACATGGGATAGCTGGATTTTTCATGCCGGGCTGACACTCGTTCATCATGACCATGCCGGGGTTGGTACGCTTGAACTGCGCGATGCGCAGGCGCGCCTGGCGGGCTGGCGCTATACGCTGGGACGCAATGTGGCAGCACTGCGCGTGATTGCCGCGTTTGAACGACAGCTTGACAGCCAGGTGTCCGGCCAGCCGGTAGAGGGTGATGCGGTGGCGGTTTGTCCGAACTGCAAGACAGCGCTTGAGCCGGGTCAGGATGAGTGCGCCCTCTGCGCCAGAGAGGCGCATGTGCCACCTTCGACCTGGACGCTGTTCCGGCTATGGCGCTTTGCCAAACCTTACCGGAATCAGTTGCTGGCCGGTTTTCTGCTGACCCTCGCCTCCACTGCCGCCACGCTGGTGCCGCCTTATCTCACCATGCCGTTGATGGACAACGTGCTGATTCCCTACCAGAACGGCGCTCATATCGATGTGCATCTGGTCGCACTCTACCTGGCCGGGCTGTTCGGCTCCGCGCTGCTTGCCTGGGGCCTGGGCTGGGCACGTACCTATATCCTGGCGCGGGTCAGCGAGCGCATCGGGGCCGATCTGCGCACCACCACCTACGAACACCTGATGCAACTCTCGCTGGAATACTTCGGCGGCAAGCGCACCGGCGACCTGATGGCGCGCATCGGTTCGGAGACCGACCGCATCTGCGTATTCCTGTCGCTGCATCTGCTGGATTTCGCCACCGACATCCTGATGATCATCATGACCACGGCGATCCTGGTGTCGATCAACCCGTGGCTGGCGCTGGTGACATTGCTGCCGCTGCCGTTCATCGCCTGGATGATCCATGTGGTGCGCGACAGATTGCGCACCGGTTTCGAAAAAATCGACCGGGTCTGGTCGGAAGTCACCAACATTCTCGCCGATACCATCCCGGGTATCCGTGTGGTCAAGGCCTTCGCCCAGGAACGGCGCGAGGCGGCACGGTTCCGCGAGGCCAACAGGCATAACCTGATCGTCAATGACCGCATCAACAGGATCTGGTCGCTGTTCTCGCCTACGGTTACGCTGCTCACCGAAGTGGGATTGCTGGTGGTGTGGGCGTTCGGCATCTGGCAGGTTTCCACCAACCAGATCACGGTGGGTGTGCTGACTGCCTTTCTGGCCTACATCAGCCGCTTCTATACCCGGCTTGACGGCATGAGCCGCATCGTCTCGGTAACGCAGAAAGCCGCAGCTGGGGCCAAGCGTATTTTCGACATCCTCGATCATGTGTCCAGCGTTCCCGAGCCGACCAAACCCGTGCATCTGGAGCAGGTGGCCGGCAGCATCGAACTGCAGGACGTGGGTTTCCGCTACGGCAACCGCTCGGTGATTCGCGGCGTCAATCTCGCCATCGCGCCCGGCGAGATGATCGGACTGGTAGGGCATAGCGGGTCGGGCAAAAGCACGCTGGTCAATCTGATTTGCCGTTTCTATGATGTGACCGAAGGCTCGATACGTCTGGAAGGCGTGGATATCCGTTCGCTGCCGGTAGCCGAATTCCGGCGCAATATCGGCCTGGTACTGCAGGAGCCGTTCCTGTTCTTCGGCACCATTGCCGAGAATATCGCCTACGGCAAACAGGATGCCTCGCGCGACCAGATCATTGCCGCAGCGCGCGCCGCCCATGCCCACGAATTCATACTGCGGCTGCCGCAAGGCTACGATTCGCTGGTCGGCGAACGTGGTCACGGGCTATCCGGCGGCGAGCGCCAGCGCATCTCGATTGCCCGGGCGCTGCTCATCGACCCGCGCATACTCATCCTCGACGAAGCCACTTCCTCGGTGGATACCGAAACCGAAAAGGAAATCCAGAAGGCGCTGGACAATCTGGTGCTCGGCCGTACCACCATCGCCATTGCCCACCGTCTCTCCACGTTGCGCCGTGCCGATCGGCTGGTGGTGATGGATCGCGGCCAGATTGTCGAGGTCGGCAAGCACGAAGACCTGATGGCGCGCGAAGGGGCCTACTACCGCCTGTATCAGGCCCAGGCGCGCAACGTGGACACGGATCTGGACGATGTGGATGTAGATAACGCAATCGTGTTGAGCGATGGATTGGCTAAGTCATGATCCTAACAAAGATAATTGGCCACGGAGAGCACCGCGTAACAACAACGTGTGGGCGGCGTTTCCAGGCGCGTCCTTCAGGAGCAAATAATTTTTCTCCAAACCCGCGTCCACTCTGTGGCCTCTGTGTTCTCTGTGGCTTCGATTGCTTTTTCCGTGATGACCCATACCACTGGGATATCCATGGTTAATTTCAAAATAAACCGCAACCCCTTCGACCAGCTGGTTCTCATCGCGTCCGACGGCAAGGTTCACGAAAACGTGGTGCCGGTGCGCGCCTTTCCCATCGCCGCGCCTCAGGAGGGCATCGCCTTGCTGAGCGCGGATGGTCACGAACTGGCGTGGGTCGAGCATCTGAGCGATTTGCCCGGGGATGCACGCGCGCTGGTGGAGGAGGAGTTGGCAAGCCGCGAGTTCGTGCCCGAGATTCGCCGCCTGCGTCACGTATCCAGCTTCGCTACCCCGACTACCTGGGAGGTGGAAACAGACCGCGGCGATACCAGTTTCGTGCTGAAAGGCGAAGACGATATTCGCCGACTCGGCGCATCCAGCCTGCTCATCGCCGACAGCCACGGCATCCAGTTCCTGATTCGTGACCTGAACGCCCTGGACAAAGCCAGCCGCAAACTGCTGGACCGGTTTCTCTGACAGGCTGCGCAAAAGACCTTTCCCTTTTTCATTGGAAGGGTCTGGAAATGAGAACTTGCTATTGATTCTGCATGAAAATACGTCGGTCTCACGTTAATCGGGACCTGATTCGAGATCGAACAGGATGTCAGTCGCGAACGTCCTGTCGTCACCCAAAAGCGATAGGAGCGCTATACCGGCAGGGATTCATCAGAAGGTGTTGCCCAGTATTCTAACGCCTGTTCAAACTCGTTCACAGGCATCGGTTTGCCGAAGAGATAGCCCTGGAAGTTCAGGCAGTGCTGCTGGATAAGAAAATCCTTTTGCGCCTTCGTTTCCACACCTTCCGCAATCACTTCCATGCCTAGCTTATTCGCCATGGCAATGATGGTTTGTACAATCACGACACCATCGTGATTCTCGGCTATGTCGTGAATAAAACTCTGATCAATTTTTAGCTGATCAAGAGGTAGCTTCTGCAGGCTGGATAAAGATGAGTGGCCGGTGCCGAAGTCATCCATCGCGAATTTAATGCCCTTCTGCTTGAGCACCTGCATTTTGCTGATTGCTTCGGGAATGTTGGCCAACACCATACTTTCGGTGAGTTCAAGCGTAATGCGTGCCGGATTGACCTCAGTCGCCTCCAGCACATCGATAATCTGCTCGACAAAGTTGGTCTGCTGAAATTGGCGTGCGCTGACGTTCACGGCAACGTGCAGAAGCTCTTTCCCCGGTTCATGCTCCCACACTTTTAGTTGGTGACAGACTGATTCCAGCACCCACAGACCGATAGCAACGATCAATCCGGTTTCTTCTGCAACAGGAATGAAAGCCTCGGGAAGGGTCATGCCGTGGGTAGGGCGTTGCCAGCGCAGCAATACCTCGGCACCCACAATCACGCCTGCGTTATCCACCTGCGCCTGATAAAAAAGCACGAACTGCTGTTGAGGCAATGCTTGCTTCATCGACTCTTCAAGAGATGAACGGTTCTCTACAGCAGCCTGCATATCAAGATCAAAGAACCGAATGGCATTGCGGCCGGATTTTTTAGCCGAATACATGGCGATATCCGCACGCTTCATCAGCTCCTCAATAGAAATCTGGTTGCCGGAGAATATGACAACGCCAATGCTGGGTGTGCTATGGCGACTGTGATTGGCGAGCTGGTAGGGCTGATTGAGGGTTGCCAGGATTTTTTCACCAAAAGTCTCTACCTGGAATGCAGCTTCCTGAGTTTTATCGCTCAAATTTTCCAGAATAATCACGAACTCGTCGCCGCCCATACGCGCAACAGTATCGCCCTGCCGCACGCATGCGGTGAGCCGTTGTGCGACTTGTTGCAGCAACAGGTCGCCGATGTCATGGCCAAGCGTGTCGTTCAGTGTTTTGAAATTATCCAGATCAATAATAATCAGCGCACTTTGCAGACCGTTACGCGCACTGGAGGCCAATGCATGCTGAAGCCGGTCGACAAGCAGCCGCCGGTTGGGCAGGCCAGTGAGCGGATCATAGAACGCAATCTCGCGAATCTTCAGGCGCTGTGAATTTAGCTCGGTGATATCGTGCCCGACCCCCATGACAGAGACGATCTCACCATGCAGATCACGTTCTGCCGTCAGCCGAATATGGCTGCAAAATTCCTTGCCGTTCTTGCCTGTCGAGTTCAACTCGAACTCGGCATCGTCTCCGGTTGCAAATACCTTCCGGATTTTTTTTTCATATGCCGTAAAGTTTTCACCTCCCGGATATTCCGAAGGTTTTCTTCCCAGCAGTGCAGCTTTGCCACCTGCAGATACTGCGCATATTGCCGGATTAGCATAAATGCGCCGGCAATCACTATCGTAACGTACGATGGTATTGGGGGAGTTTTCGACTAAAGTGCGCCACTCCGTCTCGCGGGCAGCGAGCAACACTTCCTGGCGTTTTCGGTCGTCGATATTGAACGTTACGCCGATAAACCGCTGCCCTTGACTATTTTTATCGCGATCCATGATTTTGCCATAGTTGGCATACCACACCCATGTGCCGCATTTGGCGCGTGCCCTGAACTCGCTACGATATTGCGCGGTAACACCGGTCAAATGATCGTAGATGGCAGCCTTGATAAGGGGGATGTCGTCGTGGTGGACAATTGCGAAAATGCTGTCCATGTTGGAGGCGATATCTTCTTCACTGTAACCGAGTTCGAAAAATATCTTGTTCGATTTGCAGATCACCTCGCCGGTAAGCAAATCGTTTTCCCAAAGATCAAGACCGGCAGCTTCCAGGGCAAGTTCGAGACGCTCCTTATTGATATCCTTTTCAGCCATGTCTGCGGGACTCAGGATAGGGAAGCGCACCGGCATAACCGATGCCGTGCAGCAGTCTGGCGAACGATGCGATCACCCCGGCAGCACTGTAGAGTTCAGGTGCGGTCCCGACTGTAACAACAATGACAGCATGACCGGTGCTCCTGCCTTTCTTCGAATTGAAATACGTCTCCAGATCATCGGTGGCATTGGAAAAACCAAGGCCGGTACTTTCTGAGCAGTAACAGTTTGAATCCGGTGCAACAATATCAGGTACGTTGCTTGGACTCGAATCCGGGCCGTGCCAACCACGCTTTGCCTGTTCTTCTGCCACGTCGACCGCATCACTGAAATTGCCGCCTCCGCCGTTTCCAGGAATGTCGGCACCCGCAACAATGCATCGAAAATCCGTGATTCCAAATTCATAAATGGTCATGATGTTTCCGGGCTATTTACGCAGATAAATCAAGGGGAAATATCTGCTGGTCGAGGAAGCCTGGCAAAGTATAAACCAAAAATAATAAGCCGAAGAGCGAGCGCTCAGAGGAAATGATAGATGCTGAAATATTGCAAGCTTGCCGATGCGCCGAGGGCGCAGGGCTATTTTGGTGACGTGATGGGATTGCTGCATGGCAGGCTCGCCCTCCATGCCTCGTTTTTTTTTGCTGCGTATCCCGTCCCGGATACCAATGAAAAAGGGCGCCTCTCGCGCCCTTTTTCATTTCTTGTGGTCAGCTGTTACATCGCCAGCCACAACCCGTTCAAACGCCGCACGAAAGCAGCCGGGTCTTCCAGTTGGCCGCCTTCGGCCAGTAGCGCCTGGTCGAACAGGATGGCGCTCCAGTCGCTGAATTTGTCGCTGTCGGCCTGGTCCTTGAGGCGCTGCACCAGGGCGTGCTTGGGGTTGATTTCCAGGATCGGTTTGCTGCCCGGCACGTTCTGGCCTGCCGCCTTGAGCAGGCGTTCCAGATTGGCGCCCATGTCGTGCTCGCCCGCCACCAGGCAGGCCGGGGATGAAGTCAGGCGATGCGTAATGCGCACTTCCTTGACCTGCTCGCCCAGTGCTTCCTTGATCTTGTCGGTGAGTTCCTTGAAGGCGTCGGCTTCCTGCGCCTGTTCCTTTTTCTCTTCCTCGTCCGCCAGTTTGCCCAGATCGAGGTCACCCTTGGCCACGGATTGCAGTTTTTTGCCGTCGAACTCGGTCAGGTGGGAAATCATCCACTCGTCCACGCGATCGGCAAGTAACAGCACCTCCACGCCCTTGGCGCGGAAAATTTCCAGGTGCGGGCTGTTTTTGGCTGCGGCGAAGCTGTCGGCGGTGACGAAGTAAATCGCGTCCTGGCCTTCCTTCATGCGGCCGATGTAGTCGGCCAGTGAGACGCCTTGTTCCTCGCTGTCGTTGTGCGTGGAGGAGAAGCGGATCAACTTGGCGATGCGATCCTTGTTGGCGAAATCCTCGCCCACGCCCTCCTTGATGACACGGCCGAATTCCTTCCAGAAAGCGGTGTATTTTTCCGTCTGGTTTTGCGCCAGGTCTTCCAGCATGCCGAGTACTTTCTTCACCGAGCCGCCGCGTATGGCTTCGATGTCCTTGCTCTCCTGCAATATTTCGCGCGATACGTTGAGCGGCAGGTCGTTGGAGTCGATCACGCCGCGCACGAAGCGCAGGTAGGTCGGCATCAGCTGCTTGGCGTCGTCCATGATGAACACGCGCCGCACGTAGAGCTTGATGCCATGGCGCTGCTCGCGGTCCCACAGATCGAACGGGGCGTGTGCGGGGATATACAGCAGCTGGGTGTATTCCTGTTTGCCTTCCACCTTGGCGTGGATATAGGCCAGCGGCGCTTCATAATCGTGCGCCACATGCTTGTAGAATTCTTCGTACTGTTCCGGCGTGATTTCGCTCTTGGGGCGGGCCCACAGCGCGGAGGCCTGATTAATGGCTTCTTCCTCGTCCCTGACCACGGTTTCTTTTTTCTCCGCGTCCCACTCTTCCTTTTTCATCACAATGGGCAGGGTGATATGGTCGGAATATTTGCGGATGATGGATTGCAGTTTGTAGCTGGACAGCAGTTCGTCCTCGTCTGCGCGCAGATGCAGGATCACGTCGGTGCCGCGACCGGATTTTTCCACGGTTTCCAGCGTGTAGTCGCCTTCGCCTGCGGATTCCCACTGCACCGCATGCTCGGCGCCCAGCCCGGCGCGGCGCGTGATCAGGGTCACCTTGTCGGCAACCAGGAAGGCCGAATAGAAGCCCACGCCGAACTGGCCGATCAGGTGCGAGTCTTTGGCCTGGTCGCCGGATAAGGCATCGAAAAACTGGCGTGTGCCGGATTTGGCAATGGTACCGATATGCTCGATCACTTCCTGGCGGTTCATGCCGATGCCGTTGTCGGAAATGGTGACGGTACGGGCATCCTTGTCGAAAGCGATACGGATCCTGAGTTCCGGGTCGTTTTCCCAAAGCGCGTCGTCCGACAGCGCTTCGAAGCGCAGCTTGTCGGCCGCGTCGGAAGCATTGGAAATCAGTTCGCGCAGGAAAATTTCCTTGTTGCTGTACAGCGAGTGGATCATCAGGTTCAGCAACTGCTTGACTTCAGCCTGGAAGCCAAGGGTTTCCTTGTGTGCCTCTACGGTCATGGTATGGATTCTCCGGTTAGTAGGGTAAAAAAGCTGGTAATCAAATTGGGGCGAGTGAAAATTTTTCAAGAGGAAGAGGCTTATCGGGCTGGTTTGCACGATAATCCTCCCGGGAATTACCATCTACCGATTTATGCTTGCGCGCATTCTTGTTAGTCTATAGCGCATTCCTGAATAAAATATATACGGCAACACACCCATGGCAAAACAGAATTACGACGAATCTTCCATCCGCGTACTGCGCAAACTGGAGCCGATCCAGTTACGCCCCGGCATGTATACCCGCACCAACGATCCCACCCACATCATTGTGGAGGCCATCGACAATGGCGTGGATGAGGCAATGGCAGGCTACGCGAAAAATATCGAAGTCACGCTGCACCGCGATGCCTCGGTTTCGGTGCGCGACGACGGGCGCGGTATTCCAACCGGCATCCACCCGGAAGAAAAAGTGCCGACGGTGCAGGTGGTGTTTACCGTCATCCATTCCGGCGGGAAATTCGCCAAAGGCGATGCGGACAGCAGCTATAAATTCACCGGCGGGCTGCATGGCGTGGGGGTTTCGGTCACCAACGCACTGTCCACGCGGCTGGAAGTCGAAGTCAAACGCGGAGGCAAGCTGCACCGCATGAGCTTTGCCGAAGGCGAGGTTGTCGAACCGCTGACCATCACCGGTAACTGTGCGGCCAAAGACACCGGCACGGCAATCCGCATCTGGCCGAACCCGAAATATTTCGATTCGCCCGGTGTTTCGCGCAGCGAGCTGGAACACCTGCTGCGCGCCAAGGCCATGCTGCTGCCCGGCGTGCGCGTCACGCTCAACATCGAAACCGCATCCGGAACGGATGTGAAGGAATGGCATTTCGAAGGCGGCATGGCGCAGTATCTCGACCAGATGATTGCCGAAGACGAGCCCATCGCACCGGCGTTTTGCGGCGAGCGCTATCTGAGCGGCAACGAATCCTTTTCCAATGGCGAAGGGGTGCAATGGGCGCTGGCGTGGGTGACAGGATCGGGCGGCGGAGAATCGTATGTCAACCTCATCCCGACGCTGGGCGGCGGCACGCACGAGGCCGGCTTGCGCGACACGGTGTTCAACAGCGTACGCATATTTGCCGAACAGCACGGACTGATGCAGCGCAACGTGAAGCTTGCCGCCGACGACGTGTGGGCCAAACTGCGCTTTGTGCTGGCGGTGCGCATGGTCGATCCGAGTTTTGCCGGACAGACCAAGGAAAAGCTGTCCTCGCGCGAGGCAGTCAAGCTGGTCGGTGCGGCCATCAAGGACACTTTCGATCTGTGGCTCAACAAGCATGTGGCGGAGGCCACCCGCATTGCCGAGCAGGCGATCAAGCTGGCGGTGGCGCGCACCAAGTCGTCGAAGGCGGTGGAGCGGCGCAAGAGTTCGGGGGTAGCAGTATTGCCGGGAAAACTGAGCGATGCGGAATCCACCGACAATCGCATTACCGAGCTGTTTCTGGTGGAGGGCGATTCCGCCGGAGGCTCGGCCAAGGCCGGCCGCGACAAGGAGATTCAGGCGGTGCTGCCATTGCGCGGCAAGGGCATGAACAGCTGGGAGGTGGAACGCTCGCAGATCCTTGCCAATCAGGAAATCCACAACATCGCCGTCTCGCTGGCCATCGACCCGCATAGCCTGGACAGCACGCTGGACCTGAACGAACTGCGCTACGGAAAAGTGATCATCCTGGCCGATGCCGATGATGACGGCGAGCATATCAAGGCGCTGTTGCTGACGCTGTTTTTCCGCCACTTCCCGCAGCTGATCACGCATGGGCATATCTACATCGCCCAGCCGCCGCTGTTCCGCGTCGACGTTCCCGCGCAGGGCAAAGGCAAGCCGCCGCGCAAACTGTATGCGCTGGACGAGACGGAACTGACGGTGCTGGAAGCGCGCCTGCGCCAGGAAGGCGTCAAGGAAGGCGCCTGGCAGGTATCGCGCTTCAAGGGTCTGGGCGAGATGGATGCGATCCAGCTGTGGGAAACCACACTGTGCCCGGATACCAGAAGACTGGTGCGGGTCGAGGTCGGCGACGATCTGCCCGGCACTTTGAGCATCTTCGATAACTTGATGGGCAAGGCCAACGCAGCGTATCGCAAGGAACAGATCTCCGTGCATGGCAATGAAGTCGAGGCAGATATTTAACGGGGAAGGCAAAAGGCAAAAGGCAAAAGGCAAAAGGCAAAAGGCAAAAGGCAAAAGGCAAAAGGCAAAAGGCAAAAGGCAAAAGGCAAAAGGCAAGGACTCCACTGGGCTTGAGGATTATCTTTTCAGTGTTCTTCGTGGCGTGTGCTTTATTCGAGCTGTAAATCAGGACTTAACATGAACAAACCAACAGATTTATTTTCCGGGATCAGTGATTTGCCGGCGGCCTCCGCGGGCGGCGGTAACGGCGATCAGCCGCCGCCCGCATCCGCGGCGCCGCCGGAAGACGGGGATGTGCGTTTTCTGCTCGGTGAATATACCCATCAGGTGTATCTGCGCTATGCCATCAGCGTGGTGAAGGGACGCGCGTTGCCGTCCGTATCGGATGGCGAAAAACCGGTGCAGCGCCGCATTTTGTTTGCCATGCACCAGCTGGGCCTGATGCCCGGCGCCAAGCCGGTGAAATCGGCGCGCGTGGTCGGCGATGTGATCGGTAAATACCACCCGCATGGCGATTCCGCCTCGTATGAAGCCATGGTGCGCATGGCGCAGGATTTCGTGCTGCGCTATCCGCTGGTCGACGGGCAGGGCAATTTCGGGTCGCGCGATGGCGACTCCGCGGCCGCCATGCGTTACACCGAAGTGCGGCTGACCAAATATGCCGAGCTGCTGCTGTCCGAAGTGGGCGCAGGTACGGTGGATTTCCGCCCCAATTACGATGGCTCCGAACAGGAACCGGTGGACCTGCCGGCGCGCTTGCCGTTCCTGTTGCTGAATGGCGCATCCGGTATCGCGGTGGGGATGGCGACCGAATGCCTGCCGCACAACATGCGCGAAGTGGGCGCAGCGGCGGTGGCCTTGTTGCGCGACCCGGCCCTCAGCGTGGATGGCGTGCTGGAACACATCAAGGGGCCGGATTTCCCCGGTGGCGGCCACATCATTTCCAGCCCGAAAGACATCCGTGACACTTATGTCAGCGGTCGCGGCAGCTTGCGCGTACGCGCGCGCTGGACCATCGAACAGCAGGCACGTGGCCAGTGGCGCATGGTGATCCACGAGTTGCCGCACGGCGTGTCGGTAAAAAAAGTGCTGGAGGAAATCGGCGAATACACCGATCCGCAGGTGAAGGCAGGCAAGAAAGACCTGAACCCAGAGCAAAAGGCGATGAAGCAATTGTTCCTCGATGCGCTGGAAACGGTGCGCGACGAATCCGGCAAGGACGCCAGCGTACGCATCGTGCTGGAGCCGCGTTCCTCGCGCATGCCGCTGGAGCAATTCACCGCGCTGTTGCTGACGCATACCAGCCTGGAGACGACCGTATCCGCCAATATGGTGGCGATCGGGCTGGATGGCAGGCCGAGCCAGAAGAATATTCTCGATCTATTGTCCGAATGGATCGCGTTCCGCTACACCACCGTCACGCGCCGGAGCGAGACGCGCCTGGCCCAGGTACAAAAGCGGCTGCATATCCTTGAAGGCCGGATGGCGGTGCTGCTCAACATCGATGAAGTCATCCGCGTAATTCGCGAATCGGATGAGCCGAAAAGCGATTTGATGATGCATTTCAAACTCAGCGAAATCCAGGCTGAGGACATTCTGGAAATCCGTTTGCGGCAATTGGCGCGTCTGGAGGCCATCCGCATCGAGAAAGAAATCGGCGAACTGCGGACGGAAGAAGACGGCCTGAACAAGGTACTGGGCAGCCGCAAGGTCATGCGCGACCTGATCGTGAGCGAGATCAAGGCCGACGTGAAGAAATTCGGCGATGAGCGGCGCACGCTGATCGAGGCAGCGGAGCGGATTAGTGCCAAAGCCGTTGCTGTCCCCGACGAAGCCTGTACGGTAATCCTGTCGAAGAATGGCTGGATCAGGCAACGCAGCGGCCATGACGCCGACGCCAGCACCCTGACTTTCAAGGACGGCGATGATCTGCTTGCGCTCTGCAAAACACGCACCGTGCATCCGGTGGTGCTGATCGACAGCGGTGGGCGCGCTTACACCGTGGCCTCGTCCGATATTCCCGGCGGTCGCAGCGATGGCGTGCCGGTGGCTTCCCTGCTGGGTTTGCCGGCCAAGGCGAAAATTGTCGCCATGTGTGCGGCTGCACCCGATACCCAATACCTGTTCAGCACCTCGGCAGGCTACGGCTTCATCGCGGTACTCAAGGATCTGGTGTCGCGACAACGCGCCGGCAAGGCATTCATGAACATCGGCGAGAAGGATGTCCTGTTGCCACCCGTTGAAGTTGGTGACGGCGCGCTCATCGTCGCCTTGGGTAGCAATGGCAAGCTGCTTGCCTTCCCGGTCGGCGAAATGAAAGTGCTATCGGGCGGCAAAGGCGTGATTGTGCTGGCCGTCGGGGAAGGTGAGACCATGCTTTCCGCTACCACGGTACGCGAAGGCGGCACAGTGAAAATCCTCGGTCAGGGCAGGGGCGGCAAACGCTCGGAACACTCGCTGGCCTGGAATGCATTGCAGGATTACGTTCTGCACCGCGCCCGCAAGGGTGTATTGGCGCCGGTGAAATTCAAAGTGGAATCGATTGTAACTGAATCATAGACCATCATTTGCAAGCACTATAGACTCGGCACGAATTATCCGTGAACTTTAAGGTTTGTAACGTGTCTCAGCGCGCATGGAAAAAGAAGACGCCCGCAAGCAGTCGCGAG
>NZ_BGOW01000028.1 GCF_003851125.1 Sulfuriferula multivorans | reverse complement strand
GGCCGCGTTAAATCGGTTCACGATC
Source organism: Sulfuriferula multivorans (assembly GCF_003851125.1). Classification (GTDB taxonomy): domain Bacteria; phylum Pseudomonadota; class Gammaproteobacteria; order Burkholderiales; family Sulfuriferulaceae; genus Sulfuriferula; species Sulfuriferula multivorans. The sequence goes on along the minus strand of NZ_BGOW01000028.1, from coordinate 28,483 downwards.
ATGTTCGATGAGCGCATGCCGCAGCTTTAAACGATTTCCCGTTTACACAAAATCGCGGATACCCCCGACCAATACCTAACTGCAATCACGATAATCCAGTTACCGGATTTGTACGAACTGGCGAGCCAATCAACACAGTAACTACACTCTTCCATGTACCTTTATCCGCCACCAGGGCCGCGACAACCTCAATTCGCATCGCCATACTGACGCGGCCTTACAATTGCGTGAGCACTTTACGCATGGTGGCGGCCAATTCCTCCGCCACGAATTTCGCCACATAGGCATCCGCCCCGACATTCCTTACGTGGTCTTCATTGGCATTGCCGGTAAGCGACGAATGTATTACCACCGGAATCCCGCGGAAACGCGTGTCCTGCTTGATGTTTCGTGTCAGCGTAAATCCATCCATTTCCGGCATTTCCAGGTCGGTCAGCACCAGCGCGATCTTGTCGGACACCGGCTTACCTTCAGTCTCGGCCACACGTGCAACTGACTGGAGGTGATCCCAGGCTTCTTGCCCGGTTTTGGTCATGATGTAATGGACGCCCATCGCTTCCAGACCTTGCTCGATCAAGGCGCGCGCGACGATGGAGTCATCGGCGGCGAGGACTATCGTGCCGGGTTTGAGATTGATTTTCGGGCCGATTGTTTCGGGGTTTACATCCGATCCGCTGGACGGTGTCAGCGTGCGTAGTATGGTCTCCACATCCAGCACCTGCGCCAAACGGGAACGATCGGTATTGCCATCCAGCCGCGCGATGCTGGTGACCAGGCCATCAGCCGTACTGGCTTCCGCCGAGAGGACCTGGCCCCAGTCCAGCCGCACGATGTCTTCAACCGACTCGACGGCAAATGCTTGTGTGGTGCGCGCAAATTCAGTCACCAGCATGATATTCAGGCCGGTCTTGGGTTGGCACCCCATAATCGCAGGCAGATCAATCACCGAAATAACCTGCCCGCGCAGATTCACCACGCCGAGCAAATGCGGGGACGCGCCGGCGACGACGGTAATCTCTGGCATCGCCACGATTTCGCGGATCTTGAATACATTGATGCCGAATAATTCCGATCGATCACTACCGGCACTGCTGCCGAGTTTAAACAGCAGCAATTCAAATTTGTTGGAACCCGCCAGATTTGTGCGTTCATCGATTTCTTGTTGAGCCGAACTCATATTTTCCACCTTGTTGACGGCGCTGCAGGTACTACCAGCGTATTGCCTGAATTAAATTGTGCCCATTGCTGAGCTGCACGATGCGGGTAATGTCTTATCGACCGGCCGCATCAAATACTTGAATTAATTTGTCTCCCAGAATCAGGAGTGCGCTATCCGGCAGCGCCGGGCCGCCGTGGCGCTATTCAGCGTGCTCGACGCAGGTGGCTTTTGGGAGGGGGGGTTCAACAGGATTGCCAGCCTGAATTGGCAGGCGTTTTAATCACAGACCGTTACACACCAGGAACCAAAGGGGTCAGCTTCGCTTTGTTTTTTCTCTTGAACACCATATCCATCCTCTCCTGTTCAGAACCCAAAATCGGCTTGCGTTTCCGTATCGCTGGGTTAATTCGATTTGCCGGCAGGTCTCCCCGGCCGTTTCTGCGCGCGCCTGATCCCCACCGCCGCACATATTTGGTCACTGAAACGGCCAAGGCCCAGTGGCTGTCCTTGTGATAAGGCAAACCGAATGCGCTGGATTTGTAGCGCCCTTCCCATAGGCTTCCTGTGCGGCAGTAGCTGCGGTTGATGTATTGCACTTAGCGCCGCCCGATGGCTTGCTTCAGCTTAGGCGCTCCCGTCTCGGTTTCCGGCGTGACCAGCAGGTGGACGTGGTTGGTCATGAGTACATAGGCATGGACAGCACAGCGCCAATCGGCAGCCGCTTTTCCAGCCAGTGGAGGTAGCTGGGGTAGTCCTCCTCAACGAAAAAGCAGGGCTCTCGATTGATTCCGCGCTGGACGACATGCTGGAGTATTCCGGCTAATTTAATGCGTGGGCGACGGGGCCTGGCTTTTCCTCAAGTAGATATTCGAAGCTGACCCCTTTGGTTATTCCTTTGGTTATTCCTTTGGTTATTCCTTTGGTTATTCCTTTGGTTAGTTTCACAAGATGCAAAGGCATGGAATAGAGAGCCAGATATGGCACACATGAGGGCCATAAGTTAAATCATATTCCATGATGTAACGCGCGCCGCCTGGTGCGCTTACTTTCTTGTTCAACCAATGCACACGCCCACCCTTACTTTGCATTGGGGCGTGTGCAGAGCCAGTTTCCGTTACGCACTCAGCTTGACCAACCCATCAGACAATCCCGGCTGGTTGATGGCTTGGTTCAGCTGGCCGAACTGGGCGTTGCCGAGCACCGATTGCGCGCCGTCCAAGCCGATGCTGCCGAGGCTGCCGGTCTTACCGTACTGGTAGGCCAGGTCGCCGCCGATCGCGGCGCTGTCGCTGCCGCCCAGGTAGAAGTCGAGCAGGGCGTTGGACAGGCCCCAGCTGGTGAGGCCGGGGTTGGCGCTACGCGCCTGGTCGAACCGGTCGACCAGGCCGGCAAAGTTGAATTGTTCCACTTTATTGTCGCGCAGCGGGTCGGCGCCGCCGGGGGCGAAGTCGGCGGCGGCGTCTTCGATCAGTTGCAGGGTGAGGACGCTGTGGTTGGTGGTGGAGGCATACCAGCCTTGCAGGAGGATGCTGTCGCTGGTGCCGGTGTCGAGGATCAGGTCGTTGCCGGATTGGCGGAATACCAGGTCGCTATTCTGGATGCCGCCGCCCAGCGACAGGGTGTTGTCCTGGCCGCTGCTGGCCACGACGGTGTCGAGGCCGTCGCCGCGGTTGAAGGCGAGGATATCGGTGCCGGTGCCGGTGGTGAGGGTGTCGGTGCCGCTGCCGCCCAGGTAGAGTTCGGCGCTGCTGGCGCCGCTCAGGCTGTCGTTGCCGGCGCCGCCGGCGAACAGGTTAGTGCCGGCGCTATCCTGGAGAATGTCGTTGCCGGCGCCGCCTTGCAGGATATCGTTGCCGCTGCCAGCCGTGAGGGTGTTGATGGCGCTGTTGCCGATAAGGAGGTTGTTGAGGGTGTTGTCGGTGCCGTTAATCGCTGCGGTGCCGGTGAGGGTGAGGGCTTCGAGGTTGGCCGCCAGGGTGTAGGTGACACTGGACTCGACGCTGTCGGTGCCTTCGTTGAGGTTTTCGGTGATGGCGTCGGTGGCGATGTCGATGACGTAGGTGTCGTCGCCGGTGCCGCCCAGCAGTTTGTCGGCACCGGCTTTGCCGTCGAGGCGGTCATTGCCGGCGCCGCCGGTCAGGGTGTTCACGGCGCTGTTACCGGTGAGGATGTTGTCGAGCGTGTTGCCGGTGCCGTTGATGGCGCTGGTGCCGGTTAACAGCAGGTTCTCGACGTTGGCGCCCAAGGGATAAGCAAGGCCGGTCTCGACGGTGTCGCTGCCTTCGTTGGCGTTCTCGGTAACGATGTCGGTAGCGACATCGACAACAAAGGTATCGTTTCCTGTGCCGCCCTGCATGGTATCTGCACCGGCGCCGCCGACCAGACGGTCATTGCCTGCACCGCCTGCAAGTGTATTGGCAGCGCTGTTGCCGGTGAGGACGTTGTCGAGCGTGTTGCCGGTACCGTTGATGGCGGTGGTGCCGGTCAGGGTGAGGTTGTCGACGTTGGCGGCGAGCGTATACGTCACGCTGGATTGAACCAGATCGGTGCCTTCGTTGAGGTTCTCGGTGATGGCATCGAGAGCGTTATCGACGACGTAGGTGTCGTTGCCCGCACCGCCGATCATCGAGTCGGCGCCGGTGCCGCCGGACAGGGTGTTGTTGGCGCTATTGCCGGTGAGGACGTTGGCAAGTGTATTGCCGGTGCCGTTGATAGCCGTGGTGCCGGTGAGGGTGAGGTTCTCGACGTTGGCGGCAAGGGTCAGGGTGACGCTGGATTCAACGGTGTCGGTGCCTTCGCTGGCGTTCTCGGTGACGATGTCGGTGGACACATTGACGACATAGGTGTCGTTGCCAGCACCGCCCAGCATGGTGTCGCTGCCGGTGCCGCCATCGAGCCGGTCATTGCCCGCACCGCCGGTCAGCGTATTGTTGGCGCTGTTGCCGGTGAGGACGTTATCCAGCGTGTTGCCGGTGCCGTTGATGGCGGTGGTGCCGGTCAGGGTGAGGTTCTCGACGTTGGCGGCCAGCGTGGTAGTCACACTGGCCTGAACGTTGTCGATACCCTCGCTGAGGTTCTCGGTGATGACGTCGGTGGCGCTGTCGACGATGTAGGTGTCGTCGCCCGCGCCCCCTCTCAAGGTGTCGTTGCCGGTGCCGCCATCCAGGCGGTCATTGCCGGCATTGCCGTTGAGCGTGTCGTTGCCCGCCAGGCCGTTGAGGGTATCGTTGCCCACGCCGCCATTGAGCGTGTCCACGCCCGATGTGCCATTAAGCGTCAGGTTTTGCACGCTGACGTTGATATCGAAGGTGTCCGATACGGTCAGGTTGCCGGTGTCCTTCGCAGTCACGCGCACGCTGATCGCACCCAGGGTGCTGGGGGTGCCGCTGAAGGTACGCGTTGCGGCGTTGAAACTGAGCCACGACAGCAATGGGCTGCCGTCGGCCAGCGTGGCGCTGTAGCTGAGCGTGTCGCCGGCGTCGGGGTCGGTGAAGGCGTTGGAGGCGAAGGCGTAGCTGAACGCGCCGCCCTGGGGGGCCGCCTGGTCGGGCAGGGCGGTTGATAAGACTGGGGCGTGGTTGGCCGCGCCGACGTTCATCGTGACGTATTCGCCTGCGGAATAGTTGTAGTTGTCGGTTCCCCACAAGATGAACTGAAAGCTGCCGACGTTGCCCGCGCCCGGTGTGCCCGAAAGCACCCGGGTTGTCGCATCAAAGATCAGCCACGACGGCACTGCCGAACCATCCTGCATCTTTACGCTGTAGGTAATCGAATCCCAGGGATCGGGGTCGGTAATCGTGTTGGCCGCTACCGTATAGGTAAATGAGGAATCTGCACGAGCCTGCAACGCAGGCAGGAAGCTGTTGATCGTCGGCGCGTTGTTATTGTTGGCGCGATCCACCACGGTCTGGATCATGGCTTGATCCCACACCACGCCATTAGCGAATTCCACGCGGTCGATCTTGTGATCCGACACATCGCTGCCGTTGACGGTGTCGGCGCCGTAATAATTGATAAAACCGATCTGGTCGGTGGTGCCCTTGACCTTGAGGAACATGTTGGTGCCCGACTGGAAGGCCAGCACATCGGTATCCGTGATGCCTGTGCCGAAGCGCAGGGTATCGGTGGCACTCAGCAGGTCCGTATTGTCGATGGAGTCCTGCCCGTCGCCCCGGTTATAGACGTAAATATCGTTGCCCGCATCGCCGAACAGATAATCGTTGCCGGTGCCGCCGGTGAGGGTGTTGTTACCAAGGTTGCCCCACAGACCGTTATCAAGCGAGTTGCCAGTCACATAGAGATTATCCGTGCCGTCGATCGCCAGACGCTCAAGGTTTGCACCCAGCGTAAAGCTCACCGTGCTGCGCACAAAATCGTCGCCTTCACCCGCCGCCTCGATAATAGTGTCGCCCACGTTGTCGATTTCGTAATAGTCGTCGCCCGAGCCGCCAATGAGGGTATCTGCACCTTCACCCCCGAACAAAGCATCATTGCCAGTGCCACCGATGAGCGTGTCGTTGCCACCCAGGCCGAGCAGGCTGTTATCGGCAGCGTTGCCGGTGATGACGTTGTCGAGGTCGTTGCCGTTGCCGTGGATGACTGTGCCGGTGAGGGTCAGGTTTTCTAAATTGCCAGACAGAATGTAGAGACTGTCGAAGCTACGGATTTCGGTATCGATGCCCTCATCGGCAAACTCGATCACCTGCTCGCCCTCAGTATTGGTGTAGTAGATGTCGTTGCCGGCCCCGCCTTCCATGACATCCGCCCCGAGCCCACCATCCAGAAGATTGTTTCCGGTATTACCGGTTAAGCGGTTGACCAAGTCGTTGCCGTAACCGTCGATGTTGGCATTGCCGGTGAGAACGAGGTTCTCCAGCGTGGCGCCGAGGGTGTAGGTGAAGCCCCCCTCTACGGTATCAATGCCGCCGTCAACCGTCTCGATGATCTGATCGGCGGTCACATCCACGACGTAGGTATCGTTGCCCAAACCGCCTTCCAGTACGTCTGCGCCCGCACCGCCATCAAGTCGATTGTCGTAGTCATTACCGGTGAGGTGGTTGGCCAAATCGTTGCCGGCGCCTTCGGCATAGCCCGCGTCTGCTTCCAGAATCAGGTTTTCGACGTTGCCAGATAACGTGTAGCTGGATGTGGCTCGGATAGTATCTACGCCTTCCCCGGCCGCCTCGGTTACCACGTCGTCAGCCCTATCCACGTAATACATGTCGTCGCCGGCCCCGCCGGCCAGCGTATCAACGCCTGTGCCGCCGTCGAGAAGATCATTACCTGCGCCGCCGTCCAGGAAGTCGGTGCCAGCGTCGCCATGAAGTTCGTCATTGCCCCCCAAGCCTATGAGCTGGTTGGCACCTGTGTTGCCAATCATGACATTGGCATCGACGTTGCCGGTGGCATTGATGTCAGCATAGCCGACTAGCAGGAGGTTCTCGACATTGTCGGACAGTGCCAGACTGACCGAACTATTCACTGAGTCAATGCCCTCGCCTGCCGCTTCGACGATGGTGTCGCCTATATCTTCAACGATATAGGCGTCGTCGCCCGCGCCGCCCGCCATGCTGTCGGCTCCGGCACCGCCATCCAGCAAATCCACTCCCGCGCCGCCGGACAGGCTATCGTTGCCGTCCCCACCTTCCAATAAATCGCCGCCTGCGCCCCCGGACAGGGTATCATTGCCCGCTTCACCATGGAGCCTGTCATCGTCGTTTCCACCGGCAAGCGTATCGTCGCCCATGCCGCCGTAAATATCATCAGCACCATCGCCACCATCCACAGTGTCGTTGCCATCCAGTCCCTTGATCGTGTCGTTGCCCGCCATGCCAAACAACTGGTTCGCCCCGGTGTTGCCCAGCATGACGTTGGCCTCGGCATTGCCCGCAGCATTAATATCCGCTGTGCCCGTCAAGCCAAGATTTTCGACATTGTCCGACAGCGTCAGGCTGATGGAACTCGTCACGGAATCGATACCGCCTCCGGCCGCTTCGACAATGGCATCGCCTGCATCCTCCACAACATAGGTATCGTCACCCGCGCCCCCCGCCATACTGTCGGCTCCAGCACCGCCGTCCAGCGTATCGTTGCCTGCCCCACCGATCAGGCTGTCGTTGTTCGCCCCACCATATAACCGGTCATTGCCATCTCCGCCATCCAGGGTGTCGACGCCGTTTTCGCCATAAAGGGTATCGTTGCCCAACCCACCTGAGACTTGGTCGTCGCCGTCGCCTCCGTTGATATTGTCATTTCCCGCTCCGCCATCCACGATGTCATTTCCGGCACGGGCAAACACCAGATCATCCCCACCCAAAGCGGAAATCGTATCCGCAAGGGAACTGCCATCCAGCACATCCGCACTTTCCGTTGCGATCAGAGTAAGTTGAATCAAGGCACTGGCATCCAGCACCTGGGTATCGCCGTTGCTTTTCTTCAGAACCAGCGCGCTTTGCGGTTCGCCGTTCTTAAAGAACTCGGCCAGCACGATGCCATCCGCCAGACTGGTCTGGAAGCCCACGACCAAGTCTGCGCCGGAACGGCGGAAGGTCAATTCCTCGATAGTCAGATCGCCAATATTGATCCAGGTATCGTCCAGATAATCCTCGTGTATCGTGTCCTGCCCGTCGCCTCGGGCGAAGTAATACTGGTCCACCCCTGCGCCGCCATAGAGCTGATCATTGCCGGTTCCGCCGTAAAGCACATCGGCGCCCTCATTGCCATACAGAGTGTCATTGCCGTTACTACCATCGAGAATGTCGTTGCCTGCGTTGCCGATAAGCGTGTCGTCTCCTCCGAGACCTTGCAACATATCCGCGTCGGCACCGCCCGTGAGTATGTCGCCGCCCTCCGTACCCACTACCGCCCAGGCACTGTTCACCAGAGATACGACATCCGGCCCCAGCGGAGATAGCGCTGTCTCAAAACCGACAATATCCATTGTGCCCAGCGCAGCCATACCCTTGAGGCTGCGCATGAATTCGGCCAGCAATTCTTTGCCTGCGGTGTGGTTGGTGTTGATGGCCACCGTGATGTCAGCGGATACCAGGCTGAGGTCGCCTGTGAGGGTGTTGGCTGTGGCATCCCAGTTGAAGCCGATCTTGTCGTACAGCGGCTTGAGGAAGCTTTGCGCCGCCAGTTGCCCATAGATCATCTCGGAGAGCTCGCCCCAAGCTTCCAGCAATACAGGGGCGGCCTGGCCGTGGGGGTTGGGGTCTTTGGTGCCCCAGCACCACACGCCATACCAGTCTTCGCCCATGAATTCTTCGAGGGCTTCGAGCTTTCTGGCGTCGCCGATGACATTGCCGTAGATTTGCGTGGCTGCGCGGCTGGCGGGATCGACGTTTTCGACGCCAGTCCATTTGTAGATGATGGATTGCAGCAGTGATTCCCGATCCGCGACGGTGGCGGCCTGGGTGAATTGGGTGACGAGGTTCTTGAGGCTGCCGCTGGTGTCGCGCACCATGGCCTGATGCAGGTCGTAGACTTTGCCGTAGCCGCTGGCGTCGGGCAGCGCAGCCACGTCGGCGGGCACGTCGAGCCAGGTGGTGGCGATGCTGTAAGTGGTATCGGTCTGGAACCACACGTCTTCAGCCGCGCGGGTTTGTCCAATGGTGGTGGTGTAGCTTCCCACTTGTTCATGCTGGTTGTTGTTGGCATCGACCAGGGTGGAGTTGGCGTAGCCGACGTTGATGGATTGCACGCCGGCATCGGCGAGGGTCAGCAATTCTCCTGCACTGGTGTAGCCATCGCTGTTGGCATCTTTCCAGATTTTAAGGGTTGCAAAGGCAGCGTCACTTGCATCAATCTTTCCGTCATTGTTGCTGTCGAGTTCCTTGAGCGCTTCGAAGCCGTTGGCGGCTTTCTGGCCGTTGGTGAGTTTGGTCTCGCTACCAAAGAGTTCGGTGCCGGTGTCAATGGTACCGTTGCCGTTGAGGTCGCGTACCAGCAGGCCGTCGTCTTTGCCCACCCAGCCAGTTTGTTCGGCGAAGCCATCGGAGGCGTGGTCGAAGTAGGCGCCTGCATTTACCGCCGTAGTTTCGATGCCGTCGCCATCCAAATCCAGGATGACGGGAGAGGGAATGGTGCCCGCTTTGTTGAATTTTTTCTTGATGTCGTTGATGGGGCGGTTTAATTCACGATTAAATTCTGGTCGTTTATAGTAGTCATAGTCTCCAGGCTCTACCCATTTTCTCTGGTCGGATATTAGATCGTTTATTGTTTTTCCTTCTTTAACTCTGTCATACATCCATTTGCGCAGTGAATCAGTAGTCTGTCCTGATTCATATGCTTGTTGCCAACGCTTAAGCTCTTCTCTGCCAACGTTATTGTTAAAGAGATCCATGTTTTTTTCCGCAGGCGGATTTGCTGGATTTTCACTTTCATGATCGTCCATAATCATCTTGGATATTGTTTCGCCAAAAAGATTGGTTAGATCAGCACTGAGCATCGCATGTCGGTATGCGTCATATTGGTCGTTGTGGTACGGGTCGGCAGAATTAACTGTCAAGCCTCCAAGCTCATTGGCTGCATTGATCGCAGCCTGAATATACGCGTCTGAAAAAGTAGGCATTTTCTATTCTCCCTCAATAAAAAAGAACTTTTTTAAGCCATTCTGCCGTTTTAAATACAAAAACGGGTTAGAAGTGGTTGTGCATAATGTTTGTTTTAAAGTGAGATCCTCGGCGAATCGATCCATTACCGCTCCCCTGGGGATTTGTACAAATTTACTTGTATCGTTCTTATAAAAAATCCATAAATTATTGAATTCTTCACTATCGCTTCCCAAGCCGCTGTACCCATGCAACTTCTCACCAGTTGCCCGCTCAAACCAATCTTTGGTGGCATACGGTCCTTGTATGCATATTTTTCTCCATTCGCTACCAACAACTTTATTCATATCAATTTTTGAGACATCGTCACTTTTGTGCGTCAATAAAATATCGATAATTTTTCGTTCAAGCTGTTCATCTCTAGGCGAAGTCTTTGATGAGCAACCTAGACCTGCAGTAGTGCTGAGCAACACAACAGCAATCAAAATGGCCACGCTCGATTTATTTTCGCTTTTCACACCACACTCCTATTCCCGCACTAAAGGGGTCAGCTTCGATTTATTTTTCTTGTTGAACACCAAGATAAATGAGGAAGTGGAATGCTATCGCCACCATCCCCAAGCAGTGCAGCCATCTTAGACGACCTGAGAGCCTCTTGTATATGAACCGTTCGGTTCATAGCATTATTCTGCTTTTATTTTGTGAATCAATAAGATATGCGTGTTTTCTGGTTTTAGCCAGTTTTAAGGAGTTGGGCTGTTTGGCGCTTATTACAGCCCGGCCAACATCAATAGCGCATCCGTTTCCGAGAACGTTTGCGCTTGGGCGGCAAGCCCGTACAGGATGCCCATGACGAGGGTCATTTTGGCGCGGATCATCTTCGTGCTGATGGCTTTAGCGACTGCCTGAGCGCGGTTGTTGACACGCAGTTTTACCAGGATATGGTGGACGTGGTTTTTTACGGTCGTTTCACTGAGTTGCAGAATTTGCGCGATTTCCCAGTTGGTTTTGCCTTCGCGCAACCATTGCAGAACTTCTTGTTCGCGCGCCGAGATAAGCTGACGTATGGGAGTGATTTTTTGCGCGACGGGTGGGTTGTTGGCCAGTACCCGGATGAGTGCGCCATGCATGGGCGGCACAAGCAGATCCAGCAGATGGGCGTGATGGGGGGTCAATTTGCCCGGAATGCGGGAGAAGCTGAAATAACTGGCGGCATTGCTGTTCTGGTCACGCAAGCCATGCGCTGCAACGTTTTGCAGATGGTGTTGATTGAACAAGGCGATCCAGGCCGGGACGGTTTTCAATTTGACGCGGTCGGACTCGAACAACTGCGGTTTACGTTCTCTGCACCATTTGGCCATAATCGGGCTGCTCACATCTCCGTCGGGTCGGGCAAGTTCCCGAACATATTCAACCGGGAAGTTCCGGCTGAGCAGGTGTCGGATTTGAATGCCGTCTTTGTTGATCTGCCCCACGCCGCAGATGAGGCTTTGGTGAGGAAACAGAGCCTGCAGTTCTCCCCCCGTCCAGTGCAGGAATTGCGCGGGGGTTTCGATCCTGAGCGCGGATTCGATGGCGGCAATGAAGGCCGCGTGTTCGTGCGCACGCAATCCGGGTGTGGCTTTCATCACGGCTGACATGAGTGTCTCCCGTCAACCACATACGCCCGCTTCCATGGGTTTCCTGTCTTCAACACGACCTTCATCCTCCCCTGCCAGAATCCGAAACCGGTTGGCTTTTGTGTATCGTCAGTTGCTCCTGAGTGCGCCTGACTCGCGCTCGCCAGCCGAAGAAGCTGCTCATCAGCGCTCCCGCCCCGCCTCCTGATAGGCCTTTTGCACCGGCGAGAGCAGGTATTCCATGATGCTGCGCGTGCCGAGATTGATCTCGGCCGAGGCGCGCATCCCGGGCGCAAGCGTAAGGCGTGTGCCGTCGAGGGTGAGGTATTGGCGCTGCAGCGCAACGATGGCTTTGTATTTGAGGTCTTGCGGTTCCTGGCCGGTGGGCGCAGCGCCATTACTCGTGTTGTTTTTGTTGCTGCCACCGTCGCTGGCATCCGCCCCGATTTGTTGTACCACGCCATCGACCATGCCGTATTTCTGGAACGGATACGCGGCTAGTTTGACCTTGACGCTTTGCCCGGCGTGCACGAAGCCGGCGTCTTCGTTGCTCACCCAGACTTCAGCCAGCAGCATTTCGTGTTTCGGCACCAGGGTGAGCATGACGGTGCCAGGTGAGACGACGGTGCCCTGGGTGTGGGTGGCGAGGTCTTTGACGATGCCTGCTTGCGGCGCCTTGAGTTCGAGCAGGGCATTTTTGTGGGTTTGTTTGGCCCAGTCCTGCTCCAGCTTCTGGAACTGCGCGAGTGCTTCGACCCGTTCCTGGTTGAGTTGCTGGCGGTAATTGGAGGTGATCTGCGCGAGCCTTTTATCGGACTGGGCGATGCTGGCTTGCAGGCTGGCGAGGGTGTAGGTCTGGGTGCGCAGATCCTGCTCTTTTTCGATACGCTCGCGCGCGCGATCCTGGGCTTCGAGTTTGCCGACGTAGCCTTCGCTCGCCATCTGGCCGTAGGCTTGCTCATTGCTCTGGTAGGTGGGCAGCACTTGGCGCAGCTTGCTGTGTACTTCCTGCGCGGCCGCCAGCTCTTCGCGCGCCTTGTGGAGCAGCGCGCGCTCCTGCCCCACGGCATCCTGATAAGCCAGCCGGTTGGCGTGATATTGGGCCTGTGCCTGCTGGAATATAGTGCCCGGATCATCCGCTTGTTTGATGAGCGGCTGGCCGCTGAGTTCGGCCTCGATGCGCCGCAACTGAATGGCGCGACGGTAGTATTCGGCTTGCACCGATTTGCTGTCGGCTTCGGCCAGTTTGGTATTCATGCGCAGTAAAACTTGACCAGCAACCACGCGGTCGCCTTCTTTCACCAGGATGTCTTGCACGATGCCGGCTTCCGACGGCTGCACGATTTTGAGGTAGGTCTGCGGCACCAATTTTCCATCCGCCACTGCGATGATGTCGAGCCGGCCGAAGATCATCCAAAGCAGCGCAATGCCGCACAAGGCCAACAAGATATAGAGCAGGATACGCGGCAACGGCGATGGGGGGCTGTGCTGTACCTTGAGGATACCGGGGGCGAATTCATGCATCTCGGCATTGAGCGCGTCGAGGCGTAGATTCTCTGCCCAGGTTTTGAGGTTGCGAATCGGTTTAACGGCGGCGAGGTTCATGCGCTTTCCTCCGGCTTGCCGCTCACAACACCCACTTGACGTTCGGCCTCGCCCGGTTTTTCGCCCAGCTTGATTACACCATCTACCTGCAGACCCTTGGGTAGGTGATGGGTGATGAACAACATCGACACCTTGCCCTTGAGTTGATTGATGGTGTGCGCCAGGTGCTCGGCAGTGGCGTGATCGAGGCTGCTGACTGCTTCGTCGAAGATCAGCACGCGGGGGCGCTTGAGCAACGCGCGGGCGATGGCGATGCGCTGTTTTTGCCCGCCGGAGAGCCCTACCCCATGCTCGCCCAGCGGCGTCTGGTAGCCTTGCGGCAGACTCTCGATGGCGCCATGAATCTCGGCCATTTTGCAGGCGCTGATGACCTGTTCGAAAGTCGCGTGCGGGTTGGCGAGGATCAGGTTGTCGTACACCGTGCCGGAGAACAGCATGGTCTCTTGCGGCACCACGCCGAAGTTGGCGCGCAGCTCGTTGGCGGAGAGGTTGCGGATATCGCGGCCGTCGATCAGGATGCGACCGTCCGAGGGCAGGTAGAAACCTTGCAGCAGTTTGGCGAGCGTACTCTTGCCCGAACCGGAAGGCCCCATCAGCGCCAGGCAGACGCCCGGTTTGAGACTCAGGTTGAGATCACGATAAAGATAAGGCAGTTGTTCGTTGTAGCGGAAACTCAATTTCTCGATGGTGATTTCGCCGCGCCCGCCGGCTTCGCGCGCGGGCAGCAGCGAGTAAGGTTCGGCTGGAGCATTCATGATGTCGCCCATGCGTTTGACCGCGATGTCAGCCTGCTGGAACTCCTGCCACAAGCCGACCAGCCTGAGCATGGGCTGGCTCACACGTCCGGCGAACATCTGGAACGCCACCAGCATGCCGATGGTGAAATCGGTACGCGTCATCACCAGCCAGGCGCCCAGGCACAGGATAACCAGCGTCATCATTTGCTCGAGGAAGTTGGCGATGGTGTTGTAACCGTTGGCAAGATTTTTGGTGTTGAATGTGGCGGCCAGATAATCGGCGAGATAATCGCCGTAGCGTCGGCTGACTTGCTGCTCCATTTGCAGGGATTTGACGGTCTCGACGCCGGAGACGTACTCGGTCACGAAGGCCTGATTGCGCGCGCCGACCAGAAATTGCTGATTCAGGCGCTGGCGGAATACCGGGGTGACGAGCAGGCTCAGCAACGCGATCAGTGTAATCACCGTCAGTACCGTCAGCGTGAGCTGCCAACTGTAGTAAAACATGATGGCAAGGAAGATCACCAGGAACGGCATGTCCAGAAACAGCGTCACCGCTGCGCCGGTAATAAAATCGCGGATCGTCTCGATACCGTGCAGACGCGCGACCAGCACGCCGGTGGAGCGCTGTTCGAAATAACGTGCCGGCAGATGAAACAGGTGCTCGAACACCTGCGTGCCAAGCACGGAATCCACCCGGTTGCCGGTGTGCAGCACCAGGTATTGCCGGATCCAGCTCATGCCGCTGCTGAACACCATGGAGAAAAATAAAGCCACAGCAATGACGAGCAAAGTGCTCTGGGTGTGATGCACCACGACTTTATCCACCACCACCTGGGTAAACAGCGGCGTGGCCAGCGCCAGCAATTGAATCACCAGCGAGGCGGCGAGTACTTCGCGCCAGATTTTCTTGTGCTTGAGCAGCTCGGGAATAAACCAGCGGAAACCAAACGCGGGTGCTTCGCCGCCTGCGTCCTGGTCATTGACCGCTTCGGCCAGCTTGGCAACCGAGACAATGAGCGGCTCGAAACGTGTGTCAAATTCTTCGACGGTAAGGGTTTGCGGCGTATCGTGGCCGGGCTCAAAGTAGAGAATGCGCCCGGCGTCGGCTTTGACGAAGAGCGTAAAGCTTTGGTTTGGAACCGGCGCTGCCTGGGGCTGAGGCTCGGGCCGGGATTCAGCCAGCGCAGTGGCAGCCGCGCCGAAATCTGACCGGGCGCTTACCGCATCGACGACGTCATTCGCTTGCGGCACCTCGGGAGCGCGTACGAGTGCCACGCAGGGGAAGATCAGTTGTGCCAGGTCACGGCCGGCGATGGACTTGGCTTCGGCCTTGAAACCGTACGCTTTGAGGGCATGCAGCAGGGTTTCCAATGTATACGGCGGCGGAAAATGCTGGCTCAGCAATGCCGGGTCGAAGGGTACCCGGTTGAGTTGACAAATACTGCCCAGGACCCAGACAAGCGCCCTCCCCTCCACGGACGCGGTGATCGTTGCCAAGTTTTCTCCCCTTTGGTCGTGACGTGACACTAACTACAAGCACGTTCAACCCTTCATTTTTTTTCTTGGGCCGGACGCGATTCTTTTTTTGGGCAACCGCTGGCAATTAGCAATAAGCGATCCAGGTTGTGCAATCCGCTGAATCGTATCGGAATACGCCATGCCTCCATCCAGGCACTGGCGAAATTATGTAAATATTACCGACAGAACCTTCGCCTGTCTCGCTGTTTATCAATACCTGATTTCGGCGTGTACGGAATACCCGATACACCATGCTATGATCTCGCCCGCTCACCACAACCGCGACGCGCAAGCAAGGGGTATATGTCAACCATTTCTGAAACGCGCCTGGATTCAGGCACACGCAACGCAGGGTTTCCGCAACGTGCCGGCTATTGGCTTTGCCTGGGCATGGCGTGCTTCGCATGGCATAACAGTTATGCCCTCAGCCTCTCCGATGCGGTGGCACTGGCACGCAGCGGCGATCCGACTTTCCTGGGTGCGCAGGCGAATCTCGCGGTGGCACGAGAACGCGCCAACCAGGCCTTCGCCAATGTTTTGCCGCAGGTCAACGCTTCCGCCGGCGTCAACGCGAACCATCGCGTATATACAACCCGCACTACCCCCAGCACGACTTATGACGATAAGTTCGCCAGCAATTCCGCGCAGATCAACCTGACCCAACCGCTCTGGCGCAGCGCGAACCGCGCGGCGATCACGCAATCGGATGCGGCGCTTGCGCAAGCCGAATACCAGTTGGCGGCGGCGGATCAGGATTTGCTGGTGCGTCTGGCGCAAGCCTGGTTCGATGTATTGTCGGCGCGCGATCAACTGACATTTATCCATGATCAGGTCAGCACGGCGCAGCAGGAACTGGATCAAACCGCACGCGCTACGGCGCTTGGCATTCTCGGCCAGCCATCACGCGAGGAAGCGCGCATGAAATACGATCAGGCCGTGGCGGAACGCACCGCAGCGGAAGCGGATCTGGCGGTAAAATTCGCGGCGCTGGAGCAGATCATCGGGCCTGCAATTTTCCCTGCGCTACCAGCCTTGTCGGATCAATATCCCCTGACTGATTTGAAAGATGACACGCTGGAGCGCTGGCTGGGCGGGGCGGATTCCGACAACCCGGCTATCCGCGCAGCACTCTCGGCGCTGGAAGCTGCGAACGCAGAGATACGCAAACAGCGCGCCGGGCACGAGCCGACGGTGGATATCGTCGGCTCGTATGGAAAAAACGCGCAAGGCAGCGGCACGTTCGGGGGCCAGGGCGGTTATGACAGCACCACCGGCAGCATCGGTTTGCAGTTCAACCTGCCGCTATATTCCGGTGGCGGACAAAGCGCGAAGGTACGCGAAGCCGTCGCCCTGCGCGCAAAGGCGCAACAGGAACTGGAGTCGGCGCGACGCAATGCGCGCAGCCAGGGCAAGCAGGCCTGGTACGGCTGGCTGGCCAGCCGGTCGCGTCTGGTGGCGGCCCGGCAGGCGCTTCAATATGCCACGCTGAATCTTCAGTCCGCGCGCTCCGGCGTAGCGACCGGGATCAAGACAGAGTTGGACGTACTCAAAGGGCAACAGCAACGCTATGGCGCGCTGCGCGACCTGGCCCGCGCGCGCTACGAAAGCACGCTCAATCATTTCCGCCTCAAAGCCAGCATCGGGCAATTAATGGATGAGGATCTGGTGAGCCTGGATCAATGGCTGGTGCAAGCTCCGGAGCAATAGCATCCCCACTCATCTCGAGTGAGCTATAGAACTGCTTCGGACAAAGATGGGATGGGGCGCCAATCTTTATTTACTACATCAAAACGACGACAAGCAGCTTCCCTGGAAAAGCATGATGTCGTGTAGAAAAACGCCTGCCGCTTGATTTACTTGGGGCCGGGAGGGGACTAAACCCCACACCGGTACCAACAGGGGAGATTTTGAGTCACTGCCCATTCCGCTGGAAATCATCGGCATAGCGCGCTAAACTTCCACTAAAGCCAAATCGTACATAACCCGTAACCCATTATCGGCGCGGGACGATTCTGGATTGCAGAAGGAAACGATCATGAAAACCGAACTTTCCCCCGCTATGGAAAAGAGGCTGGCGAAGCTGGCGAAAGCCGCAGGCCGCACGCCAGCGGAAATGCTCCCCTACGTCATGCAGGACGGCTTCGAATTCAATGAAGACTTTGTCCGCAAGGTGAATGAAAGTATCGCCGAAGCCGACGCAGGAAAGACAGTACCCCACGCCCAAGTCGTGAAAGAAATCGAAGCCATCATCCAGCAACATGGCCGCCCGAAAAAGGCAGCTTGAGTGGACGGCGGCGGCCTTGACAGAGTTCGCCGAGGCAATGAACTACTACGCCGAGCGCAATCCCAGAGCCGCCAGGCGTATGACGGATGAAATTCTCACCGCTGTAGAATTACTGATCGCTGAACCCGTGGCCACCCCCGGCAGACCCGGTAAGGTAGCCGGAACATCCGAGCGCATCCTGAGTCGCCGCACTCCCTTCGTTATCGTGTATCGTGAACTGACTGGCAACGCTGGTGGAGTGCAAATTCTTCACGTCATCCACCACGCCAGAAAATACCCGTGAAAGCTTGCGCACCAAGGCTGCAACCGATCTGTTGAATATCTGCCTCACGCTCAAAAGCTGTTAGGTCGTCCCACAAGGGGAATGACCAAGCATTGTATTTGAAAGGCATTTGAAAGCGGGAGAAAACTGCCAAGCCCGAGAAGGCTAAAGTCAAAAAACCCGCAAAAGTTCTGGTGCCGGGAGGGGGACTCGAACCCCCACACTGTTACCAGCGGCGGATTTTGAGTCCGCTGCGTCTACCGATTCCGCCATCCCGGCCAGGAGAGGTGAAACAAAGAGGGCGAATTATCCTCGAAATGCCTGCGGGCGGCAATGCTCAATGATGACAAGGTATAATCGCGCCTTGTTTTGAGCCTTCTCCTATGCGCACTACCGATTTCGATTTCTCCCTGCCCGACGAACTCATCGCCCAGTTTCCGCCCAGCTCACGCTCGTCCAGCCGCCTGTTGCATCTGGATGGCGCCAGCGGGCAGCTTGCCGACCGCCTGTTCACCGGCCTGCCCGCCTACCTGCGGCGCGGCGACGTGATGGTGTTCAACGATACGCGCGTGATCAAGGCGCGCCTGTATGGACGCAAGGCCAGCGGCGGGCAGGTGGAGCTGCTGATCGAGCGCGTCACCGGCGACCACGAAGCGCTGGCGTTCATCCGCGCCAGTCACGCGCCGCAGCCGGGCAGCACGCTCAGTGTGGCGGATGCGGTGACGCTGACGGTGCTGGCGCGCGAGCACGATCTTTACCGGCTGCGTTTCGATGGCAGCGCGAGCGTGCTGGACGTGCTGGAGCAATATGGTGCGCTGCCGCTGCCGCCCTATATCGAGCGTGCTGCCGACAGTGCCGACGACGCGCGCTATCAGACGGTGTATGCGCGCCACCCCGGTGCGGTGGCCGCGCCCACGGCCGGGCTGCATTTCGATGAAGCCATGCTGGCGCAACTCGACGCGATGGGGGTGATCCGTACCCACGTTACCCTGCATGTCGGCGCGGGAACATTCCAGCCGGTGCGCGTGGACGATCTCGCCGAGCATACAATGCACAGCGAGCGCTATACCATCCCGCAAGCCACGGTGGATGCGATTGCCCAAGCCAAGGCGCAGGGCGGCCGCGTGCTCGCGGTGGGCACCACCAGCCTGCGCGCGCTGGAAGCCGCCGCGCAGTCGGGAACCTTGATCGCAGGCGCAGGCGAAACCAGCATTTTCATCACCCCCGGCTATCGGTTCAAAGTGGTGGAACGCCTGCTCACCAATTTCCATCTGCCCAAATCCACGCTGGTGATGCTGGTGTCGGCCTTTGCCGGGCTGGACCATATCCGCCACGCTTACGCCCACGCGGTGGCCGAACGCTACCGCTTTTTCAGTTATGGCGACGCAATGCTGATCGAAAGAAAAGACCATGGAATTTAAGCTGCACAGCACCGATGGCCTGGCCCGTCGCGGCACGCTCACACTCGCCCACGGCGCGGTGGAAACGCCCGCCTTCATGCCGGTCGGCACATACGGCACGGTCAAGGCCATGTCGCCGCTGGAGCTCAAGGAAATCGGCGCGCACATCGTGCTGGGCAATACCTTTCACCTGTGGTTGCGGCCCGGGCTGGAAGCCATTGAAGCGCACGGTGGACTGCACCGTTTTATGGGCTGGGATCGCCCCATCCTGACCGACTCGGGCGGGTTTCAGGTATTCAGTCTGGGGGCGCTGCGCAAGATTACCGAGGAGGGGGTGAAATTCGCCTCGCCGCTGAATGGCGACCGGTTGTTCCTGACGCCGGAAGAATCCATGCGCATTCAGAAAGTGCTCAACTCCGACATCGTGATGATTTTCGACGAATGCACGCCCTACCCTGCCGAACCTGACGCGGCGGCGTATTCCATGCGCCTGTCGCTGCGCTGGGCGGAGCGCTCCAAGCTTGCCCATGCAGGCAACCCGAATGCGCTGTTCGGCATTGTGCAGGGGGGAATGTACGAAGACCTGCGCGACGAATCGCTGCGCGAACTCGCCGCCATGGATTTCGACGGCTATGCCATCGGCGGACTTTCCGTGGGCGAGCCCAAGGACGACATGCGCCGCATCCTCGCCCACACTGCACCGCAGTTGCCGCAACACAAGCCGCGCTACCTGATGGGCGTGGGCACGCCGGAAGACATTGTGGCGTCGGTGCAGCATGGCGTGGATATGTTCGACTGCGTGCTGCCCACGCGCAACGCGCGCCACGGCATCCTGTTCACCCGGCATGGCGACCTGCGCATCAAGAACGCGCGCTTTCGCACCGACATCGCACCGGTAGATGCGCAATGCGGCTGTTATTGCTGCCGCAACTTCAGCCGCGCCTATTTGCACCATCTGATCCGCTGCGGCGAGATTCTCGGCGCGCGCCTGGCCACCCTTCACAACCTGCACTACTATCAGGAATTGATGGCCGGGCTGCGCGCGGCGATCGAAACAGGTACATTAGGCGACTTCGTTGCCGGCTTCCACGAGCAGCGCGCGGGCTCATGTTAGAATGCCCCGATTTATTCAAGGAGTAAAACCATGCTGATTTCCAATGCTTTCGCTGCAGCCCCGGCGTCTTCCCCTACCGACGCGCTGATGAGCTTTTTGCCGCTGGCGGTTATCGCGGTATTGTTTTTCTTCATGATCATCCGTCCGCAGATGAAGCGTGCCAAAGACCTGCGCAGCATGCTTGAATCGCTGCAAAAGGGCGATGAAGTCGTCACCAGCGGCGGTCAGGTGGGCAAGATCGTCAAAATCGGCGAGCAGTTCATCAGCCTGGAAATTGCCGATGGCGTGGTCACACACGTACAGAAAGCCACCGTACAGACTCTGCTGCCAAAAGGCACCATCAAGGGGCTGTAATCCGGCTCTGTAATACTCATACCAAGTTTGTCCTCATAAGGCCGCGCCGTGAACCGATTCCCGCTCTGGAAATACATCCTCATCGCAGTTGTGCTGGTTGTCAGCGTGCTGTATACGCTGCCCAATTTTTATGGCGAAGTGCCGGCGGTGCAGGTATCGCCCACACGCAGCGCCATCAAGGCCGATGCCACCCTGATGCAGCAGGTTGAGGACGAGCTCAAGGCGCAGAAGATCCCCTATACCGGCGCGTTTCTCGATGCCAACAGCGTCAAGGTACGCTTCGCCAGCAATGACGCCCAGCTCAAGGCCAAGGATGCGCTTCAGGCGCGTTTCGGCGATGGCTACAGCGTGGCGCTCAACCTGCTGTCGGCCTCGCCCGCCTGGCTGACGGCGATTGGCGCCAAGCCCATGTATCTGGGCCTGGACTTGCGCGGCGGCGTATATTTCCTGATGCAGGTGGATATGCCGGCAGCCCTGGACAAGGCCGCCGACCGCTACAACAACGATCTGCGCATACAGTTGCGTGAACAGAAAATCCGCTACAACGGCATCAGTCGCGTGGGGCAGACCGTCGAAATGAAATTCAGCGACGCCGCCTCGCGTGCACAGGCCAGCAAGTACATCTCCGCCAACTTTGCCGATCTGGCCCTCACCGAACAGGATGGCGGCGGCGACTACAAGCTGATCGCCGCGCTGCGTCCGGAAGCGCAGAAACGCACCCAGGATTTTGCCGTTCAGCAGAACATCACCACCCTGCGCAACCGCGTGAATGAACTGGGTGTGGCCGAGCCCATCATCCAGCAGCAAGGACTGGACCGCGTGGTGGTGCAACTGCCCGGCGTGCAGGACACCGCCAAGGCCAAGGAAATCCTGGGCCGCACTGCCACTCTGGAAATTCGCCTGGTGGATGAGGAGCACGATGTCACTGCCGCGCTGCAAGGCCAGATTCCATTCGGCGATGATCTCTATATCGAGCGCAGCGGGCAACCGCTGCTGGTGAAAAAGAATGTGGTGCTGACCGGCGATTACATCACCGACGCTTCCCCCGGCTTCGACCAGCAATCCGGTCAGGCCGCGGTGCATGTCAATCTGGACAGTCGCGGCGCGCGTATCTTCAAGGATGTAACGCGTGACAACGTGGGCAAGCGCATGGCCATCTTGCTCATTGAAAAGGGCAAAGCCGAGGTGATCACCGCACCGGTGATTCGCGAAGAAATCGGCGGCGGCCGGGTGCAGATCACCGGCATGGAATCGGCTCAGGAGGCCTCCGACGACGCGCTGTTGTTGCGTGCCGGTGCGCTGGCCGCCCCCATGAATATCGTCGAGGAACGTACTGTCGGCCCCAGCCTGGGTGCCGACAACATCAAAAAAGGCTTCCACTCCAATCTGTGGGGTTTTGCTGCAGTGGCGCTGTTCATGATGATTTATTACCGGGTGTTCGGTGTTTTCTCCACCGTCGCGCTGGCAGTCAACGGCCTGTTCCTGGTGGCGCTGTTGTCCATGATGCAAGCGACTCTGACGCTGCCGGGTCTGGCAGGTATCGCACTTACCCTGGGTATGGCGATTGATGCCAACGTGCTGATCAACGAGCGCATCCGCGAGGAACTGCGCAACGGCAATTCACCGCAGGCTGCCATCCACGCCGGTTACGATCGTGCCTGGGGCACCATTCTGGACTCCAACATCACCACCCTGATTGCCGGCGTGGCGTTGTTCTGGCTGGGATCCGGGCCGGTGCGCGGATTTGCCGTGGTGCTGTGCCTGGGTATCCTTACCTCCATGTTCAGCGCGGTGACGGTGTCGCGCGCCATGGTCAACCTCAGTTATGGCCGTAAAGTACGTCTGGCCAAAGTGTCCATTTAAGGTATCCGTCATGGAATTTTTCAAGCTCAAAAAAGACATCCCGTTCATGCGCTACGGGAAGGTGACCACCGCCATTTCCCTGCTCACCTTTGTCTTCGCAGTGTGGGCGCTGGCGACCGAGGGGCTGAATCTGGGCGTGGACTTCACCGGCGGCACGGTGATGGAAGTGGCTTACACCCAGCCCGCGCAGCTGGATAAAATCCGCGCCACGCTGGAACACACCGGGCTGCCGGAAGTTTCGGTGCAGACCTTCGGCACCACGCGCGACGTGCTCATCCGCCTGCCGCTGAAAGGCAACACCACCAGTTCCAAGACCAGCGATACGGTGATGGCGGCGCTGAAGGCGCAAGACCCCGCGGTGGAACTGAAACGCGTCGATTTCGTCGGCCCGCAGGTCGGCAAGGAGTTGTACGACAACGGCGCGCTGGCGCTGGTGGTGGTGGCGATCGGCATTCTGATCTACCTGGCGTTGCGCTTTGAATGGCGCTTCGCGCTCGCCGCCATCATCGCCAACGTGCACGACGTGGTCATCATCCTCGGCTGTTTCGCCTTCTTCCAGTGGGAGTTCACCCTCACCGTGCTGGCCGGCGTGCTGGCGGTACTCGGCTACTCGGTGAACGAGTCGGTGGTGGTGTTCGACCGGATCCGCGAAAACCTGCGCAAGATGCGCAAGACCTCGATCCCCGACATCATCGACAGTGCGATCACCACCACCATGAGCCGTACCATCATCACCCACGCCATGACCCAGATGATGGTGCTGTCGATGCTGTTCCTGGGCGGCGAAGCGCTGCACAACTTCGCCCTGGCACTCACCATCGGCATTATGTTCGGCATCTACTCGTCGGTGCTGGTAGCCTCGCCGATACTGCTGATGCTCGGCGTCAAACGCGAGCACTTCATCAAGGACAACAAGCCCAAAGAAGGCGTAGCCTCCGACGGCGCGCAGGTCTGATTTCATGGAGATGCTGCATGAATTCATTACCTGGCTACTCGCCACCGTCCATGGCTGGGGCTATGCCGGCATCTTCATCCTGATGGCGCTGGAATCCACCGTGCTGCCGATACCGTCCGAACTGGTACTGATCCCGGCGGGCTATCTCGCCTACCAGGGGCACATGAGCCTGCCGCTGATCCTGATCAGTTCCACGCTCGGTTGCCTGTTTGGCGCCTCGATCAACTACGCTTTCGCGCTGTGGGTAGGGCGGCCGTTCCTGGAACGCTACGGCAAATACTTCTTCGTGCGCCCGGCGCTGCTGCACAAGACCGACGTATTCTTTGAACGCCACGGCAAGATTTCCACCTTCACCGGCCGCCTGATCCCCGGCATTCGCCACCTGATCTCGTTGCCTGCCGGACTGGCGCGCATGAACAAGACCGCGTTTGCGCTCTATACCTGTCTCGGCGCCGGCCTCTGGTCGACTGTGCTCACCCTGCTTGGCTATTTCATCGGCGGCAATGAACTGCTCCTCAAGGAATACCTGCAATACCTCAGCGTGGGCGTGATCATCTTCGTCGTCCTGGCAATTACCGCTTACTGGCAGTGGCAACAGCGCAACGGCAAATAAGCCCGCCTCCCTCACACGCCACGGCCTGCCCGTGTGGTGCGCCGCAAACCTTTGCATCCTGCTGCGGACGCTACCTCGCAGGGGAACCCGCACCCACGGCAGAGGCGCTGATGCGCTCGCGCTACACCGCCTTTACGTTGCAGGATGAAGCCTACCTGCTGGCCAGCTGGCATGCGTCCACCCGCCCCGCTTCCCTTGATTTGCATGACGCGCCGCAACCAAAATGGCTGGGCCTGAAAATCATCGCCCACGCAACCCAGGATGAAACCCATGCCACGGTGGAATTTGTGGCACGCAACAAACTGGCCGGGCGCGCACAACGGCTGCATGAGGTGAGCCGCTTTGTGTTTGAAGATGGCTGCTGGTATTACCTCGACGGCGAGACACCGCCGCGGATTCCAGTTCAAAACCGCTAGTGGTTCCAATCAAAGCGCGCCGCCGGACGGATTGACCTCATCGCATGAGGAACCAAACCCCTTTCAGATGTAATCCTGAGATAAGCTCACATACGCCCTTCTACACTGTAGATTTTGGCGTCATCCGATCTGACTTTCAGTTTGGGTGGCTCTAACGAAAAATCAAAACCAGAATAATAATGAGCACTATAGTACCGATGCCAATATACATTTTTTACCTCCATCTCATAGCCCACCCTCGGCGAGGGTAATCAAGCACGAGTTAGGTTCCATTAAAGTATTCGCTCTTGATGATGTCTGTGCGCCAGCATACTTAGTGCGATCAACCTGACATCGGCCCGTTACTCGGTCAGATTCCAGCCAGAGCGCAAACGCTGTCTCTTTAGCTCTCGACCGCTTGCACCCCATGCAAGTACGCGTTCCGGCAGGGCGCCATAACGAAAATGAAGAAGAATTTGGAATGTGATTGAGAAATGTCGGACGGGTCGCGAATGGCTGGCTAGTGCCAGGTGTCGACCTTCAGCCGTCTGAAATTGCACGGCTGCTTCGGTGTGCGAAGCGGGCATTGGCGAGTAAAATGTCTGAAGATCGCTAACCAGCTGCAGCCAGTCATGGCTGTCGTCGGATAGCGGCCGTCCAGATAACATCACCAAAATGTTGCCAGCAATCAACCGCCTTACTATAATATCAACCGTAAGGACAAAAGGAGATTGAAATGTCAAGCGATGCCACCCTTACCAGTAAGGGTCAAACAACAATTCCCAAGGAAATTCGGGATAGTCTTTCCATGAAGGCCGGAGACCGGATGACGTTCACGTTAATGCCAGACGCCACAGTAGTCATGCGGGTGAAGACTAAGAGCATCACCGAACTAGCGGGCGCGCTACACAAGAAGGGTCGCAAGCCCGTTCCGGTTGAGCAGTTGTCGCGGTGATGCTGGGGGTCGATACCAATGTTCTCGTTCGCTTTCTGGTTCGAGATGACGAATCACAGTTTGAGAAGGCACGAAAGCTGATCAAGCGTGAAGTCGCGGCAGGGCGTCGTGTTTTCGTAAGTCAGTTGGTTATCCTGGAAACCGAATGGGTGCTACGTAGCCGATACAGCCTGCCGAAGAATCTGATCATTGAAGCAATCTCGGGCTTGCTTGATGCGGCGGATGTTCGATTTGAGGATGAGCCTGCCGTCGAGGAAGCTCTTTTCATCTGGAAGGATACGACTGCCGATTTCGCTGATTGTCTGATCGGTGCTCAAAATCGACGGCTTGGATGTCGAGCGACGGCAACCTTCGATGTGAAGGCTTCCAAGTTGCCTGGATTTATAGCAGCCTAGCGATAATCGGCGAAGCGTGGTCACATCGCGTTTACTAGAGGCGTTCCTGGCCTGCCCCTTCAAGTGCCATCTGCTATCCGAGGGGGAAGTCCCTGGCGGCACCGAATACTCAGCATGGGCCGCCGCGAGGGACGAATCCTACCGACGCGATGGCGTCAGAAAACTGGCCTCTCAAGAAGTGGGGCCATGCATCGCGTCGGCGGAACCCGGCCTCTGGAAACGCGAGTCCTGGCAGTTCGCCGTCGCTAAAACCGTAAGGGCCGAAGGCTGGGAGGCCGAGATTGCGCTGATCCAGCGGCTCCCACAGGCAGGGGCATCGTCCCGATTTGTACCTATCCGTTTCGCTGCTAACAACAGGCTGTCTGCTTCCGACAAAACCATGGCCGCATTCGAGGCGATCTCTCTCGCAAAGGCTTTTGGCGCGAAGACCGGCGCGGCGAAAATAGTGCACGGCGACAAACCGGCGACGATTTCTGTGAATGCCGCCGTGTTGTCTCGCGCGGTGCACAGAAAGGTCTCCCAGGTCGCAGCACTGCTGTCCGCTGATTTGCCGCCGGTGGCCGTTCTCAACCGGCATTGTCCGGAATGCGGATATCAGGACCGGTGCAGGAAAGAGGCGGTGGGCACAGACGATCTGAGCCTTCTCTCCAATCTGACCGGGAAGGAACGAGCAAGATACAGAGGCAAAGGCATCTTCACAGTGTCCCAATTGGCATACACCTTCCGTCCGCGCCGCCGTTCCAAGCGCTTGGCAGCGAGGCCGGAAAGGTACCACCACGCGTTGAAAGCCCTTGCCATCCGCGAGCAGAAAATCCATGTCGTCGGTAAGCCGGTTATGCCCGTAGACGGCACGCCCGTGTTCATCGACGTTGAGGGACTCCCCGATCGCAACTTCTACTACCTCATCGGGATTCGCGTAGAGGAGCCGGGCGGCACGGAACACCGATCCCTATGGGCTGACTCTTCGTCCGACGAGAAGTTGATCTGGGAGGAGTTCCTCGACATTCTATCTGGAACAGACCGACCGATTCTGCTGCATTACGGCAGTTTCGAAAAAACATTTCTGAAAAAGATGTGCGAACTATACGGCGGGCCTCCGGAACCTTCCGCCGCAGCGACAGCCATCGCGTCCTCTACTAACCTTCTTGCCGTGATTTACGCACGGATCTACTTCCCCGCGTATTCCAACGGGCTCAAGGAAATTGCCCGCTTTCTCGGATTCGAGTGGTCTGACCCTTTGGCCTCTGGGATCCTGTCGATCGCGTGGCGTTCCCAATGGGAAGAGTCGCGGGACGCCGGCCTTCGGGACAGGCTGATCGCCTATAACGCCGACGACTGCGAGGCCCTGAGCCTCGTCGCCCGTACCATAGCACGGATCCTGTCGCCTGAAATTCTTGCCGCCGAACCGGCTGGTGTTCCGGAGGTGGTCCATGCGGAAGAACTTGGCAGGTGCATCCTGTCGAAATGGCGGGTCTTCAAAAGCCCTTTGCTGGACATGGAGAAAATCAACGAGGCGGCGTACTGGAACTACCAACGGGACAGGGTTTTCGTGCGAACGGGAACGGAAGCGAGGCTGAACCAGAAACGGCCGAAGCGGACAAGTCGGTGCCGGAGGAAGGCGGAAAAGATCGTCATGGCGATCCCCCCATCTTCCTGCCCGGAGTGCGGCAAACGAGGCCGGACGAAAAGCCGACTTCTAACGCGAACCGTAGAGGATATAGTTTTCGGCAGGGACAGTGCGAAACGGCGCGTGGTTCAGTATATTTTCCAAGGATACCGATGCCGGAGTTGCAAGCATGAGTATGGGCTGAGCGAATGGTATCTGCACGCCCGCAAATGGGGTTAGAACGTTGTGGCTTACTTCGTTTACAACGTCGTGGGGCTGCGCATACCACAACTCACCATGCAACATAGCCTCAAGCGGCTTTTCGGCTTTAATCTGGCGCGGAGCACGCTGAATAATCTCAAGATCAAATCCGCTGATCGTTATTCGTTCGCTAAAAGTAAGATTCTGGAACGGATCGTTAGCGGGGATCTCGTCCATGCCGACGAGACCCGAGCGAATATCAAAGGTCACTTGGCCTACGTCTGGGTGCTGACCAACATGACAGAGGTGGCTTATGTTCTAGCGGAGAGTCGCGAGGCCGAGATCGTCCATGATTTACTCAAGGACTTCAAGGGTGTTCTGGTGTCCGACTTCTATGCGGCCTACGAGTCCATTCCTTGTCCGCAGCAGAAATGCCTGATACATCTCATGCGCGACCTGAACGATGAGATTCTGAACAATCCGTTCGACCAGGAAATGAAGTCGATCTGCACGGGATTTACCGGATTGCTGAAACCGATTGTGGAAACCGTCGACCGCCATGGGCTAAAGAAGCGTTTTCTCCGGAAGCACTTGGCCGACGTCGACAGGTTCTTCGGATTTCTCGACGCCACGCAATTCACCAGCGAGGCAGCTTTGAAGTGCAAACAGCGGTTCGAAAAGAACCACGACACGCTTTTTACATTCCTGCGTTACGATGGCGTACCTTGGAACAACAACAACGCCGAGCATGCCATCAAGGCATTCGTAAGGCTGCGCGATGTGATCGCTGGAACATCGTCTAGATAGTGTCGTCACGAGATAGCGAGCCAAAGCACCAAGCAGCGTATGCGGACTGCGGCCAGGAATGAGGAAGCGTTTTTAACGTAGCGCGT
>NZ_BGOW01000027.1 GCF_003851125.1 Sulfuriferula multivorans | reverse complement strand
CGCGCTACGTTAAAAACGCTTCCTCATTCCTGGCCGCAGTCCGCATACGCTGCTTGGTGCTTTGGCTCGCTATCTCGTGACGACACTATCTAAGCAGAATCCCCTCACCATGAAAAAATTATTTTGTAATCTGTTAAGTGGCGCCGCCATCTTTGCTGTAGCCGGTAGCGCATCCGCCGTGGGCGTAGGTGCCGGGCTGGGTGCAAATGTTGGCGCAGGCGCAGGCGGCAATGCTGGTATGGAGGCACCTGCGGCAGCAGGCGCTAACGCAGCGGGATCGGTCGACGCGAACACGGATGGCTCAAGCCACATGAGTACGGAAGGCAGCGCCAATCAAAATTCCCAAACGTCTCCCGAAGCAACCAAAGGTATGGAGCGGGCTCACGAACGCATGGGCGGAATGGGCAGCGAGCATGAGCAAGCCACAGAAGCCGGAGCCAAAACTAAGCATTCCGTGAAATCCCATCACAAAGGGAAATCAACGGCCAAAGGCAAAGCGCAACAATAGTGCAACGTGGTCGACGCATACTGGAGCCAGAACTGCCTATTGAATGGGCGAAGTGAAGAGGGCTGTGTTTGCTGCATGATTCTTGCTTATTGAAGCTGGGCAGGCGAAGTTTTAAGTTTTCCCAGGCTGATTTGCAGTTGTAGCAGACGCAGGCGCTCCAGTTCTTAATTTTCTGTGTGCTCCAACGCACATACCCTGAGAAAGCATCGCTATATCCTCACGGTCTTTCGAACGCTGTTAATTAAGGCCACTACTTGGCCTCGTAGTCATAGGTACTTTCTCATTCCGGGGCAGCCGGAAAAATTAGCGTGAAATTCCCGGAATTTTTTTTGGTTTTCGGGCAGGCATGCTGGTTGATACAACAATATAAATGTGAGGGTCCGAATGTTTGGTGGCTATGAACATCCAGTCTTGAGTTTGGCTAAACGCCTGGTCAACCCCCTGGTTATTTTCTTTTCTTTAATTATTGCTGTGCTGGTGGAACAGCAGAAATTCGATGGCCTGTACCTGTTGCTGGGAATATTGGCATTCCTCGTTACATCACAAGTGTTTGATGGATTCGAATTTTTTGAAGAGCGCAGCTTGCGCGGTACCGGTAGTTTTACTCATGGCAGAAATCTGCTGCTTGCCTGGGCACTTGTTCTGGTCATATTGGCTGCAATAGGGTCATTCAGCGGGATTGTCGATGACTACAATCCACGGGTTTTGCTGTTGTGGAGCCTGATTACGCCGGTGTTACTGTTTCTTGGACATTCGCTCGTGCGCACCTATCTCGAGGTATTGCGCAGTAACGGCAGCACTGTTCGACGCTCGGTAATTGTTGGTGCAAATGAATTGGGTCACAAGCTCGCTGACAGGATCTATCAGCAGCGCAGCCTGATGACCAAGGTTGAAGCTTTTTTCGATGATCGGACCGGTGAGCGTTGCGAGAGCGAACTCAAAAATGTTGTGTTCGGCGGTATTGATGATGTTGCGAATTATGTTGCACAGCATGAAATTGATCTGGTCTACATTACCTTGCCAATCCTCAATCATCCGCGTGTGATCGACCTGGTCAATTCACTTCGGGATACCACCGCATCGATCTATTTCGTGCCTGATGTATTCATGTTCGATCTGGTTCAGGCGCGCCTGGATAACGTCAATGGTATTCCGGTCATCTCGGTATTCGAGACGCCGTTGACCGGCATTAATGCAGTCCATAAACGCGCTTTCGACATCGTGGCAGCCAGTCTGATTTTATGTGCAATAGCACCGCTGATGCTCATTATCGCGGCACTGGTGAAGGCAACTTCAAAGGGGCCGGTGATATTCAAACAGCATCGCTACGGAGTAGATGGTGAAGAAATCATGGTCTACAAATTTCGGTCAATGTGCGTGTGCGAGGACAGCGAGGTTGTCACACAGGCGACCCAAAATGATGCACGAGTGACCCGGATTGGTGCCATTTTGCGCAGGACTTCACTGGATGAATTGCCGCAATTTCTCAATGTGTTGCAGGGTTCGATGAGTATTGTAGGGCCACGGCCGCACGCAGTCGCTCACAACGAGCATTACCGCAAACTGATTCACGGTTATATGTGGCGGCACAAGGTCAAGCCCGGCATTACCGGCTGGGCTCAAATCAATGGTTATCGAGGCGAGACTGACACGATAGACAAGATGGAAGGGCGGGTGATCTACGACATTGCCTACTTGAAAAGCTGGTCGTTGTGGCTTGATCTGACCATTATTTTTAGAACCCTGAAGCTGGTGCTGAAAGATGCCCAGGCGTACTGATCAGGCTATGCCGGCAACAGTTCTTTGCCTCAGACGTTGGCCTGAAAAATGCTTTATTTGAAATAAACCTTTACAGGAAATGGATTTTTTATGCGCTTGAAAATACATAGATTTATCGGAATCGTTGCCTTGCTAATGACTGCTTTTGCCGGCTCGCTATCAAGCGATACCGCTGCTTCCAGTCCACTGGCGGCGACGACAAATGTGACAAACTTCGACAGGAATCACCGGCCTGAGGTGGTGGCAGTTTCATATCGAACCCCCTCATATACAAATTTTACCAGCACCGAGACGGATGCGGCGATACAGGATAGATCAAGCGTCTCTGCCGTGCCGGATGTGGATATCTGGACCGTGCTTGTAGCGATCCTTGGGCTGGTTAGTTTGCGTCTCTGGCATGGCGGCAAGAAACGCCTGCCGGTCATTCAATGAACAGCGTGGGTGGAACTTCAAATCAGTTTTTGACAAAGTGGCGAATCAAATAATAAAGAGGCAGAAAATGATATTAGTCACAGGCGGAGCAGGTTTCATAGGCGCTAACTTTATACTTGACTGGCTGAATCAATCCGGCGAAGCCCTGATCAATCTGGACAAGCTGACCTATGCGGGCAATCGCGCCAATCTGGCCAGTCTGGAGGGGGACGAGCGTCACCAGTTTGTCCAGGGCGACATAGGCGATACGGAATTGTTGCGTCAACTGCTGCAAGACTATCAACCGCGTGCGGTGGTTAACTTCGCAGCGGAAAGTCATGTGGATCGCTCCATCCTTGGCCCGGCAGAATTCATCGAGACCAATGTGCTGGGCAGTTTCCATCTGCTGGAGGCGGTGCGTTCCTACTGGAACGGACTGAATGGAGCAAACAAGACGGCTTTCCGTTTTCTGCATGTCTCCACCGACGAAGTATACGGTTCACTCGGTGCCTCTGATCCGGCTTTCAGCGAAACCACGGCTTACGCACCCAACAGCCCGTATTCTGCATCCAAGGCAGCTTCGGATCATCTGGTACGTGCCTATCACCACACCTATGGTCTGCCGGTTCTGACCACCAATTGTTCCAATAATTACGGGCCTTACCAGTTCCCGGAAAAACTCATTCCCCTGGTGATTCATAACGCCCTGGCCGGCAAGCCGCTACCGATATACGGAGACGGCAGCAATGTGCGCGACTGGCTTTATGTGTCCGACCATTGCGCGGCCATTCGGGCTGTGCTGGAACGCGGGAAAACAGGAGAAACCTACAATATTGGTGGATGTAACGAGAAAACCAATCTGCAGGTAGTCAAGACCATCTGCACTTTGCTCGACGAGATGAGTACCGGGTCTCCAGTGGTGCCGCATGAACAACTCATCACTTTCGTGGCAGACCGTCCCGGCCATGATCAACGTTACGCCATAGATGCCGGCAAGATTGAGCGGGAACTGGGCTGGTCTCCGCGAGAGACTTTCGAGAGCGGCATGCGCAAGACGGTAGCCTGGTACCTGGATAACCAGCACTGGGTGGCAAACGTGCAGAGTGGCGACTATCGGCAGTGGATGGAAACCAACTATAACGAACGGGCGATGGCATGACACGCAAAGGAATTATTCTTGCCGGCGGTTCCGGCACTCGACTTTATCCGGTCACTCATGCGGTCTCCAAGCAGTTGCTGCCGGTGTATGACAAGCCCATGGTGTATTACCCTTTATCCACGCTCATGCTGTCTGGGATCCGGGATATTCTGCTTATTTCCACACCACAGGATACGCCGCGTTTCGAACACTTGCTGGGGGACGGCAGCCAATGGGGATTGAATCTGCGTTACGCCGTACAGGCATCTCCGGATGGGCTGGCACAGGCCTTTATCATCGGTGCATCCTTTCTCGACGGAGCGCCCAGCGCGCTGGTATTGGGCGACAATATTTTTTACGGCCATGACCTGCCAGCCGGGCTCAGTTTAGCCGATGGCAAAGTGCAAGGCGCTACCGTTTTTGCTTACCCGGTGAAAGATCCCGAGCGTTATGGTGTGGTCGAATTCGACTCTGCGGGCCATGCGATCAGCCTGGAAGAAAAGCCGTCCCAGCCTAAATCCCGCTACGCCGTTACCGGTCTCTACTTTTATGACGATCGTGTAGTGGAGGTAGCCAAGGCGCTCAAGCCATCGCCGCGCGGCGAGCTGGAAATCACCGATGTGAACAGTCAATACCTGGCTTGGGGTGAATTGGATGTACAGGTGATGGGGCGCGGTCACGCCTGGCTGGATACCGGGACGCATGAGTCGCTCCTGGAAGCTTCCCTGTTTATCGAAACCATAGAAAAACGCCAGGGTCTGAAAATCGCCTGTCCGGAAGAAATCGCCTATCGCCAGGGTTTTATCGATGCTGCGCAACTGGAAAGACTGGCGCAACCACTAAATAAAAACGGTTATGGCCGCTATCTGCAGGATTTACTGAAGGAACGGATTTTTTAGTCATGACTGGATCAGTAAAAATTTCAGGGAATCAATGATGCACAAAGCTTTCTATCCAATTATTTTGTCCGGTGGCTCCGGTACGCGCTTGTGGCCGCTGTCCCGTGCTGCGCTACCCAAGCAGCTTTTGCCCTTGCTCTCCGAACGCACTTTATTTCAGGAAACCGTCAGCCGTGTGACGAGCCTGCCAGATACAGCGCCACCGCTGGTCATCTGCAACGATGAACACCGTTTCATGATCGCTGAGCAATTACGTGCGCTACAGATTCAGCCCAGTGCAATTTTTCTCGAACCTGTAGGCCGTAATACTGCGCCAGCGGTAGCGATTGCTGCTCTGGAAGTGTTCAGCAGGGAACCTGAAGGCATGATGCTGGTATTGCCTGCCGACCATTTGATTCGCGACCAGGCAGCGTTTCATCGCGCAGTGCTCCAAGCTACGAGGCTGGCAGAAAAAGGACTTCTGGTTACCTTTGGCATCGTCGCCCGGACGCCGGAAACCGGCTACGGCTATATCCGTAAAGGGGAAGCCTTGACGGACGTGGATGGCAGCTATCGTGTGCAGGCTTTTGTGGAAAAGCCAGACCTGGCTACCGCCCAGTCCTATCTGGATAGTGGTGAATACTACTGGAACAGCGGCATGTTCCTGTTCCGTGCCAAGGATTTTCTGGCAGAGCTGCGCCAGTATCGTCCGGAAATCCTCACTGCCTGCGAAGCCGCCGTGACAGCAGCCAAAAGCGATCTCGATTTCATCCGTCTCGATCCAATTACCTTCGCTGCCTGTCCTTCTGAATCGGTCGATTACGCGGTGATGGAACACACCAAAAAGGCTGCAGTCGTTCCTGCCGATATCGGCTGGAACGATATCGGAGCCTGGGATGCGCTGTGGGAAGTAGGCAGCAAGGACGCAGCAGGTAACGTAACGCGTGGCGACGTTTTGCTGGAAGGCGCAGGTAACAATCTGGTACGCGCGGAATCGCGTCTGGTGGTGGCATTGGGCGTGGATGATCTGGTGATCGTGGAAACTGCCGACGCAGTACTGGTAGCGCACAAGAGCCGGGTGCAGGACGTCAAAAAGGTCGTTGACAAACTCAAGACCGACAAGCGTTGCGAACACCTCTATCACAGCCGTGTTCATCGTCCCTGGGGCTGGTACGAGGGCATCGATGCCGGTGACCGCTTTCAGGTCAAACGCATCATGGTCAAGCCCGATGAGAAGCTATCGCTGCAAATGCATCACCACCGTGCGGAACACTGGATCGTGGTCTCGGGTACCGCGAAAGTGGTACGCGGCGAAGATGAAATCATGCTCAGTGAAAATCAGT
The DNA here is from genome assembly GCF_003851125.1 of Sulfuriferula multivorans. GTDB lineage: Bacteria > Pseudomonadota > Gammaproteobacteria > Burkholderiales > Sulfuriferulaceae > Sulfuriferula > Sulfuriferula multivorans. The sequence goes on along the minus strand of NZ_BGOW01000027.1, from coordinate 91,190 downwards.
CCACCTATATTCCGCTGGGCAGTAAACATCGCCTGGAAAACCCCGGCAAGATTCCCTTGCATCTGATCGAAGTCCAGTCAGGCGCCTACCTGGGTGAAGACGATATTGTGCGCTATGAAGATGTTTATAAACGCAACTGAGCTGCGCCTGCTGGGCGTTGCAGGAAATCTTTTTTTGTTGATGGTGCTTACGATGATTTCGACGACAGCCAATGCAGACCCTGACGACTTTTTCAGTCCGTTTGTGTCGGGTTCATACAACTACGACAGCAACTTTTTTCGTCTGCAAAACGATCAGGCTGCAATGGCCAGACTGGGCACAAGCAACATGGCAGAGTCCTATTTCCAGTTTACTGCAGGGGCAAAAGTGAACTGGCATATCAGCCGCCAGCTGATCAAAGCCAAGGCCGAGGTTAACCGGACGCGTTTCAATAAATACAAAGTACTGAATTTTGACGGACGCGACACTATGCTGCAATGGGATTGGCTGATTGGCAGTGCACTGAGTGGTGACGTAGGGGTCAGCGAAAAAACGGCTCAAGGCAGTTTTGTGAATATTCAGCAGCCGATCAATAACCTGATTACGCTGAAGCGGGCCTTTTTTCACGGCGGCATCGAACTGGGCGCGCCATGGAAATTGAAATTCGGGGTGGAAAAGAGCGATTCGACCAACAGTCTGGCCAGCCAGAATACGCTGGATTCAACGGTCAATACATACAACACCGGCCTGCAGTATCAAACCAGAAAAGGAAGTCTGCTCGAACTGACCAGCCAGATGAGTGACGGCCGGTATCCGAACCGTCAAATTGTTGGTTTGGCGCCTGTTGATAATGGCTACAAACAGTGGGATAACGGTATCCAGGCTACCTGGGAACCCAGCGGAAAAATCAAGCTGCTGGGGCATTTGAACTACACCCAGCGGCGTTACGCCGATGTGCCTCAGCGAAATTTTTCCGGGGTCACCGGTCTGCTCTCAGCCAACTGGCAGGTAACAGAAAAAACCGGGCTTGGGCTGCTGGTTTATCGGGATATTGGTGTAGTCGAAAATACCACAGCCAGCTACTCGGTGAATCGCGGCGTGACTTTAACGGCATCCTGGAAGGCCACAGACAAAGTGGCATTCAATTTAAACGTTGCGCAGAGTCGTATTGCCTACACCGGCGACCCTGGATTTGTGCTGTCAACAGGACCGGCCAGAGAAGATAAATTATCAACCCTGCAAGCCGGCGTGAGTTATGCGGTCCTGCGCAATACCAATCTGGGCGTGATATTACAGCGTGGTGTCAACCAATCCAACCAGGATTTGCTGAGTTATAGGTTCAATAGTGTGATGCTTAATTTGCGCAGTGTATTTTGATTGCGATCATTAATTTGAGCCAGACAGTTATTTCTCACGAAAGAGGTAATCGATGAATAGATATATAAAGATAATTTTTGGACTGATGCTCATTACATGGATGGGTTTTGCTCACGCGACAGACGTTCCGCTGGGTCCAGGTGACGTGCTCAAAATTTCAGTCTACGGCAGTCCCGATCTTAGCTTGGAAACCAGAGTAAGCGAATCCGGCAGTATTACATTTCCTTTGATAGGTGAGGTAGCAGTAGGAGGTTTAACTCCGGCCGCCGCGGAAAAACTGATAGCCAGCCGTCTGCAAACAGGTGGTTTTTTGCGTAAGGCCCAAGTGAATATCCTGGTCACGCAATTTCAGGGGCAAATGGTATCCGTTCTGGGTCAAGTCAAGCAGCCTGGTCGTTACCCAATAGAAGGTAAGCGCAATTTGACAGACATGCTGGCGCTGGCGGGTGGAGTTGATACGCAGGGGGCGGATACTGTGGATCTGATTCGTACCCGAAATGGTAAAACAACTAAAACGAAAATCAATATTGTGGACATGGTACGGAACGGTTCTCTTAATCAGGATTATGATTTGGCTGGCGGAGACCTTATCTACGTCGAACGTGCTCCTGTGTTTTACATCTATGGCGAGGTACAAAAACCCGGCACTTACAGGCTCGAACCGGGTATGACGGTGCTACAAGCGTTGTCGGCTGGAGGTGGCCTCACTCAGCGTGGTACCGAGCGCAATGTACGTATCAAGCGCAAGATGCCAGACGGGAAACTGGAGTCGCTGAAAGCACGGCTTGATGATCCGGTCCAGCCGAATGATGTCGTGTATATCCAGGAAAGTCTGTTTTAATGAGGACGCTGCCATGAGTTTTAATCAGTTCTGGATCATTCTGCGTGCCCGTTACAAACTGGTTCTGGCTGCTTTGCTGATTACAGTGTTGACCGTATTTGCCATCAGCTTATCGTTGCCGAAAACCTATAAGGCAACGAATACCCTGGTGCTCAATTATAAAGGCACCGATCCGCTCACCGGGCAGGCACCTCCGGCACAGGTCATGGACAATTACATGGCAACGCAGGTCAACATTGTCGAAAGTGAAAACGCGGCGATGAAGGTAGTGGCTGCTCTTAAAATGGATCAGCAGGCATCAGAAAAACAGCAATTCGAAGCTGAAACAGGTGGCAAGGGTGATATCCGAAACTGGCTTGCCAAACGCTTGTTGCGAGGTCTGGACGTAACCCCGGTGCGGGACAGCAGTGTGTTGAATATTGCCTACACCAGCACCGACCCTGTATTGGCAGCGACAGTCGCGAATGCGTTCGCCGCGCAATATCAGGCACTAGTGGTGCAACTCACAGTGGCACCATTGCAACAGGCTTCAGGTTTTTTCACCCAGCAGCTGAAAACATTGCAGGCCAATCTGGAGGCCGCACAGCGCAAACTTTCCAAATATCAACAGAACAAGGGAATTGTCAGTGTGGATAGCCGGCTGGATGTGGAGACGGCGCGGTTGAATGATTTGTCAAACCAGTTGGTGACGGCACAGGGGCAGGCGATGGAAGCAGGGTCACGCCAGCGCATGGCGCAAGGAAGCAGCGCGAACGAATCCCCTGACGTGGCAGGCAATCCGCTCATTCAGAATCTGAAAATAAATCTTGGCAACGCCGAGTCAAAATTTTCAGAAATATCCCAGCGGCTGGATAAAAATCATCCACAGTATCAGGCTGCAAAGGCAGAAGTTGATCAACTGCGCGCCGAACTGAACCGGCAAATACGCATTACCTCCAGCAGTGTTGGCAACAACGCGCGGATTTTGCAGCAGCATGAAGGCGAAATACGCGCCGCGCTGGCGGCACAGAAAAACAAGGTGCTGACCCTGAATCGCGCCCGCGATGATATGGCGGTGTTGAACAAGGAAGTGGAAAACGCCCAGCTGGCGTACCAGGCCGCCGCTCAGCGCTATTCGCAGGTGCAGTTGCAAGGGCAATCCACCCAGTCCGACGTGGCGGTGCTCAATCCGGCGACCGTACCGACAAGCCCGGCTGGCCCCAAAATACTGTTCTACACCATGGCGTCGGTGGTCTTGGGCGCCATGCTGGGCCTGGGCCTGGCATTACTGGCTGAAATGCTGGATCGACGGGTGCGATCTGCCGATGATTTGATCCAGCTTCTGCATGTTCCCGTACTGGGGGAGATCGGCTGGGGAATTGCACAACACCAGCGCGTTGGTTTACTGCCAACCCCATTTATTCATCGTTTGTTTTCGAGCTGAAAGGGCAATAGATATGAAACTAAGTACACCTATCCCTTTGCTCACCGACAGCCGCGAATCCAGGATGGGACGCATCCTGCTGGACAAGGGTAAGCTCACCTCAGCCCAGGTTGAGCAGATAGTACAACTACAACAAGAACGCGGCATGCGTTTTGGCGAGGCAGCGCAGGTGCTCGGGTTTATCTCGGAATCCGATATTCAGCAGGTGCTGGCACAGCAGTTCGACTACCCGTATCTGCAGCCAGGGGAGATCAATTTTCCACCGCAGTTGGTGGCGGCTTATCAGCCGTTCAGCAAACAGGTGGAAACCCTGCGAGCGATTCGCAGCCAGCTAATGATGCAATGGTTTTCCGCCGGTCACAAAGCGCTTGCCCTGGTTAGCGCCAATCCCGAAGAATCGAGCATGTTTGCCGCCAATCTGGCGGTGGTGTTTTCCCAGCTAGGGGAGCACACCGTGTTGGTAGATGGCAACCTGCGCAGCCCGCTGCAACATGAGCTATTCAGGCTCGGCAACAGACAGGGGCTGTCAGACATTCTGGCTGGTCGGGCCGGGTTGGAAACCTTGTGCAAAGTGGACTCGTTCCTGAATTTGTCTGTATTGCCGGCTGGTACTATTGCGCCCAATCCACAAGAGCTGCTGGGCCGGCCAGCATTCAAGGCAATCAATGATGGATTATCGAGCAGCTTCGATGTCATTTTGTATGACGTCTCGGCATATTCTACGGGCACGGATGCCCTGGCGATTGCATCGCTGTCAGGAGGTGTGCTGTTGATCGCGCGTAAAAACAAGACGCGCCTAGCTGATTTGAACGAGATGAATGAGCAGCTTGGGCGCAGTGGCGCCAAGGTAATTGGTTCCGTCCTGGTCGATTTCTGATGGCTGCAATCCGCACACAGCTGGCCACATTCACATCAATCGGCACTAAAAAATCGGTTGGTGAATGGCGAGCAATCCAAATCGGTCGGTTGGCCGTTACCCCAATGTTTTATGATCCTCTCAACGGCAGTGGGGCACCAGCGAACAGATGCATACTCCGCTCATCCTTGCTGCGCAGCTCAACTATTCAAGCATTTGCGCCTGAAGATAAATTAGAGCTCAAACGTATTCATCAATTATTGATCATGAAAAACAGAGGGGAACCTCGCATTTCTGCAGTCGTTTGGTCAGTAAATACCATGATGTTAAGGAATTGAGTTGATCGTCAGCCCGCTCCCTTACTTTATCCTGAGCGCTTTGTTGCTGCTGTTGGCAAATGTGTTGGTTCGCTACAGCGCATTCCATCGTGCACAAATCAATGATGCACACACGCGTTATTTGGCTTTGGATGGGCTAAGAGGTTTTCTGGCGTTGGGCGTGTTCTTTCATCACGCAGTAATATTTTATTTTTTCTACGCCACAGGTAAGTGGCAAGTTCCTCCTTCGGCGTTTTATACCTTGCTGGGACAAATTGCCGTATCGCTTTTTTTCATGATTACCGGATTCTTGTTCTGGTCAAAAGCAATCGCTGGCAAAGGAAAAGTCAGTCTGCCCAGACTCTTCAATTCCAGGGTGAGGCGATTAGTGCCTATGTATGTTGTGTCCGTTCTTATTGTGTTTGTCGTGGCCTACATTGCCAGTGGCTTCATCGTTAAGTCATCTACTCCGAAGTTGGCAACCACAATGATTAGGTGGATGACGTTCGGTTTTATGGGTTTTCCAAATGTGAACGAGGTCGGTAACAGTTGGATTATTAATTCGGTGTACTGGACACTGAAGTATGAATGGCTGTTTTATCTGACTCTACCCTTCATCGCCTGGGCTTATCGTGATACGGCTTTTTCCGTTCTGGTTTTGTCCACGACTGCACTGTTGTTCAAGTTTTCTCTGAATATTGTCCTGCTCAGTTTTGTCTTCGGTGCGGTGACCGCATGGCTACTGGATAAAAATATTCAGTGGTTATCGCGCTGGGCGCAAAGCACGCTGGCTGCATTGGCGGTTGCGATGATACTGGTGTTGATATTCTGGCGCATGAATACGGCCTACACAGTGCTTGCCAGTGTGATGTTGTTCGTGTTGTTTTTTATTGTAGCTGCCGGAAATTCGCTGTTTGGCTTGTTAGTCAGCAAACCTGCCAGATTGTTGGGCGCAATGAATTACAGCATCTATCTTCTGCATAGCCCAATTTTGTTTCTGCTGCTGTATTGGGTCAACTTGTCGATATCCGTTGCGCGACTGTCCGCACTAAATTATTGGGGTTTGATGAGCATGGCTGGAATCGTTCTGGTTCTGGTCGCGTCCATGACTTTTCGTTGGGTGGAATATCCGTTTATGCCGCAGCGTAGAGCCGTTGTTTTCCATTAATCCGTTCGGTTTGGAATGAATAAACAGATATGTTTATAGATGTGCATCGGATTCTGGCCCGAGATGTGCTTATGGATTATTCAAGGGATTTTCTTGGATGATGCTTATTGTAACTATGGCAATTGTGATACCAGTGGCGATCCTTCACCGGCATTTCATAGAGAAATCTTTTTTGCGTAAATCGTCCCACTACCTGGTAGCGAACTATGGATGATCGAATATGAGACATTTGGTAACCGAAGCTAATTGCTTTGTAAGCAGATCGCTCTGTGCAGAATTGTTGTGGCAAGGGCATGCGGTATGGGCTGCCGCTTCGAGTCTGACCCCATTTATTTTTATCGCTATGGACGCACCTACCCATCACCGCATTGCGGGCATAACCACTCCGGTGACGGCACCATGACCGACTCATTACGGAGCAAGGTGTTGTCTGGTCTTTTCTGGTCTGTTGCCCAGAGTTGGAGCCTCAAGCTCGTCTCTCTACTGCTATTTATGGTTTTGGCTCGCGTGCTCGACCCACACGAACTCGGTGTGTTCGCCATCGTGATGGTGGTTCTCGGCTTCGTCAATATCTTCGTAGATCAGGGTCTGAGTGAGGCCATCGTGCAACGCGCACAGATCTCAGTGCAGCAACTTAATACAGCGTTCCTCATCAACTTCACGTTGTCGCTGCTGATTTTCGCACTGTTGTGGTTCATCGCTCCGCTGATCGCCGACCATTTAAAGATTGTTGAATTGACTGCCATCCTTCGCGTGGCCACTGTTGGTATACTTGTCAGCGCTATCACCTTTAGCCAACAAGCTATGCTTCAGCGCAACTTCTGCTACCGTTGGCTAGCCACTTGCGCCCTTGTCTCCACCTTGGTGTCGGGTGCAGCGGCTTTATTCTTTGCACTGCACGGGTTTGGTGTGTGGAGTCTGGTTATCCAGGCGCTCACCGCCTCGGTCGTTAGCGCTGTCATGCTGTGGTTCCACCCGCAGTGGCGTTTTTCCTTCGACCTCGACTTTGCGGGAGTGCGTAGTCTGCTCCGCTATGGCCTTAATCGACTCCTCATTAGCCTCATTGACTTCGCCAACTTGCGCTACATTGATATATTTCTGGTCGCAGCACTTGGCCCTGTGGCACTTGGTATCTACTCAGTTGGCGTGCGTATTTATCAGGCACTTGGTCAGGCGCTCAGTTCGGCCATAGTTGGCGTAGTCCACAATGGCTTCTCGCGCGTGGCACACGACCGTCCTAGACTGGTCGCCGCCTACTATAAGGCATTTACCTTCACTACGGCCTCCGTTGTGCCCCTTTTCTGCCTACTCTCTGCTATCGCGCCAGAAGCCATCGTAGTCCTATTCGGCAGCAAGTGGGCCGGTAGTGCTGATGTCTTGCGACCAATGGCTTTTTTGGGCGCTGTACAGGCGCTGGAGACTTACAACGACATTGCCTTTAAGGCCTTGGGCAAGCCCTCAATAAGCCTCAAGATAGTAGTATTCAGGTCGGTGGTTACCTTCCTTACGCTATGGGTGATGCGCGAACCGAGCCTGTCGTCAGTTGTCTACGCTTACGTTGCCAGCCAAATCGTCACCATTCCGCTGACTTTCTATCTCGTGCGCAGGATCGTAGGTGTCTCGCTCCGTACCCTCTTCTCGCATATCTGGCGCTTCCTCACCGCGTGTGCAATAGGGGTGACCGTTATCTCACTTGGCCGGCACATTAGTGTTGTTGTCGAAATGCCAGTGCTGGCCAAATTGCTCATTCTCAGCGCCGCCGGCAGCCTCAGTTACCTTGGTTTTCTTGCTGTGACAGCGCGCGCGCAACTACGTGAGATGCTGACTATGGTCAGGGTGCGACGACAGCCCATCTGAGATCAGCTGTTTATTTCTTTATGAAACACTTAACCAGCAAGGAAAAACACGGAAATTTTAGTTGCTCAGGCTGTGATCAGGCTCCTGCGGTTGATATATCCTTAGGGAGAGTCAAGTGAAACATGTTTCAAATCATTCATCTAATTTAGTTGCCACAGAGAATAATCAGGCTGTGCCGAAATTGAAGCCTATTTTTCATCCCTATCTTCTGGTAAGTAATGTGCCTGTTACGATTGATGCACAGGGGGTGCGATGGACAGACGCACTGTGGCTTAAGGACCTGTCCAGACATGTAACTTACTTGGAAAACTTTTCTCTTGCCTCGCCTTGTCGCCAAGGCGAATCAGGCATTCATGATCTCCAAGTCAGTTCACTGATTCCGCCAGAAAAAATAAATCATATCGATTTACCGTACACGTTTTCCAGTTTGACTACCTTGAAGGCAGTTCCCCAAAACATCCGGTTGTTGTGGGGGGCGCTAAAAAAAACACTAGCAGTTCATTACATGGTCAATACCTTCCCTTTGCCCTATGGATGGTTGATTTTGCCAATGGCCAAGCTTTTGGGCAGGTTCAAAATCATTATGATCGAGTCAGCGCCTTGGCGTTTCCCCTATGCCAAATCTTTCTCCAAAGCCAAGTTGGTTGAATATGTATTTGAAAGGGTAAACGGCTGGTGTGTGAATCAATCGGATTTTTGTCTGTTTACACAAGCTGACTATAAAAAGCAGTTGTTGAGCAGGGATCAGTCCAAGGGCTATGTGATCCCCGCCTCTTGGGTAGACGAGAGTGACATTCTTGATATGGTTGCGGCGGAAAAAATATGGGATGAAAAGTTTTCTCTCTGGCCAGACCGCATCCGTGTGTTGTTTGCTGCACGCTTGGTGGAAGCAAAAGGTGTCAAGGTGATGCTGGATGCCATGCGAATTCTGGCGGATAAGGGAATTTCTTCAGTGGAATTGGGGATACTAGGTGAAGGGGAGTTGCTGCATCTGTGTGAGACTTATGCAAAAAGTCTTTTGCCAGTAGTGCATATTAAAATTCTTGGCACTCGTGAATACGGTAGTGATTTTTTTAACCTGCTCAAAGAATATGACGCGATAGTTATGCCCAGTTTAACTGACGAGCAACCCCGCTTACCTTATGACGCCTACTCCCAAGCTGTACCGGTGCTAGCCAGCGATACCGACGGGATCCGAGTTTGTGTCAAAGAAGGCTCAAGTGGTCGACTCGTTCCACCCGGTGACCCTGAGCAGCTTGCACAGCTACTCGTCTGGGCAGCAGACAACCGAACGATTCTTCGAAGCATGGGTATTGAGTCATTAAAAATTGCACGTGATATGACCCATTGGCATATGCATTATTTGCGCTGGGGCTACTTACATCAGGCAATCGATCATTGGTTGGAGAAAAAGCGATGAGCAAAAGAGTCACTACTGTTCTATTGAACTGGAAGGGTTGGGGAAATATGTTGGAGCGTTTTTCGCAGCGACTATCCGGAATATCGTGTGGTAGTTTGCGACAACAGATCAGCAGGCGTCTCGTTCGAACAAATTCTGATGCTCACTGTTCCAGTCCGAGAGTTTATGCGCAGGTTGAGACCACCCACCTAAAACGCAAGGAGCTAGTGAGTCATGATGATAGCTCTGCACAAACAAGTAGGTACCATTTTATATTGAGAAAGCGATGAAAAGGAAACAATGAATCCACATGTCGCAGTTGTCATTTTGAATTGGAATGGATGGCAAGATACGCTCCAATGTTTGGATAGCCTGGCACTTCAAAGGTATCCAAATGCTTCGTTAATAGTTGTTGACAATGCGTCTACAGATGGTTCCAAAGATCGAATTGTGAAGTGGTCAGATAATGGTGGAAAAGAGTGGGTGCGACGCCAATTTGTCATTGACGCCAGTGCACCCGAGAGGCTCAGTCTGGATGTGCTTAGTCACGGTGATTTTGTCTATATACAGTCCGAGGTTAACGGTGGTTTTGCGGCTGGAAACAATTTAGGAATTCGAGTGGCCTTGGAGTATCAAGCCATCTATGTCTGGGTATTAAACAATGATACTGAAGTTCACCCATCTGCACTTGATGCGCTAGTCATGCGTGCAGAGGAGGACCCAGCGATTGGGATGTGCGGATCCATTTTAATCTATCATGATTCGCGTAGTCAGATACAAGCTTGTGGTGGCGTCAGTTTTAATCATTGGCGTGCAAAAGGGAAGCAAGTCGGTCATGGTCTTGATCCGGATAGTGCGCAGTTGAGCGCGGCTTTGCGTACACCACTCAGCTACATTGCAGGGGCATCTTTACTTGCTCGTTCTAAGATGATTCTGGACATCGGAGTAATTGAGGAAAGATATTTTTTATACTTTGAAGAAATTGATTGGTCCATGCGGGCAAAAAGCTGGAAGTTGGCTGTCGCGCCGAATAGCATTGTATTCCACAAAGAGGGGGCATCAATCGGAACGGCCAGCCGTGGTCGGCGGTCGGCATTGTCGCAATATTACTTGAATAGAAATGTACTACTTTTTTATGCACGATTCCATAAGTTACTTTTGCCGATAGCAATTGCACGAGTAGTGCGGGAATTGCTACATCAATTAAAAAAAAGGGACCGAAAGCTACTCCATGCTACGTGGCGCGCGCTCATAGACGGGATGTTGTTGAGAAACGGACGAATTGATTTAGAATGAAACAGAAGCTTTCTTAATGGCGATGTGCATGATTATTTTATATAATATAAACGCACGATCTTGAGCAATTAATTATTTATCCTAAATTAATAAAAAAATAGAGTCATGGATATTATTATATTAATAATACTAGATATTGCTAACAGCGAAGGAAGGGAATGATGAATAATTATATTATTATTGGCCCGGCACGAAGTGGAACAACTGTAACTCATTTAATCTTGAAGGGGCATCCGCAAGTATCTGCGCTAAATGATGAAGTGCAGGTTATGAAGCTTTTTGGTGATGGTATCTCGACATATACTTCTGGAAATGATTCGCAGATTGAATCAATAAATGGATTCCGACATGCATATGAGATGTTAGCGTTACTTAACTTAGGTAAAGATACAAGGGCCGCTGGTATTAAATGTGCTGTTATATCAATTGAAGCGGCAAGAGTGTTCGCAGAGCGAATAAAGGCGTCATTTCCTGATGTAAGTATTATTGTAATTGTGAGAGAAGATATTCTAGCGCAATATGCTTCGTTAACTAGGGCACGAAAAACAAATATATATCATTCATGGAAAATAAAAACTGATAGCAAAACATTAAAAAAAATTAATATTGATAAAGGGAGTTATAGTCGTTATTTTTTAGAGAATATCGAAATAATCAATATATTGCGCAGTCTTCGAGAAACAAATAAGTATCTAGAGATTTCCTACGAGCAGGATATTTTGCCAAGCTTGGACTATTGTAGCAAGCTTTATGAATTTCTAGAGTTGGATTACGTCGAGCCAACCTGGGTTAATTCAAAAAAGGTGGCACCGTTGCCAAAAGAGTTTGTTTCTAACTATGAAAATATTAAGGCCATTGAGCCAGCTTTATTGGAAAATATAAAAGAACTCTTTAGTTTTAGGTATTACTTTAAATGTTATTTAAAGAGATTTATTAAGTAAGAATGAAGGCTAAATTAAAACTCTTGATGCTTAGTGTGCGCTGGGATCACCTCAGTGGCCTGGCGCCACTGGGGCAGGTTTTTTTGGCAACTCTTGATGACGAAGCGGCGACGATGGCGGCGGCTGTAATTCGGCTGCTACGCGACAACGCTTTGCGCATGACTTTGGTGCAAGGCGCGCTTAGCGCCGCTCGCGCATGGAATATCAAACAGCTGGAAATGCTGGAGTGTGCCTTGCATACGCAAGCAAGGGTACCCGACCAGAAAGTGGCGCAGCGATGAGTAGCAGCGACCGCGCCGTAGCGATGCAGTCCGAGTCGGTTGGTGCTGGTGCAGCGTTACGCGCCGACTGGGCACAGTATTATCGCTTGTGCGAAGGCTCGCGCGTGCGGCGTCTGTTTGATTGCATGCGCGCACCTGGCATACACGCGGTGACGGTATTGCGCTTCGGGCAATGGGCTGCAAAACAAGTGATGCCATTACGCTGGCTGCTGACGCCGATTTATATGGTGCTTAACGAACTGATCAAGATACTTTGGGGTATCGATATTCCGCGCAGCGCGCGTATCGGGCCGGGTTTCTACATCGGACATTTCAGTGGAATTTTTGTCAGCGCGCATGCGGTTATCGGGCGTAATTGTTTTATTTCTCAAGGCGTGACTATCGGCGTTGGCGGTTCGGGCGACAAGCGTGGCGTGCCGGTACTGGGCGACAATGTTTATCTCGGTGCTGGCTGCAAATTATTTGGCCGAATCACGGTGGGCGATGGCGTCAAGGTGGGTGCTAATGCCGTGGTGCATTGCAGTCTGGCAGAAGGCGCCAAGGTTGCGGCACCCGGGTTCATTTATTTGAGTGGGACAGCACCGCTTGATAATACGGCACCGCAGAATAAAGATACTCATGATAGTGCGGCCAAATCAAACCACACGGAAATGCCAATACTGATTCGAAAGCATTCCAAATAAATGGGCGCACAACAAAAACTATTACTGGTAAGTGCGCGCTGGGATCACCTCGGTGGGCACAGCGGGCTGGCACCACTGGGCAAGCATTTGGAGCAGCACTTTGAGGTGCGGCGTGTGGTGCCGAATGTGATCGACAAAATTCGAGTGAATATACAAATCGCGTGGGGAATGTTACGCGAGCGACTGTTTGGCACACCTAGGCAGCGTGGCTGGAATCCATTTTATAACCGCCATGGTTTGCTGCTGGAAACCGCCGCGTGGCGTATGGCGCAGGCGCAGCATTTCGATGTGATTTTCTTTGAGGCGCTGGAAGATCACTTCGATGCCTTTGCCGATGCGCGCCAATGGCTAAAGCGTACGCAGGTGGCAGGTGTATCCCATCAGCCCCCGGCCTGGTGGCGCCTGTATGCCAGTCGCAGTAGCGTTTTTGCCGCCGTCGATATGGTCATTGCGCTATCACGCCCTGCCCAGGCATATCTGCAGCAGGCCGGACATGCCAATGTGCAGTTTGTGCCACATGGTGTCGATGCCGAATTTTTTACCATGAACACACCGCGCGAACTGGCGGTAGACGCGCCTGTCGAGGTGTTGTTTTGCGGCCAATGGCTGCGTGATTTCCAGCAATTGAGCGAAACGCTGGAGGTGCTGGAAAGCGCGCCGAGGCGCTATGTATTTCATCTTGTGGTGCCAAGATTTGCGCGTAATTTCGAACAGCATTATCGCCTCGCGCAACACGATAACGTGCATTGGTATGCCGGCGTGACAGATGCCGAGTTACGTGACTTATATCGGCGCGCACACCTGCTGTTTTTGCCACTTATTGATGCCACTGCCAACAATTCGGTGCTGGAGGCAATGGCATGCGGCCTGCCGATGGTGGTATCCCGTATTGGCGGTGTGGTGGACTACGTTAACGAGGACGATGCAGTATTTTTAACGGCCAAACATGGCCAGCACGCCGTCGATAAACTGGCGTGGAGCGTGGACAACTACGTGGAATGCGTGACCCGTTCTGAACGTGCCAGAACCCGCACCGTATCGCAACTGGCCTGGCCGGTCATCGCCGCGCGCCTGGCTGAACTGTTGCGGGCCATCTGAAATGAGTGAGGAGAAGTACGACGTGATCAAGGCAAATTTTTTCTGGCATGGCCCTACTTTGAGTCTATACGAATCGGCTTGCCTGTCTTCGTTTGTGCGCCACGGCTTATCAGTGCGGCTGCATACATTTAACTTGCAGCTTGCCGTGCCGGAAGGTGTGGAACTGGTCGATGCCAGCGCATTGGCGCATCAGGATGAGGTATTGGCCTATACCCAGGGTGGGCATGCCGCCTCCATCGCGGCGTTTACTGATATTTTTCGCTATCGGGTGCTGGGACAGGAGCCAGGCTGGTGGTTCGATACGGACGTGTTCTGTCTGAAAGATGCATTGCATTATGCCGCGCTGGAACGTCAGTCCAAAGGGCTGCTGATCGGTTTCGAAGAAACCGGAAAAGTGAATGGTGCGGTGATGTACATTTCGGACACCAAGCTTGCATGCAGGCTGGAACAACTCGCCAATGCCAAAGGCAGGCAGTTCGAGTGGGGCGCCATCGGCCCAGGGCTGGTCACTGAATACCGGGCAGCCCACCCAGAACAAGTTACCGCATTGGCGCAGCATTATTTTTACCCGATACACTATCTCGATGTGGCACGTTTTTTCCGTCCGGAAGATAAGGCTGGCTGCCGGAATGACACGCAGAATGCAGTGTGCGTACATCTGTGGAATGAATTCCTGCGTCGCTGGCACGTGCCTAAAAACATGCTGCCATGTGAAGGCAGCTATCTGGCCGAGCTGTTTGACCAGATCGAGGCACGTACGCTGCTGCTGCCGCAAACTTTGCCGCACGATACCTTTGAGTCGCTACGCTACGGTGGTGAAATCGGGCGGTTGGGGCATGCTGCTATACGGATCATTCGGCGTGTTAAACGGTTGAAAGAAAGCATGGTCGGCCGATGACGACGCCTGGCACTACACAGGCCACGACATTTTCAGTGACGCCACAAGCACCGGCAAGCTTGAGTGATGTGTCCTGGAACTGGCTGTTAGCGCTGGGTTTGCTATTGTTGCCGCTGCAAATGATACAGATCGGCATTGTACAGTCGTCGCAGTTGTGGGCGGTACTGGCATTAGCGTTGCTTATTCAGCGCGCGCAGATTCGTGCGAGTGTCACCGAGACACTTGTGTACGCGATGTTCATAGGCTTTGCGCTGGTGGCGACGTTTTTTTCCGGCTATCCCCATATCAAGTTGGCTGAACAACTGATGAAATTTGGTTTTGTTTATCCGGCTTTTTTTCTTATCGGGCGTGCGATGGGTAGCCACTATCTGAAACGCGCGTTACCGTATACTTACACCCTGCTATGGGTAGGGTTCGGCTTGCAATACCTGGTGCAGTTTTTTCAGATACCCTATTTATACCACCCTGTGGATTTCGGGCAGGACGCGCTATATGGCACCTTCAAGGAGCGTAACTGGCTGGCAATTTATTTTTTCCTGGGATCGTATCTGTTGTTTTTACAGTCCCCGCGTCGTGTGCGGGACGTGCTGTATTTCGTGGTGCTGGGCGTACCGGTAGCTTTGCTGTCGCAATCCAAAACCATTCTTATTCCGGTGGGCATGGTGATGTTTTTGCATGTGCCGCGCCACTGGGGGCTAAAAACACTGCTCGGGGCGGCCGGCGGTGCGCTTTATATCTGGCTCTTTGGTAATCAGTTGACAGGGCACCTGCTACAGGTACGCCTGCAAGACGAGCGCGGCCTGGCTTTTCTTCAAAGTGTGAAGTTGCTGTCAGATAACTGGCTTGGTTATGGATTCGGCTTTGTTGAGGCGTATTTCTCCAACCTGTGGTTTTCTATCCAGGGGCTAGGCATGGGTACCAACTCAGTGTTTTCCTCGCCGCTCGATTTAATGCTGATTGCAGGTATCCCCGGACTGATTTTCTGGGGTGTTTTTTTTCTCGGTATCGGTCTGCGTTCCATTGCCTTGCTTGCACCGATCGCGGCGTGGTCGTTAATCAACCCACTGCATCAATCCGAAATTGTATATTTGTTCATGGGAATTTTGGTGTCTTGGGGCATGCAGCACGAAGCCTTCGAGCACAGATTCGAGGGAAAGGAATTAACATGACCGCACATCTTGCTTATCCAGTCTATGCGGATTTACGCTGGCCGCGTATGACCGGTATCGCCAAAGTACAGGAAGCCTGCTGCGCCGCTGCACCACCGCATGTTCACCTTGTCGATTTGAATTTGACTGGAAGCTTGGGCAGTCCTGGTGCCCCGGTGAAGTTGACTCGAGCATTGCAACCCCTACGCGATGGTGTGTTCTGGAACCCGGGTTTCGTGCCGCCACTATTGGCGCATATACCTTCGATCGTTACTGTGCATGATCTAACGCATCGCCTGT
Source organism: Sulfuriferula multivorans (assembly GCF_003851125.1). GTDB lineage: Bacteria > Pseudomonadota > Gammaproteobacteria > Burkholderiales > Sulfuriferulaceae > Sulfuriferula > Sulfuriferula multivorans. The sequence goes on along the minus strand of NZ_BGOW01000027.1, from coordinate 75,328 downwards.
TTTATAGCCACCTGCATCGTGCCTATTACGACTTGGTACTGAAACCGCTTTACCGGCGTTGTGCTGCGATTATCTGTGTGTCTGAATACACTCGCGATACTTTTCTGGCCTGGTCAAAAATGGCCGCGAATAAGGTACACGTGGTTTTGAATGGTGTTTGCCCGCATTACGCAGCCAATACCGAAACGCTGGAACTGCCCTATCCCTATGTGCTTTATCCGGGAAATCACCGAACCTATAAGAATCTGGCAAGACTACTGGAGGCTTACGCACGTTCGCGGTTACCTAAGAACGGAATTCATCTGGTATTGACCGGCAATATCGAAGCAGGCCTGCATTCGCTGTCGGCGGCCTTAGGAATCGCCGACAAGGTGCATTTTTGTGGCTGGCTGGATGTGCCAGAGTTGCCAAAACTCTACCGGGGTGCCTTGGGTGTCGCCTACATTTCCTTATATGAGGGATTCGGCTTGCCCATCGTCGAAGCCATGGCATCGAGGGTGCCGGTAATGACTTCCAATGTCTCTTCGATGCCTGAAGTTGCCGGCGATGCCGCCTTGCTGGTTGACCCCTATTCGATAGCAGAAATTACCGAAGGCCTCAATACCTTGGCACTGGACGAAGCTGCACGTCGCCAGATGATTGCGCGCGGTACCGAACGTGTTCGTCTGTTCGATTGGAAAAAATCGGGGGCCCAGCTGTGGAGTATTGTTGATTCGGTTGCAGATGGAGACAGACCATGAAGTTTTCTCTTGTAATGGCGACATTGGGTCGCAGCGTGGAGATTGAGCGGTTGTTCAACTCGCTCGCGGATCAGTCATATAAAAATTTCGAAGTGATCGTGGTTGACCAGAACGAAGATGACCGAGTGGTTAAGCTGGTGGAGCAGTTTCAAGATCAACTGGAGTTTGTATATCTGCGTTCTGAAAAAGGCTTGTCACGAGCCAGAAATGTCGGCTTGCAACATGTTCGTGGTGAGCTGGTCGCCTTCCCTGATGATGACTGCTGGTACAAGTCGGACGTACTGGAGTTTGTGGTCAAACAATTTCAGGCCGATTCTCGCCTGCAAGGTTTGACAGGCTGCAGCGTGGATGGAAATGGTGCGTCGTCACAGGGACGCTGGTCGGACCGGATATTAACGGTGGACCGGTTCAACGTCTGGAAATGCGCTACGTCATATACGATTTTCCTGCGCGCCGAGGCAGTCATTCGTGCCGGACAGTTCAATGAAGCACTGGGCGTGGGAGCGGGTACGCGTTGGGGTGCGGGCGAGGAAGTGAACTTTCTGCTGCGGGTAATCCAGGCACCCATGTATGTGCGTTATGACCCAAGCCTGCGCATATTCCATCCTGAGCCCTTGACGGAAATGGATGAGAAGGCATTTTCACGCGCACGTTTATATAATCGCGGATTCGGACGCGTTCTCGGGCTATCCGGTTATCCATTTTATTTTGTTTTGTATCTGATTTTCAGGTCGGTAGCCGGCGGCTTTTTGTCCTTGCTTAAAATGGATTACAGGCGCGCCAGATATTACTGGATTGCGGCTTCCCAGCGCTTTCTTGGCTGGATTGATTGAGGTCGGGGAGAATGGTTAACCCATCTTCCGAGAAGCGTCTGAGTGTTTATTCGGACATGCGCTGGCCGCTCAAGACCGGTATCGGTAATGTCATGGCAGCGATGGTAGAGCGCAAACCTTCCCGCATAAATCTGGTTGGCCTTGAGGTGAAGGGAACGATTGGCAGCCCGTTTTCGCCATTTGCCGTAGGCCAGGCCTTAAGGCGTTCAGCAGCAGATCGCGACGGCGTGTACTGGAGCGCCGGATTTGTACCACCGGCCATGATGTGTATTCCCAGTGTCGTGACCGTCCATGACCTGACCCATTTGCGTTTTTACAGCCGTTTTCATGCGGCTTACTACAACCACTTTCTCAAGCCTTTATATCGACGATGCAGCGCTATCGTTTGTGTTTCGGATTACACCCGCCGGGAGTTTCTTGACTGGTCAGGCATGCTCGCGGACAAGGTATCTGTTGTATATAACAGCGTGGATCAGGCTTATCTCGAAAATCAGGAAGCGGCCCAGTTTTCGTATCGCTACGTTCTATATCCGGGTAACCATCGCAGCTACAAAAATCTGGACCGGTTGATATCCGCCTATGCGGCTTCCGTGTTGCCGCAACAGGATATCCATTTGGCGCTGACCGGGCATGCCAGTCAGGCATTGGTCGATCATGCGCGGCGCGCGGGAGTGGAATCGAAGTTGCATTTTCTTGGGCGGGTCAATGACGAGGACTTGCCGAAGCTATATAAAGGCGCCTTGTTCGTTGCCTTCGTTTCGCTATACGAGGGTTTCGGGCTGCCGATAGTGGAAGCGATGGCCTCGGGGGTGCCGGTGTTGACATCGAACGTCTCGGCGATGCCGGAAGTGGCGGGGAATGCGGCCCTGATTGTCGATCCCTATTCAATAGAAGCGATTTCAACGGGTCTGAATAGTCTGGCGGGCGACGATGTGTTACGCCAGGAACTGGTCGACAAGGGGCGGGAACAGGTAGCGCGTTTCGACTGGGACCGTTCGGCACAGGAGCTCTGGGGTATTGTCGACCGTGTGTACGGGTCGGCGTGACACCATGAATAAGCATGAATTCAGCAGGATCAAACCCGACACTGCGCTGCCTGAGATGGGCAGTGACTTCATGTCAATGGATATTCACTCCAACAGCGCAGTGGTTGAAGGAACAATGAAAGTGACCATGAATTACTTAGGCGTTTTTAATCCGGTGATTGTTAACTTTCGTACGCCCGATCTCACGCTGAAATGCGTCGAGTCGATCGTGCGGCTGGGCATCGCCGCCGCGGAAGAAATCGTGGTGGTCGAAAATGCTTCGCCGGACGACTCCTTCGAGCGGCTCAGCCGGGAACTGCCGCAAGGGATCCGGTTGGTGCGCTCGGCCACCAATGGTGGATTTGGCGCCGGTGTGAATCTCGGCGCGGCGGCCTGTGACCGCGAGTTCATTCTGGTATTGAATCCGGATACGTACTTCGAAGACCTCAGTATTCAACAGGCGATCGAGCTGTTCGACCGGGAACCCGATGTCGGGATCGTCGGCCTGGATCTGGTCTATCCCGGTGGTGTGCGGCAATTCTCCGCCAGACGCTTTTATAGCCTGCTGGATGTTGTCGGTCGCAGACTGCCGATTGGGCGTTACTGGCCGTTCAAGCCGCGCATCGACCGCCACATGATGCTATCGGCGTGGGATGCCGATCAGCCTTTCGATGCCGAATGGGTCATGGGCACGGGGTTCATTGTGCGCCGCGCGTTGTTTAACCGCATCGGTGGCATGGACGAAGCTTATTTCCTGTACATGGAGGATGTTGATCTGTGCGCACGGGTTTGGCAGGCCGATTTTCGCGTCGTATGTGTTCCGGGTGCGAAACTGGTGCACGATCACCAGCGCAACAGTGCGGCCGGCCCATTCAGTTGGGCCGGTCGTCTGCATCTGAAAAGCCTGATGCGGTTCAGGAAAAAGTTTCGTGTACCGCTGTTCCGGCAACCGGGAATTACAGGGCTATGGCGTTGAACATCATCCATCCGTCCGTTAAGCCGTTTGGCAGTGAGCCTGACATGAACAGGCGCCATTGCGTGGTGCCGCGCATGTATCCTTTGCTGCGCCTCCTGGTGATGGGATTATTTGCGCTTTTTTTCTGCGCACGGACATGGGCAGTTCAGGGTGAACCCGTGCCCGTAGCGGACGGTGGCTTCGAGGATGCAAAAAGCGCCTGGGTGGGCGGCAGCATCGTCAGTACTGAGCGGCATGCAGGCGCAAAAGCGCTGACGCTCGCATCCGGTTTTGCTTATCAGGCACCTGCCGACATGGTGCCGATCAAGCCCGGGTTCGATTATCGGTTGCACCTCTGGATCAAGTGCGATGCTTGTAACGTCCATGATGTGGCGGTCAGCGCATTGCTCAGGGGGGAGGGGTTCAATGCCGCGAGCGCTAACTTCGGCGCGGTCCTTGGCAGCTGGCTGGAGGGCACGGCACCGGCTTTTGTTCTGGATGGCGGTAAATCGCCGGCGTTGTTGTCGGTGGGCGGGACGACCGGCTGGAAGGAATATACGGCGGTTATTCCCGCCGCACAGATTCCACCCAATGCGAAAGCGTTGCAGATTTACCTGCGCCACGATACCCAGCCGGAACCTAAAGGGAGCGCCTATTTCGACGATTTGTCCATTGAGCGGTTGCCGGCAGGAAGCCTTGCTCCGGGCCGGATTATTCTGAACGGCGGCTTTGAAGCGGGCAAGGCGCCCTGGTGGGGCGATGGGGACATCATCAAGGATAATGTCGCAGAAGGGCACTCGGCCCTGCGCATCAAAGCGGGATTTGCCGCTCAGGATAAGCGCCCTGTCGAGGGAGGCAAGCGCTATCGGGTGAGCATGCAGATCCGCTCCAACGGTGCGCCCGACGGTTCGGTATTTGTCCAGTTGAGTTTTCGGGGGGCGGGGGTCGATGCCGGATGGCGCGGGCCGGAGCAGGTTAATCTGGATTCAGGGGCGGAGGCTGCGCTGTTCGTAACCGGCGGGACGCATGCATGGAAACCCTATTCGGTGGTGGTGGAAGCGCCGCCGGGCGCAAACGAGGTGGTGCTCTATCTGCGCAAGAAAGCGGCTACACCCGGCACGGCTGATTTTGATGCGGTTGCGGTGAGCCCGACAGACGAACCGGCGACTACAGCCGCCATCATGAAGCAAAAGACAATGGCGGCGGCCATGTTTTCCCCGGCAGTAAAAAAGGGTAATGCCGAAAAAATCATCGCTGCCGCGGTTGCTGCCGGCGCCGGCAAGTCTCCTGCCAGTTTGCTTCTGGCTGACGATGGTCATGCGCGCTATCACATCCACGTGGCCCGCAACGCCGATGCCATCACACTGGGCGCGGCCGCCACGCTGGCCGATTATCTGAAACGCGTCAGCGGCGCGAGCTTCGCGTCTTTTTCCGATGATGGCAGTCCGCAGGCCGGTCCCTTGCTGGTCGTCGGTCGCGATAACATTCTGACAAAACGGCTGTGCCCCGATATCCCCTACGACAAGCTGGGCGAGGACGGCTTTGTCATCCGCACTGTGGGGCCGCATCTGGTGATTGCCGGGGCCACCCCGCGCGGCACCATGTATGGTGTCAACTGGTTCCTTGACCGCAAGCTCGGGGTCAAGTGGCTGAGCCCTTCCTACACGTATGTGCCGCCGCAACCAAAACTGCAGGTCGCGCGGCAGAATACGCTTCAGGTGCCGCGTTTCAGCTATCGGGAAGTGCTCAGCTATGAAGGGCAGGACAAGATTTATCGCGCCCACAATCTGCTCAACGGCGAATCACACGGCCCGTCGTTCAGTGCGTCGCCACCGGAAATCGATAGCTGGGATCACAGCTGGGATGCAAAGGGTGGTGAAGCCAATTTTTACGAGCTGATGCCGCAGGATCAATATGCCAAGGCACATCCTGACTGGTATGCCGGTGGTCAGGTGGCGATGATGAATCCGCAAGTGCGTCAGGTGATGGCGGAGGCAATTGTGAATCGATTGAAACAACTACCGGACTACAAAAAGGTCTGGTTCGATCTCCATGACATGGACTGGGGTTGGGATATGGATCCGGCCAGCAAGGCCTTTGCCGACAAGCATGGCGGCGAGCCATCCGCACCGCGACTGGACATGGTGATCGATATCGCCAACCGGGTACGCAAGGTTCTGCCCGGCGCGCGGCTGGCTTTCAATGCCTATCACTGGAGCTTCACGCCGCCCAAGGGGATGACGGTGCCCGACTATGTGCTGGTATTCCCGATGACGATACAGGTGGATTACAGCTCGCCGCTGAACCAGGGAAGAAACCAGAAACTGGGTCAGGATATCGCCGGCTGGAATGCCATCGCGAAACACATTCTGGTGTGGGATCACATTACCAATTTCAGCGGTTTCCTGCAGCCCACGCCCAACATTTATCCGATCGGCCACAGCCTGCAATGGCTGGCTACACTGCCGAATGTGCATGGTTATTTTGCCGAAGGCAGCTGGAATACGCCGGCTGCCGAGTTTGCCAGCTTGCGTGTCTGGATGATCGCGCGGCTGCTGTGGGATCCGAAGCAGGACGTCAGGGCGCTGGTCGCCGAGTACTGCCGTTACTATTTCGGCGCGGCCAGCCCGTACGTGCTCCAGTACATCGATCTGATGCACGCGGCGATTGCAAAAAGCGGCGATGTGCTCAGCGAGAAAACCCAGGTCGATGTGGCGATGCTGAATCTGGATTTTGTGCGTGCCGCTGACCAGTTGTTCGAAAAAGCGCAGGCCGCAGCGGCAAACAACCCGGTGTGGCTGGAACATGTGAAAGAAGCGCGCATGCCGGTGGATTACGTCATTCTGGTACGGCGTAAAGAGTATGCGGACGAAGCTGTGCAGCGAGGCATCAACTGGCAACCGGATACGGTGAAGCGCATGGCACGTTTCAATCAGACCATCCGGACGGCGAAAGTCAGCGAATACCGTCAGGGCGGCAATATAAAAGAGTTGGATGAATTACTGGCAGTCGAGCGGCGTACACCGGAGGCACCGGCGATGGTGCGTGGTTTGCCCAGATCAGACTGGAGAGATTTTCAGGATTTGAGCTTCAATCGCTATGATTCAGCGCAAATCGTTCAGGATAAAGCGGCGTCCGATGGTGCAGCGGCCAGGATGAACGGCGATTCTTCCACCTGGGCGGTGCAATTCAAGCTGGACAAACTTCCCAAACAAGGACGCTGGGAATTGTATGCGAGTGTTCGGACCGATGCTGCCGCGAATCATGACAAGGATGTGGGTATAAAGGTGGGTTCTTACCCGCCGATGGGTTTATTCAATCAAGGGTTGATAGGCGTTTTGAATGATGGCCAGTACCATCTGATCAAGGTGCCTGGCGGCCCGTTCCGTTACGGTACAGACCAGGGCAAAGGTATTTATATCCAGGCGCCTGGTGAAAAATATGTGAAGTATGTTTATGTGGATCGATTCATTGCAGTCCGGGTGCCGGATAAACATTGAAATAAGCGTTTCCTGCAGTGAAAGTTAACGCGCAATGACCTTTTGTATTAATAGAGAAAACAAAATGACAACTATCCTGATCACCGGCGGAGCCGGCTACATTGGTTCCCATACCTGCGTGGAGTTGCTCAACGCAGGATTCGAAGTCGTGGTAGTCGACAACCTGAGCAACAGCAAGCAAGTTGCGTTGAAACGGGTGGAAGACATCACCGGAAAGAAACCGATTTTTTACCAGGCGGACGTGCGCGACCGCGACGCGCTGGCGGCTATTTTTGCGCAGCATGCCATCCAGTCGGTCATTCATTTTGCCGGACTCAAGGCGGTTGGGGAGTCGGTGGAACAGCCGCTGCGATACTATGAAAACAACGTGTCGGGCACGCTGACCTTGTGTCAGGTGATGGCCGAGGCGGGCGTGAAGAGCATTGTGTTTAGTTCGTCAGCGACGGTCTACGGCGACCCCCATACCGTGCCCATCAAGGAGGATTTCCCGGTGGGCGCGACCACTAATCCCTACGGGCGCAGCAAGTTCATCGTGGAAGAAATTCTGCGTGATCTGTACCTTGCCGATCCATCCTGGCGCATTGCACTGTTGCGTTATTTCAATCCGGTTGGTGCGCATGAGAGCGGGACAATTGGAGAAGACCCGAACGGCATTCCGAGCAATCTGATGCCTTACATTGCGCAGGTGGCGGTGGGGCGGCTACCATTTTTGAGAGCATTCGGCGGCGACTATCCGACCCCGGACGGCACCGGTGTGCGGGATTACATTCACGTGGTGGATTTGGCCTTGGGGCATGTGGCGGCGCTGCGTTATCTGGAAAGTCACGAGGGTCTGGTGACGGTCAATCTGGGTACCGGGCGCGGTTATAGCGTGCTGGATATGGTGCGGGCTTTTGCCGCGGCAAGTGGACGTGAAATACCCTACCAGATTGTAGATCGAAGAGCAGGGGATATCGCCAGTTGTTATGCCGACCCTGCACTCGCGCAGCAGTTATTCGGCTGGCAGGCGCAACGCGATGTGAATGTCATGTGTGCCGATTCGTGGCGCTGGCAGTCACAAAATCCACAGGGATATGAGTCGTAGCCAGGAGATCGCTCCCGTTTTCGGAAGTGCAGGCGTAGCGCCATGTCCCCTGATTTTTTCGGGTACGGATCGCGCCTGGGTTATGCCGTAGCCGGGGTAGCAATATCGAGCATGATCTCGGTAACGTCCCTGCCCACACCACGGTAACCGGTAAAGCGTCCGATTGGATCGAACTTCGGCTCTCCGCTCACCTGAAAATATTGATGCACACCATCGGCATGAACCCGGCTGTAAATGAAATTCAGGAATGGCCGGCGCGCCGCGATGTTCGCTGCGAGCGCCGCGCGTTCGGTCTCATTCCAGCGCGCGGCCGGTGTTTCCTGGGTTGCGTCGGGTAAGGAATCCGTTTGGGCAGGGCTGAGCATTTCCAGCACCGGCCCGTAAACATTGGTGAAATGCCCGTTTTCGTCCTGTTCCCAGTACCAGTCGGACGACAGTTCAGTCAACCGGCGAAAGCGTGCTTCGCTTTCGCGCAACTCGGCCGTGCGTTCCTGTACCGTCTGTTCCAGCACCTGGTTGAAATGTTCGAGTTGCTTATACAACAAGCGCACTTCCAGCATGTTGTGTATACGCGTCTTGACTTCGATCAGGTCAAACGGTTTGGATACGAAATCCTTCGCGCCCGAGGCCAAGGCGCGCAGCTTGTGGGCCGGCTGAGCCGTAATCACGAGTATCGGAACATAGCCGTCTATTTCGATTTTCTTCAGGCTTTCCATCACCTGGAAACCATCCATCCCGGGCATCTGCAGATCGAGCAGAATCAGGTCGTAATGGTGATCGCGATGCAGCGCGCTGACGCTACGCGGATCCATTGTCGACGATACGCGGCAATAGCCGGCTTCTTGCAGCATTTGTTCCAGCAACAGCACATTGGCCTCCAGGTCGTCCACGATCAGGATGCTGGCGTTAAGAATGTCGGTGGGAAGCACCATAAAATTCGCTTTCCTTAATTTGTATTGCGACTCAGTCTGATAAGAATGGAAAAACTAACTACCTGCCATCGCCACCCGGTCGAAGTGTGCAGCGATGCGATAGGTGTTCTTGCCGGTGCGCTTGGCCTCATATAAGGCCGTATCCGCGCTCTTCATCAGGGTTTCTACTTCTACGCCATGCGTGGGATAAATACCGATGCCCACGCTGGCGGTCATGCTCACGTTGCGGCCTTGAATGTTATAGGGTTGCGCCAGTGCCTGTATCACTTTTAATACCATATTGACCGCATCGTCGGCGTGACTTAATTCCGATAAGCCGATAACAAATTCGTCGCCACCCAGGCGTGATACCGTGTCCTCTTGACGCACTGCGGCCACCAGTCGATCGGCGACCATTTGCAGTAAAGTGTCGCCCGCATCGTGGCCCAAGGTATCGTTGATCAGCTTAAACCCGTCCAGATCCAGATACATCACCGCCATTGTGCTTTGATTTCTATGTGCATGGGCGATGGCCAATGAAAGTCTATCCATTAACAGCCGCCTGTTCGGCAGCCCGGTCAACGGGTCATGCAGCGCCAGAGATTCTAGCGCACGGCTGTAATCCTCGAGTTGTTTATACAACAACCGCACTTCCAGCATATTGTGTATGCGCGTTTTGACTTCGATCAGATCAAAGGGCTTGGCGATGAAATCCCTCGCGCCTGAGGTCAACGCGCGTAGTTTGTGGCCCGGCTGAGCCGTAATTACGAGTACTGGAACATAGCCGTCTATTTCGCATTCCTTCAGGTTTTCCATTACCTGAAACCCATCCATTCCGGGCATCTGCAGATCAAGCAGAATCAGGTCGTAATGGTGGTCGCGATGCAGCGCGCAGACTGAATGCGGATCCATCGTCGACGCGACGCGGCTATAGCCGGCTTCTCGCAGCATTTGTTCCAGCAGCAGTACATTGGCTTCCTTATCGTCTACGATCAGGATGCTGGCGGCAAGAATATCGGCGGCACTTATCATTGCTAAGTTATGAGTTGCGTTTCGTTATCAAAACCTGTTTCCGCGAATTCCAGCGCCTGATCCAGTGTCTTCATGAACTCGTTGACCTTGATCGGCTTGGTGAGATAGCGGAAGAATCCCGCCGCCAGACCTTTCTCGATATCGCGTGGCATGGCATTGGCACTGATGGCAAGCACCGGGATGTGCGCCGTTTCCGGATCTTCACGCAGGAGTTTCAGCGCCTGGATACCATTGATGCCAGGCAGATTGATGTCCATCAGAATCACCTCCGGCTGATGGATGCGCGCCAGCGCGATGCCGCGCGTGCCATCCTCCGCACTCAGTAAGCGCATGTCGGGACGACGCGCGATGAGTTGCTCGACCAGCTGCATGTTTGCCCGGTTGTCTTCCACATACAGCAGGGTGCGCAGCGCTGCGCCATGCTGAACACGCGCTTGAATCGGCGCAAGCGGTTCGTCTGAACCAGCGGCGATTTGCGGTTCAGCCGCCAGGTTCAGTTCGATCCAGAACACACTGCCCACCCCGACGGTGCTTTCCACGCCGATTTCGCCCTCCATCAATTCGACCAGGCGCTTGCTCACCACCAGGCCGATGCCGGTGCCCTCCTCGGCGCTGGCCTCTTGCCCGAGGCGATTGAACGGCTGGAACAGTTGTGCGAGTTTTTCCGGGGGCAATCCTTCGCCGGTATCCTGCACACTGATACGTATGCGCTCCGCGGTGTGCGCGCTGCACGTCACTTCGACCGTTCCCCCCGCGCGGTTGTATTTGATCGCGTTGGAAAGCAGATTGATGAGAACCTGCTTCACCCGGGTCCGGTCGGCTTTGACAAAGAAAGGACAATCGTTCTGAATAAAACTCATGTGGATGCCGCTTTTTTGTGCCTGCGGTTCGATCATGGCTTGGCAATCGAGCAGCACTTCGGGCAGATATATAGGTTCCAGCGACAGAGACAGCTTGCCGGACTCGATCAACGCGAGATCGAGGATTTCGTTAATTAACTCCAGCAGATACCATCCTGCTTGGAGAATCTGGTCGATGCTGGCCTTTTGAGTGGGCGTTGGCAGCGGCGAGCCAGACTCCATCAACTGGGTGAAACCGAGGATCGCATTGAGCGGGGAGCGCAACTCGTGGCTCATGCTGGAAAGGAAATCCGATTTAGCGAGGTTGGCTTTTTCCGCCGCGAACTTGGCATTGGTCAGCTCGACGTTCTTTTCCTGCAGTACCTGATCCAGGCGTTTACGTTCAGTGACGTCGCGCGCAGCAGCGAACACGCCCTGCAGCTTCCTGTCGCGATCGTAGAAGGTGGTCGCATTGAAGGACACCACCGTTTCCTTGCCGTCCCTGGCGCGCGCGGTAAGCTCGTAGTCGGTGACCTTCTTGTTCCTCAGCGCCAGTTTGACGCTCATCTCCGCCCGCTCCGGATCGGTGAAATAGTTCTTGAACGGCGCGCCGATCAGCTCGTCGCGCGTGCATCCGGTGAGCGCCTCCATCTGCTTGTTGACGTCGCTGATGATGCCGGCCGGATCGGTGGTCATGATGGCGTCGATGTTGGATTCGATCAGCGAGCGGGTGTAGAACTGCTGGTCGCGCAGGCGCTGGTCCAGTTTTTTCTGTTCTGCTTCGATTTGTTTGCGCGCGGTGTTGTCGGTGCCTATCAGCAGATAGCCGATGATGGCACCCTGATCGTCGCGCAGCGCGGTAACCGATACCACCGCCGGGAAGCGGCTGCCGTCCTTGCGGATGTAGGTCAGCTCGTAAATGTCCTCGATGCCGCGCGAGGCCTTGAACACCAATGCCTCAAAGCCAGGCGTAATCGGCGTGCCAAGTTCAACGCTCAATGCTTTGGCGCGCTCGATCACTTCCTGCGGGTCGGAAATGTCGGCCGGGGTGATCTTGTTCATCACGTCGGCGGCCGTGTAGCCCAACATGCGTTCGGCGCCGACGTTGAAGATCTGGATCACGCCCTTCGCGTCGGTGGCGATACTCGAGAAGTTGGCGCTGTTGAAAATCGCGTTCTGCAGGGCACCTGCCTTGAGCAGCGCCTCTTCGGCCTGCTTGCGCGCGGTATTGTCGGTACCGATCAGCAGATAGCCGATGATGGCGTTTTGATCGTCGCGCAACGCCGTGACCGACACAACCGCCGGGAAACGGCTGCCATCCTTGCGGATGTAGGTCAGCTCGTAGATGTCCTCGATCCCGCGCGCGGCCTTGAACACCAATGCCTCAAAGCCAGGCGTGATTGCGGTTCCGAGTTCGACGCTCAACTCCTCGGCGCGCGCGATCACTTCCTGCGGATCGGAAATGTCGGCCGGGGTGATCTTGTTCATCACGTCGGTGGCCGTGTAGCCCAGCATGCGCTCGGCGCCGACGTTGAAAATCTGGATCACGCCCTTCGCATCGGTGGCGATGCTCGAGAAATTGGCGCTGTTGAAAATCGCGTTCTGCAGGGCACCTGCCTTGAGCAGTGCCTCTTCCGCCTGCTTGCGCACGGTGATATCACGTAAAATGCCGGTGAAGTAACGCTGGCCGCGCAGCCACATCTCGCTTACCGCCATCTCCATCGGGAAAATGCTGCCATCCTTGCGCCGACCCACGACCTCGCGGCCGAGGCCGCTGGCGCGCGCCTCATCGCTAGCACTGTAATAATCGAGGGAACCATTACCATTGCTCTGGTCTCGATCAAGCTCGGGTATCAGCATGCTGAAGTTTTGTCCGATGAGTTCTGCGGCGGTATAGCCAAACATACGCTCAGCGGCCGGGTTAACTGTCTCGACGATGCCGCCGATGGCATGGAGGGTGATGATGCCGTCAACCACGGTATTGAGTATCGTCTGGATCTGCGCGGTACTGTCGCGCAAGGTCTGCTGTATCGCATATTCCCCGGTGACATCGCGGAACACCAGCACGGCGCCGATCACCTGACCGTCGCGGTCGCGAATCGGTGCGCAACTGTCGGCGATATCGCACTCGCTGCCATCGCGTGCAATCAATACGGTGTGGTTGGCCAGGCCCTGTACCGTGCCATGTGCCAAGGTTTCCAGTACCGGGATAGTGGCGGGTTGACGGGTTTCTTTGTTGATGATGTGAAAAATCTCGTCCACCAGGTGACCACTGGCTTCCGCCTGCGTCCAACCGGTGAGCTGTTCGGCAAGGGGGTTCAGGAGTGTCACGCGCGCGCCAGCATCGGTGGCGATCACAGCATCGCCGATGGAGTTGAGCGTAACCGCGAGCTTTTCTTCGCTGACCTGCAAGGTGACGTTGGCCTGCTGCAGTTGTTTATGCGTCTCCTCCTGAATATCGAGCAAATGCTGTCGCTCTGCCTCGACCTGCTTGCGCGCGGTATTGTCGGTTCCGATCAACAGGTAGCCGATGATGGCGTCTTGATCGTCGCGTAGCGCCGTGACCGACACAACCGCCGGGAAGCGGCTGCCATCCTTGCGGATGTAGGTCAGCTCGTAGATGTCCTCGATCCCGCGCGCGGCTTTGAACACCAGGGCCTCGAAGCCTGGCTCAATCTGGGTGCCGAGTTCGACGCTCAACGCCTCGGCCCGCGCGATCACTTCCTGCGGATCGGAAATCTCGGCCGGGGTGATCTTGTTCATCACGTCGGCGGCCGTGTAGCCCAGCATGCGCTCGGCGCCGACGTTGAAGATCTGGATCACGCCCTTCTCGTCGGTGGCGATACTCGAAAAGTTGGCGCTATTGAAAATCGCATTCTGCAAGGCCCCGGTTTTAAGCAGGACTTCCTGGCGTCGCAGCTCGGTGATGCCATCCGCCGTGGCGGGTTTTTGAATGGCGGAATCGCGGATTGTTTCGGGCATGGCCGTCCTCATATTAAAGCGCGAATTAGCGTGACGGATCGCGTGGCCGAAGGGGTGAGCAGCACCCGCCTACTTATACGCTCATCCTGGATAAAAAAATGCATGCTTTTGCAAAGCGGGTGCCGGGAGCGAGGTCATTGAGTCAGTGAATGAATTTTGTGTAAGCATTTTTCATTATGGTGCTTGAGTTCTGTCGCAGTCCGTGCGTTATCGCACGGATGATGGAGCTATTATGCAAAGCGGGAAACAAGGCGAAGGACTAAGCGTGACCGGTAAGCGGAAATTCCTGACGATTGCGTACATCGCACAGCAATCGATCATGTTCTTTCTTGACCACCCCATAGCATTCACACACGCGGGACTCCAGGCCAGATCGATTGATCACGGTGATATGGCCGCGTCGGTAGCGAATGAATCCCGCTTGCTGCAAATGCCCGGCAGCCTCGGTGATGCCTTCACGCCGCACACCGAGCATGCCGGCAATCAGCTCCTGGGTCATGGTCAGTTCATTCGAGGGCAGACGATCAAGGGTCAGTAACAGCCATCTGCACAGTTGCTGCTCCACCGAATGATGGCGATTGCATACTGCAGTTTGCGATATTTGTGTTATCAGCGCCTGGGTGTAACGCAATAGCAAGTGTTGCATCACCCCGGCGCGGCGCCCCCCGATGCGATTGAATTCCTCCATCAACAGCCGCGCCTTGAGTTGGTAACCGTGGCCCCCAGTCTGCACAATGGCCCGGCTCGGTGTGGTATTCCCACCCATGAAAAGCGAAATGCCGAGTACGCCTTCATTGCCTACCCCGGCGATTTCAGACGATGCGCCGCTCTCGGTGACATAGTGCAGCGACAGGATGGCGGTTGTAGGAAAATAGGCGTGCTGCAACTGGCCGCCGGATTCATAAAGAACATCACCCAGCGGCATCGCGACCAACTCAAGATGAGGCGCGATGCGCTCGAATTCAGCGGTGGGCAGGGCGGCAAGAAGATGGTTTTGATTGGGACTGTGTGCGGTATCCATAGGCGGTCTCAGAATAATCGGCCGGACGGCGCGATCATCACGCGAACAGCATACACGCTTTGCACCCTGCAAGCCTGTCGGCTTTGATGTGTGTACGCAGGGGGGTTATCCGATGGCTATAGCGCTCCCTGCTACATTGATGCGTGATCTGAGACATACAGCGGCAGTTCCATCCTATCCAGATGCGATCAGGCGCCGGTTAGCCCGCCCCAAAGCAAGGCCGGCATTGAGCCGATCCTTGCCCATGGGGTGTTTAGCTCTGGCGAAGCAACTAGCGGCGCCCGATGAGTATGCCGATTACCAGACTGACACCAGCGACGGCGCCAATGGCTTGCCATGGATATGTATGGACATAAGCGTCGGTTGCCTGGGCTGCAGCTTTGGCTTTGACAAGCAGTGCCGCCTGCGCCTCTGCGATACCGGCTTTTGCGATCCGGAGGGATTCTTCCGCCTTGGCGCGTACCTCGGTCAGCTTCTCGCCGCCCTGGTTGGCAGTTGCTTTCAGCAATGCTTCGGCATCCGCTATCACCACTTTGAAATCGGCGATCAACTGTTCTTTGGTAACTTCATCAGATAACTTATCCATACTTTTCTCCGTTGCTGGTGCTGTTGCGTTCATGGAAATCCTGTCTTTTTACCGTGCGGTTGACTGTAAAAAAACAGGCAAAATACTGCATGGATCTGCCCGTAATTCATGGGCATACCCATCGGAAATGGACTCAACTACTTGCGCAGAGTAAGCAGGAACACCCCTGCCACAATCGCGCCCACGCCAGCCCAGATTGGAATGTTTACGGTTTGCGTATCCTTGACTGACAACTCTATCGGGCCCAGTTTGGCTTGATGGGTTTCCTTGGTGTAAGTGAAACCACCGTACGCCAATCCCAAACCGCCGGCCACGATCAGTACAATTGCCAACATCTTGACTGAATTCATTCCATCTTCTCCTGTAGAAGTGCTTTTATATTGTGACGAGGAGGCTCGGTAAAACGGAACCGCAAGCTGCTCGGTCTGCATTGCCTATTCATTGCGATCCCGGCCTCGATCCTGCCCTTGTCCTTGTCCTTGTCCTTGTCCTTGTCCTTGTCCACGATGCTGTTCGTGTTGGGCGTCCTTGCCATGTTTTTTTTCTTCCCGGCCCTGTGATCTTTGCATCGGCTGCTCATGCGGGGTCATATCTGGCTGTGGCGGCTGCCTATGATCCTGGCCTTCCGGGCGTCTCTGTTGTGAGGGGGCTGGAATAGATTTTTGAATGTCTTCGTGGCCCCTTTGCGGTGACTGTAAGCGCGGCGAGCCGGGCATATCCTGTTGCTGCGGCGCGGAACGCTGGAAATCCGGCTGCCTGGAACCTCTCTGTTCAGGCGCTCCCTGTTTTTCATGCTGAGGTTTGCCATGTTGGACAGGTGCTCTTTGCACGGCTTGCTCCTGATAGCTTTTCCGCACTACGGGATCGCGCGGCTGGTAACGGTAATTGCGCTGTTGCAGCTCATGCTGCTGCTCCATGCGTTCGGGATACCGATCCCCTGAATACCGGCGCTGGTAGGTGGGTAGCGGGGCAGGTGCAGGGGTAGCGCGGTGGTTCCATCTATCCCAACCGCGTCGATGCTGTTCCCAATCATGGCCCCAGTGATTCCCCCAATGCGGCGGCGCATCCGGTCGCCACCCGCGGAAGTACGCAGGCGGCTGACGGTAGTAGCGCACCGGAATCCGCAGGATGAATACCGGCACAGCCTCTGGCTGTACTAGCCACCAGGGGCCGTTGTACCAGGAACTCGCATACCAATCATCATCCTGGTAAACCCAGTACATGCCGTCGTAAAAAAAGAAGTTTGCATCCAGTCGAGGTGCGTAATAGACCGGGTAACCTGGCACGACGACGAGTTGCGGGTATGCCGGCAGGTAAATCCCGATGTTGGCGTGAGGCAGCCCAATACCAATGTTCACCTGGACGGCCGCCGATGCAGCCGAGGACAATAGCATGCCGAGTAAAATTAACATGGAGCGGATTTTTAGCATTATGTGAGCCCGGTTTGTTATCCAAATTCGGAGTTGGGGTTGTCAATGAAATGAGGCCCCCGCATGTTTAAAATGATACCTGCTCTTGCCCGGACGTTTCTGTTCGGTACCGCACATAATTCCAAATGCTCTGTATTCCCGCTATCTATCCAGCTATATGTCCCATTGGTCTGCTTAGTCCCCCAGCAATTCTGCTAGAGGATGCAACGGTTCTATATGCTGTGACACGACCCGAACGATGACGATGATGGGTATGCTAAGCAGCATGCCCCATATACCCCATAGCCAGGTCCAGAACAGCAGGGAAATAAACACTGCCGCAGTATTCATTTTTGCAAACCTGCCCGTCATCCAGGTAGTGACCAGGGTGCCAATGATGGTGGCTATCAGCAACGATGCGCCGGCCACCTGTAGTGCTGATGAAATCGAATCGAACTGGATGAACGCTGCCATGCCGGTCACGGAGGCAGTAATAACGGGTCCAAAATAAGGAATGATATGTAACAGGCTTGCCGCTGCCGCCCAGGCACCTGCGTTTTCCAGGCCCAGCCAGGAGAAGGCCGCCCAGGTGAAAATACCTACCATGGCGTTGGTGATCAACAGCATGAACATGTAACTCTGGATGGAATTGTTAATGTCATCCAGGATATGAACGGTAATTTTCCTTCTGGTCAGGGTGGGCCCCGCCAGACGTACCAGCTTGCGCTTGAAAGTATCACCCGACAGCAGTAAAAAATAGGTGAGGAATGCCACCATGACAGCCTGCCCGAAAAATGTCAGCAAGCCCGTCCAACCCGACCATAATAAATTGCTCAGCTTGAATGGAGATGGATCGACGACCACGTAGGTCTTCAATCGCTTGTTAGCCTCAGGGGTAGCGCCAACCTGATTGGTGGCTTTTTCAATTTCATTTGCAGCGATCTGTACTTTTTGCATGTTACTGAGCTGGCCACGTTGCAAATGACTCGTTACGGACGATAACTTGCTGGCGGCCTTGGGTAACTGATCCAGTATCGTCTGCATTTCCCCACGTAAAGCGTAGGTGCACAGTAATCCCGCGCTGACCACGGTAAGCATTACTAAAGTGGCGCCCAATATGCGCGGAATTTTGATTAATTCCAGCCAGGCGACGAGTGGATTGAGCGTATAGGCGAATAAAATTCCAAGCAGAATGGAAATGACAAAAACCTGGGCCCAATCAAGCGTAAATATCAGCGCGATAACAGCGAGCATGGTAAGCGCCATGTTATGAGTTGCCACCGTCTCATGCGCAGGTGGCAGCGTCAGATCATGAGTTTCCAGAGTACTGATTGCGTCTTTCGCTGCATTTATCGATTCGGGATGGGATTCCATGATTTCGACCGGGAAGTGGCTAACTATGCTCGTTGTTGGTCGGATTTGCCTTCCTAAGAAGATATCGAAGGATTTGCTTTGAATCCGACAATCGCCGGTTCAGAATAATTCGAGCTACTCTGTTACCAATGAACCTGTAATTTATTAAAAAAGGCTCCTGGCAGAGCCTTTTTTAATATTTCCGCCTGAAGATGGCTTAATTGCTGTTCTGCACGTCCCTGGCTTTGTCGTGAATGGCATCACCAGCATGTTCAACATCTTTACCTGCGCCGGCTACAGTATTGCAAGCCGAGACGCTGAGCAACATCCCCAATGTGCCAGCCATTATCAATGCGGATAAAATTTTCTTGGTCATGATTTTCTCCTGAACGTTAAAAGCTGAATAAAAAGCCCGAAAACCGGAAGCAGTGATTTACAAGGCTGGAGCAACTTTATCGGGCATGACAGACGCGGTCTGTACGCTGTCGCACATAGATATCATGCGTGATCGGCAAGACTGGTTTTATAACCAATACTCAGGGAGTCTGGATAGCCATTCCTTGAAGCGCGAAGTGATGGGCCGGTGCCGCCATTGCTTCAGCTCAATCTGATCCGATTGCGTCAGATCGTTGGCAAACATGGCTTCCATCTGGTTGGCAAAATCGCTGCCGAGGATGACTGCGTTGATCTCGTCATTGTGCAGAAAGCTGCGCCAATCCAGGTTTGTTGAACCAATGGTCGACCAGACACCGTCTATGGTGGCAGTTTTGGCATGCATTACCGCTCCGCGACGCTCGTAGATTTTGACGCCAGCGCGCAATAGCGTTGTGTAATGAGAACGCCCCGCATTGAAGACTATCCATGAATCACTATGGCTGGGTAATATCAGCTTCACATCTACACCCCGTTGTGCGGCATCCATCAAGGTTTTAAGAAACTGTGGGTTGGGCACAAAATAGGCATTGGTAAGATGTACCTGCCGCTCCGCATGATTGATGGCCGAGAGCAGCGTCAGGTAAATAGGGCTGGTTGGGTCATTCGCAACACTGCCAATGGCGCGGACGATTTCGTTGCCCTGCTTGTGAAGTTGAGGAAAATAATCGCTTTGGCTAAGCGGTGCGCCGCCTTGTTTTTTCCAGGTAGCCAGGAACAGCTTCTGAAATTCGGCAACCGCGGGTCCTTCAATCTCAACATGGGTGTCACGCCAGCCGAATGATGGATTACCTTTTTTTGTTTTATGACGTAAAAAAGAGCCACTGGAGTATGCATCGCTGATATTGATGCCTCCTACAAAGGCGATTCGACCATCCACAACTAATAGCTTGCGATGGTCACGATTATTCAGCCGCCAGGTTTTGGCATTGTGCGCCAGTGGATTAACCGGATTGAACTCCACTACATGGATACCGCTGTCGGCCATGAATTTAAAAAAATCTTAGGGCGTGCCGAGTGAGCCGACACTGTCGTAAATCAGGTTGACCTTGACTCCGTGGGCCTGTTTATCCAGCAGTAATTCCTCAAACTCATCGCCGACCTTGCCAACTTCAAAGATGTAAGTTTCCAGGTTGATCGTGTGCCGTGCGCTACGGATGGCAGAAAACATGGCTTTATAGGTGGATGGCCCATCCTGTAACAAAGTGACTTTGTTACCTAATACCAGCGGATTTTCAGGATTGATTTGCTGCTCCAGCGCCAGATGCTTCTGCAAGATATCCAGACTGCCTGCCTCCAGCTTTAATTGCCTGAGGATGGCTTGACTTTTTTTTGCAGGTAATGCGCCGTCGGCGTTATCAAATTGCACCGCCTGCGGAGGGGTCGCGAGGGTGGCTTTGGCATCGGGAAGACTGGCGCAGCCAGCCATCATCAGTAGACTTGTCATAGCTGCAATCAGTAATTTGGTATGCGATAAGCAATTAGAAAAACAATCTGCGAAGTATTGCAATTGCATCGTCATCACCATGAACAAACCAGTTTTTTGATTAGTATGTATATCCAGTCGGAACTGGCTTACTGTCATTCTTCAAGTGCAAATTTTGATCCCTATTCATGTTCGGGGCTTGCCTTTAAGCACTGGGAAGAGGTAAGAAGCAAACAGAATGCTTACTGTTGCATGATGTACTTTTTCACTGGCGGAAGATTTCCAATCCAGCCGCAGCCCAATGCGAGACAACGATATCGATGACGCAAGACCACCATGCTGATTAAACGGTCGATAAGTCTACGGTGTATGCGTGCCAACGCACCTCCACACGCCGGGCAGACTGGCCGTCTAATCTGGAGTGTTACCGTCTCTGGTAAGGGGTTAGGCATGCCGCATTCACCTATGATTTTCCTGCAGGCAGAATGAACTGCCTTATTTTTTTACTCTAGGGTCTGGCGGCCTGTCGTGGCTATCCACGAACTGTGCAACGTCCCAGGCCTCTTGTACCGAGAGCGAGTTGCCTTTGCCGAGCGGCATGTTGGCCTTGATAAAGGCAGCTGCATTTTTTACTGAATGCATACCTGCGCCCGCATTAAAGGAATCTTTTCCCCAGAGCGGCGGGAACGCATATTGTGCGTTTACTTTCGTACCCAGTCCATCTGCGCCATGACAAATTGCGCAGTTTTTCTCGAATACCGCAGCGCCGCGTTGCGCATCAGGCTGCCGTGGAGGTTTGTCCAGCTTTGGATAACCACGGCCAGCGAGTTCTTTACCGGTAGGAGCGCCTGTCGCCAGCCAGTAGCTGTAACTGGTCAAGGCCAGCATTTCCTTGCTGTTATAAGCGGGTGGCGTGCCATTCAGGCTGAATCGGAAGCACCCCGCTAAACGATCTTCAAAGCTGTTTACTTTGTGATTCTTGCTCCGGTAAGCAGGAAACATTACATACGCACCCCATAATGGCGCCGAGTCAGCTTTGCGACCTGCATCCAGGTGGCAATTCACGCAATTCAAACCATTGCCGACCAGATTTTTTGCATACACTTGAGTATGTACAAAAATATTTCTGCCCAGTTTGATCATGTCGCCCATTTCGCCGGTGGGCATATCGCGCTCTGCCGGGGGCGTGAAATGTGTCGTTTGGATAACTGCCGGCTCCGGTTTTGATTCGTGCTGTCCCGCATCCGGCTCGGGCAGGGTTTCTGCGGCTGCATGGTCGGCAACGGCTATTTTTTGTTTGGGTTCCTTGGAACCTTCATAACGCGCGGGAATAAAGACTATGGATGCAACAATCAATACCCCGGTGACGGCCAGCACGATCCACATGGGATGAAATTTGCCATTTTGCGTCAGTCGATCAAGCAATCGATTCATGGCGTGTCTCCATCAACTCTCATCATTTCGGATTCGCAAGATAGGCGCTGACAGCACTGATATCCTCGGGGCTCAGTTTGTCTGCAACAGCCTTCATCAATCCTTCAGGATCATTGATACGCGTTCCGGCTTTCCAGGCATTAAGCTGATTGCTTATGTAAACGGCATTTTGCCCGGCAATACTCGGGAAGTGCGGCGGGATCCCGGCGCCATTTGCACCGTGACAGGCAAAACAGGCAGGCATGCCTTTGTCCCAGTTGCCGTGCTGCGCCAGTTGCGCGCCACGGGGCGTTTGCGCTGTATTTTGGGCAGGGCCGGTGCCTGGTTTCCAGGGCGGCAAACTGGCGTAATAATCCGCGACGTCGTTCATCTGGGCAGTGTTCAATGCACTGGCGATGGGTCGCATCAAAGGATTGGTACGCAATTTTGCCTTGAAATCCTTTAATTGCTTGACCAGGTAGTCCCGATTCTGCCCTGCCAAACGCGGAAATCCAGCAGGCGGCCGACCTTCCCCGTTAAGGCCGTGACACAGCATGCAGGCGGAAATATTCCCGGTCCCGCTTTTTGCGATCGCTTCACCCGCCTTGACGTCGGCATGGCTCACGCCTGCTTGCCCTGCCAGGAGCAGGAGCAGTCCGATTTCTACCGCAGGATTGCGTGCGAAAGTCATTCTATTGCTCTCTTTGATTTTCTGTTCAACGCGGAGCCATGTATGGGAAACCCAACCATAACCGCCCTGGCTAAACGTGGCGAAATCGCCGTGGCAGCCATGACGCAAGCTGGGTGTCCATACATGAAACGATCACCACGCGCGGTTCATACCGGGGGCCGGCCGCTGATCACGCGGAGCAGGATAACCACTATCGCAATGACCAGAAGAATGTGAATGAATCCCCCCAAGGTGTATGAGGTGACCATGCCCAGCAACCAGAGAATGATTAAAATAACGGCGATGGTATATAGCATGACAAAACCCCTCTTTAAAATTTGTAATCAGTTTATGCTGGTCTATGACCCTTATCCGGTGCCGGAATATTCATTAAAATTGAACACCATTTCCGGATAATGGGTTGTAGCAGTTTCAGATGTCCAATTACATCCCGAACTGTGCTTTCGCCTGATTGATGCAACGGTCTTTGGCCGCACCGGAATAGGTCTCGCATTTTTCCTTGGCCACAGCGAAATCTGCCGAACGCTTGTCCTTTGCAGCGTCATGCTGCGCGTCGGAGGTTTTTTCCTTGGCTTTCATGTTGGCTTCTGCGGATGTATTGCTGGCCTTTTCATCTGCCTGCAGGCTCTTCATCTGGACTTTAGCATCGGCTTTCGCATGCACAAAAGCGGCCTTGGCTTCTTTCACGCAAACATCTTTGGCATTGCCCGATTTGTCGTCGCAGCGTTCCTTGCCCACTTTGTATGCGGCCTCTGCTTTCGCCATCAAAGCCTTGTAACGCGTCTTCTCGCTGGGTTTGTATTTCGCTTCCAGTTCAGCCTTGGCGACATTTTCGTTGCCCTTGGCCTCGGCCTCGCAAACGTCGTTGGCATTTCCTGACAATGAATCGCATTTTTCCTTGGCGGCCTTGTATTCGGAACTGATGCTGTTTTTGCTCGCCTTGTAATCGCTTTTGGACATGGTCTCAGCCATGGCCCCAGCGCTGAAAGCCAACAGAATGGCTGCGGTAAGTGCGGTAAGAGTGGTTTTTTTCATGATATTTCCTTTTGAGAATCAAGTGAGTCAGTCGATTACTTTGACGCCAGAACCTTCCTTGGTTTTGGCCAGGTCATTGGCATATTTCTTGGCATCTTCAGGGCTGTCGAAGGATGCAAGCGGCTTGTCAAAACCTTCTTCGCTTACTTCCCACTGCCCGGATTTACCATGTTGAACACAAAAAACGGTGGATCCTTTTTGGTCAAATCCCATCATTTTTCTCCTTCGGTTATCTGGCGGTTCTGATTTCATAAACCCGAACCGGGTGGTCGATGTGGTTTCGGGTACGCCTCAATGGGCGCGGAAGTCCTTGTTGCGCTCTTCGAATTCCTTGATCTGCTTTTCAGCCTCATCCTTGTTGACGCCATAAGCTTCCTGGATCTTGCCCACCAGTTGGTCGCGTTTGCCGGCGATTTGATCCAGGTGATCATCCGTAAGCTTGCCCCACTGTTGTTTGACATTACCTTTGAATTGTTTCCAGTTTCCTTGAACGATGTCCCAGTTCATGTTTTCTCCTTTGCAGTGAATTCGACAGGCGGGATTACCCGGCGAGAATTGATGCACTCTGGTACGGATGCAAGGGCAAAACCGCGTGATATCAATAGCGCGTGACGTGGTTGTTGTCGATGCGAACCCGATCCCCAACACGCATATCGCCTATATCATTCTGGGTAAAGGTTTCGTAAGCCCCGTTATCCAGACGTACGCGTATCTGAAAAGCATTGGCGTTCGCAGCATTGCGGTTCTTTTCGATTTGGTGACCCACAATGGCACCACCGACTGCGCCCGCCGCCGTGGCCACAGTTCTGCCTGTGCCACCGCCGACCTGGTTGCCCAGTACGCCGCCCACGACACCGCCAATGATGGTACCGATGCCTATCGGGCTGCCGTTACTGTCTGTACGCACTGTGTTGATGGAATCGACCACCCCATAGGCGCTGCTGTAACGCGGAGCATTGCCGTATTGATTGTCGGGGTATGGATTACTGGAGCGCGTATCCGGATATGGATTGGTGCTGGCGCAGCCACCCAGCAAGATCACGCTCACGCCTGCAATCGCAAGCACCTTGTGGAATGTTTTCATGGAATCTCCTATGATCGAGTTCGCAGATTAGGAGAAATGCCGACAGCAGTCTGTACGCTGTCGCACATTAAAGAGCCAAATCTTTTCGTGTCACAAAATCTGGGGCCAGGCCATGTCAGCTATACACGATCCAAAACAGAATCACTTGCTTGGCGCAATGCCCGACGATCAATTCGAGCACATCGCACCCCATCTTGAGTTGGTATCTCTGGAACGCTCCGAGGTGCTATATGAATTTGATGAAGCGCTGGAATATGGTTATTTCCCGACAACCTTGATTGCGTCCTTGCTGTGCAGTATGGAAGACGGCACCTCGGCAGAGGTCGCTGTGGTCGGAAACGAAGGCGTGCTGGGCGTGTCGATCTTCATGGGTGGACAGACTTCGCTCACGCAGGCCACGATCCAGCATTCAGGCCATGCTTACCGGATGAAATCCAGCATTCTGAAAGAGGAGTTCGACCACTGTGGAAGCTTGCAGCATTTGCTGATGCGCTACACTCAGACACTGATTGTTCAGATGTCGCAAACCACCGGCTGCAACCGTCGCCATTCGGTGGAACAGCAATTATGTCGCTGGCTGTTACAGAATATTGATCGCCTGCCTACGGACGAATTACGCATGACGCAGGAATTGATTGCAAACATGCTGGGTGTGCGTAGAGAGAGCATTACTGAAGCCGCAGTCAGGCTGCAGGATGCCGGTCTGATCAGCTATTCCCGGGGTCGCATCGAAATTCTGGATAGGCACAAGCTGGAAGCGCAGGCCTGCGAGTGTTACGACATTGTAAAAAAACAGTACGACAGCTTGCTCGCCGATTTGG
Source organism: Sulfuriferula multivorans (assembly GCF_003851125.1). Taxonomy (GTDB): domain Bacteria; phylum Pseudomonadota; class Gammaproteobacteria; order Burkholderiales; family Sulfuriferulaceae; genus Sulfuriferula; species Sulfuriferula multivorans. The sequence goes on along the minus strand of NZ_BGOW01000027.1, from coordinate 50,156 downwards.
CGGACAAGGCGGTGGGTTGACCCTGAGGCAATGAAGAACAGGACTGGAGCAATTCTGGCGGAAACATTTGGTGCTCGCGCAGCCACCAGCAACACGGGACTTTTAACGCCGCCGTAGATCATTGCGTCACGCTGAGTTCAGTGTCCGTTGCGAGTGCTTCATCACTCATCGCGGGACGGATTTTTTCCCATTTTCCCGTTTTTCCCGGTTTGAATTTCTGATGCAAAATCTTCCCTACTGGCGCCTGTCCGGTTTCTATTTTTTTTATTTTGCCTTTGTCGGGGCGATGTCACCGTTCTGGGCGATCTACCTCGAGTCGCTGGCGTTCAGCGCGTTCCAGATCGGTGTGCTGATGTCGCTGTTGCAGGTGATGCGTATTTTCGCACCGAATATCTGGGGCTGGATGGCGGATCGCAGCGGCAAGCGCGTGATGATCGTGCAAATCGCGGCGCTGGGGAGCCTGTTGTGCTATCTCGGCGTATTTTTTGGCACCAGCTTTGCCTGGTTGTTTGCGGTGATGGCGACCATGAGTTTCTTCTGGAGCGCGTCGCTGCCGCTGGTGGAGGCCACCACGCTGTCGCACCTGGGTGAGCACAGCCATCGCTACGGTCGCATCCGCCTGTGGGGGTCAGTGGGATTTATCGTGGCAGTGCTGGGGCTGGGTTACTGGTTCGATGTACGGCCCATCAGCGATTTGCCCTGGGCGGTACTGGGCTTCATGGCCGGTATTGCGTTGCTGGCACGGCGCATTCCGGAAGCGGCGATCGAAGTGCACGCGGCCGATCACCAACCAGTGTGGCACATCCTTCGCCGTCCCGAGGTGATGGCGCTGATCGCCGCATGTTTCCTGATGGCGGTGGCGCATGGCCCGTATTACACCTTTTATTCCATTGATCTGGTCGAGCATGGCTATACGAAAAGCGCAGTGGGCTGGTTGTGGGCGCTGGGGGTCATTTGCGAAATCGCCGTATTCATGTGGCTGCCGCGTCTGCTGCCGGGGGTATCCATGGCGCGCATTCTGCTGGCGACTTTTGCCATTGCAGTGTTGCGCTTCCTCCTCATCGGCTGGGCGGTGGACTACCCCGGCTGGGTGATTTTTGCCCAGGTGCTGCACGCGGCAACTTTTGGTGCATTCCACGCAGCGGCGGTGGCGTTGATCCACCGTTATTTCCGCGGCAGGCATCAGGCGCGCGGGCAGGGCATCTACAGCAGCCTGGCGTTCGGCGCGGGTGGCACGCTGGGCGGGTTATACGCCGGCGCCATCTGGGACAGCCTCGGCGCGCAATGGACGTTTACCATCGCAGCGGGATTCGCCTTGCTGGGATTCGGGCTGGTGGCATGGAAACTCAAGGCAATGGAGGCCTGATTCAGTGCATGGTTGCGACAGCCTGTGTATAATTTTCGGTTCAACTATTGAGTGGCTGCATCCATGAGCGCGCAAACCCTTTATGACAAACTTTGGCAGTCCCATCTGGTTCACGAGGAGCCGGACGGCGCCACGCTGCTCTATATCGACCGTCACCTGGTGCATGAGGTAACCAGCCCGCAGGCATTCGAGGGCCTGCGTCTGGCTGGGCGCAAACCCCGGCGACCTGCGGCGGCAGTGGCGGTACCCGACCACAACGTGCCCACCACCAACCGCGCCGGCGGTATTGCCGACCCGATTTCGCGTCTGCAGGTGGAAACGCTGGATCAGAATTGCGCTGACTTCGGCATTGTCGAATTCAAAATGGAAGACGTGCGTCAGGGCATCGTGCACGTGATCGGCCCGGAAGAAGGGCTCACCCTGCCTGGCATGACCGTGGTATGTGGTGATTCCCACACCAGCACCCATGGGGCATTCGGTGCGCTGGCGTTCGGTATCGGCACTTCTGAAGTGGAACACGTGCTGGCCACCCAGTGCCTGGTCACCAAAAAATCCAGGGCCATGCGCGTCAATGTGGAAGGCGAACTGGGACACGGCGTGACCGCCAAGGACGTGGCGCTCGCCATCATCGGAAAAATCGGCACTGCCGGCGGTAACGGCTACGCGATCGAGTTCGCCGGTTCGGCGATATGCGGACTCTCCATGGAAGGGCGCATGACCTTGTGCAACATGGCTATCGAGGCGGGTGCACGCGCCGGCATGGTGGCGGTTGACGACAAGACTATCGACTATGTAAAAGGCCGTCCTTACGCACCCACGGGCAAGCAGTGGGATCAGGCGGTGGACTGGTGGCGCACGCTGGTGTCGGATGCAGATGCGGTGTTCGACCAGGAAGTGCACATGGACGCCGCTGCCATCGTCCCGCAAGTGACCTGGGGCACTTCGCCTGAAATGGTGACCAGCGTGGACGGACGCGTGCCCGACCCGGCGGATGCGCCCTCCGAAGTAAAGCGCAGCGATTGGGAACGCGCATTAGCCTATATGGGGCTTGCGGCCAATACGCCGATCGAGAAAATCGCTGTGGACAAGGTGTTCATCGGTTCCTGTACCAATTCCCGCATCGAAGACCTGCGCGCCGCCGCCGCAGTGGTGAAAGGCCGGCAAAAAGCCGCCAGTGTGAAGCTGGCGATGGTGGTACCCGGTTCTGGCCTGGTCAAACAACAGGCGGAACAAGAGGGCCTGGACCGGATATTTCTCGCAGCCGGTTTTGAATGGCGCGATCCGGGCTGCTCGATGTGTCTGGCGATGAATGCCGACCGGCTGGAGCCGGGCGAGCGCTGCGCCTCCACCTCCAACCGCAATTTCGAAGGCCGCCAGGGGCAGGGCGGGCGTACCCATCTGGTGAGTCCGGCCATGGCTGCCGCCGCCGCCGTGGCGGGACACTTTGTCGATGTCCGTAAATTTTAACTTGAAGGAGTGAAATCATGCGCACCCTTGCTCTTATTGTTACCCTGTTTTCCGTTCTTGGCCTTTCCGCCTGCAATACCATGCATGGCTTCGGCCAGGATGTTGAAAAAGTCGGGGACACCATCCAGAAAAAATCGGAAAAATAATGCGTGCATTTACCCTACTAGACGGCTTGGTGGTGCCGCTCGACCGCGCCAATGTGGATACCGATGCCATCATTCCCAAGCAGTTCCTGAAATCCATCAAGCGTAGCGGTTTCGGCCAAAATCTGTTCGATGAATGGCGTTATCTCGACCATGGCGAGCCGGGGCAGGATGCCAGTAATCGCCCGAAAAATCCGGATTTCGTGCTCAACCAGCCGCGTTACCAGGGTGCGCAGGTGCTGCTTGCGCGCGAGAACTTCGGCTGCGGATCGAGCCGCGAACACGCGCCGTGGGCGCTGGAGGATTTTGGCTTGCGCGCCCTCATCGCGCCCAGTTTTGCGGATATTTTCTATAACAACTGCTTCAAGAACGGTCTGCTGCCTATCGTGCTGGACGCGGCCATCGTCGATCAGTTGTTCCGTGAAACCGAAGCGACGCCCGGTTACGCCCTGCAGGTGGATCTGGAACGGCAGAACGTTACCACGCCCGCTGGCGAGTCCTTCGGTTTCGACGTGGATGCGCACCGCAAGTATTGCCTACTTAACGGTCTCGACGATATCGGCCTGACCCTGCAACAAGCGGACAAGATCAAGGCTTATGAAGAACGGCGCAAGGCGGAAGCGCCGTGGCTGTTTGTGTAGTTTTTTCTGATTTTGAATTGAAAGAATCCTTATGAAAATCGCAGTATTGCCCGGCGACGGTATCGGTCCCGAAGTAACCGCCCAGGCAGTGAAGGTGTTGCAGGCGCTGAATAGCGACGGCTTCAGGATCGAGATGGAACATGCCGCCATCGGTGGGGCGGGGTATGACGCCGCTGGCGATCCATTGCCGGACGCTACACTCAAGCTTGCTCGCGAATCCGACGCAATTCTGCTCGGTGCGGTGGGTGGCTATCAGTACGATACGCTGCCGCGCCCGATGCGCCCGGAGCAGGGCTTGCTGCGCATCCGCAAGGAACTCAACCTGTTCGCCAACCTGCGTCCGGCCACGCTCTATCCGGAGCTGGCTGATGCTTCCACGCTCAAACCGGAAGTGGTGGCGGGGCTGGATCTGATGATCGTGCGCGAGCTTACCGGCGACCTCTACTTCGGCCAGCCGCGTGGCATCCATGTCAACGAGGCGGGCGAGCGCGAAGGCTACAACACCATGCGCTACAGTGAGTCGGAAGTGCGGCGCGTCGCGCACATCGGTTTCCAGATCGCCATGAAGCGCGGCAAGAAACTGTGCTCGGTGGAAAAAGCCAACGTGCTGGAAACCAGCGAGCTGTGGCGCGAGGTGGTGATCGAGACCGCCCGGCAATATCCCGAGGTGGCACTGTCGCACATGTACGTGGACAACGCAGCCATGCAACTGGTGCGCAACCCGAAGCAGTTCGATGTGATCCTCACCGGAAATATCTTTGGCGATATCCTTTCCGACGAGGCCTCCATGCTCACCGGCTCCATCGGCATGCTTGGTTCAGCGTCGCTGGACGAGAGCCGCAAGGGCATGTACGAGCCCATCCACGGTTCGGCGCCGGATATTGCCGGCAAGGACATCGCTAATCCGCTCGCCACGATACTTTCCGCCGCGATGATGATGCGCTATACCTTCGGCCACGATGGTGTGGCCGACCGCATTGAGAATGCGGTCAAAAAAGTGATTAGCCAGGGGCTGCGCACCGCCGATATTTACACGCCCGGCACCACCCGAGTGGGTTGCGCGGCCATGGGCGACGCAGTGCTTGCCGCGCTGTGACCGAAAATAGAACAACAGGAGACACATAAAATGATGCGAGTAGGTCTGGTTGGCTGGCGCGGCATGGTCGGTTCGGTGCTGATGCAGCGCATGCGCGAGGAGCGCGATTTCGACGTGATCGAGCCGGTATTTTTCACCACCTCGCAGGTGGGAGGCAAAGGCCCCGATATCGGCAAGGACGTTCCCGCATTGAAAGATGCCCGCAATCTGGATGAGCTGCGCGCGATGGACGCCATCATTTCCACCCAGGGCGGCGACTACACCAGTGAAATCTTCGGCAAGCTGCGCGCCGCCGGCTGGAAAGGCTACTGGATCGATGCCGCTTCCACGTTGCGTATGGAAGCGGGCAGCGTCATTATTCTCGACCCGGTCAACCAACACGTCATCCAGGATGCGCTGGCCAAGGGCGGCAGGGATTTCATCGGCGGCAACTGTACGGTTTCGCTGATGCTGATGGCGCTGGGCGGCCTGTTTCGCGAAGACCTGGTGGACTGGATCAGCGCGATGACCTATCAGGCTGCGTCGGGTGCCGGTGCTCAGAACATGCGCGAATTGCTCAGCCAGATGGGTGAAGCGCACCGGGTTGCGAAAACGCTGCTGGACGACCCGGCCTCCGCCATACTCGACATCGACCGCGAAGTTGCCGGCACACTACGCGACAACAGCTTTCCTACCGCCAATTTCGGCGTTCCGCTGGCAGGCAGTCTGATCCCGTGGATCGACAAAGACCTGGGCAACGGCCAGAGCAAGGAAGAATGGAAAGCGCGTGCCGAGACCAACAAGATACTTGGCCGCAGCGACGATGCCATTGCCATAGATGGCTTGTGCGTACGCATCGGCGCAATGCGCTGCCATAGCCAGGCGTTGACCGTGAAGCTGAAAAAAGACGTACCGATGGATGAGATAGAAGCCATCGTCGCTTCCCATAACGACTGGGTGAAGGTCGTGCCCAACCAGCGCCAGGCGAGCATGACCGATCTTACCCCCACCGCCGTGACCGGCACGTTGACCGTGCCGGTAGGCCGCATGCGCAAGCTCTACATGGGCGGCGAATACCTGTCTGCCTTCACGGTGGGCGACCAGTTGCTGTGGGGTGCTGCCGAACCGTTGCGGCGCATGTTGCGCATACTGGTAGAAGCTTGATGCCGAAAAAAGTGGATGTCGCCGTCCTTGGCGCGACCAGCCTGGTCGGTGAGGCAATACTGGAACATTTGTCCGAACGCGATTTCCCATTGGGCAAGTTATATTTGCTGTCGCCCAGCCTGTCCGTAGGTGAGGAAATCAGCATTGCCGGACGCGATATCGTGGTTCAGGATGCCGAGCAATTTGATTTTACCCAAGTGCGCATTGCATTGTTTGCAGCAGGCGCTGAAGCGGCAGCGCATTATGCCGCCAAGGCCGCAGCGGCTGGCTGCGTGGTGATCGACAGCAGCCCGCAATTCCGCACGGATGCAGCGGTGCCGCTGGTCGTGGCGGAGGTGAATCCGGACAGCATCGCAGATTATTTGCCACGCAAGCTGATCGCCAGTCCCAATGCTGCAACCATACATTTGCTGAAAGCCCTCAAACCGATTTACGACGCAGCTGGCATCAGCCGCATCAATGTGGTCTCTTTCCAGTCTGTATCGGGTAGCGGCAAAGAAGCCATCAATGAATTGGCTGATCAGACCCGCGCCATTTTTAATCTGTCGGAAACCGAAAATAACGTTTATCCAAAACGGATAGCATTCAATCTTCTGCCGCAAATTGGGGCCTTTTTGGACAATGGTTACACGGTGGAAGAAATGAAAATGGTGAATGAAACCCAACGTGTGCTGGCCGATGAAAGCGTGGCAATCAACCCGACTACGGTGCGCGTACCTGTGTTTTATGGGCATGCTCAGGCAGTGCACATTGAGACGCGCAACAGCATAAGCGCAGCGACCGCACGCGATTTACTAAAGAATACGCCGGGTGTGACCGTAATAGACGAACGCGAGGATGGCAGTTTCCCGACGCCGCTTGATGCAGCGGCACAAAATGATGTGTTGGTAGGCCGTATCCGTGCGGATATTTCGCATCCTAACGGATTGAATATGTGGATTGTTGCTGACAATGTACGGGCTGGAACGGCCCTGAATTGTGTCAACATTGCAGAAATTTTTATTGAAAAATATCTGAAATAAGCGTATTGATATGGTTGGCTTTAAATTCACAATATAACTACATGAAGTTCTTGATAAAAGTCTTCAGTAACGAGGGATTGGCATGAGTCAAAAAAAGATCATTGCGAGTTATCTGTCGGCAGGCATGTTGATGTTGCTGCCATTGACTTCACATGCGGCCGGACTGGGGAAGCTGTCCGTCAGATCGGCGCTGGGACAGCCTCTTAACGCAGAAATCGAGTTGCTCGCCAGGGACAAGTCCGAGCTTGATGCATTGTCTGCCCGCCTCGCGGGTAATGATGCGTTCCGCGAAGCTAAAATTGATCCGGCAGCGGTGCTATACAACCTTAAGTTTACGGTTGATAAAAAGCCCAATGGCCGCGCAGTATTGAAAATAACCTCGAGCAAGCCAATCAACGATCCTTTTCTGGACATGCTCATCGAGCTTGACTGGGCAACCGGTCGAATGGTTCGCGAATATACGGTTTTACTTGATCCTCCAGGCATGACGGCTGCACAAACGCCGGTGTCACCATTGGAAGTTAACTCGGCCAGCACTGGCGGCAACGAATCCGGGAAATCCGCAGAGTCGTCGGCAGAGACCAAGCCTTCCTCTTCGATGGGATCCAAAACAACGGGCGGAGCGACGGCAACTCGCAAATCCGCTCAAGCTGCCGAAAAAACAACCAAGCAATCTTACGGCCCGGTCAAACGGGGAGACACGCTGTCGTCCATCGCCAGTCAAACCAAACCGGATGGCGTCAATCTCGAACAGATGCTGGTTGGCTTGTACCGCGAAAATCGCAAGGCTTTCGCTGGCGATAACATGAACCGGCTCAAAACCGGCAAGATTCTTAAAGTACCGAGCCCGGAGCAAATAGCCGCGATTCCTGTGGCAGAAGCCGCGCGCGATATCAAACTGCAATCAGCCGATTGGCAAAGCTATCGTCAGAAGCTGGCCGGAGAAGTCGCCCAGGGAACGGCAGCGCCGGAGAAATCCGCACAGGCTGTCGGCAAGATCATGCCCAAGGTGGAAGATAAGGCTGCTCAGATGCAAGCCGGCAAGGACGTGCTGACGCTCTCCAAAGGAGAAGCTCCAGCCACCGGGAAACAGCCGGCATCCGGCAAAGATGCCAAGCAGGTAGCAGCTACCCAGGACAAACTTAATGCCCTGCAGGAAGATGCTGCTGCCCAGAAAAAAGCTTTGCAGGATGCCAACAACCGTGTAGCTGCCCTGGAGAAAAATATCCAGGACATGCAGCGGTTGCTGGATATCAAGAGCCAGGCGCTGGCAGAACTGCAAAAAAATGCAGCCAAGGCTGGCTCCACTGCAGCCCCTGCTGCAGAATCGACCCAGGTAATGCCGCCCGTTGCTGCGCCTGCAGCCGTCAAGCCAGCCACTCCGCCGGCACAGACAGCAACGGTACCCAAGCCGGTTGTGCCGACGCCAGCACCCATGCCCGCAAGCGCGGGGCCAAGCTGGTATGAAAATATTAATCCGCTCTACCTTGGCGGTGGCGCCTTGGCTGCACTGTTGCTGGCCCTGCTCGCATTCATGATGCATGGCAAACGCAAGCGCAAGGGGCTGTCAAATTTTGAAGACAGCATCATGGCTGGCACCGACATCAGAGCCAATACCGTCTTTGGAACCCAGGGCGGCGGTGCAGTGAATACCAACAACACCTCATTCCTTACTGACTTCAGTCAGGCCGGGCTGGGAACTATTGATACTCATGATGTGGATCCGATCGCCGAAGCCGAGGTTTACATGGCTTATGGACGTGATGCGCAAGCTGAGGAAATCCTCAAGGAAGCGTTGACCAAAGATCCGGGCCGGCATGAAATTCACCTCAAGTTACTGGAAATCTATGCAGCGCGCAAAAACCTGCCTGCGTTTGAGTCGGTAGCCACTGAGCTGTATGCAGCACTGGGCGGGGAGATGACCCCTGTGTGGGCAAAGGCGGCTGAACTGGGACGCAAGCTGGATCCCAATAATCCGCTGTACAACAATACTGGCGAAGCCAGCCATATTGGCGCAGCGCAGCAATCAGGTGAAAATAGGGACCCCGCAGCAGCAGTCGTGGTCGCCGCTGGCATGGCAACCGTTGCTCTGGCTTCGCGCAGGCGTGCAGAAGATGGTGATGCGCCTCCCGCAAGCGAGGAAATTCATGGCGATGCTGCGCCGGATTTTTCACACAATTTCAACATTGCAGATGTGGATGCTGCAGATGCGCCGATAGACCACAGCCTGGATTTTACGTCTAATGCAGAACAGGGGATTATCGCCGACGCAGTAGAAAAACATGCAGCGCATGAAGACTCGGTATTTCATGATCTGGATTCGATGGTGGCTTCAGATGCGGATGAAGATATCCAGGTAGGTTCTGTTGCTCATGATGAGTTGAACTTCCCTGATCTCGACTTTGCTGCCCATGATTTTGGCAGCCAGCCTGCTCCTGCACCACTCGAATCAACCAACGCGAATGAGTCAGGACTGGATTTTGACTTTGACTTGCCTGAACCTGAAGCGCCTCTGACGTCGCCGGATTCGGCTGCGGATTTGGATTTTTCTGATATCAGCCTGGATTTGAATGACATTGGTGACATGAGTCAGGCTGCGGGTGAACCGGACGAGGCCTTCCAGGAAGCAGCAACCAAACTTGACCTGGCACGCGTTTACCATGAAATGGGTGACAAGGAAAATGCCCGTGAAATTCTGCAGGAAGTGATGCAGGAAGGAAACCCAACGCAAAAAGAGGATGCGCAAATGCTCCTGGCCCAGATAGGCTGATGCATCGCATCATAGATTCGACTCGTTGCAAACTTCATCCAGCCACAGCCATCGTGCTGTGGCTGTTTTTTGTTGTATGGCTTGAATTCGCACCTCCTTCGATGCTCGGACTGGCAGCACTGGGATTGCTGTCCTGGCTGCGGGGTGCTGCCATGGCTCAATTTCTACGCTACCTGCGCCGCACCCGCTGGCTGCTGCTCACATTGCTGGCGATATATGCCTATACGCTGCCGGGTGAAAATATATCCACAGTGCTAGGTAGTTTCAGTCCAAGCGTGCAAGGTTTGCAGTACGGAATATTGCGCCTGGTGCGTATGGTCCTGCTGCTTGCTGCACTTTCCATACTGATGCGAAGCATTCCTCGTGATGATTTACTGTTGGGCATATACCGGATTTTAAGTCCGCTGCAATGGTTTGGCGTGGATGCGGAACGCATCGCCGTGCGTCTCTGGCTTACACTGCACTATGCCGAGACCGCTTTGGGCAATACCCGGACAACCAATATGAAACAGCGACTGGAAGCATTGCAGTTAAACTCGGTATTACCCGTTGATACGCAGTCGCAGGTCGAATTGCCGGATCGGACCATGGGATGGACTGATTATCTATGCATGTTTGTAGCGCTAGTCGGCGGCGCCGTTACGCTCTGGTAGATATGTCATGGTAAGAATAGCCCTCGGGCTGGAATATGACGGCAGGAATTTTTGTGGCTGGCAGACGCAATCCGCTGGCTGCAGCGTACAGGATGCATTACAGCGCGCATTGACGAGTATCGCCGGTCACCCGGTTGAGGTTGTCGCCGCGGGACGTACTGATGCGGGTGTCCATGCAGCCATGCAGGTAGTCCATTTTGATGCCCAATTCGACCGCCCAGCCAGCGCCTGGGTGCGTGGCGTCAACAGCTTTCTGCCGGATAGCGTGGCAGTGCTGTGGGCGTGCGTGGTAACGCAAGAATTCCATGCCCGTTTTAGCGCATTGGCGCGCAGCTACCGCTATGTGTTGCTCAACCATCCGGTGCGCCCGGCTTTGCAGGCGGGTAAGGCAGGCTGGTTTCATGCGCCATTAGCGCTCGAACCCATGCATGAAGCGGCGCAATTGCTGATCGGAACACATGATTTCAGCGCCTTTCGGGCTGCTGCCTGTCAGGCGAAATCGCCGGTGCGCGAGCTACGCAGCCTGGAAATCAGGCGCGATGGCGACCGCATCCTCTTTGACCTCAGTGCCAATGCCTTCCTGCATCACATGGTTCGCAACATCGTCGGTGCGCTGGTATATGTCGGCAAAGGCCGATATCCGTCGCACTGGGTAGCCGAGTTGTTGCAACAGCGCGACCGCAAACTGGCCGCGCCGACCTTCGCGCCGGATGGGTTATACTTGAGCGCCGTGCAATATGCTGATGAGTGGGGTTTGCCAACATCACAACGCATTGATTTATAAAGTCATTACCTTCATGCGAACCCGAATAAAAATCTGCGGCCTGACCCGCGTTGCCGATGCTGTACACGCAGCCCGCTGTGGCGCAGATGCCATCGGCCTGGTGTTTTACCCGCCCAGCCCACGTCACATCGCGCTGGAGCAGGGCCGTACCATCAGCCGGGCGTTGCCCGCGTTTGTTACTCGTGTCGCGTTGTTTGTGGATGCCGATCCGGCACAAGTGGAAACAGTGCTCACGGATGTGCGCCCCGACCTGCTTCAGTTCCACGGTGATGAATCGCCCGAATACTGCCGCCAGTTTGGTGTACCTTATATCAAGGCAGCGCGGGTCAAGGCAGGCTTGAATTTGGTACAATATGCGGCTTTATATGCGGATGCGCAGGGTTTGCTGCTGGATGCCTTCGTACCCGGGCAGCCCGGCGGTACGGGGCTATCGTTCGATTGGACGCTGATTCCGGAAAACCTGCCGCTGCCGCTGATACTGTCCGGCGGGTTGGACCCGGAAAACGTGCGCCACGCAGTGCAAAGTGTACACCCGTGGGCGGTGGATGTTTCCAGCGGCGTTGAAACAAGTAAAGGCATCAAGGACGCGGCTAAAGTAGCGAAATTCATTCAAGAGGTGGGTAATGCGGATCGGTGAACTTCCGGACGAACGCGGGCATTTTGGCCCTTACGGCGGTATTTTCGTGGCAGAAACGCTGATCGCCGCGCTGGACGAACTGCGCCGCGAATACGAGCTTGCGCGCAAGGACGCTGCCTTCATGGCCGAATTCCGCCATGAGCTGAAGCACTATGTGGGTCGCCCCAGCCCCATTTATCATGCCAAACGCTGGTCGGAGCACTTGGGTGGCGCACAGATTTATCTCAAGCGCGAAGACCTCAATCACACCGGCGCGCACAAAATAAACAACACGATTGGTCAGGCGCTGTTGGCGCGGCGCATGGGCAAGAAGCGCGTCATCGCCGAAACCGGCGCGGGTCAGCACGGCGTCGCCTCCGCCACTGTCGCCGCACGCTATGGCATGGAATGCGTCGTCTACATGGGCGCCGATGATGTGGTGCGGCAGTCGCCCAATGTGTTTCGCATGAAGCTCCTCGGCGCCACCGTGGTGCCGGTGTCTTCCGGTTCCAAAACCTTGAAGGACGCACTCAACGAGGCCATGCGCGACTGGGTCACCAATGTCGAATCTACCTTCTACATACTTGGCACTGCCGCGGGCCCGCACCCTTACCCCATGCTGGTGCGTGATTTCCAGTCGGTCATTGGTGATGAATGCCTTACCCAAATGCCCGACATGATTGGCCGTCAGCCCGACGCGGTGATTGCCTGCGTAGGTGGCGGCTCCAATGCCATCGGAATTTTCTATCCATACATAGATCACAAAAACGTACGCTTGATCGGTGTCGAAGCTGGCGGTGACGGTGTTGCCACAGGCCGCCATGCTGCGCCCCTGTCCGCGGGTACTCCGGGTGTGCTGCACGGCTTCCGCAGTTATCTGATGCAGGACGAAAACGGCCAGATCATCGAAACCCACTCGATTTCTGCCGGCCTGGACTACCCCGGCGTCGGCCCCGAACACGCCTGGCTCAAAGACAGCGGCCGCGCCGAGTATGTTGCCATCAACGACGACGAAGCCCTGCGCGCCTTCCATGATTTATGCCGGTTTGAAGGCATCATTCCAGCGCTGGAATCCAGCCATGCACTCGCTCATGCAGCCAAGATTGCGCCGGGCATGAGCAAGGATCAGGTACTGCTGGTCAATCTGTCCGGGCGCGGGGATAAGGACATCAATACCGTGGCGAAGCTGTCAGGAATTGAACTGTAGACTGGGCGAGGCTTGCATGTATATCCCATCGCAATTCAAGGAAGAAAATTTGGAGCGGCTCACGGCGCTTATTGAAGATTATTCCTTTGGAACGCTTGTTTCTACACACGAAGGATTGCCTTTCGTGAGCCATCTTCCGTTTTTGTTTGAACAGGATGCGAGCCCTCACGGCAAGCTGATTGGGCATATGGCGCGCGCCAATCCGCAATGGCAGCATTTGGCTCAAGGGCAGATGGCGCTGGCGGTTTTTCAGGGGCCTCATGCTTATGTATCTTCCGGCTGGTATGCCAAGCCGGGTGTTCCTACCTGGAATTATGCCGTTGTGCATTTATATGGCAGAGCGAGGATAGTTGAAGAGGAATCTCAACTTGAGGAGATTCTCGATAAATTGACTGCAGTACATGATGCGGACTATCCAGAGACTATGCAGACGGGCTATATGCGCGAGAATAAAACACGACTTTTGGATATGATTGTCGGCTTCGAAATCGAAGTCACCGAAATTCAGGGAAAATTCAAACTCAGCCAGAATCGCAGCAATGACGATCAGCAAAGTGTCATTCAACATCTGCAAGCTTCAGCGATAGCCTCGGATAAGGAAACCGCAGCCTTGATGGTTTCAAATCTTAAAGCGCGGCGCTAATCCAAATTTACCTATTGGTTATCTATGTCTCGTATTTCATCCGTTTTTGAACAACTCAAGGCGCAACATAAAACCGCGCTGATTCCTTTCGTTACTGCAGGCGATCCTGACCCGCAGCTCACCGTGCCGATTCTGCATGCCCTGGCGGCGGCGGGGGCGGACATTATCGAACTGGGAGTTCCTTTTTCCGATCCGATGGCGGATGGCCCGACCATCCAGCGTGCGTCCGAGCGGGCGTTGAAGCATCATATCGGCCTGAAGGATGTGCTGGCGCTGGTGGCGGAGTTTCGCAAAACCAATACCGCCACCCCGATTGTGCTGATGGGTTATGCCAACCCGGTGGAACACATGGGGTATGAAACGTTTGCAAAAAATGCCGCAGCTGCCGGCGTGGACGGGGTGTTGACGGTGGATATCCCGCCCGAGGAAAGTACCGGCGTCGCCGATGTGTTTGCCGCCCATGGTGTGGACATGATTTTCCTGCTCTCGCCGACCACGCCCGAGGCGCGCATCAACGTGGTGGCGCAGAAGGCCAGCGGTTTTGTATATTACGTCTCGCTCAAGGGTGTAACTGGTTCGGCCAGCCTGGACCTGACAGAGGTAGCGTCGCATATCCCCGCCATCCGTGAGCATTGCGGGCTGCCTGTGGGTGTGGGATTCGGTATTCGCGATGGTGAAACCGCCCATGCCATCGCCCGGTTTGCCGATGCCGTAGTGATAGGAAGCCGTATCGTACAGGAGATAGAAAACTCTCCGCGCGAGAAAATTATTGAAAACCTCACTAACTTCGTGCGCGGTATCCGCGTTGCGATAGACGCCAAATAAGGAAATCCCATGAGCTGGTTCCAGAAAATCCTGCGTCCCAAGATCAACCGCAGAGAAACTGACGGTGTAGCCAAGAAAGTCATGCCGGAGGGATTGTGGAGTAAGTGCCCGACCTGTGAAACGGTGCTGTACCGAGCTGATCTGGAAAACAATCTGGAAGTCTGTCCCAAGTGCGGCCACCATCATCGTATTGATGCGCGTGCCCGCCTGGCAATACTGCTGGACGCGGAGGATCAAGAAGAGATCGGTGCCAATGTGACGCCGCTGGATACGTTGAAATTCAAGGATAGCAAGCGTTACATTGATCGTTTGACCGAAGCTCAACGCGCCACCGAGGAAAAGGACGCGCTGATCGTCATGCGGGGCAGCATATTGTCGGTACCGGTAGTCGTGGCGGCATTTGAATTCAAATTCATGGGCGGCTCGATGGGTGCAGTGGTGGGCGAACGTTTTGTACGCGGCGTCGAAACCTGTCTGGAGCATGGCTTGCCGTTTGTCTGTTATGCGGCCAGCGGCGGGGCACGCATGCAGGAAGGGCTGTTCTCGCTGATGCAGATGGCCAAGACCAGCGCGGCACTGACCAAGCTGGCCGAGGCGAAGTTGCCGTTTATTTCGGTGCTGACTGATCCGACCATGGGCGGCGTGTCCGCCAGTTTCGCGATGCTTGGCGATCTGATCATTGCCGAGCCTAAGGCACTCATCGGTTTTGCCGGACCACGCGTGATTGAACAGACGGTACGAGAAACCTTGCCGGAAGGCTTCCAGCGTTCCGAGTTTTTGCAACAGCACGGTGCGATAGACCTGATTATTGACCGCCGCGAAATGCGTGGACGACTCGCCAGTTTGCTCTCCATGATGCAGCGTATGCCTACTGCTGCCTGAATGCCAAAAAATTCCCCGGCCAATCTTGCAGATTGGCTGACCTACCTCGAAACGCTGCATCCCAAGACCATAGAGTTGGGACTGGAGCGTGTCAATGCAGTCAAAACGGCACTGCAACTCACACCATCCTTTCCGGTGATTCTCGTTGGCGGTACCAATGGCAAAGGATCCACCTGTGCCTATCTGGAAGCCATGCTTGCGGCAGCTGGCTATCGGGTAGGGCTGTATACCTCACCGCATCTGCTGCGCTACAACGAGCGTGTGCGCATTGATCATCGCGTAGCAGATGACGCAGCGCTGTGTACCGCTTTTTCTGCGGTTGAAACCGCGCGCGGTGCGGTATCGCTGAGTTATTTCGAGTTCGGCACCCTGGCCGCCATGTGGTTGTTTGCACGCGCCGAAGTCGATGTGGCGGTACTGGAAGTAGGCCTGGGCGGACGGCTGGATGCGGTCAATGTGTTCGATCCAGAATGCTCGATTGTCACCAGTGTGGATATCGACCACACCGAATATCTGGGCGACACGCGCGAGAAGATCGGGTTTGAAAAAGCGGGTATTTTTCGCGCCGGACGTCCGGCAATTTGCGGAGATGATCTGCCACCGCAATCGTTGTTGCAACATGCCGCCGACATTGGCGCGGATTTGTGCGCCATCGGCGTCGCGTTCAGCCCTGTGCCTGAAGCAAGCGGCTGGCATTACAACGGGCAACACAAATTTCGGGATTTACCCAATCCAGCCATGACGGGTCGGTATCAGTTCAATAATGCCGCTTGCGCAATCGCCGCACTGGAAACCTTGGGCGAACGCTTGCCGGTGACCGAGGCGGCGATTCGCCACGGCCTGCAGACCGCGTGCGCAGTGGGGCGCTTCCAGATATTGCCGGGACAGCCGGAGGTGATATTGGATGTGGCGCACAATCCCCATGCCGCAGCTGCGCTGGCAGTTAATTTAAAAGCCCGTCCGAGCCAGGGTAAAACACTGGTGCTCATGGCGATGCTTGCAGACAAGGACATAAACGGTGTGGTGCAAGCCATGCACAACGAGGTGGACGAATGGCTGGTGGCCAGCCTGGATGTGCCGCGCGGCGCAACAGCACAGGCTCTGCACGAGGTGCTGCGTAAAGCAGGGATCAACGCACCGATAACATGTAGTGATAATGTGGAGGACGGGTGGCGGCTTGCCTGTGAACGGGCCCGCGAAAATGATAGAATCTGCGTCTTTGGTTCCTTCTACACTGTCGCTCAAATGTTGCAGCTTACTGGCAGATAAACAGGAAAATATTGCATCATGGCCATTCAAGCCACTTCCGAAGAACAATTGCGTATGCGCCGTCGCGCGCGGCGCCGATTACTGGGTGCAGCGACACTGCTATTGCTGGCAGCGATAGTTCTGCCCATGTTGCTGGATAAGCAACCACGCCCGCTAGATCGCGATATCGAAATTCGCATCCCTTCGCCCACGGCAGCGCCGATGGCTTCCGCCCCGCCGGTGGCTTCCAGCACACCGTCTGTTCCGCCGACTACAACTCAATCGGCACCCGTTGCAACGGATAAAACAGCCCCACCATCCCCGGCAACAACGGTCGACCGGACCGAACCTGCCATTACCCCTTCCAGGCCGCCCGCGGATACGAATACTGCGCATGAGATGACTGCGCCCAAAATCGCGGCAGCGCCCAAGCCGGAACAAACTTCCGGTAAATCTTCGGAAAAACCCGCACAGAAGGCCGAGCCTGCTCCAAAATTAGCCAAAGCACCCCTTGAAAAACCTGCAGTCTCTACCCATTTTGTTGTTCAACTGGGTGCATTCAGCAATGCCGAAAATGTGCGTCAGTTGCGCGACAAACTCCTGGCCGGAGGAATTCATACCTATACTGAAGGCCTGCCGGGCGGTGCAACCAGAGTGCGTGCCGGACCATTCAAAACGCGTGAGCAGGCGGATAGTACGCAGGCCAGGATTGCATTGCTGGGGGTGCAAGCCACAGTGGTGAGTTTAGACAAACCGTGACCGGTTTCGATTTTGTTGTAATAGGTATCGTTGCTCTGTCAGTCCTGGTTGGACTGATGCGGGGGATGGTCAAAGAGGTATTGTCGCTGGCTGCCTGGGTGCTGGCCTTTGTTGCGGCAAAATCATTTGCCAGCACTGCAGCGAACATGATACCGGGTTTTATAAGCAATCCGGCATTGCGTTACCTGGCCGGATTTATCGCGATCTTCATCGTGGTGATGGCACTGGCAATGTTGCTGAGCATGCTTTTATCCGAATCGTTGAAAGCGCTCGGTCTGGGAGCGATGGATCGAATATTGGGGATGGTGTTCGGTTTTTTACGAGGTATGGTGATTGTAACCATTTTGGTCTTGTTGGCCGGGCTGACCCAATTGCCGAAAACCGATATATGGCGTCAAGCATTGCTTTCCGGGGTGTTTGAACATTTGGCTATTATGATTCAACCGTGGTTGCCGATTGATCTGGTCAATCATATTCATTACAGGTAATTATCATGTGCGGCATTATCGGCATCGTCTCTCATAGTCCCGTCAATCAGTTACTCTACGATGGCCTGCTGGTGCTCCAGCATCGTGGCCAGGATGCTGCTGGTATTGTTACCGCCGAGGGCAACACTTTCCACATGCACAAGGCCAACGGCCTGGTGCGCGATGTGTTCCGCACCCGCGACATGCGCAATCTGCTGGGCAACGCAGGTATCGGTCATGTGCGTTATCCGACTGCCGGCAATGCCGCTTCGAGCGCCGAGGCGCAGCCGTTTTATGTCAATTCGCCGTTCGGTGTCGTGCTTGGTCACAATGGCAATCTAACCAATGCTGATCAGCTCAAGGAAGACCTATTCCGCCTCGATCTGCGTCACGTCAATACCAGCTCCGACTCCGAAGTATTGCTGAATGTGCTGGCGCACGAACTGGTCGAAGTGGGTAACAGCCAGCGGCTCAATCCGGAGCGGATTTTCAAGGCGGTATCCGGTGTGCATCGGCGCTGCAAAGGCGCCTATGCAGTGGTGGCAATGATTGCCGGGCATGGCCTGCTGGCGTTCCGTGACCCATACGGCATCCGCCCGTTGATCATTGGCAGCAGGCAGAGTGCTGAAGGCATGGAATACATGGTGGCCTCGGAAAGTGTGGCGATTGATGCGCTGGATTTCAAAATCATGCGCGATGTGGCACCCGGCGAAGCGATATATATCGATGAAGCCGGGCAGTTTCACAGCATGCAGTGCGCGCAACAGCATCAATATTATCCGTGCATTTTCGAATACGTTTACCTGGCGCGTCCGGATTCGGTGATCGATGGCGTGTCCGTGTACGAGAGCCGGCTGCGCATGGGCGAGAGTCTGGCGGAAAAGATACGCCGCGACTGGAGCCATCTACAGATTGACGTGGTGATCCCGATTCCCGATACCAGTCGCCCCAGCGCGCTGCAACTGGCCAACCAGCTTGGCCTGGACTACCGTGAAGGGTTTATCAAGAATCGCTATATTGGCCGCACTTTCATCATGCCGGGGCAGGCGATGCGCAAGAAATCGGTGCGCCAGAAACTCAACGCCATCGGTATTGAATTCAAAGGCAAAAACGTACTGCTGGTGGATGATTCCATCGTGCGCGGCACCACCAGCCGCGAGATTGTACAGATGGCCAGGGATGCCGGCGCACGCCAGGTATTCTTTGCATCCGCTGCGCCGCCGGTGCGTTTTCCCAATGTGTATGGCATCGATATGCCTACGCGCCAGGAATTGCTTGCCACCGGCCGTAACGATGCGGAAATTGCCCGTGAAATTGGCGCGGATGCCTTGATTTATCAGGATATCGATTCGCTGATCGACGCCGTGCGCGAACTCAATCCGGGTTTGTTGCATTTCGATGCGTCCTGCTTCAATGGAGAATATGTTACTGGTGATATCTCCGAAGCCTATCTGGCCTTGATCGAGTCCGTGCGCTGCAATCCAGGTATGAAAGACGGCAAGGACATGGATACCCTGCAGCTTGACCTTAATCTGGTCGCTGGCGGGCGCGGTGGTTGACGCGCTGTTGCGGGTAGGGCTATAGTCAATCCACACGCGCCGATTTGAAACAGCTTGCGGGCGCTTAATAAATTCAGCTAAAGCGGAACAACCCGTTCCAGCTTCTGGCTGAACGGGTTTTTTATTGGAGACAGCATGGACGAAAATTACGATATTGAAACCCTGGGCGTGCGCGCCGGTATAGAGCGCAGCCAGTTCAACGAGCATAGCGAGGCGTTGTTCCTCACTTCCAGCTTCGTGTTCAACAGTGCCGCGCAGGCAGCGGCGCGCTTCAAAGGTGAAGAACCGGGCAATATTTACGCGCGCTTCACCAACCCCACCGTGACCATGTTCGAACAGCGTCTGGCCGCACTGGAGGGAGCGGAGCGCTGTGTCGCTACGGCTTCCGGCATGTCCGCCATCCTGGCCACCGTGATGGGGCTGCTGTCGGCCGGCGACCATATTGTTGCTTCGCGTTCCATCTTCGGTTCCACCGTGCAATTGTTCAACAACATCATGGCGCGCTTTGGAGTTGAGACGACGCTGGTGTCACCGACGGATCTGGACGAATGGCGCCGCGCCATTCGTCCCAATACCAAGTTATTTTTCGTTGAATCGCCATCCAATCCACTGACTGAAATCAGCGATATCGGTGCGCTCGCTGCCCTGGCCCGGGAATGCGGCGCGCGGCTTGCGGTGGATAACTGTTTCTGTTCTCCGGCGCTACAACGCCCGCTGGAACTGGGCGCGGATATCGTGATTCATTCCGCTACCAAATACCTGGATGGCCAGGGCAGGGTGCTGGGCGGTGCTGTCCTGGGCAGCAAGGAACTGATGGAAGGCGTGTTCACTTTTTTGCGTACTGCCGGCCCTACCCTGAGCGCATTCAATGCCTGGGTGTTCCTGAAGGGGCTGGAAACGCTCAAGCTGCGCATGGATGCGCATTCAGCCTCGGCACTGCAACTGGCGAACTGGCTGGAACAGCATCCGGGTGTGGCGCGAGTGTATTATCCGGGCCTGTCATCGCATCCCCAGCACGCGCTGGCCATGCGCCAGCAGCGCAGCGGCGGCGGTATCGTCGCGTTTGATGTGAAGGGGGGCAAGGAAGCGGCATGGAAAGTAGTGGATGCAACCCGCATGATCTCGATCACCGCGAATCTGGGCGATGCAAAAACCACCATTACCCATCCGGCTACCACCACGCATGGCCGATTGTCCCCGGAGCAGCGCAGCGCAGCCAGTATCGGTGACGGTCTGTTGCGGGTGGCGGTTGGACTGGAATCAGTGCGCGATATTCGGAATGATCTGGCTAGAGGGTTAGACGCGCTATGAACAAGTTGGCTAAAAAACTGCTCTGGGTGGTACTGTTATGGCCTATGTTGGGATTGGCCGAGAGCATGACGGAACTGGATTATCTCGATCAGGATCCTGGTACTGCGGCTTATCCCACCCGTATCCTGGTGAACAAAAAATTCATGCGTATGGATTCGGGCAAGGACGCCGGCGATTTCATTTTGATGGATCGCCACACCGGCACGGTTTATAACGTGATACGGAGCGAGGCAAATATTTACCGCTACAATCCGCATCCGGTGACGCTGGCAAAGCCCACGCCCTGGAAAATCCAGGAGCAGGTCAAACAGCTGCCAGGCAACACGCGCAAATTTACCATCGGCGTCAATGGCAAGCCATGCATGGAAATCACAGCGACTGACAAACTTTTACCCGATGTCACCTCAGCACTTGCCACCTATCGGCAAACGCTGTCCTGGGTGGAAGCGTTAACCTGGCAGCGTACCCCCCCGGAAATGCGCGATCAGTGCGATCTGGCACAACATGTATTCGAGATCCGGCGTACCTTGCAATACGGGCTGCCTATTGAAGAGGTGTACGCCAATGGGCGCAGCCGTCGCTATGTCTCACACAGTACGCATGCATCGCAAGCGGCATTATTTGAATTGCCGCCCAAATACAAAATCATTAACGCGGATCAGGTTCAGGGCAAGTGAGTGAATGTGTACTGCAACCTTCAGCATCGCAGCGTAGATAGCCTCCGCTGTCATACCAGTCCTGCAATACCCAGCGCTCGCAGGCATGTCCATCGATTTGCAGAAGGTGGCGCGCAGGACGGTGAGTATGGCCATGGATCAGGCGCGGATAAGCATATTCGCGCAGGATTTCGATTACCGCCTGTTGATTGACGTCCATGATCGCGGCGGTTTTTCCCTGTTTGGCTTGTTCGCTCTGGTTGCGTGCCTGTTGTGCCATGGCGTGACGTTTTGCGAGCGGCTGTGCCAGAAAACCTGACTGCCAGGCAGGATCGCGCACCTGTGCGCGGAAAGCCAGATAGGCTGCATCATCGGTGCATAGCGTGTCGCCATGCATCAGCAAGGTTGGTTGGCCGTATATATCCATCATCGTGGGGTCAGCCAGCAGACGCGCGCCGCTGGCATCGGCAAATGGCCGCGCCAGCAAAAAGTCGCGATTGCCGTGCATCAGGTATACGGCCACGCCGCTATCTGAAAGGCTCCGTAATGCCTCAACAACACTGCGACTCAACGATGTTTCGTCATCATCCCCCACCCAGGATTCGAACAGGTCCCCAAGTATGTACAGGGCCTCGGCGTTGCGCGCGTGCGTCCTCAGGAAATCAAAAAAAAGCCGGCTGATTTGCGGCCGGCTTTCGCACAGGTGCAGATCGGAGATGAACAGGCTATGCGGGATGCCGCTCATCCGATCAGACGACTTCAGCGCGCTCGATGATGACATCTTCAGCAGGGACGTCCTGGTGGCCGGCACGACTGCCGGTTTTGACCTTCTTGATTTTGTCCACCACGTCCTGGCCTTCCACTACCTTGCCGAATACGCAGTAGCCAAAGCCTTGCGGTGTGGCGGCAGTAAAATTGAGGAAGCTGTTGTTGGCGATGTTGATGAAGAACTGTGCGGTCGCCGAATGCGGGTCTGGGGTACGTGCCATGGCAACGGTATAGGCCTCATTTTTTAGGCCATTGGCGGCTTCGTTTTCGACCGGTGCATTGGTGGGCTTCTGGCTCATGCCGGGTTCAAATCCGCCACCCTGCACCATGAAACCGTCAATCACGCGATGAAAAATAGTGTTGTTGTAAGCGCCGCTATTTACATAGTCGAGAAAATTGGCGACAGTCTTGGGTGCCTTGTCAGCGTAGAGGTCGAGAGTGATGATGCCGTGATTGGTGTGCAGCTTGACCATGTATATGCTCCGTATTGAATGTAAGTTAAAGAGTGGTTTCCATGACGATTTTCCATTCGCCATTCGTATGTTGCCAATATTGCTGCTTGCGACTACGGGCGTTCAAATTGTTGCTCCGATAATCCTGATCGAAATTGACCACCGCCAGGTTGGCCTCGCCGGGATATTCAAGTGCGCTAATTTGTGACAGTTTGACCTTGATCCAGCTTTTCGTCTCGTTAATACGTCGCTTGTCTGCGGCCCATTCGCTCAGGTTTTCACCATTTGCGCTGAAATTTGAGGCGTAATGGTTCAGATAAAGTGAGGGCTTGAGACTTTCCCAGTCACGCCGCCAGGATTCCACGGCACTTAGCAGAGTTGCCTTGTCGTTATTGATACTCTGCGGAGCAACCCAGTCAATATGCGAGGTAATAACCATCGGCGTTTTCCCTACGGTCAGATATTTACCCAGTTCGCTCAAGTCAGCATTCGCCAGCACGACACAACCGTCACTGGATTTTGGTGCGCGACTGTAGGTATTGTTTGGTGTGCCATGCAGCCAGATACCATGTCCGTGTCGTCCCTGTCTTTGATCCCAGTCGTTGGGATAATTGAGCGGGAAGACTTCATCACCGTATAAAGCTCCTATTTTTTTGCCATCTTTTTTTCCGGTAATGTAATACACGCCCAGCGGCGTACGTTTATCACCTTCACGCATTTTGTCGACGCCATTCTTGCCGATAGTGACATAAAAATCGGCAAGGTGTGTCAATACGCCATTCTGATTTTGAAACAGGTATAAACGCGATTTAGAAGTGTCTACTACAACGGCTGTTGTCTGGCTCGAGTCGAGTTTCAGTAACTCCCGGGGCACCAGTCCGCTGGCAGGCCGCTGCAGATAGCTATTCAATCGTACGCGTGCTTCTGAGCGCAAATCATCGAGCTGAGGTGGAGCGGCGTTGACGTTGCCCAAGCTCAGGATAGGCTGAACCCGGGCTAGCAGCAAATCGCCGCGGATGAGTTGCGCGAGACGAAAATCCGGGTAAAGGCTTACCAGATGATTGATGCTTTCGAGAGCCTGATCGAGATGATTGTGGCTGATCGAAAGGAGTGCCTGATTGAGCATGGCTTCCGGATGATTGGGTTCCGGCTTGAAAGGGCGCGGCGATTCGTTCGATAGCGAAAAAGGCGCTGTCGCCATCGCCATGAGTTCCTGCGTTTGCGCGGTAGTCGCCACGCACAGCATGACCAGCAGCATGGCAGTTATGATTTTTACCAAGATACTGGACGAAGGCATAGGGAATCAGGCAACGGGTAGATTTAGCGACTGCGTTCTTCGACAATTTGCCATTTGTGGCCGGACTTTACCAGTTCCATCACTTTATGGGTGCGCGAAACCAGTTTATCGGAACGATAGCTTTGCCGGAAGTTCGCCTGGTAACGGTTGGCGCCGAGGTCTTTAATATGTATGTCCGTTAATTCAACGGCTATTTTCTTGGGGGATGTAATCCGTTCGCGACGGCTGTTCTCCCACGATGTCCGTGATTCCCCGCCGGATGGCTTGAATTTGGGAGAATAAGCGGCAAGATAGGCATCGACATCGCGCCTGGACCAGGCCTTGGCCCAGGCTTCAATAGCAGCAGTCACTGCGGCATCATCCGGATTTTCCTTGGGCGCTGCAATTTTTTCCTGGGCCTTGGCTACTGTTCCCGGTGGTTTCACGGAGAGTAGTGCAACTGGCTTGGCTGCAGTAGTGGCAACGATGGTTTTTTCATCCAGCATTTTTCCAGCTGCAGGTTTCCTTGCTTTATCGTTGGCAGTTTTGGCTGGCACGGGATTGTCGTTTTTGCTGAATAATTCGCGAATCAACAACAATTTTGTTTGCGCAGAAGTATTGCGGGTATCGAGCTGTAAGGCTTTGTCGTAGGCGGCAGTAGCCATTTTGGCATATATGTCGCCCAGATTTTCCTGAGCTGTGGCATAGCTAGGGTTGGTGCGGATTGCCATTTGCAATGCGGTTTTTGCTTCGTCGTACTTGCCTTGTGCGGCATACAGTACGGCCAGATTATTGTAGGGTTCTGGCAAACTCGGGAAATCCCTGGTGAGTGCAGAGAAGGTTTTGATGGCTTCTGCCTTATTGTTCTGTTCAGTCAGAATCAGGCCCTTCATAAAACGTGTTTGCGCATCTTGTGGATGCTTTGCGATGTAGGCGTTCGCCTGGTCAAGTGCTGCGGCCAGCTGTCCTTGCTTCATTAAATTGCTAATCTCTTGTACTTCAGGTGCAGGTGCTGCGTTTGCTGAAAATGAGAATATGGAAAACAGGGCAAATAAAAGTACAAAAATTGAAGGGGATTTCATTATGTTATACTCGGTCAGCCACGATTCCAGGGAGGCTAATTCTAGCAAGAACTCCTACGGCTTCAAAATCTTCGCTACTTTCTTTCATTCGCAATTTATATCATGCTGACCGTCTATAATTCCCTGGGCCGCGAAAAGCAGACCTTTATTCCGATTACTCCCGGCCAGGTGCGCATGTATGTGTGCGGCATGACAGTGTATGACTATTGTCACTTGGGTCATGCACGCGTACTGGTGGTTTTTGATATGGTGACGCGCTGGTTGCGCGCGTCAGGTTATGTTGTTGAGTATGTGCGCAACGTGACCGACATCGACGACAAAATCATCAAGCGCGCCGCCGAGAATCACGAATCCATCAACGCACTCACTACGCGCTTTATCGCCGCGATGAATGAGGACGCCGCCGCGCTGGGTGTGCTGCCGCCTACCCATGAGCCGCGCGCCACCGAATTCGTCGCGCCCATGCTGCATATGATCGAAACCCTGATCGCGCGTGGCCTGGCTTACCCGGCTGAGAATGGCGATGTCTACTACGCGGTGCATGCTTTTCCCGGTTACGGCAAGCTGTCTGGAAAATCGCTGGATGAATTGCGTGCGGGCGAGCGCGTCGAAGTGGACCGGAACAAGCGTGACCCGCTCGATTTCGTGCTGTGGAAAGCTGCCAAGGCAGGCGAGCCGGCGTGGGATTCGCCGTGGGGAGCCGGACGTCCGGGCTGGCATATCGAGTGCTCGGCGATGGGCGAACATTATTTCGGCGCGCATTTCGACATCCATGGCGGCGGGCAGGATCTGCAGTTTCCCCACCACGAAAACGAAATCGCACAGTCCGAGGGTGCCCACAGTTGCACCTTTGTGAACTACTGGATGCACAACGGTTTCGTGCGCGTGGATAACGAAAAGATGTCCAAGTCGCTGGGCAACTTTTTCACCATCCGCGAAGTGCTGACCCGCTATGATCCCGAAACCGTGCGCTTCTTCATCCTGCGCGCGCATTACCGCAGCCCGCTGAATTATTCCGACCAGCATCTGGATGACGCCAGGCAGTCGCTGACCCGGCTATACACGTCGTTGCGGGATATTCCGCCGCTGGGCATCCAGATCGATTGGGCGCACCCGCATGCGGCGCGTTTCAAGGCGGCGATGGACGACGACTTCAATAGCGCCGAGGCCATGGCGGTGTTGTTCGAACTGGCAAGCGAGACCAACAAGTCGCGTTCGGTGCAGGATGCTGCGTTGCTGCGCGCGCTTGGCGGCGTGCTGGGTTTGCTGCAAAACGATCCGGCAAGCTATCTGCAGGCGCTGACCGGCAGTGCCTATTCAGCACAACAGATAGACCAACTGATCGCTGACCGTGCGGCGGCGCGCAAGGCCAAAAATTTTGCCGAAGGCGATCGTATCCGCAAGCAATTGCTGGACGCCGGGATCGTGCTGGAGGATGGCGCACAAGGCACCAGCTGGCGGCGCGAGTAATACTGAAAACGGCGATTAATCCACGAAAAACACAAAAGACACGAAATCAATCAATATATTGCATTGATTAAGTCATTCACCTTTTAGGAGGTGGTCTACAATTTCTATTTCATTGAATATTTTGCGAGCTTTTGCCTTACGGCGAAATACCCGCTTACTCCATTTCGTGCTTTTTGTGTTTTTGCGAGTTATTGCCCAAGGGCAATATCCCTGCGAGAACCGTTTCGTGGACCAGCTTGTTTTTAGAATAATTCAACGCGTCAACATATCCCGGCTGGTGTGCAGCGGACGCCAGCCGAGTTCATTGCGAGCGCGGCCGCAGTCCAATGTAAGACTCTGGTGCACACCCTCCATCCAGCCGGGTTCGCCGCCTGCGCCTGTCATTCCCCAGACCAGTTTAAGCACCGCGTCGGCCAATTTTGGCGAAATCGGCACCGCCACGCGGCTGCGTGCGCGAATCGCGTCGCGGAAGCTGAAGCTGTCGTCCGCGGCCAGATTGTAGGCGCCCGCTGCCGGTTGTTTGAGTGCCAGCACAATCGCCGTGGCCACGTCGTCTTCGTGTACGCATTGCAGTTGCGGTTGCGGATCGGGCAGGCGCACATAAAACGGTTGATGCAGCAAGGTTTTCAGCAGGGGCTGGGCATGGGCGCCGAGGATGATGTGCGGGCGCATCCGCACCACATCCGGGTAATGTGACGCGAGCCAGTGTTCCAGTTCGGCTTTGTGCTCGCCATACAGAAAGCCTGGGATGGGCTTGAGTGGCACTGCTTCATTAATCAGCACGCCGCTGCCGTACACCGCTGCGCTGGACAGATGCACCTGGCGTGTCACGCCCGCGGCGCTGGCTGCGGCAAACAAACGCTGCGAGGCATCCAGGTTGATCGCGCGCATCGCATGCGCCGGAGTCTTGCCGCGCAGCACCACAAACGCCAGGTGCACCAAGCCGTCGCAGCCTTGCAGCAGCGGGGCAAGACTGACATCGCGCAGATCCGCCTGGACGTGGCGATATTTCCGGTGTTCAAACCATCCCGGCTGAATATCCAGTCCGAGCACCGATTCGATCGCCGGGTCATCGCACAAGCGCGGCAACAGGGCGCGGGCAAGGTGGCTGGCGCTACCGCTAATGAATACACGCATGGCGTTCAGGTGCGCAAGGCAGGCATGACGTCCTCTGCAATGCAATGCATGGATTCCTGGATGGCTTCGGTCGGAAGTGCACCGGCCCCTACCGCACAGAGCAGGTTGGTCACCCCGGCCTCACGATATTTTTGCAGTTTCTCGATACATTCTGCGGGCGTGCCCACGACGGCCATGCCGAATGTTTCCAGCAGCTTCAGATTGATGCCGAGCTTGATCAGGCTGCGGAAGCGTCCCAGATCGTGAAAGTGTTCATAGCTGGGGTAGAGTTTTTCCAGCACCGGCAGCGTGGTCGCGAAGAGAGCATTGTAAAACCACGTCAGTGCCGGTTTGGCGAGTTCGCGGGCACGCTTGCCGTCGGGCAGACAGAAGATGCCGACGGTCATGCCGGCACGCGGCGCAGGCGCGGCAGCCGCGCTGTCGAGATAGTTGCGGATGTCGTGTTTCACCATCATCCACGGCTTGAACGGGCCGGCCAGCATCCCGAGCTGTTGCTGCGCCGCCCAGGTGAAAGTGTCCGGGCTGACCGCTGCGGTCCACAGCGGTGGATGCGGGGATTGCACCGGGTAGGGCAGGATATCCAGCGCATCCAGGTGATAATGCTCGCCATGAAAGGTGACCGGGCGGCGCAGGAATGACTGGCGCAGGATCGCCAGCGACTCCGCCGTGCGGCTGCGGCTGTCGCTCATGGCGGCGCCGAACACGCCATATTCCTGAGGAGAGAAACCACGTCCGATACCCAGTTCCAGACGTCCTCCGGTGAGGATGTCCAGGGTGGCGACGCGCTCGGCAACGTGCACGGGGTGGTGGTAGGGCAGCGGCACCACGCTCAAGCCCAGGCGGATGCGCCGGGTGCGCTGGCTGGCCGCGGCTAGCACCAGATCAGGCTTGGAAGAATGCGAGTAGCCGCGCATGAAGTGATGCTCGACCAGCCACGCACAACCGAAACCCAGGCGATCGGCCAGCTCGATTTCGGCCAGGGTATCGGCGTATGCCTGCGTCTCGCTGCGCGCCAGATGCGGGGGCTGGGAAATCTCGTAAAACAGGTCGAATTGCATGGCCGGAGCGGGTCACAGGGGGCTGTTATAATGCCAGCATCATGACGGATTCGCCAAACTATACGTGTTATGTCGGTGCGCAGGGCTGGGATCATGAGGGCTGGGCAGGCAGCTTTTACCCGGATGATCTCCCGGCGGATTGGCGGCTGACCTATTACAATAATTTTTTCACTTGCTGCTACCTCAGCTACACGGACTGGGCGCAACAGCCCGAGGCGATGCTGGTACAGTGGCTGGACGATACCTTGCCACGTTTTCGTTTTGTGCTGGAGACGCCAGCCAGCTTGTCAGAAGCCGATCGCAGGCGCCTGGCTGTATTGGCGCCGCGCACCGGACAGGCCGCCACTGCATCCGCATTGCAGGCATCCTGCCTGTGGCTGCCGGATGAGACGGATTGGCGCGCGTTGTCGGCACAAATTCAGCAACGCGCGCAAACGCCCGGAACGCCGTGTTATCTGATCAGTCGAACGCAGGTTGTGGCCGATTTACAACAGGCGATGACTTTGCTGGAAATTCTGGGTTATTAAATTGTTCACGCCTCGCAGCCGATATAAAATGCGTTTGTCCTGAATACAGTGCTTAATCGGTGTCAGTAGAAAATTCAGGTGTATTTTTTCAGTCAGTTTTCACCTTGTTCTCGCCGTATTCAGAAAGGTGCCGCATTAATGGACTTCGCAATCCTGAGCTTGCAAAGTGGGTTCAGTGCCAGCCGTTTGTATGCGTAGTAAATTCTGGTAAAGACATGGTTTGATCGATATGCCACAGCCTGTCCTGTGGCACCATGGCGCCAAGTTTTTTATTTTTCTATTTTTTTTAAGGCATATCCGTGTCGACAGACAATCTGGTCGAGATTAGCAATCTTTCTTTTGCTTATGGCAAGCGCCCGATTTTGCAAGGGATCAATCTTGTTGCGCCACGAGGTAAAGTGATCGCCATCATGGGAGGCAGCGGTTGTGGTAAAACCACGCTGTTGCAACTGATCGGTGGGCAGCTTCGCCCCAGCAAGGGCGAGGTGCGCGTGTCCGGGCAACTGGTGCATGATCTTGACCAGCAGGCGCTGTATCAATTGCGCCGCAAAATGGGCATGTTATTTCAGTTTGGCGCACTGTTTACCGACATGTCCGTGTTCGACAATGTCGCCTTCCAGATGCGTGAACATACGGATCTGTCTGAAACCCTCATCCGTGATCTGGTATTGATGAAACTGCACGCAGTGGGCTTGCGCGGCGCCAGCAAGCTGATGCCGTCCGAGCTGTCCGGCGGCATGGCACGGCGCGTCGCATTGGCTCGGGCGGTGGCTCTCGATCCCATGTTGATCATGTACGATGAACCATTCGCCGGTCTTGATCCGATTTCGCTGGGTGTAGTGGGCAATTTGATTCGCAGATTGACCGATACACTCGGGCTGACCTCGATTCTGGTCACCCACGACGTGCATGAATCCCTCAAAATTGTCGATTATGTTTATTTCGTCTCCGAAGGCGCGATTGAGGCCGAAGGCACACCGGATCAGATTCGTGCATCAGGCCTGCCTTTCGTGCACCAGTTTGTGCATGGTGAAGAAGATGGCCCGGTGCCTTTCCACTATCCTGCATCCAGTTATACGCAGGACCTCGGACTAGGGGCGCGCAAATGATGCGTATCGGCGTGAATTTTTTCTCCGCTATCGGGCGAAGGGTGATAGAAGGCGTTTGGCGTCTAGGCTACGTTACGCGTTTTCTGATGCTTACGCTTCTGCGCTCATGCACCAGCCTGACGCGACCTGGTCTGGTGATCCGCGAAATTTATTCAAGCGGTGTCTTGTCACTGATCATTATTGCGGTGTCGGGATTGTTTGTGGGCATGGTGCTGGGTTTTCAGGGTTATGAAACCTTGAAAACCTATGGTTCGGAACAATCCCTGGGGGTGCTGGTTGCATTGTCGCTGGTGCGCGAACTTGGACCGGTTGTGGCTGCTTTGCTGTTTGCCAGTCGTGCCGGATCCGCGATTACTGCTGAAATCGGTCTGATGAAAACCACGGAGCAATTAAAAGCCCTGGAAATGATGGCGATAGACCCTATCGCAAGGATTGTGGCGCCGCGCTTCTGGGGTGGTGTCATTTCGATGCCGCTATTGGCGGCGATTTTTTCGGTGATGGGTGTATTTGGCGGATATCTTGTGGGTGTGGTGCTGATAGGCGTCGACGACGGTGCATTCTGGTCGCAGATGCAGGCGGCGGTGGATGTGCGCCACGATGTGGTTAATGGCTTCATCAAGAGTTGTGTGTTCGGTTTCGCGGTGACGACCATTGCGTTATTTGAAGGCTACGACGCGCCACCCACAGCGGAGGGTGTGTCGCGTGCGACCACGCGTACGGTGGTGACTTCCTCGCTGACGATACTTGCGCTGGATTTTGTGCTCACCGCATTCATGTTCAAAGGGGTATAAAGAAATGGGAAGAACTACTCTCGATTTATGGGTAGGTGTGTTTGTAGCGGCGGGACTGGCGGCTTTGCTTGTATTGGCGTTTAAGGTGGGGAACATGAGAAGCGTAAATCTGTCCGATGCCTATACAGTAACGGCCGACTTCGACAATATTGGCGGGCTCAAGCCGCGCGCCGCGGTAAAAAGTGCGGGTGTGGTGGTCGGGCGGGTGAGCGAGATTGCGTTTGACGACAAGACTTACGAAGCAAGGGTCACCTTGAGCCTGGATAAACGCTATACCTTCCCCAAGGACACTATCGCGGCCATTCTGACTTCAGGATTGCTGGGTGAACAATATATAGGCCTGGATGCCGGTGGCAGTGACAAAAAGCTCGCGAATGGCGATAAAATCCAGATTACCCAGTCGGCCGTGGTATTGGAGAACCTGATCAGCAATTTTCTCTATAGCAAGGCTGCCGGTGGTTCGGACAAATCGCCCGCACCCGCCGCAGGCGCGCCTGCAACTCAAGGAACCCAGCAATGAATATTAAGATGATGAATGGTTTATCGGGATTCATGCTGGTGCTGGCGGTTGCCTTTCCAGCAGCCAGCTTCGCGCAGACCGTCGATTTGCTGCAGGCGGTGCAAATGAGTCTGAATGCCGATCCTCGGGTCAAGGAGCGCGAACAACTGGTGGAATCGGCGCGTGCGCTGCTCGAAGAGGCGCAAGCCAATGATGGCTGGCGTATCAATGCCAACCTGTTCGTAGGTCTGGCACCCGCAGTGAGCGGTGGCTTTTATCAGGGCGGGGCGACATCCGGCACGACGCCGCGTACCGATGGCCCATTTCCGGGCGGTCTGTCCGACTGGACTTCGTTGCAGGTTGCGTTAATCAAGCCGCTGTTTACGTTTGGAAAAATCAAGCATTACAGCGAGGCCGCAGAGGGCAATATCGATGTCAAGCGCGGTGATGTGCGTATCAGCAAGGCGGACACGGTAATGGATGTCAAGCGTGCTTATTATGGCTATTTGACTGCGCGTGATTCACGCCGTTTCCTGGAAGATGTGCAGAATCGGCTGGATAGCGCGCTGAAGCGAGTCAGCCAAAACCTCAAGGATGATAATGGTGAATCCAAGCAATCCGATTTGTACGCGATGCAAGCGGCGCGAGGCATGTTGGGAAAATATCTGAGCCAGGCCAAAGCCATTGAAAAAATCAGCCTGAATGGTTTGAAGGTACTCACTGGTGTGGGGATGGATGCCGATTTGCAAGTAGCGGATGATAGCCTGACCCCGGTAGCGTTGCCCAAGGATAGCCTGGCAGAATTACAGTCAAAAGCATTGCAGGATCGTCCGGAAATGGCACAGCTGGAAGCGGGGATGCGTGCTCGCCGCGCACTGGTTGCCGCAAAAAAATCGGAGAAGTATCCGAACGTTTATGCGGGTATTGTCAGTACTGCGAATTACGCATCGCGGCGTGACCGGCTGAACAATCCCTACGTATATGATCCATTTAACAATGTCGGCGCAACGCCGGTTGTGGGGGTTAAATGGGACATGGCATTTGACGTAACCGATGCCAAGGTGGCGCAGGAGCAGGCCGAACTGGAAGCACTCAATTATAAAAACCAGTACGCGCAAGCCGGGATTCCATTTCAGGTATCCGAAGCCTACCAGCATGTTCACGCTAACTATCAGGCGCTGCAGGATCTGGCCGAAGGTGCCACAGCGGCGCGGCGCTGGATGATTTCTTCACTGGCAGATTTCAATGCCGGTCTTGAATCGGCAGACAAAGTGGCTGATGCCCTGAAAACCTATGCGCTGACCCAAGCGGAGTATCTGAAAACGGTGAACGATTACAACATGGATGTTGCCCAAATGTACCGTGCCGCCGGCGAACTCAAATAAAATGAACCCGAGTACAAATTTAATCATGAAGGATGAACCCATAGTGAAATCATTTACGCAGGTAGAGAAATGGCTGCTGGGGAGTCTGGCAGCGTTGAGCCTTTTGATTGCCGCCCACGGACCGGCTGCGGCCGCCGATGTGTCGCCCGATGTGCTGGTCAAGACCACCACCCAGGAAGTGGTTGCCATTCTCAAAAAGGACAAGGACATTCAGGCTGGCGACACCCACAAGGTATACGAGTTGGTGGACGCCAAGGTCCTGCCCAATTTCGACTTTAACCATATGACCATGCTTGCTGTGGGAAAATATTGGCCGCGGGCCACGCCGGCTCAGCGCCAGTCGCTGATTCAGGAATTTCGTACCCTGCTGGTGCGCACCTATGCCAGTTCGCTGACCGAATTCAATAATCAGACCATTGAATTCAAACCTTTCAGCATGACTCCCGGCGCGACCGACGTGACAGTGCAGACGCAGGTCAAGCAGCCCGGCGCGCAGCCTATCCCGATTGACTACAGTATGGAAAAAACGTCCTTCGGCTGGAAAGTCTACGATGTGGTTATCGACGGCGTCAGTCTGGTGACCAACTATCGTAGCTCGTTTGGTACGGAAATTCGCCAGTCTGGCATTGATGGGCTGATTCGCACGCTCGCTAGCCGCAATCAGCAGAATACTGGCCATCAGCCCGAAAAACCGGGAGCCGGGATGGATAAAAAATCGCATAGTACGCACAAATGACAGCAGTCGAAAACGCCATCTGCGTTCTCGATGCGGAAGTGACTATTTCCACCATTACCCAGGTGCTCAAGTCCAGCACCGATGCCATCAGGCAGGGCGCAAATATCATCGATTTTCACCAGGTGAACGAGCTCGATTCGGCAGCGCTCGCCCTGATTATTGAATGTCGACGTGAGGCCGAGCACGCTGGAGTTGAACTGCGCTGCATCAATCTGCCTGCCAATCTGAGAGGGCTCGCCACGCTTTACGGCGTATTGGATTTGATCCCGCAATAAATGGGCACTACACCGGCCATTCTGGTTCGCCAGTTACACAAGCATTTCGGCAGTTTGCATGCTTTGCAGGGCATTGACCTGGAAGTGCAGCAAGGCGAATTTTTTGCCCTGCTGGGCCCTAATGGCGCGGGCAAAACCACGCTTATCAGCATCCTTGCCGGGCTCACTCGGGCCAGCAGCGGCAGCGCCGCAGTGATGGGTCACGACGTGGTGAAAGATTACCGCGCCACGCGCACGGCGCTCGGCGTAGTGCCGCAGGAACTGGTGTACGACCCTTTTTTCACCGTGCGCGAGGGACTGCGCATTCAATCCGGATATTTCGGCCTGCGCCACAATGACGACTGGATCGACGAGATCATGGCGCATCTCGATTTGCTCGACAAGGCCGATCGCAACATGCGTACATTATCCGGTGGCATGAAACGACGCGTGCTGGTTGCGCAAGCACTGGTGCACAAGCCGCCAGTGATTATCCTGGATGAACCGACCGCCGGGGTGGACGTGGAACTGCGTCAGTCACTGTGGGCTTTCATCCGCAAGCTCAATGAGGATGGTCACACCATCGTACTCACCACCCATTATCTGGAAGAAGCGCAAGCCTTGTGCAATCGGGTCGCCATGCTCAAGCAGGGTCGTATCGTGGCATTGGACAGCACTGCCAACCTCCTGAAGAGTATCGCCGAGCGCCATCTGTGCTTAAGGATTACACCCGACGCACTACCTGCCGGACTGGCCGCACGTGTTGTCAGTTACACCGAAGGTTTGTATGTACTGGCACTGGATCACTACGCGGATATGGAGGGGGTGCTGGCGCAGTTGCGCGAGTCGGGTATTTGCATTCAGGAAATGGAGCTCACCCAGCCGGATCTGGAAGATGTTTTCGTCCAGGTAATGGGGGCGTCGTGATGGTCGGTTTCTACACTCTGCTGTACAAGGAGATGTTGCGCTTCTGGAAAGTGTCGTTCCAGACGGTGCTGGCGCCGGTGATTACCGCGCTGCTCTACCTGCTGATTTTTTCACACGTGCTGGAAGCGCATGTGCAGGTTTATCCGGGCGTTCGCTACACTGCGTTTCTGGTACCCGGACTGGTGATGATGTCGATGCTGCAGAATGCCTTCGCCAACAGTTCGTCCAGCCTGATTCAATCCAAGATCACCGGCAATATTGTATTCATGCTGCTTCCGCCGCTGTCCTATCTGGAGTTCTTTGCGGCTTACCTGCTCGCCTCGGTGGTACGCGGCGTTGTGGTTGGTTTGGGTGTATTTGTGGTCACGCTGGCGTTTACCCAGCTCACCATTCTGCATCCGCTGTGGCTGATTGTTTTTGCGTTTTTGGGTACGGGTATCCTCGGCGCACTGGGAATTATCGCCGGTATCTGGGCGGAAAAATTCGACCAGCTGGCTGCGTTTCAGAATTTCCTCATCATGCCGCTGACGTTTCTCTCCGGAGTGTTCTACTCGATCCACTCATTGCCCGCATTCTGGCAGGAGGTGTCGCGTTTTAACCCGATTTTTTACATGATAGACGGGTTCCGCTACGGCTTTTTCGGCATTGCCGACGTAACGCCGCAATTGAGCCTGCTGGTCGTAGGGGTGTGCTTTGTGGCATTATCCGCACTCACCCTGATTCTGCTCAAAAGCGGCTACAAACTCCGGCATTAATAGACATGGTTACTCCCGAAAACATCCAGCAATATATCGAACAGGGCATGCCCTGCGAACTCGTGCGCGTGGCCGGCGATGGCCAGCATTTTGAAGCGCTCATCGTCAGCGCTGAATTCCGCGGCAAAAATCGCGTGCAGCAGCACCAGATCGTGTACCGCGCGCTGGGCGATCGCATGAAGGCGGA
Organism: Sulfuriferula multivorans; assembly: GCF_003851125.1. Taxonomy (GTDB): domain Bacteria; phylum Pseudomonadota; class Gammaproteobacteria; order Burkholderiales; family Sulfuriferulaceae; genus Sulfuriferula; species Sulfuriferula multivorans. Next base: position 14,485 of record NZ_BGOW01000027.1, on the reverse strand, counting down.
AATCCACGCGCTTTCCATGAAAACCCTGACCCCGGAAGAATGGGCAGCAGGAAATAACTGATGGATAAATTGGCGATACAGGGCGGCGCACGTCTGTCGGGAGAAGTGCGCATCTCTGGTGCGAAAAATGCAGCGCTACCGATACTCTGTGCCGGCCTGCTCAGCGCGGATAAGCTGCATCTGGAAAACCTGCCCAAACTCAAGGACATCAGCACCAGCCTGACACTGCTCGGCCATCTCGGCATGCAGGTCTCGCTCGACGACCAGGGCGGCGTGGCGTTGCAGGCAGCGCATCTGGACAAGCTTGAGGCGCCCTACGAACTGGTCAAAACCATGCGCGCATCGATTCTGGTGCTTGGCCCCATCCTGGCGCGCTATGGTGAAGCCAGGGTATCGTTGCCGGGCGGCTGCGCCATTGGTTCGCGCCCGGTCGATCTGCATATCAAGGGTTTGCAGGCGATGGGTGCGGAAATCCACATCGAACACGGCTACATCCACGCCAAGGCTAGCCGTCTCAAGGGGGCGCGCATTTTCATGGATACCGTGACCGTGACCGGTACTGAAAACCTGATGATGGCTGCTACCCTGGCCGATGGCACCACCTTTCTGGAGAACGCGGCGCGTGAACCGGAGGTGGTGGATCTGGCCAATTGCCTGATTGCGATGGGCGCCAGAATTGAAGGCGCGGGTAGCGATGTCATCGTTATTGAGGGGGTCGACAAGCTGCACGGCGCCACCCATAAAATCATGCCTGACCGGATTGAAACCGGTACCTACCTGGTGGCTGCCGCGATCACGCAGGGGCAGATCCGAGTGTTGAATACGCGTGCCGACATTATTGAATCGGTGCTGGACAAGTTGCGCGAAGCCGGTGCCCATATCGATGTGGGTAACGACTGGATCAGCCTGGAAATGCGTACCCGCCCCAAGGCGGTGAACCTCAAAACCGCGCCTTACCCGGCATTTCCCACCGATATGCAGGCACAATTCATGGCGCTTAACTGTATCGCCGAGGGCGTGGGGACGGTCACCGAAACCATTTTCGAAAACCGCTTCATGCATGTGCAGGAAATGCAGCGCCTGGGTGCCGACATCTCGGTGGAAGGCAACACCGCTCTGGTGCGTGGCGTAGACAAGCTGGAAGGCGCAGTGGTCATGGCGACCGATCTGCGCGCCTCGGCGTCATTGGTGCTGGCGGCGCTGGTGGCCGAAGGTGAAAGTATCATTGAACGCATTTATCATATCGACCGTGGCTACGAATGCATCGAGGAAAAATTCGCCCAATTGGGTGCGAGTATTCGTCGCGTAAAATGACCAGAGGTACCCATGATTACCATTGCACTGTCCAAAGGCCGCATTTTCCAGGAAACCCTGCCGCTGCTCGAAGCTGCAGGGATCACTCCACGCGAGGATCCGGAAAAATCGCGCAAGCTGATTATCGCCACCAACCGGCCCGATGTGCGCCTGGTGATTATCCGTGCCTCTGACGTGCCTACCTATGTGCAATACGGCGCGGCGGATATCGGCGTGGCGGGTAAGGATGTGTTGATCGAGCACGGCGGCGAGGGTATGTACCAGCCGCTGGATTTGAACATCGCGCGTTGCAAGATGATGGTGGCAGCCCACCCGGCTTTCGACTACGAACAGGCCGTGCATCAGGGCGCGCGCCTGCGCGTGGCCACCAAATACTTGAAAACCGCACGCGAATACTTTGCCGCCAAGGGCGTCCATGTCGATCTCATCAAGCTGTATGGTTCGATGGAGCTGGCGCCATTGGTCAAGCTCGCCGATGTAATCGTCGATCTGGTGAGCAGCGGCAGTACGCTCAAGGCCAATGGTTTGGTGGCTGTGGAAGACATCATGGACATCAGTTCGCGCCTGGTGGTCAACCAGGCCTCGCTCAAATTGAAGCGCGCAGAAATCCAGCCGGTACTGGACAGCATCGCTTCGGCCATCAAGACGGATTGACGCCCGTTGTCGGCAAAGCCCGTCGACCTGCCCGCCGATTCATCCATCCAGCGCATCCTGATCATCAAATGGAGTGCGTTGGGCGATCTGGTGATGGCCAGCGCATTGTTCGAGGATATCCGCCGCGCTTTTCCGCGTGCCGAAATCCATTTAAATACCCAACCCGCCAATCAGGCACTGTTTGCCGCCGATACGCGCTTTGCGAGAATCATCGCGCTGGATACGCGTCCAAAATCAGCTAGGTTCGGCGCCATGCTGCGCTGGCTGCGCAGCATACGCGCAGGGCGCTACGATCTGGTCGTAGATCTGCAGACCAGTGACCGCAGCCGTTTGTTGCTTGGCGCGTTGCAACTCACCGGCAAGGGGATCCGCCATCGCGTCGGCAATCATGGTTTTTGGCCATACACCATCGGTCCGGACGACCTGCCGCTGGACATCAACCCGGTGCTGCGCATGCGCGCTGCGCTCAAGCTGGCAGGTATTCCCACAACCACCAGCCATCCGGTGCTGGCGGTGCCGGAGCACAACCGTGAACGTGTGCAACATCTACTGGCCCAACATGGCATCGCGGATGGAAACTATGCGCTGCTGTTCCCCGGCTGCCATCCGCGCGGTTACCTCAAACGCTGGGGAGAGCAAAACTACGCCGAATTGGGCCGCTTGCTGCTGGCAGAGGGGCTGGTCAGGCACATTGTCATCGCAGGCGGCCCGGATGAGGCCGAACTGGGCAACACCATCGCCGGCAGCATAGGTGCAGCGGCAGTGAATCTGTGCGGCGCCACCGAAATGCTGGACATCATTCCGCTGGCCGGGCATGCCCGCTGCATCATCGGCAACGACACCGGCACCTCGCATCTGGCCGCCTGCAGCGAACGTCCGCAAGTAGTGATTTGCGGGCCTACCGACCCCACCCGCGTCAAACCGCTGGGCGACCGGGTTATCGCCATCCAGGCCGACTTGCCGTGCAGCAATTGCTATCGCAAGCATTGCGCGCATCACTCGTGCATGCGCGAGGTGCACCCGGCGCAGGTTCTGGCATTGCTCACTGCACCGCCAGCGCAAGCCATCGTCCGGGTGCCGGCCAGAATCCTTGAGGCGCTTCCAGATGCCTGACCCGCGCCACATTCTGTTCGTCACCCTGAGCAATATCGGTGACGCGGTCATGACCACCCCGGTGCTGGCCGCATTGCACGCACGCTATCCGCAGGCGCGCTTCGACATCGTCGCCGATGCGCGTTCGGCCGCCTTGTTCGAACACTTCGATGCACTCGACGAGATCATTCTCAAGCACAAAAATGCGCGCTGGCGCGACAAGCTGGCCTTTGTGAGGCAACTGCGGCGCAAGCGCTACGACCTCATCGTGGACCTGCGCACCGATGGCCTAGGCTGGCTGCTGCGGGCCAGACGGCGCTTGCATAAAGTCAAACATCACCCGCCTGAACGCCATAGCGTGGTGCGGCATTTCATGGCAATTGAACCGCTGCTGGGCCACAGCCAGCCACCGCCCGCTGAGTTATGGATAGCACCGGCGATCCATGCGCGTGTGGCAGCCTGGCTGCAAGGGCTGCCCGGCAAACGCTGGCTGGCATTGGGGCCGGGCGCCAACTGGGAAGGCAAGATCTGGCCGGCCACGCACTTTGCTGAACTGGCGCAGCACTGCAGCGGACAATTCGACGCCGTGATTTTTCTGGGGAGCGCTGCCGACAGTGCGCGTGTGGCGGACATCGCCCGCACGCTGTCCTTGCCCTGCCTCGATCTGACGGGTAAAAGCGGTCTGCTGGAGGCCGCTGCCGTGTTGCAACGCGCAACGGTGTTTGTGGGGAATGACTCCGGCCTCGGCCACCTCGCCAGCGCAGTCGGCACCCCTACGCTTACCGTATTCGGTCCGGGCGAGCCGCTGCGTTATCATCCCTGGGGCGCCCGTGCGCGCTGGCTGATTGCGCCGGGCAACGACCTTGCCCGGCTCGATGTGGCAAGGGTAGCCGAACAATTGAACGATCTGCTGAACTCGCCATGAACATCCATTCCTTGCACATTATCGGCAGCAAGCAATCCGGCGGCGCGGAACGGTTCTATGCGCGCCTGGTGAACGCGCTGGCGCAGCGCGGCGAGCGTGTCACCAGCATCACGCCGCCGGGCAGTGCGATCAACGCCGAACTGAGCGCCAACGTGCAGCAGCGCCATCTGCCGTTGCGCAGTGTGTGGGACTTGCCTTCACGCTGGAAAATCGGCATGACCGCCCGCGCCGAGGGTGCCGACATCGTGCAGACCTACATGGGGCGTGCCACGCGCCTCACCCATTTCAAGCTCGGGAAAAAACCGGTGCATGTGGCGCGTCTGGGCGGCTATTACGACCTCAAGGGTTACCGCCACGCCCACGCCTGGGTAGGCAATACGCGCGGCATTTGCGATTACCTCATCCAGCATGGACTGCCTGCGCAGCGCGTGTTCCATATCGGCAATTTCGTCGAGCCGGGCGCGCCGCTCGGTGTTACGGAGCAAGCCATGCACCGCCATGCACTGGGCTTGCCGCACGATGCCTGGGTCGTGTCGGCGGTGGGCCGTTTGCACCCGAACAAAGGCATGGCGGATTTGCTCGACGCTTTTCATCTATTGCCCGCGCAGCTGGCAGGCCGCTCCTTGCATCTGGCGATTGCGGGCGACGGTCCGTTGCGCGCTGCGCTGCACCAGCACGCGGCGCAGCTCGGCATCGGTGACCGAGTACACTGGCTGGGCTGGCAGGCCGACCCCGCGCCGGTATATCGCAGCGCCGATGTGTTCGTCTGCCCGTCGCGGCACGAGCCGCTGGGCAATGTGATCCTGGAAGCCTGGGCACAGGGGGTGGCGGTGGTGTCCACGCGCAGCCAGGGCGCGCAGGAGTTGATCGAGGAAGGCGTGGACGGTGTGCTCACCCCGCTGGAGGATGCCGCTGCCATGGCCGGCGCGATACGCGCGCTGATCGGGGATGAAAGCGCTTGCAGCAAGCTTGCCGCGCAGGCGCGCCATAAGCTTGAGCAGCAGTTTTCGGAAGCCGGAATCGTGGGCGAATACACCGCACTGCATCAACACCTGCTGGCGGCGCTGCGCTGATGTGCGGCATTGCGGGCATTTATTCGGTGTCGGCAGCGGTGCCGCAAGCAGCGCTTACGCAACTGGCGGCTGCGCTGCACCACCGCGGACCGGATGCGACTGGCTATTACCAGACCGCCAGGCTGGGCCTGGTGCACACCCGGCTGTCCATCATCGATCTGGCCGGAGGCAACCAGCCGCTGTATACCCGGGATCGCCAGCTGTGTGTGGTGGCCAACGGCGAAATCTACAACCACATCGAGTTGCGCGCCACGCTGGAAGCGCGCGGCCATGTGTTCAGCACGCATTCCGACTGCGAAACCATCCTCCATGCCTACCGCGAATATGGCGATGATTTTGTCCGGCATCTGTTCGGCATGTTTGCCTTTGCGCTGTACGACGTGGCCCGCGATCGCCTGCTGCTGGCGCGCGACCGGCTCGGCATCAAGCCGCTGTTCATCAAGGCGGATAGCGCGGGCGTCGTGTTCGCTTCCGAAATCAAAGCGCTGTTGCCGGCAGGCGAGCCTGCACGCATCGAGCCCGACGCGCTGCTGCAATATTTCCAGAGCAATTTCATCAGCGGTGCGCGCACCATCGTCGCCGGCATCGAAAAAGTATGGCCCGGCGAGTTGGTGGAAGTGCGCGGCGGTCGCATTACCGCGCGCAGACGCTACTGGCAATTAAGCGATGTCGAGCCGCTGGAAATTTCTTATGCGGAGGCGGCACGCCGCTTCGACGATCTGATGGCGACCGTGGTGCAGCAGCATCTGCGCGCCGACGTGCCGTTCGGCGTGTTTCTCTCGGGCGGTGTGGATTCTTCCACGCTGGTGGCGCTGATCCGCCGTTACAGCGACCAGCCGCTGCATACCTATTCGGTGGGATTTCCCGGCGCGGCGGTGAATAACGAACTCGCCACTGCGCGCCGCATCGCCGAACAGTTTCACACGCAGCATACCGAGCTGGCTCTCAGCGAGCGCGAACTGCTGGCGGTGCTACCCGACACCATCGCCGTCTCCGGCGAGCTGATGGCCGACTACGCCAACCTGCCCACCTGGCTGTTGGCCCGGCGCGCCAGCGTGGACGTCAAAGTGGTGCTGTCCGGCGAAGGCGGCGATGAAGTCTTTGCGGGTTACGGACGCTATCGCGCACCCCGCATCAAACGGTTGTGGCAGGCGCTGCAACACCCTGGCAGCGGCGGCTACCGCACCCGCGGGCTGGCAAAATCAGTGTCTGTTGCGGATTTGTTCAATGGCAGTGACGTGGAAAGCATTGCCCGTGCTCCTTTCATACAGGCCTGGCGCGCAGCCAACCCGCGCTGGAGCAATCTGGCGCGCATGCAATATACCGACATTGCCACTTGGCTTGCCGACGACCTGTTGGTGAAGGCCGACCGCATGATGATGGCGCATGGCGTGGAAGGGCGCGTGCCGTTCCTCGACCATCGCGTGGTGGAATTCGGCCTGGCGCTGCCGGACCGGCTCAAGGTGGAAGGCCGCACCGGCAAAATATTCCTGCGCCGCTGGGCCGAGCAGTTTTTGCCGAAAGATCACCTGTGGAGCAAGAAAAAAGGTTTCACCGTACCGGTCAGAGAATGGCTGCGCGGCGAGCGTATGGCGCAGTTAGGTGCGGCTTGTCGTGGCCATGCGGCGTTCCAGGCGATGCGCACCGAGTCGCTGACGCGGCTGATTGACCGACAATCCCGCAGCGGGGATGAAACCACCTTTGTCTGGGCCTTGTTGCAGTATGGGTTGTGGTATGAGCGTTTTATGGAAGGCCGAACTGGGACGCTGCATGATTGGGTGGGCGCTGCAGCGACCTGACTTTAACCTGAAAAAGGCATTTAGCCACAGAGAACACAGAGGTCACAGAGGTCACAGAGAGTCGCGCAGGCTTTGAGGTGAATCGTTTTTTTGACAAGTGATGCTGGAAAAACACCAAAACATTTTTTCTCAGTGTTCTCTGTGGCTTCGACCGCTTTTCCAGCCTTAATTATCTGCCTGGATCAATGTCGCGCAATACAACGCAACCAGCCACCACACCAGCGCTGACAAAATGCTGCCATAAAATGCGATGCCCGCATTCACCGGCAGGGTTGCCACCAGCACCGACAGCCCCAATGGTACGGCGTAGGTATTGCCGGCGCGCATCGCCTGCCAGGTGCGGCGTAGCATCAGAATCAGGAACGCCACGAAGCCCAGCAGCCCGATTACACCGGTTTCAATCAGAATTTCCAGCGTGATCTGGTGTGGATGGGTGGGGCCGGAGGTTGGGTTGACCTTCATGAAAGGGTCGTCCGGGGCTGCATACTGGGGATAGATGTAGCGGAAGCCGCGTGCGCCGATCCCGTTCAGCCAATGCTCCTTGACCATGTTGATGCCGGTTTTCCAGATCGGCAGACGGATGCTTGTTGCCTCGTCCATTTTTTCATAATTGCCGCTGAACAGACCGGCTGTGACACGCAGCTTGTCCTGCAGAGGCGGGGAGACGGCAATCAGCGCCCCGATCGACGCGGCGCACAGCAAAACTATCAGGATTGCCCGGCCCAAGTGGCGTCTGGGTGCGGTGAAATAGGCATACACGGCAAAGCCCACCATCCCTGCAGCGTACATTCCCCACGCAGCGCGGCTGCCCGATAGCAGAATTGCCGCGGAGTAAGGCAGCAATGCCAGCCAGTACCAGCCACTTGAGCGTGCCGCATAACGGCGGATGACTTCAAAATAGATCGGTGCCAGCACCGCCAAGATGAGTCCCATGGTGAGCTTGGCGAACGGACCGGTGATACGGCCGCCGGCGGGTTGATAGCCGAATACATCATGACCGATGGCGGCTTGCAGCAGTCCATCGGCAATCCACAAACTCAGCAGCACCGTGATGGCTATGAACAGCTTGCTGCGGCTGGCCTCATCGCGCAGCGCATACAGCGCAAATACACCGGCCAGCGGAAAGCGTACATAAGCCAGTGCCGTGCTGGCAGCCGGCTCGAAGGTGATTGCATCCGGCAACGCCGTCACCAGCGGAAGCCAGATGCAGACGAACAGCAACAGCAGCCAGCGCATCGAAGGGTGCCGCCAGATGGCGCGTCCATCCTTGAACATCAGCGCAATACCGCCGAAGGTCATCAGCGCCAGCGGTACCTCAAAGCCTTTGCCCATGGGTGAGGCGAAAACAAATGCGGCGATCAGCCACCAGCCATGCTGGCGCACGGCGTTCGCAAATGATCCGGCGGGGGTAGAGAGAACAACGGGTTCAGAGGAAGTCATGCGGGGGTTTCCTGGTGAGCAATGAGAGATGTGACAAGTTGCCTGCTGGCAGTATTGGCGGCTGGCGACAACCAGTCCGCAAGTATCGAGAGCAGGCGATGGTAATAGGTATGTTCGGCCAAGGCGCGAGTACGCGCCCGTTGCGCGATGCCAGCGGCGGCATCAGGATGCGCCAGCAGATATTTTACCTGGTCTGCCATTTGCCCGGGAGTATGGCTGATCAGCATCTGGGTGTCAGGCTCGAAATATTGTGCGAGTCCATCCCGATAATCGAGGACCTGCGGGATGCCGTAAGCCGCGCATTCGAAACTGCGCATATTGGTGCCGTGCCGCACCACCTGGGCGTGGATGTTGAGCGAGATACGATGGCGTGCATAGACTTCCCCCATTTTTGCGTTGGCGAGTGCTGGGCGAAACAGTTGCGGGTGCTGCCAGAAAAGGCGTGTACGCAGGAAGTAATTGCCATACACCACCGGCCGCATGCCTGATGCAATCAGACCATTCAGCCAGAGGTCGCGCTGGTTATCCTTGTTGCCAATAAAACAGCAGCCTGTCGGATTGCGCGCTGCCGGGGCAGGGCGATGCACCTTGGGGTGGCAGGCAAATGCCAGTTCCCCCCGGTAATGCGCCGGATTGATGACCTTGAACAAGTCTTCCGCATAACCCGCATCCGAGAGATAAATACGCTTAAAAGGGGTGCAATCACCCACTGACAACCTCGGCGCATCAGTGAGCCAGAGGATGTGCTTGCGGTCAGTGTGCAAATCTCTGAAAGCGGGAATGTGGTTGATGAACAGCGCGCAGTCATAGTCGCTGGCGTTGATCCGTGCGACCCGGTCGCGCTGCCATTTGCGCTTATCAATACGGTAGGCCAGATAGTCGGCAAGGCTGTCAGGGTAGGTAGTCATCCACTGCGCCTGTCCGGGGAACAAGTCCTGCAGGGCATCGAACAGGTATTGCGCAAGCCCGCCTTTCCAGGGTTTGGCGACCAGCAGGATGCGCACTTCAGTTCGCCTGAGGCGAGATGCCGGCCAAAGACAGATAAAACACGGCTTGATCGCCTCTTTGCTGTTGATTCAGTTGCTCGGCCTGGCGCTTGAATTCCTTGATTTTTGCCCGCGAGAAGATGCGTTTTTCCTTTTCGCTGACATTCAACGGGATATCCCGACAGTAGAGTTCGCTATGGGTAAATTGCTGGATGGTGGAGTCGTATTCGGTGCGCCATATCTGCAGCCCGGCCTGCTCGGCCAGAATCTGCATACTCTTCCGGGTCAACAAATACAGATGCCGGGGCGCGTCGAGAGGCATCCAGTTGACGCCATAATGTTCCCAGGCATAGCAGTCTGCGACCGGAATTCTGACCATGATGGTGCCCCTGCTGGACAGGAGACGCGCAGCGCTTTTCAACATTTCGCCGGGGTTCTCCATATGTTCCAGGGAGTGGTGGAACATGATCAGATCGTATTTTTTGGAAGCGGTTCGGGCAAATTCTGTGAGACTGGTTTTGTGGATGGTCACGCCATTGTCATAGCGAACCGTCTCTGTCAGGAAAGGGTCGACCCCGGTGCAATCCTGCACGCCACCCAGGCGCATTCTCAGTAGCAGCTTTCCGCGCCCGCAGCCCACATCCAGTATGCTGGCACGCGTATCCAGCCTGGTTTTATTGAGCCATTCAACATAATTGAGTGGTTTGGCAAATAGGCCCGCGAAACGCCCTATCCAGTCTGGCTGTCCCAGACCTTGCATGACCCGATGCCGGTCGAAAAAGCCACGTAATGGATTTTGCGTGGAGCGGCTGAATTTTTTGAAGGAGAAATAGTCGTTCGGATAATGGCGCGCGAGGTCGGTTGGGATGTCCGCTATTTGCAGACAGCCGCATTGTTTGCATTGGAAATAATCAAATACTTCGCGTGTGCCGAACATCATTTCTCGAACGCGATAAGGGATGTTGCCTTCCACGTTGCCGCAAATCCTGCACACCAAAGTCATAGTACCAATCCAGATAAATGTGCGCGCTTATGCTCGCGCTGAGTGCAGATAAACCGCCAGTGTATCGTCCAACATCGCTGCCAAAGGGTAAACGCCAGAATCGGCAACCCCACCGGCTGTTCCAGTAATTCGGTAACGCGTTCAACCAGCATATCCATATCCCCCCAGTTCAAACAGCCCGGCAGGATAGGCCGCCGCCAGTATCTCGCCGACGCCGCCGTGATTATACCCGACCACCGGCGTGCCCAGCCGCAGCGCCTCCAGCACCGTGCGGCCAAATGACTCCGGTTTGCTGGACAGTGAAAGCACGATGTCGGACACCGCAAACACTTCGCGCATGTCGCTGCGATAGCCGACTGGGTGATCCGGCTGACCACGCACCAGCGCAACTGGGGCTTCGGCCTGTGCTTCCTGTACCTGCGCAACGTGAAGCAGTTCGGCTGGAACCACAAACGCGTCTACCGCATCTACCGGGAGTTGGAACTGAACCTGCGCATCAAGCCAAGACAGCGCCTGGTGCGTGAGAAACCGCTGGCACTGGCGGTGCCGGCGCAGATCAATGAAGTAGGGTCGATGGACTTCATGCACGATCAGTTGGCCGATGGCCGCAGCATCCGGCTCTTCAACGTGATCGACGATTTCAACCGGGAAGGGCTGTGCATTGACGTCGATTTCTCGCTGCCGTCAGAGCGTGTCGTCCGCTCGCTGGACCAGGTCATCGAGTGGCGCGGCGCACCGAAGGCGATCCGCTGCGACAACGGCCCGGAATACATCAGCGCCGTCACGCTGGTCTACCGGGATGCCTCTGTGTTGTAGCTCTCGCCACATTCTGGGGCTGCCGTATTCCTGCCGCACCTGGGCATGGATGGCGCAGATGTGGGTCAGCAAGGCGGCAGCACTGATGCGCTTGAGCTCAGGCGTGCCAGGCTGTGTTGACCGGCTACGGTGGGCAAAGTAGCCGCTGACGCTGACACTCAACACCTCACACGTCAGGCGGATGGGCCAACGGCTTGTATGCCGGTTAATCCAGGCGTACTTCACAGTAGCTCCCGTGCAAAGTACGCCGTGGCTTTTTTTAGGATGTCGCGTTCCATCTTGAGGCGGGTATTCTTAGCACGCAGGCGTGTGAGTTCCATTTGCTCAGCGCTGACCGGTTTGCGGTCTGCTCCGACAAGCCGTCCCTGTCGATGGGCTTTGACCCAGTTGAACAGGGTCTGGTCTACGATGCCCAGGGTACGTGCTACTGCTGCCATGCTTTTGCCTGCCAGTACCAGCCGAACCGCTTCTTGCTTGAATTCCAGTGAGTACTGCGCGCGGCGTTTTACTTCACTCATTGCGTTCTCCTTTTGCTGATTGTAACAATCAGCTAAGAGATACGTTTTCATGGGTAAGGTCATCTTTAATATGGCCGTCATGTTGGACACCTAGGATGGTCCGTGCGTGGTGTTATCCGCGCATCGCCTTTGCGCAGCAAAGGGAGCCTATTTCCCCATGCGTGGGCGCACTCAGGCTCGACAACCATGAAATTCAACCATTGAACAGCCATAGGGGTTCCTGATGAAAATGAATAACAGTCCGAAATTATCGGTATTGGCGCTTAGCCTTGCCATGATCTGGCAATTCAACGCTGCCCATGCCATGAATGAAAGTGATGAAAATGGACATTCCCATGAACGCTTGAAGACCGCAACGCCGATCGAGCACGTAATCGTGATCATCGGCGAAAACCATACCTTTGATAACCTGTATGGCGGCTACAAGCCGCGTCGCGGGCAAACCGTGGAGAACTTGCTGTCCAAAGGCATCATCAACGCGGACGGTTCGCCCGGCCCCAACTTCTCGCTGGCAGCGCAGCAGCAGGCTTCCAATCCGAACAGCTACAGCATTGACCCTTCGCTGACCGGACCGTATGCGCATTTGCTGCAACCCGCCACCACCTATGCAACAGGCCTGCCGCCGGGTGTTCCCGATGCGCGCTTCCCGGCAAATCTGCCCAATGGGCCATTCCAGATTACCAAGTATGTATCTTATGACGCACACACCGGCGACCCGATGCACCGCTTTTTCCAGATGTGGCAGCAATCCAACAAGGGAAAAAATGATCTGTTTGTCTGGGCTAACCAGACGGTCGGCATCGGTCCGCAAAACAGTGCGCCAGCCCCCACGCCCGGCAACACCTTTCAGGGCGGCGAAGCGATGGGTTTTTATAACATGAGCACCGGCGATGCGCCTCTCTTCAAGGCCATGGCGGATCATTATGCAATCAGCGACAACTACCACCAGTCCATCATGGGCGGAACCGGCGCGAACTTCATTGCCATTGCCACGGGCGACGTTGCGTTTCACAATCTGGATGGTGTGCCGGATATGCCGCCTGCCAACCAGATCGAGAATCCCGATCCGCAACCCGGCACCAATAATTTTTACAAGCAGGACGGTTATCGCGGTGGTTCCTACGTGGACTGTTCGGATATCAAGCAGCCTGGTGTCGCGCCCATCATGGATTACCTCAACTCGTTGCCGGGCAACGCCTTTAACAACGGCAACTGCGCACCCAATACCTATTATCTGCTGAACAACTACGGGCTGGGATATACCGCCACAGGCGCGGTGAAACCACTGGGTGCGAACCTGTTCACGTTGCCGCCGCAGACCATTCCCACCATCGCCGAAGCCCTGTCGGCCAAAGGCGTTTCCTGGAAATGGTACAGCGGCGGGCGCAATGACGGCGTCACGCCGACCAACGAGTATTGCACCATCTGCGATCCGTTCACCGGTTTCAAGGGCGTGATGACCACCCCGTTGAAGAACAACCTGCAGGATGTCACGCAGTTTTACCAGGATGTCACCAACGACGCGACCTTGCCCGCCGTATCCTTCATCCGGCCGTTCGAGAGCAAGGCCGGCCATCCGGCGAATGCCACCATGCCCGATTTCGAGAACTTCGTTGCGGACGTGATCAAGCGCGTCAAGAGCGACAAGAAGGCATGGGCGAAAACGGCGATTATCATCACCACCGACGAGGGCGGCGGCTACTATGACTCAGGCTATATCCAGCCGGTGGATTTCTTCGGCGATGGCACCCGGATACCGCTGATCGTGGTTTCCCCACTCGCCAAAAAAGGGTATGTCGACCATGTATACAACGATCATGCCTCCATCCTCAAGTTCATCGAGAAGAACTGGGGGCTCAACCCGCTTTCCAAGCGTAGCCGCGACAATCTACCCAACCCGATTGCCACCAAAAACAACCCCTACGTGCCGCTCAACCGCCCGGCGATTGGCGACCTGATGAGCATGTTTGATTTCGACCATGCGCATTTCGAACAGCGCGATGGGGATGCGCAGGATCACCATGCAGGTCAGGATGACTGATGTTAATCCCCGGCTAGCCGGGCAGAACATTTAGCGTATCCAGTAAGCGTGGTTTGGAATGGCCAAGGGCGACCTTGGCCATTTTTTTCGACTTTGGCATACCGGCAGTTTAGCGGGCGGACTTGATGCAGGTGACACATTTGCGACACGAGTCGCTCGCGACTATCCGCTATGGATAACCCAGGAATCGTAAAAACAATAAATTGTAGAGTTCTGGAATTCACAATTCTGACAAATCTGTCAGGTATCTTGGGTCACTGTTTAATCAGTTGAAGTTGGCTGCGTCTGTTTGCCCAGTCTGCAACGGCACCGCAAAACTGGTTTGAACATGTTGAGTCATTGGCAAGTGCAGATTCTGATTTAAAACCAACATTTCTCCGGGAGCCTGAAAATGAAAATGAAATTTGGATTGAAACCCATCGTAGCCGCCACGGCTTTTGCATTATGTGCACACAGCATGCTGGCTGCTGCCGAAGTCGAGGAAGATAGCGCCGCCGGCGTCGAAAGCGCTGCCACCTGGTACAAGGCCGGCCAGAAAGCGCTCAGGGAAGCCAAGCAGCTTCACCCCAACGCGCGCCGTGCCAAGAATGTGATCCTGTTCATAGGCGACGGCATGGGCATTTCCACGGTGACGGCCTCGCGCATTCTGGAAGGCCAATTGCAGGGCAAGGATGGCGAGAAAAACTCGCTGGCCTTTGAAAAGCTGCCTTACCTGGCGCTGTCCAAGACCTATTCCGCCAACCAGCAAACGCCGGATTCCGCACCCACCATGACCGCCATGGTCACCGGCGTAAAAACCAGCGACGGGGTGTTGAGCATCGACC
>NZ_BGOW01000026.1 GCF_003851125.1 Sulfuriferula multivorans | reverse complement strand
GAGATGTCATGTCTTTGATAGGCCTCAGCCATTCGCGTCCACCGCAGTTTATGTAAAAAACTATTTTAACATATCACGTGACGACACTGTCTAGCTTGGTAACATGATGTTACCAAGCCACAAGAACGCAAAAAACTCACATTATCAATGCGCTAGAGGAAGCGGCCCGACCTCTTGTTCATAAATATCACACGTTCACGATACGCGAACATCAAAACAACTTGAACAATCTCGTTTGTTCATTTATTCTCATGTTCACGTAACGTGAAAAGCTTAAAAAGATGAACATGGTCCATGACTTACTGCCTATTCCCGGGGAAGCAGAACAACTGTTACAGCGAGCCGTAGCAGCATTTCGCCAGATGACCGGTATTGGGGCGCAAGTCGGCCCTTACCCAGTTCAAGGGCTATTCGATGCGGAAGCTGATGCCACGGTCGAATTCGAGAAAGGCAAAGGGCACGTCAAATACGCCGCTGTGGTCACACTGACGGTTATTGATCGCTTCAAAATGCTGGAAGCCTGGCAGGATTTGGGTAGAAATGAGCGCGAACCTCGGATGCTGGTTGTGCCTTATATGACAGCCGCGATGGCGGAACGCTGTAGGCTACTGAGAATTCAGTTCCTCGATGCCGTCGGCAACGCCTATCTGGATGCCCCTGGCCTGTTCGTGTACGTCGCCGGGCGCAAAAGGCCCGACATCCAGGAGTTGAATACAAAAGCAACACCTCACCGCGTATTTAAACCAACAGGGATGCGAATCATCTTCGCGCTGTTGCTGAATCCTGCCCTTGCTGGAAGGGGCTACCGAGACATCGCCAAGGCAGCAGGTGTCGCCTTGGGAGCGGTTGGCGGGGTATTAGAAGACATGACGAACAGAGGTCATCTCCATGAGGTGTTACGGGGTGAAAAGCGTTTGTTCGACCCTCACCGCTTGACGCAAGAGTGGGTAGCTTATTATCCCGTGAAGCTACGCCCAAAACTGAATGCGCGCCGGTTCCGTGCCCCCCATCCCGACTGGTGGAAGAACGTCGAACTCGCTGAATACCAAGCTCGCTGGGGTGGTGAGGTCGCGGCAGACAAGCTGACTGGATATTTAAAGCCAGCGACCTTCACCATTTACCTGCATGGCAAGCCCGACCGGCTGATCCTGGAACAACGACTCAGGCCCGATATGAATGGGGATGTCGAAGTGCTGGAAGCATTCTGGGACGTGGCCGAAGAAGCTGCCTGGCAAGAAGGATATCCCAATGACACCGTTCCTCCCTTGCTTGCATATGCCGACCTCATGGCAACCACTGACAGCAGGAATCTCGACACTGCACGGATGATTTATGACCGTTACTTGGCCAACGCTGAAAATCAGGTCTGACAAGCCTGTTGAGGCTACGCAGCTAGAGATCATGCGGCACGTGGATCAGGTGGCTCGCAGCCTCAACCTCCGCTATTTTGTGGCTGGAGCGCTGGCCAGAGTAATCCTGTTGGAGCATGTATATGGTCAAAGGCCCGGCCCAGCCACGCGGGATGTCGATTTTGGGGTGACAGTAAAAGATTGGGCCACCTTCCAGTCTCTGAAAAATGGATTGATAGATACGGGGATATTTGAAACTGATCCAGGCGCGATACAAAGGCTGATCTACGTGCGCAGCATTCATCGCCTCTGGATCGATCTCGTGCCATTCGGTGGTGTTGAGCAGGATGGCAGGATGATCGCTTGGCCGCCAGATCGTGCCATGGTCATGAACGTTGCAGGATTCAGCGAGGCGGCTGATGCCGCTGTTGAAGTCGAGATTGTTCCAGGTCTCACGGTGGCTGTCGCTTCGCTCCCTTCGCTGGCCGTGCTCAAGCTCATCACCTGGTTGGACCGCTGGCCGGACAATCGGGGGAAAGACGCCCAGGACTTTTTTCACATCCTTTCGAGGTATGCAGAAGCGGGGAATATGGATCGTCTATATGACTCGGAACAGGCGCTGATGGCTCGGGCAGACTTCGATCCCGACCTGGCTGGCGCAGGCCTGCTCGGTCGGGAGGCCGCTCAACTTTGCCTTCCCGAAACAGCATCACTCATCACCCAATTGTTTTCCGATAACAAAGAATCTGAGCGATTCACAGGCCACATCCTCAGTGAGGTACAGATGGATAGCGATAGCGCTAGAGCCGAAAAGGTGCGGCGCTATCTGAACCTGTTCATCGCCTCATTCAATGAGGCTGGGTTCAAATCCGTATAGAACAATCAATAGAAACAGGGAAGCCCATGGATATCCAACCAGACAAACAAAACCTTGATCGCACCTTTGCCACGACGGTCTACTACATCGACTTCTACCAGCGTGATTATAAGTGGACGGACGAGCCAGTTCGCCGACTAATTGACGACATGTTCTATCAGTTCGACGAAGCCTACGCGAAACATTCTGCGCTTGAACCTAATGGTGAAAACGTCAATGCTCGCTATCCTTGGTATTACCTCAATACCTATGTAACCAATACGGTGCAGGGGCGAGTATTTGTGGTCGATGGTCAGCAGCGCTTAACGACGCTGACTCTATTCCTTGTGCAGCTTTATCGAATGGCAACGGCATTCGATTCCAAAACCGTGGGCTGGCTAGAAAGGAAAATTGCTGGTTACGCGGGAACGGAGTATGAGTTTTGGATGAATCATGTACGCCACATACAGGTCCTCAAGGCTCTGATGGAGGGGGCTGAACCATCCACCGTAGATACTTCATCTGGCGTGACCGCTATCAACATGGTTCAAAACTTCGTGCTCATCTCCTCTGAGCTGAGGCAACGCCTGACAACGAAACATCGATTCGAGACGTTCATTTACTACTTCCTGTACCGCTTGGTGCTCATCAACCTAGCGGTGGAATCTACCCACGTACCGATGGTGTTTGAGGTTATCAATGATCGCGGCGTGCGACTCAAGCCATACGAGATTCTGAAGGGGAAGCTACTCGGACAGATTGACAAGCTCGAACTCGAAAGCGGTGGGTACAACGACATTTGGGAAGAGCGGGTTGCAGCGGTCAACGCTAACCGTGAGGACGAGATCGATAACTTTTTTCGCTACTGGCTAAAGGCCAAGTTCGCTGATACACGCAAGTCGGGGCAGCGCTTCGATGGTGACTATCACCGCGAGATGTTCAAGGCTGACATGAACGGGATGCTGAAGCTCGACCATGAACCCTCGCAAGTCAAAGCCTTTCTCAAAGGCGACTTCAGCTACTACGCGAGTCTTTACGCGAAGTTATGGAAAGCGAGTTTGCAAGAGGAAATACTGTATCCAGCCGTGTACTTCAACAGCTTAAATGAGTTGGACAGCCAGTATCTATTAGTACTCTCAGCCTGCACGGTAAACGATCCGCACGAAGCGGGCAAAATACGCGTTGTCACGGAACAGTTAGACAGGCTATTCACGTTGCTGCAGTTACAAGGCGCTTACGATAGCAACGAATTCGCAGCTCGGTTGTTCGAAATCAGCGCAGAGTTGAGGGAGAAACCTGCAGAGGCCATACCCGCCATCTTTGATAAGCACCTCATGGCTGAGATTGCCGAGCGGCGAGCCACAGAGGTCAAGCAGGTGTTCAGCTACACCCTGTTCCGTCCGATGTCCATCGATCGACTCAACACACGGTTCATCCGATACTTTTTTGGGCGAATTGAACTACTTCTTTCCAGCGGGATGAAACTAAAAATGAAGCACGGCTTGCAGGAGCTTGTCACTTCGCGCGGCGCCAAGACAGGATTTCATGTGGAGCACATCCTCTCGCGCAATGACGAAAGCTTGGCTGCATTCGATGGTGATGAAGAGCGATTTGAGGTTGAACGGAATCGGCTCGGTGGGGTGCTGCTGCTCAAAGGTAAAGACAACATCTCAAGTGGCAACGAGCTATACGCACACAAACTGAAGTCGTATGCGAACACGTTGTACTGGAATGAGACCCTCCGGTCAGATGCGTACCACAGCAAGCTCGACTTCCGAGATTTCGCTAAGGCCCATCACCTTTCATTCAGCGCCCTAAACAAGTTTGGGCCCGAAGAGTTGGAAGAGCGCCAGAGACTGTTATTTGAGCTTAGCGCGTTGATTTGGTCAGCGCCGACAGGTGCTTTGTCCTGACCATAGGCTACCCATAATTCACGGCTACTTCGTCAACGCCATGAACAATTGCGGCAGCCGCTCTGGCAGCCGCTCGATGTGGTCGATGACGGTGAACTGGCGACCGAAGATGTCGCCAACGTATTCGTCGGCCTTGGGGTCGAGGCTGATGCAGTAGGGGAAGATGTCCTGCCGGTCGAGCTCCTTCACCGCCTGGCGGGCGTCTTCAATGAGCAGGCGCTCATCATGAGCATCCACGTCGGACGAACGGCCGTCGGTGAGAATGAGCATGAGTTTCTTGTCGGCCGGGCGCGCGGCGAGATAATGCGCAGCGTGGCGCATCGCCGCGCCCATGCGGGTTGAGTAGCCCGCCTCCATCGCGGCCAGCCGCGCTTTCACGTCGTCGTTAAAGTGCTCGCCGTAGCCCTTGATGTGCAGGTAGCGCACGTCATGGCGGGTGTTGGAGTGGAAGCCCGCAATCGCGAACGGGTCGCCGAGTTTTTCAATCGCCCAGGCCAGCAGCGAAACCGCCTCCTGACTCAATTCAAGTATGGTCTGGTCGCTTCCCGCTGCTTTTTTGTTGAGCGATTCCGACAAGTCCAGCAGCAGCATGACCGTAATGTCGCGGCCGCTGGTCTTATGGCTCATGTTGATGCGTGGGTCGGGCGTGGCGCCGCCTTTGAAGTCGATCAGCGATCGGATCGCGACGTCGAGATCGAGTTCGCTGCCCTCTTCCTGATAACGGATGCGCACCTTGTCCTGCGGCTTCAGCAGGTCGAGCATTTTTTTCAGCTGCTTGGCGAGTGCGCTGTGTTTTTGCAGCAGGCGGTCGATGTCGGCCGGGTTGCCGCTGGGATGCAGCGCTTCGTAGACGCTGGCCCAGTCCGGCCGATAGGTCTGGCTGCTGTAGTCCCACTCGGGGTAGTGGCGCGGCGGCAGGCCGCGGATTTCCTCGCCCGGCTCGATCTTGCGTTCCTCGTCGAAGGCGTCTTCCTCGTCGCCCGCCTCGATGAATTTCCATAGCTGGCGGTTGTCGTCGCGGTAGTCCACCACCGTATTGTCGAAATGGACCCTGGCAAACTGGTCGCTCTGGCGGCGCGTTCTGGCAACGTAGGAGAGCGCGAGCGACGCGATTTCCTGCATGCTGGATGTGCCCTGCGCCATCACGGCGTGGAAGCGCGCGACGAAGTCGTTGAGGTCGGCATCAACGTAACCGTGATCCGGATCGAGCAGCGCGCGCGACAGCATCGTCATGCGATGGCGCAGGCAGGAGGTGGTCTCGGGATCGCAGGAGGTCTCCAAAGGCTCCGGATGCAGCGCGAGAAACAGCTTGCGCAGACCGGGGTATTCGCGGATCAGCAGCGTCTCGATGCGACAGTCCTCGAAGAACTCCACCGCCATGCGCTGGAACGGACTCCAGTTGTCGGCAACCTGCGCTTCGGACCAGCGGCGATGGCCGACGATGTGGGCGAGCACCGCGCGGTAGCGGTCGAGGCCGGAGACGTTGTCCGCGTCGTCGTACACGTCCGGCAAGCGGATGCCGAGCTTGTCGTAATACGGGATGGGCTTGCGAATTTCGTCGAACGCAGTGGAGTACGGCACCAGGTGGTCGCTGTCCCGCCACAGGCCGCGCAGATACATATCCAGCTTGCGTTCCACATCCACCAATAAGGTGCCGTGGCGCTCGCGCTGCAGCACGGCGCGGCTGTCGGCCGATTGCAGGCTGAAGTAGTCCTTTTGCCGCTCGGGGTGGGTACGGTAGTTGCGGATACCGTATTCCACCCAGTTTTTCAGGCCGGCGAGCGTGAGCTGGCTGAGCAGGTTCGGCGCCTGGGCGAAGAATTCCGGCAGGCCGGGGCTGGGAAAGGTGGTGTGGTGGCCGTGGATGGAGCCGGTGGTGCGCTCCATGAAATTCAAGGTGATGTCCAGGTAATCCTGCAACAGCTCCTGCGCTTTCAGGCGCCGTGCCACCGGTGCCAGAGTCTGCAGGAAAGGCGCGATAGCGCGACCGTTGGGAGATTTCTGCATGCGCTGGATCAGCACCATCACCGCGGGCAACGCAGATTCGCCTACCGCCTTCGCAGTGGACGGCCACGCTTCCATGAACGCCAGCATCGGCTCGACCCCGCGCCCCAGCTTGCCGATGACGCGCGCGGCCTCGAGGTAGGCATCGAGTCCCGCGCGCGTGAGCACCGCCAACGCCTCGGCCATGCAGTCCTCGAACACCTCCTCGACCTGCGGGAAACGGGTGTCGAGCTGCTTCCAGTAGGCAGCCATCAGCGGGTGCTGATATTCGGTTTCCGTGGTCACATTCAAACCTTAGGCAAACGTCGCGTCGATGGCATGATCCAACGTTTCGCGGATGTCGGCGTCGTCGGTGATCGGGCGCACCATGGCCATACGGCAGGCATCGCGCGGCTCCACGCCGTCCTTGATGAGCGTCGCCGCATACACCAGCAGACGCGTGGAGATGCCCTCGTCCAGCCCGTGTCCTTTAAGATTGCGGGCCACGCCGCCGATCTTCACCAGCTTCGCGACCAGCGCTGCGTCCATGCCGGTTTCCTTCGCCACGATCTGCGTTTCCAGTTCGGCATTGGGGTAGTCGAAATCGAAGGCAGTGAAACGCTGCTTGGTGGACTGCTTGAGATCCTTCATCAGCGACTGGTAGCCGGGGTTGTAGGAGATGACCAGCTGAAAATCCGGATGCGCATGGATCAGCTCGCCTTTCTTGTCCAGCGGCAGGGTGCGGCGGTGGTCGGTGAGCGGGTGGATCACCACGGTGGTGTCCTGGCGCGCTTCCACGATCTCATCCAGGTAGCAGATCGCACCGAGGCGCGCGGCAGTGGTCAGCGGGCCGTCCAGCCAGCGGGTGCCGTTGGCCTCCAGCAGATAGCGGCCGACCAGGTCAGACGCGGTCATGTCCTCGTTGCAGGCCACGGTAATGAGCGGCTTGTTCAACTTCCAGGCCATGTATTCGACGAAGCGCGATTTGCCACAGCCGGTAGGCCCTTTCACCATCACCGGCAGACGCGAGCGGTAGGCGGCCTCGTACAGCTGGACCTCGTTGCGCTGCTGCTGATAGAAGGGTTCCTGGTGAATCTTGTACTGGTCTTTGTAGTTATGGCCGCTTTGCTTAACGTTCACTTCGCTCACGTTGGCCTCCACTGAAACTTCGTTTTCAATCATTTTCATTCCTCGTGCTGGAAGAAAAACGCCCCCAGTGAACCGGAGGCGTTTCTCGCTTGCATCAACGTGGCAGGGCTTACTTGTGCACGCCCAGCTTTTCGCGCCAGCCGGGATACAGTTTGTCGGCGTCGCCAGGGAAGGATTCGAACGCACGCGCGAATTCCTTGTGGCTCTTGGCGAATTCGATCGGGTCGGCACCGGCCTTCCAGCACTCGTAGGACTGACGCAGGGAGATCGCGCCGGCTGCCGGGCTGTCGATGTGGCCGTAAGCGCCACCGCCGGAGGTGTTGATGACGTTGCCGTGACCCAGGTTCTCGAAGAAGCCGGGCAGACGCAGCGCGTTCATGCCACCGGAGATGATCGGGGTGGTGGGCTTCATGCCGTACCACTTCTGGAAGTAGACCGGACCTTGAGCCTCGTCACGTTCGATCATGTAAGCGATGTTCTTGTCGCTGTTTTCGCCTTCCATCTTGCCGTAGCCCATGGTGCCGACGTGGATGCCGGAAGCACCTTGCAGACGGGATATCTTGGCCAGCACAAACGCCGTGTAGCCGCGTTTGGCGGAGGGCGAAGTGATCATGCCGTGGCCGGCGCGGTGGTAATGCAGGTACTGGTTGGGATACTGGCGGCGGGCGGTGGTCACCATGCCGGGGCCACCAACGAAACCGTCAACCAGGAATGCGACTTTGTCAGCATCCGGCCCGAATGTTTCGAGAATGAAGTCGGCACGGGCGCACATTTCATAGTGATCGTCAGCGGTGATGTTTGCTGAAAACAATTTGGCCTGGCCGGTTTCGTCCTGGGCGCGTTTCATCGCATCAGCAACCAAGGGAATAACCTTCTTGGCCGGGCAGAATACCTGGTTGCCCTGAGGTTCGTCGTTCTTGATGAAGTCGCCGCCCAGCCAGAACTGGTAAGCGGCGGCTGCAAACGGCTCGGGACGCAGACCCAGTTTGGGCTTGATGATGGTGCCAGCAATGTAACCGCCGTCCTTGATCGGGCGACCGAGGATGCGCCACATGTCGCTGATGTCCTTGGATGGCCCGTCGAACAGCTGGATGGCGCGTTCCGGGAAGTAAATGTCGTGAATTTTGGCGTGCTCGATGTCGCCCATGCCCTGGTTGTTACCGATCACCAGGGTCAGCACGGAGACGATCATCATGCGGCCGTCGGTGATGTTGCGGTCGAACAGGTCGAGTGGATAGGCAATCCGCATGTCTTCGGTGGCTTCGTCGATGTAATACACCAGCGCGTCGACACCCTTGGTGAAGTCGTCGGTGGTGGAGACTTCGACGTTGGTGCCGGTGGAGGACTCGGCGGCAAAGTGGGACGAGGCTTCCAGATAGCCGTGACCGGACTTCGGTTTCATCTTGTAGGCAACGAGGATGTGCTTGCCACCCTTGATCAGGTCTTCCTCTTTCAGACTGAGGTCGGAATAACGTGCGGATTGATCCATGCTTGGCTCCTGCGGTAGATAAACAAAGCTTCGGGAGCAAAGCCCCTGAAAGCAGCTGGGCTGACTATACGCACGGGCTTATATAATTAATATTAAATTGTTATGATAATAACTATATCAATTACCTTATATATCATGCGCCGTCTTACCCTCCGCCAATTCAAGGTATTTGAAGCTGTCGCGCGCCACCTTTCCTTTTCCAGGGCGGCAGCGGAGTTGCACCTGAGCCAGCCCGCCGTCTCCATGCAGGTCAAAGGGCTGGAAAACATCGTGGGCCAGCCACTCACCGAACAACTGGGGAAAAAAATCTATCTCACCGAGGCCGGACGAGAGGTGCTTCACACCAGCCAGAACATCGCGGCGCAATTGAATGACCTGCACACCAATCTGGAGCAACTCCGCGGTATGGACAGCGGTCGCCTCAACCTTGCCGTCACTTCTACCGTGAACGCCGTCGCCACGGGCATCCTTGCCCGCTTTCGGGGAAGGCATCCCATGCTGTCGATTCACCTTGACGTGTCCAACCGCGAGTCGGTACTGAGCCAGCTTGCTGCCAACAGCATCGATCTGGCCATCATGGGGCAGGTACCCGAAGGCCTGGGGCTGGAAGCCATCCGCTTCATGGACAACCCACTGGTGGTCATCGCGCCGCCCGACCATCCGCTCACCCACAAAAAATGGATTTCAGCCAACGAGCTGGCCACCGAGTCTTTTCTGGTGCGCGAAGCCGGATCCGGCACACGCGGCGCGATGGAACGCTTCTTCGCCGCCAAAGGGCTGGAAATCCGCACCAGCATGGAAATGAGCAGCAACGAGGCGATCAAACAGGCGGTACAGGCCGGGCTGGGTCTGGGCATCCTCTCGCAGCAGACGCTGGAGATGGAACTGGCGCTCAAGCACCTTGCCGTGCTCGCGGTCGAGGATTTTCCCATCATGCGTCACTGGTATCTCGTCCATCGCGCCGACAAACGGCTCTCGCCCGTGGCGCAGGCATTCAAGCAGTTCGTGCTGGATGAGGGTAAGGCAAAGCAAGCCGGCTAGCTACACTGCCTTCTGCTGGTTTTTCAGCATTTGATGTGCGCGCGCTTCGAGTTTCTCCAGAATCACATGCTTGGAGTCAAGGATTGCGGCCTGTTTAAGGCGAACCAAGGCAGCATCGGCACGCCCTTCACCCAGCAGACAATCAGCCTCGGTTATCAGCCGAACCATTGCCTGGTCGGGCGCCAGCTGTTCCAGCTGTGCCAGGTAACCATCGCGGCGCGAATATGCCTTGGTTTCATGCGCAGCACGTGCGGCAATCAACGCTGCCTGCCATTGCGTAGAATCCAGCGAGAGCGCTTCGGCCGCGCGGTTTTCAGCCCGGTTATAGCGCATCTCCAGCAACGCCGTGAGCGCCTCGCTGAGCGCCTCACGCGACTTTTGTTCGCGTTGCCTGGCGCGGAAAGTGCGCACTTGTTCCGGCAGGCGCAAGGTCGCCGAGGCAAGCCGAAAGAACAGATGACCCAGTACCAGCAAGACCAGGAATACCGCCACCATCAGCGTAAGCGAGAGCTCTACCCGATATGGCGGGTACACCAAAACGGCATAGCCCGGGTCGTATTTTCCCGCCATGGTAAAGCCCACCGCCAAGGCGAAAAGCACAACAATCCAGATGAGCGCACGCATTAATGCTTACGCCCGATGCGGCTCGCCTGCAACGCCGCGAGACTTTCCGACAGGCTAGGCAATTGGATGCTGACCGGGCTATTGGCCAATTTACCAAGGCTGATCAAGGCCCTCGCCACCCGCGCGTCGCTACCGTTGAAATAACGCTTCACCCAATTCTGGGCATCCAGCAGATCGGATTTGTAACTGACTTCATCGTGCGCCAGCAACGCGATGCGCGCGGTGAGCAGGCGCAACTTGAGATTTTGCCGCAGGAAATAAACTTGTGTCGGCGCCAGCAATGCAGTGTCTGGTGTATCCATGCGCCGCACCTGCACCAGACCCTTGAGTTCTTGCAGGATTTCACGCCCAAAGCGGTTGGCTGTGCCAGTCGTTTGAGGACGCTGGCTGCGCGGTTGGGCGACCGGAATTTCATGTTCGCTGGCAATCGGCAGATCATCTACATCGGCTATCAACGCATCCAGACGCTGCGCAATGCCCACTGTATCAATCTGGGGGACTTCCTGCAGACGCAGGATATCGTCATTGATCGCATGCTGCAGTGCCGCAAACTGGGGTTTGTTCAGGCGTTCCAGACGCGTCTCCGCACTCCGCAATGCGATCAGCGCGGCCTTGGCATTGCCTGCCAGCTGCAATTGCTGACTGGCAGACAGGACGATCTGCTCTATATCCGCCAAAGTCCACTCATCACGACTACGCGCCAAATCCTGATACAAGGCTTCCAGCGCCAACTGCTGATTTTGTGAATCGGCCAGCTTGCCCTGAATTTCCCCCAGCTTGACCGACAGTTCGCGCGTGCTTTCTATCGCCTGCTTACTCAACACCCGGCTTTCCTGCTCGACATTGTTGGATGCTGCCAGGCGTTGCCCTAATTCGGTCTGCAGCTGGTGGATACGGTTATTGCTATCCCACCACTGCCAGCCTGCTATTCCCAGCGCCAGCAATGCCACTATCAGTGCGGGCCGGATACGCCCAAGATTGTCAAGCAAATCCGGTTTGTCGACGGTTTGTGGCTGTTCGATCATGGATGGATCCTGAACCATTCAATCATACCCTGTACCAGCCCCTCGTCCCCGGAGGGGGTGGCCATACTCTGTTCCAGCCCAAGTTCACGCGTAACCTCCAGGATGCGGGGGTGCGGCACAAACACGGGTGTGGTTTTCAGCCATTGCCGCCCCAGCTTGCCCAACATATCGTAGAGATTACGCAAGCCTTCCGCACTGGTCACCGTCACCGCGTTAATTTCATTGCGCGACCACTGGCGTAGCAATCCGCCCGCCGATGCATCCGGGCGGCTGCGCCGGTAACATTCGGCATATTCGATACTGGCACCGCGTGCGGCCAGGGTGTCGCCCAGCACCTCACGGCCGCCGTCGCCGCGAAAAATGACGATGCGTTGACCAGCCACATTTTGCAGCTCGGGCATTTCCAGCAGATTCTCGCTATCAAAGCGGGCTGTTGGCGCAATGATATCGGTGATGCCAAAGTGTTTCAGTTCCTTGCTGCTGCCGCGGCCGATGGCAGCGATTTTGAGAGAAGGCGGCAATTCACGGCGCGACTTGATCAGGTTCATCGCCTTGTTCACCGCATTCGGACTGATGAAAATAGCGAGATCCACGCTATCCAGCCGGTCAATCAGCTCATACAACGGCTGCAGGTCGGCTGCGTCCAGAATTTCCAGCACCGGGAATAGCACCGGCTTGCCCGCCGCGGCAATAATCAGTTCAGCCAGATGCGCCGCCTGATGCGCGGGTCGCGTTACCAGTACGCCGCGTCCATTCAATGAGGTATTCATGCTGATAACGCCGCGAGGATTGCACCCGCACCCAGAGCCAGGAGTTGATCCGCCAATTGACAGCCCAGGCGTTCCGCATCCTGACATGGCCCGGACACGCTGCCGCTGATAATGCGGCTACCATCGATTTCCGCGACGAAACCGCGCAAATTGAGAACACCATCCGCAATCTGCGCATAACCACCCAGAGGCACCTGGCAACTGCCTCCCAGGGTGCGGCTCATGGCACGTTCGGCTCGGACGCAGTCGGCGGTGGCACTATGATTAAGCGGTGCCAGCAAAGCCACCAGATCCTCGCGTCCGGCCAGACACTCAATGCCCAGCGCGCCCTGACCGACTGCAGGCAAACTCTGCTCGGGGCTGATTTCATTGCGGATGCGTGCGCCCAATCCCAACCGTTTAAGCCCTGCGGCGGCAAGGATGATGGCGTCATACTGGCCTTCATCGAGCTTGCGCAAGCGGGTCTGTACATTGCCGCGCAGTGGCTCAACTATCAATTGCGGAAAACGTGCGCGTAACTGGCATTCGCGCCGCAGACTGGATGTGCCGACTCGCGCCCCTGCAGGTAACGCGTCGAGGCTGGCATAGGTGCCGGAGACAAACGCATCGCGCGGGTCTTCGCGCTCGCCAATCGCCGCGAGCTGGAAACCTTCCGGTAAATTCATCGGCACGTCTTTGATGGAATGCACGGCAATGTGCGCGCGCCCTTCCGCCATCGCCGTTTCCAGTTCCTTGACGAATAAACCCTTTCCGCCAATTTTACTCAGAGGTGAATCGAGAATCTGGTCACCCTGAGTCGTCATCCCCAGGATACGCACCCGCATGGCCGGATAAAGCGCACGCAGGCGCTCGGCAACGTGTTCTGCCTGCCACAGGGCAAGTGCGCTCTCGCGCGAAGCGATGATCAATTCATCCGGGGTGATTGGGGGGTGGTTTGGACTATTTAACAAAGGACGGCCTGCACGTAAAATGGAGCATCAATTAGCGTATTTGCGCTTGGAGCAATGACAATGATGAAATTGGCAACGTTATTTCTTTTAGGAATTCTAGCATGGACCGGCCTATCCCCGGCGCGTGCAGAAACCCCAAACGTTCCTTACAGCACCAACCTGAAAGCCGATGCGGAACTGGCAAAAAGCCGCGGCGTGCCCATCATGGTAATGTTTGGCTCGCCGCATTGCCCTTACTGCGAGCGCCTGCTCAGTGAGTTTCTGCTGCCCATGCAACGCAATCCGGAGTATGCCAAAAAAGTGCTGATGCGCCGGGTAGAAGTTGGCAGTACGCAAAGCCTGATTGATTTCAACGGAAAACCGACCACCCAGGGTGATTTTGCCAAACTGCACCAGATTGGACTCTCGCCTACCGTGGTCGTTTTTGACTACCGCGGCAACCCGGCCTCTGCACCGCTCATCGGTTTGGGAACGGTGGATTACTACGGCGCCTTTCTGGATGCCGCAATTGATGCCGGACTGACCAAGGTTGCCAGCAATAAATCGCCTCAGCGCTTGAACTGACGAATAACCGCATACTGCCGGCGACTGACCGGCAGGGTCTCATCCAGCCCCTTCAGCAGCACCACCCAGCCAGCCGGCTCCGTGCTTTCACCTTCACCAGGCCGAATCACAAACCCCTCGATGGCGCTACGCGCCACCAGGCTGTTGCGGTGCACGCGCACGAATGTCTCACCGAACTCCTGCTCGAGGTTAATTAGCGACTCATCCAGAAGATAGGTATGGGTGAAGGTACGGGCAGCCACATATTTTTGCTCGGCACGCAGATAAATGACCTCCTCCACCGGCACCAGCAAAATCCGTCCGCGCTCGCATGCGCTGAGAAATCGCCGCGCTTCGCTATGATGTTGGCGTAATAGCGCAGTCGTGGCAGGATTAAGCGCCTGCGCCTTGCGCAGCGCCGTAACCAGCCGTTCGCTGCGTACCGGTTTGAGCAGATAATCGACCGCGCTCAATTCGAATGCCTGGATGGCATAGCTGTCATAGGCAGTCGCAAACACCACGGCGGGTGGCGTATCCAGCCTGCCCAGATGCTGGGCAAGTTCAAGCCCGTCCATCACCGGCATACGAATATCGAGCAGCACGACATCTACCGCAGTGTGTTCGAGCACTTGCAACGCCTGTACGCCATTGGCAGCCTCCCCCACCACCGTGGTCGGCAGTTCTGCAGCACAATCCGTCAGCAGGTCACGCAAACGATTGCGCGCCGGGGCTTCATCGTCCACGATGAGTATCTGCAATGGCACGCTCATTTCGCGGCAGTCCGATAAGGTAACGTGATATGCACCTGATAAGCTGCGTCGCGCACCTGGGTCTTGAGGCTGGCTTCGACGTCGAAATGCAGCATCAGGCGGTTTTTGATATTCCCCATTGCCATCTTGTTGCCGCCGTGATGGCGTCCTTCGCGCTGATACGGATTGCTGATCACCAGATGTACCTGGCCATCGCTGCTATACAGATTGATGCTGATCTCGCCGGGCTGGCTGGCCGGTTCGATGCCGTGATAAACCGCGTTTTCCACCAACGGCTGCAATATCAATGGCGGTATCAGCGCGTCACCCGGCATTTTGTCGATATGCCACGCCACTTGCAAACGCTCACCCAGACGCAATGCTTCCAGTTCCAGATATTGTTTGCACAATGCCACTTCGCTGGCCAGCGGTACCAGCTGGCGGTTATCGGCCATCAATACGCGGAACAGATCCGCCAGATTTTCCAGCGCACGTTCGGCGCGGCGCGGCTCGCTGCGCACCAGACTGAGAACCGCATTCAGGCTATTGAATAAAAAATGCGGGCGTATGCGCGCCTGTAATGCCTGTAAACGCGCTTCGGACAAGGCCGGGGATAGCGCTCGTCCACGCAGGTAAAAATAGCCCAGCAACATGCCGGTTACCAGGATCACGTTGATCACATCGCGCACCCCAAAACCATACAATGCGGTGTCGGCAAACAGTCTTGCCATCATGCCTTTCACTCCGGCATGACAGACCAGCGCAAGCAGCAGTACCGCCACCACGCCTTTTTTGTAGGACAGGCGCACCAGCCAGGGCTTGCCCAGGCATAGCAATGCCAGCATCACCAACAGCGCCGGCTGTACCACCACCGACTGCTCGACAAACAGGCGCCACACACCATCTAGTGCATCGGCACGCAGCCAGGCCGCCGCCAGGGTCAGCCCTTCAACCCCGACCAGAATGCGCAGCGTAATCCCCAGATTGCAGAAATCCGGTAACTGGGTGGGATAGTCGGAGGCGGTAGGCTTTGGCATAATTCGGGTATTGTGCAGCATTGTGCTGTCTTCGGCCAAAACTCTCCCGCCTTTAGTTTTCTGGCCGAACTCCTTTATTGATCAGGTTCCCAAATATGTCCCAGACACCGCTAGATACCCCGCCGCTGTGGTCAGGCCGTTTCACCGAACCGGTATCCGAGCGCGTCAAACGCTACACGGCTTCGATCGGCTTCGACTACCGGCTGGCCGAGTTCGATATCCAGGGTTCACTCGCTCACGCTGCCATGCTCGCCCATCAGCACATCATCGGCACCGACGACCTCACCGCCATCCAGCACGGCCTGGCTGAGATCCACGCGGAAATTCTGGCCGGGAAGTTCCAGTGGTCGCTGGATCTGGAAGACGTCCACCTCAATATAGAAAAAGCGCTCACCAGCAAAGTCGGCGATGCGGGCAAGCGCCTGCACACCGGCCGTTCGCGCAACGACCAGGTGGCGACCGACATCCGCCTCTACCTGCGCCACAATATCGATGGCCTGCTCGGCCTCATCCGCCGGGCACAAAGTGCATTGCTCGACGTTGCCGAAGCCAACGCCGAGGTAGTGATGCCCGGCTTCACCCACCTGCAAGTGGCGCAGCCGGTGTCGTTCGGCCACCATCTCATGGCCTATTTTGAAATGTTGAAGCGCGACACCGAGCGCCTCGCCGACTGCCGTAAACGCGTCAACCGCCTGCCGCTGGGGGCTGCCGCGCTGGCCGGCACCAGTTATCCGATTGACCGTGAAATGGTGGCGCGCGAACTCGGCTTTGACGGCGTCTGCGAGAACTCGCTCGATGCCGTTTCCGACCGCGACTTCGCCATCGAATTCACGGCGTGCGCCAGCCTCATCATGACCCATTTGTCGCGCCTGTCCGAGGAATTGATTCTGTGGATGAACCCGCGCTTCGGCTTCATTGATCTGGCCGACCGCTTCTGTACCGGCTCCTCCATCATGCCGCAAAAGAAAAATCCGGACGTGCCCGAGCTCATCCGTGGCAAGACCGGGCGCGTCAACGGTCATCTGGTAGCGCTGCTCACTCTGATGAAAGGCCAACCGCTGGCCTACAACAAGGACAACCAGGAAGACAAGGAGCCGTTGTTCGACACGGTGGACACGCTGATCGACACCCTCGCCATCGTCGCCGAAATGCTCCCCGGCATCCGCGTCAAACCCGAAGCCATGCGCGCTGCGGCGCTACAGGGCTTCGCCACAGCTACCGATTTGGCCGATTATCTGGTGAAAAAAGGTCTGCCATTCCGCGATGCGCACGAAGCCGTGGCGCTGGCGGTACGCCATGCAGAGACCAAAGACTGCGATCTGGTTGATTTATCGCTGGAGGATTTGCAGCAGTTCTCGCCCCTTGTGGAAGCGGATATTTACGTCGTGCTGTCGCTGGAAGGCTCGATGAACAGCCGCGACCATATCGGCGGAACCGCTCCGGCGCAGGTGCGTGCTGCCATTGCGCGGGGGCGCTTGATGCTGACGGCTAAAAACCCTTTGCCATAAACGCATAGTGCACAGGGGTAGGCGGGACGATATCCTGCCAGGCTAATTGTAGGTCCAATTAGGTTTTTAGGGTGTGCGCCCTGCGCCTGTTAATCCTAATCTGCGTATTTACTGCTTCACCGGGGCTGATTCGTGAATTTCGTCCCGCACCGGGACAATGCTTATCTTTTGGGCACGCGGATTCTGGCTGGTCTTATTCGCTCTAGAAGCTGGGATATCCGGTGCCGCCTCGGCTTGTTCAGAACACGGCGAAAGTAGTTCGGCAGGCCCATAGACGCCCTCTTTGGAGGTGCCATCATCCAGACGGCAGTCCTCACTAGCAATTCCTGACACAGGAACAACAGTCAAAGCAAGCAGCATTAATGCGCTGTATTTCCCTAAATTGCGTTTCATGGCACTTCTCCTATAATCGAGCAAACACGCTGCCAGATAAATATCCGTAACCGGGATCGTGTCGTAATGAATACATAACAATAAAAGTCCAGGATAGTGAGTTCACGGATTTCTCTGCGCTACGCTGGTGTTTGGCATGGATGCCATGATGCAAATATAGGGAATCGCCCCCTTTAATCCGCCCCCTCATGAGGGGGCAGTTGCATAGGCCATTTGGCTAGACCATAAGGACTAATTGCAAAGAAATTGGCGAAGCTGACAATGACCGAGGGAAAACCGGGTCGTTAAGCCTTGAAATGGGAGGGCACAATGAAAAATGCCGCCGCGGTTTCCTATATACGCCAGCTCTGCTGCCTGGGTCTGGGCGGTCAGATCATCATGCCGGAATTGCTGCGCGCCCTGCATGCGTTTATTCCGTCCGCGTCCAACATGTTTCATTGGGCGGACGCAAATTATCAGATGAGCAATACGTATTGCGAAAACAGTGCCCTTTATTCACTGTATCCCCAATATCTCAAGGAGTTCTACAATTCCAAGGAAGTGCACATTTATAAAGTCGGGTTTTCCGAGGCAATGCGTATCGGCCACGGATGGGGCAATTCGGAACGATTAGGCCCGGACTTTTTGTCGGGCGAACTCTTCAATGAATTGTTCCGTCCGAACGATATACGTTGCGGTATCGAAGCCACCATTTGGGAGAATGGCCGGGGCCTGGGGTCCATCGTCCTTAATCGCGGACCTGGCGAAAAGCCGTTTAGCGACGTGGATGAGATGAGATTGCGCAGCCTGATTCCCTACATCGCGCATGGCCTGCGCGGCACGCGCGATCTTCGCGGTGAAATGGCGCCGAGCGGCGAATCGGGCACACTGATCGTTGATAGCCAGGACAAGATCGTGCAATTCTGCCCCGAAGGCAAGCGCCTATTGTTATTGGCCATGCATTTCGGGCGAATCGCGCGCGACGCGCCGAGCCTCGATTCCCCGGCGCTTAAGCGCTTGTCCGCCAATTTGCGCGGCATCTTGCGCGGCCGGCTCCAGCCGGTGCCCATGCTGCGGCAACAGCATGCCTTGGGTGAATTCGTATTTCGCGCCTATCCGTTAGGCAGCGACGCTCAGCCTAATGGCTCGATTGCCGTAGTGATCGAGCGCCACGAACCGCTGCCGCTAAAGCTGATGCGCAATATGAGCACACTACCGTTGACCGCCCGGCAAAGAGAAGTTTGTCTGTTGCTCTCTTATGGGTATTCCCACAGCATGATTGCGCAGCGTATGCACATAAGCAAACATACGGTGACGGACTATGTACGAAAGATTTACGACAAGCTCGATGTGAACGGACACGAACAATTAATGAAAAAATTGGTTGCCATTACCATCCATTAATCCCTGTTTCACATCACGGCATATCCCCCGAACCAACAGGCAAATTGTGCCCCAAAAATCAGGCGTGCTTACTGGACGCAGTGGGTTGCTTCTCCGGCATAGTGGGAGATATTCAAGTCGGAGAAAAACCGCTCCGACTCTTTTTTCACGACGTCATAGCACTCGCAAACGTGGGTTTCCAAACCTGGTCTATCCAGGACCTTAATGTGCCCACGACAGTAACTAATCAGGCCATCTGTTTGCAGCTTGCGCGCCGCTTCGGTGATGCTTTCGCGGCGTACACCGAGCATGTTTGAAATCAATTCCTGCGTCATGGCCAGGCTACCGGAATGGACGCGATCAAAATTTAACAGCAACCAGCGGCACAACTGCTGCTCGACCGAATGACGGCGGTTGCAGGCAGTCGTCTGAGCCATCTGGATGATGAGGGTACGCGTATAACGCATCAATAGATGCTGCAATGATCCGCCTTGGTCAAACTCCTGTTTCAGCACTTTCGCCGGAAGACGGTAACCGTGACCGGCAGTCTGGATCGTTGCCATGGTGAGTGCCGCGTTATATCCCATGAAAATTGAAACATCCAGGACGCCTTCATTTCCCACTACCGCAACTTCCACAGATACTCCGTCTTCGAGGCTGCAAAGAAGCGAGGCTGTGGCGCTGGTGGGAAAATAGGCGTATTGCAATGCCTCATTACATTCGTACAGGACTTCCGTATAGGGCATGGACACGAGCTCAAGATGCGGAACAATTCGCTCTAGCTCTTCAGTATGCATCGCAGCGAGTAGATAATTCTGCCGTGGGTCGAAAATTTCAGTCATTTTGACTCTCCCGGTATTTATCTTTGACTTTGAATTGCCGGTCAAAATTGAATAATGGTTTTACTACTTTGAGTGCAATCTATAGGCGTAGTGATGACAAATCGGGCCAACTCGCCTTTACTTCCAACCTAAAGATGCTTCCTGTATAGACAAATCCAGACTATCCGCCGCCAAAAAATCCATCATTGCCGGCGCGGCGCAGGGTCTCTTTTTTATCAACAAACAGATGCGCGTTGCCTCCATTCGCCTTGACTCGATACATGGCGCTATCGGCCTGTTTGAGCAAAGTGTGGCTGTCCTCGCCATGCTCCGGATAAAGTGCAACGCCTATGCTGGCCTGAATAGAGATATTGTGGCCGTCGACGGTGAGCGATTCGCTTAATAATGCGCTAATTTTTTCAAGTACTTTTTTTACGTCTCTGCGCAATGCGCTTTTTTCCAGGATCAGGCAGAACTCGTCTCCACCCAGACGGGCAACGGTATCCTCCTCGCGCAGGCACTGCTTGAGCCGCGAGGCGGCCGTCTGCAATACAGCATCTCCCGTTGCATGGCCGTAGGTGTCGTTGATAGTCTTGAAATGATCGATATCGAGCAGCATTAGGGCAAAACCCTCGCCACTGCGGAATGCGTGTGCTTGCGCTTGTTGCAACCGGTCCATAAACAAATTGCGATTCGGCAGGCCGGTCAAGCCGTCATAGTTGGCAAAGTGTTCCAGGCGTCGCATGATGTGTACCCGGTCGCTAACATCGCGGCCACTGGCAATGAAGTGAGTCGTTTTTCCGCAGGAATTACGGAAGGGGCGAATGATCTTGTCCTCATAGAAGTGCGTGCCGTTTTTGTGGCGGTTCATAAACTGACCGCGAAAAGTCGCATTGGCCTGCAAAACTTCCCACATCTGCGCATACAACTTCTCCTCATTTACTCCTGCTTTGACAATGGCATGCGTGCGCCCCAGGACTTCTTCTTTTCGATATCCGGTCAGAACCTCAAATGCCGGATTGACATATACGATCACACCCTCAGCGTCAGTGATCGCCACCGCATCA
The DNA here is from genome assembly GCF_003851125.1 of Sulfuriferula multivorans. Taxonomy (GTDB): domain Bacteria; phylum Pseudomonadota; class Gammaproteobacteria; order Burkholderiales; family Sulfuriferulaceae; genus Sulfuriferula; species Sulfuriferula multivorans. Next base: position 53,411 of record NZ_BGOW01000026.1, on the reverse strand, counting down.
CCGCTCAATTCCGAGACTTCCTGAATGCGCAGCAGTTTTTCCTCCTCGTTTGCATGAGCATGCGGCGTACGTAGCTCGAGCAGCAGCAGACAGCGTCCTTCCAGTTCCAGCGGCATGAGTGTCGCCTCCAGAGACAGCGTTCTGCCCTGGCTATCTATCCCACTGCAGGCACGCCACTGACTGTTGCGGAACAGGAACGATGCATAAACCAGGTTATCGTCTGGGGCGGACTGACTGATAGGGAATTCCGGCAATAAATCTGTCACCGGCTTACCCACCAGCTCATGCAAGCTTGCGCCAAAGCCGTTTAGCATTGCAGGGCTGCAATATTTGATGCTGCCATTCACATCCAGCAGTAGCAACGCGCGTCCCAAATGCGCTTCGGTTAAGAAAGCTGCGTGCAATTCTTTTTTTGGTTTCATGTCTACCACACTGTTTTGTCGTTCAGATTCCTTTGGCAACACTTCACCAAAGCGAGGCGTTTTAAACGCGCTTCCGACATACTCCTGGTTTGGAGGATTGGATATTGGTTGTTGTTTTTTCTTCGCCATTTCCATTCCCTGTCGATTATCAGCATGCTACGGCGGCACGTTTTTTTATGCGCGCGGTAACTCTCTAGATGTTTTTTTAGTAGGAATCTGCGTCGATCAGGGAACTAGCAAGATACGAACCAATTATAAAAAACACTTATGAAACAGTATGTTTCTTTGAAAATTTGGTACAGGCGGAGAGTTGAAGCGCTATTTTTGTCTCTTGTTTGAGACAATGAATACCCCTCATTTCATAGTTTTATCCAATAAAACAAAGGGGTGCTAAGAATTCAAGGTGTCACTAAATAGCAACGCGGGTTATGCTTAAAACTGCTAAATAATAGGCCTTGTGTCAATGCAAGCCTTTGGCAAAATGGCAAATTAATCGCCCTTGGCTATATATGGGGAATCTTTTTCGGCAGGTACGGGAAGATAGTGAACAGCGCAACTAATTCTGGGAGTGATGCCCTGGGGAGAGCGAGCTACCGAGTTTTCTGGGTTTTAAGTTTTTATCGGTACGCTTAACGCCGCGACTTCTGCCTGGGTTGGTGCTCCCGACAAATCATCCGTGTATCATGCAAACTCAATTTTTCTTCAGTCAGACCGCAGCGGTAACTACGCGGGCCTTCATGCAAATTGTGTTGGCATGTATTGCATACACCAAAACTGCGGTTTCCTGCACCGAGTTGTAGCGCGAGCAACAACTCCTTGAGTACTGCCAGGGCAATCTTGCTGCGTTGCGGGGCTATGCGAGTAATGACTTGGGCCCAGTCTGGTAAAAGCTGAATGTCCTTTAATAGCTGTGCGCCGGATTCACTGAGTGCGAGGCGCACCAGACGTTTGTCATCCGTATCACCCTGGCGTTCTATCAGCCCGCGCCGATGTAATAACAGCAAGCTTTGCGACACTGTGCCTTTAGTAAGGCCCAGGTATTCGGTCAATGCTTGAGGCGTATTGCTGTATCGGTTAGCAATAGCCAGATAAACCAGCGCCTGCAGGTGCACGGGTTGCAGGCCATGTTGACCGCCTGCTGCGCGCAAATTAACGCGCACCAGATTACCCAGACGATCAATCAGGTCAAAAAATTGTGCGGCGCTTTTATCCATGACAAGATAGTATCGCCACCATACTATTTTTTCAAATCAATTAAAAAGAAATTTCGCCGCCACCTTGCTGTGCTATCAAGCTGGCCAGCGTCTGCATCAGTTCGCTACCGTCACGCGTGTTACGCCAGGCATTGTCCTGCCAGCGGTAGTGGAACCCTCCCGATTTGGCAGCAACCCAGATTTCCTGGTTTGCACCCTGGCGGTTGATAATGATCTTGCTGCCGTTGTCGAATTCGATTTCCAGTACCTCGCCGGCAGCCAATTCATAATCCAGGTCATTATCGGCATGCTCCAGCACCGATTCGATATGGGCAAAGGCGGCATCAGCCAGTTGGCGGTATTCAGTTTCGGTCATGGTAAAATGCGCTGCGTAATTTATGAACAGGCGTTCCCGCCCACCTTGAAAGGCTCCCATGCGACACCGCACCTTATCCTATTGCGCGGCCTGTTTGTTGCTGCTGATGCTGTCAGCGTGCGGCACGAAAGGCGCTTTATATCTTCCCGAAAAACCCGCGACTACGCAACCCGCTGCTAAATGAACCCACTCTCGCTGCAACACAATCATCTCCACATTGAGTCAGCCGACCTGGTAACCATTGCCGAGACCTACGCTACACCCTGCTATGTGTATTCGCACGCAGCGCTGACACAGGCATTTCAAGCTTTTGAACACGCGTTGCAAGGTCGCGACCATCTGATCTGTTATGCGATGAAGGCCAATCCGAACCTCGCCATTCTGCGTCTGTTCGCGAACTTGGGGGCCGGGTTCGATATTGTCTCGGGAGGTGAATTGCAGCGCGTCATGGCGGCCGGTGGCAATCCGGGCAAAGTGGTATTTTCCGGCGTGGGCAAAACAGCAGACGAAATGCGCCTGGGGCTGGACTGCGGGATTTTATGTTTTAACGTGGAATCCGAAGCCGAACTGCAGCGTCTCAATGAGGTGGCCGGTGCGATGAGCAAGATTGCGCCGGTAAGCTTGCGCGTCAATCCGGACGTGGATGCCAATACCCATCCGTATATTTCCACCGGCCTTAAGGGTAACAAGTTTGGCGTGGCTCATGAAGACGCACTCCGTTTGTATCGCCTGGCAGCCTCTTTGCCGAACCTGAAAATTAAAGGCATCGATTGCCATATTGGGTCACAACTCACCGAGACGCGCCCGTTTGCGGATGCCCTGGATCGCGTACTGACACTCGTGGATGCGCTGGAAGCTGAAGGCATTGAGCTGCATCATCTCGATCTCGGCGGCGGTCTCGGCATTCGTTATCAGGATGAGACACCGCCGCCGGTGGCGGACTATATCGCTGCCTTGCTCGATAAGCTGAAAGGCCGTGCACACACCATCCTGCTGGAACCGGGGCGAGCTTTGGTCGGCAATGCAGGCTTGTTGTTGACCCGTGTGGAATATATCAAGCACGGCATGGAAAAAAACTTTGCCATCGTCGACGCGGCAATGAATGACCTGATGCGTCCCGCACTCTACGACGCGCACCATAACATCGTGCCAGTCGTACCCCGCGACGGCAATGGTGAGGTATATGAGGTGGTTGGCCCGGTGTGCGAGAGCGGTGACTTCCTCGGTCATGAACGCCGTCTCAATCTGCGCCAGGGTGACCTGCTCGCCATACTTTCTGCCGGAGCCTACGGCATGTCCATGAGCTCCAACTACAATTCACGCGCCCGGGCTGCCGAAGTTCTGGTCAGGGGGCAGGAAAGCTTCCTGATCCGTGAACGCGAAAGAATTGAAGATTTATTCTCCCTCGAACACCCCCTACCCTGATTGTAGCGAACCGCTATTGTTTTGATTCGATACCATATTTGCAAAAAATATTTTCAATTTTTGCTATCTATGTTGCGCATTTAAAAAAAAACTGTTCTAGAATTAGCGGCACCAAGCGGAGAAGCGCGATCATCACCCATTTGCAATGTTTTTTTCGGGAGTTGAGAGCCGGATAAGTCGTAAATGCCCAACGTCTTGGAAGTGCATTTGCATAACTCTGCACGAAGTGGCAACTCAGTTGTTTAACTTTTAGAGGAGAAATAGTGATGGCAACAACTGCAAAGAGTAGTACCAAGCCCGCAGTCAAAAAGGCGGCGCCCGCCAAAGCGGCGGCAAAGCCCGCAGCAAAAAAGGTTGTAGCTAAACCAGCAGCTAAAAAAGCCGTGGCCAAACCCGCAGCTAAAAAGGCTGTCGCTAAACCAGCAGCTAAAAAAGTTGCGGCCAAACCCGTAGCGAAAAAAGCTGTCGCTAAACCAGCAGCTAAAAAAGCCGTGGCCAAACCCGCAGCGAAAAAAGCTGTCGCTAAACCAGCAGCTAAAAAAGCCGTGGCCAAACCCGTAGCGAAAAAAGCTGTCGCTAAACCAGCAGCCAAAAAAGTTGCGGCCAAACCCGCAGCGAAAAAAGCTGTCGCTAAACCAGCAGCCAAAAAAGTTGCGGCCAAACCCGTAGCGAAAAAAGCTGTCGCTAAACCAGCAGCCAAAAAAGTTGCGGCCAAACCCGCAGCGAAAAAAGCTGTCGCTAAACCAGCAGCTAATAAAGTTGCGGCAAAGAAACCTGTTGTGAAGTCAGCCCCAGCGTTGGCACCCGTCATGGCGCCGAAACCTCTCGGCCCAACGGGTTCTTAAACACAACTGCAAAAACTTGGGCGGGGGTAATCCCCGCCCTTTTTATTCCTACTCAGGATTGTGTTTTGGCATGACCACCGGGATGCGGATCTGCGCTTTAAATACCAATCGAATCCCGAGCAGTACCGCCAACACCAATGCATAGATCAATGGTTGGGTAATATCTTTTTTTACCAGCCACCAGTAATGCACGACTCCAAGCACGGCAATGGCATATATCAGCCGGTGTAGTCTTTGCCATTTTTTCCCGCCCAGACGTTTCATCATGGCATTGGTGGACGTTAGCGCGAGCGGTATCAATAACACAAAAGCAAGAAATCCTACGGTGATAAACGGACGCTTGATGACATCTTTCACAACCATCTGCATGTCGAAGAACTGATCCAGCCAGATGTACGTTGTAAAGTGCAGGCAGGCATAAAAAAACGCGAACAGGCCCAACATCCGGCGCAAGCGAATCAGCCAGTTCCAGCCGGAGATTTTACGTAACGGTGTAATGGAAAGGGTAGTCAGCAAGCCAACCAAGGTCCAGGTTCCTGTGAAATGGGTAATAAATTCGATCGGGTTGGCACCTAATCCATCATTGACTCCCAGCCACACCAGTCGAGCCAGTGGTAAAAGCCCGACTATAAAGAGCGTCGCCTTCGCAATAATAATCTGACGCGCTGACGGGTTTAGTAAAACGTTTCTCATACAGCCGCATTCCTAAAAGTTCTTGCGCAAATCCATGCCCTGATACAGCTGCGCAACCTGCTCACCGTAACCATTGAACATCTCGGTCTTGCGCTTGAAAAACTCGCCGATGCGGCGCTCCCTGGCCTGGCTCCAGCGCGGATGATCTACCTGGGGATTAACATTGGAATAGAATCCATATTCACTGGGCGCCGCACGCCCCCAGGCAGTTTTCGGCTGCTGTTCGACAAAGCGGATACGCACAATCGATTTGGCGCTTTTGAAACCATATTTCCATGGCACAACCAGCCGTACCGGCGCACCATTCTGGTTGGGCAGGGTTTGTCCATACAGGCCCACTGCAAGAATAGTCAGCGGGTGCATGGCTTCATCCAGACGTAAACCCTCGGTGTATGGCCAGTTCAGTACGCTGGAACGCTGACCGGGCATTTGCGCCGGATCGTGCAGGGTAGTGAACTCCACATATCGGGCACTACCGGTTGGCTCGACCTGACGAATCAGGTTGGCGAGCGCGAAACCCTCCCAGGGGATCACCATCGACCACCCCTCTACACAGCGCAGGCGGTAGATGCGTTCCTCAATGGGAAATGCTTTTAACAAAGCGTCAATATCCCAGACCTTTGGACGCTTGACCGCGCCTTCCACCGAAATGGTCCACGGACGAGTGCGCAGGCCCTGGGCATTTTCGGCAGGGTCGGATTTATCGGTGCCGAATTCATAATAATTGTTGTAAGTGGTGACGTCCTTATATGGCGTTTTTTCCTCGCTGGTACTGTAAGGACTGCTCACTATGCCCGACAGCCGGGTGGTGGCCTCAGCTACGCCGGGCAACAACGCGCTTACCGCCAAGGCTGATCCAGCGCGCAGAAAATCACGACGCTGCAGATAAATTTCATACGGAGTAACATCAGCTGCTTTTAACACATCGGCTTTCTTTATCAACATAGGAGCACCTTTTGTTTGGGATGGTGTGGCCTGATACCTCAACAGCTCTTTTGCCATGCCACAGATTCTGCCACGAACGCATTCTGAGCTTACATGCGCTTGGTCGTCGTTCCCAGCAAAACCTTACAGATTTCTGCTATGCATTCAGTGATTTCATGCAAACGGCCTGTCCGAGTAGTAACTACGACTTCCTTCGGATAAACAGATTCAACTATGCCCAATTTTGTTCCAACCCAAGCCCATGACTACTGATAAATTCTATTGGATGTGTCGGGTTCTCGGCAGCGTTGTTGATATCTCGTTTGAATCCCTGATTTTTCGTATGTCATCGTTACTTCAAGTTCACCTGCTTTAATGGTTGTCATGCTCAACGCCCGATTGGCACGCATTGTGCAAGAGTCAGGCAAAAACCATTCATCAAGCGGGAGATAACATCGTGATAGCACTAGATAACAGGCAGGCAGTAATCGTTAGCGTATCCGAGCAGACGAACAGCGAAGATCGCGTGGTCATCACCCTGACCCCGGATAATTGCGTATTGACACTCACTGCGCAGCAGGCGCGCGTGCTGTCCACACAGATCATTCAGGCAGTACAACGCATTGAAGTTAAAACTAGTCTCGCCCAGCCCAGGCAAGCCATGCGCCGTAATCAGATACCGCCCATGCGAAACATGGAGAATGCTCTGCTGGTTAAATAGCTGGCGCACCGGGACGAGTACAACACGAACATGCTAATATTTAATAACGCATAATGATTCGGCTGACCGTAGCCCATTACGCTTTAACTTTCACCGCTGTCTGGAGTTTTGTATGTCCACCCTCGACCTTACCCAGGAAAATTTCGAATCTACCGTCCTGGAAAACGATTTTGTCATCATTGATTTCTGGGCGCCCTGGTGCGGCCCTTGCCGCGCCTTCGCACCAACCTATGACCAGGTTTCCGAAAACCATCCCGACATTATCTTCGCCAAAGTGAATACCGAGGTCGAACAGGCTATTGCCGGCAGCTTTCAGATTCGCTCCATCCCAACCTTGATGGTGTTCCGTGAAAAGGTCATCATCTACTCGCAGCCTGGCTCCCTGCCGGCTTCAGCCCTGGAAGACTTGATTGCCAAAGTGCGCGAATTGGATATGGTGCAGGTACACAAGGAAATTGCCGAAGAGCAAGCGGGACAGGCCTGAGCCACAAATTCAGTCCCTGGGAGGCTGAAAAACGGTTTCCGGTCCCCTGCGGCCTGCACACATCTCTTTCCTCTTAACCTAGCAACGATCTGCATTGCATTCAGCCTGTGGATCACCCTTGTGCGCAGCCATCTTGACGATTTTATGCGCCAGGCGTTGCCATGTTCGATGCAGACGCCGGGGATCGAGTGCACGCTCAGAATTGAAACGCATTACCCAGCTCCGCTCATCCGCGCTCAGTCGCTGCTCTGTTTCGAGTTGTTTCTCAAGTACCGCCAGACCTGCCTCTGAGGCGTCTGTCCCCAGTCTTTCCCGCATCTGCACCCTCAAGCGCAGGGTGGATATGCTGGCGCGATAGTCAACGATGACAAACGGCACACACAGTGTCCGTGCCAACGCGTGGAATTGATCACGCTGCCAGCGCGCAATGAAAGTAGCATCCACAATTACCGGAAAACCTGCCGTCACAATGGATCGCGCCAGTTCCACCAGATGCTGATACGTGGCACGTGTCGCGGCGCGGGAATACAGATCGCTCTCCACCCCGGAACCGGTGCGCGCATTGGCTGGCAGATGGTGCAGGCGCTTGCGCTCTACGTCGGAGCGAACGCACACGGCACCCAGGGTTTCCAACGCAGATTGCGAGAACACAGTCTTGCCACTACCGGACAAACCATGATTGATGATGAGCGCCGGTCGGTCCGAATTAAAAAACGTCAGTGCCAACTTCAAATAACGCAGGCAGTCGCGTAGCGCACGCTTTTTTTCGGCTTTTCCCGCACCAGGTTGACGTGCGCGCAGGCCGTGCACCTTGGCACGCACCATGGCGCGGTAAGCGAGATAAAAACGGAGGACTGCCATCCCCGCATAGTCACCACTTTGGACAAGATACGCATTGACAAAGCGGTATGCCAGCGCCTTCTGATTGCGCACAATAAGATCCATGACCAGAAAGGCAACTTCGCTCATTACGTCGATCCAGCGCAGGTTTGGGTTAAATTCGATGCAGTCGAACACGGTAATGCGGTCATCGACCAGTGCAATGTTGCCCAGATGCAAATCGCCGTGGCACTCGCGCACCCAACCTGAACGCTGACGCTCGACAAAGGTTTGCTGAAGTTGCGCATACGCGGATTCGGTCGCGGCCTGAATCGCGTCCAGGCTTGCTTGCTGATCGGGACGCCTCAGCAATGGGCGCAACTGGTCAAAGTTCTGGTGCGCCGGTGCCATGATATTCTCCGGCGAGCCATACGGACTATCCTGGTCCGCTGCCGGCAGGCGAGAGTGAAAATCCGCAATCAGTAGCGCCAATTCATCCATATGCGCCGAGGTCAGTTCGCCCCGCGCCAACATCGCATCGAATAGCCCTTCCTGGCCAAAGCGGCGCATTTTTACCGCATACTCGATGGCCGGTTCCATGCCCAGCTGTGGCACAGCAACGCTACCGCCAATGGGAACTACATTGAGATAAATATCCGGCGCCAAGCGACGGTTTAGACGCACCTCTTCTGTGCAATAGAAACGCCGTTGATCAAGGGTAGTAAAGTCGAGAAAGCCAAGATCGAGCGGTTTCTTGATTTTGTATGCGTACTCGTCTACCAGCAGCACATGTGAAATGTGTGTTTCAAGTGTTTCTATAGGGGAGGCAGAATGTAGATAACATCCAGGTTCGCGTAAGGACGCCACCAATTGTGCCTGTGCGGCGGGCGTCAGTTCCAAGGGGTTGGATTGAGCTTGTTCAGGCATTGGCTAGGGCTTAAATTGCTGTCGCAAGCAGGCAGCACGCTCTAAAAAATCATTATCAATCCATAGCATGCGTGCACTATTATTTTATTGCAATGGTGGAATTCCGGTAACTTGCTCGGGATCCTCCGCACCGGCCGGCTCTGCTTCACCGGTTCGGTTTTCATGGGTTTTTACATCACCCCGCTGGCGTCGGCCATAATCTTCCAGCTTGCGATTGGCTGCATCAAATGCGTCACGTAACGCAACGTAAACGTCTTCGCTTTGATCCCGGTTGATGGCTATTTCGCTTCCCGGCACTGTCAGATCTATGCGCACGTTGAACAGTTTGCCATGCTGTTTATGTTTATGGGGCAACTCCACCACCACACGACAACCGATCAGCGCTGGATAAAATTGTTCAAGCTTGGCAGCTTTATCGCGGATATGCTCTTCCAGAACTGCTGAGGCTGGCATGTCGCGTATTGTAATTTGCAGGGGTATTTGCATGATTGATCCTTCCTGGCTGGCTGGCTGGCTAAAAGAGAACACCTCACTATTCATCATAGACCTGGAATGCCGCCGTGGCAGTCTTGAAGAATCAATCACGCACAAACATCAGTATCAGGGCAGTAATGCCGGTAGCCGTTTGGCCAATGCCTGACGCTGACCGGCCTGTTTACCTGTCAAGGCGAAGCCAAGCAGGCCTTGCCCCTCATCCTGATACAGGGCGCACACGCCTTCTTCCCCGCAGGCTACCTGCCAGCTTCCGGTCGCCTCACCTGCAACGGTGGCGACCGCTACGGGACAGGCCGGCGTTTTCACAATAACCGGCATGGCGGGATACACCACCTCGGTCGGCGTGCCTGCGAGCGTGGCAGCCAGCGCTCGGGCCTGCGCCATGAGCGGCATGACATAGGGCAGCACATGGCCCGCCACCTCGGCGCAATCGCCCAGCGCATACACATCCGCTACGCTGGTCTCGAGCAGACGGTTAACCTGAATTCCGCGCGCCGCGCGGATGCCGGCCGCTTGCGCCAGCGTCACGCGCGGGCGCAGGCCGATTGCGGCAAGTACAGCATCGGTGGCGATTACCGCACCATCGTCCAGGGTTACCGCATAGCCTGCCACCGCACGATTAACTGCTGTGGCGGTATGCCCGAGATGCCAGGTCACCCCCACCCCAGCCAGCCCGCGCTGCAAATCCTGAGCTGCAGCTTCGGGGAGCAGCCGATCCAGCGGGTACAGGGCCGGATGAACGATATCCACCTGATGGCCTGCGTGCGACAGGTCATTGGCAAACTCACAACCGATCAGCCCGCCGCCCAGTATCGTCACACGCCTGGCACCGGTGATACGCTCGCGAAAACGCGCATAGTCCATCAAATCATTGACTGACAGCACGCTATCCGTTGCATCCCCCGCCAGTAGGGGCCGCACCGGATCGGCACCCAGCGCCAGCACCAGCTTGCTGTAGGCGATGATGCGCTGCGCGACGCGCACGCTGCGAGCCACCGGATCAATTTCCTCAACCCGGCTAAACACCAGCACTTCAGCGTTGAGCTGCTCCGCCATCGCCGGAGCAAAGGCACCGGCCAGCTGATCGGCCGTTTTACCCTGCGCCAGTGCATTGGAGAGCAGCGGCTTGCTGTAATAGCGTCCATCATCCGCAGTGATGATGACCAGCGGCACGGTCTGGTCCAGCTTGCGCAACTCGCGCGCCAGCGTGTAACCCGCGAGGCCGCTGCCAATAATGACGATGGGTTCCATATGTTTTTCCTTTGCCAAGTGCTTTCCTAGACTGCCACCATTTCAAAATCGGCCTTGGCGACACCGCAGTCGGGACAGGCCCAGTCCTCGGGAATGTCCTGCCAGCGTGTCCCGGCGGCAATTCCTTCCTCCGGCAAACCGACCGCTTCGTCATAAATAAAACCGCATACGATACATGTCCATACTTGCATTTTGTTCTCCTGAATTCAAAGATTGATTAACTTAAGTGCCTTACGCTGTCACTTGTGCGAGCGTGTCGCGATAATGATTGGCGTGTTTTTCTTCCACTTTGGCGAGCGCCGCGAAACGTTTCGCCGCTTTTTCCAGAATTGCCTGGAAGCGCGCTGCGTGTTCCCTGGATTCGGCGATCTGCTCGTCCATTTCCGCTACTGCGGCGTGGTTGCCTTCTTCGACTGCCGCATGACGAAAGTTGGGATACATTTCGGTGTACTCGTAGGTTTCGCCCTCGATCGCCATTTCCAGGCAGCGCGTCGGCGTCATCTCGGTCTTTGGATAAAGCAGATCAAGGTGGCCGAAGGCATGCTGTACTTCTTGTGTGGCGGTTTCCTCGAATACTTTGGCAGAAGCCTCGTCACCCGCGGCGCGGCACATTTTAGCGAAGTACATGTATTTGATATAAGCCATCGATTCACCCGCAAAGGCGGACTCGATGTTTTTGACGGTAACGGATTCGGGATATTTCATTTTGCATCTCCTTTAGTTTGGGTCAGGCGGGGCGTTCACCCCACGCTTCACATGTTACGGAGATGCGATAGATTAATCTAATTGATTGTTATTATTTGATAGATAGATAAAGGCTATTACTCTATAACAGGTGACAGATGCTTCTGCACGCACGGCAAGTCGCTTCGCAGCACCGCCTGGCGCACCGCCTCCAGCGCCTGCGGGCGGGTAAAGCTTTTGCGCCAGGCCAGGGCTACCGGCCGGTCCGGCGCGGGGTCGGAAAACGGCCGGAACGCCAGCAGTCCCTGCTCCGCCGCCCCGGTCGGCACCGCCGTGCACGGCATCACCGTAATCCCCGCCCCGGAAGCCACCATGTGACGTATGGTTTCCAGACTGCTTGATTCCAGGGTTTTCTGCATGCTGCCCGGCGCGGCTGCCGTGCGGTTAAGCGCCGGGCACACCTTCAGCACCTGATCGCGGAAGCAATGCCCCGAGCTCAGCAGCAGCAGACTCTCTTGAATCAATTCGTCTGCATGAATGACGGATTTCGCACACCATGCATGATCCGCCGGGAGCGCCACTTGAAACGGTTCCGTATAGAGCATCTGGGTTTCAATGCCGGGTTCGTCGAACGGCAGCGAAATAATGATCGCATCCAGCTCGCCCCGCTTGAGCTTCTCTACCAGCTTGGCGGTAAAGTTCTCTTCCAGCAGCAGCGGCATCTGCGGTGCCAACGCGTGCAACTGGGGAATCAGCTGCGGCAACAGATAGGGCGCAATGGTGTAAATTGCGCCCAGCCGCAACGCCCCCACCAGCGGATCCTTGCTCTGCTGCGCCAGCGCCTTGAGATCGCCGGCCAGTTCCAGAATATGCGCCGCCTGCTCGACAATACGCATGCCGGCCGGGGTCACTGTCACCTCGTTGTTACCCCGTTCAAACAACGTCACGCCCAGCTCGTCCTCCAGCTTTTTGACGCCAACGCTCAACGTGGGCTGAGACACAAAGCACGCCTCCGCTGCGTGCCCAAAATGGCGCGCGCGCGCAACGGCGACGATGTAACGCAATTCAGTGAGAGTCATACTGAGGAGTGTAACCCAAGCATATCTGGAATCGAAACGACATCCTGTCCGATGCCATTCCCGCCATTTTTGCCCAACCCAGGCTTATAAAAGAATAACCAAGCTTCACTAAGTGCTCTGTGCGAGGCCGCACAGAGCCTCGCGTCAGGTGGGTATATTGTATTCATTCAATTCAATGTCCACTCTTCGTGCAGGCCTGAGTGGAAGCATACTTAATGTTCAACAACAACCTCAACGAAGGAATCGAATATGGAAACTATTCTGTCAGGTCGCTTTGATGCCTGGGGTAAAGCTGAATACTCCGCTCAGGCCCTATTGAATATCGCGCGCATGAGCAAGCAAGACATTTGTACGTTTTATGCAGGACCCGCCGCCGTTGCAACCGGAGCGGTCGTCGGAGCTTACACAGGTTCATTGCAGGGCATGGATGACGAAACTGATAACCCCCATCCATCAGACCTTCCCACTCGCGCTTCAGGCGTAATCGTTGCCATCAGGGTCGAAGAGCCCTGTAACGCCGAGGATCGGGTAGTTCAAAGTTTGGAACGCGCCGGCGCGCAGGATATTGAAAAAACGGAGGGGGCAATGGCGCAATGGCGAATGGGTGGATTTTGATCCCGTCAGCCCACCCCATCTGCTGCATCCGGACAGTAAGGGAAATCAACAGTAGTTATGTATTTTTTCCATGCGCAACTTCCCAAATATTCTTTAAAATCTCGTCAGGAAATACCTCATGAATAAATACGTACATAAAGTTGCTGGGATTTATAGCAACAAATCTACTGCAGAAAATACACGCGCACTTTTAATTGAACGGGGCTTCCAGCTTGAGCAAACAGATATCCTGCTCCCCACAGAATCTGCTGGAGACGAGAAAATAGAGCCTGAGGGTAATGAAGTTCTGCAAGAGGTAGTCAAAGACGGCGCCATCGGAACGGTCGTCGGGGGCGGTGTCGGTGCCTTGGGAGTTGCGGCCCTGGCAGCTGCGAATATAAGCCTTTTTCTCGCCAGCCCCTTGCTCGGTCCGCTCACCATAATTGGCTGGGGTGCGAGCGTTGGAGCTATCGCGGGAGCATCTGTGGGAGCCGGCGTCAAAGAAGGCCGATTTGCGGATCTGGTGAAAAGCGCACTCAATAGCGGACATACGGTCCTCATTGTTCATGCCACCACTGAGGCGCAAACCGAGATTGCAAAAGAGATGATTAAAAATTCCGTATCCGAAACCGGAGCAATACAATCCGTATAGTGCCAATGGAGAAATGGCCAGTCCATTCTGTTCTCATAACTCTGCTTGACTCTAAACTCTTCACTACTAAACTGTGATAATTGCGATCCGATCTGACCGACAGTCCGTTTCGCTTCAGAAAGCAGTTTGGTTGAATTAATTCATCAACATATCGCACTTAAGCCTGAATGGAAGTAGATGACGACGGGAATGCGTTTACAGCCAAACGATGCCCGACAGCCCGGAAATTTCTGGATTTCGTAATGTTCGATAGCGCACAGAGCAATCGAAAAATTTTGGCGTATACTAAATCATCGTATTTAAACGAGTTTTATTTTAGTTAATTAAATCTCATAATACGTGACTGCAAGTAAAAGCAATGGTGCCATTTCCTAAAATGGCTGAGGTCAATATCTTTTAAACCGGTGGGAGAAGCAAACATGACTGCAACAAAAAAATTGATTATCGCGAGCATTGCTGCTGCATTATTACCTAGCATGGCTCTGGCGGCGAATCCGACCAACTACGGATATCTGGTCGACACTAACGGCAAAGTCGTAAAAGATAACTACGGCGAGTGCTGGCGTACCGGTTACTGGACTCCTGCAATGGCGACCGCTGAATGCGACCCGAATCTGGTGAAGAAAGAAGAGCCAAAACCCGAACCTGCGATGGCAGCTCAAGAGCCGGCACCGGCACCAGCGCCTGTGCCCGTTACGGTTCAAAAAGTAAGCTTGTCAGCCGATGCGTTGTTCGATTTTAACAAGGCAACTTTGAAACCTAAAGGCAAGACCACCCTCGACGATTTCGTGCGCGATCTCGAATCCGCCCAATACGATGAAGTTCATGTAGTCGGCCATGCCGATCGTATTGGCAGCCATGCCTACAACCAGAAGCTGTCGGTACGCCGTGCTGATTCAGTAAAAGACTATCTGGTAAGCAAAGGCGTTCCTGCTGACAAGATTACCGCTAAAGGCGTGGGCGAGACCGAGCCAGTTACCAAACCAGGCGAATGTGTCGGCCGCAAGAGCCCTAAACTCATCGCCTGCCTGCAGCCCGACCGCCGCGTTGACATAGAAGTAACCGCAACCAAATAATCTGCAACCGCAAATTATTCGCCACAAGTCTACCTGCTGCTTGTTTCTTCTTTAGCAGCAGGTATCTACCCCTCTATCCGTTTATATTGTTTCAGCCAGGGCATTTCAAGTTTCCATGGTTACCAACTCAAGGCATAAATTCAAGGTGCTTGTAAGTATTTCCAGAGGTTCAATTCACTAAGGAATCACTATGCATAAGCTAACTGTAAGCGCTATAGCAACAGTATTTGTGATATCCGGCTGTGCGGACATGACGCCAACCCAGCGTGGCACAGCTACGGGTGCGGGCATAGGCGCTGGTGTCGGTGCCGTCATTGGGGCGGCCACAGGCGGCGGCGGTGGACGACGTACTGCCGCCGGAGCAGCACTGGGCGGTGTAGCGGGCGCAGTTGCCGGCAATATCTGGTCCAATAAAATGGAAAATCAGAAACGGGCAATGGAACAAGCCACCCAGGGAACCGGTGTACAAGTCAGCCAGACCGCGGATAACCGGCTAAAACTCGAGATTCCTAGCGATATTTCATTTGATACCAACCGGGCAGACATCAAACCCAATTTCCGGCCTGTTCTGGATAAATTTGCGGCAAGTCTGGTTGAGAATCCTGTTACGCTGGTGACCATCGTCGGCCATACCGACAGTACCGGCAGCGACTCGATCAATGATCCTTTATCCGTTGAACGTGCCGCCCGAACCCGTGACTATCTGGTCACCCGAGGCGTGGCATCAGGTCGTTTCACTGTAGACGGACGCGGTTCTCACGAGCCAGTCGCTTCAAACAGCACCGAAGCAGGGCGAGCCAAAAATCGCCGCGTAGAAATTTTTGTGGCCGAACAGCAGAGATAATCAGCCTTTCCGCGCAGCGAACTGGCTGCGCGGCTTTCTTTTTGCAATTAAATTTAGTAACGCCAGTGCCCAACATATCGTCCGCTCAATAAAACAGGCTCGGAATGAGAGTTCAACCATAAACCAGGCGGAACACCCATCATTGCGGGCAAAGATGGGCTCTTTCCATGCCGTCGATTGATCCGCAGTTTGTTGCCAGAAGCGCGGCATCGTCAGTTTGTATCTCACTCCCGCAATATGGGGATTCAGCTAATCCTGGCGTCACTCCCGGCGCGACCAAGCCAAGCACAGCACCGAAAAACAAATTTAACGACTACCCTCAACCCAACACGCCGGAGATATGCTTTTGCATAACTGGGGCAATGTCCTGGTGACGCGGTTGCTTCAGTGAGCGGAGATAGTGGAAAGATGATGGAGAAATATGAATAGCCAGGCCCTAATGAAGTTCGCATTGGGAGTGTTCGTGGTCTGGATTTCTGTCGCTAAAGCACAGGATATGACGGCGTTCCCTCCTCCGCTTACAGGGGAGCAGTTTGAATATGTCGTACAGCCCGGCGATTCACTGACCCGCATTGGCGCCCGCTTTGGCATCGATCAGTCCGTTCTTGCGCGGATGAATGACATGAAATCCAGCACCAGGCTATATCCAGGCCAATTATTGCAGATAGATAACCGTCACATCGTCCCGGAACAACTGGAGGAAGGCATACTGATCAACCTGCCGCAGCGCATGCTGTATTATTTTCAGGCGGGCAGGCTGGTGGCCCATTATCCGGTTGGGTTGGGGCGCCCGGACTGGCCAACACCGACAGGCCCCTTCTTCACGGTCAATCTGCAGGAAAACAAGACATGGCATGTACCCAAGTCGATCCAGGCGGAGATGCTACGGGAAGGTAAAGCTGTAAAAACCGAGGTACCGCCGGGGCCAGACAACCCGCTCGGCAAATACTGGATTGGCCTGACCCTTCCGGGAATTGGTATTCACGGCACCATTGCGCCAGCCAGCATTTACCATTTCCAGAGTCACGGTTGCATCCGCTTGAACCAGGATGACATCGCAACGCTTTTTCAACAGGTAAGCAGCGGTCAGTCCGGCAAGATCATTTATGCTCCTGTACTGCTGACGCAACTTGAGGATGGCCGCATTTTTCTGGAAGTGAACCGCGACATTTATAAAAAAGGCATGGATCCGGTCTCTCTTGTGGAAAATTTAGCACGGGCCCAAGGGTTGAGTAACCTGATAGATTGGCATAAGGTAGGCTACACGATTCGACTGAGAGAAGGGCTGGCCCGCGAAGTTGAGTTACCAGCCCCGGTTCAAAATGGAGATACGCCATGAAAGACTCAAACCGCCGTAAATTTCTAAAACTGGGGGTGCTGGCTGCCGCGGCAGGACTGGCCTCCTCTCCCGCTCGCGCAACACTGAGCGGTGTTCTAGCGCCGGAACGATCATTGGCTTTTTATAATATTCATACCGGGGAAAACCTCCAGACCGTCTACTGGGCAGAAGGCGGTTACATCCCCCAGGCGCTGAACGACATCAACCACATTCTGCGTGATTTCCGCAATGATGAGACCAAGATCATGGCTCCCGAGCTGCTTGATTTGCTGTACCGCTTAAACACTGTGATTGATGCCCGTCAGCCTTTCCATATTATTTCCGGCTACCGCTCTCCCGCCACCAATGCCATGCTCGCAGCACGCAGCAATGGGGTAGCCAAACACAGCATGCATCTGGATGGCAAGGCCACCGATATTCGTGTTCCCGGTCGGGAACTTATCCAGGTGCGCCGCGCAGCACTCATGCTGCGAGGCGGCGGCGTGGGCTATTATCCCAACTCCGATTTTGTCCACGTGGATGTGGGCAGAACTCGCCAGTGGCAGGGTTGAGAATCTCCGGAAAAGTGAATATTTGATGGGAAAACCATCAGCTGCGATTAATGACGCTTTACTTCAATCTCCCAGCGGCCGAAGCGCGCATAGCCGTCTTGCCTCCTGATAAAACAAACAGCAATAGTAAATTTCAATTGCATGGTTTGAAATAAACAATTGGTTAAATGATGTTGCGTGGTCTTGAATGAAGACTGTGCAGGTGTACCTACAGCACTTTCACGGTAACTCGCGTGTCATAAGATCGTAGCCGGACTCCAAATCGAACCGAGTCGTTAAATTCAAACTGTCCATGGAGAAACACATGACAACCGAAGCGAAATGCCCATTCCATCACACTGCCGGCACTGGAAAGACGAACCATGATTGGTGGCCGAACCAGTTGCGCCTCGAAATCCTGCGCCAGCATACGCCCGAGTCCAGCCCGATGGGCGAGGACTACAACTACGCCGAGGAATTCAAGAAGCTCGATCTTGCGGCCGTGAAGAAGGATCTCACCGCCCTGATGACCGATTCGCAGGACTGGTGGCCGGCGGATTACGGTCACTACGGCCCTTTTTTCATTCGCATGGCGTGGCACAGTGCCGGGACTTACCGCACCGGCGACGGACGTGGCGGCGCAGGGCATGGCAACCAGCGTTTTGCACCCGTCAACAGCTGGCCCGACAACGTCAACCTCGACAAGGCGCGCAGGTTGCTTTGGCCGATCAAGCAGAAGTACGGCAAGAAAATCTCCTGGGCCGACCTCATCGTTCTCACGGGTAACGTCGCCATGGAATCGATGGGCTTCAAGACCTTCGGTTTCGCCGGCGGACGCGAAGACATCTGGGCACCGGAGATCGACGTCTACTGGGGCAATGAAGATAAGTGGCTGGACGACAAAACGCGCTATTTCGGCGAACGCGACCTCGAAAACCCGCTTGCTGCCGTGCAGATGGGCCTGATTTATGTCAACCCGGAAGGTCCGGGCGGCAACCCGGATCCGCTCGGGTCAGGTCGGGACGTGCGCGAGACCTTCGCACGCATGGCGATGAACGACGAGGAGACAGTGGCGCTCACCTGCGGCGGCCACACCTTCGGCAAATGCCACGGCGCCGGTCCGGCCACGCATGTGGGACCGGCGCCCGAAGCCGCGCCCATCGAGCAGATGGGCCTGGGCTGGAAGAGCAGCTTCAAAAGCGGCAAGGGCGGCGACCAGATCGGCAGCGGACTGGAAGGTTCGTGGACACCAACCCCGACCCAATGGGACATGAGCTATCTCGACATGCTGTTCGGCAACGAGTGGGTCGTGGAGAAAAGCCCGGCGGGCGCCTGGCAGTGGACGCCGAAGCGGGAGACCGACAGCAACCAGGCGCCGGCCGCCGACGATCCGTCGAAGCGGGTCCAGATCATCATGACTGCTGCGGACATGGCAATGCGCATGGATCCGATCTATGAACCGATTGCACGGCGCTTCCACCAGAACCCGGCAGAATTTGCCGACGCCTTCGCCCGCGCCTGGTTCAAGCTGACCCACCGCGACATGGGTCCGCGTTCGCGCTATCTCGGCCCCGAAGTGCCTGCCGAAGAGCTGGTCTGGCAAGACCCCATCCCCACCGTCGATCATGCCTTGATCGACGACCAGGACGCCGCCGCCCTCAAGGCCAAGGTGCTGGCGTCCGGGCTAAGCGTTTCCGATCTGGTCTCGACCGCCTGGGCCTCGGCGTCCACGTTCCGCGGTTCCGACAAGCGCGGCGGCGCCAACGGCGCGCGCATTCGTCTCGCGCCGCAGAAGGACTGGGAAGCCAACCAGCCGACGCAACTGGCCAAGGTGCTTGGCAAGCTCGAATCCATCCAGCGTGAGTTCAACGCGGGCGGCAAGAAGGTCTCGCTGGCCGACCTGGTCGTGCTGGCCGGTTGCGCCGGTGTCGAAGCGGCGGCGAAGAATGCCGGTCACGCCGTGACGGTTCCCTTCACGCCGGGCCGCATGGACGCATCGCAGGAACAGACCGACGTGGACGCCTTCGCCGTGCTCGAACCGATCGCGGACGGCTTCCGCAACTACCAGAAGGCCAAGTACTCCATCTCGGCCGAGGAGCTGCTGCTCGACAAGGCGCAGTTGCTGACGCTCACCGCACCCGAGATGACGGTGCTGGTGGGTGGCATGCGCGCCCTGAATGCCAACTTCGGACAGTCCCAACACGGTGTCTTCACCAAACAGCCGGGGGCGCTCACCAACGACTTCTTCGTCAACCTGCTCGACATGGGCACAAGCTGGAAACCGGTGCCGGATGCTGAAGACGTGTTTGAAGGGATCGACCGCGTAACGGGCGAACGCAAGTGGACCGGCACCCGCATCGACCTGGTCTTCGGTTCGAATTCTCAGCTGCGGGCTTTGGCTGAAGCCTATGGCAGTTCGGACGCACAGGAGAAATTCGTCCATGATTTTGTAGCGGCCTGGAACAAAGTGATGAACCTCGATCGCTTCGATCTCGCGTGATCCCGGGTGCGCCAGCTCGGACACCGCTACAAGGCAGATCCGGATTACGGTAGCTGGGTTGCCGACGGACTGAGCATCGACCTCGGCGCAATCATCGGCAAGGTCGCGTAATTTTATACTGATGCAAACCATCGCCCCGGCCTGCGCCATGCAGCCGGGGCGATGGCGTTTCAAACGGCCGGATTTTGCAACATCTCCGCGATAATTTTAACCACCTGCTGCGCCCCGTTCGACCGCACCGGTGGCGGGGACGGTTGCGCCCATAGCGCAGCCAGGTCACTCTCTAGCTCACCGCTGGCGATGGCCGCTGCCGACACCTCCAGACAGCGACCATTTCGTACCAGCCAGCCAACCAGATACGATTCTTCCGGCCAGTCTTCGCGGCTCAGGTAGAGCAACGGCACGCCATTGACCGCCGCTTCGGTGAACAGCCCATAGCCCGGTTTACCGATTACCGCATCGCACGACGCCAGCAAATCGACAAACGCCATGCCCAGCGGTTCGAAGGCATGCGCGTCGGCATGCTGCACGCGCCAATCCTGCTGCACCAGCCATGTCACCCCGGGCAGGCGCGGCCAGGATTCCATTGGCGGCCTGAAATGCATGCCGCCCATATTCACCAGCACCAGTTTTTCATCTGGATTCAACCCCAATTGCCCGTTGATATGCGCCCGCTGCGATTGCCCGTATTGGGCCACCGGACCCACAGCGACACGGTTCGGCAGGTCATGCATGGGCATGGCAGGTTCGAGGCGGATGAAGCGCTCCGCCCCGGCGTAGGCAGCGCGCATCTCACCCAGTATTTCAGCGGCTTCGGGACGCCCGCCGCAGTAATGCGCATAGATGTCCGCCCAGTTGAGCGAGCACAGCCCGG
The DNA here is from genome assembly GCF_003851125.1 of Sulfuriferula multivorans. Classification (GTDB taxonomy): domain Bacteria; phylum Pseudomonadota; class Gammaproteobacteria; order Burkholderiales; family Sulfuriferulaceae; genus Sulfuriferula; species Sulfuriferula multivorans. Next base: position 32,664 of record NZ_BGOW01000026.1, on the reverse strand, counting down.
CAGCAGGGATGCCTGCGCGTTTAGCCGCTGCCAGCGGCAGGTAGGCGACGTTGGCGAGCACCACGTCGGGCACAGCATGGCGCAACAGCGCGGTGTAATCCGCCACATGCCGTGCCCAGTCACGATGAAATGCCTGATAGCCGCGCGCGCTGGCGTCTGCGTCCACTTCCACCGCACTGACCATCGCCATGGTAACGTCGCTGGCAGACTGGATGTGGATAAAGGGCGCACGTATGCGACGCGCGATGACTGCACGCGGCGCGGCGCATTTCACCGTCAGCCGCAGATCGGGGTGCTGTATCGCGCAAGCGTTGATGACCTCGGCGGCCTGCGATAAATGGCCGTAGCCATGGAAAGAAATATCGAACCAAATATGCATGAATTTGAAAAAACCAGGTCGCCACAGAGAACACAGAGAAAAAACGACGGGTTGCAGTCAATATTGGTTTCGCCCTCCAAACGAACCGAAAAACATGTGGAACCCGCTTTATCTCTGTGATCTCTGTGGCTTGAATTGCAATTTTAAGGATGGCATGTTCGGGGCGCATTGTGATAATGCGCAATTTTATCCCGGAAAACGCACCTCGACCCGCAGCCCAGCACCTTCCGGGTTATCGGTAAGCACCACCACCGCACCGTGTTGTTCAGCAATGTTTTGCACAATCGCCAGCCCCAGCCCGCTGCCGGTCACACCGCTGCCTTCGCGCCGGTAAAAGCGGTCGAACACGCGTTCGCGCTCTTCGATGGGAATGCCCGGCCCGTTATCCAGCACGCTGAGCACAGGTTGGCCGTTCACGCTCTGCACATTCACATCCACCCGGCCGCCCGGCGGCGTGTAGCGGATGGCGTTGTCCACCAGATTGCCGAGCAGGATGCGCAAGCTGTCGACGTCCCCCTGCGTACTCACCTCTACGGCATCCGCGGCGACACCCAGATCAATATTGCGGCGCTCCGCCAGCGGGCTGCGGTCGGCAACCACTTGCCGGGCAAGTTCAGCCAGATTCACCGCCGCGAACTTGCGCGTCGCCATGCGCGGTTCCTGACGTGCCAATGTGAGCAGTTGCGCGACCAGATGGGTGGCGCGATCCAGACGTTCATGCAGTTTGGCGATGGCGGCTGCGCGCACAGCCGGGGTGTTGGCGCGCTCGGCCAGTTGCAGTTGCAGCTTTAACGCGGCGAGCGGCGTGCGCAGTTCATGCGCCGCATCGGCGACAAATGCGCGCTGGGTGGCAAGTGCCTCATCTAGGCGTTCCAGCAGACTGTTCAAGGCGTCCACCAGGGGGCGTATTTCAGGCGGGAGATTGTCGTTTGGCAGCGCCTGCATGGCATCGGGGCTACGTCGCCGCAACGCATCGGCGACACGCTGCAGCGGCGCCAGACTCCGCCCCACCGCCACCCATATCAGCAGTGCCAGCGCCGGAATCAAAACGGCGAACGGCAACAGCGAGCGCGCGGCCAGCCCGGCGGCCAGTTCCTGGCGCACAGAAGTGGGCTGCGCTACCTGGATAATATGGTCATGCCGTGTAATCGCGTAAACGCGCCACTGCTCATCCCGTGTCGTCACCGTATGAAACCCGTTGGGCAGATAGCGCGGCAATGCAAGCGCCCGATTGGAGGCATACAACGGCTGTCCGTTGCGGTCCCACACTTGCATCACGATATCCTGATCTTCCTCGGGGTCCGGGCCCCATATTGGTGGCGTGGGTAACGTGAGTTGCGCGGGCAGTGAAGCAGCCATCTGCTTGAGTTGATAATCAAACAACTCGTTGGCTTCCTCGTGTACCTGCACATACAGCGCTACTCCGGCCAGCAGCGAGCTGACCAGCATCCCGCCCAACAACCAGATCAGCAACTGCTGGCGTAATGGCCTCATGCCGGGTTGGCCACTTTGTAGCCGACGCCGCGCACATTGCGGATGAAATCGGCACCGAGTTTTTTGCGCAGGCGATGGATATACACCTCCACCGCGTTGCTCTCGATTTCCTCATTCCAGCCGTAGAGTTTTTCCTCCAGTTGCGCCAGCGACAACACCCGGCCGGGCGGGTCGAGCAATGCCTGCAACAGCGCGAATTCACGCGCCGACAAGGTCAGCGGCTGGCCTTGAAAACTGGCCTCGTGGCTGGCCGGGTCGAGGGTGAGTCCGGCATGGCTGATGCCCGGCTGGGCGCGCCCCGCGTGACGGCGCAACAAGGCGCGCACGCGCGCGAACAACTCGTCCAGATCGAACGGCTTGACCAGGTAATCGTCCGCGCCTGCGTCCAGGCCCTTGACCCGATCCGGGGTAGCATCGCGCGCGGTCAGGATCAGCACCGGCGCTGCGCCGCCGCGCTTGCGGTAATCTGCCAGCACCTCCAGCCCCTGCTTTTTCGGCAGCCCCAGATCCAGCAGCACCAGGTCGTATACCTGATTGCCCAGCGCCAGCTCCGCACCGCGCCCGTCGCGCACCCAGTCCACGGCGTAATTTTCGCCGTGCAGACCTTCCTCGACGCTTTCGCCGATCATCGCGTCGTCTTCCACCAGCAGTATTCTCATTGATTTTCCTTTCCCAGCGCTTGAGCCATCACATCCGTCTCCGCAAACGCCTAGCGGTAAAGGCTGCGATCAGCAACGGCATACCCAGAGCCACGGGTAGAATCCGTTTGGATTCAATGGTGGGCTTGCGTTCGACGTGAAAGTCGGCGAATGGGCTGGCCAGAAGCGTGCTGGCAGTGCGTTCCGCAGCGCTGATCACCACGCGGTAATTGCCCGCCTGGATTAAACGTATCGGCCAGTCGACGCTGAAACTTTGTCCCGGTGCGAGGCTGGGCTGCAGCGCGGCCTTGTGCGCGCTCCAGTCTTCCAAATCCACCGGCTGTTCCTTGCCCGGGTCGACCTGCACCAGGCTGATCCATACCACCAGTCCTGAAACAGGCTGGCTACTGGTATTCTTGATCACACTGTGGAACTTAAGCCAGTCACCCATTTTCGGTTGCGCCGGGTTATGGGAATCGGGCGTCAGGGTGATTTGCACCGGTGCATCGGCCCAGGCCGAACCGGCTCCCAACAACGCTCCCAGCAGTACAAATAATGACATGATACGTTTCATGACAGTCTCCTAGATTTCCATGGCCTGAGCGCTGCGCCGGGCGAACCACAATGTCAGCGCAAGCCAGATGAGCGTTACTGAAAAGCGACCCAGTTGCATGCTGAACGGCTGCGAGTCGATCACCACACTGTCGAAGGTGTTGAGCGCGGCGGAGAACGGATTAACCATGTCGAACAGCTTGCCCAGCGTGCTTTGCCGCAAGCTGGGCCCAATCAACAACGGGCTTGCCAGCAACATCAGCGTAATGAGGGCGGCGAGAAGCGCCGTACGCACATTACCGAAGCGCGCCGACAAGCCAATCGCGTAAAAACCAAAACCCAGTACCACCGGCGTACCGAACAACGCCAGATAAGCGATCGCCTGCACCAGGTTCTGACCGCTGCTGCCCACCGCCCACAGGTAAGGCAGGCTCAGCGCGTACATCAATACCCACGCAACCACCTGTCCGCCCATTTTGCCCAACACCATTTGCGTCGTGGTAAGCGGGGTAAGCAGCAGCGGAATCAGTGTGCCGCGCTCCTTTTCGCCGGCGATGGCGTCGCTGCCGAGCACCAGCGCCAGCAATCCGCCCAATGCGGTGATCGTGCCCATCACCATGTACACCACTTGCGCATTATCCAGCAGGCTCAATTCGGTGTTGCTCACCAGCAATAACGCGAGCACCGAGAGAATGACGGAGAGTGCCAGCAGCCAACCCAAACCCCGCCCGCTGCCCAATAATTCGCCGCTTTCCTTGCTGGCGATCAAGATAATCGGATTCATGCCACCACCTCCGTTTCCGTGATGTTCAGATAAAGCTCCTCCAGCCCGCCACCCTCGCTGCGAATCTCGGTAATGCCCCAGCCCAGCGCGAACAGCTCCCGCCACGCCGCGTCGGGATGAACGCCCGGTGCGATGTCCAGGTGCAGCCATCCGCCCTCCTGCGCCAGCAGTTTCACCCCCTGCGGTAACGTGCCTGACGTGGCGCTGGACGCAGCCACCCGCAGACGGTAACGGTTGGCACCGGTCTTATCCGCCAGCAGTTCGGCCAGCACCCCTTCGAGCAGGGTTTTACCCTGGTTGATAATGCCAATGCGACTGCACAGGCGATCAACGTCGTCCAGAAGATGCGTGCACAGCAGAATGCCCACGCCGTGCTCGCGACTCAATTCCAGCAACACGTCGTGGATTTCGCGCCGGCCGCGCGGGTCGAGTCCGTTGGTGGGCTCGTCCAGAATCAATAATTGTGGATCATTGAGCAGCGCTCGCGCCAACCCCAGGCGCTGTTTCATGCCGCGCGAATATGTTTTTATCGCCTGCCGGTTTGCCGCGTTCAGACCGACCTGCTCCAGGCGCCGCGCCATTTCAACCGCGCTCAATTCGCGGCCATATAGCCGGGCCATCCAATGCAAGTAGCCGTGTGCGCTCATCCAGCCATAGAACCCAGAATCCTCAGCCAACACTCCGAGTTTTCCGTGCAATTCCCGCTTTTGCTGCATCGGAGCCAGGCCCAGCACATTGACCTTTCCGGAATCTGCCGCACGCAGACCGGTCAATACTGATAGCGTCGTGCTCTTGCCTGCCCCGTTAGGGCCGAGCAAGCCGTAAATTTCACCCTCTTGCATGGTTAAACGTACGCCGTTAAGAACTGGATTGGCGTGTATCGACAACTTCAAATCCGCGACTTCGATCAGCATTTTCCCCTCCTGAAAATTGAAACCAATCCAACGCAAAAACCCCGCCAAGGGCGGGGCTGAGCAGGCCGCGTTTATTTAGTCGGGGTTAGGGCCTTCTTCCTTGTTTTCCAGCACCTTGCCGGATTGCGCATCCACGCCGACCTCATGGGTAACTTTACCCTGACGGATATCAAACGAATAGCGCAATCCGCTGCCGCCATTTTCCTTTTCCAGCTCCTCGTCAGTAATCTTGCCGGGGTGTGCCTTGAGGGCAATGGTGCGTGCCTCGGCCATGGTGACTTTGGCATTGTGGGCCAATTTCTCACCTGTATAAGCCTGCGCGGAAACGACGCCGCCTAACAGCGCGGCAGCGATTACAATGGAAACGAAGTGAGGACTACGAACGCTTTTAAATGCTTGCTTACTCATGATATTGCTCCTGATCCAATCAATGCGGCCAGGCGAGATTGCCTTACCGAGATTGCATTCTGAACCGGACAACTTAAGGCAGACTTAACGTATGTAACATTTTTTGAAAGACTGCTTAACCATCCGATTAAGCATGTCTCGGCGGCGGACGGCTGACCATAAAAACCATTGTGTATCAACAAAATACAATGGCATGATGCATATTCGTAGTTTTAAAAACGTCCGGGCGACCGCATCCGCCTAATAACTGTTGGGCCACAAAATAGAGCCATGACATTCCTACTAATATTCACACTGCTTACGCTTGTAACCATAGCCTTTTTCTTGATCAGAAGAAGAGCAAAGCCGCCAATAAGATCTAAGGGTGGTATTGAAGCGGGCTTCGGCATTCCGATGACTGAGCAGGAAGTCGAGCTAGAGCGTCAATCTAATGAAGAAATTATTAAACTGCTTGAAGCAAGCATCATTACATCTGGTTTTTTCAGGGCAGAAAAGATTCCTGAGCTTATTGCGAAACTCAAAGGTGGGGCTATCCCATTTGGTCGAACCAATACAAGAGTAGCGTTTGAAGGCGATACTTTTTTAACGGTCGAAGAAAAAAAAGCGTTGGGCTTGAATACTAGGATGAAATACTCAAAGAAGTTCATTGAGTATTTTGATACTTCAGCATTTAAGGTGATCGAACCAAAAGCCTCTCTCGAATGTATGCACCTTGACGCGTTTCATCGAGTATCCCGAAAGAAGCAGCTTCTTCGCTTGAAGAAACTGGGCTTTGTTAAACAAGTCAAGATAGTCCCCACCGGAGACGGGGGTGACTGCGGGAGAATAAAGCAGTTCAAGAAGATTTATAGCATTGAAGAAGTGCCAGAGTTACCACTACCAGACTGCGATGCTCGATTCTGTCGGTGCATGTATCAAGCGATTATTCCCGATGTTTAGCGCCTCGATACAGAAGTCATAGCCCGCAGAGACGTAAGTAAAAACTCGTATCGATATTGGAGAGAAAAACCATGAGCATTAGAGTTATCTATTCCACTGAAACCTTTCTGATCAAGAACGAGGGCCAACCCGGAAAACAATATGCGCTTTCCTTTGCTTCGCTTGAAGAGGCAAAAACCACGCCTCTCCCTGAAGGATACGTGTTTGCGTACATTCCAGTAGAAAGCGGGCATCATGTTTATTCGGCCAAGCTTGGCTGGGAATTCCACCAAAATAAATGACGGCGGTCAACGCAGAATGCCATCTCTGGCCTTGCCACCCAACCCGGCGCTCCAGAGAGACGCGCCTCCAGCGGCGCGTCCCTGAGCTAGCGCGTTGACTGTCCTGCCCGCGACATTGCCATGACGCAAACCATCAATCGTCATTGTCGTCGTTCCAGTCGCGGTGCTGGCGAACTTGCCGGTAACCGCCGCGATAATCGCCGCCGTAGCCGCCACGGTTTTCCCCGACAGCCACGTTCACGTCGATGAAGCGACCCGGATTGTAGGGCAGCGTGGTGCTCATGTTGCGGCCGCGGTAGCGATACACCACGTTGTAGCCGGACACCACCTGACGATAGTTGTCGCGGGTCTGGCAATGCTCCACCTGGCGCGGCTGATAGTAGCCATCACCGCGGCGGCCATTGCTGCTGATGTTGTCGCCCACCAGTGCGCCGGTCACCGCGCCTACCGCAGTCGCAGCAGTGCGGCCATTGCCCTGACCCACGGTATTGCCGAGCAGTCCGCCGACCACGCCGCCGATGATGGCGCCGCCGTAGGAGCGTGGCTCATTTCTGTATCCGCCGTCCACCGTTTCGGTCCAGCATTCGCGACGCGGCTCATTCACCTGCTGATAGATCGGTGTGGAGGAAAGTACGCGTGCACGGTCGTTGAAATATTCCGGGCGGTCTGCCAGCGCAGCCGTGCTCAGCGTCATCAGGGCAATTGCTCCGGCAGTCAGTTGGGTTGTACGCATGATTCATCTCCTTGTCGTGATGTGGCGATCCGTTTTCGAATCCACGCTTGCATCATGACCGACAGGCGTTTCTGCGCCATTTCCGAGTACAGCCAAACTGTAACAGTGTGTTACCCGGCTGATTCGTCTGCTTTGCCTGCCAGCAGCCAGTACAGCACCGGCATCACCAGCAGCACCAGCGGCAACTGCACCGCCAGCCCGGCAATGATGGCCACCGCCAGCGGCTGCTGCATGGCGGAGCCCTGGCCGATGGCAAACGCCAGGGGCAGCAGGGTGAGAATGGCGGCGAAGGTGGTCATGGCGATGGGGCGCATGCGGTTTTTGCCGGCCTCGATCAGCGCCTGCGGAAACGGCATTTCGCGGATCAGATCGCGGTACTCGGAAAAGTAAAAAATCGCGACCTCGGTGACGATGCCGATAATCATGGTCATGCCCATCATCGCCGAGATATTGAGTTCGATGCCGGTCACCCACAGCCCGATAAACACCGCCGATACCGCCAGCAGTGGGATCGCCAGTATCGCCAGCGCCATGCGGAAGCTTTCGTACAGAAACAGCAGCAGCAGGAACACCAGCCCGATCGCCGCGATGAATACCGCCATCAAGCCCTTAAATGCGATTTGCTGCTGCTTGTAAACGCCGCCCAATTCGAAGTACATGCCTTTGGGCAATAGGTTCGGCTGCGCCATGATTTTCTGGATATCGGCGATGACCGGCCCCATGGAACGCCCGCTGATGCGCCCGGTAACGGCCACCATGCGCTTGAGGTTCTCGCGCCGGATTTGCGGCTGGCCGCTGATCGGCACAATCTGCGCCACCCGACTGAGCGGGAACACATGCCCGTCGGGCGCGCGGATCAGCAGCTTGCCGACGTCTGGGGTGATGGCGCGCTGATCCTGCGGAATCCACACGCGCACGCCGACCAGTTTCGGACCTTTCTGCATTTGCGTGGTGACCACGCCGGACAGATAGCCGCTCAGGGTTTGCGTGATGCTGTCCGGGTTCATTCCCTCCAGCGCTGCCTTGACCCGGTCCACGCGGATTTCCAGCGCGTCGCCGGCCGGGTTGATGCCGTCGCGCGTATCCACCACGCCGGGTACCTTGTTGATCGCTGCCTGCACTTTTTTCGCGCTCGCCGTGAGCTCGTCCGGGTTATCGGAAAACAGCTTGATTTCGATCGGCTGCGGCACCGAGGTGAGATCGCCGATGACGTCTTCCATCAGCTGCGCCAGCTCGATTTTGAGACCCGGTACCCGCTGTTCGACCTGGCTGCGGATGTCGTCCATCACCGTCTCGATCGGCGGGCGTTTGCCGGCTTTCAGGCGGATAAAAAAGTCGCCTTCGTTGGCCTCGGTCAGGCCTCCGCCCAATTGCGTACCGGTGCGCCGCGAATAAGTGTCCACATACGGATTGGCCTTGATGATCGCTTCCACCTGCTGCAACAGGCGGTCGGTCTCGGTGAGCGAGGTGCCGGGTGCGGCACGGTAGTCGAGAATGAAGCCGCCTTCGTCCATGGCCGGCATGAAACCGGAACCGACCTGGGTGTACGCAAGCACACCCAGACCGAGCAAGGGCACGACCAGTAGCAGAATCAGCACCGGCCGCGCCAGCACGCGTTGCATCAGCGCAGCATAGCGGCGGTGCATCCATTCGGTCAGGCGCCCGCCTTCCTTCTGGTTGGCGTCTTTTTCAGTGAGGAAATGATCCGCCAGCAGCGGCACCGCCAGCCACGTCACCAGAAAGGAAATGATCAGCCCCGACGCCATAGTCAGCGACAGCGCCTTGAAAAACGCGCCGGTCACGCCGGTCAGAAACGCCAGCGGCAAAAAGATGATGATGGTGGAAGCCGACGAGCCCGCCAGCGGACGCATGAATTCCATCGCTGCCGCCATCACCCGGCCGTGATGCTCGCCGGTCGCGCCGCGCAGGCGCCGCACGATGTGCTCGATCATCACGATTGCATCGTCGATAATCAGCCCCACTGCTGCCGCCATGCCGCCCAGGGTCATGATATTGAAGCTCATGCCCAGGACGTACAGCAACACCACTGTCGCTGCCAGTACGGTGGGCACGACCACGGCAGCGATCAGGGTAATTTTGATGTTGCGCAGAAAGGCGAACAGCACCAGCACCGCCAGCCCGGTGCCGATCATGATCGCATCGCGCACGCTGGCGGCCGAGTCCAGCACCAGCACGCTCTGGTCGTACCAGTTGGCGAGCTTCACCCCCGCCGGCAGTTGCGAGTGATAGGCGGCGAGTTTGGCCTGCACGTCGCGCGCAATCTGCACGCTGTTGCTGCCGGGCTGCTGGTAGATGTTGAACAACACCGCCGGACGGCCATCGGCATTGACCTTGATCCATTGCGGCACCACACCGTCGCTCACTTTCGCCACATCTTCCAGACGCACTATCCCGCTGGTCCCGCTCTTGATGACCGTACTGCCGATCTGTTTTACATTTTTCAGGCGTGCATCGGCAATCGCCAGATACAGCTTGTAATGATCCTCCAGCCGCCCCACCGCAGTGACCACATTGGCCGCGCTCAATGCCTGCGCCACGTCCGTCAGGGTCAATCCGTACGCCAGCAATCGCGCCGGATCCACGGTGACTTCGTACTCCTCCTGCGCGCCGCCGATCACCTCGATGCGCGCTACGCCATTAACGCTGGAGAGCAGCGGACGCAACTGGTAACGCGCCAGATCATAGAGCGCCGTTTGCGATTGCGTTTTCGAGGTCAGGCTGTACGCCAGAATCGGGAATACCGTCGGGTCCATGCGCTTGGTCGACATCTGGGTTCCCGACGGCAGATTCGGCAGGATCTGGGTAATCGCTTCATTTACCTGCGAGGTGGCCAAGCCCATGTCGATGCCCCAGTCGAAACTGATCGACACTTCCGCCGTACCCCTGCTGGTGGTGGAGCGCACATCGCGCACGCCGGGCACGCGCCGCACCGCCTCCTCCACTGGCTGGGTTACCGACAGCATCATCAAATCCGCCGGGCGGTCGCCCGCATCCAGCGATACCAGCACGCGCGGAAAATCCACGTTGGGGAACAGTGTCACCGGCAACTTGAATGCAGCCAGCGCCCCCGCCAGCGCCAGCAAAACCAGCAGGAACAATATCGAGCGCCGATGCCCCTGCATCCACAGGGTGAAGTTCATTTGCCGCTCCCGCGAACCGCCATCCCATCCTGTAATTCATAATTGCCCAGGCTGACCACCGGCTGGTTCGTATTAATACTGCCGCTCACTGCCACCACCCCGCCCTGCTCCAATCCTGTATGCAGGTTTACACGGTGCGCCTTGCCTGCCTGAACCTGAAACAGATAGGCGCCCTGCGCATCACGCAGCACGGCGGAACGCGGCACCACCCAGGCAGGTTGTTGGCCCAGCTGGATGGTCGCGTGCACACGCGTCCCGGCGATCAAACCGCCATGGGGTATGTCCACCAGCACGTCGACAAACTGGGTTTGCGGATTGACCATGCCAAACACCTGGGTCACCCGCCCGGTTACCTGACGCGTGTCATTGAATACCGACGCCACGCTCACGGTCTGGCCCGGATGTACGCCCGTCACGTCTTCCGGTTCCACACCCAGCACCACGCGCTGGCCGCCGTCACGCGCCATCTGCAGCACTGGCGCACCAGCAGCCAGTCGGTCGCCCTGCGCGGCCGAAATGCTCGCCACCACGCCGTCAAACGGCGCTGCAACGCGTTCCAGACTGCGCCCGTTGCCCATTTTTTGCTGGGCCTGCAAGGCTGCCTGGGCATCCGCCAGGGATTTTTTCGCCGCCCCCAGTTGCGATTGGGTGGCGAGTTGCTGGCTCACCAGTTGCTCGATACGCGCCACTTCGCCCGCGGCAAAACGCACGGCCACAACGGCCTGCTGATAGCTCAGCGCGGCATCAGTGCCGGTGCCGAACTCCAGCAGCGGCGCGCCTTTTTTCACTACCTGCCCGGCATTCACCAGCAGGCTGACGACCTGCCCGGCACGCGGCAAATTGATGTTCTGCAGACTGCGCGTATCCGGCGACACCACGCCGTAGCCGGATATCGTGTCGGTCATCATTTGCTGTTTCAGCACCACGGTTTGCACTGCAACGCTGGGGGGATCGGCTGCCCACACCGGACTGACGGCAAGCAGCCAGCCCAGCAAAATCAATTCACGGCGCATGATTCGTTCTCCTGTGATTGGCTAGCGTGGGAAGGTCGGGACCCAGCAGGGTTTCCAGCGCGATCTGTTGTTCCATCAAGGCTTCCTGCAAATTGATGGCTTCGGTCTGTTTATCCAGCAATGCGGTTTGCAAGCGCACATAATCTGCAGCGGCCAGATTGCCCGCTTGAAACGCTGCCTGAGCGCGCCGGGCAACGACTTGCAGTTGTTGCTCGCCTGCGCGTGTGCGTTGCAATTGGCTTTGCAACAGTGGCTGATTTTCCAGCGCGATGGCGACTTCGCTGTAGGCGCTGTTGAGTCGATCCTGGTATGCATCGAACAATTGCGTGCGCGTAGCATTTTCAATCGCGATATTGCCGCGGTTACGGTTGAAAACCGGCAGGCTCAGGGTCATGCCAAAGCCCATGGTATACAGGCCGCTGGTGTCACGTGCCCGTGTCAGCCCAACGTTGAGCGCCGGGAACTGCGCCAGTACCGCACCGCGAAACCTTTCCTCCTGGGAGCGATAGCCCGCCTGCAGCGCCTGCAAATCCGGACGCTGATTGAGTCGTTCGACCAAATCTTTTTGTAGCGCTGCAGCGTCCATCAGCGTAGCGTGCGGCTCTCCTACCAACGACAAATGCGTGGTGGACAACAATCCCAACAAGCCATTCAAACTGGCCTGATTTTTCAGGCAGCCGCGTTCCAGATCGTTGATTTGACGCTCGACATTTTGCAACGCGATCAGGTCTGCGCTGGCCAGATCGACGGTGACATTGCCCGCCGCCAGCGCCTGCTGACTTTTTTGATAACGGTCGTCCAGTAGCTTGAGCGCCGTTTGCAACTGCGCCATCAGCGCTTCCTGCGCAGTGAGTTGGGTGAACAGCAGACGCGCCTGGCTCACCACCTGCCATTCCTGCCACAACAGATCCAGATTCACCCGCTGTGTTTCCGCCTGTGCAGCGCCTTTGCGCGAGGAACGCAGCAACAGCGCGTTGACGTCGTAATTCAGATTGAAGTTGAAGGCATTGGTATTGGCCACCGTGCCATTGGTGGGGTGGTCGGCGGTGACACCCAGTTGCGGATCGGGCAATAGCCCGGCGGCAAAGGACTGCGCGCGGGCAATGCCGAGCGCATCTCTTGCCTGCCGAAGTTGCGGGTTGTTGGCGACAGCCAGCATCGCCACTTCGTCCATGTCCAGCCCGTCGGCGGGGTTGAAAATGTGGCTGGACAGATTTCGGAACGGCAAGCGCGCCGGGTCAAGCGTGATCGACGCGGCCGACTGCGGCAAATTCACCCGATCGGGCAGCGGCTTGGGCGCATAAGTGGCGCAGCCAGACAATACGCCCAGCAGCAAAACCAGCGCGGAAATTTTAAACTGCATGGGTTTCCTTTTTCTCCTGAGATTACCTTCACCGATGCTGAATGAGCCTGGCTCTGCGAGCCTTATTCCGTGACGGGTAGGGCACACAACTGCCGCTTCCGCTGCAAACTGATGTAACTCACCAGACTCATGATCGCCACCATGAAAATCGCGCTGGTGCCGACAGTGCCCAAACCGACGCCTCCGTTAGTCACCGGTTGGGACAACAAATCGCCCATGGATGCACCCAGCGGACGCGTGAGGATGTAGGCCAGCCAGAATGCCAGTACGGCGTTCAACTTGAAGACGTAGTGCGCAAAGGTAATCGCCGCGATGACCCCGCCAAAGATGAATGCGGAAGGTGCGTAACCCAGATGCATGCCTTCGGCAAACAGGTCGCCTGCGGCGGTACCCAGAGCAAAGGTAAACAGGATGGCTGCCCAATAGAACAGCTCCCTTTTAGCAGTGAAGATCGAGTGTATGGACAAGGTTTTTTCGCTGGCGTACCAGAGCGCAAATGTCGCTACTAATGCGGCGCCGAAAATAATACTGGTGGTCACCAGGCTCACGCCCGCTTCATCGACCAGCCTGTCGGTAATCAATGTGCCGACGATACTGACCAGAACCACCACCAGCCAGTAACTGGAGGGGACATAACGTTTCAGCTTGAACTGGATCAGCAGGGCGGCAACCAACAGGCCGCCCATAATGTAGGAGGTAATGCCCAGACCAAGATTCAGTGTGGCCGACAGAAAATCAGCCGCCGTTTCACCCACCGTGGTGGCCATGATCTTGATCAGCCAGAAAAACAACGTCACTTCCGGCACTCTGTTCAACAACTTATTCATGATTTTCCCCTTCCATGCTCTGCCCACGCGGTTTACGTAAGCATGACCGGGAGAATACATGGGGAATTATTAACACAAACTTAAAGCCCACGCCGTAGGCAAAAAAGCCCGGATGATTTGGCCATCCGGGCTATGGGTATAGGGGTCATGCTCGGCCTTGTCACTGATCGTTGTTATTTGCGCTTGCCGCCTCGCTGCCGCCCTGCATAATCGCGCGCAAACTGCCACGCCACCCGCCCGGAACGCGCGCCACGCTCCAGCGACCATTGCAGCGCAGCGCGGCGCATGGCGTCGGGGTCTTTAACCGTTACACCCAAGGCATCGAGCCAGGTTTGCACGATGGCCAGATACACGTCCTGGTCGAACGGGTAAAACGACAGCCACAGGCCGAAGCGTTCCGACAGCGAGACTTTTTCTTCCACCGCCTCGAATGGATGCACCTCATTGCCGACGTGGCGGGTGAGTTCGTTTTCTGCCATGTATTCGGGCATCAGGTGGCGGCGGTTGGAGGTGGCGTAGATCAGCACATTGTCCGGCGGCGCGGCGATGGCGCCGTCGAGCACCGCCTTGAGCGCCTTGTAGCCCGGTTCGCCGGTCTCGAACGAAAGGTCGTCGCAAAACACGATAAAGCGCTCGCGCCGCCCGACCAGCTGTTCGGCGATATCCGCCAGGTCCACCAGGTGGGCCTTGTCCACTTCGATCAGGCGCAGGCCTTTCGGTGCAAACTGGTTCAGCAGCGCTTTCACCAGCGAGGATTTGCCGGTACCTCGCGCGCCGGTCAGCAACACGTTGTTGGCCGGGCGGCCGGCCAGGAACTGGCGCGTGTTCTGCTCGATGCGCTGTTTTTGCTCGTCGATACCGGTGAGGTGTGCCAGTTCGATTTTGTGCGGATGCGGCACGGCTTCGATCCAGCCGCTGTCGCCGCGCTTGCGCCATCTGAAAGCGATCGCCGCGTCCCAGTCGGTGGCCGGCGGCACGGCCGGCAACCAGGCTTCCAGCCGCGCCAGTACGCGCTCGGCGCGCGCCAGCAATTGCGCCAGGTCAGCTGCGGTATTCGGCATTGATTTTTACGTAGTCGTAGGAGAAATCGCAGGTCCACAGGGTAGCGGCCGCATCACCGCGGTTGAGCACCACGCGCACGATGATTTCCGGCTGCTTCATCACGCGCTGGCCATCGGCTTCCTGGTAGCTTACTGCGCGGCCGCCGTTTTCCGCCACCAGTACATCGTCGAGGTAGAGCTGCAGCGTGTTCACATCGAGGTCGTCCACACCCGCATAGCCGATGGCGGCAAGGATGCGCCCGAGGTTGGGGTCGGAAGCGAAAAAGGCGGTTTTCACCAGCGGCGAATGGGCAATGGCGTAGCCGATCTGGCGGCATTCCTCCTGGCTGCGGCCGCCTTCAACGCGGATAGTCATGAATTTGGTCGCACCTTCACCGTCACGCACGATGGCCTGGGCGAGCCAAGTGGATACCTCCGTCACCGCTACAGCCAGCGCAGCGTAATCGGCACTGGCAGTGTCGGTGATTTCGGCGTTGCCCGCCTGGCCGGTGGCGATCAGCATGAACGAGTCGTTGGTGGAGGTGTCGCCGTCTACGGTGATGCAGTTGAACGATTGGTCGGCTGCGTGTTTGACCATTGCCTGCAGCGCGTCCTGGCCCACGGCAGCGTCGGTCGCCACGTAGCCCAGCAGCGTCGCCATGTTGGGATGGATCATGCCGGAGCCCTTGGCGATGCCGGTGATGGTCACCGTCTTCCCGCCAACCTGCACTTGCCTGGACAGCGCCTTGGCGACGATATCGGTGGTCATGATGGCGTGGGCGGCGGCAAACCAGTTATCGGCGCGGCAATCAGCCAGGGCGGCGGGGAGTGCCGCGATGATCTTGTCGGCGGGCAGCGGCTCCATGATCACGCCGGTGGAGAACGGCAGCACTTCGCGCTCGGCACAGCCGGCCAGACCGGCGAGCGCCTCGCACACCGCCTTGGCCGCCTGCATGCCGGCCTCCCCGGTACCCGCATTGGCGTTGCCGGTGTTGATGATCAATGCGCGCGGCGCGGCTTTTTGCAGATGGCGTCTGGCGACAGTAACCGGTGCAGCGCAGAAGCGGTTTTGCGTGAACACGCCGGCCACGCGGCTGCCGGGGGCGAGCTGCATGACGGTCACATCGCGTCGGCCGGGTTTCTTGATGCCTGCGCTGGCGATGCCGATGTTGACGCCGGCAACGGGTAAAAGCTGTTCAGACTGGGGGGGGAGCAGGTTGACGGGCATGGCGGCTGGAAGCGGGGTTGCAAAGCCGCCATTTTACCCCGGAAGCCGGGGATTGTGCGTCAGTCGCGATCTGCCGGGTGCGCCTCGCGACTCAGCATACGACAACGGTTCCATGGCCAGATTCCCTCTTTTTCAACCGAGTGGGAGAATGTAGCCAACCCTGCCAGCACGGCAATGACAAAAGCCAGTTGCTCAAATACCAAACGCGCGGTCATCACGCCAAACGGGATATCCAGAAAATCGGGTACATAGAAGAACGCTGCCAGGCAACTGAAGATAATGCTCAGAACAAGGTACATGGTGTGCCGCCCCAAAAATGAATCGCAATAATCCAGCCGGTTATTCAAGGCTGATTGAGCAAACTCCGTGCCATGCAACTCACCACAAGCAAAATCAATTTGTTACGCCAATACGTCCCTCATATTTCAGAACGCCTGTAAAAACGTCCGACATCTTTTGGGGCAGACAGATTGGTGATGTAGTCTATATTTAAGAGCCCTAATTACAATTACAGGAGTACACCATGTCTCTTTCCATGTTACCCGACGCAATTCAACTGGAACGTATAAACATGCTGAAATCCGGAATCGAAACTCTGAAAACTATGGGCAATGATGAATTTGCGGTGCAGGATCTGGCTGGGTTTCGCGAACCGGATGAGCTCATCGTTCCCGTACTTAATACCCATGTACAGCCTGACATCCAGGCCAAACAACCGGATACCGGCAGCGAGACGATGGCCTTGGTGGAGGTCAGCAGCGATCTCGGTGATGAATCCTGCGGGCGGCGCTGGCAGGCATTGGAGGCTTGGGCACTGCTGCATGATGCGCAGATGATGGTATTCGTCCACCCCGAGGATCAGACACGCGCACTGGGAATTGCGCGTGCTTGGCATGTGCCGGACGATTACATTGTGACCTTGCCCAGGCTGCATTGAGGCGTGTTAAAAACGGCAGTGTGGCTTTCCCGGACTCGCTTATCAGGAGAAAAACAAATTCTCCTAAAAAACCGTGCCCACTCTGTGACCTTGTATGTCGCAAAATAGGGTTGTAGGTTGAGCAGCATGAGATCGCAGTGTCCTGGTACTGCGTAGCAACGTAAGTACGTCACAGAGCGAAGATCCATGCTTCTCTTTTTTGGTAACTGTGTTGTGCGAACCCGAACGGTTGTACGGTTGCACACCGCATTGAACACAAGGAAGGGTCATCAACATGGAAACCAAGTTTGTCGGTATTGATGTGAGTAAGTTAACACTGGATTTTGATTGTTTACCGGAAGGCAGCCCGCAGCAGTTTGCCAACGACGTAGAGGGTATCGCAGCGCTGGTTGATCTACTCAAAGGCAGCACAGTGGAACGCATTGTCCTTGAAGCCACCGGCGGGTATGAAGCTGCCGTGGCGAGTGCCTTAGCAGTGGCCAAATTGCCGGTCGCCGTGGTGAATCCAAAGTCCGTGCGTGATTTTGCTAAAGCGACGGGCCATCTTGCCAAGACTGATCGGCTAGATGCCAAATTGCTGGCCTTGTTCGCCGAACGCATCATGCCGCCGCTACGTGCGTTGCCAGACGAAGCCCAGCGTGCTTTGGCAGACTTGCTGGGCCGGCGTACGCAATTGATCACCATGCGCGCACAGGAGAAGGCGCGCCTGACGATCGCAACGGAGTTGGCCCAAAAGGATGTTCGGCAGCACATTGCTTGGCTCGACAAGCGTATCGTTAAAATCGACGGCGATCTGGAAAAACGGCTGCGCAAATCCCCGGTATGGTGCGATAAAGTCGAGCTGCTCGGCAGTGCGCCGGGTGTGGGGCCGGTGACCACCTTTGCCCTGGTGGCAAAATTACCAGAGCTGGGTACGCTCAATCGGCAAGCGATAGCGGCGTTGGTGGGTATCGCACCGTTTAACGACGATAGCGGCACACGACGCGGGACACGATACATCCGTGGTGGACGTGCCGATGTGCGTTGCACGCTGTATATGGCGACGCTGTCCGCCATCAAACACAATCCGCCGATCAAGGCGATGTATGAGCGTTTAACAGCAGCTGGCAAACCATTCAAGCTTGCCATGACTGCGTGTATGAAGGAAGCTGTTGACCATCCTTAATGCCATGTTAAAAAAGAACCAAATGTGGAAAATTGAACCTTCTTCTTGACACGGTTACTCTGTGTTCTCTGTGGCTGCAGTTGCTTTTTCCAGGTTTAATTCAAGCGGCCCGACAAATCTTCTGGCTGGTTCACGTTGATAAACGCAGCTGCGTCGGGGAATTCAATGGTGGCGGTACGGTGGCGCGCCTGCCAGGCATGAACGGCACGGCCACCGCCAGCGAGATACTTGCCGAGGTCATCCGCCAAACGCCGTGCGCATATCATGATGGCCGGATGAGTACGTCCACCGGCGCTGGCCACGACAATCTCGGCGTGCCCCCTCAGCAGTGGCGCGGCAAGCTGCTGCACCAGATCGGCAGGCAACTGCGGGGTATCGCAGGGCACCGTGAGCACCCACTCATGGTGCGCCGCATGCAAGCCCGCCAACACGCCTGCCAGCGGCCCCTGAAATCCATCCAGGGCATCTATCACCACCGGGTAGCCCAAGGCTCGATAGTCGTCCAGATTACGGTTGGCGCTGATCAGTATCTCGTCCACCTGCGGCAGGATGCGCGCCAGCACATACGCCACCAGCGGCAGATCGTGAAATTTAACCAGCCCCTTGTCCTGACCACCCATGCGTCGTCCGGCACCACCAGCCAGAACAATTGCACTGATCGGTACTTGTGCCATTCAGTGTTTTGTCCGTACACGCCGATAGAGTGCAAAACGCTCGGAGCGGTTGCCAGGCCGATTGCCCTCCCACACTTCGCGCCAGTCTGCATGCAGTTCGGGCGGGGAGTTTTCGTCGTATTGCACCAGCAATGCCGGACAATGACTCTGGGAGGCCGAGCCCACCGGTAGCGTGCGCAAGTCGATCCAGTAATCGAGCATGGCGCGCATCGCTTCATTCAAATTCTGGCTGGCAACACAACCACGGCTGGGCAAAGCCGGTTCCATGCTGGTAATCATGCTGTGATAACTCATCCGTGCATTGACCGGATACATGAACAGGCTCGCCGCCAGCCCCCAGGTCAGCGTAATCCCCGCTGCCCAGGCAATGAGCGGACGCTGCGGCGTGCGCTTGAGCAGCAGTAACAGTGTTAGCCACGCAAAGCAGTATGCCAGCGCCAACGCCACCATGAGGGGCCTGAATTCACCTGCATAACCCGGCTGAATTTTATGCATGTGCGCAGCCAGGCGTGCGGGTATGCCCACATCAAAAGCGCTCCAGTACACCCAGGCTGCGGCAATCACAACCAGGAAAGTCATCATCGCAAACCAGTACAGCGCATTGGCGGCACCCCGGCGCAAAGTGTAAGTGCTGCCAGCGGCCAGCAATGCCAGCGGCAGCAGTAAAGGCAAGCCATGAACTTCACGCGGATCGTTGGTAAGGGAGAGCAATGCCAGCAGACTCAAAAACATCAGCAGCGGCAGTGCAATACCCGGTTCGGTCAAGCCATGGCGGCGCGCTTTCCACAGCGCCCATAGCGCCAGCGGCCACGCCGGCCAGGAAAACCAGGGCAGAAAAGTCAGGTAATACAGCGTACCCCTGCCCGCATGCGCGATGGAGGGCGCGAATCGCCCCAGGGTGTCGACGTGCCACCATTCGGCAAACACGCCGGGTGCCTGCTGATACAACATCCATGGCCAGATCAACAACCAGGGCAAGGCGCTCACCACCATGACGAGCGCCGCAGCCAGATTGACGCGCCTACGCCAGGCCGGTGCCATGACGGGCAGCAGCAGGGCGGTCAGCAGCAATGCCAGCGCTTCCAATGCGCCCACGCTCATAAACGCCATGCCAATGCCGGTGCCCGCCAGCACCGCGCCGATGAACGGACGCCTGAGATTTAAGGCAAATCCGAAACCCGCCATCGCAAAGCCTGCCAGCAGGGCGCTTTGCGGAATCGCTTCGTGTGCGCGCACCAGCAGCCCCACACTGCCGATTAACACCAGCACCGCCAGACGCCCATGTTCGCTGCTGTAGAGCAAACGACTGGTCAGTCCGGTGAAGATCAGCGCCAGCAACACGAACATGCCGGCGGTCAGACGGGTCGCATCATGCACCGACAACCAGCCGGACAAGCCTTGGGCAGCGCTGGCCGCGACCCAGGTAAACAAGGGCGGGTGAACTGGCAAAGGCTCGCCCGCCAGGGTAGGAATCGCGGCCGGCGCGCCGGACAACAGGCTGTCTACAAAGCCGATGCTGCGCGACTCATCGCCCTTCCATGGGTCATGCCCGACCAGCCCTGGTAACAGCCACGCCAGTACCAGCAACAGGGTGAGTAATGACGGTATGGCGTTATGCCAGCGCTGATTCTGCAAGGTGAGGTGCGCCGCGGACGCGGCTTGGGCGGATGACAAATTTCATGCGCAGATTCTACCGCAAAAAACAAACAAGGCAGCCTCGGCTGCCTTGTTTCGATTACGCTTGTGCGATTAAGCCCAGCGCGATGATTTATTTAATACCGTATTTCTGGCGGAATTTCTCAACGCGACCGGCGGTGTCTACAATCTTCTGCTTGCCGGTGTAGAACGGATGGCATTCCGAGCACACTTCAACATGCAGGTCTTTCGACATGGTGGAACGCGTTGTGAATTTATTGCCGCAACTGCATACGACAGCAATTTCAGGGTAGTTTGGGTGAATTTCGGCTTTCATGATCTGTCCTCAGTTGCCGCGGCGTGTACGCGGAAAGGCGGTATTATCCAGTAAAATCCTTGCTATCGCAAGGGCTTAGCGCAGCATCAGCGGCCACTGCGCATGGAATCAAAGAAATCGGCATTGTTTTTGGTGGCTTTGACTTTGTCGAGCAGGAATTCCATCGCTTCCAGATCGTCCATCGGATAGAGCAATTTCCTCAATACCCAGATTTTTTGCAATGCGTCAGCCTTGATCAGCAATTCCTCGCGACGCGTGCCGGAACGGTTGACGTTGATCGCCGGGTACAGGCGTTTTTCCGCCATGCGCCGATCGAGGTGGATTTCCATGTTGCCGGTACCCTTGAATTCCTCGTAGATCACGTCGTCCATGCGGCTGCCGGTATCGATCAGCGCCGTCGCGATAATGGTCAGCGAGCCGCCTTCTTCGATATTGCGGGCCGCGCCAAAAAAGCGCTTGGGGCGTTGCAAGGCATTGGCGTCGACACCACCGGTGAGCACCTTGCCCGAAGACGGGATGACGGTATTGTAGGCGCGTGCCAGACGGGTAATGGAGTCCAGCAGGATCACCACGTCTTTTTTGTGCTCGACCAGACGCTTGGCTTTTTCGATCACCATTTCTGCTACCTGCACATGGCGGGTGGCGGGCTCATCAAAGGTCGAGGCGACTACTTCACCACGTACCGAGCGCGTCATTTCGGTCACTTCCTCAGGACGCTCGTCAATCAGCAGCACTATCATCACCACATCCGGGTGATTGGCGGCGATGGAGTGCGCGATATGCTGCAGCATCACCGTCTTGCCGGATTTAGGACTGGCCACCAGCAGACCGCGTTGTCCTAGGCCGATCGGGGCAATCATGTCGATGATGCGGCCGGTGATGTTTTCTTCAGACTTGATTTCGCGTTCCAGCAGCAATGGCCGGGTCGGGAACAGCGGGGTCAGGTTTTCGAACAGTATCTTGTTCTTGGAATTTTCCGGCGGTTCGCCATTGACCTTGTCTACCTTGACCAGTGCAAAGTAACGTTCGCCGTCCTTGGGGATGCGGATCTCGCCTTCAATGCTGTCGCCGGTATGCAGATTAAAGCGGCGGATTTGCGAAGGTGAAATGTAAATGTCATCCGGGCTGGCAAGATAGGAGGTATCCGGCGATCGCAGGAAGCCGAAGCCGTCCGGCAGCACTTCCAGCGTTCCTTCGCCGAAAATGCTCACGCCTTTTTTGGCCTGGTTTTTAAGCAGGGCAAAGATGAGCTCTTGTTTGCGTAAACGGTTGGCGCCTTCGATCGAATTCTCGACGGCCATTTCCACCAGCTGGGTGACGTGCAACAGTTTCAGGTCAGATAAGTGCATTTATTTAGGGGGACTCATGTGCCTTGCAGGGAAGGCGGGGAACAACGTTGGAAGAGGAAAGTGCGCCTGATGTCCGGGTGATATTTTAATAAATGGACAGGCTCAGACGCACCATAACGGAACTATATATTGCTGTCAACAAAAGCTGTCAGCTGTGATTTTGATAACGCGCCGACTTTGGTGGCCTCGATGTTGCCATTTTTGAAAATCATCAGCGTTGGAATGCCGCGTATGCCAAATTTTGGCGGCGTAGCCTGGTTCTCGTCAATATTGAGTTTGGCAATTTTGAGACGGCCTGAATATTCTTTAGCCACTTCATCGAGAATCGGCGCAATCATTTTGCACGGGCCGCACCAGTCAGCCCAGTAATCCACCAATACCGGCAAGGTGGATTGCAACACCTCTTGCTCAAAGGAGTCGTCGGTGACGTAGTGAATGTGCTCGCTCATGGAATCCTCGCTTCTAGATGTGGGGTAAATTGCAGATCAGCGCAATTTTAAGGGTTGATTGGTACATGCTAGCGAAAAATACGCAGGATGTGAAGTCGGCGTCAATTCGCGCTTGCTGGTAAAATGCCGGCACTCTGTATTTGATCTTGCCAGGAACGTTGCTATGACTTACGTCGTCACCGAAAATTGCATCAAGTGTAAATATACCGATTGCGTGGATGTTTGTCCCGTAGATTGCTTCCGCGAAGGTCCGAATTTCCTGGTCATCGACCCCGACGAGTGCATCGACTGCACGCTGTGTGTGGCCGAGTGTCCGGCAGAAGCCATCTTCGCCGAAGATGACGTCCCCGCAGACCAGCAGCATTGTACCGCGCTCAACGCTGAACTGGCGGCAGGCTGGAAACCGATCATCGAACGCAAGGATCCGCCCGCCGATGCCGACGACTGGAACGGCAAACCCAACAAGCTGCCGCTACTGGAACGTTAGTACTGCGGGGTGCAACCCGACCTGATTAGCCAGACTGCCCGGCGCATCCTGGCGCAGCTGGCGGGTGATTTGCCCGATCTGTCACGCGCCTGCGTTCTCGTCCCCAACTTCCACGCCGCGCGGCGCCTCGAACAGGCGCTCGCCGTGCAATGCGGCCTGCCGTATCTGATCCCGCCGCGTATAACCACCTTCCCGGCCTGGGCCGCGACCCTGCCGGTCACCGCCGCGCTATTGCCGGACAGTCGCCGCGCCGCATTGCTGTATCAGGCCCTCAAGGCAAGCGGGCGCTTCGATAGCGCCGATCTGTGGGGCGTGTGCGACGAGCTGTTGCGCCTGTTCGACGAACTCACCCTGCATGCAGTGCATCTGCCCGACAGTCTGGCTGCGTTTACCGAGCAGTTGCGCGCCGCCTACCAGGCCAGACGCGGGCGCGGGCTGGATTTTGAAGCGCGCCTGATCCACGAATTATGGTACGCGCTGGCCGCCGATGCCCACGGCGCGCAGGATGCCGCCGCACGTTACACCTTGCAGCTGGCGGCTCTGGCCGAAACCGCTGCCGGGCCGTTGTTCGTCGTAGGGCTGCCAGGCTATTCGCCGCTGGAACAAGCTTGCCTCGACCGCTATGCCGAGCGCCAGCCGCTGGTTTACCTCACTCCCGACACCCACGGTGCAGTCCTCGATGCGCTCAGCACGGCGTGGCCTGCCGACCCGCATGCCGCGCCCATCAAACAACGCGCGCACGCCCTGCGCCACATCCAGCCCACCAGCCCGCTGACCGGACGTCTCGCCTGCTTCGGCGCCGTCAGCCTGGAACAGGAAGCACAAGCCTGCGCAACCCAGGTACGGCTGTGGCTGGCCGAGGGCAAACAACGCATCGCGGTCATCGTGCAGGACCGTCTCAGCGCGCGCCGCGCCCGCGCCCTGCTGGAACGCGCGCAAGTTCTGGTAGCCGACGAAACCGGCTGGACCCTCGCCACCACCGCCGCCAGCACCGTGCTGATGCGCTGGCTGGAAGCACTCACTGGCGGGTTTCGCTTCGAGGACGTGCTCGACCTGCTGAAATCGCCTTACCTGTTGGCCGATCAGGACGCCGTCACGCGCGGCCAGGCGGCCTGGCAACTTGAATCCGCGCTGCGCCGTCACGGCCCGGCAGCCGGGCTGAACGGGCTCAAAACACGAGTGCGCAATCTCGCTGAACACAGCGCCGCGCTCGGCGCACTGGAACGCCTGCAGCAGGCGGCCGCGGTATTGCCGCCGCGCACCGAGCTCACGCTGGCCGACTGGCTGGCGCGGCTCGCCAACAGCCTGAATGCGCTGGGTGCGCACGAGCGTCTGGTGCACGACGCGGCGGGTCAGCAGGTGCTGTCGCTGCTGGCGCGGCGCGAACACGAGCTGCTGCCCGACAGCGGGCGCTTTCAACTCGCTGAATTCCGGCGCTGGCTGGCCGGTGAACTGGAACGCGCGGTATTTGTCGACACCGGCATCGACAGCCCGGTGGTATTTACTCATCTGGCCGCCACGCGCCTGCGCGATTTCGACGCCGCGCTGATCCTCGGTGCCGACGCCGCCCACCTGCCCGGCAATGCCGGCGCCTCGGTGTTTTTCAACCAGCGCGTGCGCCGTGAACTGGGCCTGCCCACCCAGGACGACAGCCTGCGGCAGACCCAGTACGACCTGGTCCAGCTCATTGCCAATGTGGCGCACATCCGCGTGCTGTGGCGCGCCTGGCAGGATGGCGAGCGCAACCCGGTGAGCCCGTGGTTCGAGCGTCTGCAAACCCTGCACCAGTTGGCCTGGAATGACGATCTGGCCGACACCCGCCTCGCCACACTGCTGCCGCATGCCCAGCTCGCCGCGCCTGCGCCTGCGCCGCCGCCGACCCCCACCCGGGTGCCGCGCCCGACGCTCGACAGCGCGCAGGTCCCCGCCCGCATCAGCGTCAGTGCCTACAACAGCCTGCTGGCTTGTCCGTACCAGTATTTCGCGCGCCAGGTGTTGCGCCTGAATGCACTCGACGAAATCAGCAGCGAACTGGCAAAAGTCGACTACGGCCAGCTGGTTCATGCCATCCTGCACCGCTTTCACCAGACCCATCCGGTGGCCGCCGGCACCCCGCCCGAAACGCTTGCGGCCGACCTGCTGCAGTTCACCGAAGAAGCCTTCGCGCCGGTGCTGGCGGACGACTACTTCGCCCACGCCTGGCAGCATCGGTGGGCGGCACAGATTCCGCATTACGTGGCTTGGCAACTGGCGCGCGAGCAGGAAGGCTGGCGCTGGCAAGCCGGCGAGATCGATGCGGCAGAAACCTTCGACCTCGACAACGGCCAGCACATCACCCTGTACGGACGGCTCGACCGCGTGGACAGCCTGCAGGCGAGTCGCGCCGTGCTCGATTACAAGACGGGGGGTACAGCCGGACTCAAGGACAAAGCCCGAAACCCCGGCGAAGATACCCAGCTCCCCGCCTATGCCCTGCTGCTCGGCGAAGACGTCGGCCAGGCCGCGTTTGTTGCCCTCGACGGCGAACAAAAAATCGAAACCCTGGCGCTGGAAGCCGAGCCCGATGCCGCAGCCGATGCCACGCGCGAACGCCTGGTGCGCCTATTCGAGCAGTTACACGCCAGCGTGCCGTTACCCGCCCACGGGGCCGACAGCGCGTGCCAGTGGTGCGAAATGCGCGGCCTGTGCCGCAAGGATTATTGGCCGGAGGCGCAGTCATGACCCCCGCCGAATTCAACCGCACCGCTCTCGATCCCGGGCAGGCCGTCGTGGTCGAGGCGTGCGCCGGCAGCGGCAAGACCTGGCTGCTGGTGTCGCGCATGGTGCGGCTGTTGCTGGACGAGGTGCCGGCGTCGGAGATTCTGGCGATTACCTTTACGCGCAAGGCGGCGCGCGAGATGCGCGCGCGCCTGGATGACTGGCTGCGTTTCATGGCAACCGCTGAAGACGACGCGGTGCGCGCTTTTCTGGCCGAACGCGCAGTGCCGCCAGAGGCAATCGAAGCCTTGCTGCCACGTGCGCGCGGCCTGTTCGAAACTGTCCTCAGCGCACAGCCGGGCATCACCATCAGCACCTTCCACGCCTGGTTCCTGACGGTGATCGAACGCGCCCCGCTGGAGGTCGGGCTGGCCGGTTTCACGCTGGCTGAGCAGACGCACGAGCTGGAAGCCAAAGCCTGGGAAGCACTGGCCGACGATCTGGCGCGCGCGCCGGCCGCCTCGCTGACCGTGGCCATGCAAAGCCTGCTGGCCGATATCGGCCTGTACAACACCCGCGCACTGTTGTCGGCATTCATGGCGCGGCGCGGCGAGTGGTGGGCGTTTACCGAAGGGCAGCCAGACCGCGCCGCCTATGCCGTGGCGCAACTGGAAGCGGCCCTGCCGGTCGCGCCTGGCGCCGATGTGGCGGGCGATCTGCTGGGTGACGCGGCCTGGGTGGCGTTGCTGTGGGAATATCTCAAACTGCTCGCCCTGCACACTCCAACCAGCATCAAAATGGCGCAAGCCTGCGAGCTTGCCTTGTCGGCCAGCACCGCTGCCGACGACTGTTTTGATGCATTGTGTGCTGCGCTGCTGACGCAACAAGGCGAGATCAGAAAAACCGTCACCCATAGCGCCGCGCAAGCTAAAAAAATGGGCGAGTCGGTATTGTTGCGTCTGGTGGAACTGCACCAGACCATCGGCACCCGCCTGATGTCTGCCCAGGCCGCACGCCAGGCACAACGCGTGTATCAGTTCAACTGCCAGGCGTTGCGTCTCGGTGACGCGCTGCTGGAGCAGTATCAGGCACTCAAGCACGCGCGCCGGGTACTGGATTTCGCCGATGTGGAATGGCAAGTCGCCCAGCTGCTCGGCGATTCGGATCAGGCCGAATACCTGCAATACAAGCTGGACGCGCGTTACCGGCACATCTTGCTGGACGAATTCCAGGACACCAACCCGCTGCAATGGCGCGTGCTGCAAAGCTGGTTCGCTGCCGCAGAACAGGCCGACCGGATGCCCACGGTATTTCTGGTGGGCGACCCCAAGCAGTCGATTTACCGGTTTCGCGGAGCCGAGGCGCAACTGTTCGACCTGGCCGGCAACTATCTGAAGGAACGTGGCGCGGCCTACCTCACCCAGTCCACGACGCGCCGCAGTGCGCCGCCCGTGGTGCAGGTGGTGAACCAGACCTTTGCCGCAGTGGAACATGAATACACGCTGTTCAAACCGCACACTGCACACGACGGGCAACGCTCCGGCCGGGTCGAGGTGTTGCCGCTGGCGCAGCCGCCGGAGCAAGTCATAGTCGAGCACGGCTACCGCAATCCACTCACCACGCCCTACAGCGATACCGACACCCAAATGCGCGAGCTGGAAGCGCAGCAACTGGCGCAGCGCCTGAACCAGATCGTCGGCCATTGGCTGATCGACGACGAAAAAACCGGCGCGCGCCATGCCGAATACCGCGACGTGATGATCCTGGTGCGCAGCCGCACCCACCTGCCGGTATACGAGCGCGCGCTCAAGGCAGCGCATATTCCGTTTGCCACCACGCGCCGCGGCGGGCTGCTGGAAGCGCTGGAAGTGGGCGATTTATTGAGCCTGCTGGCGTTCCTGGTCACCCCTGACGCCGACCTGCATCTGGCGCGCGTGCTGCGCTCGCCGCTGTTCGATTGCGCCGACAGCGATTTGCTGACGCTGGCCAGCGCCGAGGGCAATACCTGGTGGCAGCGTCTGCGAGCGCTCGCCGACAATGCTCACGCCAGCCCGGCATTGCAGCGCGCCGCGCCGCTGCTGGCCGACTGGCACAGCCGGGCCGGACGCCTGCCGGTGCATGACTTGCTCGACACGATCTACTTTAGCGGCGAAGTGCAGGCACGCTACGCCGCCGCCGCGCCCAGCGCCCTGATCCCCGGCATCCACGCCAATCTGGACGCGCTGCTGGAACTGGCGCTGGCAATCGAAGGCGGGCGTTACCCGAGCCTGCCGCGCTTTTTGCACGAGGTTGATCTGCTGCAACAAACCGGCAACGACGCCAGCCCGGATGAAGGCAAAACCGCGCAGCTCGACAATGCCGTCACCCTGCACACCATCCACGGCGCCAAAGGGCTGGAAGCGCCCATCGTCTGGCTGCTCGACGCCGGCGCACGCAAAGCCAGGGCCGATGCCTACACCGTGCTCACCGACTGGCCGCCGGGCGCGGTGCGGCCGGCGCATTTTTCGCTGTATGGCGATAAAACCCTACGCGCTTCGTTCCAGGCGGATTTTTTCGACGCCGAGGCGCGCCATGCGCGGCGCGAAAATTTCAATCTGCTGTACGTCGCGATGACCCGCGCACGCCAGGCGCTCATCGTCAGCGGCGCCTCCAGCAAGTCGCAAAACGACAACTGGCATGGCCAGATTCTGAGCGCCCTGCGCACCGATGCCGATGCTAAAAGCGCCAGCTTCGGCACCGATCTCGACGCACCCCTACCTGCATCAACGCCAGTCGCGCCACCACCCGTCACACGCGCCGTCCTGCCACCCGGTCTCAACCAGCCACAACCTACCGGGCGCCGCATCGCACCGGTCAGCAGCAGCGAGATCAGCTACGGCATCGTGCTGCACGCCATCCTGGAACGCATCGCCCCGCCCGCCAGCGCACCGGCTGCGACCGCCCTGAAAACGGAACTGGGCAACCCGGCGGAATTCGACAGCGCCTGGCAACACGCCCAACGCCTGCTCGACACGCCGTTGCTGGCGCGCTTTTTCGACCCGGCCCAATATCGTTTTGCGCACAATGAACTGGCGTATCTGAACGCCGACGGCGAGGCGCGTCGTATCGACCGCGTGGTCGGTCTGGCAGACGCTGTCTGGGTGCTGGATTACAAATCCGGCAGCGGCGCCAGCGCCGCGCAGCTCGCCGCCCGCCACCATGCCCAACTGGAGGATTACCGCAGCGCGATCCGCCATCTCCACCCCGGCCAGCCGGTGCGCTGCGCGGTGATTGCGGCCGATGGCCGGCTGATCGAGATTGAATAGACGCGGCTGTTCTCTATACTGGAGAGTGAGCCCCTACACAAGGAACGGTCATGTTAGCCAGCTTTCTCAACGAATATCGCAGCCTTCCCGTCAGCAACCCCGGCAACAAGGTGGTGTCCTGGCATGTGTTCCGCACTGTCAGCGAAGCCGAGGAGTACACCGACAGCATCAGGCTGGGAGACGGCCAGCACATCGTCGGCGGCATGGATTCCGACACTATCGGCAAATTATGGTGGGTAGGCGTGGAAGTGGATGATATCGGGCACTGGGGCAACCCGGCCGCGGTGAACAAGCACGCCGAATGAGCGCAGGCAACGCCATCATGCCGGCGCTATTTGTCGGTCACGGCAACCCGCTGAATGTGCTGGTGCGCAACGCCTATACCGAGGCGTGGCACCAGTTTGGCCAGCACATTCCACGCCCCAACGCCATCCTGGTCATCTCCGCACACTGGTACACGCGCGGCACCGCCGTCACCGCCATGGCGCAGCCGCCGACGCTGCACGACTTCGGCGGCTTTCCGCAAGCGCTGTTCGACATCCAATACCCGGCACCCGGCGCACCCGCGCTGGCCGGGCAAATACGCGATTTGCTGGCTCCGCTGGAGGTGCGGCTCGACCTCGACTGGGGTCTGGATCATGGCGCCTGGTCGGTGCTGGTGCACATGTTCCCTGATGCCGATGTGCCGGTGGTGCAACTCGCCCTGGACGCCACGCAACCCGCCCGCTTTCACTACGAACTTGGCCGGCACTTGCGCCCGTTGCGCGAACAGGGCGTGCTCATCCTGGGCAGCGGCAACGTGGTGCACAATCTGCGCCGCGCGCACTGGGACGAGCACGCCATGCCCTACGACTGGGCTGTGGATTTCAACCAGCAAGTGCGCGACCTGCTGCTGCGCGGGGAGCATGCACCCTTGGTCGGGTATGAAGATCTCGGCGAAGCCGCCACCCTCTCCGTGCCTACGCCCGAACATTATTTGCCGCTGCTGTATGTCATCGGCGCACAAGGCGCAGAGGAACGCGCGTCAATTCTGATAGATGACATCGACATGGGTTCGATCGGCATGTTGTCGGTGGTAATTGGCTCAATCAACGCGGCAGCCGGGTAATGCGCTCTAAAACCTAGAAAAAGCAGTTGATCCACGAAACGGTTCTCGCAGGGATATTGCCCTTGGGCAATAACTCGCAAAAACACAAAAAGCACGAAATGGGGTAAGCAGGCATTTCGCCGTAAGGCGAAAGCTCGCAAAATATTCAAAGAAATAACAAGCTGTAGACCATCATCCAAAGGGTGAAGACTGAACCTAAAAACCGCGATTCAAGCCACAGAGAACACAGAGAACACTAAGGGCACAGAAATGAAGCGGTTTCCACCTATTTTTTCCGCTTCACCTGATGGGTGAAGCCAATATTTACGGCAACCAATTGTTTTTGCGAGTTGGGCGACGAGTCGCCCATCCCTGCGAACCCCGTTGCCTCTGTGAACTCTGTGTTCTCTGTGGCTAACTGATTTTTTCAGGCTGAATCAAAGCAATATATTTTTTATTTCGTGTCTTTCGTGTCTTTCGTGGATAAATCGCCGTTTTTAGGATAATAGAAATTCGGTAGCGGCTCTCCGCCCTTGTTGTCAACCACCGAAGATCATGGATATGCCATTAACAGACGGTCGAGGAAGGCGTTACTATGCCCGTTCCTCAGACTGGGCAGACGATCCATGTTTCATTAAGGCGGAGAGTATTAAATAACATTAATGTTATTTAATTATTGTTTACATATAATGCATATATTATTATGTACATAATTTTTGATAATATATTCATTATCACACAATGCACCCAGATGACCGTCAAGCCGCCCGGCGCCAACTCGACAAGCGCCTGAGTACAGTGCCTAGCGCCGAAGTGATTGCACGCCCGCAGCGTGGCTGGATCAGGGCCATCCGCGAAGCGCTCGGCATGACAACCGCCCAGCTTGCAAAACGTCTGGGCGTCAGCCAGCCACGTGTTGTGGGCATCGAACAAGCGGAAGCGAAAGGCGCGATTACCCTGGATAGCCTCGAACGTGCAGCGCACGCGCTGGATTGCCGCCTGGTCTATGCACTGGTGCCTCGCAAACCCCTGGATGCACTCGTCGAGGAACGCGCGGAACGTCTCGCGGAAAAGCGGCTAGACTCCACGCGCCACACCATGGCGCTTGAAGCGCAGGCAGTCGATACCCGCGACGAAGACGAACAGCGCAAGCGGCTCATCCGGCGTCTGGTCGAGCACGCGGGTTCCGAACTGTGGGACAACGCATGAGCGATCCTCTACTCGAAGAGGATGACGCCTCCACCCCGCTGACCGCCGAAGAACGGGATGGATTGATCCCGTCCTACGTCACCCTGCGCCACGAACTAAATGAAGCGGAACAGGCGAATATCCTTGAAGCCGAGCAATGGGCGTTCGCGCGCAAACGCAAGGTGCTCGATGAACGCTTCCTGATGGCTTTGCACAAGCGGATGTTCGGACGGGTCTGGCGCTGGGCTGGAAAGTTCAGACACACCGAACGGAATGTCGGGGTCGCCCCCTATCGCATCGCAACCGACCTGCGGCAATTGCTGGATGATTGCCGCTACTGGATCGGGCACGGCACCTATCTGCCAGACGAAGTATGCACGCGCTTTCATCACCGGCTAGTGGCAATCCATCCCTTTCCCAATGGCAACGGCCGCCATGCGCGGCTGGCCACCGATCTGCTTCTGGTCGCACTAGGCCGTCCGCGCTTTACCTGGGGCCGGACCAATCTGGTTGATCCGGGTGAAACCCGACATGCCTACGTTGCTGCCTTACGCGCTGCCGATGGCCGGGATATCAAACCTCTGCTGGAATTTGTGCGTTCTTGATCGGCTAGTGCTAGAACAATAAAAAGAGTAGCTCACGATAGCTCTTTTAAGTTGTTAGAAAAACAGTCCGAACCTGGCCCTTTGACCCCCTCTTGGTACCTTCACGTGTCAGCACCATGGACGAATGCCGGCTCAACCATTAAAACCTTATAGGCACGATTGACTCCAAGCGCTTGTAGTACTATAGTGCTTTACATGCTGCGAGACACTGGGCACGCGCATCTTTTGAGGAGTGAATCATGCACACAATTGAAGTCGATTTTGATGTTTTCAAACAACTTACAGTCCGCAGGCCAACAGAAGATGTCAGCTACAACGACGTCATTCGTGAACTTCTTGGCCTTGGTCAGAGCAAAGGGGGTGCAGCAAAGGGAACGACCGGCCCCTCACCAGACGACTGGGTGGCCAAAGGTGTGCGCTTCCCCGCTGGTACAGAGTTTCGAGCCAACTACAAAGGCCAAGTCCGAACTGGCAGCGTTGAAGGCGGCGCGCTAGTAGTCAACGGGCAACCCTATAACTCCCCATCCGCAGCGGCGGTGGCTGTCACGGCAAGCCCAGTCAATGGCTGGCGCTTCTGGGAATGCCGCCTTCCCGGCAAGTCTTCATGGCAACTCATCGAGAGCCTTCGCCGGTGAGAAAACCTTAATATTGCGGTCATGCGGGACGCGTCAAAAGCGACGCGTTACTTAGCTTTACTTTGGGCATCTCAACAAACCTTGGATTATATATGCGCCTAGACCCCATCGTTACTCGACGTTTCCATGAACTTCAACAAAAGGCGGATTCCATCATCACCGCAAGGATGGTAGATCACACGGCAACTGATGGAACCCAGTATCTCAAGGTTCCCTCGGAGCTTTATAAAGAATGGGCCACCAACGTCCTCAGTTTGCTACAACGCACCCTAGATAGTGTCGTCACGAGATAGCGAGCCAAAGCACCAAGCAGCGTATGCGGACTGCGGCCAGGAATGAGGAAGCGTTTTTAACGTAGCG
>NZ_BGOW01000025.1 GCF_003851125.1 Sulfuriferula multivorans | reverse complement strand
CTTTTTCTTCCGGAGCCGAGTCAATGTCTGCGTAGTTCTTGGCTTCACCACCAAATTTCTTCGACAGGATGGTGCTGATCGCCGCCGTCAGGGTGGTCTTGCCGTGGTCAACGTGACCAATCGTGCCTACGTTGACGTGCGGCTTGGTACGCTCAAACTTGCCTTTTGCCATGATATCTATCCTTTAAATCAGACGTTATTTCTTGTTGATAATTGCTTCAGCGACGTTTTTAGGCGCCTCTGAGTAATGCTTGAATTCCATGCTATAGGTCGCACGTCCCTGACTCATTGAGCGCAGCGTGGTCGAGTAGCCGAACATTTCTGCCAGCGGCACTTCCGCCTTGATGGCTTTCCCGCTCGGCAAGTCTTCCATACCCTGGATCATGCCGCGGCGCGATGACAAATCACCCATCACGTCACCCATGTAGTCTTCCGGCGTTTCCACCTCAACCGCCATCATGGGCTCAAGCAACACCGGACTGGCCTTGCGCATGCCATCCTTGAAACCCATCGAAGCAGCCATCTTGAACGCATTTTCGTTGGAGTCCACATCATGGTAGGAACCGTCGAACAACGTCACTTTGACGTCAACCACCGGGAAGCCGGCAAGCACGCCATTCGGTAAGGTTTCGCGCAAGCCCTTTTCTACTGCGGGGATAAATTCGCGTGGCACAGTACCTCCCTTGATTGCGTCGACAAACTCAAAGCCTTTGCCAGTTTCGTTTGGCTCCAGCTTGAGCCAGACATGGCCGTATTGACCTTTACCACCCGACTGCTTGACGAATTTCCCTTCAACTTCAACCGGCTTTCTGATGGCCTCACGATACGCCACCTGCGGCGCACCCACGTTGGCCTCAACGCCGAATTCGCGACGCATGCGATCTACCAGAATTTCCAGGTGCAACTCGCCCATACCGGAAATAATGGTCTGGCCCGATTCTTCGTCAGTGCGCACGCGGAAGGACGGATCTTCCTGCGCCAGACGGTTCAGGGCCATACCCATTTTTTCCTGGTCCGCCTTGGTCTTTGGCTCAACCGCAACGTGAATCACTGGTTCCGGAAATATCATGCGCTCCAGAATGATGGTCTTGTTCAGATCACACAAGGTATCACCCGTGGTTGCCTCTTTCAGCCCCACTGCGGCCGCGATGTCGCCGGCATGCACTTCCTTGATTTCCGCACGCTGGTTGGCGTGCATCTGCAGAATGCGACCAATGCGCTCTTTTTTACCCTTGATGGGGTTGTAAATCGTATCTCCGGATTTCATGGTGCCGGAGTAGACCCGGAAGAAAATTAGCTGACCCACAAACGGGTCAGTCATGATCTTGAATGCCAGGGCCGAAAACGGCTCGTCATCCGACACTTTGCGCTCACCCTGCTCGCCATTTTCCAACTCGCCTTTGACCGGAGGAATATCCAGCGGCGAAGGCAGGTAATCGATTACCGCATCCAGCATGGCCTGCACGCCTTTGTTTTTGAATGCAGAACCGCACAGCATTGGCATGATTTCGCTGGCTATGGTACGGATGCGTAACGCACTCTTGATTTCAGCAGCACTCAAGTCACCTTCTTCCAGGTACTTGTTCATCAACTCTTCGGAGGCCTCTGCCGCAGCCTCAACCATTTTTTCACGCCAGGATTCACACTCAGCCAGCATGTGAGCCGGGATTTCGCGCTCATCAAATTTCATGCCCTGGGTTGAGTCATCCCAGTAAATGGCCTTCATTTTGACCAGGTCAACAACACCTTCGAACTTCTCCTCAGCGCCGATTGGCAATTGAATAGGCACCACGTTCGCCTTCAAACGCAAACGCATCTGCTCATAAACCTTGAGGAAATTGGCACCGGTGCGATCCATCTTGTTGACGAACGCCAAACGCGGTACACCATATTTATTTGCTTGGCGCCAAACGGTTTCAGATTGAGGCTGCACACCACCCACCGCGCAATAAACCATGCACGCACCATCCAGTACACGCATCGAACGCTCGACTTCAATGGTGAAGTCGACGTGTCCCGGTGTATCGATAATATTGATGTGGTGCTCCGGGTAGTTGTTCTCCATGCCCTTCCAGAAGCATGTCGTCGCTGCCGAAGTAATCGTAATTCCGCGTTCCTGCTCCTGCTCCATCCAGTCCATGGTCGCAGCACCGTCATGCACTTCGCCGATCTTGTGTGAAACACCGGTGTAATACAGGATGCGCTCTGTAGTCGTGGTTTTTCCAGCGTCAATATGCGCGCTGATGCCGATATTACGGTAACGTTCTAGAGGAGTTTTGCGAGCCACTTTATTACTACCCAGTTAGTGCCGGCGCCATTGCGCCCGGCCATTAATCTTAGAAGCGGAAATGCGAGAAAGCCTTGTTGGCTTCTGCCATACGGTGCACTTCATCACGCTTCTTCATTGCGCCGCCACGGCCTTCAGCAGCATCCAGCAATTCGCCCGCCAGCCTGAATCCCATGGATTTTTCGCCGCGTTTGCGGGCTGCTTCTTTCAACCAGCGCATTGCCAGTGCAGAACGACGTGCCGGACGCACTTCAACCGGCACCTGATAGTTTGCACCGCCCACGCGGCGGCTTTTAACCTCAACCACCGGACGAATATTGGACAGCGCAAGCGTAAATATTTCCAGCGGATCTTTACCGCTTTTTTGGCTGATTTGTGCAAATGCGCCGTAAATAATTCGTTCGGCAACCGACTTCTTACCGCTTGACATCAAAACGTTAACAAATTTGGCCACATCCTGGCTGGCAAATTTTGGATCCGGCAATATGTCGCGCTTGGGAACTTCTCTACGTCTTGGCATGATTTACCTCAATGTTGAATACTAAATTTTCAGTGCTGAGCCTTGTGGCGCGCGTCGCGCTCTCGCAACCCAACACCAAAAACGCAAACGCCTTAGGCCTTCTTGGGACGCTTGGCGCCGTATTTAGAACGGCTCTGTTTACGATCTTTAACACCAGCCGTATCCAGACTGCCGCGCACAGTGTGGTAACGCACACCAGGCAAATCCTTGACACGACCACCGCGAATCAACACTACCGAGTGTTCCTGCAGATTGTGGCCTTCACCACCAATATAGCTGCTGACCTCGAAACCGTTAGTGAGACGAACACGGGCGACTTTACGTAGCGCCGAGTTAGGTTTTTTTGGAGTGGTGGTATACACACGGGTACATACGCCGCGTTTTTGTGGACAAGCCTCGAGTGCAGGCACCTTGCTTTTAACGCGCTTGGCGACGCGGGGTTTGCGCACTAATTGATTGATTGTTGGCATGCTATTTCGTTTCCCAAGTATGGTTGTTCCGCTTTCGGCCAGAATTTTGGCCGCTTTAAACAACGGGGACGGCATAACGCCGTCCCGTCAAAGCTGTCCGGCTGAGCAAAATTTACAGACCGGTAAAAAAGAGGGTGGATTTTAGGGGCTAACGCCCCAACTGTCAAGCCACCTGCTCGCTTCCGGCAGCGCTATCCTCTCCTTCGGCAAAGTCCGCTCCCGCACCCATATCCTCGCCCAGCTTCTGACGACGCCGCGTATTGTGATAAGCCAGACCCGTACCAGCTGGGATCAGGCGACCCACAATAACGTTCTCTTTGAGGCCGCGCAGATCGTCTTTCTTGCCCATAATTGCGGCTTCGGTCAGCACCCGTGTGGTTTCCTGGAACGATGCTGCAGAGATAAACGAATCTGTAGACAGCGACGCCTTGGTAATACCCAGCAGCACGTAGGTGAAAGTGGCCGGCTGCTTGCCATCTGCCAGTACGCGTTCGTTTTCAGCCAGCAACTCCGCGCGCTCCACCTGTTCACCCTGGATAAAGCGGGTATCGCCTGCATCGGCCACATTCACGCGACGCAACATTTGGCGAACGATGACCTCAATGTGCTTATCGTTGATTTTCACACCCTGCAAGCGGTATACATCCTGAACTTCGTCAGTGATGTAACGCGACAGGGCTTCGACGCCTTTCAAAGCCAGAATGTCATGCGGATCAACCGGTCCGTCCACAATCATCTCGCCCTTATTCACAACCTGGCCATCGTGCGCGGTGACGTGTTTTTCTTTCGAAATCAGATACTCATGGGCTACGCCGTCGAAGTCCGTAATGACCAGGCGTTGTTTGCCCTTGGTATCTTTACCAAATGAAACGGTACCGGTGACTGCTGCCAACACGCCGGCATCCTTGGGCGAACGCGCCTCGAACAACTCTGCCACACGCGGCAGACCACCGGTAATATCGCGAGTTTTCGAAGTTTCCTGCGGAATACGCGCCAGCACTTCACCGACACCAACATCCTGACCATCTTTCACGGTAATGATGGAGCTGATCTGAAAAGTGATATTGACCGGCGTTTCGGTGCCACTCATTTTCACTTCGTTACCTTTAGCATCAAGCAGCTTGACCTGCGGACGCAGACCTTTTACTGCCGCACCAACCCGACGCTTCGGATCAATCACCACCAGCGCGGACAAACCAGTCACATCATCAATCTGCTTGGCAACCGTAGAGCCTTCTTCAACGTTTTCGAAACGCACACGGCCAGCATATTCAGTAATGATGGGGCGGGTATGCGGATCCCATGTGGCCAATATCTGACCAGCCTTGGCTTTGACACCATCCTTGACGCTGAGGACCGCACCGTATGGCACCTTGTGACGCTCACGTTCGCGGCCATTGTCGCCCATGATGATGATCTCGCCACTACGCGCAATCGCAATCATTTCGCCTTTGGCACTCGTCACATAACGCATCGCCGGGCTGTAATTCACCACACCGGCCGATTTGCATTCCAGCTGACTGGCTACAGCAGCACGCGAGGCGGCGCCACCGATGTGGAAAGTACGCATGGTGAGCTGCGTGCCCGGCTCGCCGATGGACTGCGCAGCGATGACGCCCACAGCCTCACCCACATTCACCAGATGACCACGACCCAGGTCACGACCATAGCACTTGGCGCACAGGCCATAGCGTGTATCGCAGGTGAGCGCAGTACGCACCTTCACCTCGTCGACACCCAGCGCCTCGATACGCTCAACGGCATCTTCATCCAGCAGGGTGCCAACATCAATCACTGTCTCGCCGGTTTCCGGGTGAATCACATCCAGCGCGGTGACGCGGCCCAGTACACGCTCACGCAACGGCTCAATGACTTCGCCACCTTCCACCAGCGCTTTCAGCACCAGACCTTCACGGGTACCGCAATCGTCTTCGATCACCACCAGATCCTGAGTCACGTCCACCAGACGACGCGTCAGGTAGCCCGAGTTGGCTGTCTTCAATGCCGTATCGGCCAAACCCTTGCGCGCGCCGTGTGTCGAGATGAAGTACTGCAGTACGTTGAGGCCTTCGCGGAAGTTCGCAGTAATCGGCGTCTCGATAATCGATCCGTCCGGTTTCGCCATCAAACCGCGCATGCCAGCCAACTGGCGAATCTGCGCAGCCGAACCGCGTGCACCGGAGTCGGCCATCATGTAAATGGCGTTGAATGATTCCTGGGTGGTTTCCACTCCGTCGCGCGTGGTCACGGGTTCGCTGCCCAGTTGCGTCATCATGGCCTTGGCCACCTGATCACCGGCACGGCCCCAGATGTCCACAACCTTGTTATAGCGCTCGCCCTGGGTCACCAGACCAGAGGTATATTGCGCCTCGATTTCCTGCACTTCTTTTTCGGAAGCGCTGATGATGTCCTGTTTCTGCGTCGGCACCAGCATGTCATCCACGCAAATCGACATGCCACCGCGCGTAGCGTATGTAAAGCCTGTATACATCAGCTTGTCGGCAAAAATCACCGTCTGGCGCAAGCCGCAACGACGGAAGCTGGCGTTGATGAGCTTGGAAATTTCTTTCTTCTTGAGAATCTTGTTGACGTGGGTAAACGACAGTCCAATCGGCAGAATTTCGGATAGCAGCGAACGGCCCACGGTCGTTTCGTAGCGGGTGATTTTTTCCGCACGTTCACCCTGCTCGTCGTAATACGCTTCCTTGATACGCACCATCACCTTGGCGTTCAGTTCCACCTGGCGCGACTCGTAAGCACGCGACACTTCATCGACGTCGGCAAACATCATGCCCTCGCCACGTGCATTCACGCGCTCGCGGGTCATGTAGTACAAGCCCAGCACAATATCCTGCGACGGCACGATAATCGGCTCGCCGTTGGCAGGTGACAGCACGTTATTGGAGGCCAGCATCAAAGTGCGGCACTCCATCTGCGCTTCCAGCGACAGCGGTACGTGCACAGCCATCTGGTCGCCGTCGAAGTCGGCGTTAAACGCCGCACACACCAGTGGATGCAGCTGGATCGCCTTGCCTTCGATCAGCGTCGGCTCAAACGCCTGGATACCCAGACGGTGCAAGGTCGGCGCACGGTTCAACATCACCGGGTGCTCGCGAATGACGTCTTCGAGGATGTCCCATACCACTGGTTCCTCGGTTTCCACCATACGTTTTGCTGCCTTGATGGTGGTCGCCAGTCCCATCACTTCCAGCTTGTGGAAAATGAACGGTTTGAATAACTCCAGCGCCATTTTCTTGGGCAGACCGCATTGGTGCAAGCGGAGTTGCGGGCCCACCACGATGACCGAACGGCCCGAATAGTCGACGCGTTTTCCCAACAGGTTCTGGCGGAATCGGCCACCCTTGCCTTTAATCATGTCGGCGAGCGATTTCAGCGGGCGCTTGTTGGCGCCGGTCATGGCCTTGCCGCGACGACCGTTGTCCATCAACGAATCCACCGCTTCCTGCAGCATGCGTTTTTCGTTGCGCACGATGATTTCAGGCGCCTTGAGTTCGAGCAGGCGCTTCAGGCGGTTGTTACGGTTAATCACGCGACGATACAGATCGTTCAGGTCGGAGGTGGCGAAACGGCCACCATCCAGCGGCACCAGCGGGCGCAGCTCGGGGGGCAGTACTGGCAGCACTTCCAGCACCATCCACTCTGGTTTGATACCGGATTTCTGGAACGCCTCGATCACCTTGAGGCGCTTGGACAGCTTCTTGATCTTGGTGTCCGAGCCAGTCTTGGCCAGATCGTTGCGCAGCGTTTCTGCCTCGGTGTAGATATCGATACTCTTGAGCAGGTCACGAATACCTTCCGCGCCCATGTAGGCCTTGAACTCGTCACCGTACTCTTCGACCTTGGCGAGATAATCATCTTCGGTCAGCAACTGCGCACGGTTGAGCGGCGTCATGCCGGGATCGGTCACCACGTAAGCTTCAAAATACAGCACGCGCTCGATGTCGCGCAGGGTCATATCCAGCACCATACCCAGACGCGACGGCAGGGATTTAAGGAACCAGATATGCGCCACAGGGCTAGCCAGTTCGATGTGCGCCATGCGCTCGCGACGCACCTTGGACAAGGTAACTTCTACGCCGCACTTCTCGCAAATCACACCGCGGTGCTTGAGGCGCTTGTATTTGCCGCACAAACATTCGTAATCTTTTACCGGGCCGAAGATTTTGGCGCAGAACAAACCATCGCGCTCGGGCTTGAAGGTGCGGTAGTTAATGGTCTCGGGCTTTTTAACTTCACCATACGACCAGGAACGGATTTTATCAGGCGACGCAAGACCGATTTTGATCGCGTCAAATTCTTCTTCCTGAGTAACCTGTTTGAATAAATCGAGCAGTGCTTTCATAGTTTCCTCCAGAGCTTAGTGGCTTACAGCGAATTAACGCCGGCATCAACCGGCGAACAAACTATCCGCCGTCAGTAACGCTCCAAATCAATATCGATTGCCAGGGAACGGATCTCTTTCACCAACACGTTGAAGGATTCCGGCATACCCGCTTCAATCTTGTGCTCACCCTTGACGATGTTCTCATATACCTTGGTACGCCCGGTCACGTCGTCGGATTTCACCGTGAGCATTTCCTGCAGCACATAGGCGGCACCATAGGCTTCCAGCGCCCACACCTCCATCTCGCCAAAGCGCTGACCACCGAACTGCGCCTTACCGCCCAATGGCTGCTGAGTCACCAGACTGTAAGGTCCGGTTGAACGCGCGTGCATCTTGTCATCCACCAGGTGATGCAGTTTAAGCACATGCATGTAACCAACCGTCACCGGCCGGTCAAACGCCTCACCGGTGCGGCCATCACACAGCGTGATCTGACCGCTACGCGGCAGGTCCGCCAGTTCCAGCATGTCCTTGATCTCGGCCTCGTTGGCACCGTCGAAAACCGGTGTGGCAAAGGGCACGCCACCGCGCAGGTTACGCGCCAGTTCGATGATTTCTTCATCGCTAAAGCTGGCGAGATCTTCCGACTTGCCTGTGGCGTTGTAGATCTTGGTGAGAAACTTGCGCACGTCAGCCACTTTTTTCTGTGCCTGCAACATATTGTCAATCTTTTTGCCGAGCCCTTTGGCGGCCCAGCCCAGATGGGTTTCCAGAATCTGTCCGACGTTCATACGCGAAGGAACGCCCAGCGGGTTCAGCACGATATCCATCGGCGTACCGTCCGCCATGAACGGCATGTCCTCGATAGGAACGATTTTGGAGACCACGCCCTTGTTACCGTGACGGCCGGCCATCTTATCGCCGGGTTGCAAGCGGCGTTTGACTGCCACGTACACTTTCACCATCTTTTGCACACCAGGCGGCAATTCGTCACCAGCGGTGAGCTTTTTCTTCTTCTCTTCAAACATCGCATCAAACTCGATACGTTTTTGATCCAGACTGTCCTTGAGCGATTCCATCTGACGGCTGGCTTCATCGTCAGCCAGGCGAATATCGAACCAGTCATAACGATTCAGGCTATCCAGATATTCCTGGGTAATCTTGCTGTCCTTGGCCAGTTTTTTAGGACCGCCTTTGACAACTTTATTTTTCAGCAGCCGCTGCAAGCGGGCGAATGCGTCTTCTTCGACGATGCGCATACGGTCAGCCATGTCCTTTTTATATTCGGACAATTGACTCTCGATGATCTGCTTGGCACGGGCATCGCGTTCGATACCTTCGCGCGTGAAGACCTGCACGTCGATCACCGTACCCGCCATACCAGACGGTACGCGCAGCGAAGTGTCTTTAACGTCGGAGGCTTTTTCACCAAAAATGGCGCGCAGCAACTTTTCTTCCGGCGTGAGCTGGGTTTCACCCTTCGGCGTGACCTTGCCTGCCAGCACGTCGCCCGCTTCCACTTCGGCACCGATGTAGCAAATACCGGATTCGTCCAGACGCCCGAGCATGCGCTCAGACAGATTGGAAATGTCGCGGGTTATTTCTTCCGGTCCCAACTTGGTATCGCGCGCAACGACAGTCAACTCTTCAATATGGATGGAGGTATAGCGATCTTCCGCCACCACGCGCTCTGAAATCAGGATCGAATCTTCAAAGTTGAAGCCGTTCCACGGCATGAATGCAACCAGCAGGTTTTGCCCCAGTGCCAATTCGCCCATATCGGTCGATGCGCCATCGGCAATGACATCGCCACGCGCAAGGATATCGCCCACCTTAACCAGCGGACGCTGGTTAATGTTAGTGTTCTGATTGGAACGCATGTATTTGATGAGGGTGTAGATATCCACACCCACCTCACCGGCGGTAGCTTCTTCGTCGCTGACGCGCACCACGATGCGGCCGGCGTCCACGTAATCCACTACACCGCCGCGTCGAGCTTGTACGGTCGTGCCAGAGTCCACTGCAGCAGTACGTTCGATACCCGTCCCGACCAGCGATTTTTCGGCACGCAGGCAGGGTACCGCCTGGCGCTGCATGTTCGAGCCCATCAATGCACGGTTGGCGTCGTCATGCTCGAGGAATGGAATCAGCGAAGCAGCCACAGAAACGATCTGTGACGGCGCCACGTCCATATACTGGATACGATCCGGACTGGCCAGTTCGAATTCATTCTTGTGCCGGCACGACACGATTTCGCTGGTGAATTTGCCGTTCTTGTCCAGTTCCGCGTTGGCCTGGGCAATGACGTACTTGCTTTCCTCGATGGCAGACAGATACTCGATCTGATCGGTTACCTTGCTGTTTTCCACCTTGCGATAAGGTGTTTCGAGAAAGCCGTATTTATTGGTCCGCGCAAACAACGCCAAGGAATTGATCAGTCCGATGTTCGGACCCTCCGGGGTTTCAATCGGGCAAACGCGGCCATAGTGGGTCGGATGCACGTCGCGCACTTCGAAGCCGGCACGCTCACGCGTCAATCCGCCAGGGCCCAGCGCAGAAACACGGCGCTTGTGAGTAATCTCTGACAACGGATTGGTCTGGTCCATAAACTGGGACAACTGACTGGAACCGAAGAACTCTTTCACGGCTGCCGATACCGGCTTGGCATTGATCAGATCATGCGGCATCAGGTTTTCCGATTCCGCTTGCGACAGTCGCTCTTTCACTGCACGCTCGACACGCACCAGGCCGGCGCGGAACTGGTTCTCAGCCAACTCGCCGACACTACGCACACGCCGGTTGCCGAGGTGATCGATATCGTCGATCTCGCCACGCCCGTTACGCAATTCCACCAGTATCTTGATCACAGCGACAATATCTTCGGTGCTCAGAATCCCGGCGCCTTCCAATTCGTCGCGACCAACACGACGGTTGAACTTCATCCGTCCGACAGCAGACAGGTCATAGCGGTCTTCATTGAAGAACAAACCTTTGAACAGCGCTTCCACCGCA
This sequence comes from Sulfuriferula multivorans, assembly GCF_003851125.1. GTDB lineage: Bacteria > Pseudomonadota > Gammaproteobacteria > Burkholderiales > Sulfuriferulaceae > Sulfuriferula > Sulfuriferula multivorans. Next base: position 4,960 of record NZ_BGOW01000025.1, on the reverse strand, counting down.
TCTTCGGTAGGCGGCTCGCCTGGACGCATCATGCGGTAGATAGCGACTCTCGCCGCGTACTGGTCTGGGGTCTCATCGGTACGCAGCGTGCCGGAAATATAGGCGCCCTGGTCCAGGTCATTGGTATAGATGGTGTTAATCTTGGCGATGCCTGCCGCATGCAACTTTTCGAGTAACTCCTCGGTGATTTCGTCGTTGGCATTGGCAATAATTTCGCCGCTGTCCTTATCCACCACATTAACCGACAGCACACGCCCGAGCACATACTCTTCCGGCACCGCGATTTTGGTCAGGCCGGCTTCTTGCATCATGCGAATATGCTTGACGGTAATGCGCTTGTCTTTGGGGACAATCACCGCATTCTTCTTGTCCACAATGTCGAAGCGTGCAATCTCGCCGCGCAGGCGATCCGGCACCAGTTCGAACTGCACGCCCTTCTTGGCAAAGTGAAAGGTATCAGTGGTAAAGAATTCCGCCAGAATCTGCTCGTTGTTGTAACCCAGCGCTTTGAGCAGCGTGGTCACGGGCATCTTGCGACGGCGGTCAATACGGAAATACAGGTAATCCTTGGCATCAAATTCGTAATCCAGCCAGGAGCCGCGATACGGAATTATCCGTGCCGAGAACAGTAGCTTTCCGGAGCTATGCGTCTTGCCACGGTCATGCTCAAAAAATACGCCCGGCGAACGGTGCAACTGCGACACAATCACGCGATCGGTGCCGTTGATAATGAATGAGCCGGTAGGCGTCATGAGCGGAATCTCGCCCATGTACACTTCCTGTTCCTTGACTTCTTTCACTGTCGGCTTGGACGCCTCGCGATCCATGATGGTCAGGCGCACTTTGGCCCGCAACGGCGCGGCGTAAGTCAAACCGCGCTGCTGGCATTCCACCATGTCGAATGGCGGCTCGCCCAGCACATAGCTGACAAAATCAAGCTTGGCGTTACCGGAATGACTGGAAATGGGGAAAATAGAAGTGAATGCGGCCTGCAAACCCTCATTGGCTCTACTGTCAGCCTTGACATCGGCTTGCAGAAAAGCTCTGAAGGAATCAATTTGGGTGGCCAGCAAAAAAGGCACCTGGAGGATGCTTGCGCGCTTCGCGAAACTTTTCCGGATGCGTTTTTTCTCGGTGAATGAGTAACTCATGGATTCTCCTAGAGGGCCCTGCGCAGAAAACAAAAGACAAAAGACAACACACGACTAATCTGCCTTGATGTTGAACCTCTGTCTTGTGCATTCTGCATTGACCGGGAATACCCAGCCAATGACAGAAATTGTGTTGCCTGGTGCGTAATTACTTGACTTCGCAAGTCGCGCCAGCTTCCACCAACTGCTTCTGGACGGCCTCGGCTTCTGCCTTGGAAACGCCTTCTTTAACAGCCTTGGGAGCGCCGTCAACCAGATCTTTAGCTTCTTTCAGACCCAGGCCGGTAATGGTGCGCACCACTTTAATGGTGTTCACTTTGTTTTCGCCAGCGCCGGTCAGAATCACATCAAACTCGGTTTTTTCTTCAGTGGCAGCGGCAGCGGCAGGCGCAGCAGCAACAGCCACCGCAGCAGCGGCAGCGGACACGCCAAATTTCTCTTCCATTTCCTTGATCAGTTCGGACAGATCAAGCACAGTCATGCCAGCGATGGCATCCAGAATGTCAGCTTTAGATAAAGCCATAATATTTCTCCTGATTGAAAAGTTTTAAATTGGTTCAATACGGCGCCATAATGCGCCGCCAATAACTCAAGCCGTTTGCTTGTCGCGTACCGCAGCCAGCCCACGCACAAACTTGGTCGGAACCTCGTTGAGCGTACGCACAAACTGGGTAATCGGCGCCTGCATGGTGCCCATCAGTTTCGCCAGCAACTCGTCGCGGCTTGGCATGTTGGCCAGATTCGAGACATCTTTGGCAGACATCACGTAATTGGCCATCGCACCCGCCTTGACAACGATCTTGTCGTTAGCTTTGGCAAAATCCGAAAGCACTTTTGCAGCGGCTACCGGGTCTTTGGAAATCCCGTATGCCAACGGACCGACCAGATGGTCGGTCAAGCCGGCAAAGGGCGTTCCAGCAACCGCACGGCGTGCCAGGGTATTTTTCAATACGCGCAGGTAAACACCGTTAGCCCGTGCCTTGGCACGCAAAGCTGTCATGCCCACAACACCAATGCCCCGGTATTCAGCCACGACCACTGTCTGGGCATTTGCCAGTTCGGCACCCAGCTCGGCTACAACTGCCTTCTTTTCCTCTAGATTCAGACTCAAGGTCTTACCTCCTTCAATAAACACCGGCCGTTATCGGGGGAGAAACCCCAATAAAGCCGAGAGTCGGCGACCTTTCATCAGGAGAAACAACTACCAAGCTTTTCCTGTTTCGGGGCACGCCATCTGCGTTGGGATCAGGACTTAACACAACCATCCTGAAAATTAAATCGGGTACATTCGACAAAAAAACTCCTGTCGTTTACACCACAACCCCAACGGTCTTTGACAACCTGCCGGCACTTTCGTACCAACAGCCCAAAGTTCTGCCCGAGACGCTGATCGCGCCCCAGGCTGTTAACAATTATTGCGCCGCCAGACTGGCGTGATCTATCCGTACGCCAACACCCATGGTGCTGGATACAGAAATTTTCTTCATGTACACACCCTTGGCATTGGCAGGACGCGCTTTCGACAGCGCATCCACAAGTGCTGCCAGATTTTCACGCAGCGCTTCCACTTCGAACGAGGCACGTCCGATGGTGCATTGCACAATGCCGCCCTTATCGGTACGGTATTGCACCTGACCCGCACGCGCATTTTTCACCGCGCCTGCAACATCGGGGGTCACGGTGCCGACTTTCGGGTTAGGCATCAAACCGCGCGGCCCCAGCACCTGGCCGAGCTGGCCCACCACTCGCATGGCGTCGGGACTGGCAATCACCACATCAAAATCCATGCGGCCAGCCTTGATCTCGGCAGCCAGATCATCGAAACCAACGATGTCAGCACCCGCTTCCAATGCAGCCTTGGCAGCTTCGCCCTGGGCAAACACTGCAACACGCACCGTTTTACCGGTACCACGGGGCAACACCACGGAGCCACGGACCAATTGGTCGGATTTACGCGCATCCACACCCAGGTTGATGGCCACGTCGACGGATTCGTCAAATTTGGCTGTGGCGGTTTCTTTTACCAGACCCAGGGCGTCGTTTACCGGGTAAGTTTTGGTACGGTCAATTTTTGACTGGATTGCCTGTTGGCGTTTGGACAGCTTGGCCATTTATACGCCCTCCACTTCAATACCCATGCTGCGGGCGCTACCTGCAATAATTCGCACTGCAGCATCCATATCAGCTGCAGTCAGATCCGGCATTTTTGCCTTGGCAATATCCTCTGCCTGGGCGCGCGTCAGCTTGCCCACTTTATCCGTATGCGGCTTTGGGCTACCCTTTTGTATGCCTGCAGCCTTTTTGATCAGGATGGTGGCGGGCGGGGTCTTCATCACGAAAGTGAAGCTCTTGTCCGCAAAGGCAGTAATCACCACAGGAATCGGCAAGCCTGGCTCCATACCCTGAGTCTGGGCATTGAATGCCTTGCAGAATTCCATGATGTTCAAACCGCGCTGACCCAGCGCCGGGCCGATGGGCGGACTGGGGTTTGCTTTACCTGCGGGGACTTGCAGCTTGACGTAGCCAACGATTTTTTTTGCCACTTGGCATACTCCTAAAAATGGGTATTAGCGGATAACAAACGACTGTTCGCACCCTCCCCGTTACACAAAAAACCTGGCAGCACATACCGCCATTACTCAAAACCTCAGGCTTTTTCCACCTGACTGAAATCCAGTTCTACCGGCGTAGCGCGGCCAAAGATCAGCACCGACACACGCAACTTGCTTTTGTCGTAATTGACATCTTCCACATTGCCATGAAAGTCATTGAATGGGCCTTCGGTAACACGCACCGCCTCACCCACCTCGAATAGCACTTTGGGACGCGGTTTCTCCACACCTTCCTGTATCTGGTGCAGGATCGCTTCCACTTCCTTTTCGGTAATGGGTGTGGGCTTCATCGCTGAACCACCCACAAATCCGGTAACCTTGGGCGTATTCTTGATGAGATGCCAGGTCTCGTCATTCATTTCCATCTGCACCAGGACATAGCCCGGGAAAAACTTGCGCTCGGAAATGGACTTCTGACCAGCCTTCATCTCGATGACCTCTTCCACCGGCACCAGAATCTCGCCAAATTTGTCCTGCATTCCAGCGCGTTCGATGCGCTCCTTGAGACTGCGCTGAACGCTTTTCTCAAATCCGGAATAGGCGTGCACTACATACCAGCGCATACTCATGTGTCGCTCTGCCCCATCAGTAATTTCACTGCCCACAATAGCCCCGCGTCTACCACCCAGAGGAACAACGCCATCACCACAACAAATACAAATACAATGCCCGTAGTCTGAATCGTCTCTTTTCGTGTCGGCCAGACCACCTTGCGCGCCTCGACTATCGATTCCTGGCTGAACGCAAAGAATTGCCGCCCCGCTTGAGTAAACCAGAAAATCGCAATTGCCAGCGCAAATCCAACCAAAATGGCGCCAAGACGAACTACCGCCGGACTGTCAGATAAATAATAAAAGCCGGCAATGCCTGCGATAACCATCAGCACGGCAGCCAGCAACTTGATTTTGTCGGTCATATGAACCTTGTGAGACTCACCAACATCTGTGAGATGGTCACGCTCCCGTTATAGTGGCAGGCCAGGAGGGCCTCGAACCCCCAACCTTCGGTTTTGGAGACCGACACTCTGCCAATTGAGCTACTGGCCTAGAATCCACCCGGCATCTTGCACGAAACCTCTCGCACCATCCACCGGGTAATTATCTTTACTCGACGATTTTCGCGACCACACCGGCGCCGACGGTACGACCACCTTCACGTATCGCGAAGCGCAGGCCTTCTTCCATCGCCACCGGCGCA
>NZ_BGOW01000024.1 GCF_003851125.1 Sulfuriferula multivorans | reverse complement strand
CCGCGCTGATGCATGCTTCACCAGCCCGAATACGGCGTGCCGTCGCGGCCGTTGCCGGGTGCGCCGCTGTGCAGATCGTACACACCGCCCTGATCCGCATCGGCCGGCGGCACCGTCACCCAGGTGCTGGCGCTATCGGTAACCGGATCGACCGGCAGTTTGCGCAGATATTTCTTGCTGACCAGATCGTCCAGAGTGTCGGGGTATTTTCCGGTATCGCCGTAATACTTGTCGATGGCATCGCGCAGCGTGGACAGGTCTTGTCTCAGCACCGCCTCCTTGGTCTTATCCACGCTGTTGAAATAGCGCGGCGTGGCAATCGACAACAGCAGGGCGATGATCGCCATCACCACCAGCAGCTCGATCAGGGTAAAACCACGCGCTATTTTTCGGGTCATCACCACTCCCGGTACGGCACGCCATTCAGTCCCACGCCTTTGCTCAGCGTGTAGACGTCGTACACGTCATCGCCTTCCTGCGGGTCGTCGGGCGGACTCTTGTACGAGCGCTTGCCCCAGGTATCGGCAGGCGGGCTGGTGGTGTCCTTGCTGAACGGATCGCGCGGGATGCGGCGCAGGAAATAAATTTTGCTGTGCGTAGGGCTTTTGAAGTCTTCCACGCCGTTCACCAGCACCTCCAGCGATTTGGGATAGCCGGATTCGTCCAGGCTTTTCTGGATGCGGCCTTCATCCCACATCTTCTTGTAGGCATCGATGGCGCTGCGGATTTCGCGCAGGTCGTGACGCAATTCCTGCTCCCTGGCGCGCTGCACGACGAGTTCGGTCATCGGCAATGCGATGGTGGACAGCAGCCCCACAATGGCCACCGTGACCAGCAGCTCGATCAGCGTGAAGCCGCGGGCATGCATCATTGCGGATTGGCCGGATCGGGTTCCGGCACCAGCGTAGGGGTCGGCACCAGCGCCGGATCGGGCGCTGAATCGGGCGTCGGCGCTGGAGCAGGCTCCGGAGCAGGTGTTGCCGGTACGGGCGCGGGGATGGGGGTTGGCAGGGGTGCCGGTGCCGGCGCGGGCACCGCCGCGCCGGGCAACCCCTGTGGTGCCACAGGCGCTACAGGTACCCCGGGTAGCAGGGCCGGTACCGGCGACCCTGCCGGCGCCGTAGCTGCGGGCGTCTGGTGCAAACTCAGCGGCGCCCCGCCGATATCGGCTTCGGTCCCTGCGGCAAACTCGCTCGTGTTGGCATCCAGCGGGGTCAGGTTGCGGATGATGTGCGGGGTGATCAGCAGGATGATCTCGGTCTTGTTGGCCTCGTTATGATGGGTGGAGAACAGGTGGCCCAGCATGGGCAGGTCGCCCAGACCCGGAATCTTGCTGGCGCTGCGCCGGTCCTCGTCGCTGATCAGCCCGGCCAGGATCTGCGTTTCGCCGTCCTTCAGGCGCAGCACGGTGTCCGCATTGCGGGTGCCGATCTGATAGGTGAGCGTGCCGCTGTTGCTGCGGATTTCGCGCACGATGTTGGAGACTTCCAGGCCGACCTTGATGCCCACCTCGTTATCCAGATAGACGCGCGGTTCCACATCCAGCTTCAGGCCCACGTCCAGGTAACTCACCGATTCCGACACGCCCACATTGGCGGTGCTGGTGGTGGTGATCACCGGCACCTTGTCGCCGATATGGATTTTGGCTTTCTGCTTGTTCATCACGCGGATGCGCGGGTTGGCGAGAATCTGCACGTCGCCGTCCTCTTTCTTCAGGTTCAGCTGCGGATTGGGCGACACCGCGATATTCCCCGCACCCAGGCTTTTCAGGGTATCGACGGTGAGGATATTCTGGGTCTGCGACGGCGCGCTGACCACCGCGGTGCCGCCCTGGAAGGTCTGCGTGGTCTGATTGGCGATGTTCAGCGCGGTAAACGTGTTGGGATACTGGATGCCCAGATCCATCAGGCGGCTGCGCTTCACTTCCAGCACTTCCACTTCCAGCATCACTTCCGGCTCGGCGCGGTCCTGCGTGGCGATCAGTTTTTCGGCGAGGCGGATGGCGTCCGGGGTATCGCGCATCACCAGCAGGTTGAGCTTTTCATCGATGAACACATCGCGGGTCTTGACCAGCGTCTTGATCATGTTGAGGGTCTGTTTCACGTCGGCGTTGCCCAGATAGAATGCGCGCACCATCAGCTCCTGGTATTCGCGCGCCTTGGCCGGCGTATTGGGATAGATCAGCACGGTGTTGGCGTTGAGCACGCGCATCTGCAACTGGTTGGTCACCATCAGCAGATTGATGACATCCTCGATGCTGGTGTGCTTCACGAAGATGGTCGATTTGAGATCGGGGCGCACGTCGTGGTCGAACACGAAATTGATTTGCGTGGCACGCGAAATGACTTCGAAGATGGCCTGCAGGCCGGCGTTGCGGAATTCCAGCGAAATCGGCTTCTTGAACGCTGCGCCCAGCGCCGGTTCGGCCGCTGTTTGCGTGGCCGCGCGCCGTGCCAGTTCGCGCGCGATCTTGTGCGCCGCTTCCTGGCGCGGGTCTTCCGCCAGCACGGTGTGCACGAGCGCCTGGGCTTCATCGGTCTTGCCGGCCTTGAGCAGCTTGTCGGCATCGGCCACCATTTCGTCATGGCGGCGATCCTGGCGCATGCCCTTGATCGCGTCGCTGGCGTGCTGGTTGCCGGGGTCGTACTGGAACACGTGCCGATAGGTGGCGTCCGCATCCGCATAGTTCTTTGCGGCGCGTTCGGCATCGCCCCGGTTCAGCAGCTGGCGGATGTACAGTTCCTTCTGGCGCAGGTAATAGCTTTTGTATTCGAGGTTGCTGGCATTGGCTTTCCGGGCCTTCTCCAGCGCGGCCAGGCCGGCTTCCACATTGCCGCTGCGAATCTTGGTCTGGCCCTCGTCGAAGGCGCGCCGGCCCGCCGTACACGCGCCCAGCAGCAGTACCAGCGCCAGTCCCAAACCGATTGTTCCTATCCTGTTCATCAATTCACGTTTCCTATGGCGAGCGACTGTTGCTGGTTGAGCGGTAAATAAGTGAACACCACGCGCTGCGGCGCGACACTGTCCACGCGATACGTGCCGTCCAGGGTAGCGCCCGGCTGCACGGCGTAATTCTGGTCCTGGCGGGTGAGGAAGACGGTCAGCTTGCCGTCCTCCAGCAGCTGGCCCATATACGTGAACGGCAGTGGCGGCGGCGCGGGGGGAGGCGGCGGCACGGCGGGCAAAGCGGGCGGCGGCGGAGGCGGTACATACCAGGATTGCACCTGGAATGCGTCCTTGATTTCAGTCAGCCTGGCGTCGCCGTTCCGGTGCAGCTTATCCAGCGCCAGGTGCACGCCGTCGCGCGCATCCGTGGTTCGCGCGGTGTTGTGTTTAAGCGGCGCCACCACTTCAGTTGCCGGTTCGCTCTGTGTTTGTTCGTGCTCCCACACCACGGCGATCAGCGTCGCCGCCAGGGCGGTGCCCAGCAGGATTTGGCGTTTGCGTGGCGTCAGCGCCATCACGGTACCCGCGCGCGATCCGCGCTGAGAAACAGGGTCAGCTTGATATGCGCCTCCAGTTGCGCGGCGCCGATGGTTTCGCGCTTGAAGCTGATGTCGTCCAGCGCCGCCACCGGCACCTGCGTCAGGGTCTGCGCGACAAAGCGGCGGATCTGCGCATAACTGCCCTTGACCGGCAGGGTGATCTGGTAGCGCGTCAGCTTGCCGGTGCGGTCCGGCGTCATGCGGTATTCGCCCTGTGTCAGTACCAGGTCTTGCGCAGCCGCTGCGGCAAATAGCTTATCCAGCCACGGCGTCGCCTCCGCACCCGCAAAAAAGCCGTAGAAACGGGTCAGGTCGTCCTGACTGGCGGTGGCCGGAATGCCGCTGCGTGCAGCCTGTTCGATGCGGGTTTTGAGGGACAGGTTGGCGCGCTTCAGTTCGGCCAGTTGCGCGGTCCGGGGCTGCACCATGGATACCGTCATGCCCGCCGCCAGCAGTAGCAGAAGGATGCCCGCGACACCGGGCCAGCCCAGGCTGTCGTACAGGCGGCGCAGCGCGGAGGACAACGCGTTCATGGTTGCACCGCCCAGTGCGCGGCCAGGCTGAAGCGCACCGGCTGTTCGGCATCCTGGGTGCGCACTTCGTGGCTGGTCAGATAGACGTGGTTCAGCACGCGGCCCTGCTCCAGGCGCGTGATATAGGCCAGCAGGGTGGTCAGGTTTTTCGCCTCGCCGCCGATGCGCACGCTCTGTTTGGCGGCATCGGGCTGGATCGACAGCAAGGCGATGTCCTGGTCGCGCGTCGCTTCCAGGGTCTGGAACAGTGCGTCCCAGGGCAGCGCCAGCTGTTGCAGAATCGCGTTGGCCTGCCGGATCTGCTGCTGCAACGCCTCGGCGTCGAGCGGCGGCGCGGCTACTTTGATTTTGCTGTGGCGCGCCATGACTTGCTGGCGCGCTGCGGCCAGGTCGATCTGGCCGCTCAGCGCGCGTTCGCTGTTCACCACCTGAACCAGCCACGCCGCGCCGATCACCAGCAGCACTACGCCCAGCCACGCCCAGGGGCGCGGTGTACGTTTGAAATCCAGCGCCAGCGCGGGCAAACCCATGTCAGGCCCCCAACGCCATGGCATACGGCGCGTCGGTACTGGCGGAGAAGCCAGGGTGCAACAATGGCGGCAACCACTGAACGGTCCACTGGTCTGCGCCATCCAGCGTTACCGGTTGCGTTTCCGGTGCGGAAATCACCAGCTTGCGCGGCATCGTGTCCACGCCGTGCAAGTGCCAGGCGCGCTCCAGCAGGCCGGGCAGTTGCGTCGGCCACGGCGCGTCGCCGAGCGCATGGCTGCTGAGCGCCTGCCAGCGTCCATCGAGGATGAGCAGCAGCAGCAATTTGTTCGGTTCCACTTGCACGAACCACAGATCCTTGTCCTTGAGCGCGCGCCGTGCGCGGTTGAATGCCGGCATCAGGTGCGGGGTGACCGAGCGCAGTGGCGCCGGCGCCACTGCCGCCTCCAGTTGCGTCAGCAACGCCTGGTCGACCGCGCTGGCGAACCACGCCGCGCCGCGCTGCGGGGTGCTGATTGAATAAGCCCATTGCGCCGCGCTGTCTCCGTACACCTGGGCAAAGCTCGCGCGCACATACGCGGCACGCTCGTCGGCGCTGGTAATCTGCGCGCTCCACGGGATCAGCTGGTAGCGCACCAAGTGGTTGGACAGCACCGCGTTCACCTCCAGCCCCTGCCACTGCGCATCGGTCTGCAGGGTGTGGGCGAGCGTGTCCAGCGCGGCCTGCCAGCCGCCTGCGGCGTGCTCGCCGGGCACCGTGATGAGGCTTTTCGCGACCACTTGCGGGCGCAGCTGGCCGTGCGTGCGTACCAGCACGATGCGCTCCGGGGCGATGGCCAGCGCCAGCCGGTCACGCCACAAAGGTGACACGGTTGATCTCCTGCAGGGTGGTTTCGCCGTTTGCCACCAGCTCCAGCGCGCCTTCGCGCAGGTAGCGCGTGCCGTTGCGGCGCGCCGCGTCCTTGATCTTGCGGATCGGTTCGCGCGCCACAATCAGCTCGCGGATTTCGTCGTTCAGGTTGAGGATTTCGGAAATCGCCTTGCGCCCCTTGAAGCCGGAGCCGCGGCACTGGCCGCAGCCGTTGCCGGCGCGGAAGTCGTAGGCGGCGGTGGCGGCGCGGGTCAGCCCGGAGTCGGCCAGCAGGCTGTCGGAAGGCACATAGGGCGCGCTGCAATGCGGGCAGCTCATCCGCACCAGGCGCTGCGCCAGCACGCCGTTCAGGGCGGAAACGAAACTGTACGGGTCCACCCCCATGTGCATGAAACGGCCGATCACATCGAACACATTGTTGGCGTGCACCGTGGTAAACACCAGATGGCCGGTCAGCGCGGCCTGCACCGCGATCTGCGCGGTTTCCGGATCGCGGATCTCGCCCACCATGATCTTGTCCGGGTCGTGGCGCAGCACCGAGCGCAGCCCGCGCGCAAAGCTCAGGCCTTTCTTCTCGTTGACGGGGATCTGCAGCACGCCGGACAGCTGGTACTCGACCGGGTCTTCGATGGTGATGATCTTGTCGTGGCCGTGATTGATCTCGGTAATAGCGGCATACAGCGTGGTGGTCTTGCCCGAGCCGGTGGGGCCGGTCACCAGCACCATGCCGTAAGGCTCGTTGGACAGATGGCGCATCGCCTTCAGGGTGCGTTCGTCGAAGCCGAGGAAGTCCAGGCGCAAGCCTTTCACCTGGTCGGACAGCGCCTGCTTGTCGAGGATGCGCAGCACGGCGTCCTCGCCGAAGATGGACGGCATGATGGACACGCGGAAGTCCACCTCGCGCCCGCGCATCGACACCTTGAAGCGGCCGTCCTGCGGCACGCGCCGTTCGGCGATATCCAGCTCGGACATCACCTTGATGCGCGACACCACCTGCTCGGCGAAATCGCTGCGCGGCACGCTGCCGACCTGGGACAGCACGCCGTCAATACGGTATTTGATCACCAGGCCGTTGGCGACGGTTTCCAGGTGGATGTCGCTGGCGCCGGTCTTCAGCGCATCGTAGAGCGTGGAATGCACCAGCCGCACCACCGGGCTGGTGTCTTCGCTGATGCTTTTGAGCGACAGGTCGGCCAGCTGCAGCGCGGCGGTGTCGTCGACGTTGTCCAGGCTCAGCACGTTTTCCATGGCGCGCATCGATTCCTCGAAGCGCGCCAGGAACGCCGCCACGTCGGCGTGGTGCGCCAGCTGCCAGACGAAGGGGCCGGGCAGGCGCTCCTCGGCCCAGGCATTCAGACCGGGCACAAACGGGTCGCCGCTCACCAGCAGCAGGCGCGCGTCGGCGTCGCGAAACGCGATGCAGGTTTTTTGCTGGGCGAGCTGGAACGGCAGCAGGTCGAACGCGGGCGCCAGGTCGTGCAGCTGATCCATGCCCAGCACCGGGTAGTGCAGCGTGGCGCCCAGGCGCGCGGTGAATTCTGCTGCGGGCAGGTCGAGCTGTTCTTCCAGCACGTCGACCAGGCGGCGGCGCAGGCGTGCCGCCTCGGCGCGCGCCGCTTGCAGCAGGGCGCCGGGAATGGGTATGGCGGGTTCGGATGCGGCCGTGGGCGGCAGCAGTGTCAGGGTCGGGTTAGCGCTCACTGGATGCTCCCGGCCAGGTCGAAGATCGGCATGTACATCAA
>NZ_BGOW01000023.1 GCF_003851125.1 Sulfuriferula multivorans | reverse complement strand
AACACCGCTCTTTAACAACAAGACAACCGATAAGTGTGGGTATTTGCGATGGGTACCTGATTTTGGGAGCCGGGTAACTGGTAACTGGAAGAGGGAAGTAAGAAATTGCAAGTGCTCAGACTTAAAGCATTAAAACTTTGAGAATGAGCGACCGCGATTTGGTTGAGTCTTAGGACGAGACTGAATCGCACACAGGAATTAAACTGAAGAGTTTGATCCTGGCTCAGATTGAACGCTGGCGGAATGCTTTACACATGCAAGTCGAACGGCAGCACGGGAGCTTGCTCCTGGTGGCGAGTGGCGAACGGGTGAGTAATACGTCGGAACGTATCCATGTAATGGGGGATAACGCAGCGAAAGCTGTGCTAATACCGCATACGCCCTACGGGGGAAAGCAGGGGATCTTCGGACCTTGCGTTATTGGAGCGGCCGACGTCTGATTAGCTAGTTGGTGGGGTAAAGGCCTACCAAGGCGACGATCAGTAGCTGGTCTGAGAGGATGATCAGCCACACTGGAACTGAGACACGGTCCAGACTCCTACGGGAGGCAGCAGTGGGGAATTTTGGACAATGGGCGCAAGCCTGATCCAGCCATTCCGCGTGAGTGAAGAAGGCCTTCGGGTTGTAAAGCTCTTTCAGCAGGGAAGAAACGATCTTGGCTAATACCTGAGATTAATGACGGTACCTGAAGAAGAAGCACCGGCTAACTACGTGCCAGCAGCCGCGGTAATACGTAGGGTGCGAGCGTTAATCGGAATTACTGGGCGTAAAGCGTGCGCAGGCGGTTTTTCAAGTCTGATGTGAAATCCCCGGGCTTAACCTGGGAACTGCGTTGGAAACTGAAAGACTAGAGTGCGGCAGAGGGGGGTAGAATTCCACGTGTAGCAGTGAAATGCGTAGATATGTGGAGGAATACCGATGGCGAAGGCAGCCCCCTGGGTCGACACTGACGCTCATGCACGAAAGCGTGGGTAGCAAACAGGATTAGATACCCTGGTAGTCCACGCCCTAAACGATGTCAACTAGTTGTTGGGGAGGGAGACCTCCTTAGTAACGCAGCTAACGCGTGAAGTTGACCGCCTGGGGAGTACGGTCGCAAGATTAAAACTCAAAGGAATTGACGGGGGCCCGCACAAGCGGTGGATTATGTGGATTAATTCGATGCAACGCGAAAAACCTTACCTACCCTTGACATGTACGGAACTTGCCAGAGATGGCTTGGTGCTTGAAAGAGAACCGTAACACAGGTGCTGCATGGCTGTCGTCAGCTCGTGTCGTGAGATGTTGGGTTAAGTCCCGCAACGAGCGCAACCCTTGCCATTAGTTGCTACATTCAGTTGGGCACTCTAATGGGACTGCCGGTGACAAACCGGAGGAAGGTGGGGATGACGTCAAGTCCTCATGGCCCTTATGGGTAGGGCTTCACACGTAATACAATGGTCGGTACAGAGGGTTGCCAACCCGCGAGGGGGAGCCAATCCCAGAAAGCCGATCGTAGTCCGGATCGGAGTCTGCAACTCGACTCCGTGAAGTCGGAATCGCTAGTAATCGCGGATCAGCATGTCGCGGTGAATACGTTCCCGGGCCTTGTACACACCGCCCGTCACACCATGGGAGTGGGTATTACCAGAAGCAGGTAGCTTAACCTTCGGGAGGGCGCTTGCCACGGTAGGATTCATGACTGGGGTGAAGTCGTAACAAGGTAGCCGTAGGGGAACCTGCGGCTGGATCACCTCCTTTCTAGAGAAAGCCTGTTGTAAATATCCACACTTATCGGTTGTTGTTGTCGAACAGGAAACGGAAGCGAGATCCAGGACCAGGGCAGAGTCCCAGCCTGAGTCAGCATCTTCGACCAGATCCTGCACACTGGGTCTGTAGCTCAGTTGGTTAGAGCACCGTGTTGATAACGCGGGGGTCGTTGGTTCGAGCCCAACCAGACCCACCACTGATTTGACATAAGCGGCGCGTGGCGGCGTTGTCGTCGGACTTGCCTACATAAGTAGGCGGCACCCGGCTCCACCTTGCTACGCTTGCTTCTGTCAAATCAGTGATTGGCGAAAATGCTTGGTCAACCGTTAAGCGGATTGACCAAGTAGCGCCAGGCGGGAGGAAGCGACGTGTGCTGTTGCACACGAGCGCCCGAGCAACGCCGCGCTACGCCGGTCAGGTCGCTTAACGGGGGATTAGCTCAGCTGGGAGAGCACCTGCTTTGCAAGCAGGGGGTCGTCGGTTCGATCCCGTCATCCTCCACCAGGTTTCGTGTGAAGTAGCCATGAAGCGTCAGGTGTAAAGTGCACGCACTTTAGACCTCACTCTTTATGAGTGGAGCTGTTCTTTAAAAAATTGGAAGAAGTAAAGTGTTTATTGCCGGCCGGGCAGCGAGCGATCGCTCCCTGAATGGCGATAGACAAACGGGTTTTGATTGTATCAACCGATCCGGGCTTAGTCAGTCTGGATCGGGTAGCAAACGCTGATTAACCTGTAACTGAGCGAATCTCGCAAGAGAGACTTAAGGTTATAGGGTCAAGCGACTAAGTGCATGTGGTGGATGCCTTGGCGATTACAGGCGATGAAGGACGTTGCAGCCTGCGAAAAGCTGCGGGGAGCTGGCAAGCAAGCTTTGATCCGCAGATGTCCGAATGGGGAAACCCACCCTTAGGGGTACCCTGAGCTGAATACATAGGCTCAGTGGGGCGAACCGAGCGAACTGAAACATCTAAGTAGCTCGAGGAAAAGAAATCAACCGAGATTCCGCAAGTAGTGGCGAGCGAACGCGGAACAGCCTGCAAGATTTAGCACACACGTTAACAGAACAGCCTGGAAAGGCTGGCCAAAGAGGGTGATAGCCCCGTACGTGAAAACCTGTGTGTGGAACTAAGTTTGCGACAAGTAGGGCGGGACACGAGAAATCCTGTCTGAACATGGGGGGACCATCCTCCAAGGCTAAATACTCGTAATCGACCGATAGTGAACCAGTACCGTGAGGGAAAGGCGAAAAGAACCCCGGGAGGGGAGTGAAATAGATCCTGAAACCGCATGCATACAAACAGTGGGAGCGGACTTGTTCCGTGACTGCGTACCTTTTGTATAATGGGTCAGCGACTTACGTTCAGTAGCGAGCTTAACCGAATAGGGGAGGCGTAGGGAAACCGAGTCTGATAAGGGCGATAGTTGCTGGGCGTAGACCCGAAACCAGATGATCTATCCATGGCCAGGATGAAGGTGCGGTAACACGCACTGGAGGTCCGAACCCACTAATGTTGAAAAATTAGGGGATGAGCTGTGGATAGGGGTGAAAGGCTAAACAAATCTGGAAATAGCTGGTTCTCTCCGAAAACTATTTAGGTAGTGCCTCAAGTATCACCTTCGGGGGTAGAGCACTGTTATGGCTAGGGGGTCATCGCGACTTACCAACCCATTGCAAACTCCGAATACCGAAGAGTGCGAGCTTGGGAGACAGACATCGGGTGCTAACGTCCGGTGTCAAAAGGGAAACAACCCAGACCGCCAGCTAAGGTCCCAAAGACACAGTTAAGTGGTAAACGATGTGGGAAGGCATAGACAGCCAGGATGTTGGCTTAGAAGCAGCCATCATTTAAAGAAAGCGTAATAGCTCACTGGTCGAGTCGTCCTGCGCGGAAGATGTAACGGGGCTCAAACTGTGCACCGAAGCTGCGGATATGTAATTTATTACATATGGTAGGAGAGCGTTCTGTAGGCCGTTGAAGGTGAGGTGAGAACCTTGCTGGAGGTATCAGAAGTGCGAATGCTGACATGAGTAGCGATAAAACGGGTGAAAAGCCCGTTCGCCGAAAGCCCCAGGTTTCCTGTGCAACGTTCATCGGCGCAGGGTGAGTCGGCTCCTAAGGCGAGGCTGAGAAGCGTAGTCGATGGGAAACAGGTTAATATTCCTGTACCGGCCTTGAATGCGATGTGGGGACGGAGAAGGTTAACTCAGCCAACTGTTGGAATAGTTGGTTTAAGTGTGTAGGCAGATCCCTTAGGCAAATCCGGGGGGTCAATGCTGAGGCATGATGACGAGGTGCTACGGCACTGAAGTGAGCGATACCATGCTTCCAAGAAAAGCCACTAAGCTTCAGTTCAAGGACGACCGTACCGCAAACCGACACAGGTGGGCAGGGTGAGAATCCTAAGGCGCTTGAGAGAACTCAGGAGAAGGAACTCGGCAAATTAACACCGTAACTTCGGGAGAAGGTGTGCCCCTAGTATGTGAAGCGACTTGCTCGCGGAGCAGAACGGGGTTGCAGTGAAAAGGTGGCTGCGACTGTTTAATAAAAACACAGCACTCTGCAAACACGAAAGTGGACGTATAGAGTGTGACGCCTGCCCGGTGCTGGAAGGTTAAGTGATGGGGTGCAAGCTCTTGATCGAAGCCCCAGTAAACGGCGGCCGTAACTATAACGGTCCTAAGGTAGCGAAATTCCTTGTCGGGTAAGTTCCGACCCGCACGAATGGCGTAACGATGGCCACACTGTCTCCTCCTGAGACTCAGCGAAGTTGAAGTGTTTGTGAAGATGCAATCTACCCGCGGCTAGACGGAAAGACCCCATGAACCTTTACTGTAGCTTTGCATTGGACTTTGAACATACTTGCGTAGGATAGGTGGGAGGCGTTGAAGCGGTATCTCCGGATATCGTCGAGCCACCCTTGAAATACCACCCTGGTGTGTTTGAGGTTCTAACCTAGGTCCATTATCTGGATCGGGGACCGTGCATGGTAGGCAGTTTGACTGGGGCGGTCTCCTCCCAAAGCGTAACGGAGGAGCACGAAGGTATCCTAGCTACGGTCGGAAATCGTAGCGATAGTGCAATGGCAAAAGGATGCTTGACTGCGAGACTGACAAGTCGAGCAGGTGCGAAAGCAGGTCATAGTGATCCGGTGGTTCTGTATGGAAGGGCCATCGCTCAACGGATAAAAGGTACTCTGGGGATAACAGGCTGATTCCTCCCAAGAGTTCACATCGACGGGGGAGTTTGGCACCTCGATGTCGGCTCATCACATCCTGGGGCTGTAGCCGGTCCCAAGGGTATGGCTGTTCGCCATTTAAAGTGGTACGTGAGCTGGGTTTAAAACGTCGTGAGACAGTTTGGTCCCTATCTGCCGTGGGCGCTGGAAATTTGAAGGGACCTGCTCCTAGTACGAGAGGACCGGAGTGGACGGATCTCTGGTGTACCGGTTATCACGCCAGTGGTATCGCCGGGTAGCTAAATCCGGAAGAGATAAACGCTGAAAGCATCTAAGCGTGAAACTCGCCTTGAGATGAGATTTCCCGGGGGCTAGACCCCCCTAAAGGGTCGTTCGAGACCAGGACGTTGATAGGCTGGGTGTGGAAGTGCAGTAATGCATTAAGCTTACCAGTACTAATTGCCCGTGAGGCTTGACCCTATAACCTTAAGTAGTGGGTTAGTGGTTAATACAGCGCAGTACAATCAAAACACGCAACACACTTTACTTCTTCCAATTCGGGACGCGGTCTGATCGAAAGATCGCACCGCGTCCGAGCAGCTTACGTCTGACGACCATAGCGTCCTGGAACCACCCCTTCCCATCCCGAACAGGGCCGTGAAACGGGACAGCGCCGATGATAGTGTGGATTACCCATGTGAAAGTAGGTCATCGTCAGACTTCTATACCAAAAAACCCTCAGGTGAAAACCTGAGGGTTTTTTACTTT
>NZ_BGOW01000022.1 GCF_003851125.1 Sulfuriferula multivorans | reverse complement strand
CAGTGAGTTTGAACAGGCGCCCGTAGGGGGTAAGTTCGGGAAATTGTCCCCCGGCATGGCAGGCGACGCAGTTTTGGCCGGTCTGTCGTGCGAAAGAGGGCACGGCATGTGCGTTGACTGAAGCGAACGATAGAATCGACACGATGAACCAAGTGGCTACCTGGTCGATCCTGCGGATTTTTATAAGCAATTTTTTTAACATGACGCTCCCCTTGTCCCCTGAAAAAAAACGAATGGCATTTCCCTGCCGAATATCCATACTGAGTATATGGAATATAGCTTGCATTTTGCTTACAACAAGGCAGAAATACCTGTTCGAACCGAGAAGGGACGAGGTCAGCGAGACGAACGCAGTCTGGCGGCAAGCGCACCGTCCAATAAAAAAGGCAGCCCAAGCTGCCTTTTTTATTGAAGCGCGATTAACGCGATTAACGTTGTGCGACGCGTTCGATCTCTTCAACGGTAGTGTGGCGCACGTCCTTGCCCTTGACCATGTATACCACGTACTCGGACATGTTCTTGGCGTGATCGCCCATGCGCTCGATGGCCTTGGCGACGAACATGATGTCGATGAAAACCGAGATGGTGCGCGGGTCTTCCATCATGAAAGTAATGAGGTGGCGTAGCACCAGACGGAATTCTTCGTCTACCTGCATGTCCTGACGCACGATGTCGGCGGCGCTGGATACATCCAGGCGCGCAAAGCCATCCAGCGCGCGGCGCAGCATTTCCAGCACCACGCTGGACATGTATTTGATCTCGTTGAAGCGTGGTTGGGTAATGCGATCAGATGCATGAATGCGCCGCGCCATGCGCGCGATCTTGGCGGCTTCGTCGCCGATACGCTCCAGGTCGGTAATGGTTTTGACCACTGTCATCACCATGCGCAGGTCGGATGCGGTGGGCTGACGGCGCGCGATGAACTGGGTGCAGTCTTCATCCAGCGCGACTTCCAGTCCGTTGACCTGGTGATCGTTGTTGATGACCAGCTCGGCCAGTTCCAGATCGGCGTTGATCAGCGCTTCGATGGCGTTGGATATCTGCTCTTCGACCAGGCCGCCCATTTGCAAAACACTGGAGCGAATGTTTTCGAGATCGGCATCGAATTGTTTGTACGTGTGTTCTTGGACCATGGTCGAGATACCTCTTTCTGATAGTTCCCGTGATTATAGCGTCAGGTCGGCGCGGAACAATGACGTATTGATGACAAACCTGTGGATCACGTTTCATCCCTGGAACGGAATTTCCACTTGTTTACCGTCGATGGTGAGCGTCAACACCCAGTCGCGTCGTCCGGTTACGCATACAGGGAGCAGCACCTGTGCCTGCCAGTTGCCCACCCCGTTGGGCTGCAAATGATAACGGTTAAACCCCATGTCCATGCTGCGCATGATAAAACTGGCATAGATTTCGTGCGCGTCCGCTGCATGCAATTGCAGGGTAAAGGGATGCAGGCCGGAAGGCGGAGCGGTAAAGCGCAGCTCGACCGGTTTGCCGGCGACTTCGAACCGGCACATCCTGGTCAGATCGGGGCAGGATACTGTTTGCGCTATGTTCTCGTCATGCGGCAGCACATGGTAGAGCTCGGTTGCAATCAGCGCCAGCATCAAACCGATCAGTGCGGCGTAACCCAGCAGGTAACGCCGGTTGCGGCTAAACATGCTGACCAGACCGGCGCCGAATTTCATTGCCAGGCACCGCGCAATAGCGCCACGCCATGTGCGCCGTGCTGGCGAGCGCTGTCCAGATCGGTACTGCTGAGGCCCCCTAGCGCGTAAATTGGCAGGGTGCGACCAGCGCAGAGCGCAGCGAAATTGCCCCAGCCCAGTACCGGTGCACCGGGGTGGCTGGGCGTGGGCAGCACGGGTGAGAGCAGGGCGAAATCACAGCCCAGTGCTTCGGCGCGATCGAGTTCGGCAACATTGTGGCAGGAAGCCGCCACCAGCGGCAGATCAGGGCGGCGGCTCAGCTCACCCAGTTGAGTAGCATTGAGTTGTACACCGTGGGCGCCGATACGTTGTGCCAACGCCACATCGGCATTGAGCAGCACCTGCGCCTGATGGGCTTGGGCGCGCGCCAGTACATCGCGGGCAAATGTTTCCAGTGTGGCGGCGGGCATGGATTTTTCGCGAATCTGGATCAGCCTGAGGCCGCTTTCCAGTGCATTATCCAGGCGCGTCATGAACCCGGTCGGATCGCTGCCCGCCTGGGTAATGCCATAAACTGCCGGTAACGCGAGCGCCGCAAAAACCGGGTGGTTGGCAGGCAGCACCGGGGCGACGTTGATCGCCCCGGGGGTCTGCCAGGCCAGGGTCTGGCCTTCTTTGGCATGCGGTTCACCGTGCCAGCCGCTGACGAGAAAAAATAACAAGGTAACGTGTGCGTGTGGATAGTCGAAGTAACGCGTAAGCCACGGCGTGGCATGGGTCACCTCGATGCCAAGTTCTTCGTGCAACTCGCGTACCAGCGCAGCATGCACGGTTTCACCGGGTTCGACTTTACCACCAGGGAATTCCCAATAACCTGCGTAGGGTTTGCCCGGCGGGCGGCTGGCCAGCAGGAATGTTCCGTCTGCCCGGGTGATAACTGCTACCGCAACCTGGGTGCGGTCGATGGGTATGGCCCCGTTCATGCCGGTTTTTGTTGCCTGAGCATACGCCAGGGAGCAAACAGCATGGCGAGCAGGGTACGCTTTAACAAGGGCACCGCTTCTGTTGCAGGCAGATTGGCGGCACGTAACGCCAGATAGAATGCCAGGGAAAAACTCACCATCAGATTGACCAGCCCGATCAGCAATACGCCGGCGGCAGACAGGGCGACGGTTGACCAGGGCAGATTCCAGCCCAGTGCTTGCCAGCCGTAGGCGAAATTGGCCGAGCTGAATGAGATGTGACGGATATCCAGCGGCAGCCCGGAAAGATTTCCAAACGCGGACACCATGCCCAGATAAAAACCGAAAAAGAGATTGCCGGCAATACCGCCGGGATGGTCGCCAACGTATGCGGCGATTGCCTTCCAGCCGCGCCGGGTCACCAGGTAAGCGGGCCAGCTGAGTGATGCCAGGCGTTCCGGGATGCGGTTATACACGCTTTTGTTGTCGTAATAACCACTGACAATCCCGGATAAAAAAAGTCCTACCCCGGCGATACCGGCGTAAACCAGGTTCATCGGCGCCATCGGGGAGATCTCGGCCAGCAGACGCACCGCCTTGTGCGCATCCACAGGCTGTGCTCCGAAAAAATGGGTGAGGCCGCTGCCAATCAATGCGGCGGTGATGAACGCCAGGAACAGGTTGCCGGCAATCGTCGCAGACTGGCTGGTGAACACGCTGGTGACAAAACTGGACAGGACCTGGTCCTGGTCCTTGGCGCTGCGCGCCCGGGCGATGGTGTGTGCTATCAGACTGGCGGTCATCGCCGGCTGCTTGGTAGCAATGGTGAAATGCAGCACAAACACCAGCACAAAGCCCAGTGCGTAATTCAGGCTCACCAGCAATGCCTCCTGCAGGGGCACCAGGTGCGATTTGACGATCAGCACCTTGAGCAGCGCCATCACGGCGACGATGATTCCGGCACCGGCGGCAGAGCGGAACATGCCCATCAATTCGCTGCGGTTATCGGCAATGTAGTGCTGCCCGGTGCGTCCCGCATGCTGGGTGATCTGGTAGGCCAGCCTGCCGGTGGTGGCAGATATCAGATTGCGCACGCTATAACGTTCGTTGGCGGTGACGGTGAAGGTCACAAACAGCGCAGTCAGAATCGGCACGCGCGCCGCCATGGAATCCGCCTGGAGCAGTTCGAGCAGGCTGCGCATGCGTGCAATCTGCTGGTGCAGGCGATTGCTTAACAGGGTCAGGTTGACGCTGGTGCCGACGCTAACCGCACGACGCTGGATACGTTCCAGAACCGCTTCGCATTGATCCAGCAGTACCGCGGCCTGACTAATATCGAGCGTGGCTGAATCGGCTGCCAGGCTGGATTGAAGCAGTGCGTAGATTTCTTCATGCTGCGCCAGGAAGGGCGAGGCGTATTCTTCCAGTTCAGGCTCAATACGCAACAGTTCGGGGTCGAGCCCTTCGGCCGCGATACGGTGTGACAGGCCGTTGATGGCGTCCAGCAGCATTTGCCGCAGTGCGGCGGTGGATGCTTCATCCAGCGTGTCCAGATTGAGCGCATGCAGCAGCCGGTACCAGAGCTGTACATCCATGGCGGCTATCCATTCCGTGTCGCGCGCGGTCAATGTCTCGTCCAGCCAGTCACGCAGCGAATCGGGATCGGCAACAGGCGGCAGCAATTTGAAGCCAATGCGGCGCGACAGCTCGGTACCGACGCCACGGCGCGGCAGTATCCCGCTGTCGCGCAGCAGGTTGCCGGATTTTTTCGCCAGCAATAGCCCCAGCAGATGAAAGCGCAATGCTTCTACGTAACCGGCATTGCGCTCGATCAGTCCCAGCAGGTCGGCCAGATGCGTCGCGGCACGCTCGTTGGGTTCAGACGGACCGGGGCGAAGATGAAAAAACAGGCGCTTGATCAGTGCCGGATCGGCAACCTCGGTTTCGGCCGCCATGCGTTTCAGGGTGCGTTCAAGATAGGGTGCAGTGTAATCCATGCGTGAATCGTGGTTCCTCGTAGTCCTTCAATCTGGTACAGCGAGGCGCTGGAAGTTCAGCTTTTGTCGGTGATGCGGGTATGTTTCAACGCGCTGGTGGCAACTTGAACGCGATTTTGCATGCCCAGTTTTTCCATGATGTTGGAGAGATGGTTGCGGACCGTGTTTTCGGACAAATCCAGGCGGCTGCTGATGGCCTTGTTGGAGAGCCCCTGGGCGACCAGTTCGACGATCTCGCGCTCGCGTTGCGACAACTTGCTGAACACGTCCTGCTTGAGCTCACCGCGGGCCAGTTTTTGCATGATGTGGGAGGGGAACATGCTGTTGCCCTGTGCCACGGATTGAATCGCGTTGATGAGCTGCTCCGGATCGGCGCTTTTCAGGATATAGCCATCCACCCCGGCCTCAATCGCTTCGCTGATCTCGAAATCCTCCCCGGCCATGGTGAGCATCACCGTGCGAATGCCGCGTTTTTTTAATTCCTGCACCAGGCTGAGGCCATCACCGTCGGGCAAAATGCGATCCAGCAAGGCGATGTCGGCTTGACTGCCTGTGCTTGCCAGCCATTCGCGCGTGCTTTTGATATCCGCGCATTGTGCATTGACCTGCATTCCCGGGGTGTTTTCCAGGGAGCGAGCAATACCCAGGCGGGTGAGCGGGTGATCGTCTATCAGCAGGATGGAAATGGTCATGGTAGCGGCCTCCAAGCCGGTTTGAATCGAATGTTATACGTGCACATTGTAACCATCAATTCAATGAGATTCACAGCGGCAGATTGCGCGGCTTGCGGGGGGCGCGGCAGAACAGGCGATCATAGAGCACACGCGGCAGCAAACCCAGCGTCCATGCGACCAGCGCCATTTGCCAGGGCAAGGTGACATAGCGCCGCCGCTGCGTGATGGCGCGGGCAATTTTTGCGGCCGCCACATCGGCTTGCAGAATAAAGGGCATGGGATATGGATTCACCGCAGTCATAGGCGTGACGATGTAACCGGGGCTGACCGTAGACACGGCGACACCGCTGTTGTGGAGTTCCACCCGTAGCGATTCCAGGTAGGAAATGACTGCCGCCTTGGACGCGGAATAGGCTGCGCCGCCGGGCAGACCGCGAATGCCGGCCACGCTGGCGATACCCGCCAGCACCCCGCTGCGCGCATGGCGCATGGCGGCGACGAAAGGCTGGAAGGTGGTCACCATGCCGATTACATTGGTGTCCATGACGGCTTGAAATACCTCAAGATCCGCGGCGTGTTCGGTGAGTGTGCCAACGCTGATGCCGGCTGCGGCGATGACCACATCCGGCACGCCAAAACGCGCGATAAAATCGGCCGCGGCGGCCTGCATGGCAGCTTGCTCACGCACGTCCAGTGTATAGATGACGCAGCCGGGAAATTCTTTGGCAAGCGCAGCGAGCCTGTCCGCGCTCCGCGCTACCAGCCCAAGCTGCGCGCCCTGTAGAGCATAGTGACGGGCAAGGGCTGCACCCAGACCGCTCGACGCGCCAGTAATGAAAACGCGCAGGGCGGCCATTGTCTAAGCGGTGGGTGCTTAATGTTTTTTTGCGGGCGCGTGCCGGGCCTGCTTCGACTGTTCTTTACGCGCTTTGGCAATCAGGCTGTCGAGAGTCTTGAATAAAGCATCCTCGCTGCCGGTCATCGATACCGAGGTGGAATATTTGCCCGCCACTATAAATGCCGGCACGCCATTGATTTTGGAGTCGCGTGTAAGCTGGTTGGCGCGCATTGCCTTGCTTTGTACGTCGAAGGAATTATAGGTATCCACAAAGGTCTTGCGGTTGATGCCTTGTTTTGCTGCCCAGTTGAACAGTATGTCCGGATTGTTGAGATCGATGCCCTCTACGTGAATGGCGTTGAATACGTCGTCATGCAGCGCCGGTATTTTACCCAGCAGCTCCAAGGTGTAATAGGTTTTTGCCAGCGGCAGCCAGGACTCGTTCAGTACTGCCGGAATGCGGCGTATGGCTACGTCTTTGGGCAGTTTCTTAATCCAGGCGTTGAGTGCCGGCTCAAGATGAAAGCAGTGCGGACAGCGATACCAGAAAAACTCCGCCACCTCTATTTTTTTGCCGCTGTCGGTGTTGAGTTCCGGACTGACTACCTGATAATCCTTGCCTTCCACCGGATGCGCCGAATCGGCATGTGCCAATGGAAACGCACCCATGCCTAACAGGGTAATCATCAACAAAAATTTGCGCATCAGGGACATCGTCTTCTCCTATTGGTTACGGTGCTGAATTCGACTGCGTATTCGCGGTTGCGTTCTTGACCCGTATCAGATGGGTTTTGATCTGGTTTTGTTCCAGCGCGGTGCGCGTCTTGTCGAGTTCATCCATGCTGTTGAATGGACCCACGCGAACCCGGTGCCAGATGCCCTTGCCGGGGATTTCCGCAGTCTGGATGGAAGCTTCGTAACCCAACAAAGCCAGCCGTGCCTTGAGGTTGTCCGCATCGGCGCTATTGGGGAATGCACCGGCCTGCAGGTAATAGCTTTCACCGGCCGGTGGAGTCGGGTTCTTGTGCAGATCCTGGTCGCTCATGGCCGCTTCGTTGCCGGGTAAAATCTTGTAAAAATCGAAGCGGGGTTTTTCTTCAGCGGGCGCATTCTCCGCTGGCGCATTGGTTGCGGTTTTATCCTTGGTCTCGCTGACGACGGGTTTTTCGCGCAGAGCGAACGGGTTGCTTTTGTTCACCCACATTGCAACCACGATGGCTATGGCGAGTCCGAAGACCAGGCCGATAAGAATGCCGGAGAATAGCGAGCCGCCTTTTTTCTGCTCGCTGGGGCGGGATTTGTAGTCGCGTGCCATGGGGTAGTAATGTCCTTGTCGGATGGTGTTACATTTTGTCCGGGCAGTTTACACCCAGCAGAGCGAGGCCATGGCGTAACGCATGGCGCGTAGCGGTGATGAGGGCGAGCCGTGCATGACGCATGGTTTTGTCGTCAACCAGAAACTGTTCGGCATTGTAATAGGCATGCAAGGCCCCCGCGATATCCTTCAGGGCATAGGCAATCGCGTGCGGGGCGAGTTCCCGTGCCGCCATGTCCACTACGCCAGGGTATTCGGCAAGCCGATGCAGGAGATCGATTTCATAAGAATTGGTGAGCGGCGTAAAGTCGATGTCCGCCAGTAATGCCGGGTCGCCGCCCCATTGCGCGAGCACGCTGCAGATGCGCGCATGCGCGTACTGAATGTAGTACACCGGGTTGTCACTGGTCTGCGATTTGGCCAGGTCCAGGTCGAAATCCAGGTGCTGGTCGGACTTGCGCAACACATAGAAAAAGCGTGCCGCGTCGTTGCCGACTTCACGCCGCAACTCACGCAGGGTAACGAATTCACCCGAACGGGTGGACATTGCCGCTTTCTGGCCGTCGCGATAGAGCACCGCGAACTGCACCAGCGCCACGCTGAGCTTGTCGGCAGCCAGCCCCAGTGCCTGCAATGCGCCGGTCACGCGGGCAATATAGCCATGGTGATCGGCACCCCACACGTCAATGAGCCAGTCGAAGCCGCGCTCCAGCTTGTTGAGATGGTAGGCAATATCCGAAGCAAAATAGGTGTACTGGCCATTTTCGCGCAGCACCACGCGATCTTTTTCATCGCCGAAGTGAGTGGAGCGGAACCACTTGGCGCCGTCCTGGGTATAGATATGCCCGTTTTTTTCTAGCAGGGCCAAGGTGCGCTGCACGATGCCGGAGTCATACAGGGATTGCTCGGAGAACCACTGGTCGAATTCGACGCCGAATTCCAGCAGGTCGTTGCGGCAGTCGCCCAGTTGCTCGGTGAGCACCAGGTCGTGCACATAGGCGTAATCAGCGCCCAGCAACGTCTTGGCATTGGCAATCAGCTGATCCAGATGCGCATCGGGTGCAGTATCAAAATCAGGTGCGCCATCCAGCACGCGCCACGGTTCATGTACGTAGCGGTCGGCGTGCGCATTGAATATCATTTGCGCCATGCCGCGCACGTAATCGCCCTGATAGGCATTGCCCGGGAAAGGCACATGGATCCCGCACAATTCGAGATAGCGCAGCCAGGTAGAGAGCGCCAGAATATCCATCTGCCGCCCGGCGTCATTGACGTAATATTCGCGCGCCACCTCGTATCCGGCAGCCGCCAGCACATTGGCAAGGCTGGCGCCGTAAGCCGCACCGCGCCCGTGTCCGACGTGCAGCGGACCAGTCGGATTGGCTGAGACGAATTCCACCTGCACCCGTTTTCCCTGGCCGCTGCGCCCATCGCCAAAGCGGTCACCCCGGGCAAAGATGTACGGCACGATCTGCTGGTAAGCGGCCGGCCGCAAAAACACGTTGATGAAACCCGCACCGGCAATTTCCGTTTTATCCACCAGCGGCGAGGCGGGTAGCGCAGCCTGAATGATCAGCGCCAGTTCGCGCGGGTTGCGGCGCAGGGTTTTGGCCAGTTTCATCGCCACGCTGCATGCGTAGTCGCCGTGCGCTGCATCGCGCGGGTGATCGATTTCTACTGGTGCATCGGCTGCCTCGGGGAGTGCGGCAGCAATGGCAGCGCGGAACAGGTCGACCAGGTGCGGTTTGATTTCGGTGTAAGGGGCGCTCATGATGCAGTCTGCAAAAAAGGTTGCCTATTATAGCTGCCTGCCTGCATGGCCGTGTAGGCATCATCCTGAAAACGCTTTTGGCCACGGAGAGCACAGAGTAAAAACAACATATTGATAGCTTTTCCGGGCTCACTCATCAGAAAAAATTCTCTTCAAAACCCCGCACCCACTCTGTGGCCTCTGTGTTCTCGGTGGCTTCAATTGCTTTTTCCGGAGTCATATCTCCAGTGGATCCACGTCCAGATTCCAGCGTACGTTATTCGCCTTGAGTGCATACAGTTGCAGCATCCAGGCGCTTAAAAAAGTCTGCAGGGGTTTGCGGGTGGGTGACTGCACCAGCAGCAGGGCGCGTTCTACCCCGGCTTTGCGCGCCATGCTTGCCTGCGTCGGGTCGAACAGGGTGATGCCTGCCATGTGTGGTGCGGCGCCTTGTGCCTGGCGTAAAAACGCCAGCGCGGTATCGAGCTTGCCTGCTTCTGCGCGCAATACGGCCTGGTGCACGAATGGCGGGAACCCGGCAGCGGCGCGTTCAGCCAGCAGGCTCGCGGCAAACCCCGCATAGTCATGCCGTTGCAGCAGGCGATACAGGTGGTGGTCGGGGAATTGCGTCTGGATCAATACTTCGCCCGCATCGCTGGCGCGTCCGGCACGCCCGCCGACTTGCATGAGTTGCGCGAACAGGCGTTCGGTAGCGCGAAAATCCGGACTGTATAGCGCACTGTCGGCATTGATGACACCCACCAGCGTGAGCTTGGGAAAGTCATGCCCTTTGACCAGTAGCTGTGTGCCAACCAGGATGTCGGCTTCACCCTTGTGTATGGCACGCTGCATGTCCGGCCAGCTGTTTTTTTTGCGCGTGCTGTCGCGATCCACCCGCAGGATGCGCGCTTCCGGAAAATGGCGGGTGAGGGCATCTTCGATGCGCTGGGTGCCAAAGCCGCCGGGTTTGAGATCGATGTTGCCGCATGCCGGGCAGGCGTGCACCACGGGTTCGACATGGCCGCAATGGTGGCAGCGCAGTTGACGCTCGCGCAGATGCAATACCAGCTTCGCAGAACAGCGTGCGCATGCTGCGCCCCAGCCACACTCGAAACACATCAGCGCAGGGGAATAGCCGCGCCGATTAACGAATATCAAACTCTGTTGTCCTGCGGCGAGGCGGGAGCGAATGGCAGCCAGCAATGAGACCGACAAACCTTCCTCGGGTTTGCTGCTGCGCGTGTCGATCAGGTTGATGGCGGGCAGGCGGGCGTTGGCGATCGCGCGCTGGTCCAGGCGGATGAGTGTATAGCGGCCATTCTGTGCGTTGTACCAGCTCTCCAGCGCAGGGGTTGCCGAGCCGAGCACCACCGGCACACCCTGCTGCTGCGCGCGTACCACCGCAACGTCGCGTGCGGCATAACGTAGCCCATCCTGCTGGAGGAAAGAACTGTCATGCTCCTCGTCCACAATAATCAGCGCCAGGTGCGGCAATGGGGCAAATACGGCCAGCCGGGTACCCAGCACGATACGCGCGCGGCCTTCGGCGGCAGCCAACCAGTGCGCGAGGCGTTCACCTTCCGCCATGCCGCTATGCAGGGTGGCAATTTCAATGTGAGGAAAGCGTGCGCGGAATACGCCAGTGAGCTGCGGCGTGAGATTGATCTCCGGCACCAGCAGCAATGCCTGTCCGCCCCGATCCAGTGCGGACGCAACCAGATGCAGATATACCTCGGTCTTGCCGCTGCCGGTAATGCCATGCAGCAGGAATGCCTGATATTTCGTAAATGCTGCGTTGATCTGCGTTACCGCATCCTGTTGTGCGGGTGTGAGTTGCGGTGCGGTATCAGCCGCTACCGGAGGGGCATGCAATCTGGCGGGCAGATTGATCTGCGCTGCCCAGCCGCGCTCGACCCAGGTTTTTACTATGCCGCGGTAACCCCTGCAGATTGCGGTCAATGTCGCGCCGGTGTGGGCCAAGCCGTCGCGCATGGTATCCAGCAGTGCCCGCTGGGCAGGCGCGTGGCTGGGTAGATCGTTGGCACTCAGAGCCAAGCCGGCGCTGGTGAGTTGCCAGGCATGGGCAAGCTTGATTTGTATTGGTTGCGAGCGACGCAGCGTGGTGGGCAATGCGGCCATCACCGTTGGACCGAGCGGGTAATGATAGTAATCACTGCAGAAATTCAGTAGCCGCAGCAGCTCCGTTGATAGTGCCGGCGCATCACGATAGATTTCCAGAACCGGCTTTAATTTATGTTTGTCGTGGCTACTGTCCGGGATCAGGCCCATGACCACGCCGACCATTTCCTTGCGTCCGAAAGGCACGCGTACGCGTAGACCAATGTCCTGCCGGGTTAGCCCGGGAGCAAGGTAATCGAATAAGCGGGATACGGGTATATCCAGCGCAATCTGGGCTATAGGAGTGGCGCTGGGGGTAATAGGCAACATAGTGCGGTTTGCTCGGGTGAATTCTGCAATTAGCCGCTAAGGTATTCTCGTCACTGATTAAAACAAGTTATCCACGCAAACTGTGGATAACTTTGTGGGAAAAGTTCTATTAAGCCCGCAAAGGCGATGACGCAAAAGGATTTTTAGGCCGAGTGTAAAAAAATGGCAATATAAATTTTATTTAAAAATCAATA
This sequence comes from Sulfuriferula multivorans, assembly GCF_003851125.1. Classification (GTDB taxonomy): domain Bacteria; phylum Pseudomonadota; class Gammaproteobacteria; order Burkholderiales; family Sulfuriferulaceae; genus Sulfuriferula; species Sulfuriferula multivorans. The sequence goes on along the minus strand of NZ_BGOW01000022.1, from coordinate 8,782 downwards.
CAATATGTGTTTTTGTCGTAAGTCAAGCAAGTGCGGCTAGAAATAAGCGTAAATGCTCAATTATTGTGCATAAGTGTTCTTTGATATTGTTTTTTGCGAATGTATGCACTGGCATGATGCCTTTTATCAAAGCCTTACCCAATATGGTAAGGACGGCTTAGTTCATGCACGGCCTGTACCAGAGCCGCTGCATTTTCCGGGGGGGTGAACTGGGAAATGCCATGACCCAGATTGAATACATGCCCGTTGCCGCGACCATAACTGGCTAATACCTTGCCAACTTCGGTGCGTACGATGTCCGGCTCGCTGAGCAGGATGGCCGGGTCGAGGTTGCCTTGCAATGCGACTTTGTCGCCCACCCGCGCCCGTGCGCTGCCAATATCCACAGTCCAGTCCAGGCCCAGCGCATCGCAACCGGTGGCGGTCATGGCCTCCAGCCAGTTCCCGCCGCCTTTGGTGAACAGGATGACAGGTACTTTCGCGCCCTCATGCTCGCGCGTCAACCCGGACACGATCTCGGTCATGTAGCGCAGTGAAAATTCGCGATATGCCGCATGCGACAGCGCGCCGCCCCAGGTATCGAAAATCATCACGGCCTGCGCGCCGGCCTCGATCTGGGCATTTAAATAATCGGTGACTGCGCGCGCATTGGTGGCAAGGATGTGGTGCAGCAGATCGGGCCGCTGATACAGCATTTTCTTTACGGTGGCGAAGTCGGTGCCGCCCTGGCCTTCGATCATGTAACACGCCAGCGTGAACGGGCTGCCGGAAAAACCAATCAACGGCACGCTGTTGTCCAGCGCGTGGCGGATCTGTCTGACCGCGTCGACCACGTAGCCCAGGTGTTCGACCGGGTCGGGCGCGGTGAGCGCGCGGATTTCCCATTCCTCGCGCAGCGGACGCTCGAATTTTGGGCCTTCGCCCTCGGCAAAATACAAGCCCAGCCCCATCGCATCGGGAATGGTGAGGATGTCGGAAAACAGGATTGCTGCATCCACTGGAAAGCGCGCCAGCGGTTGCATAGTCACTTCGGTGGCGAGGTCCGGGTTCTTGCACAGCGACAGAAAATCTCCGGCACGGGCGCGGGTCTGGTTGTATTCCGGCAGGTAGCGCCCGGCCTGGCGCATCAGCCATACCGGCGTGTAGTCCACGGGTTCACGCAGCAGAGCGCGCAGGAAGGTGTCGTTTTTCAGCTTGGGCATGGATGCTTTTCTTTAAGAGTTGTTAGCCACAGAGATCACAGAGGGCTCAGAGAAAACCCGGAAATCCTCGTTTCGTTTCTCTGTGTTCTCTGTGCCCTCCGTGGCAAACGAATTTAGGTTTTAAGCAGGCTTACCATACACCCAGATAGCCAAGTATGCCTTCCGCAGCTTCGCGACCCTCGAATACTGCGGTGACCACCAGGTCGGAGCCGCGTACCATGTCGCCGCCGGCAAATATTTTCGGGTTGGCAGTCTGGAACTTGTGCTGACCACCCTTGGCTACCACGCGGCCGCCCTGGTCGGTGGTGATGCCGAAATCGGTGAACCACGGCTGCGGATTGGGGCGGAAGCCGAAGGCGATAATGACGCGGTCGGCAGGGATAACTTCCTCCGAGCCCGGCACCACGACCGGGGTGCGACGACCGCGCACGTCAGGCGGTCCCAATTCGGTGGTGACCAGCTTTACGCCTTCCACCTTGCCGTCGCCGACGATTTCCACCGGCTGGCGGTTCCACAGGAATTGCACGCCTTCCTCTTTGGCGTTGACGACTTCGCGCTTGGAGCCGGGCATGTTTTTCTCGTCGCGGCGGTAAGCGCAGGTAACGGAGGCCGCGCCCTGACGGATGCTGGTGCGGTTGCAGTCCATTGCCGTATCGCCGCCGCCTAGCACCACCACGCGTTGACCGGCCATGGAGTGGTAATCATCCCCCGGCTTTTCGAAGCCGAGGCGGTGGTTCACGTTGGAGATCAGGAATGGCAATGCTTCCAGCACGCCGGGCAGGTCTTCGCCGGGGAAACCGCCCTTCATGTAAGTGTAGGTGCCCATGCCCATGAACACGGCATCGTATTCGTCCATCAACTGCTGCATGCTGATGTCTTTGCCGACTTCCGTGCCCAGGCGGAATTCCACGCCCATGCCTTCGAGCACTTCGCGGCGCCGCGTCATGACCCATTTTTCCATCTTGAATTCGGGGATGCCGAAGGTCAGCAGGCCGCCGATTTCATCGTAACGGTCGAACACCACCGGGGTGACGCCATTGCGTGCCAGGATATCGGCACAGCCCAGTCCCGCCGGGCCGGCGCCGATCACGGCGACGCGTTTGCTGGTCTTCACGACATGGCTCATGTCGGGACGCCAGCCGGCCTTGAAGGCTTCTTCGGAGATGTATTTCTCGATCTGGCCGATGGTCACCGCGCCGAAGCCGCCCACCGCCTCGCCGAAGCCGTCGCTGTTGAGTGTGCAGGCGCCTTCGCAGAGCCGGTCCTGCGGGCACACGCGGCCGCATACTTCGGGCAGCGAGTTGGTCTGGTGCGACAGTTCCGCCGCCTCGAACAGCTTGCCCTCGTTGATCAGCTTGAGCCAGTTGGGTATGTAGTTGTGCACAGGGCATTTCCACTCGCAATACGGGTTGCCGCATTCCAGGCAGCGCCCGGCCTGCTCGCCGGCCTGAGTGGGGTTCATTGGCGCATAGATTTCCTTGAACTCCACGCGGCGCACTTCCGCGGGGGTCTTGGCGCCGTCCTGGCGCGGGATGTTCATGAATTGAAAAACGTCAGACATGGGCTATTCCAGTGTGGGCGCAGGGCCGTTTTAATCTTTCAGCAGAGAATCCAGCGTGACCGCTTTCGGCTTCACCAGCCAGAAACGCGCCACCACTTCGGCGAAGTTTTCCAGCATCCAGCGGCCGCGCGCGCTATCCGTATGCAGTACGTGAGTCTCGATGCGCTGCCTGAGGAAATGGCGGTACTCCACGGTCGTCTCGGTATTGATGCGGTGGATGTCGATCAACTCGTTGTTGTAGCGATGCATGAACGCGTCGCTGGCATCGTAGACCATCGCGAAACCGCCGGTCATGCCTGCGCCGAAGTTGAGGCCGGTATCGCCAAGCACCAGCACGCAGCCGCCGGTCATGTATTCGCAGCAGTGATCGCCCGCGCCTTCCACGACCGCGCTGGCGCCGGAATTGCGGACTGCGAAACGCTCGCCGGCCATGCCGGCAGCGTACAGTTCGCCGCCAGTGGCGCCGTACAGGCAGGTATTGCCGATTATGACCGCATCATGTGCGACGAAACCGGAGCCGTGCGGCGGCTGGATGGCAATGCGTCCGCCGGCCATGCCCTTGCCCACATAGTCGTTGGCGTCGCCTTCCAGCAGCAGTTGCAATCCTTTGTGGTTCCATACGCCGAAACTCTGCCCGGCCGAGCCTTTGAGCTTGAGCGTCAGACAACCTGCGGGCAATCCGGCCGCGCCGTGGGCCCGCGCGATTTCGCCGGACAGGCGTGCGCCGATGGAGCGGTTGACGTTGCGCACCGTGTATTCCAGCGTGGTCGGAATCTGGGTCAGGATGCATTCGGTTGCATCAATCACCATTTGTTCGGCCAGCTCGCCCTTGTCGAACGACGGGTTGGAGGGAGCTACACAGAAACGCGGCTCGCTGTCGGGGATGCTGCCCTGGCTGAGCAGGGTTTGCAGATTGAGCCTGCCCTGACGCGCCGTGTCGCCTTGCGAGAGCTTGAGCAGATCGTTGCGGCCGATCAGTTCTTCGATAGTGCGTACGCCCAGCCTGGCCATCCACTCGCGTGTTTCCTGCGCGACAAAGGTAAAGAAATTAACCACCATCTCAGGCAGACCGACAAAGTGTTGTTTGCGCAGGCGCTCGTCCTGGGTGGCGACACCGGTGGCGCAGTTATTGAGATGGCAAATGCGCAGGTATTTGCAGCCCAGCGCGATCATCGGCGCAGTGCCGAAGCCAAACGACTCGGCGCCGAGAATGGCGGCTTTCACCACGTCGTAGCCGGTTTTCAGGCCGCCGTCGGTCTGCACCCGCACGCGTCCGCGCAGGCCGTTGGCACGCAACACCTGTTGCGCTTCGGTCAGCCCGAGTTCCCACGGCGTGCCGGCGTATTTCACGCTGGTCAGCGGCGAGGCGCCGGTGCCGCCGTCGTAGCCGGAAATGGTAATCAGGTCGGCATAAGCCTTGGCCACGCCGGCGGCCACGGTGCCGACGCCGGGTTCGGCCACCAGCTTCACCGACACCAGCGCCTGCGGGTTGACCTGCTTCAGGTCGAAAATCAGCTGCGCCAGATCCTCGATGGAATAAATATCATGGTGCGGCGGCGGCGAAATCAGCGAAATGCCGGGCTTGGCGCAGCGCAGTTTGGCGATCATTTCCGATACTTTATGGCCCGGCAGCTGGCCGCCTTCGCCGGGCTTGGCACCCTGCGCGATCTTGATCTGCAATACCTCTGCGTTGACCAGATAATGCGGGGTTACGCCGAAGCGTCCGGACGCGACCTGCTTGATCTTGGACATCTTCAGCGTGCCGTAGCGGACCGGATCTTCGCCGCCTTCGCCGGAGTTGGAACGCCCGCCGATGCGGTTCATGCCCTGCGCCAGCGCTTCGTGCGCCTCGGGGGAGAGCGCGCCGAGCGACATGCCGGCCGAGTCGAAACGCTTGAGGATTTTCTCCACCGACTCGACTTCATCCAGCGGGATGGGCTGTATGTCTTCGCGCAACCCCATCAGGTCGCGCAGCATGGCGACCTGACGGCCGTTTACCAGCGCCGCATATTCCTTGTACTTTGCGTAATCGCCGGACTTCACAGCATTTTGCAGCTGCATCACCACGTCCGGGTTGTAGGCGTGGAACTCCTCGCCGAAAATGAATTTGAGCAGGCCGCCCGGGCCGATCGGGCGCATCGGGTTGAAGGCGAGGCGGGCGAGCTTTTTCTGGTCTTCCTCGAAGTCCTCGAAGTTGGCGCCGGAAATGCGCGACACCGTGTCTTTCAGGCACAGCTCGACCACTTCCTCATGGATGCCGACACCCTCGAACAACTGTGCGCCGCGATAGCTCGCCACCGTGGATATGCCCATTTTGGACAGCACCTTGAGCAGGCCCTTGTCGGTACCCTTGCGGTAGTTGGCCAGCGCCTTGGCAGGCGGCAGCGCGATTTCACCGCTTTTCACCATTTCCAGAATCGCCTGGTAGGCCAGATACGGATACACGGCCGTCGCGCCATAGCCGATCAGGCTGGCGACCTGGTGCGGGTCGCGTGCGGCGCCGGTTTCCGCGACGATATTGCAATCGCAACGCAATCCCGCGCTGATCAGGGCATGGTGCACAGCACCTACGGCAAACAATGAGTGGATCGGCAGCAGGGTTTTGCCAATCTTGCGGTCGGACAATACCAGGATCACATTGCCTGCCTTTACAGCTGCAATGGCATCGGCGGTGAGCTTTTCCAGCGCGGCCTTGAGGCTGGTCCGTGCCGGATCGTAGCCCAGTTCCAGCGTGATGGAACGGTATTCCGGATCGGCGAGTGTGGTGAGGTAGGTGAAGGCGTCATGCGACAGCACCGGCGACGCCACTTCCAGCCGGTGCGCATGCTGGGGCGTCTCCTCGAACAGGTTGCGCTCGGGACCAAAGCAGGTATTGAGCGACATCACGATCGCTTCGCGGATCGGGTCGATCGGCGGGTTGGTGACCTGGGCGAACTGCTGGCGCAGGTAGTCGAACGGCGAACGCACTTTCTGCGACAGCACCGCCATCGGCGTGTCGTCGCCCATCGAGCCGACCGCTTCCTGGCCGTCTTCGGCCAGCACGCGCAGAATCTGGTCGCGTTCCTCGAAACTGACGTTGAACAGCTTCTGGTATACCGACAGGCTGGGGGCGTCCATGGCGGGACAATTGGCGTCCTGCTCCATGCCCAGTTCCAGGCGCTGGGCGTTTTTCAGCCATTCGCGGTACGGATGGGCAGACTTCAGTTCGGTCTCGATATCCTCGGGCAGCAGGATGCGGCCGGTTTCCAGGTCGACGGCAATCATCTGGCCGGGCTTGATGCGGCCTTTCTGCACCACGTTTTCCGGCGGGTAGTTCCACACCCCGATTTCCGAGGCGATGGTGAAATGGCGATCCTTGGTAACCACATAACGCGCCGGACGCAGGCCGTTGCGGTCGAGCAGGCAGGCGCCGTAGCGGCCGTCGGTCAGCACCACGCCGGCGGGGCCGTCCCACGGTTCCATGTGCATGGAGTTGTATTCGTAAAAAGCGCGCAGATCGGCGTCCATCGACGGCACGTTCTGCCAGGCCGGCGGAATCAGCATGCGCAGCGAGCGGAACAGTCCCGCGCCACCCATCACCAGACCTTCCAGCATGTTGTCCATGCTGTACGAATCGGAGCCGTTTTTGGCGACGATGGGGCGTACGTCATCCATGTTCGGGATCAGCGGTGTGGCGAACTTGCGCTCGCGCGCCAGCGACCAGTTGCGGTTGCCCTGCACGGTATTGATTTCGCCGTTGTGGGCGAGGTAGCGGAACGGCTGCGCCAGACGCCATTCCGGCCAGGTGTTGGTGGAAAAGCGCTGGTGGTACACCGCCAATGAAGAGGCAAAGCGCTCGTCGCTGAGGTCGGGGTAGAACACCGGCAGCGCGGCGGGCATCACCAGGCCCTTGTACAGAATTACCTTGCCGGACAAGGTGGGGATATAGAATGCCTTGTCGCCAGCCAGGGCTTTTTCGGTAAGGCGCCGTGCGATATAGAGTTTGCGCTCGAAGCTTTCCGCATCCACCGAATCCGGGCAGTTGACGAACACCTGCTCGAAATGCGGCAGCGTCGCCAGCGCGTATTCGCCGCACACTGAAACATCCACCGGAAGCTGACGGTAGCCCGCCACGCTCAGCCCTTGAGCTTGCAGCTCGCGGGTAAGGGTGTCGCGCGCAGTGGCGGCAAGCGCCGCATCCTGATTCAGGAACACCAGACCGGCGGCATAGTGCCTGGCCAGATCAAAGCCGCATTCGGCGGCAACGGTGCGCAGGAATGCATCCGGTTTCTTGAACAACAGGCCGCAGCCGTCGCCGGATTTTCCGTCCGCCGCCACCGCGCCGCGATGCGTCAGGCAGGCAAGCGACGAAATCGCCGTCTGCACCAGCCAGTGGCTGGGCTGGTCATCCAGCTGAGCCATCAGGCCGAAGCCGCAACTGTCCTGTTCGAAATCGGGGCGGTAGAGGGTACCCTCCAGCCAGCTTTGTCTGTCCATTGGCGATAACTCGAAATTTAGAGCGAAATAGTCTAATTCTACTCGCCCGTCAGGTATCAGGCAACGCTAATATTCACGGGGGTTTTGTAAGGGTATTGTGGTGTTGGCAGTGTTGGTGCTTGACTCAACGCTGCGGTGAGAGAGACGAGCGAGCCAGCATGGGTGGGAGAAAGCGTGCGTTACGAAAATGCGGCGGCTGAAAGGTTCACCCAAATGCACAAAACGCTTATCCGGATGGGTAGAGTGGGATGTGCGCATGCAAAACAGTATCTGATCTAGGCTTTTGAAAGTCCTTACCTGAAGTCCAGGAGTTACTTGTTGTCAGGAACTGCCCAAATACATATGTTCGGAATAAACGATCGCTTATATTGGTCATAGGCAGTAAGTGCAATGCTGTAGTAATCCCCTTGGCTACCTATATGTATATGCGCCAAGTCATAGAAATAATATCGGCCGTTGTAACGAGTCAGTGCATTTATTCCTGACGAACCATTATTCCCTGTTGGGTCTAGCGGATGTTCGGGTGTGGCAGCCACTACGTTATCAATATCACATTTTTTGAAATTCACGCTAAGTAGCTGGGCCGCAAGGGTGTTGAAAGTATTTTCCGGCTCTTGCCCATATAGATACTCTTCCAACCCGTTTTTTGGATCCCCATCTAGGTCAAGGCGATAGAGCCTGAATCCTCGACGCCCCAGTTCGTTCATCATGAAATATTTATAAGCATCTTTAGGTTGATAGTCGTCACATGCGAGATATGCGCCAAGACCCGGATGTGTAGGGTCGTCGGTGCGAAGCACGGGCTCAACATATTTAATGGTTGGGCTGGCTGTACGCAGGGCTTCGTAAAACTGGCCGCAAAACGCCCGGTTCTTCGCCTGCACCAATTTGCGGGGTCGCATGGGTTGTTGTGTCAAGATCGCCTGGACTTTGGCGGCTTTGTCCGCCTCCCGCTTAGTCTTGAGTGCTAGCGTGTCATAAAATTTTGCGCCATTACCATTGAGCAGTGCTGTGATGCGCGTGGAATAGGCACCTTTTAGGCATTGGGAGGTCTGGCAGTAGTGCCGTAGGTCTTTGAGCCAACCTTGTTGCCGTTGCTTAAGTGCATTCGGATTGGCAGCATGCTTCAGCGCCGCTTGGTATGTCTCAGCCAATCTTTCATCGAGGTCTGACAGCTCATCATCCGCACAAATCATCTTCTCAATCGAGAAATGTGCCTTGTCGCAATCAAAACTCGCTGCATGGACAGGCATTCCCAAAACAAGCCATCCACAAGTGACAAATATCAACTTGTTCATGCTCGCTACATTCCTGATCCTATTTACCATGTCCATTTAGCCTTACGCCATTTTATGATGCACAACGCCGATTCAAGGTCTCAATCTATGCAGCAGTCTAAGTTTCGCCCAGCAACTCTACCCAGTGTTGAAGTAGGAAATTCGGGGTCATGTCTCAATACTGTTCGGTTAGAATCTTTTTGCATATATTTTCCTTGGAGGCACTGGCAGTGGCGCAAGCAGTTGCGGTGAGAAGTTCGTCTGAA
>NZ_BGOW01000021.1 GCF_003851125.1 Sulfuriferula multivorans | reverse complement strand
ATGTCATGTCGTTGATAGGCATCAGCCATTCGCGTCCACCGCAGTTTATGTAAAAAACTATTTTAACATATCACGTGACGACACTGTCTAGCCTTTATATGAAGTTTGTTGCTCTACGGGGATATTTCTGCTATTAAAGCGGTTTGTCTTTTTTCAGTATTTGGAAGCGGTAACTATTATGGCGACAGAATTCACCAAGTTCACACCTTACGTACCAAAAAAAGGTGAGGAGTATATGAGTGCCAAGCAACTCGGGCATTTTCGCAAAATCCTGGAAGGCTGGAAAGGCGAATTGTCGCAGGACATTGATGGCACCATCCATGCCATGCAGGAAGACGCCACCTTGTTTGCCGATCCCAATGATCGTGCCAGTCAGGAATCCGACATGGCGCTGGAACTGCGCAACCGTGATCGTGAACGCAAGCTGATCAAAAAGATCGATGAAACCATCGCCAAGATTGAAAACAAGGATTACGGCTATTGCGAAGGCTGCGGCGTGGAGATTGGTCTGAAACGTCTGGAAGCTCGTCCGACTGCCACCCTGTGTATCGATTGCAAAACACTCGATGAGTTCCGCGAGCGTCAGGTCGCTCGCTAAACCCGTATTGAATGGGCAGCACGGCAATGTCCGAATTCGAATCCAAACTGAATGGTATGTTGTTCAGCCTGATGTCGTGGGAGCAATTGACGGCATTCTGGGCGCGGGTAGATATGAATGCAGGATGGTATCTGTATGCCGTGGGGCAAGAGGTACCCAGCGTACCCGCAGCGTATGAACAGGTGTCCCTGTTCGTGCAGAAAATTGATGCGTTGCTGCGGCATGAGCATGAAGAAAGCTACTGCGGTATCGTTTATGCAGATGATCTCGAACAACCGAGTTTTATCAAGATCTACGACCCGGGCAATCTGGGCGTGTCGTGCGGCTCCAGTAAAATAAAAGTACAGCCCGGTTGGGTGATGAGCCAGTTTGCTCCCATCGAACTACAGGCCAAAGCCGTGCCTGCCAACCGCACGCGCTGGTGGCAGGGTTTGTTTAGCAGCAGCTGATAAGGTTTTGAGTGGCAATAAAAAAGCAGCCGGATGGCTGCTTTTTTATTGCCTGAATCAACCTGCCTGTTTACTCGGTAGGTGCGGCTTGCTCGGTCTTGACGGGTGGTTCCAGCAGGGCCTTCATGGACAGGCGCAGGCGGCCTTTCTCATCGGCCTCCAGCACCTTGACCTTGACCTGCTGGCCTTCGGTCAGGTATTCGCTCACTGCGTTGACACGCTCGTGGGCGATCTGGGAGATATGCAGCAAACCGTCTTTGCCTGGCAACACGCTGACGATGGCGCCGAAATCAAGCAGCTTGATCACGGTACCGTCGTAGGCCTTGCCGACTTCGACTTCAGCAGTAATTTCAGCGATACGCTTTTTGGCGGCTTCACCGGCTTCGCTGCTGGTGCAGGCGATTTTTACGGTGCCATCTTCATCAATATCAATCTGGGTGCCGGTTTCTTCGGTCAGCGCGCGAATCACGGCGCCGCCTTTACCGATCACGTCGCGGATTTTTTCCGGGTTGATCTTCATGGTGATGATGCGCGGCGCGTAGGCAGACATCTCCACGCGCGGTGCTTCCACGGCGGATTTCATGATGCCGAGGATGTGCAGGCGGCCTTCCTTGGCCTGATCCAGCGCCACCTTCATGATTTCCTTGGTGATGCCGGTAATCTTGATGTCCATCTGCAGGGCGGTGACACCCGCTTCGGTACCAGCCACCTTGAAGTCCATGTCGCCGAGGTGATCTTCATCGCCCAGGATATCGGTGAGCACGGCGAAGCGGTTGCCGTCCTTGATCAAGCCCATGGCGATACCCGCTACGTGGGCCTTCATCGGCACGCCCGCATCCATCAATGCCAGGCAACCTCCGCACACCGAGGCCATTGACGAAGAACCATTGGATTCGGTGATTTCCGATACCACGCGCATGGAATAGCCGAATTCTTCACGGCTCGGCAGAACCGCCAGCAACGCACGTTTGGCGAGGCGGCCATGGCCGATTTCGCGGCGCTTGGGTGTGCCGACACGGCCGGTTTCGCCAGTGGCATAGGGGGGCATGTTGTAGTGCAGCATGAAGCGGTCGCTGAACTCACCTTGCAGCGCATCCACTTTCTGTTCGTCGCGCCCGGTGCCCAGCGTGGAAACCACGAGTGCCTGTGTTTCTCCGCGGGTAAACAGAGCGGAGCCATGGGTGCGCGGCAGTACGCCGGTACGGATGGTAATGGGGCGTACGGTGCGGGTATCACGGCCGTCGATGCGCGGTTCGCCGGACAGGATCTGGCCACGCACGATTTTGGCTTCCAGATTATGAAAGACATCGTTGAATTCATTGACTTGCAGCGTACCCATATCCGCCGTGACCAATGCTTCCATCACCCGGGTGCGCACTGCGTCGATTTCTTGCGAACGGGCACGTTTCTGGCGCATGCGGTAGGCCTGCTGCAGACCGGTTTCTGCCAGTTCGGTGACTTTGGCGACCAGTTCGGTATTGACTGCGGGAGCGGTCCATTCCCAAGGTTCAGGATTGACTTCATCGGCCAGTTCGTTGATCGCGTTGATGGCTACTTGCATCTGGGTATGTCCGTATACCACGGCGCCGAGCATGATTTCTTCGGATAGTTGTTGTGCCTCGGATTCCACCATCAGTACCGCGCTTTGGGTACCGGCAACGACGAGATCCAGCGCCGATTGGGGCAACTCGCTGGCCAGCGGGTTGAGCACATATTCATTGTTGATAAAACCGACCCGCGCGGCGCCAATCGGGCCTTCGAACGGGATACCCGAGATAGCTAGCGCAGCCGATGCGCCAATCAGTGCAGGAATGTCGGAATCCACTTCGGGGTTACTCGACATCACCGTGGCGATGATTTGCACTTCGTTGTAAAAAGCTTCGGGAAACAGCGGGCGCAACGGACGATCAATCAGGCGCGAGACCAGCGTTTCTTTCTCGGACGGACGGCTTTCGCGTTTCAGGAAGCCACCGGGGATCTTGCCGGCGGCGTAAGTTTTTTCCTGATAATCCACAGTCAGCGGGAAGAAATCCTGGCCTGCCTTGACTTCCTGTTTGCCGACCACGGTGACCAGCACCACGGTGTCGTCCATGTTGACCAGGACTGCGCCACCAGCTTGACGAGCGATTTCGCCGGTTTCGAGCGTGACAGTATGGCGACCATACTGAAAGGATTTAGTAATCTTCATCGGATTCCTTTAGTTATCAAACAAAACCGCCCCGCGGTAACGGCGGGGCGGTATATGGTGCGGCGATAATGGCGTGCCCGGTATTTATTTACGCAGACCCAGAGTCGCAATGATATTGCGATAACTGTCGTTATTGGTGCGCTTCAGGTAATCGAGCAATTTGCGACGACGGCTTACCATTTTTAACAGGCCACGACGTGAGTGATGATCTTTGCTATTGGCTTTGAAGTGATCGGTCAAGCCGTTGATACGCGCGGTGAGCAGGGCAACTTGCACTTCGGAAGAGCCAGTGTCGCCCGGGGCGTGTTGGTGTTCGGCAACGATTTTTGCTTTGTCTACTGCGGTGGCAGCCATGGTGTTCTCCTATTTGGATAAAACAATCGCGAAGCGCTTCGGCTGGGATGCACTTCGTTCAAGAAAGCGCGGATTCTAGCAAAAAAATGCTTTTTACTCAAGTCATTGCGCTGAATTCTGTACGCATGGCAAGTTGCTGGCCATTAATCTGCGCGCTATGGCGAGTCCGTCGGGCTGGAGTTCCACCAGTCCGAGAAAACGGTGCTGGCTGTCGTATGCACGCACCAATCCGGTCAGCTGCATGTAGGCAGAAAGTATTTGGCGCTGGCCTTTGAGCAAGGCTGCCGATTCCGTGTCGTTGAGTTCGATGCGTGGCAGATAGGTAACCAGCCCATCGACAGGTAGCAGCAGCTGGTCGCGCGCAGTGATATCGGTATTTTCCAGCGTTGCCAGACTGACTGCCTGATCCAGATGGAAACCCCCGCTTGCTGTACGGGCCAGTTCGGTCAGATGCGCGCCGCAGCCCAGTGCTTTGCCGATGTCTTCGGCCAGCGTGCGGATATAGGTACCGGCACTGCAACGTACATTTATGGTTGCCTGTGAGCCATCCAATGCACAAAGTTCAATGGCATGGATGTGGATGCTACGGGATTTGCGCTCGATTTCGATGCCGGCACGCGCATATTCATACAGCGGTTTGCCCTGGTGTTTGAGGGCGGAATACATGGGGGGCGTTTGCTCAATGGTGCCGATGAAGCGGGCAATTACAGCATTCAGATCAGTGCGTGTTACGTTGACCGGTCTTGTGTCCAGCACTTCACCTTCAGGATCGCCGGTCGTCGTGGTAACACCCAGTTGTATCACGGCACGATAGACCTTGTCGGCATCCAGCAAATATTGGGCGAATTTGGTTGCCTCGCCCAGGCACAAAGGTAACAAGCCGTTTGCGAATGGATCGAGGGTTCCGGTATGTCCGGCTTTTTCGGCCTGAAACAGGCGCTTGGCGATTTGCAGCGCGGCATTGGAGGTGATGCCGACCGGTTTGTTGAGGAGTAATACGCCATTCACGGCGCGTTTGATGCGTTTGAACTGCACTGCCGCAAGCCGGTAATGATTATGAATCGGCGTCGGTATCAGCAGGAGGCTGTGGCCGTTGGCTGCGGTCTTCGGCGACCGCATTGTCGATCAGATTGGACAAGGCGGCACCGCGTTCCACAGAAGCGTCATAAACGAAGGTCAGCTGGGGTGTCAGCCGCAGTCGCATTCTTGGCCCCAGCCGCGTGCGCAAAAAACCGGCGGCGCGAGTGAGCGCCTGCTGCACTTCCGGGGCGCGCGCAGCGCCATCGAGGAGGGTAAAAAATACCTTGGCGTGTTCCAGATCGTGCGTGGCGACCACTTCGGTGATCGTGATCATGCCGACGCGCGGGTCTTGCAGTTCCAGCCGGATGATCTCGGCCAACTCACGCTGGATCTGGTCGGCAACGCGCCGCGAACGGGGGAAATCCTTGGGCATCAGAGGGTGCGGGCCACTTCAACGACTTCAAAGGCTTCCAGCTTGTCGCCGACTTCGAGCTCGTTGAAATTTTTCACCGAAAGCCCGCATTCGAAGCCGAATTTAACTTCCTTGACGTCGTCCTTGAAACGCTTGAGCGAGTCGAGTTCACCGGTATGAATAACTTCATCGTTACGCATGATGCGCACTTTGGCGCCGCGCTTGACCAGGCCATCCAGCACATAGCAACCGGCCACGGTGCCGATTTTGGAGATGTGATATACCTCGCGCACTTCCACCAGGCCGGTGATGTTTTCTTTCTGGTCGGGCGTCAACATGCCGGACAGTGCCGCCTTCACCACATCGACTGCTTCGTAGATGATGTTGTAGTAGCGGATATCCACACCGATGGATTCGGCCAGTTTGCGCGCGGTGGCGTCAGCACGCGTATTGAAGCCGATGATCACGGCCTTGGAGGCCATCGCCAGATTGACATCTGACTCCGAGATGGCACCCACGCCGCCATGCAGAATGTCCACCTTGACTTCGCTGGTGGATAGTTTCTGCAGCGAGGTGGCGAGTGCTTCGTAAGAACCCTGCACGTCGGATTTGATGATCAGCGGCAGGCGCTTGGCCTCGCCTTCGCCCATCTGCTCCATGATGGATTCGAGCTTGGCGGCCTGGCGCTTGGCGAGTTGCACATCTCGGAACTTGCCCTGGCGGAATAGCGCGATTTCGCGTGCCTTGCGTTCGTCATTCAATACCATGGCGTCTTCGCCCGCCTTGGGAACATCGGACAAACCCTGGATTTCCACCGGGATGGCGGGGCCGGCTTCCTGCACCGGCTTGCCGTCTTCGTCCAGCATGGCGCGTATGCGTCCATAAACACTGCCCGCCAGCAGCATGTCGCCGCGCTTGAGTGTTCCGGACTGCACCAGCAGCGTGGCGACTGGGCCACGGCCCTTGTCCAGACGCGCTTCGATAATTACGCCCTTTGCGGGGGCATCCTGCGGCGCTTTGAGTTCGAGTACTTCGGCTTGCAGCAGGATGGCTTCCAGCAGCGCGTCAATATTCTGTCCGGCCTTGGCAGAGACTTCGACGAATTGGGTGTCACCACCCCAGTCGTCCGGCACCACACCCTGCGCCACCAGTTCCTGGCGGATGCGCTCGGGATTGGCGTCCGGTTTGTCGATTTTATTGACTGCAACCACCATTGGTACATTGGCTGCCTTGGCATGGTGGATGGCTTCAATGGTTTGCGGCATGACGCCGTCATCAGCGGCCACCACTAGCACCACCAGGTCCGTCACCTTGGCACCGCGTGCACGCATGGCGGTAAACGCCTCATGACCAGGGGTATCCAGGAAAGTCACCATACCGCGGGCGGTTTCCACATGATAGGCGCCGATGTGCTGGGTGATGCCACCGGCTTCGCCACTGGCTACGCGAGCCCGGCGAATCGCATCCAGCAGAGAGGTTTTGCCGTGGTCGACGTGACCCATGACAGTCACCACAGGTGCGCGTGGCAGGCTGGGGACCTCGCGCAATTCGTCCGCTTCGAGGAAAGCCTCGGGGGTATCGAGGGGCGCAGGCTTGGCAACGTGACCCATTTCTTCTACCAGGATCATGGCTGTTTCCTGATCCAGAACCTGGTTAATGGTGACCATGCTGCCCATTTTCATCAATACCTTGATGACCTCGGCAGCCTTGACTGACATTTTGTGGGCGAGATCGGCGACGCTGATGGTTTCCGGCACCAAAACCTCATAAACGATGGGTTCAGTCGGTGCACTGAAAGTGGTGTTGGTATCTGCGTCAGACTTGTGTCGTCCGCCACCTTTGCGGTTGCGCCAGGCGTCACCGCCTGTGTCGCCACGTGATTTGATACCGCGCTTCTTGGCTTGCAGATCACTCCAGCTGGATTCTTTTTCTTTTTTGGTCGGCGCTTTGACAGCCTTGGGTTTTTCGCCCGGTTTTGGGGTGGGCTTGTGCAGCGTTCCCTCGGTCGCGACAGGTTTGGGCGCAGCGGCTATTTGCGCGGCTTCAGCCGCAGCCTTGGTCTCTGCTTCCAGCGCCAGTTTGCGTTGCAGGATGCGATCCTGCTTTTCGCGCAGTTCTTCCGCCTGACGCGTGTGCAGAGCGGAATGGCGGCGCGCTTCTTCGGCTCGCAAAGCAATTTCTTTTTCGTCCAGCATAGGCTTGGCGGCTGGGGCACGAACACGCTTCGCCGGGGCTGCAGCAGGTTCAGACTTTGTTTCAATAGGCGCTACTTCTGAAATGCCTTCAGCAGATTCCGGCTGGGCAATGGCAGGTTCGATTTCCGCAAGTTCAGTTTCGACAGACGGTGTCTCGTCGATTTTTGGCGTTTCGGCAACTGTTGTTTCAACTTCGACAACCGGGATGACTGCCTCGGCTGTCACCGCTTCAACCGCTGTTTCTGTTTCGATGGGTGCGGCAGGGCTGGTTTCAACAGGAGCTGCTGGTGCGGAGGGTGCCGACGTTTCTTCAGGCTGAACAATCGCGTCACGCTTTACCAGTACGCGTTTTTTGCGTACTTCCACCTGAATAGTCCGGGATTTGCCCGTGCTATCCGCTTTCTTGATCTCAGTGGTTTCCTTGCGAGTCAAAGTGATCTTGCTCTTTGGCTCTTTGGCACCGTGTTTCTTGCTGAGATAATCAAGCAGGCCGGATTTATCCTGTTCGGTTACTGTGTCGTCGGCGTTGGATTTGTCTACGCCAGCGGCGCGCAGCTGTTCCAGCAGCAGTTCAGTGGGCAGCTTCAGTTCCTGGGCGAATTGCTCTACATTCATATATGGGCCGTCAGGGCTTTCTGTGCGTTTGGGTTATGCGAACCACGGGGCGCGTGCCGCCATGATGAGTTTGGAGGCGCGCTCGGTGTCCATGTCTACCATATCCACCAGTTCATCGACCCCCAGTTCAGCGAGATCTTCCGAAGTGGTAATGCCTTTGGCAGCCAGTGCGCGCAAGGTTTCGTTGTCCATGCCTTCGAGCGACATCATGTCATCGGCAACATGCTCGACCTTTTCTTCGCTGGCAATGGCTTCAGTCAGCAGGGCGTTACGAGCACGTGCACGCAACTCGTTGACCAGATCCTCGTCGAAACCTTCGATCTCCAGCATTTCATTAATGGGCACGTAGGCAACTTCTTCGACCGAACTGAAGCCTTCCTGTACCAGGATGTCAGAAATTTCTTCGTCTACGTCGAGCTTGTCAATAAACAGCGTACGGATGGAAGTCGCTTCACTCTCATTTTTCTGCTGGGCTTCCTCCACCGTCATGATGTTGAGTTCCCAGCCGGTGAGTTCAGAGGCAAGGCGCACATTCTGGCCGCTGCGGCCAATGGCCTGTGCCAGCTGTTCTTCCTCCAGCACGACGTCCATGCTGTGTTTGTCTTCATCCACCACAATGCTGCTGACTTCCGCTGGTGCCAGCGCATTGATGACAAACTGGGCTGCTTCGGGCGACCACAGGATGATGTCCACACGTTCGCCTGCCAACTCGCCGGTGACGGCCTGCACGCGTGAGCCGCGCATGCCGACGCAAGTGCCGATCGGGTCGATGCGCGGGTCGTTGGATTTGACCGCAATTTTGGCACGGGCACCGGGGTCGCGTGCGGCACCTTTGACTTCAAGCAGGCCTTCCTCGATTTCCGGTACTTCCAGTTCAAACAATTTGGCGATGAATTCCGGCGCAGTACGCGACAGGATGAGTTGTGGACCACGGCCACCGCGCTCCACGCGCAGCAAGTAGGCACGTACGCGATCGCCCACGCGCAGGTTTTCCTTGGGGATCATCTGGTCGCGCGGTAACAGGCCTTCAATACGGCCCGACTCAATAATGGCGCTGCCGCGTTCCATACGCTTGATGGTACCGGTGACCAGATACTCCTTGCGCAGCAGAAAGTCGTTGAGAATCTGTTCGCGCTCAGCGTCGCGAATTTTCTGCAGGATCACCTGCTTGGCTGCCTGTGCACCGATACGGCCAAACTCGATTGGCTCCAGCATCTCTTCAATGAAGTTTCCGAGTTGAATGTCCGGCTGCTGTTGCTGCGCCTCGGACAGGCCAATCTGACGATCGGGAAATTCCATCGCGTCGTCAGCCACCACTTCCCACACGCGAAACGAATCGTAGTTACCGGTTTCACGGTCAATTGACACGCGCGTTTCCACGTCTTCATGGAAGCGTTTTTTGGTGGCAGATGCCAGCGCCATTTCCAGAGCGCTGAACACTATTTCCTTACTGACGTTCTTTTCCCTGGCCAGCGCGTCTACCAGTAACAAAATCTCGCGGCTCATCAAAAACCTCCGGCCAACCTATTTTATAATTACAGATCGGGAACCAGGCGCGCTGTATCCATGTTGGAAAAATCCAGCATGACAGCCTGCCCGTCCACGTCCAATTCAATTTGCGTCGCACTGGCACCACGAATTATCCCGGCAAACCTGCGTTGCCCGGCAATTGCCATGCGCAGCTTGATCTGCACTTTTTCTCCAGCAAAACGACGAAAATCATCCAGCTTTTTCAATGGACGATCCAAGCCCGGCGACGATACTTCAAGATGCTCATAAGCAATGTTTTCAACCACCAGCAAGTTGGACAGGTGATTGCTAACTGCGGTGCAGTCATCCAGCGTAATGCCACCCTGCTTGTCGATAAATACGCGCAACAATCCGCTTTTTGCAGACATGGACATATCCACCAACTCGTAGCCAAGGCCATTGAGCGTCGTTTCCAGCAGCGTTTCTAGGGTCATTCACATTCCACAAACAAAAAATGGGCCAGAGCCCATAACAAGCCGCGCATTATATCAGCAAAGGGGGTGATTTGAAAGTGTTTGGCAAGCAGTGCAGGGCAAAGCCGGATGGTGCCCGGAGCCGGAATCGAACCGGCACGCCGTTTAGGGCGAGGGATTTTAAGTCCCTTGTGTCTACCTGTTCCACCATCCGGGCGGAATGGAGGCGGGGGTCGGAATCGAACCGGCGTCCACGGCTTTGCAGGCCGCTGCATAACCACTCTGCCACCCCGCCAGGGGTGCTTGATGTCACTAGCGCTGAAATCAGTTGGAAACGCTATATCCAACTAAAATTAAAAGGGGAAAGCTGGAAGCTTTCCCCGGTGTTCTGGAGCGGGAAACGAGACTCGAACTCGCGACCTATACCTTGGCAAGGTATCGCTCTACCAACTGAGCTATTCCCGCGTCAACGAGATGCGCATTGTAATGGTGGAGGGGTTTTTGTCAAGCGCTATTACACGTCTGGATTGACCGGGCATGGCCAATCCACTATGCTCGATACTGTTTTTTTTGTTCTATCAAGCGCATATGTCCGTTAGCATCAAATCTCCCAGCGACATCGAAAAAATGCAGATTGCCGGCCGTCTGGCATCTGAAGTTCTGGATTACATCACACCGTTCGTCAAACCCGGAGTAACGACCGGCGAGCTCGATCGATTGTGTCACGATTATATGGTCAATGTGCAGGGCACCATTCCGGCGCCGCTCAATTATGCCCCGCATGGGCATAAGCCGTATCCGCGCTCTATTTGCACATCGGTCAACCATCAGGTGTGTCACGGCGTGCCTGGCGACAAGCTGCTTAAGTCTGGCGATATCGTTAATATCGACGTCACTGTCATCAAGGATGGATGGCACGGTGATACCAGCCGCATGTTCTATGTGGGTGAGCCGACTATCCAGGCGCGGCGCCTGTGCGAGATTACCTACCAGGCAATGTGGCATGGCATTGCCATGGTTCGTCCAGGCGTTTATCTGGGGGATATCGGTCACGCTATCCAGAAATTTGCTGAATCGCAGGGTTGCAGCGTGGTACGCGAATTTTGCGGACACGGCATAGGCCGCGGGTTCCACGAAGAGCCACAGGTACTCCATTACGGTCGTCCCGGAACCGGATTGAAGCTGGTGACCGGAATGACTTTTACCATCGAGCCGATGATCAATGCTGGCCGACGCGACATTCGCCAGATGAATGATGGTTGGACGATTGTCACCAAAGATCATAGTCTGTCTGCGCAATGGGAGCATACCGTGCTGGTTACCGAGAGCGGTTACGAAGTGCTCACTGTCTCTGCCGGTACGCCGCCGGTTCCGGATTTTTTGTCACAAGCCGCCTGATTAGTACTCTTATTGTTGATTTATGAAAGCCAGTTCACCTCAGGTTGTGAACAGTCTTGATCCGCGTGGTTGGCGAGAAACCCTGCGTCTCGGGCGCGATGCTATCAGGCACGCTTTTGACGGCAAGGTAGCGACGCGGCCTTTACTGATGCGCTACCGGCGCCTTGTAGATGAGGTGCTGCAATCGCTATGGACGGCGGTACAGCTACCCGCAACGGCCTCTCTGGTAGCGGTCGGCGGCTATGGCCGAGGCGATCTGTTTCCGCATTCTGACGTGGATGTGTTGATCCTGCTTGAAGCCAATCCTGATCCTGCTACCCAAGCTGCGATTGAGCATCTTGTTGGCTTGTTCTGGGATATTGGTCTGGAAGTCGGGCACAGCGTGCGCACCGTGACGGAGTGTCTGGATGAGGCGCGCCGTGATGTGACGGTGCAGACCAATCTGCTGGAGGCTCGCTATTTATGTGGCGAGCGCAGTCTGTACCGGGATTTCGAGTTGGCATTCCGTGCCGAACTCGACCCGCAGGTGTTTTTTGAAGCCAAACTGCTGGAGCAGGACCAGCGCCATGCGCGTTTCAATGACAGTGCCTACAGTCTGGAGCCTAATCTCAAGGAAAGTCCGGGCGGCCTGCGTGACTTGCATAATCTGCTGTGGCTGGCGCAGGCTGCGGGTATCGGGCGGCGCTGGAGCGACCTCGTTGAAGCGGGCTTGTTGAACGCGGGTGAATTGCGCCAGATCCAGGCGCTGGAGCGGTTCCTGTTTGGCTTGCGCTTTCGTTTGCACTATCTTGCCGGGCGGCGTGAAGATCGTTTGCTGTTCGATTATCAGAATGCCCTGGCGGTGCAATTCGGCATTTCCGCATCGGCCACGCGGCGTGCCAGCGAACTGCTCATGCAGCACTATTATCGCAGTGTCACGATCGTCGCCCAGATGCGCGATATTCTGATCCCCGGTCTGCGTGCGCGAGTATTTCCTGTTTTGGCCGAACTGCCGCCTACCGTGTTGAATGAGCGTTTTCAGGTACGCGGCAACATGATGGAAGCGATGGACGAGGGTGTGTTCGAACGTGAACCCGGCACCATACTGGAATGTTTCCTTCTGTTGCAGCGCCATCCTGAATTGCAGGGCATGACAGCAGGGACTTTGCGCGCTTTGTGGCGGGCACGCGATCGTATCGATCCGGCATTCCGGCGTGACCCGGCCAATCGCGCACGTTTCATTGCGATTCTGCGCGAGCCGCGCGGCCTGACTTGGGCGATGCGCAGCATGAACCGCTATGGTGTGCTGGGGCGTTATATCCCGGCGTTCGGGCGCGTGGTAGGGCAAATGCAGCACGACTTGTTTCATATCTACACGGTCGATGCACACATCCTTAAAGTATTGCGCAATATGCGTCGCCTCAATATTCCAGAACTGGCGCATGAATACCCGCTGGCCAGCCGCTTGATCAGCGGCTTTGAACACCCTGAGGTGTTGTATCTGGCGGCACTATTTCACGATATCGCCAAAGGACGCGGGGGTGATCATTCGACCCTGGGTGCGGTGGATGCGCGGCGTTTTTGCCGCCAGCATGGATTGGCTGCCGACGATACAGAACTGGTCGCCTGGCTGGTATCACAGCACTTGTCCATGTCGGCTACGGCGCAGAAGCAGGATTTGTCGGATGCTGGCGTGATTGCAGGATTTGCCAGGCGGATACCTGATGAGCGGCATTTGATCGCGCTCTATCTGCTGACGGTGTGCGATATTCGCGGTACCAGTCCCAAAGTGTGGAATGCCTGGAAAGGCAAGCTACTGGAAGATTTGTTCTACGCTACGCGGCGCTTGCTGGGTAGCGACAACTCTCAACCCAGTGGCATCGCTGCGGTCAAGGCAGAGGCGCAGCGTATTTTACGTTTGTATGGACTGGAAGCGAATGTGCAGGACGTGCTGTGGGAAAGTCTGGATGACAGCTATTTCCTGCGCCACGAAGCGCAGGAAATAGCCTGGCATACGCGGCTGCTGTGGAAACTTGCGGATAGCGCCAAAACTATAGTGCGGGCCAGGCTGAGCCCGATTGGTGAAGGTGTTCAGGTGCTGATTTATTCTCCGGACTGGGATCAGTTGTTCGTGCGCATCTGCGGTTTTTTCGAGCGACTCAACTACACCATTCTGGATGCGAAAATTCATACCACCCGCAATGGCCATGCGCTGGACAGTTTTCTGGTGATGGATGACGCGCAGCGCAAAGTGCCGTACCGGGATTTTTTGAGTTATATCGAACACGAATTGGCAAAGTTGCTGGAAACCAAAAGCCTGCCCCAGCGGGCAGGCTTGGGACGTATCAGCCGTCACCTCAAGCACTTTCCCATCGCCCCGGAAATCACCTTGCGCCCGGATGAAAAGGGCATATTTTACATATTGGGCATTGTTGCAGGCGACCGGCCCGGGCTGCTCTCAGCCATCGCCCAGGTACTGCATCAGCATCATGTAAACATCAATGCTGCCAAAATTTCCACCCTGGGCGAGCGTGCGGAAGATACTTTCATGATTCAGGGAGAAGTGCTGGCCAAGCAGAAATCACTCATGCTGCTGGAAACAGACTTGCTCACGGTGTTGAAAACCTGATATTTATTCCGTGCTGGATTGCTCCGGGAACAGCACTTCAGTAAAGCCGAAATGCCGCAGGTCGCGGATTCGCATTGGATACAGTATGCCCAGAAAATGATCGACCTCGTGTTGTACCACACGCGCATGAAAGCCGGACACGGTACGGTCAATGACGGTGCCGAACTGGTCGAATCCGCGATAATGCAAATGCGTGTGGCGTGGCACCAGACCGCGCATTCCCGGCACTGAAAGACAACCCTCCCATGCTTCATCCAGGTCAGTGCCGATGGCGGTTAGCGTCGGATTGACGAGCACTGTATCAGGCACTGGCTCGGCATCGGGATAGCGGGGTGAGCTTTGCACACCAAAAATGACGACTTGCAAACCAATGCCGATCTGAGGCGCTGCCAGTCCTGCGCCGTTAAGTGCGGCCATGGTGTCGCGTAAATCCACAATCAGTGCATGCAATTCCGGTGTGTCGAAGGCGGTAACCGGAGCGGCGGGTTGTAACAGGCGCGGATCGCCCATTTTGAGGGTGGTTTTAATGGCCATTTACGTTAAATGAAAACTGGTGTTCAGGTGATGACTGAATGTTCACATTTTAATCCAGCCCGAGCTTGGCGCAATAAAAAACCCCGGTAAATGAAACCGGGGTTTTATTGGCAATTCCTGAACTTATGCGGCGCGATTACGCTTGCGCTCGTTTTCGGTAAGGAAGCGCTTGCGGATGCGGATTGACTGCGGTGTGATTTCCACCAATTCGTCGTCCTCGATGAATTCAACCGCAGATTCGAGCGTCATCTTGATGGGCGGGGTCAGTCGCACAGCTTCGTCGGTGCCTGAAGCGCGCACGTTGGTCAGTTGTTTGCCTTTGATGGGGTTGACCACCAGATCATTGTCGCGGCTATGTACGCCAATAATGATGCCCTCGTAGAGCTTGTCGCCGGGCGCCACGAACATACGACCGCGATCTTCCAACTTCCAGAGTGCGTAGGCTACCGCCTCACCCTGGTCCTGAGAGACGAGGACGCCATTGCGGCGCCCCGGCATGTCGGCTTTCATCGGGCCATAGTCATCGAACACGTGCGCCATAATGCCGGTACCGCGAGTCAATGTCATGAATTCGGACTGGAAGCCAATCAAGCCGCGCGCCGGTATGCGATATTCCAGCCGCACGCGACCCTGCCCGTCGGATTGCATGTCCTGCAGGTCGCCGCGACGGCGACCGAGTTCTTCCATGATGCTGCCCTGATTGACTTCTTCCACGTCAACGGTCAGTGCTTCGTAAGGCTCGCATTTCTCGCCATTGATTTCCTTGTACACGACGCGTGGCTTGGACACGGCAATTTCAAATCCTTCCCGGCGCATGTTTTCAAGCAGAATGGTCAGGTGCAGTTCGCCCCGACCCGAAACCAGAAATGTGTCAGCGTCGGTAGTATCTTCTACTTTCAGTGCGACGTTGGTAAGCAGTTCTTTATTCAAACGGTCGCGTATCTGGCGGCTGGTGACGAATTTGCCTTCGGTGCCGGCCAGCGGCGAGTTGTTGACCTGGAAAGTCATGGTCAACGTGGGTTCGTCCACTTTCAGCATGGGCAGCGCTTGCGGATTCTCCCGGTCGCAGATGGTCACGCCAATACCGATGTCTTCGATGCCGTTGATAAGTACAATGTCGCCTGCCTGAGCTTCGTCCACCAGGACGCGGCTCAGCCCCTGAAAACCGAGTACCTGATTGATTCGGCCGGCTTTCGGCGTGCTGTCCGGACCAGCCATCACCACGACGCTTTGTCCAGGTTTGATACGGCCATTGCTGATACGGCCAACGCCGATGCGACCAACAAAACTGGAATAATCCAAGGCTGAGATTTGTAACTGCAGTGGTGCCTCCGGGTCGCCTGCCGGCGAGGGGACGTGCTTGAGCACGGTCTCGAACAGGGCGCGCATGTTGTCGGTTTTTTCGCTCATATCGAGCATGGCAAAGCCATTCAACGCTGACGCGTAAACTACAGGAAAATCCAGCTGTTCTTCGGTAGCGCCCAGCTTGTCGAACAGATCGAAGGTTGCGTTGACGACGAAATCCGGACGCGCGCCAGGACGGTCGACCTTGTTGACCACAACGATAGGTTTGAGGCCCAGGGCGAGCGCCTTGCGCGTCACAAAACGCGTTTGCGGCATAGGGCCGTCTACTGCGTCGACCAGTAACAGCACGCCGTCTACCATCGACAGAACGCGTTCCACTTCTCCGCCGAAATCTGCGTGTCCGGGCGTGTCAACGATATTGATATGGGTGCCTTCATAATCCAGGGCGGTATTTTTGGCGGTAATCGTGATGCCGCGTTCTTTTTCCAGGTCGTTGCTGTCCATGACGCGTTCGGTCACGGCCTGGTGAGCGGCAAATGTGCCGGATTGTTGCAACAGTTTGTCGACGAGGGTAGTCTTACCGTGGTCAACGTGGGCGATGATAGCGATATTTCTGAGCGCGCGGGACATGTTCGTTTCCGGTTTGGCAAACGAAAAATTATATCATGACATTGTGTATTTTCAGAATTTCAGTATAATCTAATTCTCCAAACCACCTTGATCTGCGTTTTTATGCAGTTCCAATCAGGGTTTGGACGCGTGTTTTATAACACGCCATCGATCCCTGACCTCATCGCGTTTCAGCACGATTTTCCTGAAAGCGCAGCGCCACCCGGTTAGCGACGATGTTCCGCGCCGGCAGTGGATGGCTTTTTAAGCCTGTCCCCGTTGGCTTGCTATTTGCTTATTAAAGGAAAACTTCGTGTCCTTCGAAAACCTCGGTCTTAATGAATCCCTAATAAAAGCGCTTGTTGATTCGGGCTATACTCAAGCCACCCCGATCCAGGAACAGGCTATTCCGCTTATCCTGGCAGGCGAAGATCTGCTCGCCTCTGCACAGACTGGTACCGGCAAAACCGCTGCATTCATGTTGCCGGCGCTGGAAAAATTGTCCCAGCCCAGCGCAGTTGCCGGCCGCGGCCCGCGTATCCTCGTATTGACCCCGACGCGCGAACTGGCGCTGCAAGTCACCGCCGCTGCTGAAAAATACAGCAAGCATCTGCGTCGTGTGAAAGTAGTCAGCATTCTGGGCGGCATGCCATACCCGATACAAAACAAAATGCTGTCGCAGCCATTTGAAGTGCTGGTAGCTACACCCGGTCGTCTGATTGACCACATTGAGCGCGGCCGCATTGATTTTTCGCGTCTGGAAATGCTGATTCTGGACGAAGCCGACCGCATGCTGGATATGGGCTTCTTCGACGACGTGGAACGCATCGCCAATGCCACGCCAGCTAGCCGCCAGACGGTGATGTTCTCCGCCACCTTTGAAGGCAACATCGCGCGCCTCGCCCAGCAATTGCTGAAAACCCCGAAGCGTATCGAAATCGCCCACCAGCAGGCACGCCACGAGAACATTACCCAGCATATGCACTATGTGGACGACCTTTCCCACAAGAATCGCGTGCTGACCCACCTCATCAACGACGTGGACATCAACCAGGCGCTTATCTTCACCGCGACCAAACGCGATGCCGATAGCCTGGCCGACGACCTGCAGGCGCAGGGTCACAAAGTCGCTGCATTGCACGGCGATATGCATCAGAGCGCACGCAACCGTACCATCACCCAGATGCGCCAGGGCAATATCCGCCTGTTGGTGGCCACCGATGTCGCCGCACGCGGCTTGGACGTGCCGGGTATTACCCACGTGATCAATTACGATCTGCCGAAGAATCCGGAAGACTATGTGCACCGCATTGGGCGTACCGGTCGTGCAGGTGCTTCGGGCATTGCTATATCGCTGGCCAGCCCGCGCGATTCCATGCAGCTGAAGCGCATTGAGCGCTTTACCGGCCAGCAGATTCCGGCAGAGGTCATTGTTGGTCTTGAGCCCAAACTGAAGCCACGTAGTGCTGCTCCCGGCGGACGTCCTGGCGCGAGCCGTGGCCGTCCTTCTGGTCAGGGCGAACAGCGTCGTAGCTCAGGCTTTGGCAATAACGCCAATAGCGGTGCCGGTAAAAGCAATGGCAACAGTACCGGCAACAGCAACGGTAATAGCTGGGGTAATAATAGCGGCAACGGCGGTGGTCGTCGTGATGGTGCC
This sequence comes from Sulfuriferula multivorans, assembly GCF_003851125.1. Classification (GTDB taxonomy): domain Bacteria; phylum Pseudomonadota; class Gammaproteobacteria; order Burkholderiales; family Sulfuriferulaceae; genus Sulfuriferula; species Sulfuriferula multivorans. The sequence goes on along the minus strand of NZ_BGOW01000021.1, from coordinate 79,437 downwards.
GCCCGTCCGACTGCTTCGCGTCCCGCTGCTTCAGGCGCTCGCCGTGACGGTCAGGGCAACACCGGTGGTAACCGTAGTAACGGTAATCGCTCCTGGAGTTGATCGGTCGTCATTCATCCGGACGATTTGTCCGGGTAACCCAACAAAAAAGGCGCTAAGGCGCCTTTTTTGTTGGTTAAATATAATGCTGTTATGCGGCCACAGGTTTGATCCTGCTGGCAGCCAATTTGGCGCGATCGCGTGCGATGTCGGTGGTCTCTGCACAGGCCAATGCCACGCCCATGCGCCGTCGTGCAAACGCTTCGGGTTTGCCGAACAATCGAATATCGGAACGCGGTACGGCGAGCGCTTCAGCAATGCCCTCAAACGCAATACCACTGGCCTCCATGCCGCCATAAATCACCGCAGAAGCACCCGGTTCGCGCAGGCGTGTGTCCACCGGCAGGCCGAGGATGGCACGAGCATGCAACTCGAATTCGCTTTGATATTGGCTGCACATCGTCACCATACCGGTGTCATGCGGGCGCGGCGACACTTCCGAGAACCATACTTGATCACCCTTGACGAAAAGTTCCACACCAAAAATACCGCGCCCGCCGAGGCTGTCGGCGACTTTTTTGGCAATCGCCTGCGCGCCTGCCAAGGCTGCCGGAGACATCGTTTGCGGTTGCCAGGACTCGACGTAGTCTCCCTTCACCTGCAGGTGGCCGATCGGCTCGCAGAAACAGGTTTCAACCTGACCCGACGCACCCAATGCGCGGACCGTGAGCAGGGTGATTTCGTAATCGAAATCAATGAAGCCCTCGACAATCACCCGGCCCTGATCCACGCGCCCGCCGCTGGCGGCAACATCCCACGCGCTGGTCACGTCAGCCGGGCCGTCCAGCCTGCTTTGACCCTTTCCGGAAGACGACATCACCGGCTTGACGATGCATGGATAGCCGATGCCGGCATCGATCGCCGTTTGCAACTCGGTCACGCTGTTGGCAAAGCAGTAGGGTGATGTGGGCAAGCCCAATTCTTCGGCGGCCAAACGACGAATGCCTTCACGATTCATGGTGAGCTGGGCGGCGCGTGCAGTGGGAATGACTTCACACAGCCCGCTGCGTTCGATTTCCACCAACGCATCGGTGGCGATGGCTTCAATTTCCGGCACGACCAGATGAGGACGCTCCTGCTCGATCAGGGTGCGCAAGGCAGCGCGGTCGGTCATGTCGATCACATGCGCCCGGTGTGCAACCTGGTGGCCGGGTGCATTGGCATAACGGTCCACGGCGATGGTTTCCACGCCGAGGCGTTGCAGGGCGATGATGACTTCCTTGCCGAGTTCGCCGCTGCCGAGGAACATGACGCGGGTAGCGGAAGGGGAGAGCGGGGTGCCGAGCTTCATGGTATGGACTTTCAGAAAAAACTTTTTGCCACGGAGAGCACGGAGCACACCGAGAAAACCGAAATTAAACCATGCAATCTTGTTGGGTTAGGCTGGTTTTTCTGGTTTTCCTCTGTGTGCTCCGTGACCTCCGTGGCTAACGAATCAGGCTGGTAAATCAGTTCAATTGTACCCGTTCGCCCCAGGGGACTGGCGCTTTGCCCTTGACCAGCCACAGCACAGGGTAGTCGGGTGCGTACTCGGGGAATTCGCCTTCGGCGTCGGTGAAATACACCAGCAAGTCGGGGCGCAACTGCTCAGTGGCGACCCATTCAAACAGCGGGCGAAAATCCGTTCCGCCGCCGCCCGCGAAGCCGTCCGGCAACGTGACCGACTCCCATGGCTCAAAGCGCCACGGGCCGGTTTCGGCCAGGCGCTCGTCGCAGGCATGCAGGGTCACCTGGGCGTTGACCTGGCTCTTCAATGCATCAATCTCGGCGGCGAACTCGCGCATCTCCGCGTCGGCGATTGAGCCGCTGGTATCGAGCACGGCAATGAGCTGGATACGGCGGCTGTACAGGCTGGGCAACAGTGCTGCACCTTCACGTCGCGACACGCGCTGGAAACTGTAGTCCTCGCGCGCCGAATTCATCAGGTAGCGCGCCAGCAGCATGCGCCATGGCAGCCGGGGAGCGATGAGTTCATCGACCAGACGCAGCCAGGATTCGCCCAGGCGCCCGGCCATGCGTGCCTGTTGTGCGGCCGAGGCCAGATGGCCGCGCCATTGCTGGGCCAGTTCTTCACGCTGGGCAGGTGTCATGTCGTCCATGCCGGGGCCACCGTGCGGACTGGGTTTCGCGCGCGGTCGGAGTTGCCCCGGATTGCCGCCGTCGCCGCCGGGGGAGGGACGAGGGGTATCCTGCTTTGGTTTGTTGTTGCCTTCCTCTGGCTGGCCGTCGCCTTCACCCTGACTCTCATCTGCGCCGTCTGCGGATTCCTGTTGGGTCTGGTCGTTATCTTGCTCGCCGCTATCGTTTTCGGTCTGGTCGAACAGGTGCTTGTCCAGGGTCTGCTCGCTGCTGTCTTCAGGAATCAGCGGGTAAATTTCTTCTGCGGGCAGTCCACTGTATTCGTCATTGGCGAGGATATTGGGCGGCGGTCGCAAGCCTTCGCCCAGTAACAGCAAATTGACTGCGTGGTCGCAGGCGATATTCCAGCGCTGTATCACGCGGTGCGAACGCCGGGCGAAGTGGCCCAAGGCGCAGTGCAGTGCTTCGTGGGCGAGGACAAACTGGGTCTGCGCCAGCGACAGACGTTCGACATAAGCCGGATGGTAATAGAGTGCGCGCGCATCGGTGGCAACACTGTCGCAGGTTTTGGCGTCGACTGGCTGTAATGGCAAATGCATCACCAGTGCGCCCAAAAAGGGTCGTTCGAGAATCAGCCGGGTGCGGGCGGCGGAGAGCTTGGTGGCGATTTCGTCGGGAGCGGGCATGTATGGTTCAAACGCCATGTCTGATTCAGCGCATCGGCGACCATTGCAGGTCGTAGAGCATCAAATCGGTGATGGTGTTGGCCCAGTCCTCGAATTCCGGCACAGCAAATAGCGGTTTACCGATCGAGCGGTGCATGTCGGTGACCAGCATCACGCCCATTTCGCGCTGCGGGAAGCGCCGCGCATAGTCGAGAATATTGCCGAACACGCGGTTGGCTTCCAGGGTTTCGCGCGCCAACACGGCGCGGCGCACCAGCGCGGCCGCGACGCCGTATTGCAGGTCGATGCCTTCCGGCACGTCAGCGGCCTGCCCGGCGAGGATGGCTTCGATGTCGGGCAGGCGCGTCATGTTGTCGATGAAGGTTTTGAACTCTACCCCGGCAGCCTGCCCCACGCAGGCTTGCAGCGCATCCAGCATCAGGTCGGGCGTGTCGCGGAATTTTTGCAGCGCGCGATGGGCATACTCCCACGAGCGCGGGCTCGGAAAAGCGACCGGATTGTGTGCCGGGTTGAAACTGAACAGCAGGTCGGGGCGGAAGCGCAGAAAGCCGATCAGGCGCTCGTCCATGCCAGCCGTGTGCGCCCACGCCACCCAGTCGTCCAGATGGGCCTCGACTTCGTAATGGGTAAAGCGGTTGGCCAAGGGTGCGGGCATTGCGTAGGTCACGCCGCGGTCGCCCTGGCGGTTACCGGCGGCGAAGATGGCCCAGCCTTCCGGTACGCGGTAATCGCCCAGACGCCGGTCGAGAATGAGCTGGTAGGCGGCGGCTGACACACTGGGCGGCGCCGAGGTGATTTCGTCCAGAAACAATATCCCCGCCGGACCGTGGCGACCCGCATCCGGCAGCATGGCAGGGATCGACCACTCGACCAGGTCGCCGCTGCGAAACGGGATGCCGCGCAGGTCGGTCGGCTCCATTTGCGACAGCCGGATATCGATCAGCGGCACGCTGTGAAGTGCGGCGATATGCGCCACCATTTGGGATTTCCCCACCCCGGGCGGCCCCCACAGCATCACCGGCGTGTGATGCCGGGCACTCGCGAATTCACGGTCGAGAATGGTGAGAATGTGGGCTGGGCGCATGGCGTGTCCTAACGGGTTGAAGGGGCGGCTTGGGTTAAGCGGGCGGCGACCAGCGCGGCGTGCAGGCGCGCCGGGTTGGTGATTTCAGGTAACACGCGGTAGACCTCAAGCAATTGTTCCGGATTGCGCAGCGCGGCGTCCTCAAGGCGCAACCGGGTGGCGGGAGACAGACCCGGCTGGGTGAGCAGCAGGCTGGCGATCCAGTGATGATATTCGCGCACCAGTTCGCGCTGGATCGGCTGCGGCCAGCGCTCTCGCACCGGCAATTCCGGGAAAATATCGGCAGCTAATTGGCGCCCGACCCATGCCGGATCCAGCCGCAAACCGGCGTCGAGGCCTTCACCGCTCCCATCCGGGTGACGGCGAAACCATTGTGCAGCCGGCAGCGGACGCGCTGCTTCGTTGATCTGGCGCGCCAGCACGTCGCGGTGTTTCACCGGCCAGGCGCGCGGGTCGCGTTTGGCGTCGGCTTCCGCCAGACAACCGGCGCTGAAGTCCGTGTCGGTCAACACAAACGGATACCAGGTCGGATCGCCGACTTTATCCGGCGCCGCATGCGCGCGCTGGGTTTTGAGCAAGGCCAGCGGCAAGCTGCGGGCCTTGTCCAGCAGCCAAAGCTCCAGCGTGTCCTCGGAGGTGAAAGGCAGCGGCGGATGATTTTCAAGCGCCGCAATAATAGCCGCCGCGTGCTGGCAGCTATTGAGCATGCCCCCTTCGCCCTCGATCCATTCGCCCGACGGCCAATAGCGGTTGAACGGATTTTTGCAATGCACCTGCCAGCTGTGTCCGTTGGTGCTGTAGGCCAGCGCGCATTCGATATCGACGACAAACAACATGCCGCGATACGGCGAGAGCTGGCGGATGGCGTAGTAGTCGGCGTGCACGAAGGTGGCGTGGCGCTATGTAGGGGTGGTTTTTTTCGGACAGATATAACGATAACAGGTTCCTGCATAAAGCCAAGCTAGCCGCCGCGGGCGATTTTTGTTAAGTTCACGGGATATTTATTGGAAAGCCATCATGAATTTTTGCAGTGAATGCGGCAGCGATGTGATCCACACCATCCCCGACGGCGATAATCGCCTCCGTCATGTGTGTCTCCAGTGCAATACGATCCATTATCAGAATCCGAAAATGGTGGTGGGCTGTCTGCCCGAATGGGGAGACAAGATTCTGCTATGCAAGCGCGCCATCGAGCCGCAGTACGGGCTATGGACGCTACCCGCAGGTTTCATGGAGAACAACGAAACCACCCAGCAGGGAGCCTTGCGCGAGACCATGGAAGAGGCAGGTGCGCGCGTCGAGATCGAACACCTGTTCACGCTCTACAACCTGCCCTATATCAGTCAGGTGTACCTGATGTTCCGTGCGCGTTTGCTCGATCTGGATTTCGCGCCCGGTCCGGAAAGCCTGGAAGTCAGGCTATTCAGCGAAGATGAAATTCCCTGGGATCAAATTGCGTTCCGCACTATTGAGCAAACCTTGCGACTGTATTTTGCCGACCGTCGCAAAGGTGCATTCGGCTTTCATATCGGGGATATTGAACGCAGGAATCGTTAAGGACGTTACCGCAGCTCAAAATCAAGCACTCTCCCCAATGGACCAGGCTGAATTTTTAACCCATAAAATCAGCTCATCCTCAGGAAGAGGATGGCTGATATGGTAGCCCTGCGCCAGATCGCAGCCGAGTACTGCAAGCAAATCCAGCGCATCGCGGGTTTCGACGCCTTCCGCTACCACCAGATAGCCAAGATTGTGTGCCAGGTCAATCGTGGAGCGGACAATCACCGCATCGTTGTCGTCTTCCGTCATGTTCATGACAAAGGATTTGTCTATCTTGAGCGTATGTATGGGTAATTTCTTCAGATACGCCAATGAAGAGTAGCCAGTCCCGAAGTCATCAATGGCCACGCTCACACCCAGATCGCGCAGACGTCTGATTGCCTTCGCGCCATGCTCAATATCCACCATCAGGATATTTTCTGTAATCTCGATTTCAATTCGTTCTGGCGGAAGACGGTTTCCTCCCCCGTACAGCAGGCTTTCCAGCTTATCCACTAATAGAGGATCCTGAAATGAGCGCGCCGTCACGTTTATCGCAATGCGCATTTCCATACCCGTCATCTGCCAGGTTTTGCACTGCGCTATCGCCGTGCGCAGAACCCATTCTGTAATTGGGCCGATCAAACCAGTGCTCTCGGCAAACGGGATGAATTGATCCGGGAAGATCATTCCGTGCTCCGGGTGGTTCCAGCGAATCAACGCCTCCACGGCGATAATGCGGCCGCTGTGGATGTTGATTTGCGGCTGATAATAGAGGACGAATTCATTTCTCTCCAGCGCATGCCGCAAATCGGATGAAAGCTGCAGGCGCTGCTGGGTGTGCGGATCTGTTTTGGGGTCATAAAACAAAAATCCCGCATCCGTGTGCTTGGCAGCATACATGGCCACATCCGCGCGGCTCATCAGCACACCGGCATCATCCCCATGATCCGGGAAGACGGATATGCCGATTCCCACACCCAGATACAACTCGTTTTTCTGGAACCAGAAAGGTTCCACAAAACAGTCGAGAATATTTTTTGCGACTTTCTTGGCGGCTGCTTCAGCGGCTGGAGCATCGGACAGCAATACGGCGAATTCGTCGCCTCCGAGACGGGCCAGCGTGTCACTCTCCCGCAGCACGCCTCTCAACCGTTGCGCCACCTGACGCAACACCTCATCCCCGGCAAGATGTCCCAAGGTATCGTTAATTTCCTTGAAGTGGTTGAGGTCCATCAGCATCAGAACGACTTGTTTATTCTGCTCACGCTTTGCCACGGCGATGGCCTGGTTAAGCCGGTCATACAGCAGCGAGCGGTTGGGCAGTTCAGTCAAGCTATCGGTGGTCGCCAGGAATTGCTGGCGCTCGATGATTTCCCTGGATTCGGTGGTGTCGTCCATCAGGCCGTCTATCCGCACCACATTCCCTGCGCTGTCCAGAAACGGATGAAACACTCTGCGAAACCAGCGCGTTTGTTCCCCGGGTGCCTGGACGCGGCTTTCCACTTCCACCTTGTTGCCGCGCAACGCTTCCATCCATCCGAGTCTCACGGTTTCGCGATCATCCGGATGGGTCCAGCCCATGCAGGGGATGGGCATTTCGATATCCAGTGTGCAGATTTTCTTGGTCGTAGGACTGAGATAAAGCAGCTTGTTGTCTTTTACCGCCACCGACCATAAAACTTGCGGCAGATTGGCCAGCAGATCGCTGACCTGCCCCTGCAATGCCACGACCGTATTTTTTTCGCTCTGCACCAGCGACATGGCCGATTGCCAATAGCCTTCAAGCATCAGGCCCATATCCCGAAATAGCAGTTTGATCAGGACGGTTTCCAGCGCGTATTGTCTATCCGGTGCGATTTCCGGATGTGTGGCAATGATCTGCCGCAAATGATCCAGATATAACTGATAGGCGCCCATCATCCACACCGGCTCGATTTTGTGCTGATAATGGATTTTTCCAATGTGGATCAGTTGTTGCGCCGATAGCTCATCGGTGCATCCGCTTAGTAATTTCTGGAAATGCGCCGATTGCGTCGCAGCTAACTCATAGAGGTAAGCCCCCGGCTCTGCCGGGGGACTCACCAAGGTTTGACCTTTACGACGGTCTGCGCGAATTTCTAATCTCCGCCAAGAGAAAGGAAATTCACGATGAAAGAATACCAGAGCCTGAGCCATACGAGATGGGACTGCAAATATCATGTGGTGTTTATACCGAAGCGCCGGAAGAAGCGGATTTTCGGTGTGCTGCGTCGCCAGCTTGGGGAGATATTCCACGAGTTGGCGGGACACAAGGAATCCAAGGTTGTAGAAGGGCATCTCATGGGCGATCACGTTCATATGTGTTTGAGTATCCCGCCGAAGTACGCTGTATCGAATGTGGTTGGCTATATCAAGGGCAAGAGCGCCATTCAGATTGCACGGAAGTTCGGGGATCGACAGAAGAACTTCACCGGCGAGCACTTTTGGGCCAGGGGATACTTCGTGTCCACGGTAGGGTTGGACGAAACCATGGTTCGAGCGTACATCCGGAATCAAGAAGAGGAAGACGAGCGACACGACCAGATGAAGCTCGAAATGGGGTAAGCCGCCACGGGCGGCTCACGATGTTATGGGCGCCTTTGAGGCGCTCGCAATTTCAAGCCACCGGCTTCGCCGGTGGTATTTGACTGAGACAGTTCCCCGCCGGCTTCCTGATAGTGGTGGAGGACGTTGGCGGTGATGGGGAAAGCGAGCAGGTAGGCATAGAACGCCTCGATAAATCGGTCAGCGCCTTGTGTCAGGATGGAGTGATAATGGGCAAGTAATGCTTTTTCTGGTTCTGAAATGCCTAAAAAAATATTGAATGCTTCATTCATTTCACGGCTGTTGGATGTACTCATTGCCGCGTTTGTGAAATCGTTGGTTTGCTGCCGGGTCACTGTGTCTCCAATATAACTATAATTTCCGGGCAATCCTATTGGAATGCCCATGTTTAAACAATGGTTTTATGCTGCTATCGTGCCCGTTAAAAAAGATGGAAGTCACGTAAGCGTATGCTTAACTTCAACACGGTGAGGGAAGTTCTACCTTCTCCATCGCAGTGAAACAGTCATCCTCGCGGTAGAACCTTAAAATTTCCAATCTGTTGACCTGGCATTGGGGTGTGATACGTAGTTGGTAACAGGGCTCCCGGAAATCTTGTCCCCGGAGTCAACTGATTGATAGAGACGGCCTAAACCATTTCGACATGGCATCGTGTCAGGATGTTGAAGTTCAGCAACACCCAATCGTCGCTGCGACCCTGCTCATGGGTAATGCGGACTCTGTAAATATAATTGCCGTCCAGCATGTCGTAAATCTGCGTGGGGGCGATGCTCATGTCGCCGACTACCAGTGCGCTGCTGAATCTGCGCCCATCCTGTTCAGGCAGAAAAATACAGGGTGTGGGCACACAATCCGCAGGTGGATTGGTCAAGCTGAAAATACTTTCCGACATCAGATGATCAACACCATGCAAGGCCACCACTCTGGGTGCTGTGCCGAGCCGTTCTGCGCCAAGCTTGATCGGATGACCGGGTTGCGTATCGATCCAGCGTACCGCGGCAAGCACCAGAGGATGCGTTTTTGTCCCGGTACGCAGACTAATCAATGTGCCATGGTCGGGGATGACGGCGGGAGTGCCATAGTGAGTCAAGCCATAGCCGTCTTCACCTTCATCCTGCATGATCCACGGCTCAAATTGCGCAGGGAAAGCGCCGGCCGCACCGCTCAGGGTTTGCAGTACATGCTCGAATCCGCATACCACAAGGGCCGACGTGTTCTGCTCGAGGCGTGGTGCATGACGTTGCGGCCCGCTGCGATTGAGAATGGCGCGGATGTCATCCAGTAAAGCGGGCACATCGGCTTCATTTTTGATGCCGTCGAGCGGGCTTGGGGGAGGATTGATCAATTGCGCGCGGGTGATTTCAAGCGCGGTCAGCACACCTTGCAGCGACCAGTAACGTAGAGCGTTGCCTTCAACTGGTTGATGGCCGATATGGCACAGCGGTGCATAGCCAGCCAAATCGAGCCAGTGCGTGTGGACTTGCCTGTCGAGCTGCTGCGAGGGTTGTAACTGACGGCACCAGGTATGGATCCAGTATGCCGCCAACTCGATTTTCCAGGGGCATAGACCGATAGGATTAATCAGGTTGAGCAGCAGGATGTGAGCATAGATATGGGCGCAGCTGGCTTCGGCGTTGTTGCCGAGTTTCAGGCAGCGCTCGGCAAAGCCATTGCATTCGGCAATGGCGTAGAGCGCATGCACATTGCGCCAGGCATCCGACGTGGGTGTTTCATAGCGCATGTAGCGCCACTGGATCAGCTTGCCCTGATAATGCAACGCGAGCAGTGTAATCGTGGGGAGTTGCTGCGCCAGAACGGGTTGGTTGCGGGTGGCGGCCTTGACGAAGCTTTGGTAAGCCAGTGCAAGTTGCCAGTAAAAAGCAAAAATTTCCTGCCACAGCGATTTTCCCGCGTAGCGGAAGGCTGTCTGATTTTTCAGATATTGCGTCACCATGCCTTCTTGCAGTGCGCCGCCAGCATGGCGCAGTACCGCCAGGATGTGGAGTCTGCGCTCATCCAGTTCGTCGCCGGACAGATTGAACTGGTTGAGTGCCTCCACCACCATTTGATGGGCTTCGTATTCATGATGAAACTGCAGTTGTTCCACCCAGCGCCGGGTGCTATGCAGGGTCGTGAAAGGCGAACGCTCATGGCGAGATCCTGGCAGCCATTTTTGGAATATTTTTATAAATGAGCTCATCGCGATGCGGCTAAGGGGTTATTTCCCGTAATTCAGCACGATATATGCCAGCCAGGGAGTTACCGGCAAGGCAGGGAAAAGCTTGTATGCAGGGCGTTGGGCGCTGCGGAGATGTAGAGGGTAAGGCGAAACCCGGACACTGATGTCAGGATGCCGACATCACCCAATGTCGCGTCTGGCGATCAATCCGAAAACCGGATCAGGTTTGCCGATGTGATAGCCCTGGGCGTAATCGACGCCGTAATCGCGCAACAACTGGACGATCTCGGCGTTCTCGACAAATTCGGCCACGGTCTTTTTACCAAAGCCGTGTGCTGCCTGTACCAGAGCTTTGACGAACAACTGGTCGTCGGTACTGGTAGCGAGATTGCGGATGAAGGAACCATCGATTTTGACATACTCGACCGGAAGCTGTTTGAGATAGTCGAACGAGGCAAATCCTACGCCGAAATCATCCAGACTGAATGCGCAACCCAACGCGATGACTTTTTCCATCAACGCGCGTGCCGAGGCCATATCTTCCACGGCGGCCGTTTCGGTGATCTCAAAGATCAGGCCTGACGGATTGATGCCCGAGCTGTTCAACTCGTCCTGCAGCAGTTCCAGCCAGCGCGGGTTGCTGAAACTGCGCCCGGAGAGATTGACCGACAGTTTGCTATTGGGGGTCTTGAGCTGCAATTCGGCCAGCGCGGCGATCGCCTTGTGCAGTACCAGCCGGTCAATGCCCCGGATCAGGCCTGTGGTTTCGGCGACGCCGATAAACTCGATCGGCATAAACAGGTCGCCGGTCGGGTTGTGCATGCGCACCAGCGCTTCGTAATGACTCACCTTGTTGTCGGATAATGAAAGTATGGGCTGGAAATAAAGCTCGAACTGATCGTCGGCCAGCGCTTGCTCGATTTTGTCCACCCAGTACACCCGATTGAGCACACGCTCCATCAGGCCTTCGTCCGGGGCATACAGATGCAAGTTGCCACGACCACTCTCCTTGGCGCGGAACAGCGCCAGATCTGCATTTGCCAGCAGTTCCTGGGCGACCGTGCCGTGTTCTGGAAACAGGGTGATGCCGATACACGCAGAAACCTTGTGGCTGAGCGGCACTTCCGCCAGCGTGATCATGGATAAACTGTGCTGGATGTGGCGCGCCAACTGTATGGCGTGCTGGGCATCGAGATGATTGAAGAATACGCCAAAATCATCGCCCCCCAATCTGCCGATCAACGCAGGGGTGGGAAGCAAGCCCTGCAACTGGCTCGCTACGGCATGCAATACCTGATCCGCTGCGGTGTGTCCGGCCATGTCGTTGAGCGACTTGAACTCATCCAGATCAAGATAAATCAGCGCTCCGTTGAATTGTGTTTCGGTGTGCGAGAGAATTTCCTGGAGCATTTCCTGGAAGCGATGGCGATTGTATAAGCCGGTTAACGGGTCGTATTCGGTCAGGTAGCTGGCTTGTTTTTCGACGCGGTGCAGTTCAGTGATGTCCAGGCCCACCGATAAAATCGCTGCGGCATCGGTGTTTTCCGCGCCGAGTGATGAGTGAATCCATACCACATCGCGCGATTCGCCATTCTTGCAGCGCAGTGCGGTTTCCTGGCGCAAACTGGCTCCATCCGAATGCAGTAGCGCCGACAGTTCACGGTTGGCGTCCATTGCCTGTTTGGGCTGGCTGAAATAATCCGTCAGTTTGGCGCCGCGCAGTTCCCTGTAGTCGAAGCCGGTCAATGCCAGCATGTAGGCGTTCGCCATCAGGATGCGGCCCTGGCTATCCTGGGTGACGATGATCATTTGAGCGGTATCCAGCAGCCCGGAGACAAAGTCGCGTTCACGTGACAACTGCCGTACCAAATTGTCGAGCTCATTGCTATGAGAATGATTTTTTTCCTGTAGAGCTTCCAGCCGGTCCGCCAGATCCAGCGCACTGGCGTCCAGCGTGTCGAGTTCATCGTGCAAGGGATTCCGGCGACGGGTTTTTTCCAGACGAGAGCGCACTGCCTCGAATTCTCCGCGACCAAGCAAAGGCAGGGCTTCCGCGGTGCGCTTCAGGTGACGCATCGGGATCCATAACAGCACCAGAAGCATCAGTTCCGAGATGATCAATCCGAGCATGCCGATGCCCGCGCTTTGCCATGCCACCGCGTGCAGGTGCTGGAGATCCTGGGTACGGTCAAAAATTACCGCCATGGAAGGATTGCCGATGCTGGCGCCAATAATTATCGGCACCGGCAGAATTTCGTATTGTCGATCCCGGTACGATACGCTGATGCGCTGATTGGCCCGGATGTCGTGTGGCTGAATGCTCTGCAGTATCTCAATGCTTTGCGGGCCGCCAGATGCGGCCAGTACCCGGCGGTTGAGAGCAGGTACCCGGGGTTGCCTGGAGCTGGCCGGCAAGCCACTGATGTTGGGCGCGAGTACGGCCAGAGCCATGTCGCTGCTGGTGATACGCTGGAATGACAGCACCGCATCAACAAACGATTCGGCGACGGCTACGGCGGCGACGGAGTGTCCATTGTCGAGCACCGGTATGATGAAATAGTAAAGACAGGTTGTCGCACATGCCAACAGACGCTGTGGTTGTTCATCCGCAATAACCTGTCTGACCTGCGCCGATAGTGCGGGCTCATCCACTTGCGTGGAGTTTTCTTTCCAACTGGCGAACAACTGCCCGTCGGGTTTGAAAAACAGCACTTGTTCCAGGCCGCTGTTGAAGTGCAATGCGTCCCAGTAACGCTGATAGTAAAGCTGCAGCGCTGTTTTATCACCGCGGACAATTGCGCCATGGACATCGCTCAGATTGGGGATCAGATTGGCGGACATCTCCAGTTGGGTACCCAGCTGTGTAATGACTTCAGCAGCGAAACGCCGGCTTTGCGCCTCGCTTGCCTTGTGGGCAAGTTCAAATTGGGCACGCTGGCTGTTGTAATTGATATATGACAGCGACGCATTCACCGCGAGCAATACCAGGCTGAGCGGTATGATGATTTTCCACTTGAGGCTGAAAAAACGCCTGAATCGGTTGACTGGAATGGCCATCGGTCAGAAGCGGTAAGCCGCCTGGAATAGCCACATGTTCCAGTGGCGTGAAGTGGCAGCAGGATTGGGATTGTCGCTGTAGGGCAACCAGGCGGTGCCATCCACATGGTGAAATTCGCCACGCAGCAGCCAGTTGTTGCTGAGCTCGTAACTCAGGCCGGCGGTCAGATCCTTGGCAAACCGGCTATAGGCGGGCACGCCGATCAAGGCGCTGAATGCCTGGCCATCCTTGTCGTTGTTATCCCTGTAGGTGACGTCATAGCGCGCCAAGGCTGACCATCTGGGTGTGAGCCGATAAGTTCCCTGAACATAGTAACTGCTGCCAGTTGCAGCGCGATTCAGGAGGAAGGCGCCAAAATTCTGGGCATTAATATGGTTTTGCGCGTATTCGCTGGTGAACACCCAGTTTTCGGCATTGTATTGCCCGGACAGCACCCAGGCATCAAAGTGGATATTGCCTGCCAGCAGGGCATCTGGGGCTCCCGGCTGGTAATGCGCGCGCATGCTGACCCCGGTCAATGCCAGTTTGAAATGACCATTGCCTGGTTCCAGAAGAATCCGTCCTATATAGAACGCATCGCTTTTAAGTTTTCCCGGCCTGTCCTTTCCCAGAAAGGTGCCTTCGGTTTCTCTATCAGAGGTGTCCGGTCTGGTCACGCCGAACTGATAACTGAGGTTGCCGATAGGCAACACACTTTCACCATAAACTGCCATCCCCGGCGCAGACAGCACGAAGTTGCGGATACGATCCAGATAGATGGATTGTGGCAGCAGGATACTGGGGCGGGTAAATGCCACATCACGGGTTTCGTTGTACAGGCCGTAAGGGTTTTTGATCTTGCCCAGATACAAGCCGAAGCGCGTATTCTCGCTGGCGTGAATGGTGTAATCCGCGGTTGCATAGTCGATACGCGGCGAGCCATTGTCGGTTTCGCCGGCGCGGCGCGAAACGGCCTGGGCCGATAACTGCAGGCTGGGATTGAGGCGCCAGGAAATATTCGCGCCCAGCTCGGTAAAATCAAGGCTGGCTTTGTTTTCGGTATTGCCGAAAAAGTTGTTGTGGTCCGTACTGATAACAGCCTGGCTGGCGAATCCATGCACCTGAACTCCCTCGGGCAGGCTGTCTGCATTGGCGTTCATTTCGTGGCCGGCAAGCGCCAAAGCCACCACCAGTATTTTTATATAGGTTCGATTCATGATTATTCCGCCGAGAAGGTTCTGACCGGATTGCTCACCGAAAGAGTACGCACCCGGTCGCCCGGTTTCACCTTCCGCACATAACCCAGCGCACCGGGAGTGCTGGCAACTTTTTTGAGCATTTCCTCTTCCGAGCCCACCTCCGTGGGTGCTTGTCCAGTACCTGAATAAATCTGCCGGTCCCAGGTCTGGCGTAGTTGATAAGGGTAAATGTCCAGTGCTTCCTTGCAAAAAGTCCGATGCAACGGATTATCGTCAGGCAACACGAATACCCTGACTGGCTGACCGTCCGGCCATTGCAGTAATTTCATTGCGAACATGGCGCGCACTGCGTTTTGTGACGCAGAGGAGATCGTGACGCTCGGGTTCACAATAATCGTCACGGCCCATGTTTTGACTCCGAACAACAGACAGGAGCACAGCAATGCATGCGCCATGGTGTGAGCAGCGCGAATCATGAAAGCACGAGAGGAACGCATGTAAATTGTTTTTGTCATCAGCGGGTGTCTGCTGGTGATTCAACCCTGATTCATTATGGGAAATTATGGCAAATGATAACAATGTATTCAGCCTCGTACACCATGTTCAATCGCGCATTCCCAATTTTGACGCTGGCGCAGCCAGTATTCCTGCTGGCTAATCTGTTCGCTCGCAGCTAAAATGTGACCCGCATCGCAAGCTAAGCAGGCAAACAAGGAAGCGTGGCAGAGTGGTCGATTGCACCGGTCTTGAAAACCGGCAAGGGGCAACCCTTCGTGAGTTCGAATCTCACCGCTTCCGCCAGAACGAAGAAACGGCCCTCATCAGGCCATTCTTTCATTGCTACAACTTAACGATTATCAGTCAGTCCTTTCGCTACTTTTTTCGATTCCATTGCCTCGATGCTTTTGCCTTCCTGGCTTTGCTTTTCTCCTTCTGTTTTTTGTCCTTGATTCTCCCAATATCCGATCGCCTTTGATTTTGTGTTCTGAGTTGGTCGGCCCTAGGAAACTCATCTTGATGCACCTCATGCATGGACAAATTCGGCCCAAGAATACCTAACTCCTGGCTATACTGCGCTTCACTGGCATGCCGTTTCTGACATTCGAGCATGGCGGCAAGTGGTACGAATTGAAACCGTCGGGTATCTCGAAGCGAATCTGCGGCGCAAGGAAAAAAGACGGTTCACGCTACCGAAGTAAATCGCTACACCGTGGCAGCAAGTGCAAGTTTCACGGTGGACTGAGTACCGGCGCAAGAACACCCGAAGGCAGGGCGCGTGCAATCGCTGCAATGCGCGCTGGCTGGGTGCGGTGGATGCTCTGCCAGCGCGCTCAGAAAAACCAAAACACGGAGGGAGCACTTTAGGCGTAGTCTTTGTCTGGTCGTGTCCGGGGCTATTTATACTTTTTGAAACTACAAAACGAAAGAAAATCATGTTTATTCTTCGTTGTTTCACCCAGATTGTATTTGTAAGTTTCGCTGTTATGGCAGTAGCCAGTGCAAGCGCCGGTTTGACAGCAGATCAAGCCAAAACCTTGGTGCTACAGGCATCCACTGGCAATGCTCCAGCATTGCAACAGATTAGATTATCCGCCAATACGGGTGATGCCCTTGCGCAGGACGCCCTGGGCTCGCTGTACTACTCAGGTCATGGCTTACCGCAGGATTATGTACAGGCTGCGCAGTGGTTCAGCAAAGCGGCAGATCAGGGGTATGTCAATGCGCAGTACTACCTGGCTGTAATGTACAACATCGGCCAAGGCGTACCGCAGGATTATGTACAGGCTGCGCAGTGGTTCAGCAAAGCGGCAGATCAGGGGTATGTCAATGCGCGGAACATGCTGAGCCTAATGTACAACATCGGCCAAGGCGTGCCCAAGGATTATGCGCAGGCAGCACAATGGTATCGAAGAGGGGCGGAACAAGGGTATTCCATTGCGCAGTACAAGCTAGGCGTAATGTACAACATCGGCCAAGGCGTACCCCAGGATTATACGCAGGCAGCGCAGTGGTTCATCATCGCTAAAGCCAGTGGCTATTCAGAGGCTGATCAGTATCTGCAAAAACTCGAAGCCGTGGCTACCCCGTCGCAAATTGCTCAGGCGCAAAAATTGGCTGGCGAATGGTTGGCGACACATCATCCGAAAAAATAAAAGCGCGCTAACAATTACACAACAAGCGTTCCACCCTAGGGCATGCGTGCGGGATGGGTGCGATGGCAGGGGGCTAGGGATAGGCCAGCGAAATGATGCGATGCGCCATGTAATGAAGATGCTAAAAGAAAGGAATAAGGGGTAGGATCATTTGCAATTACAGGTATTATTCCAACTGTTTGATCCAAGTATCTACCCATGCTTACGATTACCAACCAGATCCCCTATTTTGTCATTAGCTGTTTGCTGTTATTGATTGCGGCAATACTGTTGCATAGCAGCAGCTTCTATCAATCGCAAGTAAGTGATACACAAGATAAGTATTTGTCGCTTGATGGGCTGAGAGGCTTTCTGGCATTAGGTGTATTTTTTCACCATGCGGTTATTTTTTATTTCTTCTATGCAACTGGCATTTGGGAAGTGCCGCCCTCACGTTTTTATACCCTGCTTGGCCAAAGTGCTGTGGCACTATTTTTCATGATTACCGGTTTTTTATTCTGGTCAAAAGCGATACGGGCGAAGGGGCGCATAAATGTAAAGAGCTTACTCAATTCTAGAGTTAAGCGGCTGTTGCCGATGTATATAGTATCTGTCCTGGTAGTGTTTGGTGTTGCCTATGTCGCTGGCGGATTTATGCTCAGATCATCGTATCCGAGACTGGCTATGACAATGTTGCACTGGATGTCTTTTGGATTTATGGATCAACCAGATATCAATGGTTTGGGAAACAGCTGGCTTATTAACTCGGTCTACTGGACACTGAGGTATGAATGGATTTTCTACCTTTTGTTACCACTGCTAGCTTGGGCATACCGTGATATCGCTTTTTTTGTTCTGGCCGCGCTAACCGCAGTATTGGTGCTTAAATATTCCTTGCATATCGTTCTGCTATGTTTTATTTTTGGCGCAGTGACAGCCTGGCTTCTGGATAAGAGTGAGCAGAAGTTTAACCGTTTACTTCAAGGCTCAGTGGCAACCCTACTTGCTTCCGGATTGCTGATGATCTTGTTTTGGCGTTTCGACACCGCCTATTCCATACAAGCAGAATTGATCTTGTTTGGAATTTTTTTCATCGTCGTTTCTGGAAATAATTTGTTCGGATTATTGACTAGCAAACCAGCTAGGGCAGTAGGCGCGATGAGCTACAGCATTTACCTATTGCATAGCCCAATCCTTTTTTTATTGCTTTATATGGTCAATTTAGCGCTGCCGATTAAGGGGATGCAAGCAGTTCAATATTGGGGTGTCATTGCCTTGGCTGGAACAGTACTGATTCTGGCTTCTTCTGTTACGTACCGGTTTGTGGAATATCCATACATGCGTCGACGTGTAAGCTGACCAGTATGTGCGCATCGTTGTTATGAGTGCTGACGATAACCGTGCGCTTTCGGCGATCTTGGCAAACTTGCCAAACGAACTATTTGTTTAAGGCGATTGATGGCTGCTAGAAAATGGACGGACGAACAGAAAGCGCGGGCAATCCGCCCTGATCCATGGTTGGCAAGCCTGGACGCACAGCACAGGTGCGCGCACACTCGAAGGCAAGGCGGCTCCAGTCGTAACGCTTTCAGGTTCACGATCCGCAAGGCTTGGCTGTTTGGATGCTGGCTACTCAAAGAATCCAGAAAATGCCGGGCAGGGCTGCCGTGCGCATCCATTGAAGAAATTAATTGTATGGAAGCCAGGCGCGGTTATCTGGACAAAGGGAAAAACTAAATATTCCGACCAATACGCGCACGCGTGGTTTTGACTGCTGGCCGAGTTCTCAAAACACCCCATGAAAGAGATTATCGAAACAACCCCATGAAAGCCTTAAATCGACTGCGAAGATGCAACCGCACCCACCACCAAAATTTTCAAGCGCCGTACGTCTGTGGATACATTTGTGGGTATATTTCTAAAAATCGCTTGTAAAATGTCTATTCTGAAAGGCTTAAAGCCATAGTATGGCTGACACCGCCCGCATGTTTTTTCCCACGCAAAAAAATCTCCCGAAGAGCGCAGCACTAGGCCCCACGTAATGACTGGGGCGACGGCTTTTCTGCCGTTGAACTCTTAGCAAGGTTCCGGCCACCAGCCAGGTTTCGAACCGGCCAAGCCGGACAAGTGGATTCTGGCTGGATTAAACAGTGTATTAGAATGAACTAATTTGTTTGACCTCACACTAATTGTTCGTGCTCTTGAAAGTATTCAAGGCATTGCCGATCCCGCCGCATCAATTGTCTGAACCTCCGCGGGCTTTAACAGCAGCTCACCCAATCACGAACAAGGAAAAAATCATGCGCAACAACAAGCGGCCAATCGCCCTGGCCCTCGCTGGCCTTCTAATCCTATCATTGCAGGGCATTTCAACGACGGCTTTTGCAGAGACCAGCGATAGCGTGGCGAACAACACCAAGCCGCCATTGCAGATCACCAACCAGACCGGACTTAAGGTTGCTATTCAGGTCAATTATGCGGATACCGTTCCCAATGGCATCAGCAAGCAGGTGCTGGCGGCCAAAAATCTCTACGATCAATACACTGCCCTCGGCATGAAACCCGGCAAGGATTATGAAATCGTGATGGTGTTCCGGGGCGACGGTGCGCAGTTTCTGCTGACTGACGAAGCTTACGACCAGAAAGTGAAACAGCCACACCCCAAAGGCAATCCCAACCTGGCGATACTGGATGCGCTCAACAAAGGCGGCGTAAAAATGGAGGAGTGCGCCGTAGCGATGAAATTGAAAGGCTACACGCCCCATGACATTCTCCCCTATAGCCGTATCGTTACATCCGGCATCGGCGCCATGGTCGATCTGGAAAAATCCGGCTACCTCTCCATTACGCCGTAACGCGTGCCGCTGAACCCATCGAGGGCTTTCCGGCAGCCACGATGGGTTCAGCGGACGGACCTCTTGTAAGCCTGAATCCAGTTTCCCCGGTATGCGTCCTGGGCGATTTACTCAGCATAAGAAAAAACTGATCGTTGCTCGTCACTATGGAATGACTCTCAACCAATAAGTTAAGGTGTCGAATCTTTATACATCCTCCAGGGTTCCGGAACTGCTGCAGCTATCCATGTCGATGGCGCGTTTTCGATCGCCACCGTGTCTCTTGATCTGCTTGCCAACATCCAGGCGCTGACCATCGCTCACCTTGCCAAGGTGGAATGCCCGGTATCCAGGCTGTTGAACGCCAAGATCACACCGATCAAAGAAACTGGAGGTTACCGATTAAAGCGGTAGTCATCCGCCGCATACAGTTGCCATCCGCCATTCCCGTCGAGTTCCAGCACCTGCGGGTGATATTTCAGAATGGAGGGGCGATGGCCGACGCTGACCAGCGTGGTGGAGCTGCCCGCCAACTGCCGATACAAACTGTCCTCATTGGCGATATCCAGGGCGCTGGTCGCTTCATCGAGGATGGCGTAGCGGGGTGCGGCGAGCAGCACGCGGGCAAAGGCCACGCGCTGTTGCTCGCCCACTGACAGTACCTTTGCCCAGTCCAGCTCGGCATCCAGGCCACCCAGCCGGGCGGCGATATCAGGCAGGTTGACGCAATCCAGCAACTGCAGCAGTTCCTCATCCATTATTTCGCTATCCTGCAGCGGATACAGCAGCTGGCTGCGCAGGCTGCCCAGCAGCATGTAGGGCCGTTGCGGCAGAAACAGCATTTCCCTGGTGTCCGGCCGGATGATGCAACCGCTTCCGGAGTGCCACAGACCGGCAATGGCGCGCAACAACGAACTTTTACCGCAGCCGCTGGCACCCACGATCATCACCCCCTCGCCCGGATTGATCGTCAGGGAAAGGTTGCTGATCAGGGTTCGCTCATGATTCGGCGTCTGCAAGGTGAGATTTTCGATGACCAGACGGGAATCCTGCACCAAAGCAATGCGATCCCCGTTTTGCGGCGGTGCGGTGTCTTTATCGGCGAGGAATCCGGCGAAGCTGCTGAGACGATCTATCCCTGCGGCAAATCTGCTGAAGCTTTCGAAGTTATCCACGATGATCGTCAGCGCGCTCAAGATCGCTGCAAAAGCCCCGGCCGCCTGAATCGCGCGCCCGACCTCCAGCTCCCCCGAAAGCACCCGCCCGGCAATGATGGCGCTGGGCAAAATGATGGTCATGAAACTGTAGCCATACTGGAACAGGTTCAGGTTCAGTTGCGCCCGGATGAGTTTGTTGTAATTGCTGAAGGCTTCATTGAAACGCTGGCCGACCTGCCGTGACTCCTGTGCCTCGCCGCGATAGAAGGCAATGGCTTCGGCGTTTTCGCGAATGCGCACCAGGCTGAAGCGGAAATTGGCTTCGCGTTTGAGTTGGTAGAAGTTGAGCCCGATCAGGACTTTGCCAAACACCAGCAGCGTGACCGCCGTGCCGGCAATCGCATAAATGATCAGAAAAAAGACCAGTTCTGTGGAAATCGACCAGAGCACGCCACTGAAAGCCATGAGATCCAGCAGTGCGCCGATCAGCACCAGCAGAAAATAGAGGGATCTCTGGGTAAAGGTATTGATGTCCTCGGCAATACGCTGATCGGGGTTGTCGATCTCGGCGTTGGCATTCAGTTCGTAATAAGCCTGATTGCTGAAATAGCTGCCCAGAAAATGTCGGGTCAGCCAGCGCCGCCAGTAAATACCGAGCTTGTCCCGCACATAGTAGTAAAACGCATAAATCGGTACGGCCACGACCAGGATGACGAGACACTCTTTGATGGCAGTCCAGAACCTGTCCGCATTCTTTGCCGCCAGCGCCGAGGTGAATTCCCCGGTCAACTGGTTGAACAGCACGGCGAATCCCGTCTGCCCCAATAACAGCACCACCAGCAGGACAAGCAGCCCCCTGGCTTGCCATTTCTCTTCCCCTGACCAGTAGGGAGCCGCTATTGCCCTGAAGCGCCGCCACAGATGACGATCAAAGCGGATCATGCGCTGGAAGTCAACAGCATGGCCTTCTGTGAGGGATTTTTGTTTGTCGTTCTCAAACACCTTGGCGTTCCTTGCTTTTTCGACTTCGAATGGGCGGAGTGCGTGTCTCCGATTTTACTTGCTTGAAAATCTGAAACGGGTCGAGCTGAGCCATTCAATCACAAAACTCGATTTAGGCCTGTGTTTAGATGCGCATGATGACTGCATCGTGATCGGCGTGCCGGGCAGATTTTCGATTTCAGGCAGCATCATGCTGCGCTATTTGCACTTGGTCATCGAACCGCCTCAGATATAACCGATTAGAGAAAAACGTATTCAATACCAGGAAAGACAAACGGAAGCGCGCGCAAAATCGCGGCTTTACAACTTACCTCCCGCATAGCACCATGCTCCAGTTAAAAAACTGGTGCCGAGCAGATGACCCCCAAGCAGTTTATCGAAAAGTGGCGTGACAACCCGCTCAAGGAGCGCGCCAGTTACCAGCTCCACTTTATCGACCTGTGCGCATTGCTGGACCTGCCCACTCCCTCACCCTCCAGCCACGACACCTATTGCTTCGAACGCGGCGCGACCCGCACCGGCGCCGGGCAAGGCTGGGCCGACGTGTGGAAAAAAGGCTTTTTCGCTTTCGAATACAAGGCCACGCGGCGCAACCTGGGCGAAGCCCTGAAACAGTTGATGACCTACGCGCTGGCGTTGGACAACCCGCCGTTGCTGGTGGTGTGCGATACCAGCATCATCGAAATCCACACCCATTTCACCAACGCGCCGTCCGAGGTGCACACCATCGGGCTCGAACACCTCGGCGAACCGGAAAATCTGGACAAACTGCGCTGGCTGTTCACCGACCCGGACAAGTTCCACCCCAAGCGCACCATCACCCAGATCACCGAAGAAGCCGCAGGCAAGTTCGCTGCGCTGGCGCAGTCGCTGAACGCCAGAGGACATGCCCCGCAGAGCGTGGCGCACTTCCTCAATCAATGCCTGTTCTGTCTGTTTGCCGAAGATGCCGAACTGCTGCCCGGAAAACTGTTCGAGCGCTTGCTGAACAAGAGCCAGCAAGACCCGGCCAAATTGTCCGCGCGCCTGGAAGAATTGTTCAACGCGATGCGCAAAGGCGGCGACTTCGCGCTGGAAGATATTCACTGGTTCAACGGCGGCCTGTTCGAGAAAGTCGAAGTTTTGCCGCTGGAATCCGCCGAAATAAAAATACTGTTTCAGGCGGCGCAACTGAACTGGAGCGGGATCGAACCGTCGATATTCGGCACCCTGTTCGAGCGCGGCCTCGACCCGAAGAAACGCTCCCAACTCGGCGCGCACTATACCGACCAGCAATCCATACTGCGCATTATCAACCCCGTCATCGTCGAACCGCTGACCAGGGAATGGGAGGTTATCAAGCAGAAAATAAGCGAGCTATATCCAAAGTTTGCTCTGACTGGAAAAAAGCGAGATACCCCAAACAAGGAAATGAAAGAAGGTTATGGGTTGTTCCACGCCTATCTCGAACGTATCAAGAACTTCCGAGTGCTTGACCCTGCGTGTGGTAGCGGTAACTTTTTATACCTTGCGCTGCGCACATTGAAAGACCTCGAACACAAAGCCAACCTCGATGCCGAAACCATCGGTCTACACCGACAAATCAGCATTGAAGCCTCGCCCGCCAACGTGCTGGGCATTGAACTCAACCCCTATGCCGCCGAACTCGCGCGCGTCACCGTGTGGATCGGCGAAATCCAGTGGATGCTGAAAAACGGCTACCCCATCCGCAACAACCCCATCCTGCAGCCGCTCGACCACATCGAAAACCGCGATGCGGTGCTGAAAGCGGATGGCAGCGAAGCGCAATGGCCGGGGGTGGACGTCATCATCGGCAACCCGCCTTTTTTAGGCGGTTCCAAGATGCGCAGCGAGTTGGGCGACGACTACACCGAAGCCCTGCGCAAGTGCTATGCAGACCGGGTAGCGGGCGGCGCGGACTTGGTGACCTATTGGTTCGAGAAAGCGCGCGCACAGATTGAAACGGGCAAGTGCCAGCGCGCCGGGCTGGTTGCGACCAACTCGATACGCGGCGGCGCGAACCAGAAAGTGCTGGCACGCATCTGTGACACCACCCGCATCTTCACTGCGTGGAGCGACGAGGAATGGATCAACGAGGGCGCTGCGGTGCGCGTGTCGCTGGTGTGTTTCGGAAATATCGCAGGCGCGATACTGGACGGCAAGGCCGTCGAGGCCATTCACGCCGACCTGACCGCAGGTGATGGGCTGAATCTCACGCAGGCCAAGCCCCTGAAAGCGAATGCGGGCATGTCCTTCATTGGTACGCAAAAGAATGGCCCATTCGATATCCCCGGCGATATTGCGCGCCAATGGCTCAAACAACCTAATGCGAACGGAAAGCCAAGCAGCAATGTTGTGCGACCTTGGGTGAATGGTATGGATATAACTCGCCGCCCTTCCGATACTTGGATTGTTGATTTCGGCGGTAATACCACTATCGAAGTGGCTGCACTCTACGAGCAGCCATTCGCTCATGCCGAGAAACATGTTAAGCCAACCCGCGATGGAAATCGCGATCCTCGTGCTGGTAGTATTTGGTGGTTACACAAACGCTCTAATGATGACTTACGCACTGCTCTGGCACCGCTCAAGCGGTATATTGGCACGCCGCGTGTTGCGAAACATCGGCTGTTTGTTTGGTTAGAACAATCAATGCTTCCAGACTGTCAGGTGGTGGCTGTTGCTCGTTCCGATTACACCACTTTTGGCATCCTCCACTCGCGTTTTCACGAACTATGGGCGTTGCGCCTCGGCACCAGTCTGGAAGATCGGCCACGCTACACACCGACCACCACCTTCGAGACCTTCCCCTTCCCCGAAGGGCTGACGCCCAACCTCGCGCCAGCCGATTACAGCAATCCCGCAGCAGCCGGGATCGACACCGCCGCGCAAGCTTTGAACACGCTGCGCGAAAACTGGCTCAACCCGCCGGAGTGGGTGGACTGGGTGCGCACAGCGGAAGAAGAAAAAGCCGGCTACCCCGCGCGCCCGGTTGCCAAACCGGGGCATGAGGCCGAGCTGAAAAAACGCACCCTGACCAACCTCTACAACGCCCGCCCCGCGTGGCTCGACAACGCCCATAAGACGCTGGATGCGGCCGTCGCCCAGGCTTACGGCTGGAACGACTACACGCCAGAGATGACCGACGAGGAAATCCTGCGTCGCCTGCTCGCGCTCAACCTGTCCCGAGCGTAGAAATTACCCCGTAAGCGCCTGAAACCCGCTGCGATGATACAATTGCGTACATCCCTTGGGCCTGCAAGCGCCGTGCGTTGGCAGGGATATTTCTGATAACGGTTTTCAAGCGGCTGCCAGCCTAAGCGTGACTGACCTGGCCGCGCCATCTCACATCGTGGATACCTCGAACAAGCCTCTGACACCTACCGATCATTCGCGCGACGCCGCCGGCATGACTTATGTCTATCCGGTGGTGTCGCGCCGCGCCGGCGGGGTATCGGTGGGCATCAATCTCAATCCCAACAATGCCTGCAACTGGCGCTGCATTTACTGCCAGGTGCCGGGGCTCACGCGCGGTGCAGCGCCGGAAATCGACCTGGCGCTGCTCGAACGTGAGCTGAGCGGTTTTCTGCACGAGCTGCTGCAGGGCGACTTCATGGTGACGCGCGTGCCGGAGAGTGCGCGGCGCATTAACGATATCGCCTTGTCCGGCAATGGCGAGCCGACCAGCGCCAAAGCCTTTGTCGAGGTGATAGAGCTGATTGGCCGGGTGATGGCGCGTTTCGACCTCACGGGTAAAATCAAGCTGGTTCTCATCACCAATGGCAGCCTGCTGGACAAGGCATACGTACAAGCGGGGCTGCAGCAGATGCGTTCGCTCAACGGCGAAGTCTGGTTCAAGCTGGACAGCGCCACGCGCGAAGGTTTGCGCCGCATCAATCACGCCGAACTCAGCCCGGAGCGGGTGTTTGTCAACCTGCAAACTGCCGCCGGGTTGTGTACCACCTGGCTGCAAACCTGTATGTTTGCGATCGATGGCGCTGCGCCGCCGGAGGCGGAACAGCAGGCTTATCTGGATTTTGTGCGACGCATCGTAAGCGCAGGCGTGCCGGTGCAGGGTGTGCTGTTGTACGGTCTGGCGCGGCCCTCGCAGCAACCCGAAGCGCCGCGTTTGTCGGCATTGCCGGCAGGCTGGATGGAAGTATTTGCGGAAAAAATTCGCGCATGCGGGCTGGCCGTGAAAGTGAGTCTCTGATGATTTACGGTATCGGCACGGATATGGTGGCGGTGGCGCGCATGGCGCGGCTATTGGCGCGCCACGGCGAACGTGCGGTACAGCGTATTCTTGCGCCGCAAGAATGGGCGGAATTTGCGCGCAAATCCGACGGCGCGCGCTTTCTCGCCAAACGCTTCGCCGCCAAGGAGGCGCTGGCCAAGGCGGCCGGTACCGGCCTGCGCAGCCCGGTGGCGTTAAGCAATATCCGCGTGCAACATACCCCGCTTGGGCAACCCGAACTGGCGTTTGCAGCAGAGCTGCAAACCTGGCTGGCTGAACGGGGCGTGGCGCGCGCGCATCTTTCCATCAGCGACGAATCCGATTACGTTATAGCTTTTGTGATACTGGAAACCACACCATGAGCCTGGGTCCCATCATGCTCGACGTGCCCGGCGCGGCACTCACCGACGACGACCGCCGCCGCCTTGCGCATCCGCTGGTGGGCGGCGTGATTCTGTTTGCGCGCAATTATCAGTCTCCCGCGCAACTGCTTGCGCTGACGGCCGAAATCCACGCGCTGCGCACGCCGCATCTGCTCATCGCGGTGGATCACGAAGGCGGGCGGGTGCAGCGTTTCCGCGAGAGCTTCACGGTGCTGCCGCCGATGCGCGAGCTGGGGCGGATATGGGATCGGCATCCCGCCGAGGCGCGGCGGCTGGCGCGCGAATGCGGCTATGTACTGGCTGCCGAGTTGCGCGCGCACGGTGTGGATCTGAGCTTCACGCCGGTGCTGGATCTGGATTACGGCGCATCCGGCGTGATCGGCGACCGCGCCTTTCACAGCGATGCGGATGCCGTCGCCGACCTCGCGCATCAGCTCATGCTCGGCCTCAGGGACGCAGGCATGGGCAGCGTTGGCAAGCATTTCCCCGGCCATGGTTTCGTGC
This sequence comes from Sulfuriferula multivorans, assembly GCF_003851125.1. Taxonomy (GTDB): domain Bacteria; phylum Pseudomonadota; class Gammaproteobacteria; order Burkholderiales; family Sulfuriferulaceae; genus Sulfuriferula; species Sulfuriferula multivorans. The sequence goes on along the minus strand of NZ_BGOW01000021.1, from coordinate 52,703 downwards.
GCGCCGATTCACATCGGGAAATCCCGGTGGACGAACGCAGCTATGCCGACATCGAGCAGGCCGATCTGGTGCCGTTCCGCCGTATGGCAGGCTATGGCATGACCGGTGTGATGCCGGCCCATGTCATCTACCCGGCCGTGGACAGCCGTCCGGCGGGATTTTCTACGGTCTGGCTGAGGCAGATATTGCGCAGCGAGCTGGGTTTTGACGGGGTGATTTTCAGTGACGATCTTTCCATGGAAGGCGCCAGCGTGGCGGGCAGCATTGTCGAACGCGCCGCCGCTGCGCTCGAAGCGGGCTGCGACATGGCGCTGGTGTGCAACAACTGCGCGGCTGCCGATGAAGTGCTGGCTAATCTGAACTGGCGCATGCCGGCCACCAGCATTGCCCGCATCGCACGCCTGCACGGCAAACCGCATCCACCCGGCATGACGGAATTACGCGAGCAGGCACGTTACGCTGCTGCCGTTCACGCCATCGCCGGTATAGGGCATGGCAGCGCAGATTTATGGGAAACCGACGGGAGTAATACTTGTGGCAAAGGCTGAAGACACGCATCAGGATCACGATCACGACCACGCGCACCATGGGCACGACCATCACCACCATGGTCACGGTGGTGTGGGCATCGCGTTCTGGCTGACCCTGGGATTTGCTGCAGTGGAAGCGGGCGGAGGATGGTGGTCGGGCTCGCTGGCCTTGATCTCCGATGCCGGGCACATGCTGATCGACTCACTGGCGCTGGGGCTGGCGGCGTTTGCCGGCTGGCTGGCGCAGCGTCCGGCATCGTATCGGCATTCCTACGGCCTGGTGCGCGCCGAGGTGGTGGCAGCACTGGCCAACAGCGTGCTCATGCTGGCGCTGATGGTGGGTATCGTGTGGGAAGCCATCGCGCGCCTGCAAGCACCGCAGCCGGTGCAGGGCGGGGCCGTGATGGTGATCGCCGCCATCGGGCTGGCGGTGAATATTTTTGTCGCCTATCACTTGTCGCGCGGCGAACAGACTCTGAATGTGCGCGCCGCGCTGCTGCACGTGCTGGGCGACATGCTGGGCTCGGTGGCGGCGCTGGCTGCGGGCGCGGTGATCTATTTCACCGGCTGGCTGCCGATTGACGCGCTGCTGTCGCTGTTTGTGGTGGCGCTGATTCTGGTTTCCAGCATTCGCCTGCTCAGGGAAGCGCTGCATATTTTGATGGAAGGCGTGCCGCAAAATCTCGATCTGCCCGAAATAGGGTTGGCGATGGCGCAGACAACCGGGGTGAACTCGGTACATGACCTGCATATCTGGACGCTGGCCTCGGGCAAGGTTGCGCTGTCGGCGCATCTGGAAATTCCCGCCATGCAGGATTGGCCGGGTATTCTCCACAGCACACGGCAAATGCTGCACACGCGCTTTGATATCGACCACGTGACCCTGCAGCCGGAACTGCCCGCCGCTCAACTCGAACAGGTGGGCATTCCGTTTTATCCGCGGCACCATCATTGATGACGTCTTTTGATCTGAGCTGCCGTGCCTGCCCGCGTCTTGCCGGTTTTCTCGATGAGGTGCGCATGGCACATCCCGCCTATCATGCGCGCCCGGTTGCGCCATTTGGCGATGCCGCACCCTGGCTGTTGATTGTCGGCCTGGCCCCCGGCATGCACGGCGCCAACCGCAGCGGCCGGCCGTTTACCGGCGACCACGCCGGCATATTGCTCTACGAAACCCTGCACGCCTACGGTTTCGCCAGCCATCCCACCTCCGTGAGTGCTGACGATGGATTGCAATTGCATGGCTGCCGCATCACCAACGCAGTCAAGTGCCTGCCGCCGGCCAACAAGCCGGAAACCGCCGAGATTCGCCAGTGCAATCATTATCTGGCGCATGAAATTGCGGGGCTCCCCGATGATCTGGCCATCCTTGCATTGGGCAGCGTCGCGCATGCCGCTGTGCTCATGGCGCTGGGACGGAAAGCCAAATCCCATGCGTTCGGCCACGGTGCGGTGCATGCACTGGATGATGGCCGCACGCTTTACGACAGCTACCATTGCAGCCGTTACAATACCAATACGCGACGCCTGACGCCGGACATGTTCCGCGCCGTGTTTGCGCGTATCCGTGCTGACAAGGAGAGATGAACCATGCCTTATGTGAATATCCGTATCGCAGGTAGTTTGAGCCGCGAACAGAAGCAGAAAATCGCCGAAGAAATCACCGGTACGCTGGAGCGTGTGGCGGGTAAGCCTGCCTCGTACACTTATATTGCCTTCGATGAATTGCCGGAAGAAAACTGGGCAATCGCGGGCAAATTGCTGGATGAAAACTGAAAGTTTCGACAGCAAGGCATTTCTCGCCACACTGCCAGGATTACCCGGCGTGTATCGCATGCTCGGGCAGGATGGCGAAGTGCTGTATGTGGGCAAGGCGCGCGACCTGAAAAAACGCGTGACCTCGTATTTCCAGAAGACCGACCAGAGCCCGCGCATCCGTCTGATGGTGGCGAAAATTGCCAGCGTGGAGATCACCGTCACGCGCTCCGAATCCGAAGCGCTGGTGCTGGAGAACAACCTGATCAAGGCGCTATCGCCGCGTTACAACATCCTGTTTCGCGACGACAAGTCCTATCCCTATCTCATGCTCAGCGGCCACCGCTATCCGCGCCTGGCCTATTTCCGCGGCACGCCGCAGCGCCAGGACCGGTGCTTCGGCCCGTTTCCCAATTCCTATGCGGTGCGCAACAGCATCCAGATTCTGCAAAAGGTGTTCCGCCTGCGTACCTGCGAGGACAGCGTATTCAATCATCGCTCGCGTCCGTGCCTGCTGCACCAGATCAAGCGTTGTACTGCGCCGTGCGTGGATTTGATCAGCGCCGAAGACTACGCCGCCGACGTGAAGAATGCCGCGCTGTTTCTGGAGGGCAAGGAAAACGAGGTATTGCAGTCAATCACCGAAAAAATGCAGCAGTCTGCGGATGCCATGCGCTATGAAGAAGCAGCGTTGTATCGCGACCAGATCAAGAGCCTCACGGCGGTGCGCGAAAAGCAGTTTGTAGCCAGCCAGAGTCAGGCGGATGTGGACGTGGTGGCCGTGGTGGCCGAGCAGGGTCTGCTGTGTGTTAACCTGCTGATGATACGCGGCGGGCGGCATCTGGGCGACAAGACCCTGTTCCCGCAAAATGCCCAGGACGTTGTCCCCAAAGAAGCCATGGAAGCCTTTCTCTCCCAGCATTATCTCAATCGCGCCATTCCGCCGCAGATCATCGTTTCAGAACCGGTTGATGCTGACGCACTGGCGGCAGTTTTCAGCGAGCAGGCCGGGCGCAAGGTCAGCATCCAGGTCAACCCCATCGGCGAACGCCGCAGCTGGCTGGCCATGACGCAGGGCAATGCGCGCATCGCCATCACCCGCCAGGTCGCGCAAAAAGCCACGCAAGAGGCGCGTCTCACCGCGCTGCAGGAAGCGCTTGTCCTGCCTAATGTGCAGCGCATCGAGTGTTTCGATATCAGCCACACCATGGGCGAGGCGACGGTGGCGTCGTGCGTGGTGTACGACAAGGGCGCGATGCAGAATGGCGAGTACCGGCGCTACAACATCAGCGGCATCACTCCCGGCGACGACTATGCGGCGATGCGCGATGCGCTGACCCGGCGCTACACCAAAATCCAGCAGACCGAGGCCAGGCGCCCCGACCTGATCCTGATCGACGGCGGCACCGGCCAGCTCAATATCGCCAGCGAGGTCATGGCTGAACTTGGCATCACCGACATCGAGTTGATCGGTGTCGCCAAAGGGGTCGAGCGCAAGGCCGGTATGGAGCAGCTCATCAGCACCGATGGCCGCGCCACGCGTTTGCCCGGCGATCATCCCGGCCTGCACCTGATCCAGCAAATCCGCGACGAAGCGCACCGTTTCGCCATTACCGGCCACCGCGCACGGCGCGGCAAGGCACGCACCCACTCGGCGCTGGAAGACATCGGCGGCATCGGCCCGAAGCGCCGGCAAAAATTGCTGGAAAATTTCGGTGGCCTGCGCGGCTTGCAAAATGCAGGGGTGGAAGAGATCGCCCAGATCGATGGAATCAGCCGCGCGCTGGCTGAAAAGATATACCGTGAATTACACTAGCCGGATATCTCACTAAAATTCACGCCATGCCGCTTAATCTACCCAACCTGCTCACCTGGCTGCGTATCATCATGATCCCGCTGGTCGTCGCCGTGTTCTATCTGCCGGACGGCTGGCTCACTCCGCATCAAATAAACCTGATTGCCGCCGGCATGTTTGGCATCGCCGCCATTACCGACTGGCTGGACGGCTATCTGGCGCGCATCCTCAACCAGACCTCCGCCTTCGGCGCCTTTCTCGACCCGGTGGCCGACAAGCTGATGGTCGCCGCCGCACTGATCGTGCTGGTGAAACTGGGGCGCGTGGATGCGCTCATCGCGCTCATCATCATCGGTCGCGAAATCACCATCTCCGCGTTGCGCGAATGGATGGCCAGCATCGGCGCACGCGGCAGCGTGGCGGTATCGATGATCGGCAAACTCAAAACCGTGGCGCAAATGGTCGCCATCCTGCTGCTGCTATTCCATGAGACTTTCCTGGGTCTGGATACCCAGCAAATCGGCACCTGGCTGATCTGGCTGGCCGCCGTGCTGACGCTGTGGTCAATGGCTTACTACCTGCGCCAGGCGGTGCCGGAAGTGATCAGGCATGGGCGGTGAGGCCGGGATCGGTCTATGTTCTGATCACTGTCGCGTGATGGTGGAAGTTGCACGTTGCAACATCAAGCAAGCACCATTTCAGTAGTTCAATATGAACTAAATTGAGTTCTTCCTCCCTAAACGGAGAGCGCTTTTTATAGCATTCTTAACCGGCAGGGCAAATGTTGCATGCTACCCAAATTCTCCAATCAAAAAGGAATGAAATTGAAATTATCATTGAAGCAAAAAACAGCCGTGTTTGGAATTGTGTTGGGCCTTTCCACCAGCGCATTCGCGGCCGAATATCCCAAGGTCATTCAGACCGCCGTTAATCAGGGCGTCAAGGTTGCAAAATCTTTTCCTGCCGCATCAGGGATGACCGGGTGGGTACTTTCCCGCGAGGGGCAATACTCCATCGTATTCACCACGCCTGACAGTAAAACGCTGGTGGCGGGTTTGATGATCAGCGAGAGTGGCGCCAATCTGTCGCAGGAATATGCCGAGAAATATATCCCGAAACCGGATTTCGCGGCTGTCTTCAAGTATCTGGAAAAAACCACGATGATCGTGGAAGGCGCCAAGGCGCCTAAAGGCATCCTGTATGCGTTCTTCGATCCAAACTGTCCGTTTTGCCATATGACCTGGAAAGCGCTGCAGCCGTATGAAGCGGCTGGTTTACAAGTCCGTTGGGTGCCGGTTGCATACCTCGCGCCGAGCAGCCTGCCTAAAGCGATAGAAATGCTGGCCTCGGCGAATCCGACCTCGGCATTTCGCGCGAATGAGCAGAATTTCGGCAAGGAAAAAAATCCTCCTGCAAAATACACAGCCAGCGCTTACCCTGAGATTGCCAAGAAACTGGAAAAAAATGCCGAGTTGATGCAAAAATTCGGTTTTAACGGTACGCCGGGTATCGTGTGGAAAGACAAGAGCGGTAAGATAATGGTCAAGAACGGCATGCCTAAATTGTCTGAATTGCCGGCCATGACAGGTTTGCCTGAGCAGAAAATTGATGACCCGGAACTGGCCAGATTCCGTTAAGTGAACTTCAGGGCAGGGGCGTGTTGCCCTGCCCGTTCGATCTGACCGAACAAACGATGCGAGTCCTTAAACTTGTCAGGCTTTGCCGCTATTGCCGGACGATTGAAACATGCCGGGAATGCCCAAATCCGGCTAGAGGATTCAGGAAATGAAAGCAGGCACGCCGCTCGTTGAATTGGAGGATGAATCCGCGCCCGTTTCCAAAGGATTGCTGCGGCATAATCCAAAGTCCTTCCTGAAACTGATTCTCATCGGATTTGTTCTGGTGGCGCTGCCGCTTATCATCGCCCTCATCAATAGCGCTTTATCTATTGATAAACTGGCCGAGCAGAGCCGCAAAGCGGTTTACCAGGCAGCGCAGATCGCGCATGGCAGCCGCGTTCTGCTGGATGAAATCTCCACCATGGAACGTAGTGTGCGGCAAACGCTGATCCTCGGCGATGCATCCTTGCTGGAGGGTTATTTTCAGGCACACGCGAAATTCGCGAGTACGGCAATGAGTCTCTCTGCATTGTCTTTACGCCCGGACCAGAAACAGGTGCTGGACAGACTCACAGCTTCTGAATCAGCCATTTTTCAGCAGGTATCTTCGGCGCGCCGATCATCACAGGGTTTGCAGGAAATCGTCAGTGATTTTGTGCCCTTGCTGGATACGGCACGCGCTTTCTCGTCTAGTGGTTATGCGTTGATTGAGCGCGAAGTGACCGCAATGCAGGACATGGCCTGGCATGCACGATCGATTGTGGTATGGCAACTGCTCGCGCTGGTCCCGTTTGCTATCCTGCTGGCGCTCGGTTTTTCGGTATTGATTGCACGTCCGATTCGACAGATCGATGCCGCCATCAGGACCATGGGAGAGGGCGAACTTACCAAAGCAGTGAGCGTGGAAGGCCCGCAGGATTTGAGGTACCTTGGGCAAAGGCTGGACTGGATGCGCCGGCGCCTGCTGGAAGTGGAAGAGCAGAAGACCCGCTTTCTGCGACATGTTTCGCATGAACTCAAGACACCGCTCACAGCCATGCGCGAGGGTGCCGATTTGCTGGTGGAAGGGGTGGCTGGCGAGTTGAGCGTGAAGCAGCGTCAGATCGCAAATATTCTGTACACCAACAGTATACAATTGCAAAAACGCATCGAGGATTTGCTTAATTACAGCGCACTTCAAAATGGACAAAACGGGCTTGTAAAATGCCCGGCGGCGTTGAAAAAAATTGTAGAGGATGTGTTGCAGGATCAAAAACTCGCAATCATGAACAAAAACCTGCAAGTCGAACTGACATGCTCTGACCTGACGGTTGAGTGTGACCAGCAAAAAATTGGCATTATTGTGGATAATCTCGTGTCGAATGCGGTGAAGTTTTCTCCTCCAGGAGGGCATATTAAAATCAATGTGAGGCGGGTTCGCGAGTCTGTTTGGCTGGAAGTTGCGGATTCGGGACCGGGCGTTGAGGAAGCTGACCATGCCAGGGTATTCGAGCCTTTTTATCAAGGGCGCAAGGCGCCTGATATGCACGTCCAGGGAACCGGCCTTGGCTTATCCATTGCCCGTGAATATGCGCGTGCGCATGGTGGGGAGATTGAGCTTTTGAAACAAGCTGGCGCTGGTGCTCGTTTTCGTTTGTTGTTGCCTATCTGTAATTCGGAAGACGCGCATGTCTGACATTCTGCAACGATTCTGGATTTTGCCGGTTATTATGTTGACGTCTCTTGCAGCATGTACAAACTTGCCGACAAGTTCTTCGCATCTTCCAGCTACGGGGTGGTCGCCTTCCTTGCTCGTGACCAGCCAGGTGGAAGAGTTGATGCTGTATTACGATTTTTTGCGTAAACAGCCAGCGCCGGAACTGATTAAAGAATACGACAAAGCGCGGCAGGCTTTGACGCAATCCAAAACGGATGTAAATCGTGTGCGGGTTGCATTGCTTCTATCGATGCCTAATACGCCTTTCCACGATACGGCAGCCGCGCTTGGTTTACTCAATGAGGTGAGCAAAGAAACCAAAGCGCCATCGCCAAGCTTACGTGGTCTGGCAAACATGATGGCGATGATGATCGCAGAACAGCAGCGTGCCAATAATAATGCAGATGATCTGTCGCAAAAACTGAAGGATGAGCAGAAACGTGCCGATGCATTGCAAGGGCAAGTGGATGGCATCAAAAATATGGAAAAGAACCTTATCCGCCGGGATAGGCGCGGAATTACTACAAAACCATGATTGAATCCAAATTAAAAATCCTGGTTGTCGATGACGATGCCGATCTGCTGGAGCTGCTCTCGATTCGCCTGACTGCTGCCGGTTATGAAGTGGAGACGGTACAAAATGCCGAGGCAGCACTCAATCGTCTTGATGTGTCGCGCCCGCAACTGGTGATCACCGATATGCAGATGGGCGGTATGGACGGCATGGCCTTGTTTGAGCACATTCATCGTACTACACCCACCTTGCCGGTCATTATCCTGACCGCGCATGGCACGATTCCGGATGCGGTTGCGGCCGCGCAGCGTGGTGTTTTCGGCTATCTTGCCAAGCCTTTCGACAGTAAGACCCTGTTGGCCCAGATTGCCCAGGCGCTCAGAATTTCACCCGGCATCACGCCTCAGATTGAAACGCCACAAGCACTGTGGCGCGCCGGCATCATTACGCAAAGCGCCGCGATGGAAGATCTTCTCACCAAGGCGCAGCTCGTTGCCGAAGGGGATGCGAGTGTGCTGATCCACGGTGAGAGCGGCACCGGCAAGGAATTGTTCGCTCACGCCATTCATGACGCGGGAAAACGCGCCAATCGACCTTTTGTGGCGGTCAATTGCGCGGCTATCCCGGAACAGCTGCTGGAGTCGGAACTGTTCGGGCATGTGAAGGGTGCTTTTACCGGAGCCGTACGCGATCATAAAGGTCTGTTTCAGATCGCTGAGGGAGGCACGCTGTTCCTCGACGAGATCGGCGATATGCCGCTGCTGCTACAGGTAAAATTGTTGCGAGTGCTGCAGGAAAAGCAGATACGCCCGGTGGGTTCTGCGCAGACCGTCGAGGTGGATGTGCGCATTATTTCTGCGACCCATCGTGATCTCAGAGCAGAGGTGGCGACCAGCAACTTTCGCGAGGATCTCTATTACCGGCTAAATGTAGTGTCGTTAACAATTCCGTCCTTGTCGGAGCGGCGTGAGGACATTCCTTTGCTGGCGAACCATTTCCTTGGCTCGCTGACCAAAAAATACGAAAAGAATATCAATGGTTTTGCGCCCGAGGCGATGGAGATGCTGGTCAGTGCATCCTGGCCCGGCAATGTGCGTCAGCTGATGAATATCGTCGAGCAATGTGTTGTTCTGTCTACGACGCCGCTTATTTCCGCTGTGCTGGTATATGACGCCATGCATAAGGAAGAAGAACAGCTGGTTTCGTTCGAAGAAGCGCGCAAGCGCTTCGAAAGAGAATACCTGGTGCGAGTGTTGAAAATCACTTCCGGCAATGTGACGCAGGCGGCTCGCTTATCCAAGCGCAATCGTACTGAGTTCTATAAATTGCTGCAGAGACATCAACTTGATGCCGCGACTTTTAAACTGTCATAAATCCTTTTCCCCGTCACCGTTCGGCGACAAGATGTATTCCAATATTTTTCAATAAGTTAGCATGCCGTAGCCATATCCATGTTGCCGGAAGGCGACACAAACCTGTTCCACACCCCTTTTTTTATCAGTAACGCACTGTTATTAATCGATAATTCAGTATGGCATAACAATTGCTCACTCTTTGTACACAGCAATATTGCTGCGTACTTAAGGAGCTACAGATGAGTTACCGAGCTTTAAATTTGCAAAATAAGGCAATCCAGGCATTTGTATTGGGAACCGCATTGGTGGTTTCCGGAATGGCTGTTAGCCATGCTGCCCCAGCCAGCAAAACTGAAGTTTCTCCAGCCATGTCGCTGTTTGACACAAACCATGACAGTTTCGTCAATCCTAAGGAAGCCTCGGCACAGGGCATGCCTGCTCAAGTATTCAAAGAGGCTGATGCCAACCACGATGGAAAATTGAGTCCCGACGAGTTGGCCAATGCAATGGCGACAGCAAGTGTACCGCCGGCCGATGCACCAACCGTGCCATCACCAGGAACTCCGAAGTACTAAATAAAATAAATAGCGTTACTGCGAGGTACACCCGAAGTCGACTTGAATGATTAGCTCTGGTTGGGAGCGATTGAGTTGCTTGGGTTTTGCTTCGTTTTTCTTTAGGGCGGCAGAAAGTTTGGATTGTTGCTTATCCGGAATGGTCGATCAGCTAAACCCGTGGTGAGGAACAAATCAGGAGGCAATTCATGGAATACCCCACATTCACTTTTAAAAAGAGACCCTGCTTAAGCTTCCTGGTTGGAATGGCTCTTACCTTTGGGGTTGCCACCGCATCCCACGGGACACCACTGTCCCGGCCCGGAGATTCCACATTCAAAAAATATGATACCAATCGGGATGGTTTGATCAGCAAGGAGGAAGCTGCTGAACACAAAATGTCCAGCAAGGCATTTGAAGAGGCGGATACCAATGGCGACGGAAAATTGAACAAAAGCGAGTTTGTCAAAGCAGAGTCAATAAATGAGCGCGTCCAGGTAGCGAAATATGTGGATGACAGCGTGATCACTGCGAAAGTGAAAGCTGGTCTCTTCAAACATTCACTCTTGAAAGGCTCGCAGATACATGTCGAGACCTACAAAGGGGCGGTACAGCTGAGCGGGTTTATTGACAGTGACAAGCAAGTTGCAGCGGCTGGAAAAATCACTGCCGGCGTAGAGGGAGTTACGAAAGTCATCAACAATTTGATTCCAAAAAATAATGATTAGGCAGCGCCTGTTTAGGTCAACCGTGTTCAAAGTTGCGCACAAATGTCTGCGATGTTATGCGGCTTGGACCGGATTTTGTTTAATAGCTTGAGGATATCAATTCATGAAGATGCAGCTCCGCACACAGTCATTTCATTCGCAAATTCAGGTATTGAAGGCCGTTGATGACGAAATTATCACAGCCAATATACAAATTGCGTTGAAGCAGCACCCGTCAATGGGTCAAGCATTTATCCATGTAGAAACTTTTGCGGGGGGCGTGGAATTGACCGGATGGGTCCGCAAAGCCGTACAGGAACAGCTGGCTGTGGTTCTGGCAACAGAGGTACAGGGTGTTTCCTACGTTGTAAATAATCTCAGTGTGCGCGGTTAGATTAAGCGGGGTATTTCGTGTAATGGTTGAAAGTGCGAGGTTTCTGTGCCGCCGCCTTGATGGAAGGCGTTCAGAATGAACTTATCAAAAAGAAATTTATATCCCATATTGCTGATATCCGGGATCGCACTTACGATTTTCAGTCTCCTCGGGTTCGCGGCAATATGTGGCTGGATTCCTTTTATAGCACTCCACGAAAAACCCTCTATATCTATCGAGACGCATGCTGTAGTGCCGCGTCCAATATTAAAAGATATCGCTACCAAGTAGATTAACGCCCAATTGGTCCTTCCTCCTTCGGGGAAAAAAGCGATGCCGTCAGAGCGATTTCGCATTTTTTCACCGCACTTCTCCTGTGCGCTCCATACCCCGTAAAAAAAATCTTATAAACAGTTGTTTCCGTTATGCGGGAATTTTTTCCTGATTATGAGTAGCTAACGCAAAAAAATAATCAAATGTTAGTGCTTTAAAGAAAAATAACAACAAATGATAAGTGCACTACTCTGGATTGCCTCGCACCAATGCGGGTATGAATTGGTTTGGAAAAGACTGAATTGATATTATTTGGTTGTCTAATACATTGAAATACAATATTATTTGTATCTAGCATGCATGTTGCTAGATGCCTCCTGGAAGCCTTGATCTTTTGTTAGGGCTGACATTTCAGTGAGGTGAAAACATGAATAATGTTGCTAATTTAGAGAGTTCGTCGAAGTGGTCGCATAACCGGTGGTGGCAGCTGGTTTTCGGGCTGGTTGCGATGATGTCCATTTCGAGTTCACAGTATGTCTGGACCCTGTTTGTGAAACCCTTGCAATCTTCGCTCGATACTAATCTTGCTGCCGTGCAGGTCACCTTCTCGATTTTTGTTGTTTTACAGACCTGGCTTTCGCCCCTGCAAGGGGTGCTGATACAAAAGTTTGGGCCCAGATTGTTGATTTCGGCCGGTGCGATATTGACGGGCGGGAGTTGGGTGCTGGCCGCAGCGGCCCATGACCTGGCCGGGTTATATCTTTCCTACGGTGTGATGGGTGGGTTGGGAACGGGGATTATCTATGTGGGCATTGTCGGTTTGATGGTGCAATGGTTTCCGGACAAGCGAGGTCTTGCAACAGGGCTGGTGGCGGCGGGCTATGGCTTCGGAGCGATATTGACGACTTTCCCCATCGCCTCGATGATCAAAAGTGCGGGCTATGCACACGCCCTGACGGTATTTGGCATTATTCTCGGCCTGGTAGGGTTGGTGGTTGCGCAAGGCTTGCGTCGTGCGCCGAAATCTTCGGAGTTGCCGGCATCGGTTATCAACGCTTCCAGCCCGGCCATTTCCCAGAGTACGCGTCATTACACTTCGAAAGAGATGCTGAAAACTCCCGTCTTCTGGCTGTTGTTCGTAATGATGGCCATGATGTCTACCGGCGGCCTGATGGTCATCTCCCAGATGGGGGCGTTTGCCAAGGATTTCGGGGTCAGCGACGTGCTGGTGTTCGGTTTGGCGGCGCTGCCTTTGGCGTTGTCGATTGATCGATTTACCAATGGGTTGACGCGCCCGTTTTTCGGTTGGGTTTCCGATCATATCGGCAGGGAAAACACCATGGCGGTTGCGTTTATGCTGGAAGCCATTGCGATCGTGATGATGCTTGCCTTTAGAGAGAATGCGTTGGCGTTTGTACTGCTGTCCGGCGTCGTGTTCTTCGGCTGGGGTGAAATATTCTCGTTGTTCCCCTCCACCTTGACGGACATTTTCGGTACCGGCAATGCGACCACCAACTACGGATTTTTGTACATGGCTCAAGGCGTGGGCGCTATTCTCGGGGCTCCTGTCGCTGCCTTGCTTCATGAAGCCGCCCACAGTTGGGTGCCCATCTTTGGCATTGTTACGGTAATGGATGTGGCGACAGCGTTGCTGGCATTTTTCGTGCTCAAGTCGTGGCGCAAACGTATGGTTACTGCCGAGCACGCTGAAATGGCTCCAGCGTTAGCCTGAACACCTTTCTTCCTTGATGGAAGAATCTTGAATATCGGAGATACATTGAGTCACTGCATTCCATGAGAAGCATATCGAGAGCCGGTACGGCAATGGCTGTCGCCCCACATTTTCTGGCATCCAGGGCGGCCATCGACGTACTCAAGGAGGGCGGTGACGCCATAGAGGCCATGGTGGCTGCGGCTGCCACCATTGCGATGGTCTACCCCCACATGACGGGACTCGGGGGAGATGCATTTTGGCTGATTCATGAGCCGGGGCAGGAGCCGGTCGCCATCGATGCATGCGGTGGTGCGGCTGCGCGAGCGAACCCATGGTTTTATGCCGGGCGGGGTCTGGATACCATCCCGGTGCGCGGGCCGTTGGCGGCCAATACTGTCGCAGGCACCGTGTCAGGCTGGGAATGCGCGCTGGCGTTGAGCAAACGGCGCTGGAACGGGCGCATGCCCTTATCCCGGTTGTTTGCAGAAGCTATCCGCTACGCGGAGCAGGGTGTGCCTGTCACCGGTAGTCAAATGCGCAGTACCCGGACCAAGCAGGCGGAGCTGGAAAGCCAGCCTGGTTTCCGCGAACATTTTCTGGTGGATGGGGAAACGCCTCAGGAAGGCAGTCTGTTTTTCCAGACCAAAATGGCAGCGACTCTGCGCCATCTGGCTCGCGCCGGTCTGGATGATTTCTATCGCGGTGAACTGGCGCAGACCATTGCGGCAGATCTGGCGGCATGCGGCAGCCCTCTCGCCCTGGCCGATCTGAATGGCTATCGAGCTGAGCTGACCAAGCCTTTGGCGTTGGAGCACAGCCTGGGCAAGCTCTACAATCTGCCTCCGCCCACCCAGGGTGTGGTATCGCTGATGATCCTCGGGATTCTGGACCGGATGGGATTGAACCAAATGGAAGCGGACAGTGCCGACTATGTGCATTGCGTTGTGGAGGCCACCAAGCAGGCGTTTATGGTTCGCGATGCTTATATTACTGACCCCCGGGATATGCGCATCGACGCGCAGGATTGTTTGAAGCCTGAATTTTTAAACCCTTTGGCGAAAGCCATCAATCTGGACCAGGCGCTGCCGTGGGGAAATGGTCGCGGTCCTGGCGATACGGTATGGATGGGTGTGGTGGATGGTCAGGGGCGGGCAGTGAGTTTTATCCAGAGTATCTATCATGAGTTCGGAAGCGGTGTAGTGCTTGAACAGAGTGGACTTAATTGGCAAAACCGGGGATGCAGCTTTTCCTTGCAAGAAGGCGCCCTGAATGAACTGAAGCCTGGGCGCAAACCTTTTCACACCCTGAATCCGGCTTTGGCGCGGTTGCATGACGGGCGTGTGATGGTTTACGGCACCATGGGCGGAGACGGTCAACCGCAAACCCAGGCAGCCGTATTCACCCGTGCAATGGTCTATGGGCAGGGATTGCAGCAGGCGGTGAATGCACCGCGCTGGTTACTTGGCCGTACCTGGGGACGAGCCTCGGACAGCTTGAAACTCGAGGCACGCTTTACTGGAGAGGTGGTCGAATCCTTGCGTCGGCGCGGTCACCAGATCGAGATATTGCAGGATTTCGACGAAGCCATGGGGCATGCTGGCGCGATTGTTTGGCATCCGGACGGCGCGCTGGAAGGCGCGTCAGACCCGCGCAGCGACGGTGGAGTAGCCAGCTTCTAGATGTCAGGCGCCGTGGAATTCGAGGAGCGTTTTGTGTGTGTTGATGAAAGTGGAGAAGCTGTATGACGTTTATCGTTTTTTACCTTGGTCTCGGGGTGGTCGCCGGCCTGTTAGGCGGGATGCTCGGAGTGGGTGGTGGCATCGTGGTGGTGCCCGCGCTGATCTGGATCTTCAAGCGTGAGGGGGTGCAGCCTGATGTGCTGACGCACCTGGCGATCGGCACCTCCCTGGCGGGTATTATTTTTACGTCTTTGTCAGCAATCCAGGCGCAGCAAAAACGCGGTGCGATAGACTGGACGGTAGTACGCATGCTGGTCCCTGCCACGCTGATCGGCGGTTTGGTGAGTGGTTATCTGGCCGGGTTCATTCCAGCGGGAACACTCAAAATGATATTTTCAGTATTCCTGATAGTCGTGTCGCTGCAATTATTGGCCAAATGGCAACCCGCTGCGCACTGGACGCTACCCGGCCCCAAAGGACTTTGGGGCGTTGGCCTGGGAATAGGTTCGTTGTCCGCCATGATGGGAATTGGCGGCGGCACGATTTCCGTGCCGTTTTTGCATGCCTGCAATGTCGAGATGAAACGCGCCATCGCAATTTCCACCACGCTGGGTTTTCCCATCGCGTTGTTCGGGGCGGCGGGTTTCGTTCTGTCAGGGTGGCATCACCCGGGCCTGCCTGCCTGGAGTCTCGGCTATATTGATTTGCCGGCACTGCTTGCGGTAGGTGTTACTTCAATCATTGTGGCGCCCCTGGGCGTAAGACTGGCACACCATCTGCCGGTGGCAAGGCTGAAACGGGCTTTCGGTATACTATTACTCGTGGTTGCACTGCAAATGCTGTTTGGTGGATAAGTTTTAAAGGAAAGCCGTGACCGATCTGGACCAGACAATATTGCGGATATTAATCGACGACGGGCGCAGAAGCTTCGCTGATATTGCCCGTGAGTTGGGAATTTCCAGAGTGCATGTACGCGACCGCGTACAAAAGATGATCACGGATGGTGTGATCGAGAAATTTACCCTGATCGTTAATCCGGAAAAAATCGGCAGCAGCGTTTCGGCGTTTTTTGATGTGGAAGTTGATCCGCAAGGGATTGAAGCGGTTGCGGAAGACCTCGCCCGCCAGCCGGAAGTACGCAGTCTATACATCATGAGCGATATGGCGAGCCTGCATATCCATACCTTGACAGAGGACAGCAAAGCCCTTGAAGACTTCGCACACCGTAATCTTTTTTCCCGCAAACACGTCGTGAAGGTCAACTGCAAAACACTGCTTACGCGTCTCAAGAACCGCCGGGGCGGTCCTCGTATTTAGTGACTTGGCGTTAGTATCAGGTGGTGCGCCGTACCTGCAGTTCTACTGGAGAGAGTGCAGGTACAGCAGTGTAACGGGTTAACCCTGGCGGCGGCCCGCCGAGTTTTTGGCGAGCACCGAAGCCGGGTATGTTTGAGTTGGGCTGGAAACGTTTTCCTGATGCGCTTCCGGTTTTTCCTCGATAGTAATTTCCGGTACTTTAACCAGGCTGGCCTGTGGCGTTGAGAGTGTTGCCACATCTCCCGAGAGAACACCACCTTCCTCAATCTTCAGCGCACCATAGCGAATGTGACCGGTAACTTTCCCGGTAGCATAAATTACCAGCCGTTTGCGGGCGGTGAGTTCACCTTCAAAATGACCACGTACTTCGGCGACGTCGATCTCTGCAGTGCCGGAAAAAACGCCGCCTTCGGCGATGCGGATATCGCGGCTATTCATGGAGGCTTCCACGCGGCCTTCCACAACCAGAATTTCACAATCGGTGATTTCTGAACCTTTCAGCTTGATGTTGGGCCCTACGATGAGCTTGTTACCTTCTTCATGCGATGCAGGTTTTGCGCTCGCAGAAGTTTCGAGTGGTTTGGGCGTATTATCCAATGATTTTGGCGTATCCAATAAGGAATTATTCATGCTGTGGTGAGTGGGCTTGGCATGGGTTGGCTGCATGAAATTCTTTAGCATAATGGATCGTCCTCTCGAAGGAATTGAGTCGCGGAAAGTGACCACGGTAAAAATGCCGCCGTAGATTTGAGTCCGTTAGCAAAATATGCGCCATTTATGAAATATTTATAATAAACAGTCAGATAGCTTAAAATAAAGAGATTGAACATTGTCAGAATGATGAATTTTGTCGCTGCAGAGCGACGGTAAATTCTGATGTTTTTATTAGTATTAAATAAATCAAGGCGATGCCTGTTTTTTGCGTGTCGCTAACCGGCGACGAAGTGTGATGTTTTCGATTGAGTCTTGAATAATCCCTATGCCCCTTACCCGATCAACTCCAAAAAGCAGTCTGGCTACCCTCAAGGGCCTGTTGCCATTTTTGGCCCCCTATAAACGGGAATTTCTCGTGGCCGGTATTGCACTGGTGGTTGCAGCCGGTGCCACACTTGCCATTCCGTATGCGTTCAAGCAGATGATAGATCTCGGCTTTGGAGCAGCCGGCGCAAAAAGCATCCAGCATGTGAATACCTATTTCCTCGCACTGTTCGGTGTGGCCTGCATTCTCGCCGTGGCCACGGCAGCGCGTTTTTACATGGTGTCGTGGTTGGGTGAACGCGTGACTGCCGATATCCGCAGTGCGGTATACAGGCACGTCGTAAGTCAAAGCCCGCAGTTTTTTGAAACGACGCAGAGTGGCGAGGTATTGTCACGTCTGACCACTGATACCACGCTGATTCAGGCAGTGGTCGGCACCAGCATTTCCATGGCCCTGCGCAACGCCTTGCTTTTCGTCGGTGGTCTGTCGATGCTGTTCGTTACCAGCGTCAAGCTGTCGTCCATCATTATTGTGCTGCTGGCTGTTGTGGTGCTGCCGATCGTTATTTTTGGCCGGCGTGTGCGCAAGCTGTCGCGCGACTCGCAAGACCGCATTGCCGATGCGTCAGCGATGGCAGGCGAAATTCTCAACGCGATGCCAACGGTACAGGCATTCACTCATGAGGCAATGGAATCCAGTCGCTTCAGCAGCTTGGTTGAAAATGCTTTCAACACTGCGATGCGGCGCATTCGTGCGCGCGCCATGCTGACTTTGCTGGCGATCTTGCTGGTGTTTGGTGCAATCGTGTTCGTGCTGTGGCTGGGTGCGCACGCGGTGATCGACGGCCAGATGAGCGGCGGAGAACTGGGGCAGTTTATCCTCTATGCTGCGATCGTGGCGGGTGCCATTGGGGCTCTCTCGGAGGTGCTGGGCGAAGCGCAGCGAGCGGCAGGTGCGACCGAACGATTGCTGGAATTAATGGCAGTGCATTCGCCGATCCAGCCTCCTACGCTGCCGCAGAAATTGCCGCCGCGCTCTCACAACGGCGCTGCACTGGTGCTGCAGGAGGTCACTTTCCACTACCCCTCGCGGCCACTCACTGCATCCTTGAGTCACTTGTCGCTTGTTATCCAGCCGGGCGAGACCGTGGCGGTTGTCGGCCCGTCCGGCGCGGGCAAGACCACGCTGTTTCAGTTGTTGCTGCGTTTTTATGATCCACAACAAGGATTGATCACTCTGGATGGCGTGGACATCAGGCAGCTCGATTTGCATGACTTGCGCGCAGCCATCGGCATTGTGCCGCAGGATACGGTAATTTTTTCTGCCAATGCGCTGGAGAATATTCGTTATGGCCGCATCGAAGCCAGCGATGCCGAAGTGATTGCTGCCGCCAAAATGGCTGCAGCGCATGAATTCATCGAGAAACTTCCGCAAGGATATCAATCCTTCCTGGGTGAGCGTGGCGTACGCCTGTCGGGCGGGCAGCGCCAGCGTATCGCCATCGCCCGCGCGTTGCTCAAAAATCCGCCGCTATTGTTGCTGGACGAGGCGACCAGTGCGCTGGATGCCGAATCCGAGCGTCTGGTGCAAAGCGCGCTGGAGGCGGCATTGATTGGCCGTACCACCCTCATCATTGCGCACCGCCTGGCGACAGTGCAACGTGCCGACCGGATTATCGTGATGGAAAATGGCGAAATTGTGGAGGTTGGTACGCATGCGTCGCTGATTGCGCTGGGTGGCGTATATGCCAATCTTGCGGCACTGCAATTCCATGCCTTCAGTTAAGCCATATGCGCGTTGCCGAGAATGTTGCTGACGTGCTAGAATTACGCCCTTGGTGTGCATGGTGCGCATCAAAATTCGCACAGTCGTCAATAGCTTAGGGTGCCCCATGCGGGGTGTTGGGCGACGGCTGGAGGCTTAACCCTAAAGGAAAACTTATGTCCATTACCATGCGTCAAATGCTGGAGGCCGGTGTTCACTTCGGCCATCAAACCCGTTTCTGGAACCCGAAGATGGCACCGTACATCTTCGGCCATCGCAACAAAATCCACATCGTCAACCTTGAAAAAAGCTTGCCGATGTTCGAGGATGCACTGAAATTCGTGCGCAAGCTGTCAACCAACAAGGGCACAGTGCTGTTTGTTGGTACCAAGCGTTCTGCGCGCGAAATTGTGCGCGAAGAAGCTGAACGCGCCGGTATGCCCTATGTGGATCACCGCTGGCTGGGTGGCATGCTGACCAATTTCAAAACCGTCAAGCAATCCGTCAAGCGCCTGAAGGATCTGGAAGCCATGCTGGGCGATGTCAATTCCAAGCTGACCAAAAAGGAAGTCCTGGTGCTGCAGCGCGAATTTGACAAGCTGGATCGCAGCCTGGGCGGCATCAAGGAAATGAGCGCGCTGCCCGATGCGCTGCTGGTGATCGACGTGGGTTACCAGAAAGGTGCTGTGACCGAAGCCAACAAGCTGGGGATCCCGGTCATCGGCGTGGTGGATACAAACAATAGTCCTCTGGGTGTGGATTACATCATCCCCGGTAATGACGATTCCAACCGTGCGATTCGCCTGTATGCCCGCGGCATGGCTGATGCGGTGCTGGAAGGCCGGAGTCAGGTGATCAGCGACATTCTGGGTGAAGGCGAAGAATTTGTTGAGGTAGAAGCCTCCGGTGAAGCTGCAGCGCAATAAGCTGGCTTTTCTGGAAAAAAGGGGGCGTACGCCCCTTTTTTTGTAATAAGTTTTTGAATTTTGAATTAAGAATCCAAGGAGTAAGGCATGGCTGAAATTACTGCAAGCATGGTCAAGGAACTGCGTGAGCGCACCGGTTTAGGCATGATGGAATGCAAAAAAGCATTGACTGAAACCGATGGCGATATGAGTGCTGCCGAAGATCTGCTGCGCATCAAGAGCGGTGCCAAGGCCAGCAAGGCCGCGGGAAGGATAGCGGCGGAGGGTGTGATCGGTTCTTTTGTCAGCGCTGATGGAAAAACCGGTGCGCTGGTAGAGATCAATTGTGAAACCGATTTCGTCGCCAAAAACGAGGATTTTCTGGCATTTGCTACGGCTGTTGCACAACTGGCGGCGCAAAGCGGCATTACCGATGCGGCCGCACTGTCCGAGATGTCCTTGCCTGCCGGTGGCAGCGTCCAGGAAGCGCGTCAGGCCCTGATCATGAAACTGGGCGAAAATCTCAGCATTCGCCGCGCCGCATACTACGCTACGGCAGGTCGTTTGGCTGTTTACCTGCATGGTTCCAGAATCGGCGTAATGGTGGATCTGGATGGTGATGAAACATTGGGTAAAGATATAGCCATGCACATCGCTGCGAGCAAGCCGATTTGCGTGTCCAAAGATCAGGTGTCCGCCGACTTGCTGGAAAAAGAGCGCGAAATCTACACTGCGCAGGCAGCCGACTCAGGCAAGCCCGCCGATATCGTTTCTAAAATGGTGGAGGGCCGTATCAGCAAGTATCTGGCCGAAGTGACCCTGCTGGGTCAGCCGTTCGTGAAAAATCCCGATCAGACCGTGGAAAAGCTGCTGGCCGAGAAAAAGGCCAAGGTGAACGGTTTTACCATGTTTGTAGTGGGTGAAGGCATCGAGAAAAAAGTGGTGGACTACGCTGCTGAAGTGGCCGCAGCCGCCAAGGTTTAACGCCATGAGCGCCCCGGTGTACAAGCGCATTCTGCTGAAGCTGTCGGGCGAAGCCCTGATGGGTGACGACAGCTATGGCATCAACCGTGACACCATTGCCCGCATTGTGGGAGAGGTCAAATCGGTGGTGGATATGGGCGTGCAGGTGGCAGTGGTGATCGGCGGCGGAAATATTTTTCGCGGTGTGGCGCCGGGTGCCGCGGGCATGGATCGTGCGACAGCCGACTATATGGGGATGCTGGCCACGGTGATGAACGCGCTGGCATTGCAGGATGCGTTCCGGCGCGTGGGTGTGCCCAGCCGGGTGCAATCAGCGCTCAACATCGAGCAAGTGGCCGAGCCTTATATTCGCGGCAAGGCACTGCGTTATCTGGAAGAAGGCACGGTAGTGATTTTCGGTGCCGGCACCGGCAACCCGTTTTTCACCACCGATACTGCCGCAGCCTTGCGCGGCATGGAAATGAACGCGGATATCGTGGTCAAAGCCACCAAGGTCGATGGCGTATATAGCGCTGACCCGAAAAAGGATCCGACTGCCGCACGCTATCAGCGGCTGAGTTTTGACGAGGCGATCCAGAAAGACCTGAAGGTAATGGATGCCACTGCGTTCACCCTGTGCCGTGACCAGAATATGCCGCTGGCAGTATTGAGTATTTTCAAAACCGGTGCGCTGGCGCGTTTTGTGACGGGGGAAGACGAAGGTACGCTGGTTCTGGCGCAGTGTTAACAGGAGTTATTCATGATTGCAGACGTCAAAAAAAACGCTGAACAAAAAATGGTCAAGAGCCTGGAATCGCTCAAGACCGATCTGGGCAAGGTGCGTACCGGCCGCGCGCATACCGGCATACTTGACCATGTCATGGTGGATTACTATGGCAACCCGACCGCAATCAACCAGGTTTCCAATATTACCCTGATGGATGCGCGCACCATTGCCGTGCAGCCGTGGGAAGGCAAGATGGTCGGTGCGGTGGAGAAGGCAATCCGTGATGCCGACCTGGGGTTGAACCCATCCAGCCAGGGCAATCTGATCCGCGTGCCGATGCCTGCGCTCACTGAAGAGCGTCGCCGTGACTTGATCAAGCTGGTGAAAACCGAAGGCGAAAACGCCAAGGTGGCAATGCGCAATGTGCGCCGTGACGCCAATGCCCAACTCAAGGATCTTCTCAAGGACAAGGCTATCAGCGAGGACGATGAGCGTCGCGCGCAGGAAGATATCCAGAAACTCACCGACAAATATATTGCCGAGATCGACAAGGCGCTGGTCGCCAAAGAAGCCGACCTGATGGCGGTCTAGGCCTTAAACTCAGTGGGTATTTTTACCAGTTCGACCAAGGACATTCCGCAGGCACCTGCGGTACCGCGGCACATTGCCATCATTATGGACGGCAATGGACGTTGGGCGAAAAAGCGTTTCCTGCCACGCATCGCCGGGCACAAGCGCGGTGTGGAAACCGTGCGCGACGTGATCAAGGCGTGTGGCGACCGCGGCGTGGAATACCTTACCCTGTTTGCATTCAGCTCGGAAAACTGGCGCCGTCCGCAGGAAGAGGTGTCCATGCTCATGGATTTGTTCGCCCTGGCGCTGGAACGGGAAATCACCAAGCTGCACAAGAATGGCGCACGTCTGCGCGTAGTGGGCGACCTTGCACGCTTTGGTCCCAAGCTGGTCAAGCTCATCCGCGAATCCGAACACCTCACTTGCAACAACACCCGCCTCACCCTGACCATTGCGGCCAATTATGGGGGGCGCTGGGACATCATCCAGGCAATGAATGCGATGCTGGAAAAACATCCCGAACTGGCAGGCAAGCCCATTTCCGAAGCGGATCTTGCACCGCACCTGGCCATGCACTACGCGCCCGAGCCGGATCTGTTTATCCGCACCGGCGGCGAGCAACGCATCAGCAATTTCCTGCTATGGCAACTGGCTTACTCCGAGTTGTATTTCACCCCAACGTTGTGGCCGGATTTCGATGCCGCAGCACTGGATCAGGCTATTGCTTCCTACAGTAACCGCGAACGCCGTTTTGGCCGCACCAGCGAACAGTTGGTCGAGCATGCTAAGTAAGCGCTGGGCAACAGCCCTGACCTTGCTGGCGGGTTTTCTGGCATGCCTGTTTCTGTTGCCACAATCCTGGTGGGCACTTGTGATGGCAGTGCCGTTGATATTCGGGGCGCGCGAATGGGCACGCCTGTCCGGATTTTCTGCGTTCACTGCAAATGGCTACGCACTGAGCAGTGTCGCGATGGCGGTGCTGATTTATGGATGGGGCGGGCCCTACCATGCGCAGATTTATCTGGCAGCAACGGCATTCTGGCTGGCCGTCGCCCCCCTTTGGCTGGCATTCGGCTGGCGGCTGCAGCAGCCTTTATTGCGCGTATTGAGCGGCTGGCTGGTGCTGTTGCCGTTGTGGCTGGCATTGCTGGATTTGCGTGCCTACAGCGCTCTCGGCTTGTTATTGCTAATGGGTGTTGTGTGGATTGCCGATAGCGCAGCTTATTTCACTGGCAAGCGTTTCGGTCGGCACAAACTGGCAGCGCAAATCAGTCCCGGAAAAACCTGGGAGGGTGCTGTCGGCGCGTGGTTGGCGGTGACGGTTTATACCTTGATTGTCCTGGGTGTGGCGGCTGCATGGGGACGGGTGCAATCACCTGCGGGGTGGTTGTTGCCATCGGTGTTATTTGTCTGGCTGGTATTTTATTTGAGCGTACTGGGCGATCTGTTCGAGTCCTGGATCAAGCGTCTGGCCGGCGCCAAGGACAGTGGCAACTTGCTGCCCGGGCATGGCGGCATGCTGGACCGTATCGATGCGCTGACCTCCGCTTTGCCGGTATCGGCGCTGATGCTGTTGCACGGTCAGTTACTGACACGGGCGCTGCTATGAGCGTACGTCATCTCACCATACTCGGCGCGACCGGCACGATCGGGGTCAACACCCTGGACGTGGTTGCGCGTCACCCGGATCGTTTCAATGTGGTGGCGCTGTCCGGCAATCACCAGTTGGACAAGCTTGCCGAGCAGTGCCGGGTGCACTCTCCGCGCTATGCCGTGGTGCTGGATGCGGCCAGCGCCGCACGTCTGCGCGAAATACTCAAAGCAATGGGTAGTGCGACCGAAGTGTTATGGGGCATAGCCGCACTGGAGCAGATTGCCGCGTTACCCGAAGTGGATATGGTGATGGCGGCGATCGTCGGCGCCGCAGGTCTGCGTCCGGCGCTGGCAGCAGCCAAAGCCGGCAAGCGCATCCTGCTTGCCAACAAGGAAACCCTGGTCATGGCCGGCAGCCTGTTCATGCAGGCAGTGGCTGCGGGCGGCGCGGAATTGATACCGATCGACAGCGAGCACAACGCGATTTTCCAGTCGTTGCCGCGTCATTTTTGCGGCGATCTTGCAGCGTGCGGGGTGCGCCGTATTCTGCTCACCGCTTCGGGCGGTCCGTTCCGTACCACGCCGCTCAATGAGTTGGCGCACGTCACGCCGGCGCAGGCCTGTGCGCATCCCAACTGGGTAATGGGCAAAAAGATTTCGGTGGATTCCGCCACCATGATGAACAAGGGTCTGGAGGTGATCGAGGCGCACTGGCTGTTCAACGCCACGCCTTCACAGATCCAGGTGGTCATCCACCCGCAAAGCGTGATTCATTCAATGGTCGATTATCTGGATGGCTCGGTCATCGCCCAGCTCGGCAACCCCGACATGCGCACTCCTATTGCCTACGCGCTGGGTTTTCCAGAGCGTATCGACGCTGGAGTATCGGCGCTTGATTTGTTTGGACGCGGGCTCACGTTTGAACCCCCGGACTATGCGCGCTTCCCCTGTCTTAAACTGGCCTTTGACGCGCTGGCCAGTGGCGGCATGTTGCCCGCCGTATTGAATGCCGCCAATGAATCTGCGGTGGCAGCATTTTTGGCCGGGCATGCATCCTATTTGACCATACCCGCCGCGATTGAATATGCATTGTCGCGTGCACCAGGCGGAGAACCGGGCAGCATGGATGATTTGGTGCAGGCCGATCTGCAGGCGCGTGCCGATGCGGATTCTTTCCTCGAAACACAACGGGCGCGAGCGTAGATCATGACACTGTTAACGACCTTGCTTGCCTTTGCGGTGGCACTGGGAATTCTTATTGTCGTGCATGAATTCGGCCACTATACAGCGGCGCGTCTGGTAGGCGTGAAAGTGTTGCGATTCTCGGTTGGCTTCGGCAAGCCATTGCTGTCGCGGCGTTGGGGAAAAGACCGCACCGAATGGGCCATTGCCGGCTTCCCGCTGGGCGGATATGTAAAGATGCTGGATGAACGCGAAGGCCCCGTGCCGGAAGCTGATCGGCATCGCAGCTTTAACCTGCAAAGCGTGGGCGCGCGCATGTTGATCCTGGTCGCCGGACCACTTGCCAACCTGCTGCTGGCGGTGCTGCTGTATTGGGGCTTATTCATGCATGGCGTGCCTGGCCTCAAGCCGGTCATTGCCCAACCGCCTGCGGCGAGCGCTGCAGCGCGTGCCGGACTCGATAGCGGCGACGAGATCAGCGCAATCGATGGAGAGCCGGTGGCCAGCTGGGCCGATCTGCAATGGGCGCTACTGCGTGAACTGCCTACACAACAACCACTCAGCATCGCTTTGCAGGGCGGTGGTACACGCATGCTGGATGCTGCTGGCGTGTCGGTGGATGGCGAATCCGATATTGCAGCCAAACTGGGCATCCGCTTGTTTGAACCGGCGCTTCCTGCGGTGATTGGGCAGGTGTTGCCCGATAGCGTGGGCGCGCGTGCCGGGTTGCGGGTGGGCGACCGCATTTTGGCAATGGATGGGATGAAGATCAACGAGTGGTCGGACCTGGTTAAATCGATACGTGATCGGCCCGGTAAAGCGGTCACCTTGCAGGTGGAACGCGCCAGTCCGGCAGGTCTGGTCGACATCCGGCTGGTGCCACAACGCGCGGATGAAGCCGGTGTGGCGGTGGGCAAGGTAGGCATTGGTCCCAAGGTGGACCCTGCAGTATTTGATTCCATGCTAACCAAAACGCGCTATGGCGTAGCGACAGCATTCACCAAGGCGTTTGCCAAAACCTGGGATACGGCTGTGTTCAGCTTGCAGATGATGGGACGCATGGTGACTGGCGAGGTATCATGGCGCAACCTGTCCGGCCCCATTACCATTGCCGATTATGCGGGACAGTCGGCACGCACCGGCCCGGCCGCATTTGTGACTTTCCTGGCGCTGGTGAGTATCAGTCTGGGTGTGCTCAATCTGTTGCCCATCCCGTTATTGGATGGGGGGCATTTGATGTATCATATCGCGGAGCTTATCAAAGGCAGTCCGGTCTCCGAGCGCGTAATGGAAATCGGCCAGCAAATTGGCATGGCGCTGTTGCTCACCCTCATGATTTTTGCCTTTTATAACGATATTTCCCGTTTGTTTACAGGCTGACCCTAATGCAAATCAAACTTGTGGCTGCACTCCTTACAAGTCTGTGGGCGGTATCCGCCCACGCAATGGATAATTTTGTAGTGAAGGATATCCGCGTTGAAGGAATACAGCGCACCGAAGCGGGTACGGTATTCAGTTATTTGCCGGTGAAAGTCGGCGATACGATGGATGACGAAAAGGCTTCGGCCGCGATCAAGGCACTATTTGCCACCGGTTTTTTCAAGGATGTGCGGCTGGAACAGCAGGGCAATGTATTGATTGTGGTGGTGGAGGAGCGTCCGGCCATTTCCAAAGTTGAGCTGATCGGCAACAAGGAATTTTCCAAGGAGCAGCTCACTACCGGCTTGAAGCAGGCGGGCCTGACGGAAGGCCGCATTTTCGATAAATCGATACTGGATCGTGCCGTACAGGAAATAAAACGGCTGTATTTCAGCAAAGGTAAATACGCGGTACAAATCGAGACGACGGTCACACCGCAGGAGCGCAACCGGGTATCGATCACTTTCAATATCCAGGATGGCGAGGCCGCCAAAATCAGGCAGATCAATATTGTTGGCAACCATGCATTCAAGGAAAAACAGCTGCTGGATGAGCTGAGCGAAAAAACCCCCGGATGGTTTAGCTGGTATACCAAGAACGATCAATACTCCAAGCAGAAACTGGCAGCCGACCTGGAAAAGCTCAAGTCGTTTTACCTGAATCGTGGCTACCTGGAATTCAATGTGGATTCCACCCAGGTGTCGATCACACCGGACAAGAAGGACATTTACATCACCATCAATATCACCGAGGGTGAAAAATACACCGTATCCAGCGTCAAGCTGACGGGAGAGACTGTCGTTCCCCCGGCAGAACTGGAAAAGCTGATTGCAGTGAAACCAGGCGAAGTATTTTCGCGCGAAAAACTCACCGAAACTGCGAAAAAAATTGGCGATCGGCTGGGGAATGACGGGTATGCATTTGCCAACGTCAATGCAGTGCCCGATGTGGATAAAGAGAAACATCAGGTCGCATTCACTTTCTACGTGGACAGCGGCCGGCGCGTGTACATCAATCGCATCAACGTCACCGGCAATACCCGTACCAAGGACGAAGTGGTACGGCGCGAATTCCGCCAGATGGAAGGCGCCTGGTATGCAGCCGATAAAATCAAGCGCTCGCGCGAACGAGTAGAACGGCTTGGCTATTTTAACGATGTCAACCTCACCACACCTGCGGTGGCGGGCACCACGGATCAAGTCGATATTGATCTGGGCGTGACGGAAAAAGCGACTGGCAGCATCATGGTCGGGGCAGGTTTCTCGTCCTCGGAAGGCCTGATCCTGTCGGGTTCGATCGCGCAAAACAACCTGTTCGGTACCGGTAACCAATTATCCCTGCAGGTCAACAGCGGCAAGATCAACAAGGTTTACTCGGTTTCCTATACCAATCCCTACTTCACTCCGGATGGCTTAAGCCTGGGTTATGACCTGTACCGGCGCGACATCAACACCACCTCGCTCAGCAGCGTGGCCACTTATCAGAATTCCACCAAGGGCGTGGGGGTGAGGTTGGGCATTCCGCTGAACGAAAAAGACAGTATCAACCTGGGGCTGGCATACGAGCGCTTCGACCTGACGGTGGATACCAACAGCCCCAAGCAGTACCAGGATTTCGTCAAGCAGTTTGGCAGCAGCAACGATACAGTGCGCGCTGATCTGGGATGGGCGCGCGACAGTCGCGACAGTTTGACGTACCCGACCGAAGGTATGTTGCAGCGGGTCTACGGCGAGGTTGGTATACCGCCCGGCAGTCTCGAGTATTACAAGCTGTCCTATCAACAGCAGTGGTTCAAGCCATTGAGCAAGAATTTTACCCTGATGCTGAACGGCGAAATCGGCTTTGGCAATGGCTATTCAGGCAAGCCGCTGCCGTTTTTCAAGAATTTCTATGCGGGTGGCGTGAGCTCGGTGCGCGGTTACGATACCTCCACGCTGGGGCCTAAGCTGAACGACCCGATTAACGGTGTAGTCGCAGCAGGCGGCAATAAGCGCGTGGTGGGTAATGCGGAGTTGTTTTTCCCCATGCCCGGCCTGAAGGATGACAAATCGGTGCGCATGAGCGCGTTTGTTGATGCAGGCTCGACGTGGGGGGCGGATGATTATCTGGGGCGTTATTCCAGTTTCAGTTTCAAGGATATGCGTTATTCCACCGGTATTGCATTGAGCTGGATTTCTCCGGTCGGACCACTCAAGTTCAGTCTGGCGAAGCCACTCAATCCCAAGCCGGATGACAGGACGCAGGTGTTCCAGTTTACCTTGGGCACGGTGTTTTAAGGAGCGAGCAGTGAATAAGGTTTTGGCAGCAATTATATTGAGCGCAGGGTTGATGTCTGCCGGGGTAGCGTCAGCCGATATCAAGATCGGTTTTGTGAATACCGAGCGCGTGTTCCGTGAAGCGCCGATTGCCCTGCAGGCGCAAAAAAAGCTGGAAAAGGAATTTGCCCCGCGCGAAGCCGAATTGCAAAAAATGGCAAAGCAGGCACGCGATCTGCAGGCTCAGCTGGAGAAGGATGGAGCGATCCAATCCGACACGGATCGCCGCAACAAGGAACGTGATCTGGCCAACCTGAACCGCGATTACCAGCGTACCCTGCGCGAATTTCGCGAAGATCTCAATGTACGTCGCAATGAAGAACTGTCCAAGGTGCAGGACCGCGCCCGTAAAGCCATTCATGCCTACGGTGAGGCTGAGAAGTATGATGTCATACTCGAAGAAGCTGTCTATTTCAGCCCGAAAATCGACATCACTGACAAAATTATTCGCGCTCTGAGCGACAAGTAATCCTGAAGGGCGCCTTATGCCGGACGTGTCTTACACATTGGCAGAAATTGTCAGGCGCCTTGGCGGCGAAGTGCTTGGAGATGCGCAAACCCGTGTTAGCCAGGTTGCCACGTTGAGCAGTGCCCGGCCCGACCAGATCAGCTTTCTCGCCAATCTGAAATACCGCAGCCAGCTGGCTGAATCGGCAGCGGGTGCGTTCATACTGGGGCGCGATGCGGCCGAGGCCAGTACCAGGCCACGCATTATTGCCGACAACCCATACACGTATTTCGCCCGTGTTTCCGCGCTGTTCAATCCACCGCCTGAAGCCGTGCCTGGGGTACACCCATCGGCGGTGGTGCACCCCACCGTGCATATCGCAGATGACGCCTGTATTGGCGCCAATGCGGTGGTGGAACAGGGGACGAAAATCGGCGCCGGCAGCATTATCGGCGCCGGCAGCGTGATCGGCGCGGATTGTGTTATCGGTAAGGGCTGTCTGCTGTACGCCAATGTCAGCGTGTATCACGGATGCATGATAGGGGATCGCGTTATTTTGCATTCCGGCTGCGTGATCGGTTCCGATGGTTTCGGCCTGGCACCCGATGGTGGTCGCTGGTTGAAAATACCGCAGATCGGCCGGGTGATCATTGGCAATGATGTGGAGATCGGCGCCAATACCACGGTGGATCGTGGCGCGCTCGACGATACGGTGATCGAGGAGGGCGTCAAGCTCGACAATCAGATTCAGGTCGCGCATAACGTACGCATTGGTGCGCACACCGCGATAGCTGCCTGTACCGGGATTGCCGGCAGTGCCAAAATCGGTGCGCACTGCACCATCGGCGGTGCGGCAATGATTTTTGGGCATATCGAGATCGCCGATGGAGTGAATATTTCCACCAATACCCTGATTACCAAATCACTGACCCAACCTGGCACCTATACTTCTGCGCTGCCCTTTTCGGAACATGGCGAATGGCTGAAAAATGCAGTGCAGATGCGTCATCTCGACAGCATGGCCAAACGTATCCGCGAGTTGGAAAAAAAGCTGGGCGAACTGGAGAAAAACCAACATGAGTAGCATGGACATCAACGAAATCATGGCATATTTGCCTCACCGTTTCCCGTTTCTATTGGTGGACCGGGTGATTTCTCTGGAGCCTGGGAAAAGCATCGTGGCGCTCAAGAACGTGAGCATGAACGAGCCATTTTTCCCTGGGCATTTCCCCAAGCATCCGGTCATGCCTGGCGTGCTGATTCTCGAGGCACTGGCCCAGGCGGCAGCCCTGCTGTCATTCAAGACGGTTGCAGATGCGCCCAATGGTGACGCGGTGGTGTATTTTGCCGGTATCGACGCCGCGCGTTTCAAAAAACCGGTAATGCCTGGCGACCAGCTCATGCTGCATGCGGAAATCCTGCGCAATCTCAAGGGCATCTGGAAATATGCGACCTACGCCGAAGTGGATGGCCAGCGCGTGGCGGAAGCCGAGATGATGGCCACGCTGCGCTGAAACAGATGATTCACCCCAGCGCAATCATTCATCCCGGCGCGCAGCTCGGCGCCCATGTCAGTATCGGTCCCTACGCCGTGATCGGCGAGCACGTGGTCATCGGCGACGGCACCACGGTGGGCGCGCATACGATTATTAACGGGCACACCCTTATCGGCCGCGATAATCATATTTTCCAGTTCAACTCCCTGGGAGAAATTCCTCAGGACAAGAAATATGCGGGAGAGCCGACCCGGCTGGAAATTGGCGACCGCAATACCATACGCGAATTCTGCACTTTCAATCTGGGCACTGCGCAGGACACCGGCGTGACGCGTGTCGGCAACGACAACTGGATCATGGCCTATGTCCATCTCGCCCACGACTGCCACGTGGGCAACCATACGATTTTCGCCAATAACGCTTCCCTGGCGGGGCATGTGACGGTGGGAGATCATGCCATCCTGGGCGGGTTTACCGGCGTGCACCAATTCTGCAAAATTGGCGCCCATGTCATGACGGGTATTTCCAGCGTGGTATTCAAGGATATTCCACCTTACATCATGGCCGCGGGACAGCCTGCCGCACCGTACGGCATCAATGTCGAAGGCCTGCGGCGGCGTGGCTTTTCGCCCGAGTCGCTGGCCGGGCTCAAGCGTGCCTACAAAACCTTGTATCGAGAGGGGCTGACTTTCAGCGAGGCACAAGAGCGTCTTGCAGAACAGGCGCAAGGTGTTGCGGAAGTCCGGTTGCTGGTGGATTTTCTCGGTCAGACCGATCGCGGCATTATTCGCTGACATGGCGGCAGCAGCACGACCGCCCCGGATTGGTATCGTCGCGGGCGAAGCCTCTGGTGATCTGCTCGGCAGCCACCTGATCACCGCCCTGAAGGCGCATCGCCCGGATATCGAATTTGTCGGTATCGCCGGACCAAAAATGATTGCGGCGGGGGCACGCAGCCTGTTCCCGATGGAAAAGCTTTCGGTGAATGGCTACGTTGAGGTGTTGCGCCACCTGCCGGAAATCCTCGGCATCCGGCGCAAACTCAGGCGCGCTTTGCTGGACGATCCGCCCGACTTGTTCATCGGCATCGACGCACCCGATTTCAACCTCGCTCTCGAGGCCCGCCTCAAGGCACGCGGCATTCCCACGCTGCATTATGTGAGTCCGTCGATTTGGGCATGGCGCGGCGAGCGCATCAAGAAAATTGCACGTGCTGTCACCCACATGTTGGTGGTGTTCCCGTTTGAAGAAGCGATTTATCGCAAGGCAGGTATCCCGGTCAGCTACGTCGGACACCCGCTGGCCGATATGCTGCCCGATAACCCGGACCGCGACGAAATGCGCGAACTTCTTAAACTCCCTAACCAGCAGCCGATTGTGGCGATGTTGCCGGGCAGCCGCGCCGGCGAATTGGCGCATCATGCGCAACTGTTTGTGGACACCGCACGCCTGATTCATGCACAGCATCCGGAAGTCTGTTTTTTGGTGCCGCTGCTGAGCCGCACAACCCGTAATATCTTTGAGAGTGCCCTGGGCAGTAACGACATCATGCTGCCTGTCCGTATCATGATCGGCCATGCCGATTACGCTATGACGGCGGCGGATGTCGTACTGGTTGCATCCGGCACTGCGACGCTGGAAGCCGCGCTGCTCAAACGCCCCATGGTCATTACCTATCGCGTGCCCAAACTGACTGCTTATCTCATGCGCCGCAAGGCCTATCTGCCCTGGGTCGGGTTGCCCAATATCCTCGCCAATCGCGATGTGGTGCCTGAACTTGTGCAGGAAAACGCCACCCCCGAAAAACTCGCGGCCGCAGTGCTGGACTTGCTGGCTGACCGGGATAAGTGTCAAGCCATGGAAACCGAGTTCGCCGCGCAGCACGCAGCCCTCAAATGCAATACCGCCGAGCGCATGGCTGAAGCCGTGCTGCCCTACCTGGAGCACAGATGAACAAAACCTTGCTGGTGTGCGGCGTGGATGAAGCCGGACGAGGGCCGCTGGCCGGAGCCGTGTTTGCCGCTGCGGTCATTCTTGATCCGGCGCATCCGATCGACGGCCTCGACGATTCAAAAAAACTTTCTGCGCGTCGCCGCGAATCGCTTGAAATTCTAATTCAGGAACATGCACTGGCCTGGGCGGTGGCTCAGGCCAGTGCCGCCGAGATTGACCAAATTAATATTTTGCAGGCCACGCTCCTGGCCATGAAACGCGCGGTGGAGGCATTGCAGGTGCTGCCGGCAGAGGTATTGGTGGACGGCCTGCATTGCCCGAAGATACTGATACCCGCGCGTGCCATCGTCAAGGGCGATGCTTCGGAGCCAGCCATTTCAGCTGCGTCGATTCTCGCTAAAACAGCGCGTGACCGCGACTTGATGCGTTTGCACAAGATTTATCCGGAATACGGTTTTGACCGCCATAAAGGCTATCCAACGCAAGAGCATCTGGCGGCCTTGAATCAACATGGCATCACCATCGAGCATCGTAGAAGTTATGCGCCAGTGCAGCGCTGCATATTGGCCGCACAATCCAGACCATTTCCGGAATAGCTGACAAACGCGGCCGCTTGTGTGTAGGCTGTGCGGATTGTTTTTTTAATCAAGGAGAACTGCCATGATATTTGCTAAATTTTTGCACGTGCTCGGCTTCACCATCTGGGTCGGCGGTATGTTTTTTGCCTATATGGCGCTGCGTCCTGTGGCCGCAGCACGGCTCGAGCCGCCGCAGCGTTTGTCGCTGTGGGAAGGTGTATTCGGCAAATTCTTTCCCTGGGTGTGGCTGTGCGTCGCCACCATACTTGCCAGCGGCCTTTACATGATGGCGCAGCTTGGCAAGCCACCCATGTACGTATCTGCCATGTTCGGCCTGGGAATCATCATGATGATGCTATTCGCGCATGTCTTCTTTGCACCGTTCAAACGTCTTAAGCGCGCAGTCGCCGCGCAGGATTGGCAGGCCGGCGGTGCCGCGCTGGGTCAGATACGCATGCTGGTGGGGGTTAACTTGAGCCTGGGGCTGCTGACAATTGTGGTGGGTACGCTGGGTGCCCTGCTGGTTAGCTAGGATCAGGCTGATTCATAGCCTGGCTTCTTTTCCCCATAAATGCTGCATGCTGAAACGGACGTTCGCCTGACTCGGGTACACTGCCTCGCGGATGGCGAAAAGCTCTTTTGCAGTATCACGCTGAATCGGAAAAGCCAGCGGCGCGCCGCGTGGCCCGACCAACGCATGTACTACCGGCGCCGATGCCTGTTTGCTCTTGTGGGTGACCACACCGATCTCGCCATTTTGCAGGCGCACATAGGTACCCGGTGGGTAGGTTCCAAGTTCATGGATAAAATAAGGCGCCAGGTGTGTGTCTATGGTTTTGCTTTCTTCGACAAACAATCCGCGCAATGCGGCGGGCGGCAGCAAAGCTTGCCGATAGGTGCGGCCGGTTACGCGCGCGCAATAACGGTCAGCCAGTGAAATGATCTTGGCGTTCTGTGAAATTTCCTGGCCTTTCAGGCTGTGAGGATAGCCGCTGCCGTCCTCGTTTTCGTGATGCTGCAATACATAAGTTAACCAGTCTGGATGGTCGATTCCAGCCTGCTTTAGCAATTGCACCCCTTCTTCCGGATGCTTTTTGATAAACTCGATTTCCTTCTCGGTCAAGGGCCCTTGCTTGTCCTGAAAATGGTCATGCTGGCGTATCATTCCTATATTCATTGTCAGGGCGGCTGCGACAATGATGCGAACCTCGTCCGGGCTTTTTTTCATTACCTGGGCAACCAGCAGGGACACCAGAGCAGTATCCATCGAATGGCGTCCGGCATAGCTGCTCACGCTCTGGTTGAGCAAAATGCACGCAATGGCAATATCGGGATTCAGATTGGTGGCATAGATCACCGTTTTGGCAACCTCGAGAATCTTGGCCTGCGCATCGGCCTCTGCATGCAAGCCAAACAGCAGCCCCTCAAGCCGTTTGTGAGCCAGGTTGATAAAGCGTAGTACGGACGGCAGTTCCCGAACCTGTGCGGCTGCTTGCGGTGCCTCGTTTGGCTTGTCGGGCAGATCAATAAACATCCCCCGTGCCACCAGGGATTCAAGCAGATGGTTGTTATCTATGACGTGACCGCGGCTGAGCAGCAAATGCCCGGCCGTATCGTAAACGTCCCACTGCAAAGGTTCGCCCAGAACCATGTCCTGCATACTGATACGCCGTTTATTCACGGTGACCTCCGGTTGCTTTGCGTTGGCGTGTTTTAAGCATGATCCTCATTTGAATGTTGGGGCACGCTGTTATGGTAGCAAAATTACAGCTTTTTGCTTTCCTGGCAGATAAGGATACGCGCGGGGCATGGGAAGGCTCTACCTGACGCGGCATAGTCAGACTGAAGTGGCAGTACGATTGACCACCCAGCGCGGCAGGATCCCGGTTGAACATGGGAAACGCGCCTGGACAAGACCAGGCTTGTGGCAAATGAGGTTGCGTCAGTAGCCTGTTTGTGAACTGCGCGGCAGTTCGCCGACCTCACCGAAAAAGCTCCACAGCAGGTGGGCGACGACTTCGGGAGCGATCACGGTATGGCGATTGTTGGTTTCCTGAAGACGGGCACGCAGATCCTTGCGCAATTGTGCATTACCGGTCAGATCGAAAATGATATCGACCTTCTCGCCCAGATCGATGACTTCCAGCGCATCGCGAAAAACCGGAATTTTGCTGTGCACGAAACCCATGGCTACCGGAGATTCCAGGTCTCTCGAGGCAACCGCGACAATTTCCACATTGGCGTGTTCTTCCTGAATCTTTTCCAGGAAATTTTCCGCGAAAATTTCTCCGACGCTGCCTAAACCGAGTAATGCGACTCTGACTTTATTGCTCATGGGTAGATCTCCTTGGTGTTATGAATTTATCGGCTGACGATACCGGAATGGCCCTAAGCTAGCAAGGACGCTTCAATCACGCGTGCAAGGGAGTCCGCTTCGGTTTCAGGCATAAACAATTCGCGGCGCCTCGCGCATTGATTTTGTAGCAACGCCAGCCACGTCGGGTCGCATTCGGCACGGTGCAGCAGCGCGGTGAGCGCGGCGGTATCTGCCGGCGCGTAGTAACCGGCATAATGCTCGCCCAGCATGCCGATGTTGCCGGGGATCGCCGAAGCGATGACCGGAGTACCGGCGGCGACGGCCTCGCAGATCACATTCGCGCCGCCTTCCATGTGCGAGCTGATGACCATGACCGGCGCACGCGCCAGATAGCGCAGGACTTCACCGTGGGGGCGCTCGCCCAGCCAACGGTAGCGCGGTTCGACGCGCATCCAGTGCTGTGCCTCTGCGGCCATTGCCTGATCCAGCGCCTGCCCCATTTGCGTAATACGGATGCGGCTGTCCGCAGGCAGCCGGTGCAGGGCCTGGGCGGCGCGAAACGGGTCTTTTTCCGTGCGCAGATGGCCCGCTATGCACACCTCGAAACTGCGTTGGAGCGGGGGCCTGCGCGCCAGGCTGGGCGCCGACTGATATACCACATGCGCCCGGGTGCGGAGTGCCGGCGCCAGTTCGTCCAGTCCCTTGTCCTGCAGCACGATGATGCGCGTAGCCAGTGCGAGCGAGCGTTGCGCGTCAGCGTCAAAGTGGATGTCGCGATAGATGTCGGTTCCGGTCAGTGCCAGTACCAGCGGACATTGCGGGTAGGCCGTGGCAAACCGGGCAACGGAATCGGCGCTACGGCGAGCGTGTAGCGCCAGCATCAGGTCGGCGGGGTGGCTATTCCAGCTGACTTCCAGCGCGACCTGATGACCGCGCTGGCGCAGCATGGCGGCCCAGCGTAACGCAGTGTGACGGTTACCCAGACGGCTACCGGGTTTGGCTGGAGTAATGAGGGCTATTTTCATTTTTGCCTATGATACCTTGAGCTACAATACCGACTACTTCTCGCCACGCGCTGACGCGACATGACAGAAACCATTTCCTCGCCGCAAAACCCGCGCTTCAAGCATGTAAAAAAACTCGCCGAATCAGCCGCTGTGCGCCATGAATACGGCCAAACCCTGCTCGATGGCGAGCATTTGCTGACCGCGGCGCTGGAGGCCGGAATCCGTCCCGCGCTGCTGATAACAACAGCGGCCGCATCCGCCAGCTCCTTGCTGCAAGATTGTGCCGAAGTGGAGCGACTGACATTATCACAAGCGTTGTTCAATGTGCTTTCACCGGTTAAAGCTCCGACCGGCATACTGGCGCTGATCACCATTCCCCAATCTGCCCCACCCTCCAAAACGAATTTCTGCGTGTTGCTGGAAGCCATCCAGGACCCCGGCAACCTCGGCGCCATGTTGCGCAGCGCGGCGGCGGCGGGGGTTGACGTGGTGTATCTTTCCTCTGGTTGTGCCGATGCCTGGTCCCCCAAGGTGCTGCGCGGTGGCATGGGGGCGCACTTTGCGACCCATATTATCGAAAATGCCGACCTACCGGCCGTAGCACAGGCTTTTCCCGGTGCGGTATGCGCTGCCACGCTGGGTGCAGCGCACAGCCTGTATCAAACCGATTTGCGCGGCGCGGTGGCGTTTGCAGTAGGCAATGAAGGCGCCGGGCTTTCCGCTGAACTGCGTGCCGCAGCAGGCGTAGAATTCACCATCCCCATGCCGGGCACGGTGGAGTCACTTAACGCGGCTGCCGCGCTGGCGGTATGCCTGTTCGAGCGGGTGCGGCAGGCAGGGTAGGGTCCAGGCTGCTGCGCCCTGTGCAGAACCAACACACAAGGTATTGTCCGGGCTACACTGGTGCCGCATGTAACAGCCTTTTGAGGATAAGAGCATGAACCAGCCCTACATCATCGATTTCACCCAGCTCAAGCTTACCGATATTCCCCGCGTGGGCGGCAAAAATGCCTCTCTGGGCGAAATGATCGGTAACCTGTCCAGTGCTGGCGTCAACGTGCCGGGGGGCTTTGCCACCACCGCGCAGGCGTTTCGTGATTTTCTTGATTTCAATAATCTGACTGCTCGCATCAGCGATGTCTTGAGCAAGCTCGACGTGGCGGATGTGACGCAGCTCGCGGCGACCGGCAAGGAAATTCGTGACTGGGTAGCGCAGAGCCCATTGCAGCCGGATCTGGAAGCGGCCATCCGCGCTGCCTGTGCGGAACAGGGCGATGTGCCGGTGGCAGTGCGTTCTTCCGCCACTGCCGAAGACCTGCCCAATGCCTCGTTTGCCGGGCAGCAGGAGACCTATCTCAACATCCAGGGTGTGGATAATGTGCTCGCCGCCATCCGCCTGGTGTTTGCTTCCTTGTATAACGACCGCGCCATTGCCTATCGTGTGCATCAGGGTTTCGAGCATGACCATGTGGCGCTGTCCGCCGGGGTGCAGCGCATGGTGCGCTCGGATCTGGCGTGTTCCGGGGTGATGTTTACCCTGGATACCGAATCCGGCTTCGACGGCGTGGTGTTCATCACCGCCGCCTACGGGTTGGGAGAAACCGTGGTGCAGGGCCAGGTCAACCCGGACGAATATTATGTGCACAAGCCCACCCGCGCGGTAATCCGGCGCACGCTGGGCAGCAAGGCGGTCAAAATGATATTCGGCGCGAGTCAGGATGCGGCCAATGCCACACAGGTGGTCGAAGTGCCGGAAACCGAACGGCGCCGCTTTGCGCTGACGGACAGCGATGTCGTGGCGCTTGCGGACCAGGCCATTGCCATCGAGCAGCACTATGGCCGCCCGATGGATATCGAATGGGCTAAAGATGGTGTAACCGGCGAGCTGTTTATCGTGCAGGCGCGCCCGGAAACCGTTAAGGCGCGTGTCGGCACCACGCAAACACGTTTCGCGCTGAAACAGCATTCGCGCATTCTCGCTCAGGGTCGCGCCATCGGCAGCCGCATCGGCCAAGGCGTGGTGCGCAATATCGCCAGCCCGACTGAAATGGCGCGCGTGCAAAAGGGGGACGTGCTGGTCACGGATATGACCGACCCGGACTGGGAGCCGGTGATGAGAGTGGCGTCTGCCATTGTCACCAATCGCGGCGGGCGCACTTGCCATGCGGCGATTATTGCGCGCGAACTCGGCATCCCGGCAGTGGTGGGGGCGGGCGATGCCACCACTTGTCTGCGGGATGGTGCCGAGGTGACCGTGTCCTGCGCCGAGGGTGATACCGGCTTCGTGTACGAAGGGCGGCTGGAAGTGGAAATCACCGAAGTCACCCTGGGGAATCTGGCCGAGCCGCCGGTCAAAATCATGATGAACGTGGGCAACCCCGAGCGCGCCTTCGACGCCAGCCAGCTACCCAACCACGGTGTCGGCTTGGCGCGGCTGGAGTTCATTATCAATAACCAGATCGGCATCCATCCGCGCGCCGCGCTGGACTATCCCAACGTGCCGGACGATGTCCGTGCCACATTGGAGGACAAGAGTGCGGGTTACGGCGATCCGGTGAATTTCTATGTGGAAAAACTCGCCGAGGGCGTGGCCACGCTGGGCGCTGCGTTCTGGCCCAAACCGGTGATCGTGCGCCTGTCCGATTTCAAATCGAATGAATACGCCAATCTGCCCGGCGGCCGCGCCTACGAGCCGGTCGAAGAAAACCCCATGCTCGGCCTGCGCGGCGCTGCACGCTATGTCTCGCCCCTGTTCCGCGACGCCTTTGCGCTGGAATGCCGCGCCGTGAAAAAAGTGCGCGAGATCATGGGGCTGACCAACGTGGAATTGATGATCCCCTTCGTGCGCACCGTGGACGAAGCCCGCGCCGTGGTCGAAGCGCTTGCGCACAACGGCCTCAAGCGCGGGGAGCAGGGTCTGCGTCTGATCATGATGTGCGAGGTGCCCTCCAACGTGATTCTGGCGCACGACTTCCTGCAATACTTCGACGGCTACTCCATCGGTTCCAACGACCTGACCCAGCTTACCCTGGGGATCGACCGCGATTCATCCCTGGTCGCCGCCAGCTTCGACGAACGCAATCCGGCAGTGAAAGCGCTGCTCTCGCAAGCCATCAGCGCCTGCAAGCAGGCCGGTAAATACGTCGGCATCTGCGGTCAGGGGCCGTCCGACCATCCCGATCTGGCCGACTGGCTGGTCGCGCAGGGGATCGATTCCCTGTCGCTGAACCCGGATACGGTGCTGGAGACCTGGGAAAGGTTGGGGCGGGGGTGAGCCTGGACGCTCAACCCCCGTCTGAATCCCTTAAAAGGCGACAAAAAGTATCTTTACAGCGTGCGTGTTTCCGGTAATTGGCGTATCACCTTCGAGTTTAGAAAGGGCGATGCCACTATGCTTAAACTGGAGGATTATCACTGATGAACGAACAACCCGTTAGCTTGCGTAGCACCCAGCACAAACCCACGCACCCTGGCGCTATCCTGCGGGAAGACGTATTGCCCGAGTTGCGCATGACCCAAACCGAACTGGCTCTGCGTTTGAGCGTTTCGCGCCTGACGGTATCTGAAATCCTGCACGAAAAGCGTCCCATCACGCCAGACATGGCGGTTCGTATCGGCAAGTTGCTCGGGAACGGCCCCGGCATCTGGCTGCGGATGCAACAAACATTGGACGTATGGGAACTGGAAAAGGGCGGTAACTACACACATATCCAGCCGCTTGCATCGGAATCGGTGTAGCGTGCGCTGCCGCACGACTAAAGCTCGATAAACATGGTTATATGTCACCGTGACGGATGCTAAATTGTTAGTCGCTTGTAAGGCGTAATAATCTGGCGTTGTGCCGACTGCCTATGAGCCGCAAGCTAAATTGAAGATGTAGATCGGCATCTATAGGGAGCCGTGCATGGAGCACCCCATTTTCACCACAGCGAGTCGCTTGGCGCAAGCGATACATTCCGGTGCGATTAGCTCGCTTGATGTGGTTGAGGCGCATTTGGCACAAATCGCCAGATACAATCCAAAACTGAATGCCATCGTAACGTTGGATGCGGAACGCGCACGGCAGCAAGCTCGCGAAGCGGATGCAGCGCGGGCTCGTGGCGAAAGCTGGGGACCATTGCATGGTGTGCCATTTACCGCCAAGGATTTTTACGAAACGGCAGGTTTACGAACGACGGCAGGGTTCAAAGGGTTGGCAAACCATATCCCGGCGCGTGATGCCACGGCGGTAGCCAGAATGCGGCAAGCGGGCGCTATCCTCCTCGGCAAGACCAATATGCCTGTTTTAGGCCAGGATGTGCAGACCAATAGTCCCTTGCTAGGCATTGGTAATAATCCTTGGGATCTTGGTCGCACACCGGGCGGCAGTACAGGTGGAGGGGCGGCAGCGGTGGCCGCCGGTCTTACGCCTATTGAACTGGGTAGTGACGGTAATGGTTCAATCCGTATTCCGGCGCACTATTGTGGTGTCTATGGCTTCAAGCCGACGGAATATCGGGTTCCTGGTACGGGACATATCACGGACTTGCCCGGCAAGCCCCATGCATTTCGACATTTGGTCTGCTTCGGACCGATTGCCCGCTCAGTCGATGACCTCAAGCTGGTATTTTCAGTCATCGCGGGTCCCGATGGTCGCGATTTTCTGGTGCCTCCCGTTCCGTTGACCCCCGCATCCACCAAGCCACTGCTAAATTTGCGTTTAGCCTGGACGAGCGATTTTGGCGGTCTGGAGGTAAGCGCCGATACCCGGCGCTTGTTGCAGCAATTGTTTGCCGATTTAGGTGAGCGCGGCTGCAAGACCGAGGAACGTACGCCGCCGCTGGATTTCGACGCGGCATGGCGCATTGGCGGTGCGCTGACTACGGCAATGGCTGTCCCGGGTGTGCCCGTTCCATTGCGTTGGCTCGGTGCAGCGCTTTATCCGTTGATGTTTCCAAATCAGCCGTTTCACGCTGGGATGGCCAAAGGTTTACGCATGGGCATTAGCGGATATATGAAGACACTGACCGAAAGAGAAATCTTTATCGCCGGGATGGAGGGAATGTTCGATCACTGCGATGCACTCATCTGCCCTGTGGCGGCGACGCCCGCATTCACCCACCGACGCGCTGCCGTGACAGTGCCGGGGAAAGCGATTGATGTCGACGGCAAGAAAATGCCGTATTGGATGGCTACGGTTTACCATACCAGCATCTTCAACCTCACCGGGCATCCGGTGGTCGTCATCCCGTTGGGCTTGTCTGAGGAGGGTCTGCCTATCGGCGTCCAGGTGGTGGGCCGGCGCTGGCATGACATGGAGATTCTCGATATTGCAGGCAAGCTGGCTGAGATGCTCGGGCCACCGCCCGTCCCGCCTGGGTATTATCAAGAACCGAAATAACAATTTGACCAAAACATGGGTGGAGTTGGACAGTGAATTTAAACAGCTATCGCTGTTGCCAATTGTTACCCCCAGCGCTTTACGCTAAAATTCAGCATTACCTGCGCCGTAAATCAACATGACCCGTTATATCTTCGTTACTGGCGGTGTGGTTTCTTCCCTGGGCAAGGGAATCGCCGCCGCCTCTCTCGCCGCCATTCTTGAATCGCGCGGCATGCAAGTCACCATGATGAAGCTGGACCCATACATCAATGTGGATCCCGGCACCATGAGCCCGTTCCAGCACGGGGAGGTGTTCGTCACCGAGGACGGAGCGGAAACAGACCTCGATCTCGGCCACTACGAGCGCTTTACCCATGCGCACATGAGCAAGCGCAACAACTTCACCACTGGCCAGATTTACGAATCGGTGATCAAGAAGGAGCGGCGCGGCGAGTATCTGGGCGGCACGGTGCAAGTCATTCCGCATATTACCGACGAGATCAAGCTGCATATCCGCAACGGCGCAGCGGGGGCCGAGGTGGCCATTGTCGAGATCGGCGGTACTGTGGGCGACATCGAATCGCTACCCTTCCTGGAGGCGATCCGCCAGATGGGTTTGCAAGAGGGGCGCAACAATACCTGCTACATCCACCTCACGCTGGTGCCGTATCTGGGCAAGGCGGGCGAGGTGAAGACCAAACCCACCCAGCACTCGGTGAAAGAACTGCGCGAGATCGGTATCCAGCCCGACGTGGTGCTGTGCCGTGGCGACCGCCCGTTGCCCGACGAGGAACGCCGCAAGATTGCGCTGTTTACCAACCTGGAACCGGGTGCGGTGGTTTCCGTGCACGACGTGGACAGCATTTATAAAATTCCTGAAATGCTGCGCGAACAGGGCATGGACGAGATTGTCTGCCGCAAGTTCGGCATCACGCCGCCACCCGCCGATCTGTCCATGTGGAACGGCCTGGTGGAAGCGCTGGAGCATCCGCAGCATGAGATCGATATCGCCATGGTGGGCAAGTACGTGGGGCTGACCGAGTCGTACAAATCC
This sequence comes from Sulfuriferula multivorans, assembly GCF_003851125.1. Lineage (GTDB taxonomy): Bacteria > Pseudomonadota > Gammaproteobacteria > Burkholderiales > Sulfuriferulaceae > Sulfuriferula > Sulfuriferula multivorans. Next base: position 10,187 of record NZ_BGOW01000021.1, on the reverse strand, counting down.
CTGTCCGAGGCGCTGATCCATGCGGGGATTCATACCCGCACCCATATCAATATCCACTACCTGGATTCCGAGCAGATCGAGAAGGACGGTATCGGCTGCCTTACCGGCATGGATGCCATCCTGGTGCCGGGCGGTTTCGGCAAACGCGGTGTCGAGGGCAAGATTGCCGCGATCCAGTATGCGCGGGAAAACAAGGTGCCGTACCTGGGCATCTGTCTCGGCATGCAGCTTGCCGTGATTGAATATGCGCGTCACAAGGCGGGTATGACAGACGCGCACAGCACCGAATTCGAACCGGCCACCACGCATCCCATCGTGGCGCTGATTTCCGAATGGAGAGACGCCGCCGGCCAGGTGGAAACCCGCAGCGCGAATTCCAATCTGGGCGGCACCATGCGTCTGGGCGGCCAGGTTTGTAAACTCGATGCCAACTCGCTTGCACGCAACGTGTATGGCAGCGACGAGATTACTGAACGTCACCGCCACCGCTATGAGGTCAATAACGCGCTGCTGCCGCAATTGCAACAGGCCGGACTTAAAGTGAGCGGACTGTCTGCCAGCGATGGTCTATGCGAAATGGTGGAATTGCCCGATCACCCCTGGTTCATCGGCTGTCAGTTTCATCCGGAATTTACCTCTACACCGCGTGCCGGGCATCCGCTGTTCAAGGCGTTTGTCGAGGCGGCGCTTACCCATCAGCAATCTGCAGCAGGAAAGTTCGCTGCAGCAGGAGAAACAGTATGAAACTGTGCGGATTTGAGGCGGGCCTGGATCAACCGCTGTTCCTGATCGCCGGCCCGTGCGTGGTGGAATCGCGCCAGATGGCGATGGACACCGCCGGGGCGCTGAAAGAAATTTGCGCCGAGCTGGGCGTGCCGTTCATCTACAAGTCTTCCTACGACAAGGCCAACCGCAGTTCCGGCGTGTCGTTCCGCGGGCCGGGCATGAGCGCCGGGCTGCAGATCCTGGCCGATGTGAAAAAGGAAATCGGCGTGCCGGTTCTGACCGATGTGCACAGCATCGAGGAAATCAGCGAAGTGGCAGCGGTGGTGGATGTGTTGCAAACGCCCGCTTTCCTGTGCCGCCAGACCGATTTCATCCACGCTGTGGCGTGCGCGGGCAAGCCGGTGAATATCAAGAAGGGGCAGTTCCTTGCCCCCTGGGATATGAAGAACGTGGTGGACAAGGCGCGTGCCGCCAACGGCGGGCAGGACAACATCATGGTGTGCGAGCGGGGCGTGTCGTTCGGCTACAACAACCTGGTGTCGGATATGCGCTCGTTGATGGTGATGCGCGAAACCGGCTGCCCGGTGGTGTTCGACGCCACGCATTCGGTGCAACTGCCGGGCGGGCAGGGCAATGTTTCCGGCGGCCAGCGTGAATTCGTGCCGGTGCTGGCGCGTGCAGCGGTGGCGGCGGGGGTGGCCGGTGTGTTTGCGGAAACGCATCCCGATCCGGCCAAGGCGCTGTCCGACGGACCCAATGCCTGGCCGCTGGGATTGATGAAAGAATTGCTGTACACGCTGAAAGAAATGGATGCGCTGGTGAAACAGCGCGGATTGATTGAAAACAAAGTGAAATAGGTTGCGCATAGCGTAGCCGTTGATTGGACAGGGAAAATAAATGAGTGCAATTGTTGATGTCATCGCCCGCGAGATTCTGGATTCGCGCGGCAACCCCACTGTAGAAGCCGATGTGTTGCTGGAATCGGGCGTAATGGGACGCGCTGCCGTGCCGTCCGGCGCATCCACCGGCAGCCGCGAAGCGATCGAGCTGCGCGACGGCGATGCCCAGCGCTACCTCGGCAAGGGCGTATTGCGCGCGGTGGAAAACGTCAATACCGAAATCTGCGAGGCCATCATCGGTCTGGATGTGGAAGAACAGCACTTCATCGACCGCACGATGATCGAGCTGGACGGTACGGAAACCAAGTCGCGCCTCGGAGCCAATGCGATCCTGGCAGTGTCGATGGCGGTGGCGCGTGCGGCGGCGGAAGAATCCGGCCTGCCGCTGTATCGCTATCTGGGTGGCGCGGGCCCGATGCAGTTGCCGGTGCCGATGATGAATATCATCAACGGCGGCGCGCACGCCAACAACAATATCGACATGCAGGAATTCATGATCATTCCGCTCGGCGCGCCCAGCTTCCGCGAAGCGCTGCGCTATGGCGCGGAAGTGTTTCATGCGCTGAAAAAACTGCTGGACGGGTTGGGCATGACCACGACCGTCGGTGACGAAGGCGGCTTTGCGCCCAATCTGGAATCCAACGAAGCTGCATTGAAGCTCATCGTGCAGGCGATTGAAAAAGCCGGTTACGTGCCGGGCACCGACATTGCCATCGGCCTCGATTGTGCCGCCAGCGAGTTCTACAAAGACGGCAAATACCACCTCGAATCCGAAGGGCTGCAGCTCTCTTCCGAACAATTCACCGACTACCTGGCGAGCTGGTGCGACAAGTACCCCATTATCAGTATCGAAGACGGCATGGCCGAGGATGACTGGGCGGGTTGGGCAGTGCTGAGCGCACGGCTGAAAAAAACCATCCAGCTGGTGGGCGACGATTTGTTCGTCACGAATGCCAAAATCCTCAGCGAGGGTATCCGCCAGGGGATCGCCAATTCCATCCTGATCAAGGTCAACCAGATCGGCACACTGTCCGAAACATTTGATGCGATCGAGACTGCCAAGCGTGCCGGATACACTTCGGTGATTTCGCACCGTTCCGGCGAGACCGAGGACACCACGATCGCCGATCTCGCAGTGGCAACCAATGCGTTGCAAATCAAGACCGGTTCCCTATCACGTTCCGACCGCATGGCCAAATATAATCAATTGCTGCGTATCGAAGAAGAACTGGGTGATGCTGCGCGCTATCCGGGCCGGTCCGCTTTTTATCAGATCGGCAATTGATCTAATTGCGCCAGATGCGCTGGATGACTTGGATTCTGGTATCTTTGCTGCTGTCCTTGCAGTATCCGCTCTGGTTTGGCAAAGGCGGCTGGTTGCAGGTGTGGGATACAGGCCGTCAGGTCGCCGAGCAAAAACAGGTCAATGCCAACCTGACCGCACGTAATTTGGCGATGGATGCCGAAGTGCGCGACTTGAAGCATGGGCTGGATGCGATTGCCGAGCGGGCGCGCAACGAATTGGGCATGATCCGTAACGACGAAGTTTTTTTTCAGGTATTGAAACCGGGACAGGCACAACCAGCGGCGCCTGCTCAAAACGGGAATAATAAACAGCAGCCACTTCCAGGTGGCGCGGGAGACGGAAAGCAAAGATGAATCCATTGCAAATCAGTCTGATTGCCGTCGCAATCGTAGTGGTCGTAGCGATTGTCCTTTACAACTGGTTTCAGGAAAGAAAATACCGCAAGCAGTCACGCGAGATGTTTGAGTCTCAGCAGGATGTTTTACTGGATGGACAACCAGGCACCGAATCCGATGCAGCGCGCATCGAACCCTATCTGGATGAACCGGGATATGCGGAACAATTCGTGCCAGGCTCTCCCCGGATGCATGAGCAGATAGAGCCAGTTGCAACTACCGGCACAAACTCATCAACAATCAATTATCAGGCTGATGTTTCCGCGCTTCACGAGCCACAGCCGGCACATTCCATACCGGTTCAAGCAAGGGTGGCATCGCAGCCGGAATCCGCGCCCCCCTCAGTCGAGCTGCCGCCACCTCCAACAGATACGGAGATTGATTTCGAGATTCGGCTGCAAACCACGGATGCGATTCCTGGTTCCGCGATGACTGAGCAGATCGAGCGTAGCCGTATTAGCGGCAAGCATATGTACTGGTTTGGCTATAACCATCTTGCCGGAGACTGGGAGGAAATCGCCAGCTGGCGCGAAGATGCCTATTCGGAGATCGTGATTGCCCTGCAACTGGCTGACCGCAATGGCGCTGTCAGCGAAGACCATCTGGTACAGCTGTGCACTTTGGCACGGCAGTTGGCCAGCCGTTTCAATGGTATAGCAGAATGTCCCGACATTCCCTCTGCATTGCAGCGGGCCAGCGAACTCGATTTGTTCTGCGTGGATGTGGATGTGCTGATCGGCCTGAATGTGGTGAGCCGTGACAATGAAGTGTTTTCGGGCAACAGGATCAGCGAACTGGCGCAGCGTGCAAACATGGTGCTGGCGGTAGACGGCGTGTACCAATGCCGCAATGCTGCCAATGAGGTGATTTACTCATTGTGCAACCACGAATCCGCGCCATTTACGGCAAATGCAAACGCACCGTTTTCCACCCATGGCATCACCCTGCTGTTCGATTTGCCGCGCGTGGCCAATGGGCTGGCGGCATTCGACCGCATGACCGAATTGGCGCATCAGCTCAGCGAGCAGCTGGGTGGTCAATTAGTGGATGACAATATCCGTCCCCTCTCCCAGGCGGGTATCGACAAAATCCGTATGCAAATCGACCAAATCTACAAACGCATGCAGGCGCGCGGTATTGCTGGTGGCAGCAAGCGGGCGCTGCGCTTATTTGACTGATGCCTGTTCCCACCGAGATTGCCGTGCGCGCACGTCAGTTGCGCGAACAGATCGAGTACCACAATTACCGTTACTACGCGCTAGACGCACCCGTTATTCCCGATGCTGAATTTGATCGCTTGTTACGCGAATTACAATCACTGGAAACCCAATATCCGGAGCTGGTGACGCTGGATTCTCCCACTCAGCGCGTGGGCATAGCGCCGGTTGCGGCATTTTCCAAGATCACTCACCGTGTACCGATGTTATCGCTAAATAATGCGTTTAACGATGCGGAAATCGAGGCTTTTGATCGCCGTTGCCGCGAGTCGACCGGGCTGTCGCAAATCGAATACGCAGTTGAACCCAAGTTTGATGGCCTGGCGATTACGCTGAGTTATGCGCAGGGACGTTTTGTGCAGGGTGCTACGCGCGGGGATGGTTACACCGGCGAGGATGTCACGGCTAACCTGCGCACAATTCGTGCAATTCCGATGCAACTGGGCATCAAACAACCGCCTGCTTTGCTCGAAGTGCGCGGCGAAGTGCTCATGCTCAAAGCGGACTTTGCTGCGTTGAATGTCGCTCAACGCGAGCGCGGGGACAAGGAATTTGCCAATCCACGCAACGCCGCCGCAGGTTCATTGCGTCAACTCGACCCTCGCATCACTGCCAGCCGTCGTCTGCATTTTTTCGCTTATGGCATTGGCGCCGCAGATGGCTGGATTACCCCCCCGACCCACGCTGAAATAATGAATCAGCTGCTGGATATGCATCTGCCTATCGCCAGACAGCGCAACGTAGTGCAGGGTGTGTCCGGTCTGCTGGATTTCTACCGCCAGATTGGAAGTGCCCGTGCTCAGTTGCCCTACGACATTGACGGCGTGGTATATAAAGTCAACGATCTCGTCTTGCAGGAGCAGCTTGGCTTTGTCGCACGTGCACCCCGGTTCGCCATTGCACACAAATTTCCGGCACAGGAAGAGCTGACCCAGGTGATGGGGATCGACGTGCAGGTCGGCCGTACCGGTGCGTTGACGCCGGTGGCGCGGCTTGCTCCCGTGTTTGTCGGCGGCGTGACGGTGACCAACGCAACGTTGCATAATGAGGATGAAATCCGCCGCAAGGATGTGCGCATTGGCGATTGGGTGAATGTGCGTCGCGCGGGGGACGTGATTCCTGAAATCGTGTCTGTGGTCACGGAACGCCGTCCGCCCGACGCACGCGAATTCGTCATGCCCACTACTTGCCCGGTGTGCGGTTCGCATGTGGTGCGCTTGCCGGATGAGGCAGTGGCACGTTGCAGCGGTGGCTTGTATTGTCCGGCGCAGCGCAAGCAGGCACTATGGCATTTTGCCAGCCGCAGGGCGATGGATATCGACGGACTGGGCGAAAAACTGGTCGACCAATTGGTGGATATGGGATTGATCAACAGCCCGGCCGATCTGTACCGGCTGGGTATGGTGAAACTGGCCAATCTGGATCGCATGGCGGACAAATCCGCCGCCAATCTGCTCGCTGCCATCGAGGCCAGCAAGCACACGACTTTGGCACGCTTTATCTATGCACTGGGTATCCGCAACGTGGGCGAACAGACCGCCAAGGATCTGGCGCGTTACTTCGGCAATCTGGATGCGTTGATCGCTGCCGACCAGATTGTATTGCAGCAGGTACCCGATGTGGGACCGGTGGTGGCGCAATCCGTTGCGCAGTTCTTCGCCGAGCCGCATAACCGCACAGTGATCGATATGCTACGCGCTAGCGGGGTGGTTTGGCCGGAAGACGAGCCGGGCATGTCCATCCAAACCAGCGCAATTGTCGGCAAGACTTTCGTGCTCACCGGCACCTTGCCCAATCTGAGCCGCGAAGATGCCAAGGAAAATATTGAGTCGCTAGGTGGTAAAGTGAGCGGTAGCGTGTCGAAAAAAACCGACTATGTGGTGGCTGGCGTTGATCCCGGTAGCAAATACATCAAAGCGCAAGAACTCGGCGTCAAAATTCTCGATGAGGCCGCATTGCTGGAATTATTGAACAGTTTAAAATGAATTTTGTAATCACTATGGAGCCAGCATGACTAACACGATTACCAAAGCGGTTTTCCCGGTTGCGGGCATGGGCACACGATTTTTGCCTGCTACCAAGGCCAGTCCAAAGGAAATGCTGCCTATTGTAGACAAGCCATTGATTCAATACGCTGTGGAAGAGGCCGTCGCAGCCGGTATTACCGACCTGATCTTTATTACAGGGCGCAGCAAGCGTTCCATCCCGGACCATTTCGACAAGGCCTACGAGCTGGAAGCCGAACTGGAAGCGCATGGCAAGACCAAGTTGCTTGAGTTGGTGCGCGGCATACTGCCGTCCCACGTGAATTGCATTTACATTCGCCAGTCTGAGGCGCTGGGCCTCGGACACGCGGTGCTGTGCGCAAAACCGGTGGTGCAAAACGAGCCTTTTGCCGTGATCCTTGCCGATGACCTGATCGACGGCGAGCCGCCGGTAATGAAGCAGATGGTGGATTTATACGACTACTATCAATGCTCATTGCTGGGGGTTCAGAATGTTGCCCGTGAAGAAACCAGCCAGTACGGGATCGTGGCGGCAACGCCGCTCTCCAATGGTTTGCACAAGGTAAGTTCGATTGTGGAGAAACCCCGTCCGGAGGATGCGCCTTCCACGTTAGGCGTAGTTGGGCGTTACATTCTTACCCCGCGCATCTTCCATCACATCGAGAACATCCAGCCGGGTGCTGGCGGCGAGATCCAGCTTACCGACGCGATTGCCAGCTTGTTGCAGGAACAGCAGGTACAAGCCTACGAGTTTAAAGGGGTGCGCTACGATTGCGGCAGCAAGCTGGGCTATCTGAAAGCCACGGTGGAATATGCATTGAAGCATGATGAGGTGAGCGAGGAATTCCACGCCTACCTGCTGTCAAAATATTGTTCTGCATCTGAAAAATAAGCGATTGAGACAATTCAGCTGCTTATCTCTCTCGCCTGGCGCCAAGACAACGCTTCGGCTCTGGTGGACTATTGAGCGGCGTCGGGAAAATGCCAACGGATAATACGTCATAGCCTGCTTAAGATAGTTTGTTTTTTGTCGTTAATCGGGTTGCAGCATCAGTTCCAGGATGCGGGGTTGATTCGACGGCAATGGACATAATAGGTGGGTGGCAGATTTTCCTGTTTTCTCCCAGTGAAATCATTGTTTTAATCATATGTGCGTGATGGGATCCGCAGCGCTTGCTAACGCTCACGTGTTTGGTATGTGAGATGGGCACTATGTTCCTGAATTCGAGTTTGCATCTGGCTGGCTGATAGCGAGAACCAGACGCATAAGTCTGAATTGCACATTGTCAAAAAGGTGTCTCAAATAATGCGGAAAATATTTTTTGTTGCAACGTTGCTACTATCTTTTAACCTGCAGGCAGCAGATAGACTGATGTTTGGCATCAATCCCGGCACTGCGGCAGGCAAGGAAGACCAATGGATGTTAAGGGATTCGTTCCAGCCGCTCGCCGATTATATCGGCAAGGCAGCCGGCATTCCTGTGCGTACCGATATTACGCAAAATTTCAAGTCTATCGATGAGCACTCCGGCAAAGGTCGATATGACTTGTTGCTGGCGCCGACGAATGTGATAGGCCGGGCGCTTCTGGACGCCGGTTTTGTTCCAGTAGCAAAATTCAAGGATCTGCACGCGACTTTGCTAGTCAGCGAGCAAAGTCCATATAAAACCGTAGCTTCGCTGAAAAATTCGCGAATCGGCATGCTAAGCCGTGCAACGCTTATGGGGGCGCTGTCTGCGGATTTGTTGAATAAGCAGGGATTGTTGCTGAGCAAGGACTTCCAGCGAGTGCAGGAAATAAGGTTTCAGGATACCCTTGTTTCGCTGTTGCTGAAAAATTCCGTGGATGTGATTGCCATTTCGCACGAAGCCGCCACAAAGGCATTAAAGGATAATCCTGGAAAGCTGCGGATTTTGGCTAATACCGATCCGGTTCCTGGTTTTGCGATCGCTTTGTCTAAAGACATGCCACAAGCCCAGGCGAAAAAAATAACCGAGGCATTGTTGAACATGGGTGACAACGCGAGTGGCAAAGCGGCTCTGTCTGTTGCCTCGGCGGGTGGGAGTGTGGGCGTTACCAGTCTCACCAAAGCGAATAGCGCTGAATATGCAAAAGTGATGGCCCTAATTAGCGCGTCGCAAAAGCTTTACCCGCCGTCGGAAAATAACTGACGCATGGGATATTGTTTACAACAATAACGTTAACAGGGAAGTCAGGCATTATTATGCTGAACAGCATCTGATTTTCCGTGTTTGCCTAGTAAGTAACAAACACCCGCGATAAGCGGGTGTTTGTTTTTAGCTGGCCCAGATATACCTCGCTATCCATAGTATCGCGGCCTGTGTTTGCGGCGAATTGTCAGACAGAGTTGATGAAAAGCTAACAGGTAACAGATGCGGCTCAGATGATCGGATTAGAGTAATTCGGCTGAATATCGACATCAAATCAAGTAGACGCACGTTTATACAGCAGCCTGATCGTAACAATCGATAAATGGCATGCTTACTGCTCGTATATGGGAGTGACTTAGATTCGGTAGTGGATACACGTTATCGAATCGATGCTGCATCGCTGATTGAGCAGCATGCTAAAAATAATAGCTTGATATCTAAGAATGCACACTGAAACTATAAGTGCTCAATATTACAAGGAGATTAAAAATGAAGGCAAAGCGTTTTTTCTTTATGACTGTAGTGCTACTGTTACCTTTTAACCTGCACGCAGCCGACCGGCTGATGTTTGGCATCAATCCCGGCGCCTACGGCAGTGAGGATCAATGGGTGTTAAGGGATTCATTCCAGCCGCTGGCCGACTATATCGGCAAAGCTGCGGGGACTCAGGTACGCACCGACATCACGCAAAGCTTCAAGACGATCGATGCGCATGCAGGCAAGGGTCGGTATGACTTGTTGATGGGGCCCACCAATGTGATTGCCGAGGCTTATAAGGTCTCCGGATTCAATCCGGTTGCGAAGTTCAAGGATCTCGCTTCGGTTCTGCTGGTCAGGGAACCAAGCCCATACAAAACCGTCGCCTCCCTTAAAGGTTCGCGAATTGGTATGGTGAGCCGTAAAACGCTGATAGGCCAGTTGGCGGCCCATTTGCTGCAGAGCGAGGGGGTCATGCTGAATCGTGATTTCAAGCAAGTACAGGAAATAAACTTTCAGGACACACTGGTTTCGCTGTTGCTGGAAAACTCGGTCGATGTGATTTCCGTGGGGCCGAAAGTGGCAGGAGAAGCATTGAAGGCGCATCCAGGAAAGCTGCGGATATTGGCTAAAGCCGATCCTGTCCCGGGTTTTGCGATCTCTCTGGCACGTGACATGCCACCAGAACAAGCGAAAAAAATTACTGAGGCCCTGGTGACGATAGGTGATAGCGCCAGCGGCAAGGCTGCACTGGCCGCCATCACGGTGGGCGGGGGCGCGGGGAATACCCATCTAACCAAGACCAGCAGCGCAGAATACGTCAAGACAATGGAATTGATAGGCGCGGCGAAAAATCTTTATCCTGCCCAGGCAAAGTAATCAGTCGCTTTACCAGAGGCTAGATAGTGTCGTCACGAGATAGCGAGCCAAAGCACCAAGCAGCGTATGCGGACTGCGGCCAGGAATGAGGAAGCGTTTTTAACGTAGCGCG